>CAWISQ010000004.1:0-280427 GCA_963838825.1 uncultured Actinomycetota bacterium
GAACGCCGCCGAGGACAGGCAGGCCGCGGCGCACTGCGTTGACTGCTGTGTGACGGTACAGTACGCCTTGCCGAATACGGGATTGCGTCGGAAATCCAGGCGATCGGGGTGGGTATCGCAGCGCCCGGGACCGAGGGCCAGTTGTACGGCGGCGGCGACGACGGACTACGTCCTCATTACAACGAGGACGGGACGTTGAACGGGCATACGATATTGGTTATACCCGCCGCGGGCCAAGTCCTTGACCCGACTATCCAGCAGTTCGCGCAGATCCCGAGCACGGTTAAAGCCGCGCTGCCGATAATGGGCCGACTACCTGTCCTGGGCGGTCTCGGCACAGAACCGATGCGCGTCGACCGCGCCGATCACTTGGTGCTCTACGTCCCACTGCCCGCCCCCTACCGCAACGCCTGGCAAAGCCCGGTCATCGCCCAGCGAGCTGACGAGTCCCGGGAAGCGGGCGCGAACCTGGCCGCCAACGTATTCGATATCATGCGCGGCGAAGGACTTCGCGACCGGACAGCCCAGTCCCCCTACCCACGGCTACGGGCTCTTCTCACCGCCTTGGAAGGCATGACGACTGTTGCCGATCCGGACGGGTACGGTCGCTGACCCTGCCACCGGCAGGGAGCTTCGTCTTGCCGACATTCCCTGAATGAGGTGACTGAAGTGCGCGAGATGCCCGCTCCGGTCCTTTTCGCGTCACGCGCGGCCGGGACATGCCCGCGTTCGGGAGCGGTGAAAAGTCGAGGGCCTCGGTTGGCCTCGAGGTGCGATGCTGCTCGAGCAGCGCCCCTCTCCCGGCCAGCAGAAAACCTTGACCGGCGGCAAGGCGAAAAACAGCCGGGCCACCGCCAGCTGGAAAGCCCACAAGTCAACGAGCAGCGCGCCGTCGACGTAAGCCAAGATGTCGGCAGTGTTCCCTCCTGCCGCACGTCTCGAACGCTGGCTCGGTCACCCTGGCTCGCAGGTCGAACAACCGTCCCGGCGCCGACCAGTTCAAGTGCATCGGTAGGTCGACCACCGCCGGGCGCTGGCGCTTTCGGAAGGACGCGCGCCTCGCCGCCGCGCTCGCAAGGGCCGGCGTGGGGCGCCGGGATGTCGCCGCGTGGCGAGACGGCCGTAGCTCGCCGGCGACGTGACATGCCGAACGGGTAGACGGGTCGGTTCCTGCGGCCGCTCTTGGACTACGTGCCAGTCATCTCGCCGGCAGCGGGGTTCGGCGCGGTGGTGACCGGGGTGGTCGTCGGGGTCGTGGTGGTGCCCGTCGCCGCGCCCTTCGCCGTCTGCTGCGCCAGGTTGTAGGAGACCGCCGTAGCGACGCCGTTCCCGTCCAGGGTGACGTTGACCGGGTCGGGCAGGCCGTCATTGGAGCAGCCGAGGTTGACGAAGGACATGGACAGCCGGTCCCGAGGAACGTGGCCAGGTTGCCGCCGATCGCCGCCACAGAGCTGGCGAAGGCAGCGACCGCGGTCATGTCCCGGTTGTTCCTGGTCGGCACGATATTCGTCATATTCTGGCGGTAGCTGGCCGCGACGATCGCCGGATCGTGTCGCGCGAGCAGCGGCTGGTCGACGAGAGAGCGGGCAAGCGTCGGTCCTGGCGATGCTCATCTGGCCGCCGACCAGCGTCATCTCGTCGTTCAGCGGGATGACCGCGATGATGCCCTTCTGGTCGGCCCATGCCTGCACATCATTCAGCGCCTGCGACGGCCCGTCGGCCTTCGGGTAGGTGGAGTCGGGCGCGGTGGACGGCAGGTATCCGTTCGCCGGGTCGACGAACTCGTTGAGCAGCGCGTCGTCACTGCCGTTGATCGGGACCGTGCGGCCATGAAGGTCGCGTTGATCTACAGCAAGTTCTGCGCGGTCTGCCCGCTTGCGGTGATCAGGTACTGGCTGACCACGTTGTCGCTCTCGTCCTGGTCGATCAGGGCGAAGTCACGTGTGGTCTGGCAGGCCTGGCCATCGGTCGCCGTGCCAGCGGCAGGGATGCTGAGCTTCCCGTCGGCGATGTCCGCGTTGGCGGCCCGGTAGAAGGCCACCGCGTTGCAGGCCGACACCTGTCCGATGAGCGACTCGCCGAGGGCGTCGACGCACTTGCCCCCGACGGCGCCGGCACCAGTAAGGTACAGGTTGGTGCCGTTGAAGCCGACGCTGATCTCCACCACAGAGCCGGCCGCGATGGCCGGCGCCACGGCGTCACTGCGGCTGGGTGCCCGCGGTGACCACGAGCGGGCTGTAGACCGACAGCTGCCCGCTCGGTGCCAGGATCGTCGCCTCGACGAACGCGCCCTCCGTGCCCGCGTTGGCCATCGAGCAGCCGTCGCCGAGCTGCCACGGCGTGGCCAGGCCGGCCGCGCTAAGCGGGTTGGCCGGGACGCTAAGCGAGCAGTTCATCGAGGTCGCGGCCTGCGCCGCGGTCTGCCTGGTGTTGATCGCCGCGCCGGTGCCGTCGACTGGCCTTGTCGCGACGTCTCCGAGCTGGGCGGTGGCGACCGCGCCGCCCGCGAACGAGTTGGCGGGCGCCACCGTGGCTCCCGTGCCGGTGCTCGTGCTTGGGCTCGCGCTGGCGGTTGCGCTAGCGCTCGCCGTGCCCGATGCCGATGTCGTGGGAGACGCCGATGGCCCCTGATGGTGCCGGGCGAACGACGAGTCCGCCACGTTGATCGACCCGCCGTGTACCGCGATGACCGCCGCTCCGATTGCGACGCCAGCCGCTACCGGAATGGCGATCGCGGCCGCTATACGAGCGCGACGCTTACCTCGCGAGCGCTGACGCGCTGTGTGCCTCTGGCCGGTGAGCATCCATTCACCTCCGTGTCCGCATTGACTGTTAGAAGTGAGTGCCGGTGATCGTCGCCCCGACGCCCGTCGGCGCGGGAGCAGGAGCGGTCACGGTCGGCTTGGCCGTCGGGGTGGCCCTCGGCATGCGGTTGGTCGTGGCCGGCGCCGCGAACAGCACTAGTTGCGCCTTGAGCGTGCGGCCAACGCGCTCGCCGTAGACGAAAACGAGGTCACCCTTCGCGATGCGCGTGACCCTGGTGTGCATGGTCCACCGGGAGGGCACCTTCATGGTGCCGCCGGTCATGGCGGACATCCCGGTCGCGGTGCCTCCGACGTTCTTGGTCTTCGTGGCGCCGTTCACGTTCCACATCTTGATCGTGCCGTTCGCGGACTTGACCGTGAACTCGTTCTTGCCCACCGCCACCACGGTGCCGCGCTGGATGACGATGATGGCGTGGTGCCACGACTGGGACCAGTAGTTGGTCACCGGCTTCATGTGCGAAATGGTCGTGAGTGACGTACTCGGCGACTTGCTCCAGTCCTTGACCGCCGAGGACAACGCGCTGGTGTAGCTCATCGTCCGGCCGCTCGCCTGGGAGAACCCGGCCGACTGGGCAGTTTCCGTGCCGCCGTGGCTGGCACCTACCGCCACCAATGCTGCCGTCGTGCCGCCCGCGAGTACCACTGCGGCGGCCGCCAGGCTCATCCGCAGGGATACCCCGCGAATTCCGCGCTTGCTCATGGATGCCTCCTCACTGGGGCTGCACCCGCCCTGCACGCCCGTTCGGTTCTGACGGCATCGACGTTGCTCCGCCTGCGGCCGGAACAGCGGCGATTTGAAGGTCGCGTAATGGGCTCGTAGGAGTGATAACGCGTCGATTAACAATTGATCACGACTGATTGCGGTCGGAAATGATCGCCTCGGCGTGTTCGGGAAAGGGGATCGTGCAGGTCGCCGCCCTTCGGGCTCAGCCCTCGGCGGTACGGGGTTCCCCCAGGCCAGTAAGGCCCGAGTGCATCGACGGCTTACATAACGGCCGCCGTCGCCACAGTGCCCTCGGGTGGGTCAGTCCGCTCGAAAAGGGCGGAAGGGGGCGGCGCTGAACAGGGCCGCGTTGTTACGGTTTGAGGTAAACGCTGAAGTTGCAGGCGTCGCCCCCGGAAACGGCGCCGGCGGTCGCCCGGACATGAGTCGCGCCGCCGGTCTTGGTGAGCCGCAGATAGTGCCTGGTGAAGACCGGCGGGTTGCCGAGGCAGGCTGACGCTCCGGCGCTGTCGGCCAGTTCAGCTTCATAAGGCGGCCCCGCAGGCTCGAAGAACGTCGCCAGCCGCATCGCGCGGGCCGGCGCGCGGAACGGCGCCGCAGCGAACGGCGTGGAGCCGAAGGTCGTCGCGATCCGCGCCTGGCTGAACGTCGCGCCATCGCCGAGCGGCCACGCCGAGTCGCCGGCGCCGCCGACCTGCGCGTCGATGAACCCCTGATGCGGGACGGGATACGACAGGGTGATGTCCAGGCTCGTCCCCGGACGGAACGAGGCGCGCGACCAGCCCGAGGAGGCCGGGCTCGGGCAGTTGCCGGCCGCCGCGGAGCAGATAAGCGCGCCTGTCTTCCTGTTGAACACCCGCAGCACCGGCTTGTAGTCGCGGACTTGCGGCTTGCCGCCGGGCTTGCATGAGGAATCTGTGCACGCCATCGCCCCGATGTCGATCACGGTCGAGCCGTTCCAGAGCTGGACGCCGAACTCCACCGTGCCCAGCTCGCCGGCAAAGCGCGATGCGTCCGGCAGCACGATGTGCGCGCCTGCATAGACGAAATTCCCCCCGGTGGCGGCATACCCGGCCTGCGCGGGCGAGTTATAGGCCGATCCGCTCCCCGCGGCGGCGGCACGACCAGCCGCCAGCGACACGGCCGCGATCACGGCCACAAGCACAAGGACGATTCGCCTGGCCATGTCTCCCAACCCTGCTCGCTTGTTGAATTCCGGGCTAACTATGGCATGCGAGAGGCCCGGTGCAGAAGTGGCCGAGCCTCGCCGATGGCATGGGATGCCGCCAGTTCTGATGCAGGCTCAGTTAAGCCTGCTACCGTTCCGGTCAAATCAGCTCCGGTCGGCGGCGCCCGTGCCTTCCAGGAACCGAAGCACTGCCAGGACCCGCCGGTGGTCACCTTCGGCTGCGGACAGGTTCAGCTTGGTGAAGATGCTGTTGATGTGCTTGGCCACCGCGCTTTCGCTGACCACCAGGCATTCGGCGATGCCGGCGTTGGAGCGGCCTTCGGCCATCAGGGACAGCACTTCGCGTTCCCGGGCGGTCAGCCGGTCCGTCGGGCGGTCTTGGCGGCGCAGTAGGAGTTGGGCTACCACCTCCGGATCGAGGGCAGTCCCGCCCGCAGCGACCCGGCGCAGCGCCTCCAGGAACACGTCCACGTCCGCGACCCGGTCCTTCAGGAGATAGCCGATACCGGTCGTCTGGGTGGCCAGCAGGTCCGCGGCGTAGCGCTCCTCGACGTACTGAGACAGCACCATGATTGCCGTCTCCGGCCATTGTTGGCGGATCACCAGGGCCGCCCGGATGCCCTCGTCGGTGAAGGACGGCGGCATCCGCACGTCCGCGATCACCAGTTCTGGGCGGTGCTGCTCCACCGCGGTCAGCAGCGCGTCTGCGTCGTGCACCGCCGCCACCACCTCGAATCCGGTGGTTTCCAGCAGCTTGGTCAGTCCGGCGCGCAGGAGGACCGAGTCCTCTGCGATCACAGTTCGCATGGCAGGTTTACCTTAATCGTCGTCGGTCCGCCGAGCGGGCTGCTGATGCCGAAGCTACCGTCCACCGATGCGGCCCGCTGCGCCAGGCCGGTCAGGCCGGTGCCCCGGCTCGCGTCCGCGCCGCCGATCCCGTCGTCCGTTACCGTGATCCGCAGCACCGTGCCGTCCAAGCGCACGTCCACTTGCACGGCCGTGGCTCGGGCGTGTTTGTTCACGTTGGCCAGGGCCTCGGAGACGATGAAGTACCCGACGGCCTCCACCGTGGACGAGACCCGGCGCGGCATGTCCACAGTCAGCCGCACCGGCACCGGGGAGCGCGCGGCGATACCGGACAGCGCCGCGTCGAGGCCGCGGTCTTCGAGCACCACCGGATGCAGTCCGCGCACCAGCTCGCGCAGCTCGGTCAGTGCCCCCTTCGCCTCCTCGTGCGCTTCCTGCAGCGCCTGGCGGGCCAGCTCGGACAGCTCGTGCGCCAAGGTCGTCCGGGCCAGGCCGAGGTTCATCGCCAGCGAGACCAGCCGCTGCTGTGCGCCATCGTGCAGGTCACGCTCGATCCGGCGGCGCTCGACGTCGGCCGCGTCGACCGCACCGGCCCGGCTCTCGGTCAGCTTCGCCACCCGCTGGGCCAGCTTCTCCGCCCGGCTCGGGCCGAGCAGGTCGGAGGCCACCCGGGTGTCCATCCGCACTGCGGCCGAGACGATCCACGGGCCCAGATACACCAGGATCGCGCACAGCAGCACGATCCAGAGCTCCGCGCCGCCCCAGACACGCGGGCCCGCGTAGCGGAACACGCCGACCGCGGTGAACAGCGCGAGCAACGCCGACGTCGCCAAGCCGATCAGCGCGGCGGCCCAGAGCAGGCCGCCGAGCAGGCCGAGCAGGTTCACCGCCGGGCCGACGACCAGGTGGTAGCACGCCTGCCGCCAGGTGCGCGGCGAGCGCAGGCGATCGCGCAGCGCCGACCGCACGCCGCCGGAGGAGTCCGGGGACCGCTCGAGCGTCGGCGGCCTCGGGATCCGCACCCCGAGCACCTCGTAGAAGCACGCCCGGCGCGGCACCGTCAGCCATGGGCAGAGCGCCACCGCCGCCGCAACCGAGACGAACATGCAGGTGAGCACGGCCGACAACGAAATCGGCGTGTAGAAGGTCCAGGTCCATGGCAGCGCCATGACGAGCAGGGGCAGCAGGTTCAGACCCGCGGACAAGACGGTGAACCCCAGATCGCGCCAGGTCCGGCGGGCCCACGGGCCGGCCAGGACGCTGCGGAGCCCTCTCGCTCCCGATTCGGTGTCGGTGGTGCCGGAGCTCATGGAGCCCACCGTATAAGGCCTGATCACCACTGGTCCATGTCGCTACCTACCGCGTGCGGCTGTACCCAGCACCAGCCCGAAGACGGAAAGCCACGCTACTGATTCACCGGCCGGTGGCGGCCAGAGTGGTTCCCGGCCCGAACGATCGGGCGGTGCGATAAGGAGACCACTGTCATGCTCGGCACGCTGAATCAGGCGGATCGGCTCCGGTGTCCGGTCCGGTCCGGCGACCCAGTCGGTCCGGGATCCCGCGGCACGCGCAGCCGGCTCGGCCGGGCGTACGTCGCGGCAGGGGTGTTCATGATCCCGTGGGTGCTCTTCCTGTCTCGCACCCTGCCGGCCGGCGCCACCGACGGCCACTGGGCGCTGGCCTGGGTGGGCCTGGACAGCTGCGAGGCGCTGGCCCTGTTCGCCACCGGCTGGCTGCTGCTGCGCGCGGACAACCGCTGCGTCCTGGCCGCCACCGCCACCGCGGTGCTGCTGCTGACCGACGCCTGGCTCGATCTGACCTCGGCCGCACCGGGCGGCGAACTGCTCACCGCGATCGCGATGGCCGTCTTCGCCGAGGTCCCGATAGCCCTGGCCTGCATCGCGCTGGCGCTGCGACTGATCCGCCACCCGTTCCCCTCGGCGGTCGAGACCGCCGGAACAGACAAGTACGAGGAGTAGAGATGACTCTGACCCATGCCGCAACCCGCCCGAACTCGCGCCGAACCGGCCTGACGGCCGCGGCCGGGCTCGCCGCCTTGGCCGCCGGCGCCTGGTGGTTCACCGATCAGGCGCCCTACCCCTACGCCCAACGCCGACTGCTGGACCTGCAGTTGCCGTTCCTGGCCAAGGCGGACCTGGACCAGATCCTGCAGCCCCGGCCCGGGGAGCAGATGCTGGAGCTCGGCCCGGGCACCGGCCTGCAGACGCTGCACATAGCGCCAAAGCTCGGCCCGAGGCCGGCTGGACATCGTGGACATCCAGCAGGAGATGCTGGACCACGTCATGGGCCGAGCTGCCGAGAAGGCGCTGGACATCGTCCACCCGCACTGCGCCGACGCCCGCGAGCTGCCGTTCGAAGACCAGACCTTCGACGCGGTCTACCTGGTGACCGCGCTCGGCGAGATCCCCGAACCGGACCGGGTGCTGGCCGCGGCGGCCCGAGTGCTCAAGCCTGGCGGGCGGCTAGTGGTGGGCGAGTTCTTCGACCGGCATTGGATCCCGTTCGGCCGACTGCACCGCCTGGCCGACACGGAGGGCCTGCACCTGACCGCCCGCCGGGGCCCGAGCGTGGCCTATCTGGCCCGATTCCGCCCCTGCGCCGCGGCCTGACGAATTCTTGGCAGGCGCCGGCGGAGACAGCGGCGGACACCTTCGTCCGCGTCGAGGGCCGGAGCCGTGGCGAAGATACCGGCCGGGGACTCGCCGGCCTGGCCGGTAGCGGTGCTCCGGTAGCCGTGCTCCGGGCGTCCGCCGCTGCCGTAGCGGAGCCTGATTTCCACCCGGCCGACCTCGTGCAGGTGGCTGAGGTAGCGCTGGGCGGTGGCGCGGCTCATGCCGGTGCGCTCGGCGACCTCGGCCGCCGACAGGTCATCGCCCGTCTCGCTGAGCAGTTGCTCGACCGCCGCCAGGGTGTGCACCGAGCGGCCCTTCATGCCGGCTAGCTGGTCGGGGGCGCGCAGCGCGCCGAATACGCGGTCCACGGTGCGCTGGTCGGCGTGGCGCAGCGCGCCCAGCCGGGTCCGCATCTGGGCGTAGGACAGCAGCTTGTCGCGGAGCACCGGGAAACTGAACGGCTTGAGCAGATAGTGCAGCGCGCCGCTCTGCATCGCGACGCGGACGCTGTCGGCGTCCTTAGCGGCGGTGATCACGATGACGTCCACCGGCGGGTGGCCATCGCGCAGCCGGGCGACCAGCTTGAGCCCGTGCTCATCCGGGAGGTAGAGGTCGAGCAGCATCAGGTCGGGACGGAGCCGGTCCACCGCGTCGACCGCCTCGGCGGCGGTGTGCGCCTCGGCTACGACCTCGAAGCCGTCGATCTTGGCGACGTAGGCGGCGTGGATCGAGGCCACGCGGAAGTCGTCATCGACGACCAGGGTGCGGATCATGACACCACCCGGGATGTCGGCACCGTCACCCTGGCATCGAGACAGCCGGGCAGCACGGCGGTGAAGACGGCGCCGCCGTCGTGGCCGACGCTGACCATGCCGCCCATGCTCTCCACGACCTGCCTGACCAGGGCAAGCCCGAGGCCGCGCCTGGCGCCGGTCAGCGAGGACTTGGTCGTGACCCCGTCGGTGAAGATCTGGTCACGCAGGTCGTGCGGGACGCCGGGGCCGGTGTCGCGGACCCGGACCAGCAGGTCAGAGTCGGCCGCGGCCAGGCTCAGCTCGATCTCACGCGGGGCGGGCGCGAACGCGGCGGCGTCGATCGCGTTGTCGATCAGGTTGCCGACCACCGTCAGCACCTGCGTGATCGCGGTGATGCGCTGCCCGACCTTGCTGTCGGGCAGCAGCCGGAGCTCGACATCGCGCTCGCTCGCCAGGGATACCTTGGCCAGGATCAGCGCGGCCAGCTTGGGCTCTCCGATCGCCTCGACGAGCTGGCCGGTCAGCTCGCCACGGGCGGCGGACAGGCCGGTGACGAACTCAACCGCCTCGGTGTAATGGCCAAGCTCGACCAGGCCGACTAGGGTGTGCAGCCGGTTCGCGAACTCATGCGACTGGGCCCGCAGCGTGTCGGCCAGCCCGGTCACCTCGTCCAGCGCGCGCTTGAGCGTCTCGGACTCGGTCCGGTCCTGGAAGGTCACCACCCAGCCGAGCTGCTGGTGGTTGCGCGTGATCGGCATCCGGTTGGCGACGAGCACCCGGTCGGAGTGCAGCACGAGCAGGTCGCTGCCCGTCACCTCGCCCGTCACCACGTCGGCGAGCCTGCCGGGCGGCAGCATGTAGCGGAGCTTGCGCCCGGCGAACTCCGCCGGCAGGCCGAGCAGGTCGCGGGCCGCGTCGTTGGCGAGCAGGACCCGGCCGCCGGTGTCGTAGCCGAGGACCGCTTCCTTGATGCCGTGCAGCATCGCCTCCCGCTCCTGCAGCAGCGCGGCGATCTCGCTGAGCTCAAGGCCGAAGGTCTGCCGCTTCAGCCGGCGGGCCAGGGCGAGCGCGGCGAGCACGCCGACCACGAGGACGCCGAGCAGGTACGGGATGAAGGTCAGCAAGGCACCGGACAGTGCGCTGCTGACCTTCGTGGCCTGGAAGCCGACCGACACCTGGCCGACCAGCCTGCCGTTCAGCCACAGCGGCGTCTTCCCGGCCGCGACCGGGCCGAGCGTGCCGTGCTGAACACCCAGCCAGGGACGGCCGGTGCGGAACGGCTCGGAGGTATCCGGCTCCGGGTCGTCGTAGGTGATGGGCGTGCCGATGAGCGCCAGGGTGGGATGGGTGAGGCGGATGCCCCGGGCATTGGTGATCACCACGAACCACGCGCCGGTCCCTCGCAGCACGCGAGTCGCCAGCACCTGCAGCTGGCCACCGGGGCGACCGTCGGCGGCCTGCTCGGCCACGCTCGGCTGGCTCGCCAGCGTCTGCGCGATCGACAGCGCGCGGTTCTCGAACTGGTCGTTCAGCTGCCGGGACAGGTTCGCCTGGGCCACGAAGAAGCCGCCGACCAGGGTGAGTACCAAGATCGCGACCATCATGAGAACGACCTGGGCGGACAGGCGCTGCCGCACGTGGTGCCAGAGGGGAAGCCCCATCGGTTCCTCCTCGCCATCGGGACCTGCGCTGGGGTTACCGCAGTGTAACAACGGGGCAACTTCTCAGGGAGTTTCGCGATAAATAGCAAAATGCGCACAAGTGGCAGAACGAGCCAGTCGCTTCGCCCTCCCCGGCGGCCAAGGGACACGGCAGGCGGGAAGGCGAAGCAACCTTCCGTTCGGAGCGATGGGGTTTGATCTAAACGCGCCAAAGGCGCGCAGCGCGCTTTACGGCGAGGATTGAGCGCAATCGTGACGGCCGATCACGTCCGTGGCTAGCGTCCTGGCTTGTGCGATCCAACACATCACGTGACCACCGCATCGAGCTATCGGGTGTCACCAAACGATTCCAGACGCCCGGCGGCGGCGTGTTCACCGCCCTGCGTGACGTGACCATGACCGTCGAGCCCGGTGAGTTCTGCGCCGTGGTGGGGCCGTCAGGGTGCGGCAAGTCGACCACGCTGACCCTGGTGGCCGGCCTTGACCAGGCCAGTGACGGAACGGTGTCGGTCGGCGGGCAGCCGGTCACCGGCATCGGGCGCGGCACCAGCTTCATGTTCCAGACCGATGCGCTGCTGCCGTGGAAGACGGTGCTCGGCAATGTGGCGATGGGGCCGCTGTTCCGCGGCGTCCCCAAGAAGCAGGCGCTCACCGACGCCCGGGACTGGCTGCGGATGGTCGGCCTGACCGGGTTCGAGGACCATCATCCGCACCAGCTGTCGGGCGGGATGCGCAAGCGGGTGGCGCTGGCGGCGGCGCTGATCAACGAGCCGTCGATCCTGCTGATGGACGAGCCGTTCGGCGCGCTCGACGTGCAGACCAAGGCGATCATGTCCAACGAGCTGCTGACGCTGTGGGACCAGTCGAGGCCGTCGGTGATCTTCGTGACGCACGACCTGGAGGAGGCGATCGCGCTCGCCGACAAGGTCGTCGTGATGACCGCCGGGCCCGGCACGGTCAAGGCGGTGTTCGACATTGACCTGCCGCGGCCGCGCGGGTCGGTCCAGGAGATCAGGTTCGGCCGGCGGTTCACCGAGCTGCACCACGAGATCTGGGAGTCGCTGCGCGACGAGGTAACGCGGGCCTACGCGCGGACCTCGGCTCTGGGCGGCCCCGTCGCCGCCGTCGAGGAGGTCCCGTCATGACGAGACGGAAGCTGCAGGTACGCGGCGCGCAGGTCGCGCTGCTCATCATCGTCTTCGGCGGCTGGCAGCTGTTCACGTCGCTGAAGATCGTCGACCCGTTCTTCTTCGGCCAGCCCAGCGGGATCGTGTCGCAGGCCCGGGCCTGGGTGCAGCACGGCACCGGCTTCGGCTCGATCTGGCTGCAGATCTGGACCACGATGGAGGAGGCCATCCTCGGGTTCCTCCTCGGGGTCGCCGGCGGCATTGTGGTCGGCGTCCTGCTCGGGCAGGTGCGGTTCCTGTCCGAGGTCCTCAGCCCCTACATCAAGGCGGTCAACGCGCTGCCGCGCATCGTGCTCGGCACGCTCTTCATCATCATGCTCGGTCTTGGCATGTCGTCGAAGGTTGTCCTGGCTGCCTTCCTCGTCTTCTTCGTGGTCTTCTTCAACGCCTACCAGGGCGTCCGCGAGGTGGACGGGAACCTCATCAACAACGCGCGGATTCTCGGCGCATCACGGATGCAACTGGTCCGCAACGTGGTCATCCCGTCCGCGATGACCTGGATCATCGCGTCGCTGCACGTGGCCTTCGGTTTCGCGGTCATCGGCGCGGTGGTCGGAGAGGTGCTCGGCGCCCAGCACGGCCTCGGCGTGCTGATCACCGACTCGGCGAACAACTTCAACGCCGACGGCATCTTCGCCGGCATGATCATCATCGGCGCGATCGCGCTGGTCGCCGAGTGGCTGATCAGCCTGCTCGAGCGGCGGGTGCTGGCCTGGCGGCCGCAGATGGCGACCGAGGCCTCCGCGGTCTGAGCGGTTCCGTCTGGCTCGTCCTCTCATCTTTCTCGCCTGCTTTCTCACACCTCAACAATCAGGAGTAGCACCATGCGAAGAATCAGTCTCAGAAGAGGCTCCCTGGCGGCCCTGGCGGCCGCGTGCGCCACCGCGCTCACCGTGGCGGCGTGCTCGTCGGGCAGCAACAGCACGGCCGCGTCCGCGACTGGCGGCGGCGGTTCCGCTTCGAGTGCCAGCCTGCCCACCGTCACGATGATGGTCGGCGGCATCAACAAGCAGATCTACCTGCCGTATCAGCTCGCGCAGAGCCTCGGGTTCTACAAGAAGTACGGCGTCAACATGGTGCTGTCCAACGAGGTGGCGGGCGGCGTCGGCGCGGAGACGGCCATGGCGTCCGGGCAGGTCGACCTGGCCGGCGCCTGGTACGTGCACACCATCAACTTCCAGCTCCAGGGCAAGGCCGTCGTGGATGTGGCGCAGCTGTCCGGGTCCCCGGGCGAGCGGATCATGTGCGCCACCGGCACGCACATCACCTCGCCGGCGCAGTGGAAGGGGCAGTCGATCGGCGTGACCGACCTAGGGTCGGGCACCGACCAGCTCACTCAGTACCTGGCCGCCAGGTACGGCCTGAAGACCGGCGAGTACTCCAGGATCGCGGCCGGTGACGGCTCCACCATGATCGCCGCGCTTGAGCACCACAAGATCCTCTGCGGCATGACCACCCAGCCGACGGTCGCCGCGATCGAGAAGCTGGGCATCGGCTACCCGGCGTTCGACCTCACCACCACCGCCGGGGTGCAGAAGTGGCTCGGCGGCTTCACGCCCACCGCCGGGGTGCTCGGGCTGACCAGTTGGGTAAACGGGAACCAGGCGACCGTGCAGAAGGTCGTCGACGCGATCGTCGCCACCATGCACTGGCTCGCCACCCACAGTGCGGCCGACGTCGCCAACGTGCTTCCGCCGAGCTTCGTCAACAACGCGCTCGTCACCAAGGCGACCTATATCTCGACCCTCGCCACGGACAAGTCGCAGTTCCTGCCCAACGGGATCATGCCGGCCGACGGCCCGACGGTGATCATGGCGATCAGCAAGCTGGCGGGGATCATCACCGGCCCGGTCAACCTGCCCGCGACCTACACCAACTCGTACGCGCTGACGGCGAACAAGCTCCTCGGCCTCCCGGCCAGCTAGGGGCTGCCACCGCCTCGCTCAGCGGGCCGAGTGCGCATTTGACCGCCGAGAGCGTGCCCGAATGCGCACTCGGCCCGGGTCGGCTCAGTGAGCATCCCGACGAGTGGGAGGACCGTCCTGTTAGGGGCCGGTGACCCGGCGGCGGCGAGGGATGGGTCCTTCCCGCTTCCACTTCGAGGCAGGCCTGGCCGGAAGCAGCAGCGCGAGGATGAGGCCGACCGCAGAAAGGACCAGGCCGAGCAGCAGGCCCAGGCGCTCGCCGTAGCCTTTGCGCTCGGTCAGCCACGCGCCGGCTGCGGCGGAGATCAGCCAGATGAAGAGCAGGTAGAGCGCGATGACGCCGATGGTTCCGGTGTTCTGGTTCATGTTCCTAGGTACGCTTCCTGCACCCTCGGGTCGCGCTGGAGTGACGACGTGCGGTCCGCGAGCACGATTCGGCCGGTCTCGAGCACGTAGCCGCGGCCGGCCGCGTCGAGCGCGCGGTTGGCGTTCTGCTCCACCAGCAGGATCGCCACGCCGAGCGAGTGGATCTCGGCGATGGTCTGGTAAATCCGGTCCACCAGGATCGGGGCGATGCCGAGTGACGGCTCGTCGAGCAGCAGCAGCTTCGGGCCGGCCATCATCGCCCGGCCGATGGCGAGCATCTGCTGCTCGCCGCCGGACATCGTGCCCGCCTTCTGGCTCTCCCGTTCCTTCAGCCGGGGGAACAGCGTGAACACCCGTTCCAGGTCGGCGGCGATGGCCGGGCCGCGCCGTCGGTAGGCGCCGAGGTCCAGGTTCTCCCTGACCGTCATCCGGGAGAAGCAGCGCCGGCCCTCGGGCGACATCGCGATGCCGCGGGTGACGATCTCGTGCGGGGCGACCCGGGTGATGTCCTGGCCGGCCAAGGTGAGCGTGCCCGCGCTGGCCGGGGTAAGCCCGGAGATGCAGCGCAGGGTGGTGGACTTGCCTGCCCCGTTGGATCCGATGAGCGTGACCACCTCACCCTCGTCGACGGTCAGCGAGACGCCCTTGAGCGCCTCGATCGCACCGTAGTGCGCGTGCAGGTCACTGACCTCAAGCAGCGCCATCAGCCTTCCTTCCCGAGGTAGGCCTCAATCACGGCCGGGTTCGCGCGGACCTCGGCGGGCGTGCCCTCGGCGAGCTTGCTGCCGTAGTTGAGCACGGTGACGCGCTCGGAGACGCCCATGACGACCCTCATGTCGTGCTCGATGAGCAGGATCGTCAGCTTCAGGTCGTCGCGGATCTGGCGCATGAACGCGGCCAGGGCGGCCGACTCGTGCGGGTTCATGCCGGCCGTGGGCTCGTCGAGCAGCAACAGCCGCGGCTCGCTGGCCAGGGCCCGGGCGATCTCCACCCGCCGCTGGTCGCCATAGGGGAGGTGGATGGCGAGCCGGTCGAAGTCCGCCCGCCCCAGCCCGACGTAGGCGAGCAGCTCACGCGCCCGCTCCAGGACCGCGCGCTCCTCCCTCATCACCCACGGCGGCCGGACGATGGCGCCGAAAACGCCGGCCTTCATCCGGCTGTGATGCCCGATCATCACGTTCTCGGTGGCGGTCATCGCGCCGAACAACCGGATGTTCTGGAAGGTCCTGGCGACGCCGCGGGCGGTGATCACATCCGGCCGGGACCTGGTGATGTTCCTGCCGTCGAGGCTGATCCGCCCCTCGGTGGGCCGGATCAGCCCGGTCAGCATGTTGAAGAAGGTGGTCTTGCCCGCTCCGTTCGGGCCGATCAGCGAGACGATCGACCGGGCCGGGATGTCGAACGTGACCGCGTTGACCGCGACCAGGCCGCCGAACCGCTTGGTGATTGCCTGGGCGAGCAGGATCGGCGGGGGTGACGGCGCGGCCACGGCCGCGGGAGGCGCCGAGACGGCGTCCGCGCTCATGCCGGTCCCTCCGGTTCGCTGCCGAACTCGCCGTCTTGCGCCGCGACCTCGCCGGTCAGCTCGAGGCGGCGCCGCCGCTCGGGAAACAGGCCCTGCGGGCGCACCGTCATCACCAGCACGAGCAGGAAACCGAAGATGCCGAACGACACCGAGCTGAGCTGGAAGTTCAGGCCGAACGCGGACGGCAGGCCGTTGAGCACGTCGGGGATCAGGTAATTGTTGATGTAGCCGAGCAGCAGGCCGCCCGCCAGGGCGCCCCAGATCGAGCCGATGCCGCCGACGACCACCATGGCGACGATGAAGATCGAGAAGCCGAACGCGAACTGGCCCGCGTTGACCTCGGTGAAGTAGGCGCCGAAGAACGCTCCGGCCATCCCGCCGAAGGCCGCGCCGATCGCGTACGCCATCAGCTTGGTCTTCACCAGCGGGATGCCCATGGAGACGGCCGCCACCTCGTCCTCGCGCAGCGCCACCCAGGCCCGGCCGAGCCGCGAGTCGCGGACCCGCAGGTTGACGAAGAGCACGATGAGCAAGATGCCGAAGATCAGCCAGTACCACGGCCGCAGGTCGAGCAGGCCGAACGACCCCGAGCCAGGGAACCAGGGCGAGTCGACCGCGCTGATGCCCAGGTTGCCCGCGGTGAGCGTCATCCCGCCGCCCACGCCGATGGACTGCCCGTTAATGGCGAGGACGCCGATGATCTCGCCGAACGCAAGCGTCACGATCGCGATGTAGTCGCCGCGCAGCCGCAGCGTGGGCAGCCCGATGATCATGCCGGCCACCGCGCAGACGACGACCGCCGCGACGAGGATGAGCAGGAAGTTGAGGTGGATTCCGGCCAGCGTGTCGGTGAGCGGCGAGACGCCCACGTGGACCCGCAGGCCGAAGAAGAAGCCGGAGCCGAACCAGCCGACGCAGTACGCGCCGAAGGCGTAGAACGCGACGTACCCGAGGTCGAGCAGGCCGGCCATGCCGACCACGACGTTAAGGCCGAGGGCCATCACCGCGTAGGTGACGGCGACGATCGTCCCGTTCAGGAAGCCGCTGCTTGACCCGGTGAGGAACGGCAGGACGACGCCCACCGCCACCAGCAGGGCCGCCAGGGCCTTGCTCCACCACGGCGGAATCAGCCGTTCGGCGGCGTCGCGCCATTCGCGCAGCTGTACCAGCAGCTCGCTCACCCCGCCTCCCGCGTTTCCTCGCCGAGCAGGCCGGTGGGCCGCAGCACCATGATCGCGATGAGATAGGCGAACACGATGGCCTCGGTCCACTGCGGCCCGATGCGCTCATCGGACAGCGCCTGGATGACGCCGATGATCAGGCCGCCGAGAACGGCACCGCGGACGTTGCCGATGCCGCCCATGACCGCCGCGGTGAACGCGAACAGGCCCGCCTGGAATCCCTGGAAGTACCAGACCTGGGTCTCGTACACGGCGTAGATGAGGCCAGCCGCGCCCGCCAGCGCGCCGCCGAGCAGGAACGTCAGCGAGACCGTGCTGTTGACGTTGATCCCCATCAGCCGCGCCGCCTCCGGGTCCTGGGCGGTGGCGCGCATCGCCCGGCCCGGCCGGGTGCGGCTGATGAACCACGACAACGCGAGCACCAGCGGAACCATCACTGCCCAGGCGAGGATGTAGCCGCGCAGGATGGGCACGCCGCCGATGGTGAACACCACCTTCTGCGCGCCGATCAGGTCGGTGACGCTCTGCTGTGAGCCGCCACGCCACAGCAGGCCGACGTTCTGCAGGATGAAGGAGAAGCCGATCGCCGTGATCAGCGGCGCCAGCTTGGGCGCATTGCGCAGGGGCTTATAGGCGACCCGCTCGATGAGGACGTTGAGGGTGCCGGTGGCGAGCATGGCGATGACGAGCGAGACGGCCAGGCCGCCGATCACGCCGAGGGCGGAGGTGGTCAGGCTGAGGCCGAGCACGGACCAGACGCCGACGGCGGTGAACGAGCCGATCATGAAAACATCGCCGTGCGCGAAGTTGATCAGCTCGATAATGCCGTACACGAGGGTGTAGCCGATCGCGATCAGGGCCCAGATGGCGCCGTCCGACAGTCCCTCGGCGAAGTTGAAGCCCAGCCGCGACAGGTCGTGGTGGATGACCGGGTGGCCGGCTACCACGGCCGCCTGATAGCCGTTGAACAGGTCGGTGACGCCGTAGTAAACCGGCAGGGCGGCGAGCGCCACGATCAGGCCCCAGCGGCCGCCGTACCGGCGCAGGGCCGCGAGGACGGCCGCCGCCGGGCGGGCCGCCTGCACCGGCGGGCTCGGGGTGATTGTCGTATTCACGTGTCCTACGCGGAAAAGTCAGGCCGGAGGGGCGCCGCCGGGCGGCGCCCCTCCGCGCCTGGAGCCGATGTGACCAGTGCGATTAGCTGACGGTCTTCGTCGGGGTCAGGGTCTCCTTGAAGACCAGGTTGCCTGTCTTGTCCGCCGAGTAGAGCCCGTAGGACTTCAGGGTGGTGTCGCCGTTCGCGTCGAACCCGTAGGTGCCGATCACCGACTGGCGGTCCTTGATGGCGAACAGCGCCTTGAGGACGTCGGCCTTGTTGTCACCGTTGGCGCCGAGCGAGGCGATGGTGCCGAGGCCGAGCTTCATCACCTCGTAGCCGTAGATCGCGTACGGGTCGGGATCGGCCGAGCCGTACTTGGCCTGGTACGCGGCCAGGAACGCCTTGCCGCCCGGGTAGGCCGCCAGGTCCTGGGTCGCGACCGTGCACTCCATCAGCGGGTCGACCGAGGCGGGCACGCCGCCCTGCGAGGCCTGGGTCCAGGCCGAGGTGCACACGCCGTCGGGGCCGAAGATCTTGGCCTTCGGGAGGGCCGCGTTGACGTCCTTGACGATCTGGACGCCGCCGTTGGAGACGATGCCGGAGAAGAAGAAGCAGTCGGCTCCCTGCGACTTGATCGTCTGCGCGTAGGTGCGGAAGTTGCTCGCGGTCGGGTCGATGCCGGTGTTGCTGACCACGTTGACGCCGTACTCGGCCTTCTCCAGCTCGATGAGCTGGGCCAGGCCGGCGCCGTAGGCCTCCTTGTCGTTGGCGATCGCGACCTTGGTGCAGCCGTCCTGCTTCATCGCCAGCAGGTCGGCCGCGCCCTGGATCGAGTCAATCGGCACGATCCGCAGGTAGGTGCGCTTCCCGGTCGGGTAGTACTTCCCCGGCTCGCCCGGCGCGCTGCCGGGCAGGCTCGTGGTCAGGCCCACGTAGGTGTTGGCCGGAGAGACCTGCGGGATGCCGCCCTGGTTGAGGATCGGGATCGAGATCTCGCTCGCGCCGGAGTTGAACTCGCCGACGTAGTAGACCGCCCTCGGGTCGGCGGCGACCTTGCGGGCGTTGGCCGCGGTCTGCGAGGGGTCCCACTTGCCGGCCGCCGCGGTCGAGTCGTCGAGCGCGGTGAAGTTCACCGTGAACTTGCCCGCCTTGTCCCCTGCCTGGGCGAGCGCGAGCTTCATGCCGTTGACCATGGGGATGGTCTGCACGTTGGACGAGCCCTGCATCGGCAGGCTGGAGTAGATGTCGACCGTGTTCCCTGACGCCGACACGGTGCCCGCGGTTGTCGAGGAGCTGCTTGAGCAGCCGGCCGCGCCGACCGCCGCGACCGCCGCGATCGCCGCCGCGGCGAGCGCGGGCGTCAGCCTTCTTCCGTTCAAAGTCTGAATCCTCTCGTTGACTGGACTAGCCGCGTTCCGGGCATAGAGAAATGCCAGGGCGGCAATCCGGGATCAAATGCGAACCGCACGCGGCCCGGTGAATACCGAAATGAGGGCCTGCCGCGCGCGACTGCCGAAATACACGTCTGTGAGTTCCCCGTGATCGCAGTCGTGCAGCTAGGCGACCTGCGATCGAATACCCAACAGGCCGGAAGATTAGCGCATGCAGCCGGTGCCGGGTCAACGTTCAGGTGCAAGTTAGTTCAAGAATTATCCAGCCCGAACGGAAGTGCCACGGTTTAAAGGCTGTCAAATCCGACCTATTGTCATATATTCTTCTAGGCTTACCAGCGGCCGGGCGGAAGGATGATGCGAAGAGGTGGGACCAGGGACCGTTCGATATGACGATTTTGATTTGATTTTCTTAGAAGTCCGTCAAATTCTGACGAACGCATCGCCAAGGGAGTCTCCGGCCACGCAGAACCGGGCGGATCGGCAGGACACCGACATAAGGAATATGAGCACTGGTCCCTTGTCGGAGTTAGCGGCCTTCGCGTCGATGGTGACGGGCGCGGCCCAGGTGGTGCCGTCGAATGTGACCAGGTCTCCGTCGTTGCCGTCCACGGCGGCGCAGAAGTTCCTGGTCGGGCACGACACCACCGGCCACGAGATACCGCCCTCCCCCATGCTGAGGCCGTGCGGATCGGCGTTGACGGGCGCGCTCCAGGTGGCGCCGTTGAACGTGAGCGCGTTTCCTTTACGGTCAATGGCGACGCAGAAGCTGGCGGTTGCGCACGACACTGCCTGAAGGTAAGTGCCTGGATCGATGGCGGCCGGTTTACTCCAGGCGGCGCCGTTGAAGGTGATCACGTTCGGGCCGTAGTCGACGGCGGCGCAGAAGCTTGCGCTCGGACACGAAACGGTGCCCAGTTCGTTGCCGGGATCTATGACGGCGGCGGCGTTCCAGGAGGTCCCGTTGAACGTGAACGCGTTGGCGCCGTTGTCAACGGCGGCGCAGAAACTCGGCGAGGAGCATGATACCGACGCCATGCCCGGTTGGGCGCTCGCGGCGGGATCGTTAATGCGCGGAGCGGAACTCCACTTACTGCCATTGAACACAAAGGCGGATGAGTCTCGCGCGTCTACCGCCAGGCAGAAGCTCACGGTCGGGCAGGACACGGAATCGGGCTCGCCCGCGGATGAAGATAGCCGGGCGGGCCGGCTCCACGTGGTTCCGTCGTAGGTGGCCGCGTAGCCCGATTCGAGCACGGCCATGCAGAAGGTCGCGGAGGGGCAGGACACTGCGGTCGGGTCTTCGACGCCGTAGCCGTAGTCGAGGTTGGTCGCCGCTCCCGGGCGCCGGAGCGGCGCTGCTGCACCCGGCGGCTGCGCCCATCAGCAGGATTGACAGGCAAGCAAACACCCTTGCGGGTAGCAGCAGCACCGCGTAGCGGGCCGGCTTAACACGGAGCACCACAACGGACGGTCATGTCCGGCCGGGGGCGCCTCGGCGGGAGAGGACGTCGATCAGCGCCGCCGCGAGCAGGACGCCGGCCACGACGACGTCAATCCACTGGCTCGACACGCCCAGCAGGTAGAGGCCGTTGTAGATGCCGCCGATGACGAGGCCGCCGAGGATGCCGTGGATCGTCTTGCCCCGGCCGCCGAACAGGCTGGTGCCGCCGATGACCGCCGCGGCCACCGCGAGCAGCACGTAGCTGTTGGAGGCCTTGATGATGTTGGTGGTCAGCGTCACCTGCCACGAGGCGAACAGCATCCCGGCGATACCGGAGATCAGGCCCGCGAGGACGAAGCACCAGGTTCGGACCGAGGTCAGGCGGACGCCTGCTCGCTCGGCGGCGGTGGCGCTGCCGCCGATGGCGTAGACGTAGCGGCCGAAGCGGGTTCGCTGCAGCAGGAGCGTGCAGGCGCCGAGGACGATGAGGACGATCGGGATGATGTAGGGAACCCCCTCGATCGTCCCGGAGTGGGCGCGGTTGACGTTGCAGATGGCGACGACCGCGGCTCCTGCGACCGCGATGAGGATGATCTTCATCGCGGTGAGGCTGCGCGGCGCGGCCTCCAGCGCCTTGCGACGCTTGCGCGCGTCGCGCATCCAGAGCCCCGCGCCGGCGGCGCCGACCGTCACGACGAGCAGGATCCAGCCGACCACCGGGCTGAACGACCCCTAGAAGATGTCGTAGAGGGCGACCTCGTTGCGGTACTGGGAGTTCCCGATGCCGACGAGCGACCCGCCGAGGACGATGATCGCGACGCCCTCCAGGATCAGCAGGCCGCCGAGGGTGACGATGAACGACGGCATCCTCAGCCTGGCCACGAGCGTTCCCTGGATGAAGCCGACCGCGGCGCAGGCGAGCAGCGTGACGATGATCGCCGCCCACCACGGCCAGTTCGCGCCGCTCGGCTGCACCAGCTCGGCGACCACCACGCTGCCGAGGCCCATGACCAGGCCGACGGACAGGTCGATCTCGCCGAGCAGGAGGGCGAAGATCTCCGCCATCGCCAGCAGCATGTACACGGTGCTCTGCTCGAACAGGTTGACCAGGTTCTGCGCCGACAGGAACTTCGAGTTGGCGATCTGGAAGGCGACGGCGACCACCACCAGGCCCAGGATCACCGGCAGCACACCGCTGTTGCCGCCGCGGACCCGCAGCAGCGAGGCTCGCAGGTACTGGCCGAGCGACTGGGCGACGAGCTCGGGCGGGACGTCCGCCGTGGCCACCGCCTCGTCGAGGGTAAGGTCGTCCGTCCCGGCGCCGACCGTCGCTACCGGGGTCTCGCTGGGGTCCGCAGTCACAGGCACTTCCTCATCGCTTGTCCTTCGCGTGTCGTCAGACACCGGTCACCGCCCCCGCCCCGCGCCGTGACAGCACGTCGATCAGCACCGCCATCAGGAGCACGCCGCCCGGCAGGATGTACTGCAGCGGCGTGGACAGCGAACCCAGGCTGAGCAGGGACACGCCGTAGGCGATGCCGCCGATGAGGAGGCCGCCGAGGACGCCGTGGACGGCCTTGCCCCGGCCGCCGAACAGGCTGACCCCGCCGATAACGGCGGCGGCGACGGTGTACAGGACGAGCTGGCCGGGGTCGGCCGTATTGGAGCTGTACTCACCGTAGAAAAACGAGCCGAGCAGGATGCCGCCGAGGGCGGCGGTCGCCGAGCACAGCGCGAACGCCCAGATGCGGATGGCGGGGAGGCTGACGCCCGCCCGGCGGGTCGCCTCCGGGTTGCCGCCAATGGCGTAGATGTAGCGGCCGAAGCGCGTCCGCTGGAGCACGACCGTCCAGACGCCGAGCAGGACCAGGACGATCGGGATGACCCACGGAACCCCGGTGACCGACTTCAGCGTGCTCCCCCGGTTGACGGAGCAGATGATCACTACCGCCGCCCCGAAGATCGCCATCAGCACGAGCTTGATCGCGGTCAGGCTCAGCGGCGGAGTGGTCAGGCCCCGGCGCCGCCGCCTGACTGTGCGGGCCCACTGGGACGCGCCGGCCGCCACGACCACCACCGCCAGGAATGATCCAGGCGACGACGGGAGAGATGAGCCCCTGAACCATTTCGTAGATGACGTTCTGGTTGGGGTCCGAGGTGTTGAGGCTGACGGTGGAGTCGGCCCCGCCGAGGATGATGATGAGGACCCCGGAGAAGAGCAGGAACCCGCCCAGGGTGGAGACGAAGGACGGGACCCTGAGCACTGCGGTCAGCGTTCCCTGGAGGGCGCCGATGGCGCCGCAGATGGCGAGCGCCGCGAGCACCGCCGCCCACCACGGCCAGTCCGGCCCGGGCTGCTGAACCAGCTTGAAGGCGATCACCCCGCCGATGAGCGCGACCGCGCCGACCGACAGGTCGACCTCCGCGAGCAGCAGGACCAGCGTCTCGGCCATCGCCAGCACCATGTACACGGTGCTCAGCCCGAAGATGTACACCAGGTTGCTCGGCCGCAGGTACGCGTGCTCAGGGGTGATGATCTCGAAGACGACGGCGACCACCACGATGGCCAGGACCACCGGCAGCAGACCGCTGTTGCCGCTGCGAACCCGGAGCCACCAGACCCGTATGTACTCGCCAAGCGACTGGGCGACGATCGCAGGCGGTAGGTCGGCCGCTGCCACCTTGGCGTCGAGGGTGAGGTCGGCCGTCCCGGCGCCCGCCGTCCCGGCCGGGGTCTCGCCCGGTTCCGCGGTCACGGGCGCTCCTTGATGCTGGCCATCCGCCTCAGCCCTTGCCATTGGCTGATCCGGCGGACTCGTAGGGCCGCCCGCTGGCGGTGCCCGTCGTCATGTACTGCACCACGCTCTGCAGGTCGAAGGTCGAGGTCGGCCCCTCGGCCACCATCCGCCCCAGGTAGAGCACGGCGATCCGGTCGGCGACCTCGAACACGTCGGTCAGGTTGTGGCTGATCACCATCACCGCCAGCCCGCGGTCGCGCAGCCGTTTGATGAGGTCAAGCACGGACCGGGTCTGCACCACCCCGAGGGCGGCGGTGGGCTCGTCGAGCAGCACCAGCTTGGAGTTCCACATGACCGCCTTGGCGACCGCCACCGACTGCCGCTGACCTCCCGACAGCGAGGCGACCGGCTGGCGGATGGAGCGCACGGTGGTCACCCGCAGGGAGCTCAGCGTCTCGGCCGCCTGCAGCTCCATCGAGTCCTCGTCGAGCAGGCCGTAGCTCAGCGGCTCCCGGCCGAGGAACATGTTCTGGACGATGTCCAGGTTGTCGGCCAGCGCAAGATCCTGGTAGACGGTCTCGATTCCGAGCGCGGAGGCGTCCCGGGTGCTCCGGATGTGCACCGGCTTCCCGTCGAAGAAGATCTCGCCGTGGTCGGGCTGGTGGGCGCCGGAGATGGTGCGGGTGAGCACCGATTTCCCCGCCCCGTTGTCACCGCACAGGCCGGTCACCTGACCGGCGGGCAGGTCCAGGTTCACGCCGTAGAGCGCCTGCACCGGCCCGAAGTGCTTGTCGATGCCGCGCAGCCTCAGCAGGGGTTCGGCTCCGTCCCCGCCGCGGCTCGCGCCTGCCGGTGCCTCATTCACCTCAGTCATTTTTAATACCCGTCAGTAGCTTTGCCCACGTTGTCCGCATTGTCACCTCATCGTCGCGGGGCTGGCGGGCCCGCCGCAAGAGCGAGCCCGCCAGCCCCGGTCAGATGATGATTACTTGATCCCGTTCGCGGAGCAGACGCTCGCACCCGCGAGCGCGCAGATCGCCGAGGCGGTGTCGAACTTGTCCGCCACCACGGTCGACTCGATGTTCGACTTGGTCACCCACGTGGCCGTCAGCAGGGACGCCGGCTCGGTGATGCTCGTGTCGGCCGAGTCCGTGGCCGTGCCGTTCAGCAGGGCCGCGGGAACCTTCTGGCCGGCCAGCAGGATCGTGGCCACCGTTACGGCGTCCTGGACCTCCTTGTAAACCGGCTTGTAGACGGAGCCGCACTGGTAGCCCTGGAGGATGTAGGCCATGCCCTGGGCCGTGCCGTCCTGCCCGGTGGTCGGGATGGTGTGGGGCTTGACCCCGGCCGACTTGAGGTCGGTGATCACCGCGCTGGCGAGCCCGTCATTGGCCTCGATAGTGGCGTTGATCTTCGGGTTGGCGGTGAACGCCTGCTGGAAGATCGTGCCTCCCTTGGTGTTGTCCCAGCCGGGGGCGAAGTTCTCGGCCACCAGCGTGGCACCGCCTGCGGTGCCCTTCGCACCCGCGGCGACCGACTTGGCCGGCTGGTTGAAGACCACCTTGTTGTAACCCGTGGCGAAGGCGATCGCGTTGGGGTCGGTGTCCTCACCGCCGTTCAGGACGTAGACCTGGGGGCTCTTGACGCCCCAGGACGTAAGGCACTGGTTGAAGCCGGTGCCGATCAGCTCGCCCACCTTCTCGCCGTCAAAGCTGACGTAGTAGGTGTCCGTGCCCTGGAAGATGGCGCGGTCGTAGGCGATCAGGATGACGCCCTTCTGCTCCGCGAGCTTCGCGATCGCGACGCCGGTCGGGCCGTCGAGCGGGCATACGATCAGGACCTTGGCACCCAGGTTGATGTCGGCGGTCGCGTCGCTCAGCTGGGTTGCGTCGCTGCCCTGCGCGTTGTCGATGCGGAACTGCGACGAGGTGAACCCGGCGTCGGTGAAGGCCTCCTTCATGTACGGCGCGTCAAAGTCAACCCACCGGGTCGACGACGTGGTGTCGGGCAGGATCACGCCGATCTGCAGGCTGCTCGCGCCCTTGGTGCCTGCCGTGGCCAGCGGCTTGAGCTGGGACATGGTCGACGCGATGTCAACGGTGAAGGAGCTGATGCTCAGCCCCGAGGGAACCGTGGCCGAGCCGGCCGCAGCCGGGGCGGACGAGGTCGCCGCGGCCGATGCGGGGGCCGTGGTCGACGACGAGGACGACGACGAGCAGCCCGCGGCCACCATCGCGACGACCGCTGCCGCAGCTACCAGTCCCACCTTGGGCAGGGACCTCGATGTGCCGTGGCTTTGTGAACGAGAGTGCCACCCTCCCTGACCTCTGTTACGCAGAAGCATCCCAGACCCCTTTCGCCACCACAATGTGCTCAGATACGACGACGTGGGACACCGCACAACGCGCGTGTCCTTCCGGGATGAAAGGTAGATGTTGGGAACGCCATACATCAAGGGCCGAAACACACCCGTGATCTAATTGGACTAGACCGGCTGGCCTTCGTTACACAAGCGCAACGGCGGCGAGAAAAGGTAGCCCTACAAGGCGTACCGGTCAATGTTCGGACGATCGCCGGCGCGTTAATATTTTATGGATAGTTTTA
This sequence comes from uncultured Actinomycetota bacterium, assembly GCA_963838825.1. GTDB lineage: Bacteria > Actinomycetota > Actinomycetes > Streptosporangiales > Streptosporangiaceae > Trebonia. Next base: position 26,055 of record CAWISQ010000004.1, read on the forward strand.
TTTGCTAGATGCGTACTAACCATCATTCCGCCTCACCCGGCGGCGCGCGGCGATCCGGTCAAGCGCCTCGTCCAGCCCCTCGGGGACCAGCGTGCGACCCCGTCCGCGTTCAGTCCGTAGCGCAGAGTACATCGCGCGAGGCCGAGTCCGTCAATGATGAGGATGGGCCAGGGCGACCGAAACAAACTCGAAAATCAGCAGATTGGGCACTGCCGCGCATTGGCCGCCACGTAAGTTCGATGAACGTTTCCCGGATGCTGGATCATCGCGGGCAAACAGTCTTATAGTTGCGCGATGCGGGGATGACTAATCACTGGAGAAAGCCCATGACTACGGTGAGTAATCCGATGGTCGCGACAAAGGTGCTGATTATTGAAGACGATCCGAACATCGTCGATCTGATCCGCTCCAACCTGGTCGTGCGGGGCTTCGACACGGTCGTCTCGGCCGGAAGCAAGGTGATCGACCTGCTTGACCTCGAGCAGCCGGACATGGTGCTGCTCGATCTCATGCTGCCCGGCGCCGACGGGTTCGAGCTGTGCCGCGAGATCCGCGAGCGGTCACCGGTCGGGATCATCGTGGTGTCGGCCAGGGGCGGGGAGCAGGACAAGGTCACGGCGCTGAACATGGGCGCCGACGACTACATGACCAAGCCATTCGGCATCGAGGAACTGCTGGCCCGGATCGGCGCCACGCTGCGCCGGACCCGGCCCGCGGCCGAGGCCGCGGGCGAGCCCGCGCCGGCCAGGATCAGCGTCGGCGGGCTGTCGATCAACCTGGCGAGCAAGCAGGTACAGCTCGCCGGCACCGAGGTGCGCCTCACTCCGACCGAGTTCGCGCTGCTGCGCGAACTCGCGATCAACCGGGGGAAACTGCTGTCCCGTGCGCACCTGCTACGCCAGGTCTGGGGCCACGGGTACGAGGCGGAGACGGAATACGTCCGCACGTACATCAGCCGGCTGCGAGCCAAGCTTGAGCCGCCCGGCAGCCAGCCGCTGATCGTCACCCGGCAGCGCGCGGGCTATCTCATTCCGGCCGAAGGACGCGGCGCGGCCGCGACGGGCGCCGCGGACCTGGCCGACTCCGGCCTGCCGCCAGCAGGATGCTGATTCCCGGCGGGGAGTAACGGTCGGGCTTGCTTCCAGCATCGGGCATACATCGGATCATTCACGAAATATTTCTGCGGCGGCCAGTTGACGCATGGGCAAAGTCGGCGGAATCTCACTGGCAAGGAGTCAAAGACGTCCGATGAACTGCGCGGGCAACCCGCCCGCGCAGTTCGCCGCGGGCCTTGCATGTCCGATCACGGAGGCTGACCGATGTTCTCGATAGCCCTGATCCGGCGGTGGGTAGTGCTGGCCGCGACGCTGGTGCTGGCGGCAGCGCTGGCCATCCCCGCGTTCAGCACGCCGCCCGCGCGGGCGGCCACGGCCGAGCCGTGCGATATCTACGCTTCCGGCGGCACTCCGTGCCAGGCGGCCTACAGCACCACCCGGGCGCTGTTCTCGGCCTATAGCGGGCCGCTGTACCAGGTTCAGCGGGCCTCCGACTCGACCTTCCTCAACGTCGGCCTGGAGTCGGCCGGCGGGGTTGTCAACGTGGCGCCGGAGAACTCGTTCTGCGCCGGCACGACGTGCACGGTCACCGAGCTGTACGACCAGACCTCCAACGGCAACAACATGCCGATCTCGCCCGGCACCTCCTGCTCGGGTTGCAGCGGCGGGAACGCGGGCCCCGGCCCCGGCGGGGCGGACATCGGCGCGCCGGCCGAGGCGCTGCCGGTCTACGTCGGCGGCCAGCCGGCGTACGGGCTTGAATTCGACAAGTTCGGCACCGGCTACCGCGACAACTCCGCCCGCAACCTGCCGACCGGCTCTCAGCCCGACGGGCTGTACGCGGTCATGTCCTCCAACATCACCAGCAACCAGTGCTGCTTTGACTTCGGGCAGGGCGAGACCAACGACTCCGACGACGGCAACGCCACGATGAACGCGATCTACTACGGCACCGACTGCTGGACGGGCAACTGCACCGGCCCCGGCCCCTGGGTCGGGGCCGACATAGAGAACGGCATGTACTTCAGCAACACCGGGAACAACCCCCCGGCCTACCCGAGCGAGAACGGCACGTTCCTCTCCGCCTGGGAGGAGAACAACGGCGGGACAAACATGACCCTGCAGTACGGCAACGCCCAGTCCGGCGGACTGATCCAGACCTATTCCGGCGCGTTGCCGAGCGGCGGCTATGACCCGATGAAGATTCAGAGCTCCATCGAGCTGGGCACCGGGGGCGACAACACGAGCCTGGGCGACGGAGAATTCTACGAAGCGGCCGACGTTTCCGGTTTCCCGTCCGAGGCCACCCAGAGCGCGGTGCAGGCGAACATCGTCGCGGCCGGCTACAGCCAGACGCCCGCAGGCGAGGGCGCCTTCGGCGGCACCGCAGCCGAGGTGCCAGGCACCGTGCAGGCCGCCAATTACGACACCGGCGGAAAAGGCCTGGGCTACAACGTCAGCTCGGTCAACGGCACGGCCGACAGCTACCGCAGCGACGGGGTTGACCTGGAGGCCACCAGCGACACCACCGACACGACCGGCGCCGGGGGCGGCTACGACCTCGGCTGGACCGGCAGCGGGCAGTGGACCAGGTACACGGTCAACGCGGCCGGCGCAGGCACCTACACGGTGAGCTTGCGGGTGGCCTCCCCCGGCGGCGTAACCGACGCCCTGCACATCGCCAACCTCGCGGGCGCCAACCTGTCGGGCAACATCAACATCCCCGCCACCGGCGGCTGGCAGAACTGGACGACGGTGACCGCCACCGTCACGCTGCCCGCGGGCACCCAGACGCTGGTCGTCGACCAGGACAACGGAGGGTGGAACCTGCACGCGATGAGCTTCGCCCCTTCCGGCGTCAGCTCGTCGTGGTTCGAGGTGGTCAACCAGAGCTCCGGCCTGTGCGCCACCGCGGCCGGGGGCGCGACCGCCAACGGCACCGCCGTGGTCCAGCAGGCCTGCACGAGCGCGGCCAGCCAGCTCTGGAAGTTCGTGCCGACCGGGGTCAGCGGCTACTACGACGTGGTCAACGACAACGCCCAGTCCGAGGGCGAGACCTGGAACATCACCGGCGGGGTGGGCGCCACCGCCCCCGGGGCCACGCTCCAGACCTGGAACTACGGCGGGACCGGCAACACCAACGCCCTGTTCTCCGCCAAGCTCGGGTCCTCGGGCTCGTACACCTTCGTCGCCGACAACTCGGGCCTGTGCCTGGACGCTCCGTCTAACAGCAGCGGCGTTCAGCTCGTGCAGTCCACCTGCAACAGCTCCTCGGCCCAGGCGTTCACCCTGGTGCCGAACTCGGGCATCAACACCGCGTCGTGGTACGAAGTGGTGAACGAGGGCTCGGGCCTGTGCGCGAGCGCGGCCGGGGGCTCGACCGCCAACGGCACCGCCGTGGTCGAGCAGGCCTGCACCGGGGCCACCAGCCAGCTCTGGCAGTTCGTGGCGACGTCGGTGAGCGGCTACTACGAGGTGTTGAACGAGAACGCCCAGTCCGAGGGCGAGAGCTGGAACATCACCGGCGGGGTGGGCGCCACCGCCCCCGGGGCCACGCTCCAGACCTGGAACTACGGCGGGACCGGCAACACCAACGCCTTGTTCGCCAGCGGCCTGCAGTATTCCGGCTACTACTCCTTCACCGCCGACAACTCGGGCCTGTGCGTTGACGCTCCCTCGACCGGCAGCGGGGTTCAGCTCGAGCAGTTCGCCTGCAACGGCACGCCGGCCCAGGCGTTCAGCCTGGTGCCGTGAGACCTGGTGCCATTGCTAGTGGGTCGGAAAACCGGGTGACGATCGCGCAATCGCGCCCGTACGGTGAGGACCATGACGGACGTGACTGCGACGACCGAGGCGGTGGCTCTCGAGGGCGAGGCTTACTACCAGGATCCGTGGGGATTCTTCGCCTGCCTGCGGGAGTCGCGGCCCGTCGCCGAGGTGCGGATGCCGGGTTACGGACGCGCCTGGGTCGTCACCCGCTACGCGGACGCGCGGGCCGCCCTGGCCGATCCCCGGCTTACCCGGGACATGAGCCGCTGGCCGGGCGAGCCCCGGTCGCGGCCGAGCCAGGTCCGCGGCGTGGCGACGCACATGCTGCACGCCGACCCGCCGGATCACGCCCGGCTCCGCCGCCCGGTGCAGAAGGCGTTCACCCCCGGCCGGGTGGCGCGGCTGCGGCCGCGCACCACGCAGATCGCGGCGGGCCTGGCGGACGGCCTGGCGGCGGCCGACGGGGCGGTCGACCTGCTCGCCGCCTACGCACGCCCGCTGCCGGTCACGGTGCTGTGCGAGCTGCTCGGGGTCCCGGACGCGGACCGCGCCCGGATCGCGGCGACGGTGCTCCGCTACGACGCGGCCGGGGAGATGGCTCAAGTGGAAACGGACCTGGCCGCCTATTTCAGGGAGCTGATCGCGGCCAGGCGAGCCGAACCCGGCGACGACCTGCTGTCGGCGCTGATCAGCGTTGGCGACCGGGCGGACGAGGCGGCCGACCAGCTGACGGTCACCGAGCTCGTGTCCACCGCTTTCCTCCTGGTCATGGCGGGCTTCGACACGACCGTCAACCTGATCGCCTCCGGCGTTCTGGCGCTGCTGACCCACCCCGGGGAAATGGCCCGGCTGCGCGCGGACAGGTCGCTGCTGCCGGCCGCGGTCGAGGAGCTGCTCCGGTTCACCGGCCCGGTCAACCACGCCAACGATCGGTTCACCACCGAGACGGTATCGATCGGCGGCGTGGCGATCCCGGCCGGCGAGTGGGTCTTCATCGCGCTGCCGTCCGCTAATCGCGATCCCTCCCGGTTCCCCGGCCCAGAGCGCCTCGACCTCGGTCGCGACACCAGCGGCCACATCGCCTTCGGGCACGGCATCCACTACTGCCTGGGCGCTCCCCTCGCGCGGATGGAGGCCGAGATCGCCCTCGGCACCCTGCTCGACCGTTTCCCGGGAATGTCGCTCGCGGCCCGGCCGGAGGAACTCCGCTGGCGTTCCGTCAGCCTGATGAACGGCCTCGAATCCCTCCCCGTCCGGCTGAGCTGAGCTCGCCCGTAGCTGGTCGTAGGGCAGCGCTGCATCCCGACGGCAACGGTCCTGCGACCGAGACGAACCCGGCCGCCGATATGTTGGCCTTGTGACCAGGGTGCCATGCGAGCAGTGACCGTCAACAAAGCCGACGGCCCGGGCGCGATCACGGTCGAAGACCGGACCGTGCGCGAGCCGCAACCGGGTGAGGTCCGGCTGCGCGTGACCGCCGCGGCGGTCAACCCGATCGACGTGTTCATGTGGCGCAGGGCGGTCGAGCCGCCGTTCACGCCCGGGATGGACGCGGCCGGGACCATCGAGTCGCTCGGCCACGCAGGCGGGCGGCTGTCCGTCGGCGAATCGGTCATGGCCGTCGTCGGCCCGTGGCTGCCCGAGGGAGGCGCCCAGGCGGAGCTGGTGGTCGTCCCCGCCGCGTGCGTCGTCCCGATGCCGCGCGGGGTGAGCGCACCGCAGGCGGCCACCCTGCCGATGAACGGCCTGACCGCGCTTGAGGGTCTGCGGATGCTTGACCTTGCCGCCGGTTCCACGCTCGCGGTCACCGGCGGCGCCGGCCTGCTCGCGTCTTACGTCATTGCCCTCGCCCGCCAGCGCGGCATCCGGGTGATCGCCGACGCCGGGCCGGGCGACGAGGCCCTCGTCGCCGGGTTCGGCGCCGACCAGGTCGCTGCCCCGCGGCGACGGGTTCGCCGACGCGGTCAGAGGATTGCTGCCCGGAGGGGTCGATGCGGTCTTCGACACCACTGCCGCGCTCACCCGCGCTGCGCTACCGGCCATCCGCGACGGCGGCGCGATCGCGGTCGTGCGCGGCTGGGACGGCGGCCACCCACCCGGCCGGGGCATCACCATCGAGGCGGTCAGCGTCGGCAACGCCATCCACAACACCGCCTGGCTGGAGCACCTGGCCGACGAGGCTGCCGCCGGGCATATCCAGCTGCGTGTCGCCGGGCTGTTCCCGCCCGAGCGCGCCGCCGAGGCCTACCTCCTGATGGAGGCCGGCGGCCTTCGCGGCCGCGTCGTCATCACATTCTGACCCGGGGGTCGTGCCCGCGCAGGCGCGCGGCCGTGCCGTTAGCGTCGCAGCACGGGCAGGTCTTCGCCATTGCGCTCGTCTCGGGCCGTAATGCTGAGCTTGCCCTGGGCATCGACGTGGAAGGTGACGTAGATCAGCGGCTCACCCGGATTGGCCGGAGGGATCTCCGTCACATCGAAATGGCCGAGCTGCTGGTTGAGTGAGGCCAGCGGGCTCTCCCCCTGATAGGGCTTGAGCTGGATGGACGGCTGATCGGGGTCAGCCGTGGTAAAGGTCTCGGTCACCGAGGCGGGAAGCCGCGCGCCCTTCGGGATCAGCGGGGTGAATCTGCCGCCCTTAGTCTCGATGCCGACCGAATGCCGCAAGCGGCCGCGATCCCAGATGCGCATGTCCGTCCTCAGGTCGTCGGCGGATTCGGGATAACGCGATCATAAGGCAGGCCCAGATTTTCGTCGTCTCAAATAATGAGACGCTTGTCTCGCATTATGGAGACCGGTGATAAGGTCGGCCGTATGCCCGACTCCGCGACTTACACCCACGGGCACGCCGAGAGCGTGCTGCGCTCGCACCGGACGCGGACGGCGGAGAACTCCGCCGCCTACCTGCTCCCCCACCTGCGGGCAGGTCAGTCGCTGCTCGACATCGGCAGCGGGCCGGGCACGATCACGGTCGACCTGGCCGAACGGGTGGCGCCGGGCCCAGTCACCGCGGTCGAGGTGACCGAGGCGGCGCTGGCCGTGACCCGGGCGGAGCTCGAGCGTCGCGGGTGCACGTCAGCGCGGCTGGTCACGGGCGACATCCACGATCTGCCGTTTCCGGCCGGATCATTCGACGTGGTCCACGCGCACCAGGTGCTGCAGCACGTCGCGGACCCGGTGACTGCGCTGCGGGAGATGGTGCGGGTCTGCCGCCCCGGCGGCGTGGTGGCGGTACGCGACGGCGACTACAGCGGCTTCACCTGGTACCCGGAGCTTCCCGGGCTGGATCGGTGGCGAGAGCTGTACCAGTCGGCCGCCCGAGCGAACGGCGGCGAGCCGAACGCGGGACGCCGGCTGCTGGCATGGGCCCACGCGGCCGGGATCACGGATGTGTCGGCGACGTCGTCGACGTGGTGCTACGCGGACCCGACCTCGCGGGAGGCGTGGGGCGGCATGTGGGCCGACCGCATCGCCGGCTCGGTGATCACCGAGCAGCTCCTGACCAGCGGACTGGGGACGCAGCAGGACATCGACGCGATCGCCGCCGCGTGGCGCGAGTGGGCTGCCCATCCGGACGGGTGGATCAGCGTGCTGCACGGCGAACTGCTCATTCGCGTGCCGTAGCTTCCGCGTGCGCTGCCGGCCGGGCATCAGGCCGTCGCCGTTCCCGGTGATCACCTGCCTGTACCGACGACATCACGGGATGTCATGTGAAAGGCTGGCGGCAGCGGCCCGGAGCGGGCGGCAGCGGTCAAAGGAGAGCGTTATGAGCGTGTACAGGGTGACCGAGATCATCGGGACGAGCACCACCTCGTGGGAGGACGCGGCATCCGAGGCGATCAGGACGGCGGCCGGCACGCTCCGCGATCTTCGGGTGGCCGAGGTCATCAAGCAGGACATTCACCTGGACGAGGCCGGGGCGATCACCTACCGCACCAAGCTCCAGCTCTCCTTCAAGTACGAACCCGAGCACTGACCAGCGGCCGCTGATAAAACTCGTCGCGCTCGCGTTTCGGTCGCGGGTTTGCCAGCGCCGAGGAAATACGCTGCTCCCCGCGTCTTGGTCATCGGGGAAGAGCCGCGGGAGGGATGACGCACACCGTTAAGGACGCTTATAAGCAGATCGCGGCGCTATCGGGGAGAGTGAAAGCCTTTATGGCCAGCGTCCTTGCGGCCGGTATCGCCGCGCTTGGTTTCTTTTCAGCGGGGGGTTTCAACGGCCCCGCCTTGGTAGCGCCTCCATTCCCGAATTCCGTCAGCGCGCCGGCGGGCTACCAGGTGACCTACGCCCATGACTTCACCAGGCAGGGCATGGGCGACTGGGTGACCCAGCCCGGGGCTGGTGCGACGGTGTCGGTCAGCTCCAGCTACGGGCTCGGGGTCGAGGTCACCGGCGAGGACCAGTGGGCTGAGGTCATCTCCTCGGATGCGGTGATCGGACCGAACTCGTTTGTTCAAGGGCTGGTGTACATCCCGCCGGGCCCGAATGGCTCCACCGCTAACTGGCCTGCGTTCTGGTCGACGGGCTCGCCGTGGCCGAACAACGGCGAAATCGACATGCTGGAGGGGCAGTCAGGCCGCTCGTGCGAGCAGACTCATTACGGGGTACTGCAGCCAAATGGTCACGCGAGCGGTAATTCGGTCAGCAACTGCGGGCCGCTCGGCCCCGGTTCCACCGGCTGGCTTACGGTCTCCATGCTCCGGACGGGCGAGCAGGTTGAGGTCTGGTACAACCAGACGCTCATCGGCAAGGTCCCGCTGCCGACAACGGCCAATGAGGAACTGATCTTCCAGAACCAGGACGGCCCCAACAACAGTTGCCCCTCGTGCAACGGGCCGCTGGTCTTCCCGTCCACCGCGTGGCTCTCGCGGGTCGCCGTCTGGAGCAAGGGGTAGCGGCGCCTCTGCTGGCACGCTCGCCGTCGCGTCGGGGTGCAGCAGGACGCGGTAAACCCGTTGGCGGCGTCGGCGGCCGTCCCGCGATAATGGGCGACGTGGAACAGGTCGAGGTTCTCGTCGCCCATGACGAGCGCGCGACCCTGCGGGTGGGCGACGTGTTCCTGAAGATCGACGCGGATCAGGCGCGCATCGACGTTGAGGTCGAGGCGATGGCGATGGCGCCGGTCCCGACCCCGGAGATCCTGTGGCGGAAGCCGCCGGTGCTCGCGCTCGCCGCCGTCGGCGGGACGGCGCTCGGCCGCCTCGGCCAGCCGTCGACCGCGTCGGCGGCGGCGTGGGCGGCGGCGGGCGCCGCCGTGCGGAGGCTGCACGACGCGCCGCTGCCGTCCTGGGTCGCTCCGAGTCCGGGCGAGATCGCGTCGGACCTCGAGCGCGAGTGCGAGTGGCTCATCGCTAACGGCGTGCTCCCGGCCGACCTGGTGACGCGCAACCGCCGGATTGCCGAGGCCGCGCTCCGGCCCTGGACGCCGGTCTTCATCCACGGCGACCTGCAGATCAGCCACGTGTTCGTTGACGGCGACGAGGTCACCGGCGTGATCGACTGGTCCGAGGCAGCCCAGGGCGATGCCCTGTTCGACCTCGCCATCCTGACCCTCGGGCACGAGGAGCACCTGGGTGACGTCGTGGCCGGGTACGGGGCCGACGTCGACCTCGACGTGATCCGGGCGTGGTGGTCGCTGCGGAGCCTGGGGGCGGCCCGCTGGCTGATCGGGCACGGCTTCGACCCGGACACGCCCGGCTGCGAGTTCGACGTGCTCAGATCCGCTGTCTGAGGCTGGCTTTGTGGTTTTGATCTTTAGCCGGTCTCCTTGGACAGCTTTTCCAGCAGGGGGGTGATCCTCGGCTCGATTCGCCTGCTCAGGACGACCTCGGTCCGGCAGCGGATGACGCCGGGGACCGCGATGATCGTCTGCACCACGCGCTCCAGGTCGGCGTTGTCGCGCGCGACGACCTGGCACAGCATGTCGGTCTCGCCGGTGATCGCGTTGGCCTCGAGCACTTCCGGGATCCCCGCCAGCCGCCTGCTGGTCTCGTCGAGCATGCCCTGGGCCAGGTTGAGGTGGATGTAGGCGAGGCCGGCGAAGCCCATCGCGGCCGGGGCGATGTGCGGGCGGAAGCTGGTGAGCACGCCGGTTCGCTGCAGGCGGTCGAGGCGGGCCTGCACCGTGCCGCGGGCGACGCCGAGCTGACGGGCGTATTCGCGGACGCCGGCCCGGGGCTGCGCGACCAGCAGGCGCAGCACCGCCAGGTCAAGTTGGTCGAGCTCGCCCGCCATCTCGCCTCCTGTACCAGCTGCCCAGCGACGATCGCCGGACAATTGTGCCGATCATGCCAGTGGCTCAAATTTTACGATGAGTGTTGACCGATTGGCAGTGGCTATGCCTACTGTTTGGTAACTCTGCCTGGGATTTACCGGCAGAACTGGCCAAATGGCCGCCGCCGCGGGACCGGGGATGGATGACTCATGGACTATGCGCTGACCGACCGGTACCTGCGCGAGGAGGGCACGGTCTACCTGACCGGCGTGCAGGCGCTGGTGCGAGTGCTGTTCGACCTGGCCAGGCGGGATCGCGCGCAGGGGGTGCGGACCGGGACCTTCGTCTCCGGGTACGAGGGATCGCCGCTGGGCGGGTACGACCTCGAGCTCGGGCGCCAGGCGGGACTGCTGCGCGAGCTCGACGTGGTGCACCGGCCGGGGCTGAATGAGGAGCTCGCCGCCACCTCGGTCATGGGCAGCCAGACTGCGCGAGAGACGGGGCGGCTGCGGCCGGACGGGGTGGCGGGTGTCTGGTACGGCAAGTCCCCCGGCCTGGACCGGGCGTCGGACGCGCTGCGGCATGCCAACCTGATCGGGACCGACCCGCGCGGCGGCGCGGTGGCGCTCGCGGGCGACGACCCGGCCGCGAAGTCCTCCACCGTGCCCTGCGTCTCCGAGGGCACGCTGGCCGATCTGGCGATACCGACGCTGTACCCGGCCGACCCGCAGGACGTGCTCGATTTCGGGCTGCACGCGCACTACCTGTCCCGGTTCAGCGGGACGTGGGGCGCGATGAAGATCACCACGGCGGTCGCCGACGGGGCAAGCACGGTGCGGGTTCAGCCGGACCGGGTGGTGCCGATGCATGGCGACCTTGGACCGGGAACGCACCGGCCGAGCGCGCGGCTGCTCGGCGCCAACCTGGTCGAGCTGGAACGGAGCCTGCACACGGTCCGGCTGCCGCGCGCGCTCGAGTACGCGCGGCTCAATCCGGTCAACCGGATCATGAGCAGCGCGCCCGGTGACCGGGTGGGGATCATCGCGGCGGGCAAGACCTACCTCGATGTGCGCGAGGCGCTGACGACGCTCGGGCTGGACGAGGCCGGGCTGCGCAGGCACGGCATCCGGGTGCTGAAGCTGGGCCTGATCTGGCCTGTGGAGCCGTCGATTATCGGCCAGTTCGCCGACGGCCTGGACGAGGTCATCGTGGTCGAGGAGAAGCGCGCCTTCCTGGAGACGAGCGTCAAGGAGATCCTCTACGGCCGGGCGGTGCGGCCGGCCGTGCACGGGAAGCTGGACGCGCGCGGGCGCTCTCTGTTCGCCAGCACCGGCGAGCTTGACGCGGACGCGGTCGCGGCCGGGCTGGCCCGGGCGCTCGACCGGCTGGAGATCGACTCGGTGCGGGCGTGGCGCAGTCAGCCGCTTCGGGAGCGTGCGCAGTTGCCGCTGCTGGCGCGCAGCCCGTACTTCTGCTCCGGGTGCCCGCACAACTCCTCGACCAAGGCGGACTCGGGAGCGCTGGTCGGGGGCGGGATCGGGTGCCACGCGATGGTCCTGTTCATGCCGCCGGAGCAGGTCGGCAACGTCGTCGGGCTGACCCAGATGGGCGGCGAGGGCGCGCAGTGGATCGGCATGGCGCCGTTCGTCGACGAGCCGCACTTCATCCAGAACCTCGGCGACGGGACGTTCTGGCACTCGGGCAGCCTGGCGGTCCGCGCGTCGGTCGCGGCCGGGGTCAACGTCACCTACAAGCTGCTGTACAACTCGGCCGTGGCGATGACCGGCGGCCAGGATCCGGTCGGCGGGATGTCGCTGCCCGGACTGGTCCGGCTGCTGCAGGCCGAGGGGGCGGCCAAGATCGTGGTGACCTCCGACGACCCGGCCCGGACTAAGGCCGGCTCGCTGCCGCGGGCGGTCGAGATCCGCCATCGCGACGACGTGATCGACGTGCAGCGGGAGCTGGCCAAGGTTCCGGGCGTGACCGTGCTGATCCACGACCAGGAGTGCGCGGCCGAGAAGCGGCGCAAGCGCCGCCGCGGCAAGGCGGTCACGCCGGCCGCCAAGGTCATGATCAACGAGCGGATCTGCGAGGGCTGCGGCGACTGCGGGGCGAAGTCCAACTGCCTGTCGGTCCACCCGGTCGCGACCGAGTTCGGGCGCAAGACGCAAATCCACCAGGCGTCCTGCAATGTCGACTACTCCTGCCTTGAGGGCGACTGCCCGTCGTTCGTCACCGTGGTGCCGCCGTCCGGGTGGAGGCGGGCGGCCCTGTCCCCGGTGGAGGAGGCCTCGCTGCCGGCTCCGGTTCCCGCGCGTTCCGTCGACGCGGGGCAGTTCCGGATGCGGATTACCGGGATCGGCGGCACCGGGATCGTGACCGTGGCCCAGATCCTGGCCACGGCCGCGGTGCTGAACGAGCGGGAGGTGCGCGGCCTGGACCAGACCGGGCTGGCGCAGAAGGGCGGCGCGGTGGTGTCGGACCTGACCATCACGGCCGCCCCGGCCGAGCTCGCCGCCAAGCTCGGGCGGTCGCAGTGCGACCTCTACCTCGGCTGCGACGGGCTGGTCGCGACCGATCCGGCCTATCTGGCGGCGGCCGACCCGGGCCGGACGATCGCGGTCGTGTCGACGACGGAGGTGCCGACCGGGCAGATGGTCACCGACACCTCGGTCGGCTACCCGACGCCGGGCGCGGTGCGGTCGGCGGTGGATCGGGCCAGCTTGCGAGCGGTGTACCTGAACGCGGGCTCGATCGCGGGCTCGGCCCTGGGTGATGACCAGTACGCCAACATGGTGCTGGTCGGCGCGGCCTACCAGAGCGGCGCGCTTCCGGTCGGCGCTGACGTGATTGAGCAGGCGATCACGCTGAACGGAGTCGCGGTGGCGGCTAACGTTCAGGCGTTCCGGCTAGGGCGGCTGGCGGTGGCCGACGCGGACCGGCTGCACGCTTTGCTCGGCGTCGGGGGCGATCGCTCTAGTGCGGCCGCTGCCGCCGCTGTTACTCGCTCGCCGGAGGCTGAGCGGATGGCGGCCTCGACCGGGGTGGCAGAGGGGTCTGAGCTCGGCGCGCTGGTCGTCTCCCGGATCGCAGATCTGGTCAGCTACCAGGACGAGCGGTACGCGCGGGGGTACGCGGAGTTCGTCGGGCGGGTTCGCGCGGCGGCCGGCGAAGGCGAGGTGACCGAGACGGTGGCCAGGAACCTGCACAAGCTGATGGCGTACAAGGACGAGTACGAGATCGCGCGACTCGCGCTCGATCCCGCTTTCCATCAGCAGGTGGACGCGACCTTCGGTCCCGGCAGCAAGCTCTCCTACCGGCTGCACCCGCCGCTGCTGCGGGCGATGGGGCTGCAGCGCAAGATCGCGCTCGGGCGCTGGTTCGACGGCGCGTTCGTGGGCCTGCGGGCCATGCGCCGGGTGCGCGGATCGCGGGCGGACATCTTCGGCTACAGCCGGATGCGACGCCTGGAGCGAGAGCTCATCGCCGAGTACCGGGCCAGCATCGAGGCGGCGCTGCCGCTGCTGCGGGCCGACACTCAGCCGCTGGTGGTCGCGATCGCGGCGCTGCCCGATCTGATCCGGGGGTACGAGGACGTCAAGCTGGCCAACGTGGAGCGGTACCGGGCCGAACTCGAATCGCTGCAGGCGCAGTTGTCGGCGGCCGCGGCGTCGGTGCCGGTGGCGTGAGCGGGCGGACCGGGCGGAGTCAGGGACCGTTCGGGAAAATCTTGAAGTTGATCTTGAACTTTGAGTTAGAGACCGACCTCGCGGGCGATCAGCATGAGCTGGACCTCGGTGGTGCCCTCGCCGATCTCGAGGATCTTGGAGTCGCGGTAGTGCCGGGCGACGGGGAACTCGTTCATGAAGCCGTAGCCGCCGAAGATCTGGGTCGCGTCGCGGGCGTTGTCCATCGCGGCCTCGCTGCCGACCAGCTTGGCGATCGCCGCCTCCTTCTTGAACGGCTTGCCCGCCAGCAGCAGGGCGGCCGCGTGGTAGTAGGCCTGGCGGGCGACGTGGGCGCGGGTCTCCATCCGGGCGATCTTGAACGCGATCGCCTGGTTGCTGCCGATGGGGCGGCCGAACGCCTGCCGCTCCCCGGCGTAGCGGACGCACTCGTCGACGCAGCCCTGGGCCGCGCCGACCGCGAGCGCGGCGATCGCGATCCGCCCCTCGTCGAGGATGCGGAGAAAGTTGGCGTAGCCGCGGCCGGGCTCGCCGAGCAGGTTCTCCCTCGGTATCCGGACGTCGGTGAAGGTCAGCGGGTGAGTGTCGGAGGCGTTCCAGCCGACCTTGTCGTAGGCGGGCTCGACGATCAGGCCGTCGGTGCCGGCCGGGATCAGGAACGAGGAGATCTTCGGGCGGCCGTCGACGCGGTCGGTGACGGCGGTGGCGGTGATCAGGGCGGTGATGTCGGTGCCGGAGTTGGTGATGAACTGCTTGCTGCCGTTAATCACCCACTCGTCGCCGACGGCCACCGCCGTGGTCCTGGTGCCGCCCGCGTCGCTGCCGGCGCCGGCCTCGGTCAGGCCGAACGCGCCGAGGGCGGAGCCGCTGGCCAGCCGGGGCAGCCACTCCTGCTTCTGCTGCTCGGTCCCGAACCGGTAGACCGGCATCGCGCCGAGCGACACGCCGGCCTCGAGCGTGATGGCGACGCTCTGGTCGACCTTGCCGAGCTCCTCCAGCGCCAGGCAGAGCGCGAAGTAGTCGCCGCCCATGCCGCCGTACTCCTCGGGGAACGGGAGGCCGAACAGGCCCATCTCGGCCATGCCCGCCACCACCTCGTAGGGGAAGCTGTGCTGGGCGTCGTGGCGGGCGGCGACCGGGGCGACCACGTCGGCCGCGAAGTCCCTGACGGTCTTGGCCAGATCGCTGTACTCCTCCGGCAGTTCGCCGAGCAGGCTCATGCGGGTTCTCCTTCGGTTGCGTTGGCTTTGGCGCCTTCGCCGGCCGCGCGCGGAGCCGGGCCAGCGGCTGATCGACGCTGACCTGGTCGCCGACCTTGACCAGGATCTCGACGACACCGTCGATGGGCGCCTTGAGCACGTGTTCCATCTTCATCGCCTCGACCGCGAGGACCGACGCACCGCGCTGCGCGTGCTCGCCGTCTTCGACGTGCACGGCCACCACCGACCCGGGCATCGGGCTGGTGATCACGGCGACGGCGTCCTGGCCGGCGTCGGTGCGCCGTCGTTCTTCCGGGGCCAGCCGGATCGGGTAGGTGCCGCCGTCGACGTGCACCCATATTGTGTCGGCGACGGCCGCGGTCGGGCAGACGCGGCGCAGGCCGTCGATCGTCAGCGCGATGCCCTGGCTGACCGGTGCGCATTCCAGGTGATGGGTTGCGCCGTTATCGAGGGTCGCGGTGGCTGCTTGTGGCGAGCCGGTCAGGGTGACTTCGGTCGTGCGGTCGCCGCAGGAGAGGCGGAACCGCGACGGGGCGCGGTCCCCGACGCGCCAGCCGTCCGGGCGGCTCCAGAGGTCGCCGGGGTCGGCGTCCTGCCAGCGGGCCAGCCATGCGTGGGCGGCGGCGGCGAGGAAGGCGGCGTCGGGCGCGTCCCCGGGGGTGTACTCGGCGGCGATGCGGTCGAGCAGGGACGTGTCCAGGCGGCCGCGGCGGACGTCTTCGTCGGCCAGCAGGCGGCGCAGGAAGGCGAGGTTGGTCTGCACGCCGAGCACGCTGGTCTGGGCTAGCGCCTGGTCGAGGCCTGCCACCGCCCGCTCGCGGGTGGGTGCGTGGACGATGACCTTGGACAGCATCGGGTCGTAGTCGGAGCCGACGACGGTGCCCGTTCGCAGTCCCGAGTCCACCCGGACGCCGGGGCCGGCCCTTGCGAGCGCGAGGACCTGGCCGCCGGTGGGCAGGAACTCGCGGCCGGGGTCCTCGGCGTAGACGCGGGCCTCGATCGCGTGGCCGGTGAGCCGGATGTCTTCCTGGGTGAACGGGAGTCGCTCGCCTGCGGCGACCCGGACCTGCCACTCGACCAGGTCGATGCCTGTCACCAGCTCGGTGACCGGGTGCTCGACCTGGAGGCGGGTGTTCATCTCCATGAAGAAGAAGTCGTCCGGTCGCTGCGCCGAGACGATGAACTCGACCGTCCCCGCGCCGGCGTAGTCGACGCTGCGGGCGGTGTCGCACGCGGCGGCGCCGATGCGGGCGCGGGTGGCGGCGTCAAGGAGCGGCGACGGGGCTTCCTCGACCACCTTCTGGTGACGGCGCTGCAGGCTGCACTCGCGTTCGCCGAGGTGGACGACGTTCCCGTGGGAGTCGGCCAGCACCTGGACCTCGATGTGCCGCGGGCGGAGCACGAACTGCTCGAGGAAGAGGGTGTCGTCACCGAAGGACGCCGCCGCCTCGCGACGGGCGCTGACGAGGGCCGGGCCGAGGTCCTCGGGCCGGTCGACGACGCGCATTCCCTTGCCGCCGCCGCCGGCCGAGGGCTTGACCAGGATCGGGTAGCGCATCCCGGCCGCGGCGTCGATGAGCTCGGCGTCGGTCAGCCCCGGGGCGGCGATGCCGGGCACGATCGGGACGCCGAACGCGGCGACGGTCTTTTTGGCCGTGATCTTGTCGCCCATCGTGGCGATGGCGCTTGTCGGCGGCCCGATGAACGTGATGCCGGCCTTCGCCAGCGCCTCGGCGAAGGCGGCGTTCTCGGACAGGAACCCGTAGCCGGGATGGACCGCCTGCGCGCCGGTGGCCCGGCAGGCGGCCACGATGCGGTCGATCGAGAGGTAGCTCTCCCTGGCCGGCGCCGGGCCGAGCCGGTAGGCGAGGTCCGCGTCGGCGACGTGCCGGGCGCCGGAGTCGGCGTCGCTGTAGACCGCCACCGACCGGATGCCGAGCGCCCGCAGCGTGCGGATCACCCGGACGGCGATTTCGCCGCGGTTGGCGACGAGGACGGTGTCGAAGGCTGGCATGGGCTGCCTCACATCCGGAAGACGCCGTAGGAGACGTCATCGAGGGGCGCCTGGGCGCAGACGGACAGGGCCAGGCCGACGACGGTGCGGGTGTCGGCCGGGTCGATGATGCCGTCGTCCCAGAGCCGGGCGGTCGAGTAGTAGGCGTTGCCCTGTTCCTCGTACTGAGCCCGGATCGGGGCCTTGAAGTCCTCGGCGTCCTGGCCGCTCCAGGGGCGGCCGGCCGCCTCGAGCTGGTCGCCGCGGACGGTGGCGAGCACCGAGGCGGCCTGCTCGCCGCCCATGACCGAGATCCGCGCGTTCGGCCACATCCACAGGAAGCGCGGCGAGTAGGCCCGCCCGCACATTGAATAGTTGCCCGCGCCGTAGGAGCCGCCGATGATCACGGTCAGCTTGGGGACCCGGGCGCAGGCGACGGCGGTGACCATCTTGGCGCCGTGCTTGGCGATGCCGCCGGCCTCGTACGCCTGGCCGACCATGAAGCCGCTGATGTTCTGCAGGAACAGCAGCGGGGTGCGGCGCTGGTCGCAGAGCTCGATGAAGTGGGCGCCCTTGAGCGCGGATTCGCCGAAGAGCACGCCGTTGCTGGCCACGACCCCGACCGGGTGCCCGTGGATCCGGGTGAACGCCGTCACCAGGGTGGTGCCGTACTCGGCCTTGAACTCCTGGAACTCGCCGCCGTCGGCCAGGCAGCCGATGACGTCGCGGACGTCGTACGGGGTGCGCGAGTCGGTCGGCACGATGTCGTAGAGGTCTTGCTGCGGCCGGGTGGGCGGTACTGACGCCGCCTTCTCCCACGGCGGGGGCGCCTTCGGCGCGAGGCCGGCCACGATCTTTCTGACGATGTCGAGGGCGTGCGGGTCGTCGTCGGCGAGATGATCGACGACGCCGGACTTGCGGGCGTGCACGTCGCCGCCGCCGAGGTCCTCGGCGCTGACGATCTCGCCGGTGGCCGCCTTCACCAGCGGCGGCCCGCCGAGGAAGATCGTGCCCTGGTTGCGCACGATGACCGTCTCGTCGCTCATCGCGGGCACGTAGGCGCCGCCCGCCGTGCACGAGCCGAGCACCGCGGCGACCTGGGCGATGCCGCGCGCGCTCATCGTGGCCTGGTTGAAGAAGATCCGCCCGAAATGCTCCCGGTCCGGGAAGACCTCGTCCTGCCGGGGCAGGAACGCCCCGCCCGAGTCCACCAGGTACACGCAGGGCAGCCGGTTCGCCAGCGCGATCTCCTGCGCGCGCAGGTGCTTCTTCACCGTCATCGGGTAGTACGTGCCGCCCTTGACGGTGGCGTCGTTGGCCACCACGACGCACTCCCGGCCGCTGACCCGGCCGATCCCGGTGATGATCCCGGCGCCCGGGGTCGCGTCCTCGTACATGCCCTCGGCCGCCAGGGGCGCGATCTCGAGGAACGGGCTGCCGGGATCTAGCAGTCGCTCGACCCGGTCCCTGGGCAGCAGCTTGCCGCGGGACACGTGCCTGGCCCGGGACGCCTCGGGGCCGCCCAGCGCCCGGGCCCGGAGCCGGTCCCGCAGTTCGGACACTAGTTCCCGGTGCTGCTCACGGCGCTGTTCACGGCGCTCTTCACGGGGCGGCGCGGTCGTACTCGGCACGGTCATCGGCAACGGCACCTCTCCGGGTTAACGATGATTAACCGAATTTAAGTTAGCCTTCATTAGCCGAAACGTCCATAGAATCTCCCCATGAGTCGCCGGCCCTGCCCGCGACGCCCAGTTCGCAGTCGGCCCGGACCCCGCGCCAGCAGCTCAAGGCCGACCGGCGGGAGGCGCTGCTGGCCGCGGCCAAGCGCCTCATCGCCAAGCACGGCTACCTGGGCGTGCGGCTTGAGGACATCGGCGGGGCGGCCG
This sequence comes from uncultured Actinomycetota bacterium, assembly GCA_963838825.1. GTDB lineage: Bacteria > Actinomycetota > Actinomycetes > Streptosporangiales > Streptosporangiaceae > Trebonia. Next base: position 44,876 of record CAWISQ010000004.1, read on the forward strand.
GGGTCAGCGGCCCCGCCGTCTACCGGCACTTCGCCAGCAAGGACGCCGTGCTGGCGGCCCTGCTGGTCGGGATCAGCCACACCTTGCTTGATGGCGGTGCGCGTATCCGGCAGTCGGCCGCCTCGCCGGCCCAGGCGCTGCTCGACCTGGTGGCGTATCAGGTCGACTTCGCGCTGTCCGACCCCGAGCTGATCTTGATCTACGACCGGGATCGGTTCCACCTGCCGCCAGAAGATTTGCACGATGTCCGTCGTACCCAGCGGGCGTACGTCGAGATCTGGGTCGACGTGATCCGGGCGGCCGCGCCGTCCGGCAGCGTGTCGCAGGACCGCACCCGCGCGCATGCGGTCATCGGGCTCATCAACTCCGCGCCGCGCATTCCCGGGCCGAGCCGGACCGGGGCGACTCGCGAGGTGCTGAACCGGATGGCGCTGGGCGCGATCGGTCTGCCGCTCCCCCGGCTTGGTTCACCGCTATAGCCGACGCCGGCCCTCGGCCTGCCGACGCCGGGCCTCGGATCGCCCGGGCGATGGGCTTCGACATCCCGGATGAGCCCGACGTGGAAGCAGGCATCGCGCTGACCTACGAGGAGTTCCTCGACGCGGTCGCCCGGATGCGAGAAGTCGACTTCCCGATTGAGCGCGACCCGGCCGCGGCATGGCCGGAGTTCGTCGGATGGCGGGACAACTACGAGCGGGCCGCGTATGCGGTGGGGGCGGCCGTCTACGCCGTGCCGGCCCTATGGTCGGGCCCGCGACGGCACCCGGTGGCGCCCATCGCGCCGATCCGGCCGGATCGGGGCCGGCCGCCCAAATAGAAGGGCGGGCGGCCGCTATTCCGCGTTCCAGGGGAGGGACGAGCTCGTCCAGTGGGTGAGGGTGTCGAGGTCCGCTTCGGTGCTGACGTGGCGGGGCGGGGTCATGAAGCTCGCGTACGGCTTCAGCCGGAGCACGACCCGGTCTTCCTTGACCGCCATCTTGGTGGCGTGCTCGCGGGCGGAGGCGTCAAGCTCGCGGCCGGCCATCAGCTCGAGCACCCCCACCAGGACGTTAACGACCGCGTCGAGGTCGTCGTTGACGGTGGCCTCGATCGTCGCGTTGCAGTAGAGGGTGATGTAGGTCGGCGGCCAGTTCTCGTCGAGGACGCACAGTGACACCTTGGGGTTGCGCTTCACCGCCTTGGCCTTGCCCCGCGCCAGCATGGTCGAGATCAGCAGGTCGTCCCCGTCCATGAGGTAGTAGAGGACCGTCATCGCGGGGCCGTCGTCTTTCCGGCCGTAGCCGAAGATCGCCGTCCGGTGCTCGCGGACGAACTGCCGGCGCTGGGCGGGCGTCATCTGGCCTTGTTGGGCCGTGGTCATGCGATCTCCTTCGCTGACGGCAAGGGCAGGCCCCTACCGGCTACCGGACGGGCATAGGGCGAAAGGTAGGCCTGCCCGCAGCGCGAGTCAACGTGATCGGGACCACTTTGAGCCTTGCTGTTATCACATATACTTGCTAACTTGCTCAGATGGCCTACCTCGAAGCGCACGATCACGCCGACGTCTATATTCCGCACTCCTTCGACGAGCACATCGTCGATCTGGGAGAGGTCAGGCTCAACTACGCCGTGGCCGGCGACGCCAGCCTGCCCGCGCTGCTGCTGATCCCCGCCCAGAGCGAGTCGTGGTGGGGGTACGAGGCCGCGATGCCGCTGCTGGCCGAGCGCTTCCAGGTCTACGCGGTCGACCTGCGCGGCCAGGGCCGCTCGACCTGGACTCCCGGCCGGTACACCCTCGACACTTTCGGCGGCGACCTGGTCCGGTTCATCGACCTGGTGATCGGACGACCGGTCATCGTGTCCGGGCTCTCCTCCGGCGGAACCATCGCCGCGTGGCTGTCCGCCTTCGCCAAGCCCGGTCAGGTCGCGGCGGCCGTGTGGGAGGACCCGCCGCTGTTCGCCTCCGAGGCCAGCCCGGCCGTCGGCCAGTCGATCCGGCAGGGCATCGGCCCGATGTTCGCGCTGTGGAACACCTACCTGGGCGACCAGTGGTCGGTCGGGGATTGGGAGGGCCTGCAGCAAGCGATACCCCGGACCCTGCCGATGTCCATGCTGCGAGGTTTCGCCGCCATGTTCCCGCCGCTGGAAGTCGAGCAGGCTCCGGGCGTGCCGCAGAACCTCAAGGAGTACGACCCCGAGTGGGGGAAGGCGTTCGTGTCCGGCATCGCCACCGCGTCCTGCGACCACGCCAACATGATCTCCAACGTGAAGGTGCCGGTTCTGCTCACCCACCACTTCCACCAAGTCGACGAGGCGACCGGCACCCTGGTCGGCGCTATGTCCGATCTTCAGGCCGGCCGCGCCGGTGAACTCATCACCGCCGCCGGGCAGGATGTCACCTTCCGCTCCTTTCCCGACATGCCGCACGCGATGCACCGATACCAGCCTGCCCTCTTCACCGACACCGTCGTCGAGTGGGCGACGAAGCTCGGTCTGCTCGGGTAACCCAAGCGTGGCTCGTGAACGGGAGTGCCGTCGCTAACGGACTCGGCCCACGGCGGACGCCTCCAGTCTTGCCAGACGGCCGGCCGGCCGCACGAGGAGGCGGCAGCTCCGCCGGCGGCTCAGCGGTTGGTCAGCGCGGCGGCGCTCTCGACCACGCGGGACAAGTTGCCGTCGTGATAAGCCTGGCGCTGGAAGGTAGCCCCGTTTCCTCGCGCCAGTACCGCGGTGAGCAGCTCGGTTACCGTTTCGGTGTCTCCCGCTTCATCCAGCGCGTCTCTGACATGCTCAAACAGGGCTTTCAAGACTGCGCGGGCCGGTTCAGGCCGACCAGTAGGCGGGTTGAGCAGGTCGTCCTCGAGGCCCGAGCGGCTGGCCCGCCAGGCGGCCAGGCGCAGAATCTCGGTGCGCTCGTGGGGGACGTCGGCGCCCGCCCGCCAACGGCGCGCCTCCGTGTCTACCAGCGCCCGCACCAGCGCGGCGACCAGAACCGCGTCCTCGGAGTAGAGGCACACGTCGGCGATCCTTATTTCCAGCGTCGGATAGTGCTCGGACAGGCGAGCGTCGAAGTACACCATGCCGGCATCAATCAGGGTGCCGGTGGCTACCATCCGCCGTACCGTCTGTCGGTAGTCCTCCGCAGTGCCGAATGCGTCGGTCGGGCCTGCGCCCGGCCAGCGACTCCACGCCTGGTACCGATAGCTGGCATACCCGCTGTCGCGCCCCTGCCAGAAGGGCGAGTTCGCGCTGAGCGCCAGCAAGACGGCCAGCCACGGCCCGATCCGGTCGAGTACGGCCACCCCCTCGTCGGCCGAAGAGATTCCGACATGAACATGGCAACCGCAGGTGAGCTGCTCGTCGGCGGTCAGCCCAAACGCCCGGGCCATCTCCAAGTACCGGCCCTCGCGCACCAGTTGAGGCACGACCGGGACCGGTGAAGTCGCCAGTGCCGCCACCCGAGCCCCGGCCCGGGCCGCCACCTCAGCGGCCAACGACCGGCACCTGCGCACCTCGCGCCCGAGCTCGTCGAGATCCCGACATGGCCTGGTGTTCGTCTCCAGTTGCTGGCGCTGTAGCTCGAAGTCGAGCGACTGCGCGGCATCGCCATCACGGGATCCGTCACCGGCTGCCTGCTCCTGCTTGATATCTCGCAGCACCGTCTCGGCCGCTGCTTGGGGCTGGCCGGTGCCGGGCGCGACTAGCAGTAGTTCTTCCTCGACACCCACGCTGCGGACGGTCATCGACGCTGAATGCCCGCCAATTGCCGTCTCATGCGGGCTGCGCCTCATCTGCCGGCCAGGATCCGCCGATCAGGGCCGGACGCAAAGACGGACGCCCCGACGGCTGGTCAGATAGACCGAGATCCGGTAGAGCATTCATTCATACGGTCATGAGCCAGCGGTCGCGTTGGCCGGCGGCAGTCGTGCTGCCGGCCGGTGGGGCATTGCGTGTGACCAGCGCAGGCCGCGCGGTGCGCGGGAGCACGACGACCGTCCAGACGACCGCCCAAAGGAGGACGAGCGTGACCAGTGTGGAGACGACGACGGTGGCCAGCGGGTTCAAATTCCTCGAGGCGCCGCGCTGGCGCGAGGACCGGATCTGGTTCTCCGACTTCTACCGCCGTCAGGTCTTTTCGGCCCGCGAGGACGGCTCCGACCTGCGCACCGAGGCCGACGTGCCGCAGCAGCCGGCCGGCCTCGGCTGGCTGCCGGACGGCCGCCTGCTGGTGGTGTCGATGCGGGACCGCAAGGTCCTGCGCCGCGAGCCCGACGGCACGCTGGCCGTGCACGCTGATCTGAGCGGCCACGCGACCGGGCACGCTAACGACATGGTGCTCGACGGCGCGGGCCGCGCCTACGTTGGCAACTTCGGGTTCGACCTGATGAGCGGCACGCCGCTGGAAACGGCGTCGCTGTGCCGGGTGGATCCCGACGGCACCGTGACCGAGGCAGCCGGCGACATGTGGTTCCCGAACGGGAGCGTGATCACCCCGGACGGCGTGCTCATCGTGAACGAGACGTTCGGCAACCGGTGCACCGCGTTCGACCTGACCGAGGACGGGCGGCTGGCCAACCGCCGGGTGTGGGCGGAGTTCGGGCCGCTGCCGACCGAGCGCGCGATGGACGCCGTCTTCGGTCAGATCAAGGTCGCGGCCGACGGCGGCTGCCTCGATGCCGAAGGGGCTCTGTGGGTGGCCGACGCGGCCGGCGGACGGCTGCTCCGGGTCAGGGAGGGCGGGGAGATCACCGACGAGCTGCACCCCGGCACCCCGGTGTTCGCCTGCGCGCTCGGCGGCGCCGACGGGCGGACCCTCTACGCCTGCGCCGCCCCCGACTTCTTCGAGGCCGCACGGTTGGCCGCCGACGAGGCGACGCTCATCACGATCCGGGTGGCCGTCCCCGGGACCTGAGGTCGGAGTCACCCCCGCCCGCGAGCGCCCTGGCGCGCCTCGAGGCCGCGCTCGCGGGCGCTGGCGGCGCCGTAGGACCGCAGCGCGCCGCGCGCGTAGACGGTGTCGGGGATGTCGCCGATCCACCAGTTGACCGACGACGGCGTAGCGGCGCGCGTTCACCGCGCGCCGAGCCGGATGAGGCAGGCGGACGGGACGCGCGGGAGCTGCACCGACAGGGCGCTAGCGGCGGCGTCCCAGGTGGCGGCGGTCCCGGCCGAACGCGGATAGAGCACGTCTGCGGTGACACGCTGGCCGCGAAGGTGCGGAACGGGCAGGGTGATATCGGGCTGCGTCCCGGTTCCGGTCTCTGCGTCGAACGGGCCGCGGTGCCATACGGTCAGGTAGCTGGTGTGCGGGGTGCGCAGGCCGAGGGCGATCCAGGGATCGGCCCACTGCGGCAGGCCGAGCGGCCAGAACGGCAGCGCGCCGGCCAGGTCGCCGCGGAGGTCCTTGTGCACCCGGACCGCCTCGGCGACCAGCTCGCGCTGCTCGCGGCTCATGTGATCCAGGTGGCCGGACAGATAGACGCGGCCGAGCATCGCCCCGCACAGTGTGAAGGCGATCTCGTCGTCGGTGAACGACGACTGCGGGTAGGCCCAGTTGGCGGCCTGCTCCGGTGCGATGGCGGCCGGGGCCGCCGCGGCGATCGGCGGATACCGGAGCGGGTCCTGCTGGTCGCTGGTGGACTGCAGCTGGAAGCGGGACAGCAGCGCGTAGTCGGTGCGCATCCCGCCCGAGCTGCAGTTCTCAAGCACCAGGCTGGGGTGCCGGTCGAGGACGCCATCGAGCCAGTCCAGCTGCGCGCGGTTTGCCTCAAGCAACCCCGCGCCCGGGCTCAGGCCGCCGGCGTTGGGACCGGGCGCGATCTCGATGTTGTAGTCCAGCTTCAGGTAGCCGACACCGAGGTCGCCAACGACGAAGTCCACCACCTCGTCGAGGTGCTTCACCGCCGCCGGGTGCCTGAGGTCCAGGTGGTACCGGCCATGCTCGGTCACCAGCCGGCCGTCCCGCTGGAAGAACGCGTCCGGTGGCAGCTGCATGACGACCGGGCTGTTCACGCCGACCACTTCGGGTTCGAGCCACAGGCCGGGGACCATCCCCTTCGACCTGATGTGGTCAAGCACTTCGCTGATGCCGTTGGGAAAGCGGGTGGCGGAGGGCTTCCACGCTCCCACCGTGTCCCACCAGCTCTCGCCGAGGTCGGCGTACCAGCCGGAATCGATGCAGAAGTACTCCGCGCCGACCTCGGCCGCCGCGTCGATCAGCGGCAGCAGCCGCTGCGTGGTCGGGTTGCCCATCAGCGTGTTCATGTAGTCGTTGAAGATCACCGGCAGACGCCGGGCATCCTCATGCGGGCGGCGGGTGGCGCGGCGGACCGCGGTCAGGGCGCCGACGGCCCCCTCGAACCCGCGGGCGCTGACGGCCACGGCGGCCGGCACCGTCGTGAAGGCGCCGCCCGGGGGCAGCGTGACGTTCCAGGCGTGTTCGATGTCGGCCGGACCGAGCAACGCCAGGTAGGCGCCGCTGGCCGACCCGGCGGGCGCGTGCCTGCCGTGCGGACCGGGGCCGGCGGCGCGATACCGGTGCGTGCACTCGCCCGTTTCCCAGTGCCAGCCGCCGTTGTGCTCGATCTGCCAGGCCCAGGCGTGACCGGTTGGCCGGCTGACGACCGCGCCCATCGGCAGGTAGACACCGGACGACCAGGTTCCTGCGCTGGTCAGGCCGAACCGGCCGCGCGGGTCGGCCCCGTGAACCTGCCGGTTGAGGTCCGGCAGCGCGTCGCGGAGCCGTCGGCGCTGCCATCGTCCTTCCGCCAGCCAGTCGTTCTCCGCCCACAGCACGTCGAGGTCCCCAAGGCAGTCCGGGGCGGCCGGGACGTCGGGCGCGCTCGACAGTCCGCCGCATAGGAACGACGTCACCGACTCGACCGTCACCGGCTTGGCGCCCAGGTTCGTCAGGCGCACCCAGCAGCGCAGCGCGCCCTGGCCGGCCAGCACGCGGTAGAACACCTCGGCCCGCAGTCCGCTCACCGGGTCGGCGAGGTCCACCCGCAGCTCGCGCCATCCCCCCGGCAGCTCGACGCGGTCGTGACCGACGTAGCGGAACCGTCCGCCTGCTTCCGATTCGCAGTAGCGGTCGCCGGACCAGGCCTTTCCCTCGCCGGCCAGGATCACGTCGAGCAGTGGCAGCGCCGCGTCGTCGGGTTCGCCGCCGTCGTCTGGCGGCCGGCCGGCGGTGGTGCGGGCAGTGCGGGCCGACAGTTCCGGGGCGTCGCGGGCCGCTAGCCGGATGATCCTCGCCATCCCGTCCCGGCCCACCTCTATCCGCAGATCCAGGGCCTCGTCCGGTACGCCGATCACTAGTGCAGCTGCGGTCGCCAAGCGAGCCTCCTCGTTGCGCAGTCCGGGACATCCGCATATCACGAGGGTTAAATCGTGACGACAGCGCCCTTGACGATCAAATTGTGAGCGGTCACAATCCTTCCATGGATGTGAGCGCTCACACAAGTCCACCCGAACCAAACTCGGACGCGCCCAGGCGGCGCGAGCCGCGACAGAAAAGCATGTAAACCTACACAGAGCAACAAGAAACGGAGCGACTTGTGACCGATACCATCCCGCGCAGACGCCGGGCAAGAAGCTGGACGGCGCCTTCGGCGCTGCTCGCGACCAGTGCCGTGCTCGCTCTCGCCGCCTGCGGCGGCCCCGCCGCGTCGTCGTCGTCCACGTCGTCCACGTCGTCCACCTCGTCGAGCACCGCATCGACGTCAGGGGTCGCGAACATCACCTGGCAGACCATGTGGTCGGGCAACACCCTGACCCTGCTGAACCAGATGGTCACCGAGTTCAACGCGACCCATCCCAACATCCACGTGACCGAGTCCAACATCCCCAGCGCCACCGGGGACGCCAAGCTGCTGTCCGAGATCGCCGCAGGCGACCCGCCGGACGTGTTCACGGAGTGGAACCCGGTGCTCGGCGAGTACGCCGCCGACGGCACCATCACGGCCATGACCCCGTACCTGACCGGGACCTACGCCGGGCTGGAGAAGTGGGAGTACCCGATCGCGCTGCAGGGCGGCGAGTACAAGGGGACGCTGTACGCGTTGCCGATGTCGATGAACTCCTGGGCGCTGTATTACAACAAGTCCATGCTGAAGGCGGCGGGCATCTCCTCGCCGCCCACGACGCTGGCCCAGCTCTACGCCGACCAGGCCAAGGAGTGGAAGATCTCCGGCAGCAAGCTGGAGCAGATCGGCTTCGACCCGGACGCCGGGGGCAACGCGGGCTTCGAGTACTACGGAAGCTTCTTCGGCGCGGTCAACTGCTTCGGCTCGGGTGGGAAGTACAGCTTCGAGACCTGCCCGGGCGCGCTGACCGAGGCGAACTTCCTCGCGCAGTACGACAACTACCCACTCGCGGACGTCGAGGCCATGCAGGCCGCCTACGGGGCGGTCGCCGGCGGCGATGACGACCCGTTCGTCGCGGGCAAGATGGGTTTCGACATGGACGGGCCCTGGGAGGGCGCCCAGAACATCCCGGTAACCAACCCGAGCATGAACAGCAACTTCGGCGTCGTCGCGTTCCCCGGCACCGTCGGCCAGCCCAGCACGTTCGGGCAGGGCAACTACAACATCATCCCCAAGGGCGCCTCGAACCCGCAGGCCGCGTTCACGTTCGCCGCGTGGCTGGCCGGATACAACAACGCGACCTTCACCTCGCAGATCGATCCCAAGGGCGGCTGGATGCCCGCGTCGCCGACGATCGTCAAGCAGCCGGCCTATCAGACCTGGCTCAAGGCCAACCCGTGGCTGAACGTGTTCGTGGACCAGATGTCGAGCCCTGCGTCGGTGGCGCCGTCCCTCACCGCGACGGAATCCGAGTTCGAGACCGCCGAGGCGACCGCGACCGAAGATATCGCCGAGCACAGCAAGACACCGCAGCAGGCGCTGGTCTACATCGATCAGCAGGCCAATAGCGCGGCGGCCGGCTGACGATGCCACTAATTTAACGGCAGAAGCACGTGACGAACGAGGTAGAGGTAGGCATGCAGATGACACCCCGCACGGTCATTCCGGCCCTCCGGTCGCCCGGGTCGCGCCGGCTATGGCTCGGGCTGCTGTTCGTGAGCCCTTGGATCATCGGGTTCTGCGGGTTCTACCTCTACCCGTTCTTCGCGACCATTTATTACAGCTTCACGAGTTTCACCGGGATCGGGAATCCGGACTTTACCGGACTGGCGAACTTTGAGGGGCTCGTCCACGACGCAACGTTCCGGACGGCGCTCTTCAACACGTTCTATTACACGATCCTCGAGGTGCCATTCTCGACGGTCGCGGCGCTCGGCCTGGCCATGCTGCTGAACATGAACGTACGCGGGCAGGCGTTCTACCGAACGCTGTTCTACATTCCGTCGATCGTGCCCGTCGTGGCGTCGTCGCTGATCTTCGTCTGGATTTTCCAGCCGTCGTTCGGAATCGTGAACGCGCTGCTGGCCGACGTCCACGTTAACGGCCCCGCCTGGTTCTTCTCGATCAGCTGGTCCAAGCCGACGTTCATCCTGCTCGGGCTCTGGGGCATGGGCCAGCCGATGGTCATCTACCTGGCCGCGCTGCAGGGCGTGCCCAAGGAGATGTACGAGGTCGCGGCGCTCGAGGGCGCCGGGCCGTGGCAGCGGCTGCGCTACGTGACGATCCCGATGATCAGCCCGATCATCTTGTTCAACGTCATCCTGTCGCTGGTGCTCTCCATTCAGTATTTCACCCAGGCGCAGGTGATCGAGACCCCGCCGGGGAGCCCGGGCAACTCGACGATGTTCTACGTCACCTATTACTATCAGCAGGCGTTCCAGTACCTGCATCTCGGATACGCCTCGGCCATGGCATTCCTGTTGTTCATCCTGGTCCTCATCGTCACCGTCGTATTGCTTAAAACGTCGTCCAGGTGGGTCTATTATGAGAACGAAGAACGGTGACTGAGCAGATGCGAAGCGCACCGCCGCAGCCCGTGATATCAGTTCCGCCCGCGACGCAGAAAGCCGGGGCCGCCAGGTCGCGCAGCGGCTTGGGCGAGAGGCTGCGCAAGCTCGGTTCCAGCGCGTCGAAGCACATCGTGCTGATCCTCCTCAGCTGCGTTTTCGGGCTGCCGCTGATCTGGATGATCAGCACCTCGTTCAAGACCGCCGGGCAGGCGCTCCAGCTGCCCGTGGTGTGGTGGCCGCACCCGTTCCAGTGGTCCAACTACCCGCAGTTGTTCGCGGCGCTGCCTATCTGGCGGTTCTTCCTGAACACGTTCGTCTACGCCGCCGTGACGATCGTGGGCGTGCTGATATCGAGCAGCCTGGTGGCGTACGGCTTCTCCCGGCTCAAGTGGCCCGGCCGTGACGCCCTCTTCTACGTGATGCTGATGACGATGATCCTGCCGTTCATCTGCACGCTGATCCCGCTGTTCGTGATGTACAAGCGATTCGGCTGGATCGGCAGCTACCTGCCGCTTGAGGTGCCGACGTTCTTCGGCAGCTCGGTGTTCAGCACGTTCCTGCTCCGCCAGTTCTTCATGACGATCCCGCAGTCGCTGTCGGAGGCCGCGCGCATCGACGGCGCCAACGAGTTCTACATTTACAGCCGGATCATCCTGCCGCTGGCCAAGCCGGCCATGGCGACCGTCATCCTGTTCCAGTTCATCTACTGCTGGAACGACTACCTGGGGCCGCTGATCTACATCAGCAACCAGAGTTCCTATCCGCTCTCGCTCGGGCTGGACCTGATACTCGGGGACTACACGACGAACTGGGCGTGGGTGATGGCCGGGGCCACGGCGGCGACCGCCCCGATCGTCATCCTGTTCTTCCTCACCCAGCGGACGTTCATCCAGGGCATCGCCCTCACCGGCACCAAGGGGTGAAGCGTGCTGACCGGCATACTGGGAACACGGATCATGGCCGCGCTCGCGACGCTGTTCAATTTCCTCGCGCTCAACCTGGTGCTGCTCATCTTCTCGCTGCCGGTCATCACGCTTCCCGCCGCAGTGAGCGCGGCCACGCTGGCCCTGGACCGGTGGCGGCGTGACGGCGAAGACCAGGTGGTGCGGGAGTTCCTCATCGGCTTCCAAGCCCAGTGGGCGAGGCGGACGGTGCTGGTCGGGGTGCCGCTGGCGGCGGCCGTCCTCGGCGTGATCGAGGTGCGGCACTTCGCGGTCGGCGGTGGCGCCGGCGACCGGCTCGCGCTCGGGTTCGGCAGCGTGGCGCTGCTGGTGACTGCGAGCGCCCTCGGCTACGTGTTCCTGCTCGCGGCACGGGTCCGGCGGTGGGGCGGAGCTGGCGGGTGGGGCGGAGCTGGCGGTGGGGCGAAGCTGGCGGGTGGGGCGGAGAACACAGCGGATACGGCGGGGAGCACGGCGGCCGAGTTCTGGACGCTGTGCATCCGCCTCGCGATCAGGAACCTCCTCGTTACCGGGCCGCTCTTCCTAGTCGAGATCGCCGGGTCCGCCGCCCTCGCCTGGATCGACCCGGCCCTGCTGCTGCTGGGGCTGCCGGTGCTCGCGCTGCAACTGATGAGGCTCACCGCGAACCTCGGCCTGCGCCGGGCTATTCGGTAAGCGGCGATCCCGAGCTTTCCCTGATGATCAGTTCGGGCCCGGGCCGCGGGCGGTCCGCCGCGGCGGTGCCCATCTGCTCTCTGAGCAGCGCGAAGGACGCCCGGCCGAGTTCGGTGAAGTCAAGCCGGACCGTGCTCAGGGCGGGGGTCAGGAACGCGGCCTGCGGTATGTCGTCGAAGCCGACGACGCTGACGCTGCCGGGGACCGCGCGTCCGGCCTCCCGCATGGCCCTGATCACGCCGAGCGCGAGGTCGTCGTTCCCGCACAGCACCGCGGTGACCTCGGGATCGGCCGCGAGCAGCTGCCCGGCCTGGTAGCCAGAGCGCGGATGCCAGCCCGCCTGAATCGGCTCGGGAACCGCCACCTGAGCGCTTTCAAGCGCCGACCGCCAGCCGGCCAGGCGCTGCGGCGTCGCGTCCGACAACGGCGGGATCGAGACGTAGTGCACGGTCCGATGCCCGAGGCCGAGCAGGTACGCGGTCGCCTCGGCGGCCGCCTGGCGGTCGTCGATCCAGACCCACGGCTTTCCCGCGCCCTCGTCTCCGGTGGGCGTCTCGACGATTCCCACCATGGGCACGCCGGACGGGACGGCGCCAAGCGCCTGCGTCCCGGCCCGGTCGAAGGCCACCACGATCAGCGCCGAGCCGCGCAGCACGGACCGGTCGACGGCGTCCCTGACGTCGTCCGGCTCCTCGGATTCGATGACCCGGACCCCCATCGCGAAATCGGCCGCGCGGGCGGCCTCCTCGATTCCCTGGATGACGGACCGGTGGCCGAACAGGGTCGTGTCCGACGTCAGCACGGTCACCGACTGGACCCGGCCGCCGGCCAGCGCCCTGGCCACCCGGCTGGGCCGGTAGCCGAGCCGGGTGATGGTCGCGAGCACGTGCTCGCGGGTGGAGTGCTTGACGTTGGGCGCCCCGTTGATCACCCGCGAGACGGTCTGGTAGGAAACGCCGGCCGCGCTGGCCACGTCGTAGATGTTGAGGGATTGGGCGCCACCGCCTGCGTCCGGGTCGGCGTCTGTTCCGCCGCTTTTGTGAGCGCTCACATCCATGGCAGGATTCTGAACACACATTGGCTGCATGTCAAGGTCACCGACGATCACGATCCAACCACGACGGGAGACGGGAACCACGGGACCGTTCGGCCAAACGGATTTGAGTTTCTGAATTTGACTTGCTCCCGGGCAACCGGGACGGGCGTGGGACCTCGACCGCGGAGCCCACGCCCATCGGCTCAGCCGGGCCGGGTTGCGGACGTCACTTGGTGATCGTCCAGGTGGTGTCGGCGCTGGCGCAGGAGACCTGGACGAGGTCGGCGCCGACGGTCGTCGAGCCGCCCGACGGGGCGACGCACAAGCCGGAGTTCACCGCGGCAACGTGGTATTCGTTGGTGCCGACGGAGGTGAGGGTGAACTCCTCATTGCTTTGGTAGTTGCACGGATACTGGATGATCGCCGCGCCGCTTGAGGTCGAGTTGCCGCTCACGTCCAGGCAGTAGTCCGGGGTCATCGGCTGGATGAGGTACGTGCTGCTGCCGGTCGAGGTCGGGACGAAGCTGAGCTCCTGATTGGTCCCGCTGTTGCAGGTCCACTGCTGGAGCTGGGCGGCCGACACCGTGGTCCAGTCGCCCTCGTCCACGCACTGGCCGGTGCCGGTGTTGGCCGCGGTGCTGCTGAACCCCTTCGCGAAGCCCGGCGTCAGGTAGATCGCGAACGCGTCGTTGGCGGCCGCGAAGGTGATTGGCACCGTGATGGAGCCGCTCGAGGCGCTCACGATCTCGTTGGTGACCACATCCGGCGAGTTGAGCGGCGACTGGTCCGGGATCCGGTACACGGTGACGTTGACGTTGCCTGCGTTCGCCAGCCAACTCGCCGACGACAGCCCGGTGAAGGTCACCGACGCGGCGCCGGTGTACCCGCCGATGTCCCCGACGACGGCGACGGCCCGCCGGCGCGAGCTGTCCTCGGACGCGGAGATCGCCGTGTTCCCCACCGCGCCGGAGGTGGAGACCAGGGACCCGGTGAGATCGGCGTAGGTGCGGAAGGACCACCACTGGCCGGTGTAGGAGTAGCCGCCGTTCCCGTTCGAGACGATGGTCCCGGCCAGGTAGGGGTTCACGCAGCACGACGCCCAGTTGCCGCGGGTCGCGTTGGCGTAGCCGGACTGGGCGAAGCGGGCCAGGTACCAGGCGGTCTGGCCGGCCGTCTGGTCGTTCTCGGGCAGGAACTCGTTGGCCGACAGCGGGCGGGCGGAGATGCCGGCGGTCGTCAGGTCGCTGTCGATGGAGTGCGCCACCGCGACCGGGTCGTCCCCGTCGCCCTCGAGGTGATCGCTGATCTCGCTCGGCGCGGTCCCGGCCGACTTGACGTGGGCGAGGAATTGCGACCACTCGGTCGGGTTCTGGGCCGGGTCGGCGCCGAAATCGGGCCCGACCGTGAGCGCGTTCGGCGCGAGGCTCTTGATCGTGTTGTAGGCGGTGTCCCACATCTCGAAGTACTGGGCGGTGTCCACGCCCGGGGCCCAGAACGCGGACGTGTCCGGCTCGTTCCACAGGTCGTAGGTGACCGTGACCCCGGACGCCTTGATCGCGCCGACCACGTCGTCGAGGAAGGTGACGAAGTTGGCGCAGTTACCGCCGGCGCACGGCCACGTCGTGTTGGAGGGCTGGCCGCCGTCGGCGCCGTAGATGTCGGACAGGAGCACCTGGTACTGCCCGTGGTACGGCGTCGCGGTGAACCGCTTGGCCTGCGCGATCACCTCCGCGACCTGGGCCTTGGTGCTGGTTCCGTAGGCGTACCCGTCCGCGATCCAGCCTCCGCCGGGGGTCGCGTGACCGCCGGCCCGCATCGCGGTGATGCCGAGCGGCTCGATGAACTGGTCCGGCGGCTCGGTGCCGTCCTGGCTCGTCCCGTACAGGAATCCCTCGCCGACGCTCGTCGCCGACCCGGTCGGGGCGGCCAGGTTCACGGTCAGCGTCTCGGCCGCCAGCGCCCGGGGGGCGGCCGGCAGCGCCAGCAGCGCCAGCGCGACCGCCGCCGCCGCGCCGGCCCTGGCCGCGAGGCGGCCGGGTTTCACTCTCGTCCTCATCGACTGTTCTCCTACTCTGCTGCGTCGGCTCATGCCGGATGTGAGCGCTCACGTGAGCGCTCACATCCGCATATTGAGCGCTTAGGCCCGCGCGGTCAATAGCCGTAATGCGGGGGATTAATGCGGCGGGCCTGCCGTTTAGTCGCGGCCAGGCAGGCGGGCGCGGAGGAACCGGATCAGGAACTCGCCGCCGAGGGCGGCCGCGCCGACGCCGCCGAGGAACAGGATCAGCACCCCGACGGCGTAGAGGTCGGGCTCGACCAGCCCGAGCACGCCGATGACGAGTCCGAGCAGGATGACCAGGGCTACCGCCCCGACGTTGCGGCTGCTCATGGGTCCGGATGCCGTTTCTGCGAGAACGTTGCGAGTGCTGACGCGTGTACCCACAGTAGATGAGCGGTACACCTAGCGTGATCGTTCGTAGCCGCGGTACGGGGCATAAGGGGGGCGCGTGCTAGGCACGATGACGCACGTTCTGGCCGTGGGTGCCGTCAATCCG
The DNA here is from genome assembly GCA_963838825.1 of uncultured Actinomycetota bacterium. GTDB lineage: Bacteria > Actinomycetota > Actinomycetes > Streptosporangiales > Streptosporangiaceae > Trebonia. Next base: position 59,996 of record CAWISQ010000004.1, read on the forward strand.
GTGCCGGCCCGATCGCAGATGGGGTCGTCGCTGGGGTTCCACATCATCCTCGCCTGCTTCGGGGTCGCGTTCGCGGCCGTCACCATGACCGCCGAGTGGATCGGCATCACGCGCAACGACCCGGTGGCGATGCTGCTCGCGCGCCGCTGGTCGAAGGTGATGGCGGTGCTGGTGGCGGTCGGGGCCGTGTCCGGGACGGTGCTGTCGTACGAGATGGGCCTGCTGTGGCCCGGCCTGATGGGCCGGTACGGGGCGGCGATCGGCCTGCCGTTCTCGCTCGAGGGGATCTTCTTCTTCCTCGAGGCCATCTTCGTCGGGGTGTACCTGTACGGGTGGCGGCGGCTGTCGCCGTGGGCGCACTGGTGGACCGGGATGCCGATCGTGGCGTCCGGCATCCTCGGCGCGATCTCGGTCGTGGCGGCGAACTCGTGGATGAACTCGCCGGCCGGGTACACGCTGACCAACGGCAAGATCAGCGGCGTCGACCCGGTGTCGGTGTTCTTCAACGCGTCGACCCCGTACGAGGCGACGCACATGATCCTGGCCGCGTACATGGTGACCGGGTTCGTGGTGGCCGGGGTGTACGCGGTGGGGCTGCTGCGCGGCCGCCGCGACCGCTACCACCGGCTGGGCTTCGGCGTCCCGTTCACGATCGCCGGGATCGCGGCCCCGCTGCAGGTGATGATGGGCGACGTCATCGCCCGCTTCATCGCCCACAACCAGCCGGTCAAGTTCGCGGCGATGGAGTACGTCTCCAACACCACCAGCGACGCGGCCGAGTGGCTGGGCGGGATCCTCATCAACGGGCACGTCTACTTCGGGCTCTCCGTCCCCGCGTTCGACTCGATCCTGGTCGGGTTCAACCCGCATACCAAGGTCATCGGGTGGGACAGCGTGCCCGGGTCGCAGCAGCCGCCGCTTGACACGCTCATCCACCTGAGCTTCGACCTGATGGTGGGGATCGGCTTCTTCCTGTTCGCGCTGGCGGCGTGGCAGGGCTGGTGGTGGTGGTTCCACCGGCAGGTGCTGATGACCGCGTGGTTCCTGGTGCCGGCCGCCCTCGGCGGCGTCGCCGCGGTGACGGCGATGGAGGCGGGGTGGGTCGTCACCGAGGTCGGCCGCCAGCCCTGGATCGTGTACCGGGTCCTGCTGGTTAACACCGCCGTCACCCCGTCGAGCGGGGTCACGGTCACGCTGGCGGTGATCCTGGCGCTGTACGCGATCCTGACCGTGGTCTCGATCGGCACCCCGATGATCATGTCGCGGCGATGGCGGCGCGAGGAACCGGGCGAGGAGGACGCCGAGCAGGTGCCGTACGGCCCCTCGTCGGCGCCCGCCGCGCGGGCGGGCGACGCCCGGGCCGAACCCCGGGCGCGGGCCGGGGATGCGTCGTGAACCCGTCGGCGGAGACGATCGCGGTCGCCGCGATCCTGTTCGTCGTCCTGGCCGCGTACGCGCTGTTCGGCGGGGCCGACTTCGGCGGCGGGATGTGGGACCTGGTGGCGGGCGGCCCGGAGCGCGGCGCGCGCCCCCGGGAGCTGATCGACGAGTCGATCACCCCGGTGTGGGAGGCCAACCACGTGTGGCTGGTCTTCGTCCTGGTGCTGCTGTGGACCGCGTTCCCGCCCGCGTTCGCCGCGATCATGACCGCGCTGTTCGTGCCGCTGAGCCTGTCGCTGCTCGGCATCGTGCTGCGCGGGGTCGGGTTCGCGTTCCGGCACACCGCCCAGCGGATGCGGCTGCAGCAGCTCACCGGCGCCACCTTCGCGGCCTCCTCGCTGATCACGCCGTTCTTCATGGGCACGGTGGTCGGGGCGGTCGCGACCGGGCAGGTTCCGGTCCACCCGAACGGGAACGTGCTGGCGGCCTGGACATCGCCCACGGCCATCCTGACCGGGTGCTTGTTCGTCGCCGCGTGCGCCTACGTCAGCGGGGTGTTCCTCGTGCTCGAGGCGCAAAAACGCGGGCAGCGCGGCCTGGCGCGCTACTTCGCGCTGCGCGCGACCGCGGCCGGGGCGGTGACCGGCGGGCTGGCCGGGGCCACGTTCGCGGAGCTGTCGGCGAGTTCCCCGTATGTCTTTCACCGGCTGACCGGGATCTCGCTGCCGCTGGTGGCGGTCTCGATCGCGGCCGGGATCGCCGTGCTCGGCATGCTCTGGCTGCGCTGGTACCACCCGCTGATCCTGCGGGCGACGGCCGCGGTGGCGGTGGCGACCGTCGTCTGGGGCTGGGGACTGGCCCAGTACCCCTACCTGTTCCCGACCTCGCTGACACTGCCCTCGGGCAGCGCGCCCACCGCGACCCTGGACGCGGAGCTCATCGTCGCCGGCCTAGCGGTGGTGCTGGTCGTGCCCGGCTTCGCTCTCCTGTACTACCTGCAGCAACGGGGGCTGCTGACGGAGGCGGACAGCGACGCCGAGCTGCGGCTGGCCGGGCATGTCGGGGCGGCCGCGGCCGGCCTGGCCGCGGCGGCCGAGCCGGAGCCGGTCGGGGCCCGGATCGGGGTGGCGGCGGTGCTGGTCGCGCTGGCGGTCCGGGCGATCAGGAACGTGTTCGCGGGAGGAATTCGTGATGAATGATACGGAAACCCGGAAAAGCCGCAAGGTGCGTAGTGCTTGGCCCGATCGCCCGCGACCGGGTGGTCACGAGTACCAATGAACGCTTCGAAAAATACGGATGTGTCATATACACGGCGGTTGCGCTCTCCGCGCTCGCGGGAACCGGCGACACGATCATCCCGGTATCACACGTTCGCCGGCAGGACGATGGTCCGATCAAGCAGATCCTCGCATCCTTTCCGAACATCGACACCTCGCGGATTACGTCGTCGGCCGACCGAGGGGACCACGTCGAGCTGCGGTACGTCGGGGAAAGTCATCGCGTGGAACGGCAGACCAGCTTCATGAATCCGATCCTGCCGGCCGACATCGGCGACGTGCTTGACGCGGACGCGTTTGTCTGTGTTCCGATCACAGACTACGAAGTGGGGCAGGCAACGCTGCGGCACATCAAGGAGCACAGCCGTGCCATCGTGGTGCTGGACGCGCACGGCCCCACGATGACGCTGACCTCCAGCGGCGAGCGTCACCCGAGGGTGTGGGCCGACCAGGACGGGTGGCTCCCTTACGTCGACATCCTGAAGATGAACCTTGAGGAAGCGGGCGCGATGAGGCTCGGCGAGTCAGCGGAGCTGACGGCTGACCCGCCGCGGCAGAGCGCTGATGAACTGCGCGAACTCGCCCGCTACTGCCTGGAACGTGGTGTCGGGGCGGTCTGCGTGACCCTCGACGAGCGTGGCTGCGTGGCCTTCTACCGCGACGACGACGGCGGGATCGCCGAGGAGTACGTCGATCCCGTCCCGGTCGAGCGCGTCGTGGACACGACCGGGGCCGGCGACTCGTTCGCGGCCGGACTGGCTTACGGCTACCTCGCGTACCGGGATTACGTCGTGGCCTGCCAATACGGGAACGCGATGGGCGCTCAGCGCTGTGCAGGCGCGGAACTCGATGTTTACCTGCCACGAGAGGAAACGGAACGGCAGATCCTCGCGACTTACGGCCGGCGGTCCCACCGCCAGGGGGCATGACGTGGACGGTTTCCTGCTCGCCTATGACAGCTTCGATGCGGGAGCCGAGGGACTGCGGGAGGCGCTGACCTCTACCGGCAACGGCTACCTGTGCACCCGCGGCGCGGCGGAGTGGGAAGACGCGACGGCGTGCACTATCCAGGCACGTACGCGCATGGCGGCTACAACCGCGAGACGACGATCCTGGGCGGCCTGCCGGTGCTCAACGAGGACCTCGTCAACCTGCCGAACTGGCTGGTCCTCGAGTTGCGCATCGAAGGCGAGGATGCCATCAGGCTGGCCGGCGTCGAGCTGCTCGGCTACCGTCACGAGCTGGACATCCACAGCGCGACCGTCTCCCGGCGCCTGCGCTTTCGCGACGGGTCTGGCAGAGCCACAGCGCTGGAAAGCCGCCGGTTCGTCAGCATGGCCGACCCGCATCACGCCGGGATTGAGTGGATCCTCATCCCCGAGAACTGGTCCGGGCAGGTGGAGGTCATCTCGGCGATCGACGGCCGGGTGAGCAACAGCGGCGTTGCCCGTTATCGAGGAGCTAGAAGGCCGTCACCTGAACCCGGTGTCGCCACGGACATTCGGGCCGGAAGTCATCGCGCTCAAGGCCGAGACGCGGCAGTCGAATCTGTACATCAGCCAGGCGACGCGCACGCGCGTGTTCCGGGATGGCGCGGCCCTGCCAGCGAGTCGGGCGCTGTACCAGATGGAGGACTACATCCAGCAGGTCCTGACCTTCGACGTGCGCCGCGGTGAGGCGACGCGGATCGAGAAGATGGTCGCCTTCTATACCTCGCGCGACCCGGCGGTCAGCGACACGCTGGTGCGGGCGGCTAAGTCGGCTGGCGCGTTACAGCGACTTCCACGGCCGCGTTCGAGCGCCACGGCGCGGCGTGGGACGAATTGTGGCGGACGTGCGACGTCCGGGCGTCCGGAAATGAGCAGGTCCAGTTGCCGATTCGGCTGCACATCGCGCACCTTCTCCAGGTCTGCTCCTGGCACACGGCCGATCTGGACGCCGGGATGCCGGCCCGTGGCCTCAACGGCGAGGCCTACCGCGGGCACGTGTTCTGGGACGAGATGTACGCCTTCCCGTTCTTCAACGTCCGGCTGCCCGAGGTCTCGCGAGGGCTGCTGATGTACCGGTACCGCCGGATCGGGGAGGCGCGGGCGGCAGCCAGGGAGGCCGGGTTCCGTGGTGCGATGTTCCCATGGCAGAGCGGGAGCGAGGGTATCGAGGAGACTCAGCGCGTCCACCTCAACCCGCTATCGGGCCGCTGGGAGCCTGATCTGAGCCACAACCAGCGGCACGTTAACGCGGCCGTCTTCTTCAACATCTGGAACTACTTCCAGGCCATGGCGACGACCTCATTCGTCGAGCAGCTATGGCGCGGAGATGATGCTGGAGATCGCGCGATTCTGGTCGTCCATCGCTCACTTCAATCCTGCCCGGGAGCGCTACGAGATCCACGGCGTGATGGGCCCCGACGAGTTCCACGAGAAGTACCCGGGCGCGCAGCAGGGCGGGCTGCGCAACAATGCCTACACCAACGTGATGGTCGCGTGGCTCTGCGGCATCGCGGGCCAGCTGCTGTCGCTGCTGCCGGCGAGCAGCGCGCAGGGATTGCGAACACGGCTTGGCATCGGTGACGACGAGCTGGATCTGTGGCAGAGACATGAGCCGCCGGATGTTCGTCCCGTTCCACGGGGACGGGATCATCAGCCAGTTCGAGGGTTATGAGGACCTCGAGGAGCTGGACTGGGACGGCTACCGCGCGAAGTACGGGAACATCCAGCGGCTCGACCGGATCCTGCGCGCGGAGGGCGACGATCCGGACCGCTACAAGATCGCCAAGCAGGCCGATACGGTGATGCTCTTCTTCCTGTTCCCGGGCGACGAATTGCGCCAGATCTTCGAGCGGCTAGGGTACGACTACCGGCCCGATACGGCCGCGCGGAACGTCGACTACTACGATCGGCGGACGTCGCACGGCTCGACGCTGAGCTTTGTCACCCATGCGGGAGTATTCGCCGCCCTCGACCCGGTCAGCTCATGGGAACGGTTCCTGGTCGCGCTTCGCAGCGATGTCGACGACGTCCAGGGCGGCACGACGAAGGAAGGCATCCACCTCGGGTGTCATGGCCGGGACACTGGACGTCCTGCAGCGGTATTACGCGGGCGTCGTATCCGAGACGGCGTTCTGTACTTCGACCCCCTCCTCCCGAATGAGCTCGACCGCCTGTCGTTCCCGATGCAGTTCCGTGAGGTCCCGATCCAGGTCACCATCGGCGGCAACCGGCTGACGATAGACGTTCAATCCGAGGGCGCGAGCCGTCGGATACGGGCCGGCGTGGTCGGCGACGTCCGCGAACTTGGGCCCGGCGACAGTGCTCAGTTCGTGCTTAGCCCTGGCGCCGCGGCCAGCGAGTGAGACCCGCGCCGTAGTTTCGGTGGTGCAGAACCCGACCCTGTCGCTGGCGGGCGACGTCGCCGCGACCCGCCTGATCCTCGACGGCCTCGACGGCCCGGCCGCCGATAAGTTTCCGAACGGTCGCGTGACTGTCGTCTCGGCCCCACGGCTGCTGCCAGGGGTGACAGGCCAGAGTCGCCCGGGACCGTTCGGAGTAAAGATTTTGGTGGTTTTGATCTCGGGGCAGCCGACTGTTGCGACGGGCGCGTTTCGGGTACCCCCTCGTCCAGGGGTATTTCATGGCACAGGAAGCGCAGCGGGCGACGGCGGCATCGCCGGCCGCTCGGGCAGCGGAAGGCGGCGTCGCCGCGGACGACTCCCGACGCTGGTGGATCCTCGGCGTCGTCTGCCTGGCACAGCTGATGGTGGTGCTCGACGCCACGGTGGTGAACATCGCGCTGCCGAGCGCCCAGCACGACCTGGCCTTCAACAACGCCGACCGGCAGTGGGTGGTGACCGCCTACTCGCTCGCGTTCGGCGGGCTGCTGCTGCTGGGCGGACGGCTGGCGGACCTGGTCGGCCGCAAGCGGATGCTGATCATCGGCATAGTCGGTTTCGCCTGCGCCTCGGCGTTCGGCGGGGCAGCGCAGAGCTTCGCTGAGCTGCTCATCGCCCGCGCGATCCAGGGCGCGTTCGGCGCGCTGCTGGCGCCGGCCGCGCTGTCCACGCTGACGGTGACGTTCACCAACCCGGCCGAGCGGGGCAAGGCGTTCGGCATCTTCGGCGCGATCGCCGGGGCCGGCGGCGCGGTCGGGCTGCTGCTCGGCGGCGTGCTGACCCAGTACCTGTCCTGGCGCTGGTGCCTGTACGTCAACGTGATCTTCTCGGTGGTCGCCGTCGCGGCCGCGATCCGGCTGCTGAGCCGCGACCGCCGCGACCCCAGCGTGCACCTCGACGTTCCCGGGACGGTGCTGGTGGTGGCGGGCCTGGTCGCCTTCGTCTACGGGCTGTCGGAGGCCGACACCAAGGGGTGGGGCGCGCCGCTGACCATCGGCCTGCTGGTCGGCGGGGTGGTCCTGCTGGCCCTGTTCGCGCTGGTGGAACGGCGGGTGGCGCATCCGCTGCTGCCGCTGCGGATCATCCTCGACCGGTTCAGGGGCGGGGCGTACCTGTCGATCGGGCTGTCCGCGATCGGCCTGTTCGGGGTCTTCCTGTTCCTGACGTACTACCTGGAGGAGGTCCTGCGCTACTCGCCGGTGGTGACCGGCCTGGCGTTCCTGCCGCTGATCGGCGGCCTGGTCGTGTCGTCGACCACGTCGAGCCAGCTGCTGATGCCTAAGTTCGGCCCCCGCATCCTGATCCCGGCCGGACTGCTGCTGGCCGCGGGCGGCATGGTGATCCTGGCCTCGCAGCTGGGCGTGAACACCAACTACGCGGCCTGGATCCTGCCCGGGCTGGTCGTCGTCGGCCTCGGGCTCGGGCTGGTGTTCGGGTGCGGGCTGAACACCGCCACCTACGGCGCCGACGCGGCCGACGCGGGGGTGGCGTCGGCCATGGTCAACACCTGCCAGCAGGTCGGCGGGTCGATCGGCACCGCCCTGCTCAACACCATCGCCGCCAGCGCGCTGTCGAGCTACCTGGTCACGCACGGCACCAGCCCGGCCGCCCAGGCCAACGCGGCCGTGCACAGCTACGTGGTCGCGTTCTGGGTGTCGGCCGCGATCTTCGCCGGCGCCGCCGTGATCTGCGGGCTGGTGCTTCGGTCGGGGGTGCTTATCCAGCGGACCGGATCCGCCGCGGCTCCCGTGGTCGCTTGAGAGGAGACGAGATCATGAGTTCGGATCTGGTCCGCCTGGTCACCGTGTCGGCCACCTACGGGGCGGGCGGGAGCGTGGTCGCGCCGGCGCTGGCGCAGCGGCTCGGCGTGCCGTTCGTGCAGCGGGCGACGAACAGCGCCGGCGGCGTCGGCGCGGGCGGCCCGTGCGCCGAGCCGCTGACGACGGACGAGGCGAGCCTGACGCCGGCCCGCTGGCTGCTGGCCTGCCTGTCCTCGGCGATGCCGGCCGGGCCGACCCAGTCGCCGCTGCCGGCGCAGCATCAGGACGAAGACCTCCGCCGCCACTGCGAGGCGGACATCCGCCAGCTGGGCGACGCCGGCCAGGGCGTGATCCTCGGCCGGGGCGCGGCGATCGTGCTCGGCAAGGGCCGCGGGTTCCACGTCCGGCTGGACGGGCCGCCGCAAGCCCGGGCCGGGCAAGGCGCCGCGATCGAGGGGATCAGCGTCGCCCAGGCCCGCCGTCACCTGGAGGCGGCCGACCGGGCGCGCGACACCTACGTCCGCCGGCTGTACCGGACCGATCCGGCCGACCCGCGCCACTACCACCTGGTGATCGACTCCACCGCGCTGCCGCTCGACGCCGTCACCGAGCTCATCCTGCGGGCGCTGTCGGTCTCCCCCGGTCAGCTCGGCGCCGGGCGGTACTCCGCCGCGGCCGACCAGTAGGGATGTCTTAGCCCGCTGTGTTCGCGCTCGTCGTTGAAGAGCACGTTCACCATGCTCAAGCAGAGGCATGGTTGGTGGCGTCCGGGACCAGCTTCGCCACCTGCCCCATCACTCAGGGCAGCCTGACGCGGCTGCTGATCCCCAAGGGCCAGTCGGCCGAGGCGGCCCGATCGGTACTCCAGGAGATCACCGCCAGTCCGCGGCACGAGTTCTGGCCTGATAATGCCTCGTACCACAACATCCCGATCACCGGTATTGTCGGTCACCGCAGGTGATCGGGCTACAGAAGCACTCGCCCGGTCGTACTCCGCTCGCCTGGTCACGTTCGACCAGGCTCTCGCCAGACTGCACCCGGACGTCGGCGACTGATTCCAAGTAGCTGATGGGCTGCGCTCATCCTGGGGCGCGTCGGTGGTCTTAGGACGGGGGTTCGCCGCCTTAAGGAGGCGTGGTCGCGGTTGTGGTGAAGCGGTGCTGGTAGACGGTCGGGGCGATCTTCAGGTAGTGGTGGAAGGCGCGGCGCAGGTTCTCATCGCTGCCGAACCCGCTGTGCCTGGCGGCCGACGTCACCGAGTGCCCGCTATCGAGCAGCATCCGCGCGTGCTCGAGCCGCACCTGCTCGACGTGCCTGGCCGGGGTCGTGTCGAGCTGACTGCGGAACAGCCGGGTGAGATGCCTGACGCTGGTGCCGGCCGCCGCCGCGAGCTCCGGCACGGTGTGCGACCCGGCCGGGTCGGCGGCGATCGACTCGATGAGGCGGCGGAGCAGGCCGCTGTCCGGCGCTGGGGTCTGGACCGCCACCGAGAACTGGGACTGGCCGCCGGGCCGCTGCAGGAACACCACCAGGGACCGGGCGACGTCCCGCGCGAGCGCGGCCCCGTGGTCATGCTCGATGAGGGCAAGGGTCAGGTCAATCCCCGCGGTGATCCCGGCCGAGGTCACCACCGGTCCGTCGGTGACGAATATGGCGTCCGGCTCAACCCGGATCCCGGCGTGACGGCGCTGCAGGGCGGCGGCGTGCCGCCAGTGGGTGGTCGCGCGGCGCCCGTCGAGCAGGCCGGCCGCGGCTAGCACGAAGGCGCCGGTGCAGACCGACGCCACCCGTCGCGCCTGCGCGGCCAACCGGGCGGCGGCAGCGGCCAGCGGCGGGTCGACCGGCCAGCTGGCAACCGCCTCAAGGTGCTCGGGGATGCCGGGCGTCGTGTGCAGCGCGATCGCCGTCCATACGCGGCGCGCCTCATCGCCGTTGACCCCGTGGCCGGCCAGGAACTCGCGCGCCTGATCCGCGCCGTCGATCTCGAAGCGCTGGTCCTTGGTCCGGTATTTCTCGGTCGGGCCGAGATCGTGGAACATGGCGCCGACGTAGAGCAATTCGGGATCGGGCGACAGGCCGCGTCGCCGCCCCTGCAGCATGCCGAACAGGTAAACGCGGCGGGAGTGGTGTCCTTAGGTGTCGCGGACGGCCTGATACCTCTATCCTGCTGACCTGCGCATCCAGCCGCCATGTCCGTCCGGACAGGTCGCCCTCAGATTAGGACACGACCCGTCAGGCCGTGGACAGGCACCGTGGCTGGTTAGCCCTCGGGCAGAGCGGCGAAGTCACGCTTCGCCTTCCTGTACCACCCCATACCCGCTATGGGGTGCTTCCACCTGTCCTTCATTTCCTTCAGGGAATCTTGGTGCCCCTGGTCGCCTTTGGCGACCGTGTCCTTCAGGTGCTTGTCTTGCGCCTTGATGACCTCGTCAGCGGTATTCCCGCGGTGCTGGAATTCGCAGGGTCCGCCAAGTTCCATGCACGTCATTGTTTTCAAGGATTCCGGTTCCTTTCATACTCATCGGCCTTCTCCTCGAATCTTAAGAGCGCTAGCTCGTCGGGCGCTTCTCCGGTCCTGCTCGATACCGCGAGCATCAGCCTTCCGCCCGGGGGGCTGCCCGGTGTTCACCCCGTGGGCTGCCCAAGCGGGGCCTGGCCAGCCCGGAACTCATCCCGACGCTGCGGGAGTTTCTGAATCACTGCGGCCAGGCAACCGTCTGCCGACGCGCGTCGGCGGCGCACGATGCCCAATCGCGTAACCGCGCCCGGAGTTTAGCGGCGGCTTTCCTAGCCAGGTCAGGCGAGGTCTATTCGCGGGTCGAGGGCGGCCTGGCAGACGTCGACGACCAGGTTGACGACCGAGATGATGATCACCGTGATCAGGGCGGCGCCCATGATCGTCATCACGTCGTTGTACTTGACCGCCGTCAGCAGCGCCTGCCCGACCCCGTCGAGCGCGAACGCCTGGTCGACGATGGCCGCCGCCCCGAGCAGCGTGCCGAGGCCGATGCTGATGCTCGGCAAGACCGTGACCAGCGACGGGCGCAGGATGTGGATCCAGATGACCCGCCGCCGGGGCAGTCCCTTGGCGTAGGCGGTTCTGATGTAGTCCTCGCCCAGCACCCCGAGAACCGAGTCCCTGGCCAGCCGGGCGGTCACTCCGACCTGGGTGGCGGCGACCGCGATCCAGGGCAGGATCATCCGGCCGAACCACGCCCCCGGGTCATGGGTCAGCGGCACGTAGCCCGGCTGCAGCCACAAGATCCCGGATCGGGCCGTCCAGGAGAACAGGGCGAGCAGCAGCAGGGCGACGACGAACGTGGGGACGATCGTGGTCGTCAGCGTCACCCCAGTGAGCAGCTTGTCGATCCACGAGCGGCCCGCAGCGCGCTGACCAGGCCCGCCGTGATGCCGATGATCAGCCACAGCAGGATGCCGCCGATCATCAGCGACAGCGTCGGCGGCAGCGCCCGCGCCAGCACGGTGTCGACCGGCAGCCCGACCGTGATCGACCCGCCGAGGTCGCCGTGCAGCAGCCGCAGCAGGTAGTGGACGTACTGCCAGCTGGCGGGCTCGCCCCGGCCGAGCTGGGCGTCGATCTGTCCTTCGGCGAGCTGGCCCGGCACCCCGAGCCGGAGCAGCCCGAAGGCGACCAGGGTGGTGAGCCAGACCAGGACGGCGATCCCGAGCAGCCTTCGCACGAGGAATACCGCAAACCCGACCATAGCCCACCATCTTGGCAGATTTCCCTTCGGCGACAGCACAAACAGGGGACGGAATCCGCAGCCGTTACCGTACGGTGACTAGCGACGGGAGTGCGTCATGCGACCAGTGACAGCGCCCTGGTCGCCCGACGAGCTACGAGCCGGCGGGCGGAAGCGCGTCACCCATGACGGGTGGACGCCGGCGTCGGCGCCCCTTCCGGGCGCCGGGTTATCAATCAGCGCTAAAGCGACGGTGCTGGTCGGCGGGGTGGCTGGTCATTCTCGGCGGGCGTTTCTATGCTCGTTACATGGCGCGAAAGAGCTGGGTGCTGACGGTGGTCGTCTCCGGCGCCGGGGCTGCCTCGGATGTGGGGACGCTGGTCAAGGAGGCGCTCGAGCGGGGCTGGGTGGTGCAGGTGGTCGCCACGCCGTCCGCGCTTGCCTTCTTCGACGCGAGCGCGATCGAGGCGCTGACGGGGTCGCCGGTGCGCAGCGTGCACCGGTCGCCCGGGGAGCCAAGGTCTCGTGTTCCCGACGCGATCGTCGTCGCGCCCGCCACGTTCAACCTGCTCAACCAGTGGGCGCTCGGCATCGCCGACTCCTACGCGCTCGCGGTGCTGGCCGAGCAGACCGGCCTGGCCATCCCCACCGTCGTGCTGCCGGCCGTCAGCGCCCCGCTGGCCTCCCGGCCGCAGTTCGCGCGGTCGGTCAAGGCGCTGCGGGCCGAGGGCGTCTCGGTCCTGCTCGGGCCGGGCGGCAGCGCTCCGTCCGGCAGCGCCGACGACGACTTCCCGTGGCAGCTCGCCCTCGACGAGGCGGCCGAGATGACCGGTTTCAGCGCCTGAATTCGGCGGTTCGTCCCTCGCTCGGCCGGCGGTTCTGCGCGTCTTCGTCAAAGAGCCTCGGGTTGAGATAGTGGTCCTGCAACGCGGCCGCGATCAGCGTCATGTCCCGCGAGGCAACCGCGTCGATGAGGGTGCGATGGCGGCCGACCACATCCGCCAGCTCGCTGCCCTGGAACTCGATCGAGGACCGCATCAGCGCGCCCATCTGGCCGTCGAGCGAGTGCCAGAGCTCGGCCAGCCGGGCCCGGCCGCCCGCCTCGACCAGCAGGCCGTGCAGGCGCGTGTCGCTCTCGACGGTCTCCGCCAGGTCCCCGGCCGCGACGGCCTCGGCCATCACCTCGAGTTCCCGGCCGAGCGCCGCGACCAGCCCGTCGTTGATGATCGCGCGCTCCTCGCTGACCGCGCCGGACTCGAGCAGGTAGCGGGCGAAGCAGGCATCCTCGATCTCGGCCCGCGTCATCCGGGCGACCCAGCAGCCGCGGCGGGGCGAGAACTCGACCAGCCGGTCGTTCTTGAGCTCCATCAGGGCCGACCGCAGCGTGGTCCGGCTGACCCCGAACTCGGCCGCGAGACTGGCCTCGATCAGCCGCTCGCCCGCGACGAGCTCGTTGTTGAGTATCCGCCGCCGAAGGGTCAGCCGCACGACTTCTGGCAGCGAAAGGTGCGAGATCATTGTGACTCCCTGCGATTATGCGGCTGTCTTCCGGGGGAGCGTACCCCGTCAGTACCCGTCGGCCGGCTCGTAGCGGTTGCGAAGCAGCCGGTTGTCGGCGAACCGCTCGAGGTTGTCGATGAAGAGGTCGGTGAGCGCCTCGTTCTCGGTCGCCACGGTCGAGGCCGAGTGCGGTGACACGATGACGTTGTCCAGCTCCCACAGCGGGCTGTCGGCCGGGAGGGGCTCGGTCTCGAACACGTCAAGGCACGCTCCGCCGAGCCTGCCCGCCTGCAGCTGGTCGATGAGGGCCTGCTGATCGACGATCTGGCCGCGGGCGATGTTGACCAGCACCGCGTGCGGCGGCAGCAGGCCGAGCTGACGGCGGCCGAGCAGGCCCTCGGTCTCCTCGGTCAGCGGGCAGGCGAGCACGACGATGTCAACCGAGGGCAGCGCCGCGTCCAGGTCGTGGCGGGCGATGACCTTGCTCAGGCCGTCGACGTCGTAGGACCGAGCGTCGCGGCCGAGGCCCCACACCTCCACACCGAGCGCGGCGAAGCTGGCGACCACCCGGCGACCGACGCCGCCGAGGCCGACCACGAGCGCCCGCTGGCCCGCCAGCTGCCTGGTCGTGTACCGCTCCCAGTTCCTGGCCTGCTGCCGCCGTCGCAGGTCGGGCACGCCCTTGACGAAGTGCAGCGCGCCCATGACCGCGAACTCGGCCAGCGGGACCGCGTGGATGCCGCCCGCGGTGGTGGCGGTCAGGCCGCTGCGGTCGAGCCCGGTCCGCTGCATGAACGCCCCGATGCCGGCGCTGGTGGCCTGCACCCAGCGCAGCCGGCCGTTCTTGGCCAGGTCGGCCATGCCGGCCGGGTCGAGCCAGTCGAAATCGAAGAACACGTCACCGCTGGCCGCGATCGACCGCCACCGGGCCAGGTCGCCCTCGCTCAGGTCCCGGCGCCGCCCGCTGTGGTCGCAGCGGTAACGTGGCACCGGCAGCAGCTCGGGCTCGTAGGCGACCCGCGCGACCGGCGGGGCGGCCGCGATCCGCGCTACCTGGTCCGGCTCGAGGTAGGAGCCGATGACGATGGTGAGCCCGGCGGTCGACTCGGTCATGCTGAACTCCTCCGAATAGCGCGAAATATCAGTCGATTGTCGACTATAGACCACCTGCTACGCAGCCCGGACCGCGGCCATAGGTTACCGCCGCTCCCCTCGCTAGCGGTTGCTCCAGGGAGATGCGTTCTCGTGGTGGCGGGGGTGCGGGTTGCGGGGCGGCGGCGCGTGCCGGTCGGCCGGTCTGGGCCGGGACGTGATTGTGTTCAGTTGGGGGCCGCGTTTTCCAGCCGCAGGCGTCATCGTGTTCTAATGGGGGCGCCCCGCGACCCGAAGTGCCCACGCTGACCCCTCGATCCGGCCGGCCTGTGGCGCGTGGTGACGGTGGGGACGGTGTGCCGTGCCGGCCGCCGGAGCGAGCGACTGGCCGAGCGAGGAGGCTGTCGGCGTAGGCGACAGGTGCCGGTGCGAGTAGAGGGGGCGGGGCGGGTTGGCGGGGTTGGCGGGGGGGGCGGCGAGGGTTGGCGGGGGCGGGTTGGCGGGGGCGGGGGGGGCGGGGTGGGCGGGGGCGGGTTAGGGTCGTTTTACGTGGATGGGATTTCTGGGCGGGAGCGGTTGCGGCGGACGTTTGACGCGGTGGCGGAGGAGTATCAGGGGGCGCGGCCGGAGTATCCGGAGGCGCTGTACGAGGCGCTTATCTCGCTGACCGGGGTCACGGCCGGGGTGGACGAGCTGTGCGAGGTCGGGTGCGCGTCCGGTAAGGCGACGCTGCCGCTGGCGCGGCGGGGGTTCGCGATTAGCTGCGTGGAGCTCGGCCGGGCGCTGGCGGCGGAGGCGCGGCGGAACCTGGCCGGGTTCGGGCGGGTGCGGGTGGACCACGGCCGACTTCGAGTCGTGGACGCCCGGGCAGTCGGCCGGGACCGTTCGAGATGACGGGGTTGGCGGGTTTGGGCTTGTGTTCGCGGCGACCGCGTGGCACTGGATCGATCCGGCGGTGAAGTACCGCAAGGCCTGGTCGCTGCTGCGGCCGGGCGGGCACCTGGCGTTCTGGGAGGCGACGCACGTGGTGCCCGAGTCGGGCGGCGACCCGTTTTTCGCCGAGATTCAGGACGTGTACGACGAGATCGGGTCGGGGATGCCGTCGGGGTGGGTCCCCCCCACGCCCGCGACGCTGCCGGACGGCCGGGCCGAGATCGAGGCGAGCGGGCTGTTCACCGACGTGACCGTGCGGCGGTTCGACTGGGAGATCAGGTACACCGCCGACGAGTACATCCGGCTGCTGGAGACGTTCTCGAGCCATCTGACGATGGCGGCCCGGCAGCGGGAGCGGCTGTACGGGGAGATCCGGCGGCGGCTGGCGGCTCGGCCGGACGGGCTGCTGCGGCGGCACTGGGGCGCGGTGCTGAACGTGGCCCGGAGGCAATAACCTCTTGCTTGAGCCTCCTGGTCGCGGGGTTCACCGGACAGAGGGGACGGCATGTCTTACCTGGTTGGGCAGCTTGACCCGCACGGCTATCCGGTCACCAGCGTCACCGTCCGCCCGGCGCCGCACGCGCACGTGCTGAGCAGCCCGGTTCCGATGCCGGCGGTGCAGGTGGTCGCCGTCATCGACACCGGCGCGAACCACTCGGCGGTCTCGCCCGACGTGGTCAGGTCGCTGGGGCTCGAGCCGATGGGCGCGGCCGAGGTCAACCGGGTCGGGGTCAACGGCGCGGTCATCTACATGTACCCGGTGCGGATCGAGCTGCAGGCGACCGAGGGGATGTTCGCGCCGTTCGACCTGGGCGCGGCCGGCATCAAGCCGAGCACGCTCGGGGCCGACGTGATCCTCGGCCTCGACATCCTGCGCGCGTTCACGTTCACCTACCGGGGGCCGCGCAGCCAGAGCGACTTCACCCTCTTCCTCGAGGATGCGGCGCCGCCCTGGGACGACCGCGGACGGCACGTCGCCCGGCGCGGATCGGCGTAGCCTGGCGGCATGGCAACATCAAAGCGCAAGCGGCGGCTGTCGGTCGCCGCGGTGATCGTCGGCGGCTACCTCGCCGGCACGATCGTGGCCGCCCGGGCCGGGTACC
This sequence comes from uncultured Actinomycetota bacterium, assembly GCA_963838825.1. Lineage (GTDB taxonomy): Bacteria > Actinomycetota > Actinomycetes > Streptosporangiales > Streptosporangiaceae > Trebonia. Next base: position 76,133 of record CAWISQ010000004.1, read on the forward strand.
GGGTCGGGCGGGACGCCTTCGTCTGCTGCCGCCAGGGTCACCTGTACACGACCACGTGGATCCCGGGCGGGTCGCTCAAGGCGGTCAGGCTCGGCCTGTGGCGGATTCAGTGGTGCCCGGTCGGCCGCCACGTTGACCTGGTTCGCCTGGTCAAGCCGGCCGAGCTGTCGGAACCGGAGCGCGAGTTCGCGCTTGCGCACCACGACACGCTGGTGCCCTGACCGTCTTCCCGGAAAATTCTTCGGCTGGTTGTCGGATTCGCGGGGCAGGGGTTCGTGGAGTGGGTGCGGGCGCCCGCTGGGGGCGCGGCGCGGAGGGAGATTCTCGTGAAGTACGTACTGCTGATCATGGACACCCCGAACGAGCCGAAGCCGAACACGCCCGAGTGGGGCGCCTGGTACGGGGAGGTCGGCGCCTGGTACGAGAAGTGGGGCGCGACCGGCAAGCTCGAAGGCGGGCAAGCAGCTCCAGGGATCGGAGACGGCCAAGACCGTTCGCTCGACCGGGGTGACCGACGGGCCCTACATCGAGACCAAGGAGGTGCTCGGCGGGTTCTCGATCATCGACGCGGACACGATCGACGAGGCGGTCGAGATCTCCAAGACCTGGCCCGGCGTGGACCGCGGCTGGATCACGGTCGAGGTGCGGCCGGTCCTGGAGATGGGCTGACCGCTCGCCGCCGCTGACCGGGTCTGCCCCCGCTTACAGCGTGAGGCCGCGGGTGAGCAGGTCGCGTTCGGCCGGGTTGGCGGCGAGAGCCAGCGCCCGGTCGTTCGCGGCCGCCGCCTCGGCCGCGCGGCCGAGGGCGGTCAGCAGGGCGGCCCGGAGCGCGTGGAAGAGGTGATACTCCTCGAGATCGGCGTGCAGGGGCTCGATCTCGGCCAGCGCCTCGGCCGGGCCGAACGCGTAGCGGGTGGCGACCGCGCGGTTGAGCAGCACCACCGGCGACGGGGCCATGGTGGCGAGGCGGCTGTAGAGCAGGCGGATCTGCCGCCAGTCGGTCTGCTCGTAGTCGGCCGCCCCGGCGTGGAGCGCGGCGATCGCCGCCTGGACCTGGTACGGCCCCGGCCGGCGGAGCGCGATCGCGCGGTCGAGCAGCCGGGTCGCCTCATCGGCCAGCCCGCTGTTCCAGCGCGAGCGGTCCTGGTCCTTGAGCCGGATGAGCCGGCCCCAGCCGTCGAACCGAGCCGCCGCGCGCGACTCGTGCAGCAGCAGCAGCGCGAGCAGGCCGAGCACCTCCGGCTCGCGCGGCATCAGCCGGTGCAGGGTCCTGGTCAGCGCGATCGCCTGGGCGGCGAGGTCGCGGCGGGCCGGCTCGCGGCCGGAGGAGGCCAGGTAGCCCTCGTTGAAGAAGAGGTAGACGACCGCCAGGACCTGCGCGAGGCGGTCCGCGAGCTCGTCCGGATCGGGGACGCGAACCGGGGCGTCTTGATCGGCCAACGTCTTGCGCGCGCGGAGCAGGCGCTGCGACATGGTGGCCTCGGAGACGAGGAACGCCCGGGCGATCTGCCCGGCGGTCAGGCCGCAGACCGCGCGGAGCGTGAGCGCGACCTGAGCGTCCTGGGCGAGTGCGGGGTGGCAGCAGGCGAAGACCAGGCTCAGCAGCTCATCGTCGGCTTCCTGGTCCGCGCCCCCGGCGTCGGGCGCGTCGCTGCTGCGGCTGCGGCCCTGGCCGGCCGCGGCCGGGCCGTCCGGGCAGGCCGTGGTGTCGGTGACCGCGAGCAGGGCCAGCTTGCGCTGGCCGACCTGGTCCCGGCGGAGCCGGTCGAGGGCCTTGCGGCGGGCGGTGGTGGCCAGCCAGCCGCCCGGGTTGGCGGGCACCCCGTCGCGCGGCCAGTGCTCGATCGCCTCGACGAACGCGTCCTGGACCGCGTCCTCGGCCAGGCCGAGGTCCCCGGTCCGCGCGGCCAGGGCGGCCCTGATTTGGGTCGCCTCCTGCCGGAAGGCTCGCTCGAGCGACTCCGGTGCCGCGTCCATGGCTCCAGTCTTCCACGCCGGCCGGACCGGGCCGGTTTTATTGGCCGGCGACAGTTACCAGCGCGGCGAGCGGAATCTATGCTCGGCGCTATGACCGAGTTTCGGCTTGCGGAGCGGATGGGCCGGCTGGGGACTGAGTCGGCGTTCGAGGTGCTGGCCCGGGCCAAGGCGCTCGAGGCGGCCGGGCGGCGGGTCATCCACCTGGAGATCGGTGAGCCGGACTTCCCGACCGCGGAGCACATCAGCGCGGCGGCGGTCGAGGCGCTGCGGGCCGGGCAGACGCACTACGTGCCCGCGCCCGGGATCCCGGCGCTGCGCGAGTCGGTCGCGGCGTTCCTCGAGCGGACCGGGCGGCTGCGGACCTCGCCGGACCGGGTGGTGGTGACGCCGGGGGCCAAGCCGATCATGTTCTTCACGATCATGGCGCTGTGCGGGCCGGGGGACGAGGTGCTCTACCCCGACCCGGGATTCCCGATGTACGAGTCGATCACCGCGTTCGCCGGGGCCACCCCGGTGCCGGTGCCGCTGCGGGAGTCGAACGGGTTCCGGATCGACGTCGACGAGCTCGCGCGGCTGATCACGCCCGCGTCGAAGCTGCTGATCATCAACTCGCCGCACAACCCGTGCGGGTCGGCCCTGACCGCGGACGACTGCGCGGCCATCGCCGCCCTCGCCGTCCGGCATGACCTGGTCGTGCTGTCGGATGAGGTGTACTGGGCGCTGCGGTACGGCGGGCCGCACGCGAGCGTGCTCGACTTCGACGGCATGGCGGACCGGACGATCCTGCTCGACGGCTGGTCGAAGACGTACGCGATGACCGGCTGGCGGCTCGGCTTCGGGGTCTTCCCGGCCGCGCTGGTGGAGCCGGTGACCCGGCTGGCGATCAACTCGGTCTCCTGCACCTCGGCCTTCAGCCAGTACGGGGCGATCGCCGCCCTGGACGGGCCGCAGGACGGCGTCACGGCCATGGTGGCCGAATTCCGCCGGCGGCGCGACGTGATCGTGGCCGGGCTCAACGCGATCGAGGGGGTCGGCTGCGTCGAGCCGCAGGGCGCGTTCTACGCCTTTCCCAACATCACCGGGACCGGCCTCAGCGCCGACGAGCTGGCGGGGCGGCTGTTGCGCGAGGCGGGCGTGGCGGCGCTGGCCGGCACCGCGTTCGGCCGGTATGGCGAGGGGTTTCTCCGGCTCTCCTACGCCAACTCGGTCGCCAACATCGAGGCCGCGCTGGACGCGATCAAATTCCTACTACACTCCTGAGCTGCCAGTTGTCGGGCGTGACGGAGGGGAATCGGGTCCGGCCGACGGGCGCCTTTTCGCCGAGCAGGTCGGAAAAGACGACCAATACCGCACATCAAACACCTATTTTTGCCCTATATGGCGATTTGGTTACACCTCCATGTCTTCGGAGTCTTACACTCTCGCTAGCCAGATGTGCGCGCCGAGCACCGCTGCGGCGCGCGCCAGACCTGGCTCATGTCGATTTACCTGCGGCTACGACATGAATATGCGAGGGCAGAGCGATGAGAGGCCCCGACGCGCCCGTAATCGGGCAGCGGCGAGCCAGCCAGACTGACATGCCCGCTATTCGGGCTGGCGACCAGGCCAGGGCGCGGCCGGACGCGGCCCCCGCGGCCGGACCGCCGCCGCGGCCGAACCGGCCGCGGCGAACCTCGCTGGCCAACTGGTCGGTCTCGACCCGGCTGGTGGCGCTGTTCGTCATGGCGAGCGTGCTCGGCCTCGTCTTCGGCGGGCTGCGGATCGCGGACGCGGTCGGAGCGGCCAGCTCGTACTCGCGCAGCGCGCAGCTGGCCGACGTCGGCCAGCAGCTCACCCAGCTCGCGCAGGCGATGGAGGACGAGCGCGACCTCACCGCGGGCGTCATCGCGCTGACCATGCTGCAGCAGAACGCGGGCAACGACCACGCGGGGTCGACGGTGACCGCATCCCTCACCGCGGCCCTCAGCCACGAGCAGGCCCAGACCGACAGCGCCGAGGTCACGACCAACGCCGCCGCCAGGCGCGCCCAGACCCTGGTCGCGGGCATCGGCTCCGCCTACCCGGCCAACGTTCAGGCCAAGGCCGCGAACGTGCTCAAGCAGATCACCTACCTGCTGGCCCCGGGCGGGCTCAGGCTCACCTCGAAGGAACTCGGCCAGGACGTCGAGAACGGCTCGGCCGACCAGGTCATCGACAGCTACTCGGGCGTGCTGTCGATCCTGTTCGCGCTCGACGACGAGATCACCACCGGCAGCGGCGACGTCCAGCTGGGCGACGACGTGCGCGCGCTCACCGCGCTGTCCTCGGCCGAGAACGAGGCCTCGCAGCAGCGCGCGATCCTCTATGGCGCCCTCATCGCGAGCGCGCTCAACGACGCCGGCAGCGACAGCTCGCCGAGCAACAACGTGACCGGCCCGGTCGCGCTGGACGACTTCGGCGGGCTTGACGCGTTCACCACCGCGCAGGACCTGCAGTTCGCCGACGAGCAGTCGTTCGACTCGGTCGCCAGCCCGGCCCAGACGGCGGCGGTCAACAGCGCCGAGGCCACCCTCAACTCCCAGTCCGCGCAGCTGATCGAGACGCTGGTGAGCGCGGTCGGCGACCCGACCATCATCTTCCAGCTGGCGGGGCAGAAGATGGTGCTCGGCGCGACCGACACCGCCACCACGCCGAGCGGCTGGTTCGCCGACATGTCCTCGACCGTCGACGGCATGCGGACGGTCAACGACCAGCTCGCGGCCGCGATCGTCGCCCGCGCCCAGACGCTGCAGCACCAGGCGTTCGAGTCGGCCGTGCTGACCGCGGTGGTGACCCTGGCCGTGGTCCTGCTGGTGCTGCTGGCGACCGCGCTGGTCGCCCGGTCCATGGTCAACTCGCTGCGCCGACTGCAGACGGACGCGCTTGAGATCGCCTCCGTCCGGCTGCCCGCGCGGGTGGCGGCCGCCGCCAGCGGGACCGACCTGGCCGAGGCGGATCCGGCCAGCTTCGGGTACGTCGAGCCGATCGGGGTGCAGGGCACCGACGAGATCGCCCGGGTGGCCCGCGCGTTCGACCAGGTGCACGCCGAGGCGGTGCGGCTGGCGGGCACCGAGGCTCAGCTCCGCAGCAACCTCAACACGATGTTCATCAGCCTGTCGCGGCGCAGCGTCCCGCTGATCGACCGGCTGTCGCGGATGATCGACAACCTCGAGCAGAACGAGACCGACTCCGAGCAGCTCTCCCACCTCTTCTCCATGGACCACCTGGTCACCCGGATGCGCCGCAACTCGGAGAACCTGCTCGTCCTGGCGGGCGAGGAGCCGGTGCGCAAGTGGAGCGAGCCGGTGCCGCTGGGCGACGTGGCCCGGGCCGCCTCGGCCGAGATCGAGCAGTACGGCCGGGTGTCGCTCACGGTCCAGCCCGGGATCATGGTCTCCGGGCAGGCCGCGGCCGACATCGTGCACCTGCTGGCCGAGCTGATCGAGAACGCCACCCTGTTCTCCCCCCGGGAGAACCAGATCCAGGTGTCGATCGGGGACTCGCCCGGCGGCGGCGTGCTGGTCGAGGTGCAAGACGAGGGGGTCGGCGTCTCCGCCGCCCGGCTCGAGGAGATGAACTGGCGGCTCGACCACCCGCCCGGCGTCGACGTGTCGGTGTCGCGGCACATGGGCCTGTTCGCGGTCTCCCGGCTGGCGGCCCGGCACGGCATCAGGGTCAGGCTCCGTGCGGGCAGCCCGCAGGGCCTGACCGCCCTGGTCTGGCTGCCGGGCAACCTGACCAGCCGCGAGCAGCCGCTGACGGTCGGCATGCACTCGCGCCCGCGCCCCGAGGGCACCACGTTCAGCGAGGTCACCGCGTTCGGTGACGGCCCCACGCCCGCGCTCGGGGCGGCGCTCGAGGCGGCGCACGGCACGTCGGGACTTCGGCAGCGCACGACCGGCCGCCCGGGCGGCGGGCGGCACCGGCTCAGCCTGCTCGCCACCAGCGGCGACCAGCCCGTCGTGGGCGGCGGCGGAGGGGCGGCGCCGCGGCCGGTCTGGTTCGCGGCCAAGACGCCGTCCGGCCGGCCGCCGGCCGGGTCCTCGGCCGCGCCTGCTGCCCTCGGCCGCCGCTTCCGGTCCCGGGTCCTCCGGTCCCGGTCTGTCTCTCCGGTCCCGGGTCCTCCGGGCCTGCGCCCGCGGGCCGCAGCTGGGGGCCGGCCGGCGTCGACTGGTCGGCCTCGGGCCCGGCCGACCCCGGTCTGCGCTCGGCCGACCCGGGCGGCTGGCCGGGCGGCGGCCCGCCCGCCGGGGCGCCGGCTACCAGACAGACCCAGGCGGGACTGCCGCAGCGGGTGCCGCGGTCGAACGCGGGCTTCGACGGCCCGCCGTCCGGCTATGACCCGGCCCGGCCGGACGAGGCGCCGGTGCTCGGCTCGCCGCCCGGGTCCGGCCGCGGGGAATGGGGAGGCGGGATCCCTCAGGGGCAGGGGACCGAGCGGCAGATGCCGCGGCGCCGTTCGCCGGAGGCGGCGCGCAACCGGCTGGCCGGATTCCAGCTTGGCAACCGTGATGCCACCCAGGCAGGCAGCACGCCGGGCTGGACACCGTACGCAGGAGAGGAAACGAGCCGTTGAGCAGCCCGTACCGTCAGGACCTTAACTGGCTAGTCACCGACTTCACCACCCGGGTAGCCGACGTCGCGCACGCGATCGTGGTATCCGCCGACGGGGTGCCGCTGGCGCTGTCGGCGGGCATCCCGTACGAGGCGGTCGAGCAGTTCTCCGCCATCACCTCCGGGCTGACCAGCCTGATCAGGGGCGCGGCGCAGATCATGGAGGCCGGCCAGCCGATCCAGGCGCTGGTGGAGATGGACCGCGGGCTGATGTTCGTGAAGGCGATCAGCGACGGCTCGGCGCTGGCGGTGCTGACCGCGCCCGAGTGCGACACCCGGCAGATCTCCTATGAGATGACCCGGCTGGTGGAGGCCGTCGGCGAGCTGCTGACCCCCGCCGCCAGAACCGAGGCGTAGACGGTTGAACCGGTCCCGAACTGGATAAAACTGACAGTGATTCTTGTCACCGATACGCGCCGTCCTCTCCTCTGCACCGTCATGGCGGCCGCTGCTTCCCGCTACACTCCCCTGGCAGAAGCAGGTGTCCTCGGCTCGGCCGAGGTGAGCGCCGGTTTGCGTGACGAAGACTCTTCACTAGAGGTAAAGTCACGGCGCAAGATTCGCTGCTGATGCGATAGGAGTCGTAATGCGCGTCCTCGTACTCGGGGGTGATGGTTTCTGTGGCTGGCCGACGTCGCTGTACCTGTCGGACCGCGGCCATGATGTCACCATTCTTGACAACCTGTCCCGCCGGAAGATCGACGTCGATCTGGAGGTCGAGTCGCTGACGCCGATCGCGGCGATCGGGGAGCGGCTGCGGGCGTGGCGGGAGGTCACGGGGCGCGAGATCGGGTTCGTCAGCGTTGACCTGGCGACCGAGTACGACCGGCTGGCCGCCATCCTGGCCGAACTGCGGCCGGACGCGGTGGTGCACTTCGCCGAGCAGCGGGCGGCGCCGTACTCGATGCGGTCGGAGAAGACCAAGCGGTACACCGTCGACAACAACGTGCGGGCGACGCACAACCTGCTGACGGCGATCACCGACACCGGGGTGAACGCGGCGATCGCGCACCTGGGCACGATGGGCGTGTACGGCTACGGGTGGTCCGGCTCGGCGCCGATCCCCGAGGGGTACCTGACCGTGAAGGTCCCCACCCCCGACGGCGACCTGGAGCGGGAGATCCTGCACCCGGCCAACCCGGGGTCGGTCTACCACATGACCAAGACGCTGGACCAGCTGCTGTTCGCGTTCTACGCCAAGAACGACGGGCTTCGGATCACCGACCTGCACCAGGGCATCGTCTGGGGCACCCAGACGAACCAGACGGCGCTCGACCCCCGGCTGATCAACCGCTTCGACTACGACGGCGACTACGGCACGGTGCTGAACCGGTTCCTGATGCAGGCCGCGATCGGGCACCCGCTGACCGTGCACGGCACCGGCGGCCAGACCCGGGCGTTCATTCACATCAAGGACACCGTGCGCTGCATCGAGATCGCGATCTCGAACCCGCCGCAGGCCGGCGACAAGCCCAAGGTGCTGAACCAGATCACCGAGACCCACCGGGTCCTCGACCTGGCCAAGCTCGTCTCCGACATCACCGGGGCGGACATCGCCTACCTGCCCAACCCCCGGGTCGAGGCGGAGGAGAACGATCTCGTCGTGCGCAACGACCAGTTCCTCGCCCTCGGCCTTGAGCCGACCACGCTGTCGGAGGGGCTGCTGTCGGAGGTCAAGGAGATCGCGACCAAGTACGCCGACCGGGCCGACCTGCGCAAGATCATCGCCCGCTCGACCTGGAAGGCCGGGATGGAGACCTCCCCCGACCTGATGACCGGAGAGGCCATCATCGAGGGCTGATCTTCCCTCGCACTCGCTTCGATCGCGCCCGGTTGCCGCCCCGTTTAGGGCGGCAACCGGGCGCGCGGCATTTCCGGTGAAATCGTCGGGGACCGGCGGCGGGCCGGGACGTGCGCAAACACCGCATCCTTCGAATTGGGTATCGGAATGAGAGTCAGCCCGGTCCGTTCGAGATTAATTTCTTTTTCAGCTTCTGCTAAAGGGCGCAGCTGAGGGATAATGCAGAGTAAAAATCGCTAGCCTCGTGAGGTGACGATGAATTCGGCGGCTGCGCCGGGCATTGACGCCGGGTGCCGACGGCGGCAGCTCCCGGCCGAGCTCTCCGCGTTCGTCGGGCGGACGGACGAGCTCGCGGCGCTGGCCGGCCTGCTGCGGCGCGGGCGGCACGTCACCGTGACCGGTTCCGGCGGCGTCGGCAAGACCCGGCTGGCGCTGCGGGCGGCGGCCGACGCGGCCAACCGCTACGCCGACGGCACCCGCCTGGTCGAGCTCTCCGGCCTGGCCGACGCGGCCCTGCTGGCGGTGGCGGTGGCCCAGTGCCTCGGGCTGCACGGGCGCGATCCCCGCCCGTCCCGCGCCGCCGTCCTCGATCACCTGCGGGGCAAGCGGCTGCTGCTGATCTTCGACACCTGCGAGCATCTCACCGCCGCCGTCGCCCGGTTCACCTCTCAGCTGCTGCTGGAGACCGACGGGATCACGATCTTGGCCACCAGCAGGCAGCCGCTGCACCTGGCGGGCGAGCAGGTCCTGCGGCTCGGCCCGCTGCCGGTGCCGGAGGCCGGCCGCGACCCGGCCCCGGGCGGCGCGGTCGAGCTGTTCGCGACCCGCGCCGCCGCCGCGGCGGGCGGGTTCACGGTCTCCGCCGCGGAGCTGCCGGACGTGATCAGGATCTGCCGGCGGCTCGACGGCCTGCCGCTCGGGCTCGAGCTCGCGGCCGTCCGGGTGCGGGCGCTGCCGCTGCCGGAGCTGGCCGATCGCCTTGACGCCTCGTTCTCGGTGCTGGCCGGCGCGCGGCGCGGCGCGGTGCCGCGGCATCAGACGCTGCGAGCGGCGATCGACTGGTCGTTCGGGCTGTGCACGGAGGCCGAGCGGGCGCTCTGGGCGCGCCTGTCGGTCTTCGCCGGGTCGTTCGACCTCGCGGCGGCGCGGGACGTGGCGGCCTGCCCGCTGGTGCCGGCCGACCGGGTCGGCGACGTGCTGGCCGGCCTGGTTGACAAGTCGGTCGTCGTGCGGGCGGACGGCCTTGGAGACGGGTCGGCCGACGGTGCGGGCGGCAGGTACCGGCTGACCGGCTCGGCCCGCGAATACGGAGCGGAACGGCTCGCGGCGGCTGACCAGGAGGCGGACGCGCGGCGGCGGCACGCGCGGCGGTACCGGAGAATGGCGCGGAGCTTCCTGCGCCACCTGCTGGCCGACGACCAGGCCGCCCGGCTCCGCGAGCTCCAGGCCGAGCACGCCGACCTCAGCGCCGCGCTTGAGCACGGCTTCGCGGCCGACGAGCGCGGGCCGCGGCGGGACGCGGCCCGGCTCGCGACCGCGCTGCTTCCGTACTGGCTCATGTCGGGGCGGCTGCGCGAGGGCATCCGCTGGCAGGACGCGATCCTCGGGTCGGCGGCGGCGGACTCGGCCGCGGCGGCGGGCGCGCTGGCCAGCCGGGCGGTGCTGGGCGCGATGCTCGGGGCGCCCGCAGCGGCGGCGGATGCGAGGGCGGCCATCGCCGTGGCCGCGCGGTCCGGCGACGGCGATGGCCGGGCCGGCGGTCTCGGCTACCTCGGGCTGCAGCTCGCGCTCGGACTTGGGCCGGGTCGGGTCTGGGTCTGGGTCTGGGCTGGGGCGGTATCGGGAGTCGGTCGAGGCGGCCGCGCAGGCGCGGCTGCGTCTCACCGGGGCCGGGGCGGGCTTGGACGCGGCCCGGCGCTGCCTCGACGTTCAGCTTGGGCTGGCGTCCGCACTCGGCGGGAGCTGCACCGCGGCGGCGACGGCGGGGCGGCGCGCGCTGGCCGGGCTCGGCCCGGGCGAGCGCTGGCTGCACGGCTACGTCGCGATCACCTCCGCGCTCGCGCTGTACCGGCAGCCCGGTCGCCGGCCGGAGTGCGCGGACGCGGCAGGCGAGGCGCTGAGCGCCCTGCAGGATCTCGGGGACCCGGTCGGCGAGGCCTACGCGCTCGACCTGCTGGGCTGGCTGGCGGCCGACGACGGCCGGTTCGAGCGCTCCGCCTGGCTGCTCGGGGCGGCCCAGGCGCGCTGGGAGCTGGCCGGCGGCAGGCTCGGCGGCAACCCGGTCATGGAGGGACACCGGGCACGATCGGCTGCGGCCGCCGCCCGCGCGCTCGGCCCGGGTCGGTGCGCCGAGCTGCGGGCGCGGGGGGCGGACACGCCGATCGAGCAGATCGTCGCGCTCGCGGTGGCGGGTGATGACGCGCTGCCGAGCGTGCCCGCGCCCCGGAGGGCCTGGGATGACCGCGCGGGGATGGCGGCCGGGCCGGGCGGCGCGCCCGGCCAGCCGGACGCCGAGGAGCTCACCGGCCGCGAGCGGGAGATCGCCGCGCTGGTGGCCGGCGGCCTGTCCAACCGGGACATCGCCAACCGCCTGTTCATCTCCCGCCGGACCGTCGACGCCCACCTCAATCACATCTACGCGAAGCTCCGGATCTCCTCGCGGGTCCAGCTGACAATCTGGGAGCGCGACATCGGGCCGGGCAGCCGCCCCGACGAGCTGTCGCCGGCCAAGCGCGCATAGTAGTCTGGCGCTGTTCCCCCCGAGCGCGTGAGGTCTCATGACTTCCGGCACGACCCACCGCATACCTGGCACGCTGCCACCGCAGGCGACCGGCTTCGTCGGCCGTCAGGTTGAGGTCGCCCAGGTCAGTGTCGCCCTGCTGGAGTCGCGGCTGGTCACCATCGTGGGCACCGGCGGCGTGGGCAAGACCCGGGTGGCGGTGCGGGTCGCCGCGCAGACGTCGGGCCGCTATCCCGACGGGGTGCACCTGGTCGAGCTGTCGGCCGTGCGCGACCCGCTGCTGCTCGCGTCCACGGTGGCGGCCAGCCTCGGCCTGCCTGCCGAGGACGCCCGTCCGCAGCTGGCGGCCGTCCTCGACTACCTGCGCGCGCGGGCGCTGCTGCTCATCCTGGACACCTGCGAGCACCTGGTCGACGGGTGCGAAGCGCTGGCGGCCGAGGTGCTGCGGGCGGCGCCTGCGGTCACCCTGCTGGCGACCAGCAGGCAGCCGCTCGAGGTGCGCGGCGCGAGCACCTTCCGGCTGCGGCCGCTGCCCGTTCCCGAAGTCGGCGACGAGGCGTCTGATTCCGACGCGGTCGCGCTGTTCGCCCAGCGCGCGGCGGCCGTCGTCGACGGGTTCACGATCACCAGCGAGAACCGCCCCGACGTGATCGCGGTCTGCCGGGCGCTCGACGGCATCCCGCTGGCGATCGAGCTCGCCACGGTCCGGCTGCGGGCGCTGCCGCTCGGTCAGATGGCCAGCCGCCTCGACGACCGGTTCCACGTGCTCACCGGCGGCAAGCGGGCCGGGCGGCCGCGGCACCAGACGCTGCGGGCCACGGTCGAGTGGAGCCACGACCTCTGCACGCCGACCGAGCAGGTGCTGTGGGCGCGGTTGTCGGTCTTCGCGGGGACCTTCGACCTCGCCGCGGCGGTGTCGGTCTGCGCGGACGATGAGCTGAGCCCGAAGCAGGTCGGCGAGTCGCTGATCGCCCTGGCCGGGAAGTCGGTGCTCGCCACCGAGCCGACGGCGGAATTCGAGGCCGACGAGCACGCGAGGTACCGGATGCTTGACACCCTCCGCGAATACGGCGCGGAGCGGCTGGCCGAGTTCGGCCGCGTCGCCGCCATCCGACGTCGGCTGGTCGCCCATTACCTCGCCCTCGCGCAGCGCTGGGGCGACGACGCGATGAGCGACCAGCTCCGGCAGTACCGCGCGCTCCGCCGTGAGCACGCCAACCTGCGGGCGGCCATCGACTACGCGCTCGGCCTGCGCGGCAACGACAGCGCCGCCATCTCGATCGCGACCTCGCTGATGCTGTACTGGCGGCTGTCGGGCCGGCTGCGGGAAGGCGAGTACTGGCTCAGCCGGGTGCTCGAGCGGTGTCCGCGACCATCGCCCGCGCGCGCCCGGGTGCTGGCCGTCCGCGGCTATGTGACCGCCCTGCTCGGCGATCTTCATGCCGCCCACACCGACGCCAAGGCCGCCGTCGCGATGGCAATCGCCTACGGCGACCCGACCGCCTGCGGCCGCGGCTACGTCACCCTGCACCGGACGCTCGCCTGGAGCGGGAACCTGGCCGAGGCGGACGAGACGGGGGCGAGCGCCGCGTCCTGCCTCGGCTCGGTCGGCGACGCGTTCGGCCTGGCGGCGCTCGACGTCCAGACCGCCGCGCAGCACCTGCACGCCGCCCGCCCCGATCTGGCCATCGAGCGCTGCGCCGAGGGCATTGCCCGGCTGCCCGCCGACGAGCACTGGGCCACCGGCCTGCTGCTGGCCGGGCAGGGGCTTGGCCAGCTGCTGCGCGGCGAGCTCGGCGACGGCACCATGGCCGCCCGCCGAGGGCTGGCGCTTGAATACGAGCTCGGCGACATGGGCGGCACCGCCTACGCGCTCGGCACGCTCGGCTTCCTGGCCGCGGCCCAGCGGCGCTACCAGCGGGCGGCGCTGCTGTTCGGCGGGTCGGCGCCGCTGTGGGAGCGAATCGGCCCCTGGTACACCGGCACCCCGGCGCTGGTGGCACTGCACCGGATATCGGAACGGGCGGCGCAGGACGGCCTCGGCGAGGAACGCTACTGGCAGCTCCGGGAGCGCGCCTCGGCCGCGCCGCTTGACCAGATCATCGGGTTCGCGCTGGCCGACGTCGACGACCTGGACGCCAGCGCCGGAGCCCGCGGCGAACCCGACCCGCGGCTGAAACTGGTGCAGGAAACCGGTGCCTGATGCGGACCCGGCCAAGCGCGAAGCACCCCCGGCCCGACACGACGGAGTAAGATGAGCGCATCCCACCCCAGACGTGATGAGGGTCACATGCTCGTCGGTAGCGGCACCGAGGAGGCAGGGCGGCTTCCCTCGGACGCCAACGATTTCATCGGCCGGGCGGCCGAGCTGTGTCGCGTGGAAACGCTGTTGCGCGGGAGTCGGCTGGTCACGCTGGTCGGCCCGGGCGGCGTCGGCAAGACGCGGGTGGCGCGGCGCGCGACCGAAATCGCCGCCGACGAGTACCGGGACGGCGTGTGCTTCGTCCCGCTGTCCGGACTGCGCAACCCCGACCTGCTGCCGCACACCGTCGCCAGGGAACTCGGCCTGCCCGAGCAGTCGGGTGGCTCGCAGCTGGATGCGGTCGTCACCCACCTGCGGGACCAGAGCGTGCTGCTCGTCCTCGACACCTGCGAGCACATCATCGATGCGTGCGCGCTGCTCGCCGAGGCCATCATCACCGAGACGCGCGATATCACCGTGCTCGCCACCAGCCGCGAGCCGCTGGACGTGACCGGCGAGAGCTGTTACATCCTCCCCCGGCTCGGCCTTCCCGGTGACGACACCCCCACCCCGGGCACGGCCGACGCGATCGAGCTGTTCGCCCTGCGGGCGGCCGCCGTCGTCCCCGGGTTCACGATCACCGACGCGAACCGGGGCGACGTGATCCGGCTGTGCCGGCGGCTCGACGGCATGCCGCTCGCGATCGAGCTGGCCGCGGTCCGGCTCCGGGCGCTGCCGCTGGCCGAGCTGGCCGACCGGATTGACCAGCGACTCGACCGCCGGCTGACGATCCTGACGGGCGGCAGCGAGGGCGGCGACACCCGTCACCGGACGCTCCGCGACGCCATCGGCTGGAGCTACGACCTGTGCACGCCAGCCGAGCAGGCGCTGTGGGCGCGACTGTCGGTCTTCGCGGGCGGCTTCACCGTCGAGGCGGCCGAGGAGGTATGCACGGGCGGCGAGCTGCCCGCCAGCCAGATCTTCGACACGGTCATCCGCCTGGTGGACAAGTCGGTGATCACCCGCGACGACACCAGCACGGCCCAGCCCACGCGGTACAAGATGCTCGACACCATCCGCGAGTACGGCGCCGAGGAGCTGGCCGCGTCGGGCAGCGAGGCGGCCGTCCGCGACCGGTTCATCGCCCGCTACCTGTCGATGGCGCGGTACTTCGGCGAGCACGTGGTCGACGACGACCAGCTGGAGCGGTTCCGCGAGCTGCAGCGCGAGCACGCCAACCTCGGGGCCGCGCTCGGCTACACGCTCGACGCGACCGACGGCAACCGTTACCGGGAAGGCGCCGAGCTCGCGATCGACCTGTACGGGTACTGGCACATGGCCGGCCTGCTGCGCGAGGGCAAGCACTGGCTCGACAAGGTGCTCGAGCGGTTCCCCGACTCGTCGTCGGAACGGGGCTGGGCGCTGGTGGTCCGCGGCTACCTCGGCGCGATGCAGGGCGAGGCCGAGCGGGCGGTGGCGGACGCCACCGCCGGCACCAAGATCGGCGAGCAGCGCAGCGACCCCAAGCTGGTCGGGCGGGGCTACTGCTACCTGACGCTCGCGCTGACCATCGCCGACCGGTACGAGGAGGCCCGCGCGGCCGGCGCGCAGGCCGAGCAGCGGCTGCAGCGGCTCAACGACCGCGCCGGGCTGCGCATCCTCGACGTGCACCTAGCGCACGTGTCCCAGCTTTCCGGCGACTTCGACGGCGCGCTGCGGTACGCCGCGCAGGTCACCGACCGTTTCGGCGAAACCGGCGAGGCCGACGAGATCAAGGAGCGATGGGCGCAGGGCTGGGCCTACGCGATCTCGGCGATGGCCATGTACTGGGACGAGGCCAAGCACGACGAGACCGTGCAGACGACCAGCAAGGCCCTGCTGGCCAAGCACGAGCTCGGCGACGTGATGGGGATGGCCTACTGCCTGGAGATCCACGGCTGGCTGGCCGCCCGGGCCGGCCGTCACGTCCGGGCGGCCTGGCTGCTCGGCGCGGCCGACCCGCTCTGGCAGAAGGCGGGCGGCCGCCTGGGCGGCACTGCGGCCCTGCTTGACGTGCACGACAAGGCGATGGGCATGGCCCGGGCGGGGTTCGCGGGCAAGCGCTTCCAGGCGGTGTTCGACGAGGCCGCCCGGCACCCGGTCAAGCAGCTGGTCTCGTTCGCCGTCAGCGACGCCGACGAGCCGACCGCCGAGGGCGCCCGGTGGCGGATGCCCGGGCAGCTCACCTTCCGCGAGGCCGAGATCGCCGACCTCGCGGCCAGGGGCATGTCCAACCGGCAGATCGCGGAGCACCTGTTCATCTCCAAGCGCACCGTCGACGCGCACCTCGACCACATCTACGCCAAGCTCGCGATCTCCTCGCGGGTTGAGCTGCTCAACGCGCTCCAGCTGACCCGCCCGGACCAGCCTTAAGGCCGCGCTGCGCTCAGGCCTTGGGTTCGTCCAGCCGGAAGCCGACCTTCAGCGTTACCTGGAAGTGGCAGCGCTGATCGTCTTCGATCCGGCCGCGGATGTCGCTGACCTCGAACCAGTCCAGGTTGTGCAGGGTCTTCGAGGCGCGTCCGATGGCTACCTTGATCGCGTCGTCAATGCCCTCGGCCGAGGAGCCGACGATCTCACTGACTGAGTAGATGTTGTCGTCTGACATCGATATCCCTCCGTAGCTTTACCCGAGGGCTACCCGCTGCCGGGCGGCGTACGCCCCCGGTCCGGCTGATGCAGATGCGACGCCGGGGAGTCGCCGGGAAACCTTGGGGGTAGCGTGGATCTCATGAGCGAACCCGAGTTTCATCGTGACCGCCGTCAGCATGGCGGCGCCGCCCAGCGCCTTGACGACGACAAGCTCGCCGAGCTGACGGAGGACGAGCGGGTCGAGGCGGGTCTGGACGACTTCAACCCGGACGAGGTCCCGCCGGCCACCGACCCGCTGCCTGAGGGCGTGCCGGAGCGGACCGACGTCCGGCAGAGCACCGAGTACAAGGACGCGCAGGCCGAGATCGACCGCGAGGAGAAGGCGGGCGAGCTGGGCAGCCTCGACGCCGACCACCCGTTCCCGCCCACTCACTACGACAACAGCTGACACACCCCGGCTTAGGTGAGCGGGACGCGGTAGGAGATTTCCTGGCCGTGGACGGAGAAGCCGGCCTGGCGCAGGATCGGGCCGGAGGTAGTGACGCGGCCCTTGACGAGGCCCATCGTGGCGCCGTGGGCGGCGCCGTACTTGAGCCGGGCGCCGAGCAGGGCGCGGTAGACGCCCTGGCCGCGGGCGGGCTCGACGACCGCGCCGCCCCATAGGCGGGCCACGCCGTCGGCCATGGCGAGGCCGGCCGAGCCGACCGGGGCGCCGTCGACGTAGGCGACGACCATGCCGCCGTCACCCGCCTTGACGGTGGCGCAATCGCGTTTGGCCTCCTCCGCGAGGCGCTCCTGCGGCGGCATCGACCCGCCGAAGACGGTCACGCCGACCTGGGTGCCGTCCCGGTGTGTGGCTACCTCGGTCGCCCAGCGCAGCGCGACGTCCTTGACCGGGGGCAGCAGCTCGGGCGGGCCCTGGCGCAGGTCGACCGCGAGCACGTCCAGCGTCTCGTCCGCTGTCGCGCCGCGCGCGAGGAGCAGGTCCGCGACCTCGGGCGGGCTGTCCAGCTTGACCCACCAGTACAGGTCGGGGAGGCCGAACTGGCGGGCCCGGTCGAGGACCGTTTCCACGGCGGCCGCCAACCCGGCCGCGGACGCGTCCGCCGGGCTGAATCGCAGCAGCTCGAGCGGGTGGTCGAAGTAGTCCGGGAAGCGGACGAGCAGGTACTCCGGCGTCGCTTCGGTCGTGGCGTTGTCTGGGACCCAGACCCAGGCGTTGCTGGCGGCGACGACCTGGTCGGCGGACAGGCTCATGGATGCGGTGACCTCCTTGGCGTCCGATGCTATCCGGATGTGGGAATCTGGATGCATGGACGATGACGCGCCTGCGGTGCTTGACCTGCCGGTGGGGATCCCCGCGAGCGGGTCCGCGCACCGGCGGGAGTCAGACTCGATGGGGGCGATGGACGTGCCCGCCGACCGGTACTGGGGAGCGCAGACCGAGCGGTCGTTGATCCACTTCGGCGACATCGGCCCCGACCTGGTGCCGCGTGAGGTGTACCACGCGTTCGGCTACGTGAAGAAGGCGGCCGCGGTCGCCAACGGTGCGGGCGGCAGGCTGCCCGAGTGGAAGGCGTCGCTGATCGCGCGGGTTTGCGACGAGGTGATCGACGGCGAGCTTGACGCGCATTTCCCGCTTCGGGTCTGGCAGACCGGGTCCGGCACCCAGTCGAACATGAACGTCAACGAGGTCGTCGCCAACCGGGCGATCCAGCTCGTGGGCGGGGTCATCGGGTCCAAGACGCCGGTGCACCCCAACGATCACGTGAACATGGGGCAGTCGTCGAACGACACGTTCCCGACCGCCATGCACGTCGCGGCGGTTCAGGTGGTGCAGGAGCGGGTCATCCCTGAGGTGACCGCGCTGCGGGACGCCATTGCGCTTAAAGCCGGGCTGTGGCGGGACGTGGTGAAGATCGGCCGGACCCACCTGCAGGACGCGGTTCCGCTCACGGTGGGGCAGGAGTGGTCCGGGTACGCCGCTCAGCTGTCGGCTGCGCTTGACGGGCTTTCGCGTTCTTGCGCGGGCCTGTATGAGCTCGCGGTGGGCGGGACCGCGGTCGGCACCGGGCTCAACGCGCCGCCGGGATTCGGGGCCGAGGTGGCCTCCCTGATCGCGGAGGCGACCGGGTATCCGTTCGTGACCGCGCCGAACAAGTTCGCCGCGCTGGGCGGCTCGGACGCTCTGGCGGCGGCGTCTTCTGGGCTGCGGGGGCTGGCGGTGCCGCTGGGGAAGATCGCCAACGACATCCGCTGGCTTGGCTCCGGTCCGCGAGCCGGGCTCGGCGAGCTGGTGCTGCCGGAGAACGAGCCGGGATCTTCGATCATGCCGGGGAAGGTGAATCCGACCCAGTGCGAGGCCATGCTGATGGTCTGCGCGCAGGTGCTCGGCAACGACGCGGTCGTCGGGTTCGCCGCCTCATCGGGGAACCTGGAGCTGAACACCATGCGGCCGGTGATCATCGCCAACTTCCTGCGCTCGGCCACGCTGCTGGCGGGCGCGTGCAAGACGTTCCGGGTTTTCTGCGTGGAGGGCGCGTCGCTGAATTTGGCGCGGATCGCCGATGACGTTGACCGGTCGCTGATGCTGGTCACCGCGCTGTCGCCGGTCATCGGGTATGACCGGGCGGCCGAGATCGCGCATCGGGCCAGCCACGACGGGTCGACCTTGCGGGAGGCGGCGCTGGCGCTCGGGTACGTCAGCGCGGCGGACTTCGATCAGATCATCGATCCGGCGTCGATGGTCGGCGATGTCCCGCCGAGCCCCCCGGCCTAGGCGCTGCTTGTGTCGGGCATTGCCCTGGGCATTGCCCGGGGGCATTGCTTGGGTATCGTCGGTCGGATGGACCAGGTTTCGCCTTACACCGTGCAGTCGCTCGGCTGCGACCTGCGCGCGCTCGGGCTGGCCGCGGGCGACACGGTCCTGGTCCATGCGTCAGCCGGCAGCCTTGGCTTCGTAGCGGGCGGCATCCAGGCGGTCGTGCAGGCGCTGCTTGACGTGCTCGGGCCGGCGGGCACGCTGGTGGTGCCGACGCACACGCCCGACAACACCGACCCGGCCGACTGGTGCAATCCGCCGGTTCCCGAGTCGTGGTGGCCGACGATCCGCTCGCAGGCACCCGGGTTCGACCTTTCTCGCACCCCGAGCCGGTGGATGGGCGTGCATCGCCGAGACCGTCCGCACCTGGCCGGGTGCGCTGCGGAGCGATCACCCGCACGTGTCGTTTGCCGCGGTTGGCCGGCGGGCCGACTCCGTCACCGGGGTGCATCAGCTCGACGACGCCCTGGGCGAGCACTCGCCGCTCGGGGCGCTCTACCGGCTCGACGGGAAGGTTCTGCTGCTCGGCTGCGGGCACGACTCGAACACGTCCCTGCATCTGGCCGAGTGGCGGCAGAAGTCGGCGCCGCAGGCCGTCAAGGGCGCGTCGGTCCGGCGGTCCGATGGTGTCAGCGAGTGGGTCAGCTGGACCGACGTGGTCGACAACACCGACGACTTCGAGCAGATCGGCGCGGCCTTCGAGGTCGCGGTCGGGCTGTCCGTGGGGCCGGTCGGTGACGCCGAGGCGCGGCTGACGCGGCAGCGGGCGCTGGTTGATTTCGCTACCGACTGGATGGCCGAGCACCGGCCGAAGGCCTGAGCTTCGGCGGGCTGCCGCCGGGTTTCGCGGCGGCGTCTATGGTGTCAGGGTGAACAGGGCTACTCGGTGGGTCACGGAAAACAGCGCGGAGCACTCGCAGTTGTACATCGAGCGCTTTCGTCGGCTGGCTAGCGAGGGCGCCGACCTGGCCGGCGAGGCTCGCATGGTGGACGCCATGCTTCCTCGGGCCTCGCGGGTGCTTGACGCCGGCTGCGGGCAGGGTCGGGTCGGCGCCGAGCTCGCTGCGCGCGGGCATCAGGTCACCGGCGTCGATGCCGATGCCGGGCTTATCCTCGCGGCGCGTACGGACCACCCAGGGCAGCGATGGGTGGTCGCCGATCTGGTTGACCTGGACCTGTCATCGCATGGGGATCCGGGGTCGTTCGACGCTGCTGTCATGGCGGGCAACGTCATGCTGTTCGTCGCCGAGGCAACCGAGGAACAGGTGCTGCGGCGGGTGGCGGCGCACCTGGGCCCCGACGGCTTCGCGGTGATCGGTTTCGCCGCTGACCGCGGTTACGAGCTGGCTGATTTCGATCGGCACGCCGCCGCGGCCGGGCTGGCGACGGATCAGCGATTCGCGACCTGGGATCTGCGGCCGTGGCGATCAGGGTCGCCGTTCTCGGTGACCGTGCTCAGACGGTGATTCGATGCCGGAGGTCTGAGGGTGTCGGCAGTCGCGCAGGGCGGTCAGTGGGGCTGGAGCGTGGGCTGGAGAGTGGGGCTGGTCAGGTGGGGCTGGTCAGGTGGGGCTGGTCAGGTGGGGTATCGCTTGGGTTCTTGGGTGTAGGTGCGGCCGCTGGGGGTTTCCCATTGGTGCCAGCCGGGTTTGGGCTGGGTGACTTTCCAGCCGGGCGCCTGTTTGACCTGGTGGCAGGCGCGTGAGCGCGCCCCGGCGTTGCAGGCGCAGGTCCGGCCGCCCTGGTCGTAGGGGAGCGCGTGTTCGAAGTCGCTGTCTTTGGCGGGGCGGGAGCAGGTGGGCAGGGTGCACTCGTGGTCGCGGATCTGGACCAGGTGCCGGAGGGCGTCGTTGGGCTGGTAGGCGTGTGATTGGCGGCGGTGGTCGCAGGCGTGGGTGGGGACGGGCTCGAGCGGGACGGCGTACTGCAGGCCGCCGGGCAGGGTGATGGTCCAGGTCCGGCACCAGGGCGGGTCCCCTGCCGGGGCGTGCCGGGCGGGGGCGCCGGGCGGGGCGAGGGCCCAGCCGGCTGGCGCTGCGGGTCCGGGCGCGCGTGGTCGCCCGGGTCCGGGCGGGCGTGGTCGTCCGGCCGGGTGGAGCAGCTGGGTTAGCCGGGTGGCGGTGATGGTGAGGTTGAGGCGGGCGGGGAGCGCGGTCAGGGGCGGGTCGGGGGCTCCGGGCAGGCGGGCTTTCCTGCGGCCGGCCCGCAGGCAGCCGTGTCCGATGGCGTAGCCGTTCTCGTCGGTGACGGTGACGCAGGCGGTGGTGTGCGGGCTGGCGGCGGCGAGCGCGGCCAGGGCGCGGCTCAGCGCGGGGTCGAGCGGGCCGAAGCCGTGGCTTTCGCCGGGCCGTCTTCGGGGGCCGAGGAGGGTGGCCAGGGGGATGGTCAGGTCGATGGGCTTGGGCGGGGCCGCCGATGACGGCGGCGCGGACCAGGGCGACGATGCCGGCGGCGGCGGCGCTTGTGGTGGCGACTGTGGTGGTGGCGACTGTGGTGGTGGCGACTGTGGTGGTGGCGGCTGCGGCTGCTGTGCTGGCGGCGGAGAGGTAGGAGATGCAGGTTGGCCGCCGCCGGGACCGCCGTCGCCAGGGCGATCATCGTCAGGGGCGCCCGCGTCGGGCTGGTCATCGTCAGGGCCATTCCCGTCATCGCGGGGGCTGCATTTGCCGTCGCATTCGGCGCACGGGCAGTCCGACCCGCCGCTGCCCTCCGGCGCGGGCGCGCCCGGGTCGTCCGGCTCCGGCTCGTCCCGGAACGCGCCCTCCCCCGGCGCGCCCAGGCCGACGTCCGGCGGGCCCGCCGCGATCCTGGCCGCGGCGCTGATCTCGTTCATCAAGTCCAGGTACGCCATCGCCCGCAGCTGGTCCATCAGCACCCCCGGGAACGCCCCCGAGTCCTTGTACAGCTGCGCGCGGGCGCACGTCGCTGCGTGCGCGGCCAGGGTCTCGGCCGGCGGCAGGTCGAAGCCGGACAGGCTCGCCGCGCCGGACCGCTCCCGCCTCAGCATCACCCGGGCCCGGTTCCGCTCGGCGTGCTCCCGGGTCCGCTCCGCCAGGTCGGGGTCGACGGTGATCGCGGCCTGGGCGGCGAGCTTGTCGACCTGCCCGAACGTCTTCCCGCCCAGCTGCGGGGCGATCATCGCCTCCGCCTTGGCCTTGTCCTCCTCGCTCAGCAGCTCGAGGGCGTCGTTGACCGCCCGCGCCTTGGGATAGGTCAGCGTCCCGTCCTCGATGAGGGCGCCGATGCCGGGCAGCAGCGCGCCCAGGTCCCACGCGGTCTGCATCAGGATCCCGGCCGAGACCGGGCTCATCGCCAGCGCGAGCGCGACCTCGGTCGTCAGGGACCTCGACCACTCGTCGGGCAGGTCCCCGTGGTAACCGCCGCCGAGGCCGTCGCCGTCCTGGCGGATCGCGGCGCGGATCAGCCCGAGCTTGGCCGCGCACCACCACGACTCCAGCGCCGCCGCCGCCCGGACCGCCCCGACGATCTCCCCGCGCGAACCCGCCCTCGCACCGCCACCCCTCCCCCGCCGCGCCCTCGAGGGCGGCAGCCAGCGCCGCCGACGGCGGCGCCGAGTCCCACACCCCGCCCGCCGCGAACCCGGCCAGGCCCGGAACAGACGCCCCCGCCGACCCGGAGCCCGACGGGCCATCGGACTCTGCGCCCGGGACCGGGTCGGACGGCGCGCCCGGGCCAGGGGTCGGCGCCCGGGTCCGGGCTGGCGGGTCGCGGCCCGGGCCGGGCCGGTGGCCGTCGCCGGGCAGGCCGGGGCCGCCGGCGGGGCTCCTCGCCCGCCCCGCTCCCCTCGCCCGGCTCCCGGTCCATGAGCTCCCCCAAGTTGATCTTTGAATATAAGTTCTAGTACTTGAACGCTATCACCGGGCACCGACAATCCAGGGTCCTGAGCGGGTTGGCATCGAGATTATTTTCGGGTCTAGTCGAAGAGATGGTGCGCTTTGCTGATTGGCTGATGGCTGATGTTGCTGGACGGTTGGGAGGCGTTTGTTGTGAGCGGAGAAGTTCTAACCGAAAGGCTTCGCCTGGTACCGATCGGTCTTGAGCATGCGGCCGAGCTCGTGGCCATTCATCAGGATTCTTGGATCGCCCAGTGGTATGCCGGGCAGTGGACGGCCGCGCGGGCTCAGGAATTCGCGCTGGCCACTGCTCGGGGCTGGTCGGTGGATGGCGTGGCCAAATGGATTGCCTATGAGCGGCGGACCGGAGAACTGGTGGGCAGGGGCGGCTTGTCCCGGATGGCGGCGAGCGCCGTACGTTCGCGGATTGCCGCTCTGGTGGCGCCCGCCTGGGCGGAACAGTCGCTGGAGCTGGGATGGGCGGTACGGGCGGAGTTCCGGGGCAAGGGGCTCGCGCCGTTTGCGCTATACGAGGTCGGGCGCGGAGGGGATGGCGACGGGGGGCCAGGGGGGGCCGGGATCTTCGATGCCCACGTTGGCGGCTAGGCGGTCGAGGCCGGCCGCGAGCGCGGCCAGATCGGGCTCGGCGAATCCGGCCCGGAGTCTGGTGTCGAAGGCGACCGCAGCCTCGCGCAGGCGGAGGAACGCGGCCTCGCCCGCCTCGGTGAGCGTGACCACCTGGACTCGCCGGTTGGCGTCGTCGCGGGTGCGGACGACCAGGCCCTGGGCGTGCATCGCGTTCAGGTGATGGGTGAGGGTGGCGCCGGTTATCCCGACCGCCTCGGCTAGCTCACGCTGGTTGCCGGGGCGACGGACCTTCAGGTTGAGCAGGACGAGCCAGACCGGGAGGGAGCCCCCAGCCTCCGCCAGCGCCGCGTCGAACGCGCGCTCGACCGTGCGGGACGCCTGGGCCAGGCGAAGGCCGATCGGCAGCGGGAACGGTTGAGGCACGTCAGCGAGTCTAGCATCACGCATCGATGTCTAATCGTTTGACATCGAATTCTTAGATATCTAATATTGAGCCCATGACTGACAGCACAGCACGGCCCGGGGGCCACGCGCAACGAGTCGACCCGGCGGCGATGGACCGGCGGTCGAAGATCTTCCGGTACGTCAACGTTCCGATGCGGGTGGTGCTCTCGCTACCGTTCCCGACCCCGCTGAGCAGGAACCTCATGCTGGTCAGCTACACCGGGCGGAAGACCGGGCGGAGCTACCGGCAGCCGCTGAGCTACGCGCGCGACGGCGACGCGCTGCTCACGCCCGGCGGCGGGCGGTGGACGCTGAACATGGAGGGCGGCCGGCCGGTCCGGATCCGGCTCCGAGGGCGTGCGGCGCCGGCCCGCCCGGAGCTCGTCCGGGACCCGGCTGAGGTCGAGCGACTGCTTGATGTGATCGTGGCCGGGAACCCGGCCGCGGCCAGGTTCATACCGCTCCCCCGGATGGCCGACGGTCGGCTCGAGCCGAATGCGCTCGCGGCCGCCATTGACCACGGGTTCTCGATCGTTCGCTGGCACCTGAACTGAGCCGCCTCGCTGGTGGGACCGGCGGGGTCGATGTGACCGGTGGGCTGGGACCTAGAGGCGGAGCAACGGTCCGTTCGATATGACGGATTTCGCCTTTGACCTGGCGGATTTTCAATGGGCTTACCCCTGCTACTACGGGCTGTAGTACACGCGCTAAAATGGCTTTTGTGGGCGTGAACCAGCATTACCTGTATGAAGCGCGGCAGATGCAGGCGCTCTCGCTGAGCGTGCATATACCGCTCGTTTGCTTCGGCATCGCGTTTCCGGTGCTGGTGCTGTTCGCGGAGTACCGGTACCTGCGCACCGGCGACGAGCTTTACCGCACGCTGGCGCGGCGGTGGTCGCGGATTATGCTCGCGCTGTTCGCGGTCGGGGTCGTTACCGGCACGATTCTGTCGTTTGAGCTGGGGCTGCTGTGGCCGGTGTGGATGCAGGACTTCGGGAACGTGTTCGGGCTCGGGTTCACGCTTGAGGGGTTCTCGTTTTTCGTCGAGGCCATCTTCATCGGGATCTACGCCTACGGGTGGGACCGACTGCGGCCGTGGGTCCACTTCTGGTCCGGGGTCCCGATCGCGATCGCCGGGGTCGCGGGCTCGTTCTTCGTCATCGCGGTCAACGGGTGGATGAACCATCCGACCGGGTTCACGCTGGTGGACGGCCGCGCGACCGACGTGCGCCCGTGGCAGGCGCTGTTCGACAACCCGATGTTCTGGAGCGAGTACACGCACATGTACTTCGCGGCCTACATCGTGTGCGGGTTCCTGCTGGCGGCGGCGTACGCGTGGGCGCTGCTGCGGGGGCGGCGCGGCCGCTACGAGCGGACCGCGTTCGGCATCTCGATGACCGCCGCCGCCGTCGCCTCGCCGCTGCAGGTGATCGTGGGCGACTGGGCCGCGCGCGACGTGGCCGTGTACCAGCCGGTCAAGCTGGCGGCGATGGAGGGGCTGGCGACGACGACCCGGGGCGCGGCCGAGCATCTGCTCGGCTGGTACAACGGGCACGCGGTGGTGTGGGGGATCGAGATTCCCCGGCTCTTGTCCTTGCTGGCCTTCCACAACCCGAACGCGGTCGTCAAGGGGCTGGCGATCGTCCCGCTGGCGGACCAGCCGCCGGTCAACGTGGTGCGGTTCTCGTTCCAGACCATGGTCGGGATCGGCACCCTGCTGGCCGTGATCGGGCTGGTCTACCTGTTCCTGCGGTTCCGGCGGCGGGGATCTCTGCCCGGGCTCTTGCTTGCCTCGGTGGTGGCGGCCGGGCCGTTGTCGGTGGTCGCGCTGATCGCGGGGTGGATCACGACCGAGGTCGGGCGTCAGCCGTGGATCGTGTACCAGGTGATGCGGGTCGACGCGGCGGTCACCGGGGCGAGTGACATTCCGATCGGGTACGGGGCGCTGTCGGTGGCGTACGTGATTCTCGGGGTGATCGTGTTCGTGATCTTGCGGCGGCTGGCGCGGGTGCCGCTGCCGGTTGATGCGACCCCTGCTGCGGCGCTTGGGATCGAGGAGGGGCTCGGTGGCTTACGTGCCCGTCGCGTTCATCCTGGCCGGGATGGCCGCGTACACGGTGCTGGCGGGGGCCGACTTCGGGGCCGGGCTGTGGACGCTGCTCGCCGTTGGGGACTCGGCGTCCGCGCGGCGGATGCGGGACGAGGCCAGGCACGCGATGGGGCCGGTGTGGGAGGCGAATCACGTCTGGCTGATCTTCGTCTTGGTGATCGCGTGGACGGCCTATCCGGTCGCGTACGGGTCGATCACCTCGACGCTGGCCGCGCCGCTGCTGATCGCCGCGATCGGGATCATCTTCCGCGGCGCCGCCTACGCGCTGCGGGGCGCGCTGGACGAGTCCCGGTTCGCGGAGTATCTGTTCGCGCTGTCGTCGGTGCTGACTCCGTTCGCACTGGGGACGGCGATGGGCGCGATCGCCATCGGGCGGGTGCCGGTCGGGAACGCGCTCGGGAATCCGGTCACGTCGTGGCTGAACCCGGCCTGCGTGCTGATCGGCGCGCTGGCGGTGGTGTTCTCCGGGTACCTGGCGGCGGTGTACCTGGCCGCCGACTCGCTGCGGCAGTCGAAGGCCACCGGTGAGGTCGCGGGCGCAGCGGCGGGCGGGGGTGATGGCACGCTCGCTTCCGCCTTCCGGCGGCGGGCGCTGGCGGCCGGGCTGGTCTGCGGGGCACTGGCGCTGGCGGGGCTGCTGGTGATGCGGCGGTCCGGGCTGAACCTGACTCACGGGGTTGCGCTCGGGCTGGTCTGCGTGTCGGCCGTGGCCGGGCTGGCCACGCTGCTGCTGTGCTGGTGGTACCGGTTCGGGCTGGCCCGGGTGACGGCGGCGCTGGCGGTGGCGGCCGTCGTCGTGGGGTGGGCGGCCGGGCAGGCGCCGCGGTTGCTGCCAGGGCTGACCGTCGTGCAGGCGGCTGCCGGCCGGTCGACGCTGGCGGCGTTGATCGTGGCGGTCGTCTGCGGGGCGGTGGTGCTGGTGCCGTCGTTGGCGCTGCTGTACTCGCTGTTCCTGCGGGGGCGGCTGGATACGCCTGAGGACGAAACCGCTCCCGGGCCGGCCGCGGCCGGCCTGGCCGGTCCTCGCTCCGCCGTGATTGGCGTCCCGGTCGGAGTCGCGGCGGGAGGCGCTCTCGACGGGCGCGAGCCGACGCCGCCTGGGATTCGGGTGCGGACCTGGGGCACGGCAGCCGTGGTGGGGCTGGTGGCCGGCACGGGACTGCTGGTGTTCGCTGATGCCAACTGGGCGCATCTGGTCGGCGTGGCCTGCCTCGTCCTCTGCGCTGTCGCGGTCTTTCTGCTGGCTGCTTCCGGCGACGCTTAACCAGCCACACAGGTCCATCGCGTTACTCTGATTGGCCAGCTAGCGAAATGATCTTGGAGACTTTTTTCATCGTGGAAGAAAAGCACGCTATGCGGGTTCTTTTCTTCCAAGATCTTCTCTGCTAGCAGGCGTGATGTCCCGGATGTGGTGGATGGTGACTCTGAGGACGACCAGCGGGGAGATCGAGGCTAAGTGGCATTTCGTTGCGACGCGGGGGTAGCGAGGGCGCGGCGCGGGTTGCGCCGGGGCGCGTTGCGCGGGGGCCGGGCCGGGCGGGGCGGGGCGGCTACGGTGGCACTTAGCTGGGACCAGTTGTGAGCCTGAGGAGGCGGCGTGGCTGACGAGACGTACGACGTGATCGTGATCGGGGCGGGGCCGACCGGGGAGAACGTGGCCGACCGGGCGGTTCGCGGGGGGCTGACGGCGGTGATCGTGGAGGCCGAGCTGGTCGGCGGGGAGTGCTCGTACTGGGCGTGCATGCCGAGCAAGGCGCTGCTGCGGCCGGCCGATGTGGTGGCCGAGGCCGGGGCGGTTCGCGGGGTGGCCGGGGCCAGGCTTAATCCGGCCGAGGTGCTGGCGCGGCGGGATTCCTTCGCCCACGGGTGGAATGACGACGGGCAGGTTGAGTGGCTCACCGGGGCGAAGATCGACCTGATCCGGGGGCACGGCCGGATCGCGGGCGAGCGCCTGGTGACGGTCGGCGACCTGTCGCTGCACGCGCGGCAGGCGGTGGTGATCGCCACCGGCACCCGCGCGGTGGTGCTCGACTCGCTGGCCGGGGTTAACCCGTGGACCAGCCGGGAGGCGACCAGCGCGCACGCCGTGCCCGGGCGGCTGGTGATCGTCGGCGGGGGCGTGGTCGGCTGCGAGATGGCGGCCGCGTGGTCGGCGCTGTGCTCGGAGGTCACGCTGATCTCGCACGGTCCGCTGCTGGAGCGGCTGCCGGAGTTCGCGGGGGAATTTGTGGCGGCGGGGCTGCGGGAGGCCGGGGTGGACGTCCGGATCGGCGTGGACGCGACCGGGGCGACGCGGGCCGACGGCAAGGTCACGCTGACGCTTAGTGACGGGAGCTCGGTTGAGGCGGATGAGGTGCTGTCTGCGGTTGGGAGGTCGGCGCAGACCGGGGACATCGGGCTTGAGACGGTCGGGCTTGCCCCCGGATCGTGGCTGGAGGTCGACGACACGATGCGGGTGACCGCGGTCGAGGGCGGCTGGCTGTACGCGGCGGGCGACGTCAACCACCTCGCGCTGCTCACCCACATGGGCAAGTACCAGGCCCGGGTGTGCGGCGACGCGATCGCGGCGCGGGCCCGCGACCGCGAGCCGACGGTGCGCGACACCGCCAGCAGGACCTGCGTGCCGCAGGTGATCTTCACGATCCCCGAGGTCGCCGCGGTGGGGCTGACGGCCCGGGAGGCCGAGGCGGCCGGACGCCGCGTCCGCGTCGTCGAGTACGAACTCGGCAACGTCGCGGGCGCGAAGCTGTTCGCCGACCAGTACCAGGGGCACGCGCAGATGGTGGTCGACGAGGACCGCCGGACGATCGTCGGCCTGACCCTGGCCGGGCATGGCGTCGGGGAGATCATCCACTCCGCCACGATCGCGGTGGCGGGCGAAGTCCCGCTCGAGCGGCTGTGGCATGCGGTCCCCTCGTACCCCACGATCAGCGAGATCTGGCTCCGGCTGCTCGAGACCTACGGGCTCTAAGAAAGTTTTATCTCCGGGGTGTAACGCTCTCGGCGGCGATGGCGTTTCGGTAACAGGGTTTCCCCGAAGGAGCCCTCGGATGCCCCCCCGTCCGAGGGCTCCGAACCAAGGGTTCCGGCGCGCGGACCCCTCGGCGGAGCCTGTTTTGCCCGTCGTCGGCCGCGGCCCGCCATCAGCCGCGGCCGATGAACGGCATCGTGGTCGCGGTGATGGTCAGGAACTGGACGTTCGCGTCGAGCGGCAGCCCGGCCATGAACGCCACCGCGTCCGCCGCCAGCTTCGGGTCGAACGTCGGCTCGGCCATGACCGACCCGTCCGCCTGGGGCGCGCCGGCCGCGATCCGCTCGGTCATCGCGGTGTTCGCGTTCCCGATGTCGATCTGGCCGCAGGCGATGTTGAAGGGCCGTCCGTCGAGCGAGATCGACTTGGTCAGGCCGGTGATCGCGTGCTTGGTCACCGTGTAGCCGACCGAGCGGGGCCGCGGCGCGTGGGCGGAGATCGAGCCGTTGTTGATGATCCGGCCGCCCATCGGCTGCTGCGCCTTCATCAGCGCGACCGCGTGGTGCGCGCACAGGAACGAGCCGGTCAGGTTGACGCCCACGATCGACTGCCACCCCTCGGGAGTGACCTCGTCCACCGCGCCGGCCGGGGCGCCGGTGCCGGCGTTGTTGACCAGCAGGTCGAGGCGGCCGAAGCGATCGCGCACGGTCGCGAACAGCGCCGCCACCGAGTCCTCGTCGGCGACGTCGGCCCGGACCGGGAGGACCATCTCCGGCAGCGCCTGCTGCACGGTGTCTTCCAGCAGCTCGAGGCGGCGGCCGGCCGCGACCACGAACCACCCCTGGTCGGCCAGCGCGATCGTGATGAGGCGGCCGAGCCCGGAACCTGCGCCGGTGACGACCGCCACCTTCTCAGTTGTCATGCCCCTTACCGTACGACGCGCGAGCCGACCCTGACCGGCCGCCACCGGTGGCGGTCACGGGGCTGGATCGTGGGACCAGGGACCGTTCGACAGGAAGGTTTTGAATTTACTCGCCGGTGAACGTTGCCTTGCGCTTTTCCAGGAAGGCGGCGACGCCCTCGCGGAAGTCCCGCGAGCGGCCGAGCTCGCCCTGGATATCGGCCTCGAGCGCGAGGTGCTCGGGCATCCGGGAGTAGAGCCAGTGGTTGAGCTCGCGCTTGCTGCCCGCGTAGGACCGGGTGGGGCCGTTGCTGAGCCGCTCGAGCAGGTCGGCGGCCCGCTCGGCGAAGTCGTCGTCCGGCCAGGCCGCGTTGATCAGGCCGATGTCGACCGCCTTGGCCGCGGTCACCGGGTCGCCCAGCAGCGCCATCTCGGCCGCCCGGGCGAAGCCGATCCTGGACGGGACGAACAGCGACGCGCCGGCGTCGGGGACCAGGCCGATGTTCACGAACGCGAGCGAGAAGGAGGCCGACTCCGCCGCCACCACCAGGTCGCCCGCCAGCGCGAGCGACAGGCCGGCCCCGGCCGCCGGGCCGTTCACCGCGGTCACGACCGGCTTGGGCATCTCGCGGATGACGGTGACGATCGGGTGGTACCAGGTCACGAGGGCGGACTTGGTGTCGATGAGTCCGTCGGGGTCCGTGGCGGCGGCCAGGCCGTCCTTGAGGTCGGCCCCGGAGCAGAACGCCCGGCCCGCGCCGGTGAGCATGACCGCGCGGACCTGGTCGTCGGACGCGACCTCGGTCAGCACCTTGAGCAGGTCGGCCGAGAGCTCCCTGGACCAGGCGTTCAGCCGGTCCGGCCGGTTCAGCTCGATTTTCACGGCGCCGGGGGCTCGGTAGACGTTCACCGTGCCGTAACCCTGGCCTGCCTGGTTATCGCTCACGTCGGTCAGGTTACAACTGTGGTATGGCCAAGCACGAGCACGAGACGGGCAAATCGGGCAAGTCACGCAAGTCGACGTCAGCGGACGCCGCCAGGCGTCGACGGAGCCGACCGGGCGGCTGCCGAAGAAGCCCTACGAGGCGGAGCTCTACCGGCTGCAGGGGGAACTGGTCAAGGTCCAGGAGTGGATGCGCACCTCGGGCGCGCGGATCGTGATCGTCTTCGAGGGCCGCGACGCGGCCGGCAAGGGCGGCACGATCAAGCGGGTGACGCGAGTACCTGAACCCGCGCGTCGCCCAGATCGCGGCGCTGCCCAAGCCGACCGAGCGCGAGGCCACCCAGTGGTACTTCCAGCGCTACATCGCGCACCTGCCCGCCGGCGGGCGAGATGACGCTGTTCGACCGGTCCTGGTACAACCGGGCCGGGGTGGAGCACGTGATGGGGTTCTGCACCAAGCAGCAGTACGCGGAGTTCATGCACCAGTGCCCGACCTTCGAGCGGATGCTGGTCGAGGACGGCATCCTGCTGCGCAAGTACTGGTTCTCGGTCAGCGACTCCGAGCAGCAGAAGCGGTTCGAGTCGCGGCTCGACGACCCGATGCGGCGGTGGAAGCTGTCGCCGATGGACCTGGAGTCGATCAGCCGCTGGGAGTCGTACTCGCGGGCCAAGGACGACATGTTCACGATGACCGACATCCCGGAAGCGCCGTGGTTTGTGGTCGAGTCCGACGACAAGCGGCGGGCGCGGATCAACATGATCGCGCACCTGCTGTCCACGATCCCGTACCGGGACGTGCCCGAGCCCTCGCTCAAGCTGCCGCGGCGGCCCAAGTCGACCGGGTACGAGCGGACCCCCCTGGACGCGCAGACCTTCGTCCCCGATCACGCTGCGGTGCTGGTCAAATAGGACGGCCGCGAAGTTTGCGGTATCTGGATAATCAGGCACACTGGGCGGGTGAGCGACGGGGAATTGCGGCGGCGAGCGGCCGCACTCGGTGTTTCTGTCAGCTATTGGGACTGGCGGGGACGCGAGGTAACGGTGCCCGACCAGACCCTGCGGGCGATCGTCGCGGCGCTCGAGGCGGTGCCGCTCGGCGGTGCCGAGTCGGCGGTTGCTGGCGCGCCGGATGCGGTTGCGGTGGATGCGGTGGCGCCGGTGCCGTCGGAGCGGTCCTGGGGGTTCACCGTCCAGCTCTACTCGCTCCGCTCCCGGCGGTCCTGGGGGCACGGCGACCTGCGGGACCTGGCCGACTTCGCGGCCTGGTCGGCGCGCGAGCTCGGGGCCGGCTTCGTGCTGATCAACCCGCTGCACGCGGCCGAGCCGGTGACCCCGATCTCGCCGTCGCCCTACCTGCCGATGAGCCGGCGCTGGGTGTCGCCGCTGTACCTGCGGATCGAGGACATCCCCGAATACAAAAACCTGAGTTCTCCCGAACGGACCCGGCTGTCTCTGCTCGGCCAGCCGCTCCGGGCTTCGAGCGTGACGTCCGCGCTGATTGACCGGGACGCGGTCTGGACGGCCAAGCGCGAGGCGCTTGAGCTGCTGCGGAAGGTGCCGCTGGCGGACCAGCGGCAGGCGGCGCTCGACTCGTTCCGGGAGCGGCACGGCCAGGCGCTTGAGGACTGGGCCGCCTGGTGCGCGCTGGCCGAGGTGCACGGGCCGGACTACCGGGACTGGCCGTTGCCGTTGCGCGACCCGCGGTCGGCGGCGGTCCGGAAGGCGGTCGGCGGGGGCGATCTGGCGGTGCAGGCGGAGTTCCACGCCTGGGTCCAGTGGCTGGTGGCCGAGCAGGTCGCGGCCGCCCAGGCGGCCGCGCGGGAGGCCGGGATGGCGGTCGGGATCATCGCCGACCTGGCGATCGGCGCGCACCCGGGCGGGGCCGACGCGTGGGCCGGGCAGGAGTACCTCGCGGGCGGGTTCACCGTCGGGGCGCCGCCGGACGCGTTCAACCAGCGCGGCCAGGACTGGGCGCTGCCGCCGTACCACCCGCGGGCGCTGGCGGCGGCGGGGTACCGGCCGCTGGCGGAGCTGTTCGACTCGACGCTCGGGGCCGGGCGGCTGCCCGGGCGGGCGGGCCGGCTGCCGCGGCCGGCGGGGCGGGCTGCCGCGGCCGGCGGGATCCGGATCGATCATGTGATGGGGCTGTCGCGGCTGTGGTGGATACCGGCCGGGATGTCGCCCGACCAGGGCGCGTACGTGTACTACGACAGTCAGGGCACGCTGGGCACGCTGGCGGCGGCCGCGTCGGCGGCCGGGTCGGTCGTCATCGGCGAGGATCTGGGCACGGTCGAGCCGTGGCTGCGGGACGCCCTGGCCGCGCGGGGCGCGCTCGGCACCCAGATGCTCTGGTTCGAGCGGGGCTGGTCCAACGAGCCGCTCGCGCCGCAGTGGTGGCGGCGGAACGCGCTGGCGACGGTGTCCACCCACGACCTGCCGCCGGCCGGCGCGTTCCTGTCCGGGTCGCAGGTGACCGACCGGCTGGCGCTCGACCTGCTGGTGCGGTCGGAGGCGGAGGAGCGGGCCGAGGCCGCCCAGCTGGTCGATGACTGGATCGAGGCGCTGGTCGGCCAGGGGCTGCTGCCCGCTGGTTCTGTCCGGCCGTCGGCCGACGAGTTCACCGCTGCGCTGTACGGGTACCTGGCGCTGACGCCGGCGCTCATGATCGGGGTCAACCTGGCCGAGGCGGCGGGCGAGATCCGCTCCCAGAACATGCCCGGCACCTCGACCGAGTACCCGAACTGGAAGCTGCCGCTGTGCGGACCGGGCGGCGAGCCGGTGCTGCTCGAGGACCTGCCGTTCGACGCTCGGGTGCGCCGGGTCGCCGAGGCGGTTACCCGGCCTCGCTAAGGTAGGCCGGTAGCAATGGCGACAGCCATGACGCGGGCAGACCGAAGGAGACGAGGACGACATGACCGGCCAGGCGACTGCGCAGATCGGGGTCACGGGGCTTGGGGTGATGGGCCGGAACCTGGCTCGGAACTTCGCCAGGCACGGTTACGCGACGGCCCTGCACAACCGAACGACGGCCAGGACCGACGCGATCATGGAGGAGTTCGGCCACGAGGGCACCTTCGTCCCCGCCCGCACCGCCGAGGAGTTCGTCGCCAGCCTGGAGCGCCCGCGCCGTCTGGTCATCATGGTGAACGCGGGGGCGGCGACCGACGCCGTCATCGACGAGTTCGCCCCGCTGCTCGAGCAGGGCGACATGATCATCGACGGCGGCAACGCGCATTTCGCCGACACCCGCCGCCGGGAGGCGGCGCTGCGCGACCGCGGCCTGCACTTCGTCGGCATGGGCGTCTCCGGCGGTGAGGAGGGCGCGCTCAACGGGCCGTCGATCATGCCGGGCGGGTCGGCCGAGTCCTGGCAGGCGCTCGGGCCGATGCTCGAGGCGATCGCGGCCACCGTCGACGGCGTGCCGTGCACGACCCACGTGGGCCCGGACGGGGCCGGGCACTTCGTCAAGATGGTGCACAACGGCATCGAGTACGCCGACATGCAGCTGATCGCCGAGGCGTACGACCTGCTGCGGTACGCGGGCGGGTTCGGGCCGGCCCAGATCGCCGAGGTGTTCCGCACCTGGAACACCGGCCGGCTCGACTCCTACCTGATCGAGATCACGGCCGAGGTGCTCGCGCACACCGACGCCAAGACCGGGCAGCCGTTCGTCGACATCGTGCTCGACCAGGCCGAGCAGAAGGGGACCGGCCGCTGGACCGTGCAGACCGCGCTCGACCTCGGCGTGCCGGTCGACGGGATCGCCGAGGCGACGTTCGCCCGGTCGGTGTCCGGCCACACCGACCTCCGCGCCGCCGCCCGGGGGCTGGCCGGGCCCTCGCGGGCAGCCGTGGCCGACCCCGACGCGTTCGCCGACAAGGTCGAGCAGGCCCTCTACGCGTCCAAGATCGTGTCCTACGCCCAGGGCTGGAACATGATCGCCGCCGGCAGCGAGGAGTACGGCTGGGACATCGACCTGGGCAAGACGGCGGTCATCTGGCGCGGCGGCTGCATCATCCGGGCCGCGTTCCTTGACCGGATCCGGGCCGCCTACGCGGGCAACCCGGAGCTGCCGACCCTGCTGGCCGACCCCGACTTCGCCGGGGAGGTCGCGGCCGCCCAGGACGGGTGGCGCGAGGTGGTGGCGACCGCCGTCAAGGACGGCATCCCGGTCCCCGGGTTCTCGGCCGCGCTGGCCTACTACGACGCGCTCCGGGCCGAGCGGCTGCCCGCGGCGCTCATTCAGGGCCTGCGCGACTTCTTCGGCGCTCACACGTACCGTCGCACCGACGCCGAGGGCAGCTTCCACACGCTGTGGGCGGACGCCGACCGCTCGGAAGTCGGGCGGTAGGCCGCGCGTTAACTCCCAGCCAACTGCGCCCCCTGGGTTCGGAACCCGGGGGGCGGGGCAGTCGCTAGGCGTGGAAGGATCGGTTTGATTACACCGATCGCACCGATCGCATAGGGCAGAGCCTGGCGGGTTGCGGGCACCTGACGAGGGGAGACGAACATGCCGACGACTCCGCTGCGGGAGCGGAAGGCGTGGCAGGCGCTCGAGCGCCATTACGCGGACATCTCCGGGCAGCATCTGCGTGACCTTTTCGCCGCCGACCCCCGTCGGGGCGAGCGCCTGACGGCCGAGGCCGTGGGTATCTACCTGGACTATTCCAAGAACCGGATCACCGACGAGACGGTGGCGCTGCTGGTCCAGCTGGCCGAGGAGTCGGGCGTGCCCGAGCACCGGGACGCGATGTTCCGCGGCGACCACATCAACGTGTCGGAGAACCGGGCGGTGCTGCACACCGCGCTGCGGCTGCCGGCCTCGGCCACCCTCGTGGTCGACGGGCAGGACGTGGTGGCGGAAGTGCACGGCGTGCTCAACCGCATGCGCGACTTTTCCAACCGGGTCAGGTCGGGCGAGTTCAAGGGCTTTACCGGCAAGCCGATTAAGAACGTCGTCAACGTCGGAATCGGCGGCTCGGACCTCGGGCCGGTTATGGCGTACGAGGCGCTGAGGCATTACTCGACGCGCGAAATTAACTTCCGTTTCGTGTCGAACGTGGACTCGACCGACTTTGTCGAGGCGGTCCGCGACTTGTCGGCCGACGAGACGCTGTTCATCATTTCCTCTAAGACGTTCGGCACGCTGGAGACGCTGACCAACGCCGAGTCGGCCAAGGAGTGGGTGGTCTCCGCGCTCGGCTCGCCCGACGCGGTGGCCAACCATTTCGTCGCGGTGTCGACTAACGCCGAGAAGGTGTCGGCGTTCGGCATCGACACGGCCAATATGTTTGGCTTCTGGGACTGGGTGGGCGGGCGCTACTCGATGGACTCCGCCATCGGGCTGTCCACCATGATCGCGCTCGGCGCGGACCAGTTCGACGAGATGCTGGCCGGGTTCCACGACATGGACGAGCACTTCCGGACCACGCCGCTGGCGTCCAACCTGCCGGTCCTGATGGGCCTGCTGGCCGTCTGGTACCGGGACTTCTTCGGTTCGCAGACCGTCGGCGTGATGCCGTACGACCAGTACCTCAAGCGATTCCCCGCGTACCTGCAGCAGCTCACGATGGAGTCCAACGGCAAGCACGTGACGCTGGCGGGCCAGCACGTCGACTACGACACCGGCGCGGTCTACTGGGGCGAGCCCGGCACCAACGGGCAGCACTCGTTCTACCAGCTCATCCACCAGGGCACGGTGCTCATCCCGGTCGACCTGATCGGGTTCGCGCGGACGCTCAACCCGCTCGGCGATCACCACGACTACCTCTCCTCCAACGTGTTCGCGCAGGCCGAGGCGCTCGCGTTCGGCAAGACCGAGGAGCAGGTGCGGGCCGAGGGGACGGCCGACGCGGTGGTGCCGCACCGGGTGATGGAGGGCAACCGCCCGACCAACACGCTGCTGTGCGACGTCCTCACCCCGCGGCTGCTCGGCACCCTGGTCGCGCTGTACGAGCACTCGGTGTTCGTGCAGGGGACGATCTGGGACATCGACTCCTTCGACCAGTGGGGCGTCGAGCTCGGCAAGCAGCTCGCCCAGCGCATCATCCCGGAGCTGACGGCGGCGTCGGAGCCTGCGCTGGCGCACGACTCGTCTACTAACGCGCTGATCCGGCGCTACCGCTCGCTCAAGTCGTCCAAGGAGGCGTGAGGACTAGCCATGGCAACTGACTCACCAATGCAGCTGGGCATGATCGGGCTCGGCCGGATGGGAGCCAACCTGTCCCGCCGGCTGATGAACGACGGCCACCACGTCGTCGTGTACGACGTCAACGCGGACGCGGTCAAGTCGCTGGCGGCAGACGGCGCCACCGGCACCCACTCGCTGGCCGACTTCGTCAGCGCGCTGGAGAAGCCGCGCAACATCTGGATCATGATCCCGGCCGGGCTCGTCGACCAGACGCTGCAGGAGCTGGTGCCGCTGCTCGACGCCGACGACACGATCATCGATGGCGGGAACTCCTACTACCACGACGACATCACCCGGTCCAAGGCCATCGCGCCGAGGAAACTGCACTACCTCGACGTCGGCACCTCCGGCGGCGTGTGGGGGCTGGAGCGCGGGTACTGCCTGATGATCGGCGGAGACTCGGCCGCGGTGCTGCGGCTTGACCCGATCTTCAAGACGATCGCGCCGGGTGAGGGCAGCGTCGAGGAAACGCCCGGCCGCACTCCGGCGTCGCAGGCGTCCCAGGGCTACCTGCACTGCGGGCCGTCCGGGGCCGGGCACTTCGTCAAGATGGTGCACAACGGGATCGAGTACGGCATGATGGCCGCGATCGCCGAGGGCCTGTCGATCATCAAGGGGGCCGACATCGGCAGCCAGCAGAACGCCGTCCACGACGCGGAGAACACGCCGCTGCGCGACCCCGAGTACTACCAGTACGACATCAACGTGGGCGACGTGGCCGAGGTGTGGCGGCGCGGCTCGGTGATCTCGTCCTGGCTGATCGACCTGACCGCCGCCGCGCTGGCGAAGTCGCCCGACCTGAGCGAGTTCGGCGGCCGGGTGTCGGACTCGGGCGAGGGCCGGTGGACGGTCGAGGCCGCGATCGACGAGGGCGTGCCCGCCCCGGTCATCACCGCGGCCCTGTACCAGCGGTTCGAGTCGCGTGACCTCGGCGTGTTCACCGGCAAGATCCTCTCCGCCATGCGGTCGGAGTTCGGCGGCCACGCGGAGCAGAAGGGATGACGACCGGACCGGCCAAGGGGACCCACGCGCGTCCCACCCCGCACGTCATCGTGCTGTTCGGCGCGACCGGTGACCTGGCCAAGCGGAAGCTGCTGCCGGGGCTCTACCACCTGTTCGTGGCCGGGCTGCTGCCGGAGAAGTTCGCGGTCATCGGCACCTCGCCGCCGGAGTTCGCGGTGTCCGAGGACGACTTCAGGTCCCGCGCCCGGTCGGCCTGCGACGAGTTCGGGGTGGCGAAGCCGTTCGGCGCGCCGTGGGAGAAGTTCGTCTCGCACCTGACCTTCGCCGCCGCGTCCCCTGATGACCCGTCGTCGCTGGTGGCGGCGGTCGCCGCGGCCGAGAAGGCGATCGGCAACTCGCACGGCCACGGCGGCCATGGCAACGGCGGCCCGATCGGGCGGCTGTTCCACCTGGCGGTGCCGCCGTCGGCGTTCGCGTCGGTGGTGGGGATGCTCGGCTCGTCCGGGCTCGCGACCGAGAACTCCCGGGTGATCATCGAGAAGCCGTTCGGCTGGGACCTGGCCTCGTCCAAGGACCTGAACGAGGCCGTGCACAAGGTGTTCGACGAGACCCAGGTGTTCAGGATCGACCACTTCCTGGGCAAGGAGTCGATCGACAACATCCTCGCGTTCCGGTTCGCGAACGGGCTCTTCGAGCCGATCTGGAACCGCCAGCACATCAAGTACGTGCAGATCGACGTGCCGGAGACGCTGTCGATCGAGGGCCGGGCCGCGTTCTACGACGCGACCGGCGCCTACCGGGACATGGTGGTGACCCACCTGTTCCAGGTGCTCGGGTTCCTGGCGATGGAGCCGCCGGTGTCGCTGGCGGCCAGGCATCTCCGCGATGAGAAGTTGAAGGTCTACGACGCGCTGAAGCCGATCGACGTGCGGCACGTCGTGCGCGGGCAGTACGACGGCTACACGAAGTCGCCCGGGGTGCCGGCCGACTCCGACACCGAGACGATGATCGCGCTGCGGGTCGAGATCGAGAACTGGCGCTGGCGCGGCGTCCCGTTCTACCTGCGCTCGGGCAAGTCGATGAAGGCCTCCCGGCAGGTGATCACGCTCGGGTTCCAGGAGCCGGCGCTGCGGATGTTCCACGCGCACCGCAAGGACATCCCGGCCGGGCGGACGAACGAGATCGTGATCGACTTCGCCGACCCGGGGTCGATCAACATCGACTTCATGGCCAAGGTGCCCGGCCCGGAGATGACGCTGGGCGCGTCGACCATGAGCTTCAAGTACGCCGACTCGTTCGCCCAGTCCAACGCCCTCGAGGGCTACGAACGGCTGATCCTGCTGGCGATGCTCGGTGATATGTCGCTGTTCACCAGCTCCGATGGCATCGAGCGGGTCTGGGGGATCTCGGAGCCGCTGCTGACATCGCCCCCGCCGGTGGAGCGGTACGAGCCGGGGACGTGGGGGCCGGCCAGCGTGGACAAGCTCATCGCCCCGTATCACTGGCACCTCAGGTAGCTTCCCCCGGTCAACGTCCCCTACAGAATTAACCCTCGATGGTGATGGCCCCGCGATCTGCGGGGCCATCACCGTTTTAGCGTTTACTCCGGGGGCCCGGGGTAACCTCGATGTAGATATGCCTGCTGTCTCGTTTGTTGTTAACGGCTCGCTGGCCGGGGTCAGCGGGCGGTTCGTGCCGCTCTGCCGTGAGGTCGCCGCCAGGAACGGCTGGACGGCCGAGTTCCACGTCACCGAGAAGGCCGAGGCCGGGGTCTCGGCGGCCGCAGGCGCGGCCCTCGACGGCGCCGACCTGGTGGTGGCGGTGGGCGGGGACGGGACCGTCCGCGGCTGCGCCGAGGGCGTGGCGTCGACCGGCGTGCCGCTCGGAATCGTCCCCCACGGCACCGCCAACCTGCTCGCGCGGACGCTCGGCATCCCCGGCCACCCGCGGGCGGCGCTCGACCTCGCCCTCGACCACCGCCGCGCGGCCGAAGACCGGGTGATCGACCTGGCGATCGCCGATCGCGAGCCGTTCACGGCGATGGCGGGCATGGGCCTCGACGCCGCCGTCGTGGCCGGGACCAAGCTCAAGCACCAGTTCGGCTGGCTCGCCTACGCGATCTCGGGGGCGACGCACCTCGCCAGCCCGCCGACGCGGTTCACGATCAGGCTTGACGACGAACCGCCGATCGAGCGGACCGCGCGGTCGGTCGTCGTCGGCAACTCCGGGCTGCTGCCCGGCGGCTTCGCGCTGCTGCCGGACGCCCGTCTCGACGACGGGCTGCTCGACGTGGGCGTGCTCGCCCCGCACGGTCCGCTGGGCTGGACCCGGCTCGCCACCCGGGTGCTGACCCACAGCCACCACCAGGACCGGATGCTCGAGCGGTTCCAGGCCCGCCGGGTCGAGATCACCTCCGACGGGACGCTCCCCCGCGAGGTCGACGGCGAGGTCATCTCGCCCGGCCGCGCGCTCACGGTGATGGTCCAGCCGGGCACGCTCACGGTCCGGGTGCCGGTGGCGCTGCCGCGAACGCCCAACGGCGTTCCCGCAAAGCGGTAATACATAAGCCGGTAATACACAGGGGGTCCCCCGCTGCGGCCCTCAAACCCCGGTGTATACCGGTATTGGCGCTTCAAATGCGAAAGCCGGTGAACGTGTCCATGGACGCGGAAGAGAGCTTGCTCGGCAAGGTCGGGCGGGTTACAGTCTCCATTCCGGCGCACGGCCCGGGCGAGGTACTACTCCCCATTAGGGGCGCCAGCGAGGCGTTCGCCGCCTGGTCCGATGAGCCAATCCCCCGCCATTCGCGGGTCGCGGTCGTCGAATCACTGTCGGCCCGCTCGGTGTTCGTCACCCCATTCCCCTAGACTCGAGGAAGAGTCAACCATGTTGTTCTGGCATGTTCCCGCGCCCAACGAGGCACTGCTCATTTCGGGCTCCAAACGGCGCTCGGATGCGACGCAATTCCGTATCGTCACCGGTCATGGCAGCTTCGTCATGCCGGTGAAGCAGCGGGCGCGAAAGCTGTCGCTGGCCCTGCGCGAGGCGGAAATCACCGAGGAGTGCATTACCAATCAGGGCATCAGGCTCAACGTCCGCGCGGTGGCCGCGTTCAAGGTCGGCGACGACCAGACGTCGATCGCCAACGCGGCCCGCCGGTTCCTGTCCGAGCAGGACCGGATGGAGGTGCTGGTCGGCCGGGTGTTCGCCGGCCACCTGCGGTCGATCATCGGCGGGCTGACGGTCGAGCAGATCATCAGGGAGCGCGACCGGGTGGCGCAGGAGGTGAAGGAGGGCAGCCACTCCGAGAT
This sequence comes from uncultured Actinomycetota bacterium, assembly GCA_963838825.1. Taxonomy (GTDB): domain Bacteria; phylum Actinomycetota; class Actinomycetes; order Streptosporangiales; family Streptosporangiaceae; genus Trebonia. The sequence continues at coordinate 117,252 of CAWISQ010000004.1, forward strand.
GGAGAAGCTCGGCATCGTGGTGGACGCGCTCGAGATCCAGGAGATCGAGGACTCCTCCGGCTACATCAACAACCTGGCCGCGCCGCACGCGGCCGCGATCGCCAGCCAGGCCAGGATCGCCAAGGCGAAGGCCGAGCTCGAGGCGGCCGAGCGCGAGCTCGACGCGGCCGCGATGAAGGCCCAGTACGAGCGGGACATGGCGATCAAGCAGGCCGGCTACCAGGCGGAGACCGAGCAGGCCAAGGCGCGGGCCGCGCAGGCGGGTCCGCTGACCGAGGCGCAGGCGTCGCAGGAGGTCATCGCGCAGCAGACCGCGCTCGCGCAGCGGCAGGCCGAGCTGGCCGCGCAGCGGCTCGAGGCCGAGGTACGGCGGCCGGCCGACGCGGAGGCGTACCGCAAGCGCACGATCGCCGAGGCCGACCGCGACCAGTCCCGGTTCGCGACCGAGGCCGAGGCGTTCCGCAAGCGCACGATGGCCGAGGCCGACCGCGACCAGTCCCGGCTCGCGGCCGATGCGGAGGCTTACCGGCAGCAGACGCTGGCCGCCGCGCAGTCGCAGTCGGTGCAGGTCAAGGCCGACGCCGATGCGCACGCGGAGCGGTCCCTGGCCGAGGGCCAGGCGGACGCGAACCGGGCCAGGGCGGACTCGCTCCGGCAGGGCAACCAGGAGCTGATCGCGGCCGACCGGCTGATGGAGAACCTGCCCGCGATCGTCGAGTCGGCCGCCCGCGGGCTGGCCGACGCGAACCTGACCGTGCTCAACGGCACCCAGGGCCTCAACGAGGTCGTGGCGGGCCTGATCGGGCAGGGCATGTCCATCCTTGACCTGGTCAAGAAGGCCAGCGCGAACGGCCACGGTGTCCCGGCCCAGGTCGCGGACGGCCGGGGCCCGGCCGAACTGAACTAGCGCAGCCCGGGCCTGCCGGCTCTGAACCACCCCAGGATGGCCAGAGCACGGCCCGGGCATGGCAGGCTGGAAGCATGTCAGAGCCTCTTACCCTGATGGCGGTCCACGCCCACCCCGACGACGAGGCGTCAAGCGGCGGCATTCTCGCCGCTTACGCCGACCAGGGCATCCGGACGGTGGTGGTCACCTGCACCAACGGCGAGTACGGCGACGCGCCCGGCGGCATCAAACCCGGGCAACCCGGGCACGACCCCGAGGCGGTGGCCGGGCAGCGCCTGGCCGAGCTCGACCAGTCGGTGAAGATCCTCAAGGTCAGCGACCTGGAGACGCTCGGCTACCACGACTCCGGGATGGAGGAATGGGACTACAAGAGCCGTCCCGAGGCCTTCAGCAACGTGCCGATCGCGAGCGTGGCGGCCCGGATCGCCGACCTGATCACCAAGTACCGCCCGCAGGTGCTGGTGACCTACGACGACCAGGGCGCCTACCAGCACCCGGACCACGTCCACGCCAGCCTGTCGGCCCAGGCGGCGGCCAAGGAGACCGGCATCCCGGCCAAGGTCTACCTGTCGACGATGCGGGGCTCGAACTGGCGGAAGATCTGGGACGCGCTGCGCGCGGCGGGCGAGCAGGTGCCGGACTGGCAGGAGGACGAGGAGCGCGGCCGCCGGGCGCTTGAGTCCGAGGAGCGGATCACCACCACGATCGACATCCGCCCGGTGCTCGAGCGCAAGCGGGCGGCGCTGTTCGCGCACGGCAGCCAGATCAACGACTCGTGGTTCAGCAAGATCCCGCCCGAGGTGGCCGAGCAGGCGTTCGGCTACGAGTACTTCATCCGGGTGGTCGACACGACCGGCACCCCGGTGCCGGAGACCGACCTGTTCGCGGGGCTCCGAACCGGGGCATAACCGCCTGGTGGCCGACGATCTGGTAGCCGGCGCCGTCGCGGAGCTGTACGGCGCCGACCCCGACGCGTTCACCGATCGCCGCAAGGCGCTGGTGGCGGCGGCGCGTGAGGCGGGCGACAAAGGGTCCGCGGCCGCGATCGGGGCGCTGCGGAAGCCGACCCGGTCGGCCTGGGTGGTGAACCGGCTGGCCCGGTCGGACCCCGACGCGCCGGCCGGCTGGCCGCGCTCGCGGCCGAGCTGCGGGCGGCCGAGCGGGCCAAGGACGGGTCGCGGCTGCGCGAGCTGTCGGCCGACCGGGGGGCGCTGATCGACGCGCTCACGGACCGGGCGCTGGCCGCCGCGGCGGTGCCCGACCCGCCGCCGAGCCTGCGGGCCGAGGTCACGGCCACGCTGACGGCCGCCATGGCCGACCCGGGACGGCCGCCGCCTTCGCCACCGGGAGCCTCACCAAGGCGGCCCAGTGGTCCGGGTTCGGCTACGCCGATCTTTCCCCAGCCGACGACTCCGCTCCCGACGGCGCTCGCCCGCCCGATGCCGTCGATCCCGTACCGGTCGACATCGCCACCCGCAGGTCCCGTCGCGCGCGCCCCGCGACCGAATCCGGCTCCGGCGGCCGCAGATCGTCCCTCGCCGAGCCGGACGACCGGAGCGCGCCCGCTCACCCGGCCGCCGCGTCCCGGCCGACGCGGCTGCCCAGGCAGACCGACCGGGCGAAGCTCGACCGGGAGCAGTCGCGGCGGGCGGCGGAGGAACAGCGGGCGGCGGCGGAAGAGGAGCGGGCGGCGCAGGAGGCAGCCGAGCGGGCGGCCCGCGCGCGGGAGAAATTCGATGATGCCGAACGGGCCCTGGCTCAGGCGTCCGCCGTCGCGACTGAGGCCGGGGCGGTCGAGGACCGGCTGGAGGCGCAGGTCCGTGATCTCGAAGGACGCCTCACCACGGCCCGGGAGGACCTGGCCGCGGCCCGCCGCCACGCGCGTCACGCCGAGGCGGCCGAGCGTCGAGCCCGGCAGGCGCTGGATCGCACGCCCCGTCCGTTAGGCCGTAAAGGACTGTGCAGGTACGTGTTTGACTGCTTACTATGAACCGATTGATACCTTCCAATGTGGGTGTTCGCGGTGCGGGGATTTTAAGCGTGGACCACTTTTGCCTCAGTATTTCTCGCAATGAAGCCTGCCCGTGACGACATTTGTGCGTTCGGCGGACGGTCGCCAGCTTGCGGTGAAAATGTCGGGAAACCCAACCGGCCATCCCGTGTTCATACTGCACGGAACGCCGGGCAGCCGGGTCGGGCCATTCCCTAAGAGCAGGGTGCTCTACGAGCTCGGGGTCCGGCTGATCAGCTTCGACCGGCCCGGCTACGGCGGCTCTGACCGGCTGGGCTCCCGCCGGGTGGCCGACGTGGTGCCGGACGTGGTGGCGATCGCGGACATGCTCGAGCTGGACCGGTTCGCGGTCCTCGGCCGGTCCGGCGGCGGACCGCACGCGCTCGCCTGCGCGGCCCTGCTGCCGGACCGGGTGACCCGGGCCGGGGTGCTGGTGTCGCTGGCGCCGTGGGCGGCCGAGGGCCTGGACTGGTTCGCCGGCATGACCGACTCCAACGTGCGCGAGTACACCGCCGCCGCGAGCAGACCGGAGCTGCTGACCGCGCACCTGGTGCAGACCGCCGCCCTGATCAAGGCCAACCCCTCCAGCCATGTCGCCGCGCTCCGCCCGGAGATGCCGGCCGCCGACCGGCGGGTGGTGGCCGACGTCGGCATCCGCACCCTGCTGGCGGAGAACTACGCCGAGGCGCTGCGCGACTCGGCCGACGGCTGGATCGACGACGCGCTCGCGTTCTGCGCGCCGTGGGGGTTCAACCTGGCCGACATCAAGGTCCCGGTGCTGCTCTGGCACGGCGAGAACGACGTGTTCTCGCCGGCCGCGCACGCCCGCTGGCTGGCCGACCAGATCCCGCACGCGATCATGTCGATCAGGCCCGACACCGCCCACTTCGCCGCCCTCGAGGTCATGCCGGACGTGCTGTCCTGGCTGATCAGGCCGTTCTGACCGGCTTAGGTCGGCTGGGCCTCGAGGTCCCGGTTCTGCAGCCGCCACTCCCGCAGCGCGGCCACGCTCGGGTGGTCATTGCCGAGGACGTCGCCCAGCCCGGCGATGACCTGGAGCTGAAGCGCCTCCGCCTCCTCGGCCCGTCGCTGGGCGCGCAGCACGATCGAGAGGTTCGCCTCGCAGACCTGGGTGTCGGGATGATTGGCGCCGAGGGTCTTCTTGAGCCGCTCGAGGGTGTCCCGCTGCAGGCTCTCCGCCTCGCTCAGCCGTCGCAGGTCATGCAGGCAGTTCGCCTTGTTGATCTGGCAGGAGAGCGTGAACGGGTGGTCCTCGTCGAGCGAGTCCCGCATCGCCTCCAGCGTCCGGTCCACCAGCCCGAGCGCCTCCCGGACCGTGCCGACGCCGCGCAGGTAGGTCGAGATGTTGTTCTCGGCCACCAGCGTGAAGGGGTGCCTGCCGCCGAAGATGGACTGGTAGGACTCGAGCACCCGGCTCGCGACCTCGACCGCGGCGTTCTTCTCGTCGCGGGCGGACAGGTCACAGGCCAGGTTCAGCTTGCACGCGAGCGAGTCCGGGTGGTTGGTCTCGTAGCTCCGCTCGTACCGGCCGTCGATCTCCTTCGTCAGCGCGTAGGCGTCGTCGAGGCGGCCGACCTTCCTGAGCGAGACCGCCAGGCTCTTGCCGGTGCGAAGGGTGTCGACGAAGTCCTCGCCGAGGACCTCGCGATAGCGTCCGTAGGTTTCCTCGAGCAGGTCGACCGATCCCGCGTAGTCGCCCGCCTCGCGCATGTCGCGGGCGAGCATCGACGCCGAGTGCAGCGTGTACGGGTGGTCGGACCCGAGCACCACCTGCCGGTAGTTCCGCGTCTCGCGGTCGAGGTCACGCGCCCGGAAGCAGTCGCCGACCAGGCGCAGGTCGACGCCGAGGTTGTTCGCGCTTGACAGCGTGTTCGGGTCGTCGGGGCCGAGGAGCTCCTTGTTGCGGCTGTAGGTCGCCTCGTCAAGCTCGAGCGCGTCGTGGAACCGCCCGAGCCCGCGCAGGTCGCCGCCGAGGCTGCCCGCGGTCAGCAGGGTGGACGGGTGGTCCTCGCCGAGCGCCTCCTTCTGCTTGCGCCAGATCTCCGTGTCCAGCGCGTGGGCGTCCTCGAAGCCGCCCTGGGAACGGAGCACGTTGGCGATGTGGAAGCGCAGTGACAGGGTCTGCTCGTCGTCCGGCCCGATCTTCTCCTGCCACTGGGATTCGAGCTTGTGCGCGACCTCGAGCGCGTCCTCGTAGTCGCCGCGCTTCCACAGGTAACGCACCCGGTCGATGAGCAGCTGCCGCGCTTCCTCGTCGTCGCAGTTCCAGACCTCGGACGGGCCCAGGTGGGGCCAGATCAGGTCGTACCGAGCCCAGTTGCTCGGGTCGTCGGTGTCGCCCTGGCGGGGCCGCGCGCCCGCGAGGACCTTGTGCACCTCGTGCATGGTCTCGTCGCGGTAGGAGGCCGGCTGCATCTGGTCGCGGATGGCGGCCTGGACCAGCCGGTGGACCTGGATCGAGTTGCTGGTCATCTCCCGGTCGACCTTGGCCAGCGAGAACCGGGTGATGTCGGTGATCAGCAGCCCGAGCACGGTCCGGGCGGCCCGCAGCCGCTTGTCGTGCGGGGTCAGCGACTTGATCATCTCGTCGCTGCTGAGCAGCGTCAGCGAGATCGGATCGGGCGCGAAGCAGGCGCAGAGCTCGAGCAGCCGGGCCGCGGCAGGCGACTGGCTCTTGAGCCGCTCGAACGAGAGCTGGTAGGTCACCGCGACCGAGGTCGGGTAGTTGGTCGGCTGGCTGAGCTCCATCGTGGCGGCGAACCGCTCACGGATCTGGGCGACGTACTCGGCCGCGGCCATGCCGGTCGCGGCCAGCCACGCGCCCGCCTGCTCGATCGCCAGCGGCAGATCGCCGAGCTCCCTGGCCACCAGCGTGGCGTCGTCAACCGACAGCGACTGGACCCGGCGCTGCAGGTAGTCGAGCGACTCGGTCCGGGAAAACACGTCGACCGCCACCGGCTCGGCCAGCTCCGACCAGGCCGGGTTGCGCGACGTGATGATGACGTGGCCGGGGCCGCCGGGGAAGAAGTTCTCCAGCTCGCCCGGTTCCTCCACGTTGTCGAAGACCAGCAGCCAGCGATCGTAGGGACGGCCCCGGCGGAGCGCCTCCCTGACCGCCTCGGCGGTCTCGGCGGTGGAGTCGGCCGCCCGGACGCCGAGGTGCGGCGCCAGATCGGCCAGGCTCGGGTTGATCAGGTCACGCTGTTCCGACGGGACCCACCAGACGAGGTCGTAGTCGGCCATGAAGCGGTGCGCGTACTCCTGCGCGACCTGGGTCTTGCCGACGCCGCCCTGGCCGTGCAGCGCGACCGGGAGCACGACGGCGGTGCTCTTCCCGATCAGCTGGTCGTGCAGCTTCTCCAGCACCTCGTTGCGGCCGGTGAAGGACGCGTTCCTGGTCGGGACGCGCCAGACCGGGGGGATCGTGCGGGGGTACCTCGGCTCGGTCCCGGTCGTCCCCGCGATCGCGTCGGCCATCTTCGGCGGGTAGCCCAGCGCCTTGAGCAGCTCCTCGGTTGCCTGGCTGGCGTCGCGCCGGGTCAGGTCCACCACCGTCCGCTCCGAGAACGGCTGCTCGAGCCGGGTCTCCCCCACCCTGATCGGGATGAGCCGCCGGCTGGTCCCGGCCGGGTCGGCGGCCCCCATCGCGTCCCAGACGCCCTTGGCCTGCGGTGACTGCATGTAGGCGGCCGACAGGACGGCGATCGTGCGGCTGGCCGTCGCCGCCCCCCGCTCCGCGTCCTCGCGGGTGTTGCCGCCCGCGGCCGACGCGGTCGCGGGCCGCACGACGCGGATCCCCCTCGGCGCGAGCACGGCCGCGATCCAGTCCGCCCACATCCGGTCCTCGGGCACGTAGCTGAGGTAGATATCGCCTGGCCGGCTGCCGGCGCCGGAGGAACGCGGCCTTGTACGTAAGCCGGGTCTCCTCGCTCATCGCCCCGGCCGCGCGGATCCGCCCGTCGGTTATCGCGACGGTCATCCGCTCGTACGCGCCCAGCAGCGAGAGCGGCGACCGGGGGGCGTCGCCGAAGACGGCGAGCGTCTCCTCGAAGGCGTAGAACGGCTTGTACGGAATCGGCACGGCGGCCCAGTAGTCGTTCTCGTCGTAGGCGGTCAGCCCGGCCCGCAGGCCGCCGAAGCGCGCCTTCGCCGCCGCCAGGCCGACGTCCGCCTTGTCCTTCTCGGCCTCGTCGATGCGCATCGGAACCGGCAGCACCTGGATGTTCCGGTAGTGATAGCGCTGCGCGAGGTTCTTGGCGATCGCGGCCGCCCCGTCGATGGACTGCTCGTTCAGCGTGAAGCAGTTCACCAGGATGTCGGGCAGGTGGACGGTGCAGATGTCGGCGATATCCGACAGCCCGGTCCTGCTGTCGATGAGCGTGTAGTCGTAGTGGGCCTTCATGTCGGCCCGGAGCGCGTCGATGAACTGCCCGCCGTCGAGCCGGTCGTAGAAGTTGTCCCAGTCGACTGCCGTCGCCGCCGATGAGTAGTCCCGATTCTGCCGTCCGGCCGACACGAAGTCGAGGGTGCCGTCGTCGGGGAACGGCCAGTTGACCGAGATGGCGTGCGGCAGTATCTGGGCGTAGCCCCTGATCCAGTCGGCGGGCGGGTCCGCCACCTCGGTCGCGTCCCAGGTGTACTCGGTGATCAGCTCGATGATGCCGGGGGTGGCCGCGACCTTGGCCGGCGCGAGGAAGGGATGGAAGTAGCGGTGCAGGCCGGGCGAGTCGAGATCCCAGTCGACGACCAGCACCTTGAGACCGTTGCTGGCCAGGATCCAGGCGACGTTGGCGAGCGCCATCGTCCGGCCGGTGCCGCCCTTGAACGAGTAGAAGGTGACGATCTTGCCATCGATGATCGTGTCATCAGCCATGAGGCGCTCCTGGGGTGTCGGAGGTGCCGTCCCGCGGTATCGCGTCATTCCGCCGCCTCATTAGGCGGGTGAGTTGACGCCGATCTGAGGTACTGCCTGCTCGCCGCCGCTATCACCGTCGGGAGCACCGTCCCGAAGTCTTCAAGCGACGGAACCCCCCGGACCGCCAGGGCCGATGTCGCCCGCCCCTCCCTGAGCGTGCGCGGCAATGCGGCCTCAAGCGCGGACCGGACCTTTTCCGCGTCCGCCTGCAGCTGGGTGTCCTGCCGATTCCACACGACGACGACCTGGACCCATGGCTTGTCCATCGGGTCGAGCCGCCGCAGTACCTCCCGGCACTCGAGCTGCATCACCGCCCACGGGTCGATCAGCAGCACCTCGGGACCCGACGGGCGGTCGCTGCCGAGCAGCTCGGCCTCGTGCTGATACAGATCGCCCACGTCGGGCGTGTAAGACAGGCTCCTGGCCAGGTCGGCGGCGTGGTCGGCGAGCGAGCGGACCGAGCCAGGACGGTAGGGATTCCACGCGCGGGCGTCCCGCCCGTAGTACGAGGGATCGCGGCCCTCGGGCAGCTCATCGCGGCGCGGCGCGACGACGGTAACCCGCAGCAGCTTGTCGCGCGGGCTGGTCCCGACATCGCCGCCGAAGGCGGCGGGCAGCGACTCGTACTGCAGTGCCTGCTCGGGCTCGACCGGCGAGGCCTCGGCCGCGTCGACCATGCGCCGCGCGAGCAGGTACACCGCCTCGTCATAGGCGTCCCGCCACCGGTTCACCTTCATGATCCCGTAAAAGCCGTGCTCAGCGTAGAGCGGGCCGAAGTCGCCCGGTCGGAACTGCACCGAGCGCGTCGCCTCGGGAAACCGGCCGTCCCGCATTGGAATCCAGAGCGCGGGAACGATGGTCTCCACCCGGCCGACTCCGTTCGCGGCCGCGTAGTTGAGCGCGCGCCGGTGAAACGCGAACCATTCCTTACCGCAATGCTCGCTTTTGAAATACCGCTTCGAATACAGCGGCACGAAGACGCGGCACGTCGCCAGGGCGTTGGACAGCCGCCAGGGCCACTCCTGCCCTTGCTGCAGTTCCCGGTCCATGAACCCGGGCTTGCTCCCCGGCGTCAAATCGGTCAGCTGCCCGATGTGATCGCAGAGGGCGTCGTAAAGCTGGGCTATCCACAGGTCGGGGTCTTGACCGCCCGGTTCGCCCTTAGGGCTGTGCGCGTAGCTGAGGAAGAAGAACGGGCCGGCCTCCGCCGCCGCGGGAGGCGGGTGGCCATCGTGAACGGCCGCCTCCGGGCTCGTCGCTTCCGTCCACTCAGCCCCCGTCCGCCCTGGCGGCATGCGCCGACATCGGGTAGGAGCTATAACTATATGAGGCATATTAGAGTTTGCAAAGGTCGCCACCCCGCATTACTTGCGGGTCAACCTGGCGATACTTGGCCATCCATTCGGCCGCGAAGTCAACCGTGTCCCGCAAGGACATCAGGTAACACTCTGCGTGACCCGCATAACCATGCCCGACGTCGATCTCTGCGGCCAAAGACTTGCCGATTTCCTCGAAATCGTTATCGTCGAGAATCACGTCGTGATACCCGATCCAGCCCCGTTTGCCGTCGGTGGTGACCACGCACGTGTAGGTCTGCCTCGGCGGCCGGGCGGTGTACCGGTACTCGGCCAGGTGCATCGCGGTGCAGTAGCCGTAGCCGACGCCGAGCATCAGCACCTGCGCGTCCCGGTCGTACAGCTTCGCCAGCGGCGACTGTTCACCGAGGTGGGACTCCAGCTGATGGTCAGCCATCAGCTGGCCGGCCTCCGGCCCGATGGCGGCGAACGAGCTCTGCGGGTGGTCGCTGCGAACCGCCCCGACGGTGGTTCGCAGCGCCTCCGCGATCGCCCCCATGCCGCTGGGCGTGGTGTGCTTGTCGAACGCCGGCATCAGGTTGCGGTACGCCCGCAGTTCGTCCCAGGTCATCCCCGCGGTGAGGTCCCGCTGCGCGCGCGAGAAATTCGAGTTCTCCTCGGTCCCGACCGGCACCACGACGTTCCCGGCCGGGCCGACCGCCGTGCGCAGCGCGGCGACGACGGCGGGCGCCCCGCCCTGCACCCACCCGATCGACCCCAGGGAGGCGTTCACGAGCAGCGTCTGTCCCGCCTCGATGCCCAGTTCCCGCAGGTCGCGCGCGAGCCGTTCGCTCGTCAGGGGCGGGGAAACGTCCTCGGTCGGGTGCTCGTGGCCTGCCAGCGGCCCGTTCATGACCGCCGCCGTTCCCAGTCGCCGCGGCGGTCTTCGGCCCACCGCCGCGCCGCCTCGGCGGCGGCGTCGTCCACCGGCTCCCCCAGCCACGGCTCGACGGTGCCGCGCATGCGCGCGACCACCCGGTAGCCGCGGTCGGTCAGCGCGCCCGAGCCGGCCAGCGTCTCGATTGCCTCGGCGGTAAGCGCGCGCCAGCGGGCAAAACGCTCCGCCGCCGCGACCGCGTCGCTGCCCTCGGCGCGATGCCTGCGGGCGCGCCAGTAGTCGGTCACGCCCAGGTGCGCGTAGGCGCCCTGGAGCAGGGCCTCGACCGGGCGCGGGTCGTCGCGCCAGGGAGCGTAGAACAGCCGCCCGGCCGCACCGGGATCGCAGAGCTCGAACAGGTCAAGCAGCGCCCCCAGCTTCACATGCTGGGACTCGTGGATGAGCAGCAGCGCCAGGGTCTCCCCGTCGTCCGGGCGGGCCACCCCGACCGCGCCGAAGGCCTGCCGGGCGGCGGCGCTGATGTCCCGCCCGGCGGGCCCGCCGGACAGCGGCATGATCGTGGACAGGCCGGCCCGCAGCCCGGACGCGTAGGCCGGGTAGTCCGATTCGATCAGCGGCCAGGCCGCGGCGAACAGTTCCTGCCAGCGCGCGACGTCGGCCTCGGCCAGCCGCGGCGCGACCGGCCACTGATGGCAGTCCCGGTAGGGGTCGGTGTCTTCCAGGCTGACCGCGAACGTCCCCGACCGCAGCTTCCGGACCGGCTCCCAGTCCGCCTCGGGGGCATCGTCGTTGGCGTGGACGTCCCACTTGCCCGCGGCGGTGCGGACCTGGAAATCGCTGCCGCCGATGGTGATCTCGGCCGTCCGGGCCGCTCCCACCCGCAGTCGGCCGAGCGTCGGCAGATGGACGTAGCCGTCGCTGGCCGGCACCGTCACCTCGGCCGGGAGGCCCGCCGTGATGGCCGCGGCGGCGGTGATCGCCGCCAGGTGGGCCGCGTCGGCCGGCAGCGCGGCGGTGTCCCCGACCCGCAGGCAGTGCTCGGCCCAGGCCCGCACGTACGGGTGCGCGAGCACCCGGTCGAGCGCGGCCGGGTGCTCCTTGCCCAGCTGGGCAAGGAGCGTCCAGCCGTCCAGGAAGAGCTCGTCGGCGGTCGCCCGCGCCCGGACCCGGAGCAGCTGCAGCAGCTTACGGCGCTCGCTCCGCTGGGCCTTGATCAGCTCCGCGACCGAATCGCCGTCGCCGAACCCGGCCGCGAGCGCGTCGAAGTCGGCGTCAGGCAGCTGGCGGGGCGGCAGCCGACGCGCGCCCGGTGCCTGAACTCCCGTGGCGGCCTCCGCCGCGGGGGGCGCGGGGATGATCCGCGCCTGCACGTGCTTGATGATCTTCTTCAGATCAGCGCAGTAGACGGACGTGTTATCGAAGCCGTTCCCGGTCTTGTACCGGTGCGCGTAGAGCCCGCCGCCGCAGCTGGCGACCACCGGGCACCGACGGCAGGCCTCGCTCAGCCCGTCGATGCCGAGCTGCCTGGCCTGGATGGCCGGGTGCCCGGCGGCCTCGCTGAGCGTGTTGGCGAAGATGTCGAAACCGGTGGCGGGGGCCCCGTCGTAGGCGACCTTGATCGAGTCGGCCTGCTCGATGGCGCCGTCGGTCTCGATGACGGCCACGTCGCTCGCCTCGAGCCCGAGCGACTCGGTCAGCGAGCTGGCGCCGCGCGAGGTCCTGACGATCGACTCGAACATCCGGACCGGCGCTCGGCGGTCATCGGCCAGCCACCGCTCGAAGACCGCCGTCAGCCAGTCGGCGTACGGCGTGCCCGGCCCGGCCGCGGGCGGCGGGGTGTCCCAGGTGGCGTGCGGGAGCAGGAAGTCGATGGCGGGCGGGTCGAGCGCGGCCAGCGCGTCGTAGCTGGCGACCGGGTCGTTGCGGACGTCGATCGTGCACAGCAGCCCGGTGTAAAGGCGTCGGTACCGGTCGGTCCTGAGCAGGTCGACCGCGGCGATCACCTGGTCGTACGAGCTCCGCCCGTCCCGGTAACGGCGGTGCCGGTCGTTGCCCGCCCGGTCGCCGTCAAGCGAGATCCCGACCCGGACCCCGGCCGCCAGGAAGACCTCGCACAGCTCCTCGTCGAGCTGCACCCCGTTGGTGTGGATCCGCAGGTCGAGCGCGCAGGCGGGGGTGATGGCCCGGCGCAGCTGAGCGGCGATCTCGCCCAGCCGGGTGGCGCCAGCCAGCAGCGGTTCCCCGCCATGGAGGATGACGCGCACCTCGGCCAGGGCGTGCTCCCGGGCGTGCTCGGCGATCCGCTCGCCCGCCTTCGCGACCGTCTCGCTCGCAATTGCCATCGGGCGGCCCCGCCAGCTGGTGTCCGCGTGCTCGTAGACATAGCAGTGATCGCAGGCGAGGTCGCAGCGGCTGTGAACCTTGAGCACGAACTGCCGGAAGGGCAGGCAGGAGGCGCCGGGGTGACCGGGGGCGGGAGCCCGCGATGCCTGCGGACGGTCCTCCATGCCGGGAACGCCTTTCCGGGACCAGCCAACGCGGAGTTAGATCGACGAATTGAAGGCGGAGACGCGCGTGACCGTTTCATCGCCGTCGATGCCGATGCGATGCATAATGCGCGAATATTCCACTGCGTCGATGTTCAGGTCGAAATCAAACGACAAATCAAGCACGTCCGACTCGTCGGTATCGACGGTCACTGTAGCCATATGCACCGGCTCCCTATGCGGTGCCGACGGAGCCGCCGCCGACACGATCTGTAACCGAAAAGAACTAGCTGTCACATGCAACAGTCAGTGACTGTTGCTTACCCTACCCCAGCACTGCGGACACAGAATGCCCGACCAGCCACGAGGTGCAATATTGGCAGGACGCCTGGAACGCCGCAATCACAAGGACAAGAGCCACCAAGACAAAAGCTGTTGGTAGGCGAGAGCTGTGGTTACGGCTTGGTCTTTTGAGCCTCGCAGTGCCCCTTTGTCCGGCCGCCTTTTGCCGCGCCGCTGAAACGAGCTATCGGGAGGAGAAGTGTCCTCTCTCTTGTCTTCTCTCGATGTGAACAGTCCTTGGCCGCCCGTTCCCCATCGACGCCGCCGACACTAGTCAGGTAACTTTACTACTGTAGTGCGTTGACGTAGGGTGTGAACCTCGCGGGACCAGGTGGGCGATGGGAGCCGAAGGCGGCATGGACGACGAGCAGCGGGTTGATCTAGGGGTGTCGTTGCTCATCCCGTACCGGTACACCGAGGACCGGGTTTTCCGTGCCCTCACCGATGCCGGGTTCGACGACTGGACCCTCGCCCAGTGCCGGCTGTTCCAGCGCGTCGCCCGGGGCGGCTCGCGCCTCACGGACCTCGCCGACCAGGCGCAAATGAGCAAGCAGAGCGCGGGCGTGCTGGTCGACCAGCTGGAGCGCCTGGGCTACGTCCGCCGGCTCCCCGACCCGGCGGACGGCCGCGCCCGGCTGATCGTGATCGAGCAGCGCGGCCGGCGGGCGGTCGAGGTGGCCGCGGCGACCCTCGACGAGATCTTCTCGGAGTGGAAGGCCTACCTGGGCACCCGCAACTTCACGTTGCTACAGCAGATCCTGGATCAACTGCGCGAGATCACCGACCCCTACGCGCGGTCAACCCGGCCGCGCTGAGCCGTCCGCCCCTGATTCCGGTTCGCCCTAGCCGCCGGGCCAGCGGCCGCCGGCAGCTTCGGCTCCGCCTTGACATAGTCGGCAACATTGATTGGTTTAGTAAACATTCCTGACGACTTTCCGGCGATGGACGATGCGGAAGCCAGGAGGCTATGGGCGCGCGGTTTGGATTCCGTGCTCTTTGAGACGGGCGATGTTGCGCTCGTCCAAGGTCGAGTAGGCGGTGTTCTCCTCGGCGGCGTACTCGACCGGGCCGGTCTGGCGGCCGGCCAGGTCGACCTCGGCCCGGTAGACGACGGTGGCGTTGCCCTCGAGGACCGGGTACCAGGCGTCGTCGCGGATCTGGATCGAGGCGGCGGCGATCCCGCCCGCGTTGCGGACCACGAGCCGCTGCGCCGGGTCCAGGCCGGTCAGCCTCGAGTACGCGGCCCGCGAGGCGACCACGCCGGAGCCGCACGACGGGGTAAGGCCAGCGCCGCGCTCGAAGGTCCTGACGAAGACCTCGTCGTCATCCAGCGACTGCAGGAACGAGACGTTGGCGCCCTCGGCGAAGACCTCGTCGGCCTGCTTTCCCAGCTCGATCAGGTCCGGCTCGCTGTACGCGTCGACGACGGAGATCACGTGCGGGTTCGGCACCCGGACGGCGGTGAAACCGCCGAAGGGCGCGGGCAGCTCGGCCTCGTCGAAGTTCAGCGGCGGCAGCTCGAGGACGACCTGCCGCACGCCGTCCGGCGTCGACGCCGCCCGGTGCACGGTGTAATCCCGCCCGCCGCTGGCGACGACCTCGGTATCGGTCCCGCGCAGATCGAGGATCAGCCGCCCAAGCCCCCGCATCCCGTTCCCGCAGAACTCGGCCGACGACCCGTCCGGGTTGAAGAACCACGCCCGCGCGTTCGGCCCGAGGCGTCGTAGAGGTAGATCCCGTCGCTCCCGCCGGTCCACGAATCCCGGTCGCACACCGTGCGCACGAACGCCCGCAGCTCGGCGTCCGACTCCCAGTCGCCCGGCGTCGCCTCGAGCGCGAAGATCTCGTTCAGTGACCCGTGGGTCTTAATCAGCCTCATCACGAACGAGCTTACCGCCGGGCCGACTTGGTTTGACCCGTGGCCACGCTCCACCACGCGGGAACGCTCAGACCTGAAACCTTGAAGGCGAAGCCAGGGACCGTTCGACATACGGAGCCTTTGACTTGGCCTTTGACTTGGCCTTTGACTTTGACGCGCGCTACATCCCGAAGGCGGGATAGGTCGAGAAGCGGGCGCCGGCCGCGTAGTTGCGCACCGCGACCCGGGCGCGGTCGATCATGTTGGCCGGCAGCTCGGTCAGCGGGTACCAGCCGAAGTCGCTGTAGCTCCCGCTGCCCGCCCGCCGCGCGGCCGCGTCGATGTCGCCCGGCCGCTGCCAGCCGTCCGCGGTCAGGAAGAACGCCATCCGGCCGTGACCCGACACGTCGTGCATGACGTGCGCGAGCGACACCCGGCCGGCGTCGAGCTCGATCC
Organism: uncultured Actinomycetota bacterium; assembly: GCA_963838825.1. Classification (GTDB taxonomy): domain Bacteria; phylum Actinomycetota; class Actinomycetes; order Streptosporangiales; family Streptosporangiaceae; genus Trebonia. Next base: position 132,441 of record CAWISQ010000004.1, read on the forward strand.
CGACCTGGGCCCCCGCCACCCGGACGGCGGCCTCCACCAGCGTCTCGCGCTCGGCCAGGCGGTCGGAGGGCGGCTCGTAAGCCCCGTCGCCGTAGCCGGTGTTCGCGCGCCTGCCAAGCAGCAGGTCGCCGTCGCTGAGCAACAGCAAATGCACATCGACGATGAGCTGGAAGTGGCGATTGTTCCTGGCCGTATCGGCGGCCATCGGATGCATCAGCGTTCTGGTCATGACTTGATGTCCTGCCCGGCTTGCCATCGTGTTTCCCCGGTCCCCGTGGCGTCGCGCGCCATCTGGCGCATCAACTCCCCGGGACAGGAAACGTACTCCACGCTGGCTGTGGATCACCATGTGCGTAACCGGTGGGTAACTGCCTCTGGCCTGTGGAACACCGGGCTTTTGGCGGCCGACGGCTGTGGACATCGCGGAGCCGGTTAGCCCGTGCATGCACGGAGTATGCGCTGTGGACAGTCCGACGGCGGCTGTGGACGATCCGGCCACGTAAATTCTTTGCGTCAGACCTGGTTCTGGCCTGGTTCTCGGTGCGCTCGCTGATCTTCTTGGTCTCCTCGTAGATGCGGAAGACGACCATGAACGCCTCGAGCACCACCCGCCACACGCCGAGCGTCAGCAGCACGTAGATCGGCACGACGATGACCAGCACGAAGATGCCCGCCAGGGCCCCGCCGGTGCGGAAGCCGATGATGGCGATGAGCAGCGAGACCAGCGCCGTCCAGATCGTGAACAGCACGTACAGGACCTTGATGATCTTCGGCGTGACGAAGCTGCTGAAGGAGAAGTCGAACAGCGAGCCGACGAACCCCTTCTCGCCCTTGGCCGTCGGCTGAGCCGGTTGGGCGCCCTGCATGCCCGGCAGCTGCCACTGCGCGTGGTCCTGGCCGACGAACGTCTGGTCCTGGCCGGGGTAGCCCTGCTCCTGGCCGGGGTAGCCCTGCTCCTGGCCGGGGGCGGCGTAGCCCGGCGGCGGGTACCCCGGGGCCGGCTGCTGCGGGTAGCCGTAGCCGTCCTGCGGGGCGCCGCCCTGCGGGGTGAACGACGGCTGCTGCGACTGCGCCGGCTGCTGGGGCGGTGGCGGCGGCGGCCAGGAGGCCGCGCGGGCCTGGGTCTGGTCCTGTCCGGCGGGCTGCCAGGACGGTTCTGAGGGCTGTCCGGCCATTGCGTGCTCCCGGGGGGTTAGGGCCACTGGCGTGGCGATAGACGGGCATCGCGCTTTGTCCACGTTATCCTGCCAGACACTTGTTCGCGTCGGTTGAGCCACGCGGCGCGGCTTGCCGGCGGCTGGCGCCGGTGGCGGTGGGTTGCCGGGGGCGGTGGGTTGCCGGGGGCGGAAACGCAGTGGCGCATAATGTCCGGCATGAGCGATCTTCCCGGCGGGCCGGCGATGGCGACGGTTCCGGCGCGCGCGGCCGGACCTTTCTGGTCACCGGGGGCAACACCGGGATCGGGCTTTCCACGGCGACCGAGCTCGCCCATCGGGGCGGGCGGGTCTACATCGGCTGCCGCTCGATGGCGGCGGGCGAGGCCGCCGTCGCCGCCATCAAGTCGGCGGCCGGCGCGCGGGACGTGTGGCTGCTCCCGCTCGACCTGTCGTCGCTGACGTCGGTCCGGGCCTGCGCGGCGGCGTTCCTCGCCCGCGGCGAGCCGCTGCACGTGCTGGTGAACAACGCCGGGCTCGGCGGGCAGCGCGGCCTCACCGTCGACGGCTTCGAGCTGCACTTCGGCGTGAACCACCTCGGGCACTACGCGCTGACCCTGCTGCTGCTCGACCGGCTGGCCGCCAGCGGGCCCGACACGAGGATCGTGAACGTGTCCAGCGCCGCGCACTTCGGCGCGCCGGGGATCGACTTCGACGCGCTTCGGCGTCGCACCGCGTCCTTCACCGGCCAGCGCGAGTACGCGGTCTCGAAGCTCTGCAACGTGCTGTTCACCCAGGAGCTGGCGCGAAGACAGGCCGGGGTCTCGGCCTACGCGCTGCACCCGGGCGTGGTCGCCTCCGACATCTGGCGGCGGGTGCCACGGCTGGTGCGGCCGCTGATCACCGCCCGCATGCTGACGACCGAGCAGGGCGCGGTGACCTCGCTGTACTGCGCCACCTCGCCTGCCGTGGCGGCGGACGGCGGCCGTTACTTCGACCAGTGCGCGGTGCAGGAACCGAACCCGGTCGCCACCCCGGAGCTGGCTCAACTGCTGTGGCAGCGCAGCGCCACGTGGACCGGGCTTGGCTGAATGCGTTTGGCCGGCGCCTGGTCGTGACAGGCTGGAGTTATGGACCTTCCGGTGATGCCGCCCGTGGCCCCGATGCTGGCCAAGCCGGTGGACGCGATCCCGACGGGCGACTTTATCTTCGAGCCGAAGTGGGACGGGTTCCGGTCGATCGTCTTCCGCGACGGCGACGAGGTGGAGATCGGCAGCAGGAACGAGCGGCCGATGACCCGCTACTTCCCCGAGCTGGTGACCGCGTTCCTGGCTGAGCTGCCGCCGCGGTGCGTGATCGACGGGGAGATCGTGCTGCCGGACTGGGACAGCCGGGCGGCTGGACTTCGAGTCGCTGCAGCTGCGGCTGCACCCGGCCGCGAGCCGGGTGCGGCTGCTGGCGGCGCAGACGCCGGCCCACTTCGTCGCGTTCGACCTGCTGGCGCTGGGCGACACGTCGTATATGGAGGTGCCGTTCGGCGAGCGGCGCGGGGCTTTGGAGGCTGCTCTGGCGTCGGCGTTGCCGCCGGTGCACCTGACCCCGGCGACGATGGACAACGAGACCGCGGCGGAGTGGTTCAGCCAGTTCGAGGGGGCGGGGCTTGACGGGCTGATCGCCAAGCGCCGGTCGGATCCCTACACGCCCGACAAGCGGGTGATGTTCAAGGTCAAGCACGAGCGGACGGCGGACTGCGTGGTGGCCGGGCTACCGGCCGCACAAGACCGGTGACGACGCGGTCGGCTCGCTGCTGCTCGGGCTGTACCGGGACTCGGGCGAGCTGGCCAGCGTGGGGGTGGTGGGGGCGCTGCCGATGTCGGTGCGCCGGGAGCTGCGGGCCGAGCTCGACCCGCTGGTGACGACGTTCGACGGGCACCCGTGGAACTGGGCCAAGGAAGCGGACACCCGCACCCCGCGCAGCTCGCAGTACAGCCGGTGGAACGTCGGCAAGGACCTGTCGTTCGTGCCGCTGCGCCCGGAGCGGGTGCTCGAGGTGCGCTACGACCACATGGAGGGGACGCGGTTCAGGCACACCGCCCAGTTCGTCCGCTGGCGTCCTGACCGCACGCCTGCGTCGTGCACGTTCTCGCAGCTCGAAGAGCCGGTCAGCTACAGCTTGTCCGAAATTCTCAGTCAAGATCAGTTATTTCAAATCAGTCTTTCGAACGGACCGGGGTGACTGCGGTGGCGGATGCCAAGATCGTCGTCGAGGCGGCGGGGCGCTCGGTGAGCGTGTCCAATCCGGGGAAGGTGTTCTTTCCCCGGACCGGGCACACCAAGCTGGACCTGATCCGGTACTACCTTTCGGTGGCTGACGGGGCGCTGCGCGGGGTCGGCGGGCGGCCGATGGCGTTGAAGCGGTTCGTGAACGGGGCGGAGGCGGAGCCGTTCTTCCAGAAGCGGGCGCCGAGCTCGCGGCCGGACTGGATCTCCACCGCCGAGCTTCGGTTCCCGTCCGGGCGGACGGCCGACGAGGTGGTGGTGTCCGACGCGGCCGGGCTGGCGTGGGTGGTCAACCTGGGCTGCATCGACCTGAACCCGCATCCGGTGCTCGCGGCCGATCTCGACCACCCCGATGAGCTGCGGGTGGACCTGGACCCGGTGCCGGGGGTGGAGTGGCCGCAGATTGTCTCGGTTGCTCTGGTGGCTCGTTCCGTGCTGTCCGATTTCGGGCTGACCGGCTGGGCGAAGACGTCGGGGTCGCGGGGGATGCACATCTACGCGCGGATCTCGCCCTCGTGGTCGTTTACCGACGTGCGCCGGTCGGCGGTGGCGGTGGCGCGGGAGATCGAGCGGCGGGCCCCCGAGCTGGCCACGTCGAAGTGGTGGAAGGAGGAGCGGCACGGGGTCTTCGTCGACTACAACCAGAATGCCAAGGACCGGACCGTCGCCTCCGCCTACTCGGTCCGGCCGCTGCCGGACGCGCGGGTGTCGACGCCGCTGCACTGGGACGAGGTTCCTGGGTGCGATCCGTCTTTGTTCACGCTTGACACGGTTCCGGGTCGGTTCGCGTCGGTGGGCGACCCGTGGGAGGGGATCGACTCGGCCGTGGGGTCGCTTTCTAGTCTGCTTGAGCTGGCCGCGGCCGACGAGGCGGCCGGGCTGCCGGATGCCCCGTGGCCGCCGAACTACGAGAAGCAGGCCGGGGAGGCGCCACGGGTGCAGCCGTCTAAGCGGCGGGCGCCTGACGGCGGTTCGGCGCGGCGGCGGGCCGGCGGGGCCGGGTCCGGCGGGGGCGGCGACGATGGGGGTCGCGTTGCCCCCAGCCCCACTGGCAGGCGCAAGTCGACCAAGCCGCTGATCGAGATCGCCCGGGCCGAGACCAAGGCCGAGGCGGTCGAGGGCCTGGAACGCTGGAAGGCACGCCACCCGGACGTCTGGCCGCTGCTTCAGCCGCACGACGTGCTGACTGATTCCATGCGCGGCCGCAGCACCACCTGGACCAGAATCCGGCTGAACCTGGAGCACGTCCCCGAGGACCAGCGCCCGGCCCAGGAGCCGCTCGAGGTCGACTATGACCCCTGGGCCGGCTTCAGCCCTGAACCTCCCAGCCCTGAACCTCCCGAGCCCTGAGCCTCCCAGCCCTGAGCCTTCCAGCCCTGAAACACAGGGTGACAATTCGTCACGCCGCTGTAACATCCGCCGCGACGGCAAGGGTTATCGTGCTGGCATGCTGATCTCCCCCCGATGCTCATGGTCTGCCATCACCTGAACCCGGCCGTGCCCGAGGACCTGGCGTTCGCGGAGTCGCGGATCCGGCCTTCGACCATCGCCGCCGAGGACATCCTGCACGACATGGGGGCGATCTCCATGATCGGCTCGGACTCCCAGGCGATGGGACGGATCGGGCGGCCGGGTGCGGTGCCGGGGACGCGGCGCGGATTGCCGCGTACCAGTCGGTGGCGGGGCCTGCCAGCGCGGCGGTGCGGCTGCTGGCCCTTGATCCGATGCGGGCCTGCGCGGTATTGGCCCGGCTCACCCGCGACATCGACCACGTCGCCGAGCGCGCGGCCGCGGCCGCAGGCGGACCGCTCGACGAGTTGCCCTGTCCGTCCGCTCCGGCCCTCGACCTGCTGGCCGAAGCGCATATCCGAGCGGAGGTGAGACTCTTTGAGTCTTGACCACGACCACGGTTCCGTTGCGCACGAGCACGGAGCGCACGAGCACCCCGTCCCGCCGCGCGCGGGGCGGGCGCTGCGGATCGGCATCGGCGGGCCGGTCGGCAGCGGCAAGACCGCGCTGGTGGCGGCGCTCTGCCGGGCGCTGCGGGACGAGATCAACCTCGCGGTGGTGACCAACGACATCTACACCACCGAAGACGCCGACTTCCTGCAACGGGCGGGCGTGCTCGACGTCGACCGGATCACCCCGGTCCGGACCGGCTGCTGCCCGCACACGGCGATCCGCGACGACATCGCGGCCAACCTGGACGCGGTCGAGGACCTGGAAGCGCGCTTCGGCGGGCTCGACCTGGTGCTGGTCGAGAGCGGCGGCGACAACCTCACCGCGACGTTCTCGCGGGGCCTGGCCGACCAGCAGATCTTCGTGCTCGACGTGTCCGGCGGCGACAAGGTGCCGCGCAAGGGCGGCCCCGGCGTCACGTTCTCCGACCTGCTGGTGATCAACAAGACCGACCTCGCGCCGCTGGTCGGGGCGTCGCTTGCGGTCATGGCGCGGGACGCGTCAGCAGTGCGCGAGGGTCGACCGGTGCTCTTCACGTCGCTGCGCGAAGACCCGCTGGCGGCCGAGGTCGCCGACTGGGTGCGGGCCGCCGTCCGGTCCCCGTCCTTCCGCTAGCCCGAACGGACGCGTGGTTCCACTGGAGGTCAGATTGCTCCCCGACGCGGCGGACATGACAGCCGGGATGGTGCCCGAGCGTTGGGCCGCGCCCGGTGGACAGGACGCGACCCCGATGATGATGGACAGCTGTATACACCCTGATGTACACAACGGTCCGCTATCAGCTCGACTCGGCGGCTCGGCGGCGCCATTGGCGTCGAGCGGGTCATCGGCCGATCGCCCTGCCACCGCTGCCACAGGGGTCGAAGCCGGTAGTCGCGGCGGGCTGGTACGGAATCGGATCAGCGCTTCGGCGGAGATCGTTGCGGTTGCTGGGCCTGGCGGGGTGACGCGGCTGCCGGTGCTGTCGTCGCAGGTGCCGCTGGTGTTGCGGCGGACGCCTGGGGCCGTTTATGTGGTCGGCGGGGCGGCCGGGCCGATTGGCGGGGACGAGCTGTCCTTGCGGATCTCGGTCGGCGCGGGGGCGTTCCTGCGGGTGCGGACGGCGGCGGCGTCGATCGCGCTGCCCGGGCCGGACGGGCTTGAGTCGTCGCTGCGGGTATCGGCGGACGTGGGGGCCGGGGCGCGGCTTGAGTATCTGCCCGAGCCGGTCGTGGTGTCGGCCTGCGCGCGGCACGCGACGATCATCCGGGTGACGCTCGCCGAGGGTGCGTCGCTCCTGCTCCGCGACGAGGTGCTGCTCGGGCGGCACGGCGAGGCGGGCGGCGCTTCGCGGACGGAGTTGCGGGTCAGCTACGCCGGGCGGCCACTGCTGCGGCAGTCTCTTGAGGTGTCGGGCGCTGACCTGGCCGACCGGGGACCGGCGGTGCTGGCCGGCCATCGAGGGGTGGGGACGCTGCTGCACGTGGACCCGGCCCTCGACTCGCGTTCGTTCGGGGCGGGCGACCCGCCGGGGGTTGTCGCCGACCGGACGGCCGTGGCGGCCGTGGCGGGGCAGCCGACAGTGGCTGTTATGCCGTTGGCAGGGCCGGGGATGCTGTCACGGCGCTGGCCGACGACGCGGTGACGCTCCGCAGAAGCCTGTCGGCTACGCCATCGACCTGAAGCTCGACCTGTCGGCTACGCCATCGACCCTGATAGGGGCTGTCGCTGGCGTAGGCGACAGGTAGCCAATCCTGTCGGGGGCGTGGCGGCGGGGGCGGGGGTCGGTGGCGTGGCGCCGGGGCGTGGCGGCGGGGGCGGGGGGCTGGGGTGGCCGGGCTCGACCTCGGGATCGTCGCCGTACTCAGGCCGGGAGGGCGGCCTTGGCGGTGGTTGAGGGGAGGCCGACGGGGCCGGGGCGGACGTGCAGCAGGCGGCCGGCCAGGGGCTGCGCCGCGAGCTGGGCTTCGGTCAGGCCGACGCGGGCGCTGGTGATGTAGAGGTCGCCGAAGTCCGGGCCGCCGAAGGCGCAGCTGGTGGGCTGGGAGACCGGGACCGGCAGCACGGCGTCGGGCTGGCCGTCGGGGGTGAAGCGGCGGAGGGCGCTGCCGCCCCACATCGCCACCCACACGCAGCCGTCGAGGTCGACCGTCAGGCCGTCGGGGACGCCCTCGGCGTCGGATAGGTCGGCGAACGTCCGGCGGGCGAACGCCTCGCCGGTCGCCGGGTCGTAGTCGAACACGTCGACCCGGCGCAGCGGGGAGTCCGCGTAGTACATCCGCGAGCCGTCGGGCGACCAGCCGAGACCGTTGGACACGGTCACGTTCTTGACCACCGGGTTCAGCCGGGGGCCGGGGTCGAGCCGGTACAGCTCGCCCAGCGGCTCGGCCTCGGTCGTGTGCATCGATCCCGCCCAGACCCGGCCGGCCGGGTCCACCCCGGCGTCGTTGAACCGGATGCCGTCCCTGGCGGGCACGTCGGCGATGGTCCGGGCGACCCACTGGCCGCCCCGCTCGGCCGGGAACAGCAGAGTTAGCGCGGCGCCGCCGGCGATGAGGATGCCGCCGCCGACGGCCGGGAACGCGGCCGACACCGGGCCCGGCGAGTCGGTCACCGTCTCCCTGGACGGGAAGTAGGTGCGGTGCAGCCGCGCGCCCTCGATATCCACCCACAGCAGGCAGTCGTCCTCGGGCACCCAGTACGGGCCTTCGCCCAGCGCCGCCGTCACGTCTCCGACCGGCTCGACCACCGCCGCCACGTTCACCGTCATCATCGCGATCGCCTCCGCGCTCCGCCGCTCCGGCCTCTTTGACAGGCAGAGATTAACTGACGTTTACCCAGCTGAGGGCGTGACGCCACCCAAGCGCTAAGTGACCGTCGGAGAGTCGCCCGCTGGAGATTGAGCCGCCGGCCTGGCTGAGGGCCGGCGGGGCGCTGGACTGGCTGCATCGATTACATACGATGGGCGGTGGTGGTCCCCTCGCGGGGCCGGGGAGGAGCAGTCCTGATGCCCGGTGTTCTTGATGCTCGTGAGCGTGACGAGGCGATACGGAAGCTGACCGCGGGGCCGCTCGATGTGCTGGTGATCGGCGGCGGCATCACCGGCGCGGGGGCCGCGCTCGACGCCGCCTCCCGCGGCCTGCGGGTCGGGCTGGTCGAGGCCCGCGACCTGGCGGCGGGCACCTCGAGCCGGTCGAGCAAGCTCATCCACGGCGGCCTGCGCTACCTCGAGCAGGGTGACTTCAAGCTCGTCAAGGAGGCCCTGCGGGAACGTGACCTGCTGGTCAGCAGGCTCGCGCCGCACCTGGTGCGCCCGGTGCCGTTCCTCTACCCGCTGTACAGGAAGGTGGTGGAGCGGCCGTACGTCGGCGCCGGGCTGGTGATCTACGACGCGATGGAGGGCATCAAGCGGCCCGTCCCGCACCACCGGCACCTGACCATCCGCGGCGCGCTGCGCCGGGCCCCCGCCCTGCGGCCGGACCGGCTGGCGGGCGCCATGCTCTACTACGACGCCCAGGTCGACGACGCCCGGTACACGGTCACGGTCGCGCGGACGGCGGTGCGGCACGGCGCGACCGTCCTCACCCGGGCGAGCGCGGTATCGCTGCTGCGGGACGGCTCGCGGGTGACCGGCGCGCGGGTGCGGGATGAGGAGAGCGGGCGGACGTTCGACGTGGCGGCGACGTCGACCGTGGTCTGCGCCGGGGTCTGGTCGGACCCGGTGTTCGCGGCCAGCGGGGTGCGGGCGGGGTATCAGGTCCGGATGTCGAAGGGCGTGCACCTGGTGATGCCCCGGTCGGCGATCGAGTCCGAGACCGGCATGATCATCAGGACCAGCAAGAGCGTGCTGTTCTTCATCCCGTGGGATGACCGGTGGATCGTCGGCACGACCGATACCGAGTGGTCGGGCGACCGGGCCGAGCCGGGCGCGACCGCCGAGGACGTCGACTACATCCTCGGCGAGGCGAACCGGGTGCTGGCCCGGCCGCTGTCGCGGTCGGACGTGCTCGCGGTCTACGCCGGGCTGCGGCCGCTGGTGGCCGAGCAGGCGCCGGTCAGGACGGGACGGCAAGCACGCGGACGGTAAGCGCGGGGACGCGAAGGGCGGGGCGGACGGCGAGGGGCGCGGCGGACGCCGCGGGCGGGGGCGGCGGCCCGGAGAAGCCGACCACCAAGCTGTCGCGCGAGCACGTGGTCGACGCGCCGCGCGCCGGGCCTGGTCTCGATCGCGGGCGGGAAGTTCACCACCTACCGGCTGATGGCGAAGGACGTGATCGACGCCGCGGTCGAGCACTTCCCCCGGCCGGTCCCGCCGTCGGTCACCGGCGAGCTGCCGCTGCTCGGGGCGGACGGGCTGCCGGCCGTCCGCGCCTCGGCCCAGCGGCTGGCCGACGACTACGGCGTGCCCCTGGCGTCGGTCGAGCACCTGGTCGCGCGGTACGGGGCGACCGCGGTCGAGGTCCTCGAGCTGATCCGGGCGGACAAGGCGCTCGGCGCTCGCCCTCGGCGGCGGCCCGTACCTGCGGGCCGAGGTCGCGTACGCGGTCACCCACGAGGGCGCGCTGCACGTGACCGACGTGCTCGCCCGCCGGGTGCGGCTGCTGATCGAGTCGGCCGACTCCGGGGCGTCGGTCGCGCCCGAGGTCGCCGCGATCATGGCGCCGCTGCTGGGCTGGAACCGTCGCCGCCGGGCGGCCGAGGTCCGCGAGTACCAGGCGTTCGCCGCCACCAACGCGGCCGCGCTGCGGGCGCCGGCCGCGGTCGGGGACGCGTCGGCCAAGGAGCTCGTCCCGGCGTAGGACAGCGGTTGTCGGCTACGCCAGCGACACCAGACGGGTCCTGTCGGCTACCCCATCGACATCGCCCATTCGTGTCGGCGGGGTAGCCGACAGGCGAGGGTCCGGTCGCTGGCGTGGGTGACAGGGCCGAGGGCGGGGATGGATTCCCCGGTGATGGCGCGGGGGCCTGGGGGCGACGCGCGGGCGGGTTAGTTACATTTTTACAATCGGTTACAAGGGATATATTTGCCACCAGCAATGTAGGAAGGTCCGCCGGACGGGGCGGGGCCGACGGGACGGAGTGCTGGTGGACCTTAACCCCTATGTGGTGCTCGGCAGCGCCATCGTCGGGCTGCTGGTCGGGCTCACCGGGGCCGGCGGCGGGGCGCTGATGACGCCGATGCTGATCCTGCTGTTCAACGTCAAGCCGTCCACCGCGATCTCCAGCGACCTGGTCGCGGCGGTGGTGATGCGGCCGGTCGGGTCGGTCGTGCACATGCGCAAGGGCACCGTCAATCAGGGGCTGGTCGGGTGGATGTGCCTGGGGTCGGTGCCGATGGCGTTCCTCGGCGCGTACCTGCTGCACCTGTTCGGCGGCGGCTCGCGCCCAGCAGGCGAACGTCGAGACCCTGCTCGGCGCGGCGCTGCTGGTCGGCACGGCCGGGATGCTGCTCCGCTCGTGGCTGGACCGGCGCACCGGCCAGCGGCGGACGCTGGCGATCGACGCGCTTGCGATCAGGCCCGCGATCACGGTCGCGATCGGCGCGGTGGGCGGGCTCATCGTCGGCATGACGTCGGTCGGGTCCGGGTCGCTGATGATCGTGCTGCTGCTGTTCGCCTACCCGGCGCTGTCGGCCGGGCAGCTGGTGGGGACCGACCTCACCCAGGCGGTGCCGCTGACCGCGGCCGCCGCGCTCGGCGCGCTGGCGTTCGGGCACGTGCAGTTCGGGGTGACCGCGGCGCTGGTGATCGGCTCGGTCCCGGCCGTGCTGATCGGGTCGCTGCTGTCCTCGCGGGCGCCGGACAAGTACATCCGGCCGGTCATCACCTTCGTGATCTTCGCCTCGGGGCTGAAGTACGCGGGGCTGGGCACGACCGAGCTCGGCTGGACGCTGTGCCTGGTGCTGCTGGCGTGCGGCGGGTACTGGCTCGCGCGGAACAAGCCCTGGCAGGCCGATCGGGGCGGCGGCGAGGCGGATCCGGGGCCACCGCAGGAGCTGACGGCTGACATCCTTAACAGGTGATGGACGAACCCCAAAGCCACACGTCAGGATCAGGCGCCCGCCATGCAGGCGGCCGTGCGGGATGAGGGGCGGCAGTTCGCGCTGCCGCTGGTCGTTCGGGTGGAGCGGGCGGAACCCCCGGCCAGGACCGACGCGCTTGAGGGGGCGGCTCGGGCGGTGCTCGAGTTCCTGTCCGACCCCCGGGTGACCGAGCCGGACGGCGAGTGGGCGGCGGCCGCGCGGGCCTGGGAGGACGCGCGGATCCGCAAGGTCGTGCGGCGCGCCCGGGGAGCCGCCTGGGAGCGCGCTCGCGCGCTGCCAGGGATCACCGTGCGGCAGCGGACGGCCGAGGTCCGGGTGTACCCGCCGGTGCCGGTTGACGACTGGCCCGCCGATCTGGCCAGGCTCCAGGTTTCCGGTACCGACTTCGAGGATCCGACGCCGCCGGGAGACGTACCGGACGGGGTGCCGGTGCTGTGGCTGAATCCGGAGCTGTCGATGTCGACCGGGAAAGCCATGGCCCAGGTCGGCCACGGTGCGCAACTCGCGTGGTGGGAGCTGGCACCAACGGACCGTTCGAAATGGAAAGATGTTGAATTTGACCTTCGGGTGCGGACGGCCGGAGTCGGGCAGTGGAAGGAGCTGCTGGCGAGCGGGCTGCCGGTGGTCACCGACGGTGGGTTCACCGAGGTCGCGCCGGGGTCGGCGACGGTGGTGGCGGACCATCCGGCGCTCCGATGTGACGCTTGATGCTGATGTGAAAATTGATGGCGGGCCTGTTAACTGATCAGTTTCTTTCTTGCTAAAAATGCGGCTCCTCGTGCTATTTCTTCAACTTCCGCAGCTATTGGCTCAATAAGATGCCCCCGACGTCGCTTCGCGTGGGGGGAGGGACAGCGCCATGGCCGCGCAGCCCACGACCGCTCCGGTCATATCCGGACAGGTGCCGCCGCTGGCGGTTGGCTTCAATGCGCGCCAGGAGACCGGGTTCCGGCTGGCGGACGGGTTCCGGCCGGGCGAGACGATCCTGCTCGTACCGCCGCCTGCGGGCGAGCCCGATGGCGGCCTAAGCGCGGCCGACGCCGTCGGCGGGACCGGCAAGACCCAGCTCGCGGTCGGCTTCGCGCACCAGATGTGGTCCAGCCGGTCGGTCGACCTGCTGGTCTGGGTGGCGGCCGGCAACCGGGCCGCGATCGTGTCCGGCTACGCGCGAGCGGCGGCCGACCTGAACCTGGTCCAGGCCGGCCGTCCGGCCGGGGGCGCCGGGGCCGTCGGGGGCGTCGGGGGCGCCGGGGCAGTCGGGGCCGGAGCGGGCGAGACCGCCGACGGCGACGCGCAGCGGTTCCTCGACTGGCTGCGCCGCACCCCGCACCGCTGGGCGGTCGTGCTCGACGGGGTGACGTCGCCGGTCGACCTGGACGGGCTCTGGCCGCAGGGGCCGACCGGCCAGGTGGTGGTCACCAGCCGGCTGCGGGCGGAGGAGCTGGCCGACCCCGGCCCCCGCGCGACCGCCTACGGGGTCCTCGGCTTCAGCCGGCGGGAGGCGGTCGGCTACCTCAACACCCGGCTGGTCAGCTTCCCCGACCAGCGGATCGAGGCGCTCGACCTGGCCGCGGACATCGGCGGCCTGCCGCTCGCGATCGCGCAGGCGGCGGCGGTGATCATCGTGGCCGAGGGCACCTGCCGGGAGTACCGGGCCGAGTACGCGCAGCGGCTGCGGACGAACGCGCCCGCGGCCATCGACGGCTGCCCGCCGTCACTGCAGGCCACCTGGTCGATCGCGGTCGAGTACGCGCAGGAGATGCCGCCGGCCGGCCTGGCCTGGCCCGCCCTCGCCTTCGCGTCCATGCTTGACGCCAGCGGCATCCCCGCCGCGGTGCTGACCTCCCCGGCCGCGTGCGCCTACATCACCGGTCGGCCCGAGGCCGGCCCGGCCGAACAGACCCTGGTCAGGAGCGCCTACGACGCACTCGAACGGCTCGGTCTGACGGCCGTCGACGCGACCAGCAGCGCCCGCACGGTCTGGCTGCACTCCAGCGTCCGGTCCTGCGTCCGCGCCTACCTGACCCCCGCCAGCGTCGGCTCGGTCGTCCAGGCGGCGGCGACCGCGCTGGCCGAGGCGTGGCCGCCGAGCGGGGCGCGGACCGGACCTCAGCCAGGCGCTGCGGGACTGCGCGGCCGCGCTGCACGCCTTCGCGGGCGACCTGCTGTGGAAGCCGGAAGCCCATCCGGCGCTGGTCCGGGCGGGTGCGTCGCTGATGGAGGCGCCGATGCTGGCGGACGCCGCGATCCAGTACTGGCAGGCGATGTCCGGCGCCTGCGGTCAGCTGCTCGGACCCGGGCACGCGCAGTCGGTCTTCGCCCGCGGCCAGCTGGCCGACGCCTACGCCGCGGCCGGGCCGCGGCCGAGGCGCTCGCCTCGGCCGAGGCGGCGCTGGCCGACCGCGAGCGGATCCTCGGGCCCGAGCACCCGGACACGGTGACCGCGCGGGTCAACGCGGCCCGCTCGCACGAGGCGGCCGGCGCCACGGGCGAGGCGATCGCGCTGTACGAGCGGGCGCTGGGGTCGCGCGAGCGGATGTTCGGCCGGGAGAACCCGGAGACGCTGGCGGTGCGGGCGCAGCTGGCGGCGGCGTACTCGGCGGCCGGGCGAAGCGGCGACGGCATCAGGCTCTACGAGCAGACCTGGTCCGACGCCGAGCGGGCGCTCGGCCCGCTGCACCCGGACACGCTGGCGGCCGGGGTCGGCCTGGCCGGCGCCTACGCGGCGGCGGGCCAGCACCGGGAGGCGATCGCCGCCTACCAGCGCGTGCTGGCCGGCCGCGAGCGGACGAGCGGGCCCGACCACCCGGACACGCTGGCGGTGCGGGCGCAGCTGGCGAACGCCTGCCGGCTCGGCGGGAAGCTCAAGGACGCGATCGCCCAGTACGAACGGGTGCTGGCCGACCGGTCCCGGGTGCTCGGCCCGGACCACCCGGACACGATCACCGCCCGCGGCAACCTCGCCTACGCGCAGCGCAGCGCCGGGCGGCTGAAGGACGCCCTGCCGCACTACGAGCGGGTGGTGGCCGACCGCGAGCGGATCGGCGGCCCGGACCACCGCGACACCATCGCCGCCCGCGCCGTCCTCGCCGCCGCGTACCAGCAGGCGCGGCGGATGCGGGATGCCGTCAACGCCTTCGAGCGCGCGGTCGCCGACGGCGACCGGGTACTCGGCCCGGGCGACGTCGAGGCGCTGACCACGAGGTACAACCTGGCGGTGGCGTACTCCGAGGCCGGGCGGCTGGCGGACGCGGTCACGGTGCTTGGCCGGACCCTGGCCGACTGCGAGCGCCACCTGGGACCCGACCACCCGATGACCGGCACGGTCAGGGACCACCTGCGGGCCGCCAGCCGGTGACGGCGGCACCGCGCGAGTTACCGGAAGCGACAGGTACCGGAGCGACAGTCGACACAGGTACCGGAAGCGACAGAGGGGCACATGGCACCAGCGCAGTTCGACTACATCATCGTCGGCGGAGGCTCGGCGGGCAGCGCGCTCGCGGCGCGGCTGTCGCAGGACGCGACCACCCGGGTGCTGGTCCTCGAGGCCGGGCGGCCCGACTTCATCTGGGACCCCTTCATCCACATGCCGGCCGCGCTCACCTTCCCGATCGGCTCCCAGTTCTACGACTGGAAGTACGAGAGCGAGCCGGAGCCGTTCCTGGGCGACCGGCGGATCTACCACGCGCGGGGGAAGGTGCTCGGCGGCTCCTCGTCCATCAACGGGATGATCTTCCAGCGCGGGAACCCGCTCGACTACGAGCGCTGGGCGGCCGACCCGGGCATGTCGTCCTGGGACTACGCGCACTGCCTGCCGTACTTCAAGCGGATGGAGAACTGCCTGGCGGCGGTGCCAGGGACGGTGGACGAGCCGTTCCGCGGGCATGACGGGCCGCTGACGCTGGAGCGCGGGCCCGCGACCAACCCGCTGTTCGGCGCGTTCTTCTCGGCCGTTCAGCAGGCGGGGCATGCGCTGACTTCCGACGTGAACGGCTACCGGCAGGAGGGGTTCGCCGCCTTCGACCGGAACATCTCCCGCGGGCGGCGGCTGTCGGCCGCGCGGGCCTACCTGCACCCGGCCATGTCGCGGCCGAACCTCAAGGTCGTCACGATGGCGCACACGACCCGGATCCTGTTCTCGGGGACCCGCGCGACCGGGGTGGAGTTCGTGCTCCGGGGCGGGGTGGGGGTGCGCGGGGCCGATGTCGTCTCCCTCTCGTCCGCGCCGCGGCGCGCCTACGGCGGCGAGGTGATCGTGTGCTCCGGCGCCTTCGGGTCGCCCCAGCTGCTGCAGCTGTCGGGGGTGGGCAATGCGGCTGAGCTGGCCGGGCTCGGCATCGACGTGGTGGCGGACCTGCCCGGCGTGGGCGAGAACCTGCAGGACCATCTCGAGGTGTACATCCAGTACGGGTCGAAGCAGCCGGTCTCGGTCGCGCCCGCGCTGAAGTGGCGGAACCGGCCCGGGGTGGCGCTGCGGTGGGCGCTGGCGCGCTCCGGTCCCGGCGCCACCAACCACTTCGAGGCGGGCGGGTTCGCCCGGTCGAATGACTCGGTGCCTTACCCGAACCTCATGTTTCACTTTCTCCCGATCGCGATCCGGTACGACGGGTCGGCGCCGGCCGGGGGGCACGGCTACCAGGTGCACATCGGGCCGATGTACTCGGACTCGCGCGGCACGGTCAAGATCAAGTCGACCGACCCGTTCCAGCACCCGGCGCTGCGGTTCAACTACCTGTCCACGCCGGCCGACCGGCAGGAGTGGACCGAGGCGGTCGCGATCGCGCGGCGGATACTCAACCAGCCCGCGTTCGACGAGTTCAACGCGGGCGAGCTGTCGCCGGGGCCGTCGGTTTCCGACGAGTCGTCGGTGCTGGACTGGGTCGCGCGGGACGCGGAGACCGCGCTCCACCCGTCCTGCACCTGCGCGATGGGGACCGGGCCGCTCGCGGTCACCGACCCGGGGTCGCTGCGGGTGCACGGGGTCTGCGGGGTGCGCGTGGTGGACGCGTCGGTCATGCCCTATGTGACCAACGGCAATATCTACGCCCCGGTCATGATGATGGCGGAAAAGGCGGCCGATCTGATCGCGGGCAACACGCCGCTTCCGGCTCAGCAAATCGCCTTTTACCGGCATAATTCGGACGGCGAGCTGGGCTAGCGGGCGGCCGCGTGGCTGTGGCGGGCGCGGTGTGAGAGGCGTGAGTGGCGCGCTGGCCATTGACCACGCCGGCTGGCGGCGCGCCCACATGATGGAACCAATCTCGTTCATAACGGTGAATGTCTGGACAGTTAACGGGGCATCTCACCATCATCGGTACTAATCCACGACGGCTTCACAGGAGTTTGGACCTGCATGTCCTCGCCCGAAGATGACCCGCTGCCGGAAGCAGTCATGCTCGTGCAGGGGGCGGTGGCGGCCGGCCTGAAGCTGAGACTGCTCGGCGGTCTCGGCGTCCGGGTGCTCTGCCCGGACTTCCCGCCCCGGCTCCGGGCCGGCCAGGACATCGACCTGGCCTGCGCGGGCAAGCGCCGCCGGGACATCGCGGCGTACCTGGAGAAGAGCGGGTGCGTCCCCGACAAGATGTTCAACAACCTCAACGGGGACCGGCAGATGTACTTCATCGCGCCGTCCGGGCGGCCGATCGACGTCATGGTCGACCGGCTCGTCATGTGCCACACGCTGGACTTCCGGTCCTCGCTCGGCAACGCCTCGCTCACCCTCGACCCGGCCGACCTGCTGCTGTCCAAGCTGCAGATTTTCGAGCTGAACGCGAAGGACGTGCACGACATCACCCACCTGCTGGCCGGCCTGCCGGTCGGCGACAGCTCGTCGGGGCCGTTCATCGACGTCACCCGCTTCCAGGAGGTCGTCGGGGCGGACTGGGGCTGGTGGCGGACCAGCACCGGCAGCCTCGAGAAGCTGCCCGCGCTGCTGGCGGAGCACCCGGCCCTGGTCCCGGCCAACGCGCGGTTCGATCCCCTCGTCCAGGCGACGCGGCTGCTTGACGCCGCCGCGTCCGCGCCCAAGTCGATGAAGTGGAGGCTGCGCGGTGGCGTCGGCGACCGCGTCCGCTGGTACGAGCTGCCTGAAGAGGTAGCGCACTGAGCTTCCGGCTCCCCCTAGGAAAGCGGCACCCCCATGAAGATGTTCTTCGCGACCGACATCCACGGGTCGGAGATCTGCTGGAAGAAGTTCCTCAACGCCGCCGCGTTCTACAAGGCCGACCTGGTGGTGCTCGGGGGCGACGTCACCGGCAAGGTGATGGTCCCGATCGTCGCCTACCCGGGCTACTGGGAGGTCACGATCAGGGGCGAGCGACGCCGCCTGGAGACCAGGCAGGAGCTGCTCGAGGCGGAACGGCAACTACGTGACCGGGGCTCCTACCCGGCGATCGTGACCAGGGACGAGCTCGACGCGCTGAGCGCTTCCGGCGAAGGCGGGATCACCCAGCGGTTCAACGCCGAGATGACCCGGTCGCTCGACCGGTGGCTGGACATGGCCGACGGCAAGCTCCGCGGCGGGGCGATCCCGTGCGTGCTCAACGGCGGCAACGACGACATCTTCGAGATCGACCCGATCCTGGAGGCGGCGCCGTCGGTCACGTTCGCCGAGGGCAAGGTGATCGACCTGGGCGGGTTCACCATGGTCTCGATGGGCTGGACCAACCCGACCCCGTGGGACACCCACCGCGAGGCGCCCGAGGACCAGCTCGCGGCCAAGATCGACGCGATCGTCGGCCAGGTCCCGGGCGTGAACATGGACCGGACGATCTTCAACTTCCACGCCCCGCCCTACGGCACCGGCCTGGACGAGGCGCCCGCGCTGGACGCCAGCATGCGCCCCAAGCACGGCGGGGCGGTGCTCGAGCCGGTCGGCTCGACCGCCGTGCGGGAGTCGATCCTGCGCTATCAGCCGATGCTCTCGGTGCACGGGCACATTCACGAGAGCCGCGGCGTGGCCAAGCTCGGCCGGACCCTGACCGTCAACCCGGGCAGTTCGTACGGAGACGGCGTCCTTCAGGCGGCCCTGATCGATATGAACCCAAAAAACGGCAAAATTAAGTATGTCCTTGTGAATGGCTGAGCTGTTATGGTGCTGGCGATACATACCAGTATCACAGTTACGTTTATCTATTGGCCGTCAATCCGTCAAACAGTTCGAAGTGGTGAATAACAGGATTGGGCCGTTCCCTGAGGAGGGACTTCATGGCTACCGAAGTCGGCGACGAGAGACCCACCCTATTCCTGCGGAAGGCCACCGGGCTGGTGCGCGGCTGGTCCGTCCGCGACTCGATGATCTACGCCTGCCTGTCCACCAACGTGATCACCCTCGGCCTGGTGGAGTTCGCCTACCAGGACGCGTTCCCGGCCGGGCAGCTGCTGACGGCGGTGCTCATCTCCGCGGTCTGGGTGTCGTTCCTGGTCCTCGCCTACAGCGGGCTGGTGGTCACGATCCCCCGGGCGGGCGGCGACTACGTCTGGCAGTCCCGGATCCTCGGCAGCGGGCTCGGCTTCGTGATGGCCGCCACCGGCTGGTGGTTCATCCTCTGGCTGTGGGCGCCGATCTACGGCTCGGTGCTGTCGGAGGAGTTCTTCCAGCCGCTGTGGGTGTCGTTCAACGACCCGTCCGGCGCGGCCTGGTTCAGCACCCACACCGGGACGTTCGTGGTCACGCTGATCACCATCGGGCTGGCCGGCCTGCTCGTCTCGCTGGGCATGTCCGGCTACGCCAAGGTGCAGAAGTGGTGCTTCTACGGCGGCCTGCTCGGCGTCGCGATCGTCGTGATCCTGCTGCTGGCGTACAACCGCAACGACTTCATCTCGGCCTACAACTCCGAGACGGCGAAGCTGTTCGGTATGAAGAACGCCTACGCGGGCACGCTCGCCGACGCGGGCTCCAAGACGATCGGCTACACCCCGGCCCCGTTCGGGGTGGCGGGGGCGTTCAGCCAGTCGATGCTGCTGGTGCCGATGCTGATGTTCTACCTGCTGTGGCCGAACTGGGGCACCACCCTCTACGGCGAGATCCGCGGCGCCAGCGACTTCAAGCGGGTGTTCAGCGGCATGTTCCTCGGCCTGTGGACCACGGTGCTGCTCTCGGTCGTGCTGCTGGTGGTGTTCGCCAAGGAGTTCGGGTTCAACTTCTACCAGAGCGCCAACGCGCTCTGGATCGACGCTGCCTACGGGACGACGTCCGCGCACGCGCTGCCGATCTTCCCCTACCCGGTGCTGCTGGCGAGCTGGCTGCTGCACAACAACGTGGCCTCGGTCGTGCTGATCTTGCTGATGAGCCTGTGGTTCTTCGCCTGGGTGGGGACGCTGTTCCTGTCCTCGACCCGGGTGATCTTCGCGGCGGCGTTCGACCGGATCCTGCCCGACGGCGCCGCCCAGGTGTCGGAGAAACGCCGGGTGCCGGTCTGGTCGCTGGTGCTGATGCTGCTGCCGGCCGTCGGCCTCGGCGCGCTGTACTCCTACAACTCCAACTTCCACACCTACACGCTCGACGCGACGCTCGTGATCGCGGTGACGTACCTGTTCAGCGCCATCGCGGTGGTGGTGCTGCCGTGGCGCAAGCCCGACCTGTGGGCCGCCTCCCCCGCCTCCCGGCTGAAGCTGCTGGGCGTGCCGGTCATCCCCGCGGCCGGCGTGATCACCATCGCGCTCATCGGGTACTGCCTCTACGAGTGGCTGACCAAGGCCGCCTACGGCGTCAACAACAACGACTCGCTGCTCTACATGCTCGCCATGTACGTGCTGGCGCTGGTCATCTACCTGGTCGCCCGCTTCATCCGCGGCCGCCAGGGCATCGACCTGTCCCTCATCAACAAGGAGATCCCGGTCGAGTAGCACACTGCGCCGGCGCCTCCCAGCGCGGCTTACCCCTTGACCGGTTGGTCGGTGGTTGCCCGCGCGGGAGGCGTCGCTGTGTTTCCGGCCTCGGTCTTTGCCCGCCCCCCAGCGAAAAAGATCAAAATCCGTCGGTCGAACGGTCCCTGGCTCCGCCCGGTTAGTCGATTCCCGTCTCCCCCGCGGCGGCGTCCTCGGCGCTGATCAGCGGGTGGGAGTAGATGTCAAACAGCCCGAGGGCGACCAGACGCCCGCCCTCCGGCCCGAAGATGTCGGCCCCGACCGTGCGCGACAGCTGCTTGTGCAGCAGCGGGACGCCGGACGCCATGGCGCTGATCAGCGCGGCCCGGATCCTGCGGTCGACGGCCGGCCGGTCGGGGCGGGCCCGGTCGGCCCGCTCGAGCCAGTGCTCGGTCATCGTCACCATCTGGTCGAAGATCGCCGCCGCCGACGGCGAGTTCTCGGCCAGGGCGCGGACAATGTACCGCTCGAATGGCTGCAGGTGGCGGCGGTCGGCGGCGGCGCCGCCGAGGTCGTCCAGGTACTGCGCGTTGATCCGGCCCATGGTCTCGGCGATGTGCTCGTCGCACGCCCGCCGCAGCTCCTCCTTGGAGCCGAAATGGTGCCGGAGCAGCCCGGCCGATACCCCGGCGGTGGCGGCGATCGCGCGGATCGTGGTCCGCTCGTACCCGTCGTCGGCGAAGTGGCTGATGGCCGCCTCACGGATCCGGGCGCGGGCGGTCAGGTCGCCGGGCACGGCGGACTTGTCGGCGGACTTGTCGGCGGACTTGTCGGCGGGCGGTCCGGACCGTTGCGCGGCCGGGTCCGGCTGATCGGTCGTCATGTGCGTCAATTACCTGCCAGGTCTCGTTGGTTGAAGGCGAGGCCGCCGAGCAGGGCGCAGCCGACGCCGATGGCGACCATGATGCCGTTCGCGGTCCAGTTCGGCGCCGCGGCCGGGGCCGATGTCAGCTGGTGGAAGACCGAGGTGTCGAGCAGCCAGCGGCTGGCCGGGCCGGATCCGCCGAAGCCGCCGGCGATGTCGGCCAGCACCGACCACGCAAGCACGACATAGACGACGGCCGCCGTGCGCCGGGGCCACGCCCCGAACGCCAGCACGCCGATGCCGCCGATGGTGATGGCCGGCGGGATGAGGTTGAGGCCGGCCTTGAGCAGCGTCGTCAGGCTGGTCCCCGCGTGCTGGCTGGCCGCGCCGAGCCAGGCGAAGACGCCGGCCGCCGCGCCGGCCGCCAGCAGCTCCCCCACCGTCACCAGCAGCCTGCCGCCCAGCCAGCGGGACCGCGAGATCGGGCCCGCCAGCAAATGGTCGAGCCGCTGCGACGACTCCTCCGCGCGCGCGGCGGTGACCTGCCCGGCGGCGGCGAAGGCGACCAGCACCGCCAGCACGAGAAAGCAGACCCCGAGCACGGCGTCGGTGCCGCTGCCGGAGGCGCCCAGCTTGGCCAGCACGCCCTGCGCCGATGAGCCGGAAATAGTGCTCCCGGCCGACCTCGCGATCAGCCCGAACAGCAGCGCCGACAGCGCGATCGCGGTCCACCAGCCGACCACGACCGGCCGGGCCAGCCGGATCGCGAGCCCGGCCGGGCCCGACAGCAGCCGCAGTCGCGGCGCGCTGCGGCTGCTGTCGGGCAGGATGCCGGCGCCGGCGTCGCGCAGGCCCGCCAGCCGGACGGCCGCGACCGCCAGCGCCGCGGTGAAGGCGGCGATCGGCAGCAGCGCCAGCGGCTGCGGCCCGGCGAACGGCCGCAACTGCTCCGCCCAGCCCAGCGGCGACGCCCAGATCAGCCCGTGCAGCCCCACCCCGGCGTCGGCGATCATCCGCAGGGCGTAGCAGGCGCCGAGAAACGCGGCCGCGTAGGACGCGGCCTGGCGGCGGGTCGACGCCAGCTGGCTGGCCAGCGCGCCGACGGCCAGGAACATGACCGCGGTGACGGTCATCGCCAGCGCGAAGTAGAGGGCAGGCCCGGCCGCGATGCGGACGCCCGAGTCCAGGCCGACCGCGACGGTGAGGATCGCGGTGAGCGCCCACAGCGCGCACGCGCCGGCCGCGAGTCCGGCCAGCGCCTGGGCGGCGGCGCGGCGGCGGCTGGTCGGACCGGCCAGCAGCAGCTCCCAGCGGCCGTCGTCCTCCTCCCCCCGCAGCAGCCGGGTGGCGGTCAGCAGCCCCCAGACGGCGCCCAGGAGCAGGAGCGTCATTCCGATCTTGAAGGCGGTGAAGCCGGCCACCGTCTGCAGCTGCGGGGCCGGGCCGAACAGGGCGCTGGTCGCCTTGTTCGACCCGTACGCGGCCGCCAGCGCGGCGCGGGCCGCCTGGGTCTGGTAGATCCTGGTGTAGCTGACGGCCGATGACGCGATCAGCGCGCCGAAGACATAACCCCAGGCCACCCCCGACCTGACCGCCTTGCGCGCGGTCAGCCGGGCGATGACGGTGGCGGCCGGCCGGGCCGTCCTCGAGGTGGCGAGGGCCGGGCTGTCCGCCGCCACGTTAGCCTGCGTCATGGCGTGCGCTCGCCGTACTGGGCGAGGAAGAGCTCCTCGAGCGAGGGCTCCCGGCTCAGCAGCTCGGTCACGTTCGCGCCCGCCAGCACCGTCAGCAGCGGCGCGATCGGGCCGCGGACCTGACAGCGGGCCACCCGGCCGTGCACCGCGACCGAGCTCACCCCCGGTACCCGGGAAAGGTCGGGGACCGCGCCGTCAAACGTCGCCTGCACCGTGAGGGCGGACAGATGCCGCAGCTGGGCGAGGCTGCCCAGCTCCGCCAGCCGTCCGGCCCGGAGAATTCCGACCCGGTCGCACAGCGCCTCCACCTCGCTGAGGATGTGCGAGGAGAGGAACACGGTCTGGCCGCGATCGCGCGCCTCCCTGATGCTGAGCCGGAACGCCTCCTCCATCAGCGGATCGAGCCCGCTGGTGGGCTCGTCGAGGATGAGCAGCTCGGCCCGGGTCATCAGGGCGGCGATGAGGATGACCTTCTGCCGGTTCCCCTTCGAGTAGGCGCGGACCTTCTTGGCCGGATCGAGGTCGAACCGGGCGATCAACTCGTCCCGGTAGCCGGCGTCGACGCTGCCGTGCACCCGGCCGAGCAGGTGCAGGGTCTCGGCGCCGGTGAGGGAGGGCCACAGGTTCGCCTCCCCCGCCACGAACGCTAGGCGGCGGTGCGTCCCGGCCGGCCGGCGCTGGCAGTCTGCGCCGAAGATCTCGGCCCGGCCGGCGCTCGGGCTGATCAGGCCGAGCAGCAGCTTGATGGTCGTGGTCTTGCCCGCGCCGTTGGGGCCGAGGTAGCCGATCACCTCACCCGGCGCCACCTCGAGATCCAGGTGATCGAGGGCGGCGACGGCGCGGTA
The DNA here is from genome assembly GCA_963838825.1 of uncultured Actinomycetota bacterium. Classification (GTDB taxonomy): domain Bacteria; phylum Actinomycetota; class Actinomycetes; order Streptosporangiales; family Streptosporangiaceae; genus Trebonia. The sequence goes on from CAWISQ010000004.1 coordinate 156,068, forward strand.
GCGCTTGGTCAGCCCCTCCGCGCGGATGGCCAGGTTCTGCACGCCGATGCGCCTCCGGACTATACAAGCGAATAGTTTCCTATTCGCTTGTATAGCACCTGATGCCGCGCCGGGCTAGGCGCTGCGGAGGATCAGGATCATCCGCCAGGCGGTGGGGGCGTCGAGCGCGGTGGTGTCGTCGAAGTCGCCGTAGCTCGCCACCAGGTCGAGCGGGCGTGCGGCGCCATTCTTGGCGCTGGCGCTGCCGTTGGCGTTGGCGAGGCGGACGGCGGCGGTGAACTCGGTCAGGGTCCAGAATCGGTTCGGCACCACGTCGCTGACCGTGCGAACGGTTCCGTCGGCCGAGGTCACCTTGATCATCATGTGCTCGTCGGTCACCTGCGTGAGCGGGTCGATCCGGTCCTCGCGACCGCCCCAGCGGACCAGCGCGTGCACGCCGTCGGCGTCGATCGTCCACTCGTTGCTCGTCCTCGGCTCGGCCGCGAAGAAGTCGGCCGGGTGCGCGAGCTCGACGATGTAGAGCCCGCCGGGCGCGAGGTGGGCGGCGACCGCGGTCAGGTGGTTCACCAGGTCGTCGAGCGTGAACAGATGACAGACCGAGTTCAGCATCGTGATCGCCAGGTCGAACCGGACCGGGCGGCCGTCGGAGTCGGCGATGCGGAAGTCGCGCATGTCCGCTTCGACCACATCCAGGTCCACTCCGTCCGCCTTGGCCTGGGCGGCGGCGTACCCGCACATCGCCGCGGAGTGGTCGAGCGCGGTCGTGCGCAGGCCACGGCGCGCGAGCTCGCGCGCGTGCTCGGCCGGGCCCGCCGCCAGCTCTATGACTGATCTCACGCCGTCGGTGGTTTTGCCGTGCTTATCGAGCCAGCCCAGCAGGGCGCCGGACTCGGCCGGAACGTCCCGGTAGGCGCACGCCAGTTGGTACAGCTCGGGTTCGTCGTAGATGCCGCTCACGCCTGTCATCATGCCGCAACCGGCCGGCTCGCGAGGCCGGGAGGGGCGCAGCAAAGCCGCCCGCTCAATATCTCCTGAAAGGACGACGGCGACCGGAATCTCCGTGCGGCGTGCAACCCGAACATCACCAGCCAAATCCACAACGCATCTACCGCCAGCGGTTTTGGTGGGGCAGACTGACCGCATGATGACTGAGGCGGAGGCGCTGCAGACCCTGGCACGGGAGGACCCCGCTGTCGCCGACGACGCGCGGGCAGCGCTTCGCTCGCTCACCGCCGGCGGCGGCCTCGAGGCGATCTCGCTGCTGCGGTTGCAGGAATTCCTGTGGTGCGCGCTGCCGAACGGTGTGCCGCAGGCGGCCGAGCGGCAGCTCGCGGTGGCCGCCGCCCTCGCCCGGCTGCTCACCCTGGCCGGGATGGAACGGTATGCGGAGGTCTGCGCCGGTCCCGACACTTCGCGAATCCTCGGCGCGTACGCCATCTCGCGCGACGAGGGACTCGACGCCTACGCCAAGGCCCTCAACACCTCGCACGCCGTGCCGCCGGACACCGACTTGCTCGCCTGGTCGTCGGCGATGGGGACGGACGAGCGGGCCGCCTACGACGCCTGCGCGGCCGCGATCGAGCTCGCGGTCGCGGCCCGCGAGCTCAAGGTCGGCGTCAGCGGCTGGAAGACCAAGCGCGCGGCGCTGGTCGAGCGCTGGCTGACCAGGACCACCGACACGCCCGAGACCGACAGCTGGCTCAGCCGGATCAGCGCCGAGCGGATCGACGAGTGGGCGCACGGGCACCCCGGCGAGCGCTCCCAGCTCGCCCGGCGGATCATGCCCCGGCTGCTCGAGCCGCCCGAGCTGCTTGGCGAGCCGCTGCCGACGCTCCGCTGGCTGCTGTCCCGGGCCGACGTGGGGCTCCGGCTGACCGCGCGGCACTACATCGCGCCATCGCTCGTGGGCGAGGCGGCCAGCCTGTTCGGCTGGCAGCCGAGGGTGAACCGGGTGCCCGGGACCGCCCCCGCCGCCCGTGGCGCGGCCGCCGCCCGTGGCGCGGCCGCCTCGGCGGGCAGGCGGCATCAGGAGCTCGAGGTCTACCCGCTGCACATCCTGCGCGGCCTCGCCCAGCACGAGATGGGCGCGGTGCGCCGGATCGGCGCCACCCTGGTGCTGACCAAGACCGGGCGGCTGATGGCGGACGACTCGGCCGTGCGCTGGCATATCGGCACGGCCGCGCTGATCGGGCCGGACGACGGCACCGACCCCGACTTCACGGTCGCGGTCCGCGAGGCGGCGCTGCTGATGATCACGGCCCAGGACGGCCCGGTCGGGTACGAGGAGCTGGCCTGGCTGACCGAGCTGCATGCGGCCGAGGGCTGGACCTCCCGGTCGGGCAGCAGCCTCACCAGCGCGATCGGCGGCGAGATCCACGTGCTGCGGCACCGGCTGCGGGCCCTGCAACTGCTCGACGAGGACTCCGCGCCCGGCTCGCTCGCGCTGACCGACAACGGGACCGCGGCGGCGCTGTCGGCGCTGCTCTCCCGCGCGCTCCGCCCCCGCCGCCACGATCGCGGCTAAGCAGGACCGATTGATTACAGCTCGAACCGGGCTGGCTGGTAGCCGGTGTAGTTCTCGGCCAGCGAGAGCGCGGCCGCGCGCGATGACGTCACGTACCTGAGCTGGTTGAGCATCAGCTGCTGGTCGAACGGGTCCGCCTCCGGGTTGACGTGCAGCATCGAGGTCATCCACCACGAGAAGTGGGTGGCGCGCCAGACCCGCTCCAGGCAGCTGTCGGAGTAGGCGTCGGCCTGGTCCCAGTTCTTGTCGACGCAGGGCGGCCCGCAGCGCGTTCGCCAGCACCACCACGTCGCTGAGGGCAAGGTTGAGGCCCTTGGCGCCAGTCGGCGGGACGATATGAGCGGCGTCGCCGGCCAGGAACAGGCGGCCGTGGCGCATGGGCGCGGCGACGAAGCTGCGCATCGGGGTAACCGATTTGTCGGTTATCTGACCTTCGGAGACCGACCAGTCGCTCCCGTTGACCTTGAATCGCCGGTTGAGCTCGGCCCAGATCCGGTCGTCGGGCCAGTCCTCCAGCGGCTCGCCCGGCGGGACCTGCAGGTAAAGACGGGAGACCGAGTGCGAGCGCATCGAGTACAGGGCGAAGCCGTCTTCGTGACGGGAGTAGATCAGCTCGTCGGTGGCGGGGGCGGCATCGGCGAGGATGCCGAGCCAGGCGAACGGGTAGGAGCGCTCGTAGACGGAGATATCAGGGATGAGCGGCCGGCAGATCCCGTGAAAGCCGTCGCACCCGGCGATCACGTCGCAGGACACCTGGTGCGCGACGCCCGCTTCGTCGGTGTACGACAGCAGCGGCCGATCCTCGGTGACGCCGGACACGGCCACGTCGGAGGCGGAGAACTCGACCGCTCCCCCGTCCGCGAGCCGCCGCGCGATCAGGTCCTTGACGATCTCCGGCTGGGCGTAGATCGTCACCGTCCGCCCGCCGGTCAGCTCGCGGAAGTTGAGGTTGTGGCGCTCCCCCGCGAACTGCAGGTAGATCCCGTCGTGCTCGATCCCCTCGGCGTCCAGCCGCTGGCCGACCCCGGCCGAGCGGAGCAGCTCGACGGTGCCGGTCTCGAGCATGCCGGCCCGCTGCCTGGCCTCGCAGTACGCCCGTGACCGGTTCTCAACCAGCACGGAATCGATGCCCGCGAGCGTCAGCAGATGCGACAGGAGCAGCCCGGCCGGACCGGCGCCGACGATGCCGACCTGGGTGCGCGAGGTGACAGCCATGTGATCGAGACCCTCCAATGTCCGTAAAACGAACGATAGTGCAGCAAGCGAACAGACGGCACGCTGTCTACCATTGTCAGCATGCTCGACGAAACCAGCCCCGGTCATGCCCCTGCGACCGGCACGACCACGGCCGAGGCGGCCGTCGAGGGCGCCGCAGGCGACAGCGGCGAGTTCGTCCAGTCGCTTGAGCGGGGGCTGTCGGTGATCCGCGCCTTCGACGCCGAGCACTCCCGGCTGACGCTGTCCGAGGTCGCGGCGGCCACCGGCCTCAGCCGCGCCGCCGCCCGCCGGTTCCTGCACACGCTGGTCCACCTCGGGTATATGCGCACGGCCGGCGGCCGTTTCGAGCTCCGGCCGAAGATCCTCGAGCTCGGCTACGCGTACCTGTCCAGCCTGACGCTGCCCGAGGTCGCCCTGCCGCACCTGGAGGAGCTGGTCGAGGAGGTGCACGAGTCGTCCTCGGTGTCCGAGCTCGACGGGAGCGACGTCGTCTACATCGCCCGCGTCCCCACCAAGCGGATCATGACGGTCACGATCTCGGTCGGCACCCGCTTCCCCGCCTACGCGACGTCGATGGGCCGGGTGCTGCTGGCCGCCCAGCCCGAGCCGTGGCTGGACGCGTACCTGTCCACCGCGTCGCTGCACCACCTCACCGGTCACACCATCACCACGGCGAGCGGGCTCCGCCAGGAGCTGCGCAAGATCGGGGCCCGCGGCTGGGCACTGATCGACCAGGAGCTCGAGGAGGGGCTCCGCTCGCTGGCGGCGCCGATCAGGGACTCCGACGGCGCCGTGATCGCGGCGGTCAACGTCGCCACCCACGCGGGCCGCCGTTCGCTCGACTCCATCGTCGCCGACCTGCTCTCGCCGCTGCTGGCGACGGCCGAGCGCATCGAGCGCGACCTGGCCAGCGCCCGCACCACCGCGGCCGCCGGTCCGGTGGGCCGCCTGGCACGCGGGCAGGCCACCTGACACACTTATGCTCCATGCGCACGCTGCTCGCCGACCACCCGCTCGTCACCCATAAGCTGACGCTGCTCCGCGCGGCCACCACCGACAACGCCACCTTCCGCATGCTCGCCAGCGAGCTGGTCACCCTGCTCGCCTACGAGGCGACCAGGGACGTCCGGGTCAGTCCGGTGGAGGTCCTCACCCCGGTCGCGACCGCCACCGGCGCCATGCTGGACGAGCCCAAGCCGCTGATCGTCCCGGTGCTGCGGGCCGGGATCGGCATGCTCGACGGGATGACCCGGCTGATGCCGATGGCGAGCGTCGGCTTCGTCGGCATGGTCCGCGACGAGGAGTCGCTCGTCGCCTCGACCTACGCCAACCGGCTGCCGGTCGACCTGGCCGGGCGCGAGGTGTTCGTGCTCGACCCGATGCTCGCCACCGGCGGCACCCTGGTCACGGTGATCACCATGCTGCTCGACCGAGGCGCGACCGCGGTGACCGCGATCTGCCTGCTCGCGGCCCCGGAGGGGCTGGCCAAGATCGACGACGCCTTCCCGGGCGAGAACGTCCGGGTCGTCACCGGCGCGATCGACGACCACCTGAACGACAAGGGCTACATCGTGCCGGGCCTGGGCGACGCCGGCGACCGCCTGTTCGGCGAGATCTAGGCGTTTCTGGCGTCGGTTGTGGGTCGGCTAGCGGAGCTGGCGGTGCTGGCGGCGCTGTTGGGGTAAGCGGGTGTCGACGTCGGGCCCGGCGCTGTTGGGGTAAGCGGGTGTCGTCGTCGGGCTGGCGGCGCTCCAGGGCGGCGAGGCGCAGTTCGAGTTGGTCGACGCGGTGGCGGAGGATCTCCAGCTGGGCCTCGTCGCCGAGGCGGCGTTCGACCGTCTTGCGCAGCCGGGGCGACGCCTCGGCCCGCTCGGCGACCACGGCCAGGGGAACCAGGCGCTGCGGGCCGTGCGGGCCATCGACCAGCCTCGACGGGATCTGCCCGGCGCGGTACCAGGTGCGCAGCGCCGCCCGGGAGACGCCCGTTTCCGCGGCCGCCTTCTCCAGCGTCACCCACTCGGAGCCGTCGAGCTGAGCCGACAGCTCCAGCTCCGTCTCCCATTCGTCGAGCCGGTCTTCCCAGTCCATGGCCGCCTCCCCTGATCCGTGCCTGTTCACCCTATTAATAGCATGGTATTGACTAGGTTGAAAGCACCGGGCAGTCTGATGGCATGTTCGAGCGATTCACTGCCTACGCGCGCCGCGCCGTCGTGACGGCCCAAGAAGAGGCGCGCGAACTCAACCACAACTACATCGGCACCGAGCACATTCTGCTCGCGCTACTCCACCGCCCCGAAGGCCTCCCGAATGAGGAGGACGGGGTCGCGCCCGCCATTCTCGAAGAGTTCGGGATGACCAGGGAAGGCGTCCGGGAAGAGGTCATCGCCAAGGTCGGCATCGGCAAGGGCAAGGCCAAGTCCGGGCACATCCCGTTCACGCCCCGGGCCAAGAAGGTGCTTGAGCTGGCGCTGCGCGAGGCGCTGCAACTGCATCACAACTACATCGGCACCGAGCACCTGCTGCTGGGGCTGATCCGGGAGGACGAGGGGGTCGCGGTGCAGATCATGCGCCAGCACGCCGACCTGCTCGCGCTCCGCGCGGCGGTGCTCGACAGCGTGCCGCCCGGCGAGGGCGAGGAGGGCAGGCTCGCGGCGGCCACCGGCACGCTGCTGCGCCGGGTCAGGGCGCGGCACTGGGGCCCTCGGGACGAGGGCGACGTCGGCGCCACCCCGGCCACCGACGCGACGCTGACGGAGGCCGCCCGGCTGGCGGGCGGCGCCCCGGTCGGTTCGCACCACCTGCTGCTGGCCGCGCTGGCCGATCCCAACTCGGCCGCGGCGCGAACGCTGGCGGGCCTCGGCGTCGACCTCGACCAGGCACGGGAGTTGCTGCGCACGGCGGACGTCACCGGCACCACCGACGAACCGCCGGAGGAGGCCGGCCGCCGCCAGATGTCGCTTCAGGTGGCGGACGAGACGCTCACCGTCGTCATCGTCGACCCGGTGCTGGTGGCGGCGGGGAAGGCCGCCCTCGAGGCCGTGAACGCGAGCGCGCAGCCGGGCGAGGACGACAAGCCCGGCGAGGCGGGCGCGGGCGATTCGGCGACGGCGAGCGTGATTCGCGGCGACCACCCCGCCGCCGCCAGCCTCGCCGCGGTATGGAAGGAACTGCGCGATTCGCTGGCCAAGATGGCGGACGCCGCCCGTCCATCGGCCGCCGCTTAACCGACCGCCGGCCCGGCATTGCCAAGACCCCGATCGGGGTCTCCGGAGGGTCGTCCCCCGGATGAGCATGCCGGGCCGACGGTCAATATGTCCATTGCTAAATGGTTCGGTCGTAGTTAAATCATTCACGCGTATTGCGCCCGGCAATGAGAGACTCGGGCCATGGAGACCGAATTGCCGGGGACGCTGCTCGGGTCCGGACGGAACGCGGACGTGTACGACATCGGCGGCGGGCGGGTGCTGCGGCGGTACCGGGACGGGCGGGACTCGACGCCGTCGAGCGCGAGGCCAAGGTCATGGCGCACGCGCGGGCGCACGGGGTGCCGGTGCCCGAGGTCTTCGAGGTCTCCGGCTCCGACATCGTCATGGAGCGGGCGACGGGCCCGACGATGCTGGACGTCATGGGCCGCCGACCGTGGACGGTGCGCAAGCAGGCCCGGCTGCTGGCCAGGCTGCACGGCCTGGTCCACCAGGCGCCCGCGCTGCCGGAACTTCGCACGCCGCTGGGCGACGAGGACCCGGACAATCAGGTTGTGCTGCACCGGGACCTGCACCCGATGAACGTGATCCTCACCTCGACCGGGCCGGTGATCATCGACTGGGAGGGCGCGGCCCGCGGGCCGCGCTGCTGGACGTGGCGATGACCTGGGTGGTCGTCGGCTTCTCGGAGGTTCCCGAGACCGGGCTCGGGGCCATGGCCGTGCGGGGCGTGCAGTCGCTGTTCACCAGCTCGTTCGTGCGCGCGGCGGGCCCGCTCGACCAGACCTGGCGCGCCATCGCCGTCCGGCACCGGCTGACCGACCCGAACCTGCTGCCGACCGAGCGCGCCCGCCTGGAACGCCTCCCCCACGACTGAACTGGCGCATCGTGCGTTGCCCGGGCTGGGTGGGGTCAGGGGTGGCTGGGGCGTTCTAGGTAGCGGGTGTCGGGGGGCGCGAAGCCGAATTGGCGGTAGAGGCCGTGGGCGTCGCTGGTGTGGAGGCTCCAGCGGAAGTTGGCGCCGGGGCCGCGGTCGATCGCGGTCGCTACCAGTTCCTTGCCGAGGCCGCTGCCGCGGGCGTCGGCGGTGACGAAGACGTCGGACAGGTAGCCGAAGGCGACGCCGTCGGAGATCGCGCGGGCGAAGCCGACCAGGCGGCCGGTGGCGGTCTCGTACGCGCCGACGACCCGCCAGGCCGTTGCCAGCTGCGCCTCGAAGTCCAGCCGGGAGCGCGACTTGCCCCAGTAGGCCTCGGTGGACAGGAAGGCCCAGGCCGCGTCCACGTCCACTCGGTTCGGGTCATCGTCGAGCTCGTAGGTTCCATATGACCAGATCACGACCCGTACCCTACCGAGCAATGTTCGGGGCGAGAGTCGCGCACGGACCGTTCGAGATGACGGGGTTTGGCTTTCGAACCAAAGGGAGCCCCGCAGGTTGGTTGGCGCCGGGCCATTGACCGGGGGATTTGTCTTCTCCTAACGTCTGATGGGAGTTCCGAAGGAGGAATGCCGGTGGCGGACCTGGATGTGGTCGTGGTGGGGGCCGGGTTCGCCGGGATCTACGCGGTGCACGCGCTGCGGTCTTCGGGGCTGACGGTGCGGGCGTTCGAGGCCGGGGGCGGGATCGGCGGGACCTGGTTCTGGAACAGCTACCCGGGCGCGCGGTGCGATGTGGAGTCCAAGGACTACTCGTTCTCGTTCTCGCCCGAGCTCGAGCAGGAATGGTCGTGGAGCGAGCGCTACCCGGCCCAGCCGGAGATCCTGCGGTACCTCAGCCACGTGGCCGACCGGTTCGGGCTGTGGCCGCATATCCAGCTCAACACGCGGGTGACGGCGGCCGTCTGGTCCGACGATGAGGCGCGAGTGGACGGTGACGACGCAGGACGGGGCGGCGGTGACGGCGCGGTTCTTCGTCTCCGCGGTGGGGTGCCTGTCGGCTTATCAGGTGCCGTCGCTGCCGGGGCTTGAGACGTTCTCCGGGCCTGCGTACCACACCGCGCGGTGGCCCGCCGAGGGCGTCGACTTCGCCGGGAAGCGGGTCGGGCTGGTCGGCACCGGGTCGACCGGGATCCAGGTCGCGCCCGAGATCGCGGCCGTCGCATCGGAGCTCTACGTGTTCCAGCGGACGCCGAACTACGCGGTGCCGAACCGGAACCGGCCGTGGGAGCCGGAGGCCGAGCGCGAGTTCAAGTCCCGCTACCGCCAGTACCGGAAGGAGGCCCGGGAGTCGTTCCTCGGCGTGCCGATCACCGGGACCGGGCGGCCGGTGCTGAGCGAGCCGCCCGACGACGTGCAGCGGACGTTCAGCGAGCGCTGGCGGGCGGGCGGCGGGATGCCGTTCCTGGGCGCGTACACCGACCTGCTGGTGTCGCCGGAGGCGAACGAGGTCATCGCCGAGTTCATGCGGGACCGGATCAGGGAGACGGTCTCCGATCCGGTCGTGGCCGAGTTGCTGTGCCCGCGGACGTTCCCGGTCGGGTCGAAGCGGCTGTGCCAGAGCGACGACTACTACGCGATGTTCAACCGGCCCAACGTGACGCTGGTGGATTTGCGGGCGACGCCGTTGTCGTCGGTCTCTGCGGGCGGGCTGTCGACCACCTCGGCGTTCTACGAGCTTGACGCGATCGTGTTCGCGACCGGGTTCGACGCGATCTCGGGGGCGCTGCGGCAGATCGACGTGCGCGGCCGCTGCGGGGTCGCGCTGGCCGACCGGTGGGCGGCCGGGCCGCGCGCTTACCTGGGGATCGCCGCCCCCGGGTTCCCGAACATGTTCATCGTGACCGGGCCGGGGTCGCCGTCGGTGCTGAGCAACATGGCGCTCTCGATCGAGCAGCACGTGGAGTGGATCCGGGACTGCATCGGCTACCTGTCCGCGCATGGGTTCACGACGGTGGAGGCCGAGGCCGAGGCCGAGGACGCGTGGATGGCGCACGTGACCGAGGTGGCTTACTCGACGCTGTTCCCGAAGGCGGACTCCTGGTACATCGGGGCGAACATCCCGGGCAAGCCCCGGGTGTTCACGACCTACGTGGGCGGGGTCGGACCGTACGGGTCGAAGTGCGACGAGGTGGCCGCGGCGGGGTATCCGGGGTTCGCGCTCGGCGCCCCTTGAGCTTGATTTTGGATTCGTTCCCCTGACTTCAATGGCGAAGGTCAGTTCTCGGATCGGTGGAGGTAGCGGTGGGTCATTCTGTGCACCCCCAGGCGCAGCAGGTACTCGACGGGAAGGCGGCGGCGGGCATCCCGCCGCTGTGGGAGCTCTCGCCCGACCAGGGGCGGGCGGTGGTCGAGGCCAACGGCGAGATCATCGGGGCCGGGCCGGACGTGGCGTCGGTGCGGGATATCACGATCGCCTCGTCGGCGGGCGGGATGCCGGCCCGGGTGTACTCGCCGTCTTCGGCCGGTGATGCCCCGGGCGTCGTCGTCTACTACCACGGGGGCGGGTGGGTGGTCGGCTCGGTCAATTCGTGGGACGCGTGCTGTCGGGTGCTGGCGGTGGCGTCCGGGTGCGATGTGGTGAGCGTGGAGTACCGGCTCGCGCCCGAGCATGTGTTCCCGGCCGCGACCGACGACGCGTTCGCGGCCCTGGAGTGGGTTGCCTCGCCTTCGGGGCTGGCGGCCGGGCGGCCGATCGTGGTGGCCGGCGATAGCGCGGGCGGCAACCTGGCCCTGGTCACCGCGCTGCGGGCGCGCGACGCGGGCGGGCCGGCGGTGGCCCTGCAACTGCTGGTCTACCCGGTGGTCGACTGCGACCTCGACCGGAAGTCGTACCACGAGTACGACGGGGACGAGTTCATCGTGAACCGGGGCGACATGGTCTGGTTCTGGAACCACTACGCGCCCGACCCGGCCGTCCGGGTCAACCCCTACGCCTCGCCGCTGCGGGCGGGCGACCTGACCGGGCTGCCGCCCGCGTACGTGATCACGGCCGAGCACGACCCGCTGCGGGACGAGGGGTTCGAGTGCGCGCAGCGGCTGCGGGCGGCGCGGGTGCCGGTCGAGCACCGGCACTTCGGGTCGCAGATCCACGGGTTCTTCACGTTCGTGAACCTGCTCGACGACGCCGACCGGGCGGTGACGGACGCGGGTCTGGCGATCCGGGCGGCGGTCGACTCGGCGGCTGCTTCCGCGGCGGCGTCGAGGGCGGCGCCGGGGACGGCGGCCGCTTCTGGAGCGGTTTCGGCGGCGCCGGCGGCTGCCGAGGAGTGAATTCGATGATCGTGGACCGCTGTATACACCGGGATGTACACAACGGTCCACGATCAGCCGTGAGGGAGAAGTAGCCGCCCTTGCTGGGTCGAGCAGCGCGCCGAAGAGCGACGGGGCGTCGAACCGGGACGGGCAGTACCAGTCGACGGTGCCGTCGGTGCCGATGAGCGCGACTGTCCGCAGGTCTCCGACGATGCCGTGCTCCTCGATGGGGAGGTAGCCGCGGCGGCCCGATGCGCGAGTGGTCCATTCTCGCAATCAACGGTCGTCGATCCGCATTACGGGCGCGTTTCGTCTCGCTGGTTTCATCTCGCTGGCCGGGCACGTCAGCGGGCGGGGGCGCGGGCATGGCGAGGCCGGCGGCCGAGCAATCTTCACTAATTACTAAGAATCTTCCCCGATTTAGGTCTAACGGGGTTGGCGACCTACGGTATATGCGTGAGCTCTCCGCAGGTATCTGTGCTCGTGGTCGAGGACGACCCGGGTATCGCAACGCAACTGGTCCGCGGCCTCGAGCGGGCCGGGTACACCGCCGCCAGCGTCGCCATGGGCGCCGAGGCACTTCGGCGGCCGCCGTTTGACGTCGTGCTGCTCGATCTCGGGCTGCCCGACCTGGACGGCATCGACGTCTGTCGGCGTCTGCGGGCGGACTCTGACACCGCGATCATCGTCGTGACCGCCCGCGGCGAGGAGGCTGACCGGGTGCTCGCGCTCGACGAGGGCGCCGACGACTACCTGGTCAAGCCGTTCGGGCTGGCCGAGTTGCTGGCCCGGATCAGGGCGGTGCTGCGGCGCGGCCAGCGGCCGGGCTCGACCGGGGGCGAGGTGCTGCGGCACGGGCCGCTCACCGTCGACCTGCGGACCCGGCGGGTGACGATGTCCGGCTCCGACGTGGCGCTGACCCCGAAGGAGTTCGCGATCCTGGAGTGCCTGATCACCGACCCGGGCCGGCTGATCAGCAGGCAGGAGATCGTCGAGCGGGCCTGGGACGAGCACTGGTACGGGCCCACCAAGGTGCTCGACGTGCACCTGGCGGCGCTGCGCCGCAAGCTCGGCGACCCGGCGCTGATCGAGACCGTCTACGGGCACGGCTTCCGGCTGGCGGACCGGGAGGCCGTGTCGGCCGGGGACACGATCGCCGGGGGCCAGCAAGCGTGAGCGGGCGGGCGGGGCCGTGACCAGGCGGATCGCGCTGGCGCTGGTGATGCTGACCGCCGCGGTCCTCATCGCGGCGGTGGTCCCGCTCGCGCTCGGTGCCATCGACCATGAGCGGGACGCGTTCGTCCAGGACACCGCGGCGGACCGCCAGCTCGATCGCGCTGCTGGCGCGGGGGCCGCTGCAGACCGGCGGGCACGAGGACCACGCCGACTTCGCGGCGCTGTCGGAGGCGATGCAGGACGCCGAGCGCGACAGCGACCAGGTGCTGGTGCTGGACCATCAGGGCTATCGCGTGCCCCGGCTCTCGCACGGCTCGCCGCCGTACAGCGTCTATAAGAAGCTGCTGGCCGAGGCGGGCAGCCAGTCGAGCCCCACCACCGAGCTGACCAAGGACGCGGTCTACGCGGTGGCGACGGTCGACGGCACCGGGAAGCTGGCGGGCGTCCCGATCGGGACGGTGGTCCTTGAGCGGCCGACCGGCCCGCTCAACCAGAACATCGCCAACCTCTGGCTGTACCTGATCGTGCTGGCCGGCGCCGCGCTCGCGGCGGCCGTGCTGGTCGCGATCTACCTCGCCCGCTGGGTCAGCCGGCCGCTGGCGCGGCTGGACACCGCCGCGGGCAAGATCGCCGACGGCGATCTCACCGTCCGCGCCGGGACCGGGTACGGCCCGCCGGAGCTGCGCCGGATGGCGGCCACCTTCAATATGATGGCCGGACGGCTTGAGGCCCTGGTGCACGGGCACCGGGCGATGCTGGCCGACGCCTCGCACCAGCTCCGCACCCCGCTGACCGCGCTCCGGCTCCGGCTCGACCTGCTCGCGACCGACGCCTCCCCCGCCACCGCGGCCGAGCTGGCCGGGCGCGCAGGAGGAGATCGCCCGGCTGTCGCGGCTGGTCGACGGGCTGCTCGCCACCGCCAGGGCCGAGGCGATGACCGAGCAGCTGGAGACCATCGACGTGCTCGAGGCGGTCGCCGAGCGGGTCGCGGCCTGGCAGCCGGTCGCCGACGGCCACGACGTGAAGCTCATCGCCGAGGTGAGCGCCCGCCCGGGCAAGGACGGCGCCGCCGGGCGGCCGATGGTCGCGCTCGGGGCCGGGCACCTGGAGCAGATCCTCGACAACCTGATCGACAACGCGATCGACGCGCTCACCGAGCCCAAGGCGGCCCCGGTCGGCGGCTCCATCCGCATCTCGGCGGCCGCGACCGATACCGGGACGCTGCTGACGGTGGCCGACGACGGCCCGGGGATGACCGCCCAGGAGCGGGCGCGCGCGTTCCTGCGGTACACCACCGGCAGCCAGAACGGCACCGGGCTCGGCCTTGCCATCGTGCACCGCCTGGTGACGGCCAACGGCGGGACGATCAGGCTGGCCGACACCCCCGGAGGCGGGCTGACGGTCGAGATCGAGCTGCCGGGCCCGGCTGACCCTTAGCCCCACTGGCCCCAGCCTGCCCCAGGTACGTAGGATTAGCGCCCATGCGCCCTTGGTGGAAGCCGATCTGGACCAAGCAGGCCGGACTGCGCGCGTTGCGGGCGACGCTCGTCGTCCCGGCGCTGTTCGCGATCTGCCTGAAGGTGATCGGCGACCCGCAGATGACACTGTTCGCCACCTTCGGCGGCTTCGCGACGCTGGTCGTGGCCGCGTTCGGCGGGACCAGGAAGGACAAGCTGGCCGGGCACGTCGGCCTCGCCGTGGTCGGCAGCCTCGCGCTGATCATCGGCACTGTGGTCAGCGGGACGGCCTGGATCGCGGCGGTGGTCACGCTCCCGGTCACGTTCGCGATCTTCTTCGCCGGGATCATCGGCCCCAATCCCGCCTCGGGCACCATCGCGGCCATGTTCGCGTACGTACTGCCGGTCGTCTCGGTCGGCGGCGCGGCCGACCTGCCCAGCCGGCTGGAAGGCTGGTGGCTGGCGTCGGCGGCGGGCACCATCGCGGTGCTGCTGCTGTCGCCGGCGGCCCCGGGCAACCGGCTGCGGGCCGCCGTCGCGGACCTGTCGGGCGAGCTCGCGAGCCGGGTCCGGGCGGCTGCGGCGGGCGAGGTGACCAGCCACGATGCGATGATGGCGGCCAAGGACCGACTGCGGGCGGCGTTCACCGCCGCGCCGTACCGGCCGACCGGGCTCGCCACCGCCGACCAGGCCCTCGGCAGCATGGTGCAGCTCCTGGAGTGGAGCTCGACCCAGATCGCCGAGGCGTTCGACGGGCACATCGACCTGACCCAGGGCTGCCCGCAGGACCGGACGCTGCTGCTGCGCTCGGCCGACCTCTTCAGCGACACCCAGGCGCTGCTCACCGGCCTGGACGCGGAGCCGGATTTCAACGCGATCGAGAGCGCCCGCGCGGCGTCGGCCGAGCACCTCAGCGAGCTTTCCGGCCGGGCGGGCGAGCCGGACGCGCGGGTCGCGGCGGCGCAGGCGGTGCACGCGCAGGCGCTCTCGGTGGTGGCCCGGTCGGTCGCCGCCGACGCGCTGATCGTCAGCCACCGGGCGTCGGAGGAGACGATCGAGGCCGCCCGGCGGCACTGGTACGAGTCGCCCGGGGCCGAGCCGGGGACGGTGCCGGCCAGGGCCGCCGCCGCGCTCGCGCGCACCCCGGGGGTCGCCTCGGTCACCGCGGCGGCGACGCTGGTGCGGCGGCACGCGTCGGTCCGCTCGGTCTGGTTCCTCAACTCGCTGCGGGCGGCGATCGCGTTGGCGGCGGCCGTCGCGGTGGCCGACGCGTCCGGGGTCCAGCATGCGTTCTGGGTCGTCCTCGGCACCCTGTCGGTGCTGCGCACCAGCGCCTCGGCGACCGGCTCGACGGCGTGGCGGGGGCTGGCGGGCACCGCGCTCGGGTTCGTGATCGGCGCGGCCCTGCTGGTCGGGATCGGGACCAATCCCAACGCGCTGTGGGCGGTGTTCCCGGTCGCGGTGCTGATCGCCGCGTACGCGCCCGGCACCACGCCGTTCCTGGTCGGGCAGGCGGCGTTCACGGTCACGGTGGTGGTGCTGTTCAACCTGCTCGACCCGGTCGGCTGGACGGTCGGGCTGCTGCGGGTCGAGGACGTGGCAATCGGCTGCGCCGTGAGCTTCGCGGTCGGCGTGCTGCTGTGGCCGCGCGGGGTGGCGGCGGTGGTCAGCACCGACCTGGCCGACTCGTTCCGGTCCGGGGCGGCGTACTTGACCCAGGCGGTCGACTGGGCGCTGAGCGAGGTGGTGGTGCCGCCGGCCGCCTCGGTCGCCGCCTCGAGCGCCGCCATCAGGCTGGACGACGCGGTCCGCGGCTTCCTGACCGAGCAGGGCAGCAAGCGGCTGACCAAGGAAGACCTGTGGACGCTGGTCAACGCCTCGACCCGGCTCCGGCTGACCGCGCACAGCCTGGCCACGCTGCGGCCGGCGGTGCCGGCCGAGGCCAACGGCCACGGGCCCGATCAGGGCACCGGGCGGTGGAGCGCCTGCCTGCCGCTGCCGGGATCGGCCGATTACGCGGGCGCGCCGGCCTGCACCAGCCTCAGGCTCGCGGCCGAGGGACTGGCCGGGTTCTACGACGCGGTGGCGGGGGAGGTGAGCCGTCCGGGACCGGGTGAGCTGACGGAGATTCCGGCGCCCGCGATCGTGGCGGCGGCCGTGCCCAGGCAGCCGGTGACGGCCGTCAGCGGCGTCAGTGGCGTCGGTGGCGGCGGGCGCAAGCGTCGCTGTCGCCCGTGCAGGAGCTTCCGCACCCGCATCTGCTCTGGGTCCAGGAGCACCTGCACCACCTGAGCAAGAGCGCCCAGACGGTGAGCGAGCCCGCGCTGCACATGGGCGAGATCCGCAGCCGGCCCTGGTGGCGCTAGCGAGCGGGCGGGCCAGATCGGCAACCCCGCTCTACATAATGTCGGTTACGTTGGGTAAGTATCCGCGATCGGCAGCAATGGCGGGCGCATCGCTAGTAACCTCTATTTTCGGCATCTCGCCCGCCTTCCCCAACTGACGACCATCCCTCGGGGGGCTACGGGGGGTCGTCGCCTCGGATCAACGGAGCACCGGGAGTTCCGAGGTTGTCTTCTCTCCGGTCACTGTTGGGGGGCCTAAAGGTGATTCGGTGCGCTTCTATCATAGAAGGGGACAAATGGCGCCGACCATTGGCATCACTACGTACCACACCAACGCCGACTGGCGTGGCTGGTCGGAGGAGGGTGCCCTGCTGCCGTTCAACTACGTGACGTCCATCCGGAACAACGGGGGCCGTCCGGTCCTGCTCCCGCCCGGCGGCGACGAGGCGGAAGCCGAGGCGACCGTGGCCGTCCTCGACGGCCTGGTGATTGCCGGAGGCGGCGACATCGACCCCGCCATCTACGGCGCCCCCAAGCACCCGCAGACGGTTGTCACCGCGGGTGAGCGGGACCCCTGGGAGCTGGCCGTCGCCGAGGCCTGCGTCCGCCAGGGCGTTCCGCTGCTTGGCATCTGCCGGGGCGCGCAGATGCTCAACGTCGCCTGCGGCGGCACCCTCCACCAGCACGTGCCCGAGCTCGTGGGGCACGACGGGCACACCGGGCCGGTCGATGGCTTCGGCAGCCACAAGGTCCGGGTGACCAGCGGCACGATCATCTCGTCGATCCTCCCCGGCGGGGAGTTCTTCGAGGTGCCGACCCACCACCACCAGGCGGTGGACATCGTCGGGGCGGGCCTGACCGCGGTCGCGTGGGCCGACGACGGGATCATCGAGGGCATCGAGTCCACCACGCCGGGCGAGTTCCTGGTCGGCGTTCAGTGGCACCCCGAGATGGGGACCGACCCCCGGCTGTTCCGCGCGCTGGTCGCGGCGGCGGAAATGCACTACGCCGAGCGGAGCGTTTCCTCGCTCCCGCCGCTGCTGGCTGGGGCATAGCGGACATACGTTTTAATCACCGGCCTGAGCAGGGAAGACATCCTGCTCAGGCCGGCGTGTTTGCGGGCATGACCGTTGATTTCTCCGTAAGCTGCTGCGCGATCGTGTCGGGTCGTGGCTGGTTTTCGCCAACGACGCGATGACATGCACACGCACGCAAACGGGGGCGAACGGATGCGCGGTATTTCACGGGCCGGAGGCGCTGCACACGGACCAGCGCGGGCAGGGGCGGCCGGGCTGGTCGGCACCGGGATCTGCGCGGCGCTCGCGCTGGCGTCGGTCCCGGCGGCGGCGGCGATGAGATCGCCCGCGGCCCCGGCCGCAGCCGCAGGGCCGGCCGCGGCCGGGGCGGCGGTGCCGGTCATCGTCTTCCTCAAGAAGCAGCCGGCCGCCGAGGGCGGAGCCCGGGACCGTTCGGACCAAAGATTTGCTCTTATTCAGGCCGCCCAGGCTCCCTACCTCAACCAGCTGGAGCAGCTGGGAGCGGCCGACGTGCACAAATACGGGCTGGTTGACGCCATCGCGGCCCGGGTCCCGAGCTCGGCCGTGGCGACGCTGGCGGACAACCCGGGGGTCGCAGCGGTGATACCGGACAGCCCGATCGTCGGGCCGGCGGCGGCCGCCGACGCGCCCGCCGCGGTCGTGCCAACCGCCGCCGCGCCCGACACCGCGGCGTCCACCGTGAAGGCGCCCGGGGGCGCCTGCTCGGCGAAGACCCCGCAGCTCGCGCCGGACGCGCTCACCCTCACCCACACCGACTCGACGACGGCCGGCGCGGTGACCGCGCGGTCGCTCGGCTTCACCGGGACGGGGGTGAAGGTCGCGTTCCTGGCCGACGGGATCGATCCCGGCAACGGCAACCTGCAGCGCGGCGGCAAGTCCGTGATCGGCCGCTACGCGGACTTCACGGGCGACGGGACGGCGGCGCCGACCGAGGGCGGCGAGGCGTTCATCGACGCCAACGCGATCGCCGGGCAGGGGCGGCAGGTCTACAACGTGGCCGGGTTCGGCGCGCAGACGCCGGGCACCGCGTGCAACATCCGGATCCAGGGGGTGGCGCCCGGCGCCTCGCTGGTGGCGCTGAAGGTGTTCAGCAACAACGACATCTCCACCACCTCCGCGTTCCTGCAGGCAATCGACTACGCGGTCGACACCGAGCACGTGAACGTGCTCAACGAGTCGTTCGGCGCCAACCCCTTCCCCGACGTCTCCTCGCTCGACGCGGTCGAGGAGTTCAACAACATGGCGGTGGCGGCCGGCGTCACCGTCGTCGTCGCGGCGGGCGACGCCGGGCCGTTCAGCACGATCGGCTCCCCCGCCGCCGACCCGAACGTGATCTCGGTCGGCGCGTCGACCGACTTCCGGTTCTACGCGCAGACCGACTACGCCGGGGCGGACAAGTTCGCGCCCGGCGGCTGGCTGAACAACAACATCAGCGCGCTCTCGAGCGGCGGCTACACCCAGGCCGGCCGGACCCTGGACCTGGTGGCGCCGGGCGACCTCTCGTTCGCCTCCTGCACGCCCGATCCGGCCGAGTACGCCGACTGCGTCAACTTCCTCGGCAAGGCCTCGCCGGTCGAGGAGACCGGCGGGACGAGCGAGTCGGCGCCGGAGGTGGCGGGGGCGGCGGCGCTGGTCATCCAGGCCTACCGGAAGGCCCACGGCAACGCCACCCCGACGCCCGCGCAGGTGAGGCAGATCCTGCAGTCGACCGCGACCGACCTCGGGGCGCCCGCCACTGAGCAGGGCTCGGGGCTGCTGAACAGCCTCAAGGCGGTCGAGCTGGCCTCGTTCATGTCGCACTGCGACCCGGTCGGCGAGACCCTGCGGCTGTCGTCCAACCAGCTCAACTACGTGGGCAAGCCCGGGACGACCGCGCACTGGTCGGTCACCGTCACCAACACCGGCGTCAAGACGCAGCGGGTGTCGGTGGCCGGGCGCGGCTTCACCGGCAACGCGGTCGTCAAGCAGGCCACGGTGACGCTCAGCGACAGCCGCAGCGCGCACTTCACCAGCTGGACCGGGGCCGCGGCCAACTACGCCACCGTGCGGTTCACGGTGCCGGCCAACCAGGCGCTGCTCAACAGCTCGATCGCCTGGCCGTCGACCGCCGCGGCCGCCGGCCACCCGAACAAGCGGGTCAGGCTGGTCCTGGTCGACCCGTCCGGGCGGCTGGCGGCGCACTCGCTGCCGCAGGGCTCCGGCGGCTACGGCAGCGCGCAGGCGCTGCACCCGGCGGCCGGGACGTGGACGGCGGAGATCTTCAGCGACACGTCCACGGCCGGCGGCACGACCGGGGCGGTGCGGTTCGGGGCGACGGTCGCGCGCACCTCGTCCTTCGGTTCGGTGTCACCGTCGTCGCTGACGCTCAAGCCCGGCGCCGCCAGGACCGTGCGGGTGTCGGCGGTGGTGCCGGCCGGGGCGGGCGACTCAAGCGGCACGGTCGAGTTCGCGGCCGGCCCGGCCGGCGGCGGGCCGGTCAGCGTCCCGGTCACGCTGCGCGGCCGGGTCGACGCCGGGCTGGGCACCAGCGGCCGGTTCAGCGGCGTGCTGACCGGCGGCAACGGACGCTCGCCGGGCGAGGGCCAGGTCGAGTCCTACTCGTTCGCGGTGCCGTCCAACCTGCCGGTGATGCTGCGCGACCTCGAGGTCAACGTGGTGCTCGGGAACGACCCGGAAAACCAGGTCAGCGCGTACCTGGTCGCGCCCGGCGGGCAGACCATGGGCTACGGGTCGAACTACCTCGCCACCGGGTTCACCGGCGCCGGGGTGCCGGTCGAGTCGCCTCGGCGGCAGCTGTCGCTGTACACGTCCAACCCCACGGCCGGGGTCTGGACGCTGATCATCGACTTCACCTCGCCCGTCCCCGGCAACGAGCTGACCGACCCGTTCACGGGGCTGGTCAGGTTCAACGGGGTCCGGTGGAGCCGGGGCGCGCTGCCGGGCGGGCCCCGGGCGACGCTCAGGGCCGGGAAGTCGTACAGCTACCAGATCAGGCTCGACAACACCGGGTCGGCGCCGGAGGACTTCTTCCTCGACGCGCGGCGGCGCGGCCTGGCCAGCTACGCGCTGGCCCCGCAGGACACGGTCAAGGGGCTCAAGCTGCCGCTGGCGGCCTCAGCCGACCCGCCGGAGTGGATCGTGCCGACCATGACCCACAGCGTGTCGGCGACGGCGACGACGTCCAAGGGACGGGTGATGTTCGACTTCGGGCCGTTCCCGGGCGACCCGGACGAGGAGAGCTCGTCCGGCGCCAGCGCCAGCGCCTCGTTCCCGCTCGGCCGGGCGACCACGCCGGTCACCCAGGGTCTCTGGTTCGCGGTGCCGTCCGAGGTCGGGCCGTTCGGCGCGGGCAAGGCGCCCGCGGCGACCTCGACGATGACGATGCGCGCCACCACCCAGGCGTTCGACCCGACGGTGACCTCGCCCGAGGGCGACTTCTGGAAGTTCGGGGTCACCGCGCTGGCCCGGACTGCGTCCTACAACCTGTTCACGATCAACCCCGGGCAGACGAAGACGCTGACGCTGACGATCAAGCCGTCGGGGAAGGCGGGGACGGTGGTGCAGGGGATCGTCTACGTGGACGATTTCGTGGACTCGCTGCAGTTCCTGTCGGGTAGCCAGCTGGTCGCGATCCCGTACGAGTACAAGATCGGGTGACAGCCTTAATCCGACTCGATCGTGCGGAGGCGGATGGTGACGTCCATGTCGCGCAGCTCGGCCAGCACCTCGTCGGTGTAGCTGGTGCCGATGTCGGTGATCACGTAGCCGAGCTCGTCGCGGGTGCGCAGCAGCTGGCCCTCGACGTTGACGCCGTGGTCGGCCAGCACCCGGTTGATCGAGGCGAGCACGCCGGGGACGTTCTTGTGCAGGTGCACCAGGCGGTGCGTGCCGGGCACGGTCGGGAGCGCGACGTGCGGCATGTTGACCGACATCGCGGTGGCGCCGCCGCCGGCGAAATCGACCAGCTTGCCGGAGACGAAGTCGCCGATGTCCTGCTGCGCCTCCTCGGTCGAGCCGCCGATGTGCGGGGTCAGGATGACGTTCTCGAGGCCGCGGAGCTCGGAGACGAACTCCTCGCCGTTGCCCTTGGGCTCCTTGGGGAACACGTCGATCGCCGCGCCCGCGATGTGCCCGGACTCGATGTTCGCGCGCAGCGCGGCGTGGTCCACGACGAACCCGCGCGACAGGTTGAGGAAGATCGACCGGGGGTTCATCCGGGCGAACTCCTCCTGGCCGAAGAACCCGTGGTTGCCGGCCCGGCCGTCCACGTGCAGGGTGACGGTCTCGACCGACTCGAGCAGCTCCTCCAGGGACGAGCAGCGGCGCGCGTTCCCCATCGCCAGCCGGTCGGCGATGTCGTAGAAGTAGACCGACATGCCGAGCGACTCGGCGATGACCGAGAGCTGGGTGCCGATGTTGCCGTAGCCGACGATGCCGAGCCTGCGGCCGCGGACCTCGTGGGCGCCCTTGGCGGACTTGTCCCACTCGCCCGCGTGCATCTTGACGTTCTTGGCGGGCAGCCTTCTGGCCAGCGAGATGATCTCGGCGATGGCGAGCTCGACGACGGAGCGGGTGTTGGAGAACGGCGCGTTGAACACGGCGATCCCGCGCTTGGCGGCGGCGTTCAGGTCGACCTGGTTGGTGCCGATGCAGAAGGCGCCGACCGCGAGCAGGCCGTCGGCGCTGGCCAGGACCCGGTCGGTCACCTGGGTCTGGGACCTGATGCCAAGCAGGCTGACCCCGGGCAGCGCCTCGATGAGGTCATCCTCGCCGAGCGCTCGGGGCAGCGTCTGGACCTGATAGCCAGCCTTGGTTAGTCGAGCCGTCGCGTCCGGGTGGATGTTCTCCAGCAGCAAGGCACGGTTGAGCGTGTCCAGCGTTAGCACCTCTTCCAACGAAACGTAGCTGACGGCGCAGTGCGATTTTACAGCATCATTGGGACCCGACCTGGCCGCCGACAGGGCGGCGCCAGCGCCGGAGCTGGGGCCCAGGGAGGCCTAGGAGGCAAGCGAGCCGTCGGCCACCCGGACGGCCAGGCGGAACGTCGGCTCGCTGACGTCCGCGCCGGGGATCCTCGCCAGCAGCGCCAGCGACCGCTCCCAGCTGCGCCGGGCCGCTCGCGACAGCCCCTCGGCGAGCTGCACGTCGCCCAGGCGCAGGAGCGAGCCCGCCTCGCCCTCGGGGTCGCCGATGTGCCGGTACATCGCCAGCGCCTGCTCGTAGTGGTCGATCGCCCGCGGGCAGTCGCCCAGCCGGCCGTAGATGAAGGCGATGCTGTCCAGCGTGTCGGCCACCCCGGACCGGCTGCCCGATTCGCGGTGCAGCTCGAGTGCGCGCTGGCAGTGCACCAGCGCCTCCTCGTGCCCGCCGAGGTGGGCGCGGATCCAGCCGACCATGTTCTCCGAATAGGCGACCGCGGCGGAGTCGGCGAACGCCCGCCGCAGCCGCAGCGCCTCGATGCCGTGCTCGAGGGCCTCGGCGTTGCGGTCCTGCAGGCTGAGCAGCAGCGCCAGGCCGTGCTCGGCCTGGCCGACCCCGACCCGGTCGCCGAGCTCGATGAACAGGCCGAGCGCCCGCCGCAGGTGCACGTCGGCGGTCTCGTAGTCGCGCAGCCGGCCGCTCACGTGGCCGAGGTCGTAGTGCACGTGGGCGAGCGCCTCGGCCGCCCCGAGCCGGTCCGCCGCCGCCAGCGCCATCCGCTGCACCGTCAGCACCTCGTGCAGCTGACCGCGCCGCTTCAGCTGCGGCGCCCAGTACCAGGCCAGCTTCCAGCAGTGCTCGTCGAGCCCGTGGCCGACGGCGAGCTCGAGGACGCCGCGGAGCACCCGCTGCTCGGCCCGGAACCAGCCCAGCGCGGCCTCGTACGCGTCAGCCTGGTACTGCTCATCGGCGGAATCATCGCCGGCCGCAGGCCCGTCGGGCGGCCCGCCGAAGTCCTCGGCGGTGACGCCGGGCTCGGCCGGCGGCGGCGGTACCTGGCCGCGCGCGGGAAAGACCCGGCTCGCGGCCGCGTGCGCGGTGCGCAGGTAGTGGTCGGCTATCCGATGGCGGGCGGCGGCCCGGTCGGCCTCGCCGTCGGCCCGGGCCGACAGCTCGACCGCGTAGGCGCGCAGCAGGTCATGGCAGCCGAACCGGCCGACCGCGTCCTCGGTCAGCAGCGAGGCGCGGACCAGTTCGGCCAGCGCGGCCCGCGCCTGCGATGGCGTGACGGCGAGCAGGCTGGCCGCCGCGGGGGCGGAGATATCGGGGCCCGGATGCACGCTGAGCAGCCGGAACGCCCGAGCTGCGGCGACGCTGAGCTTGGCCACCGACCAGGAGAACACGGCCCGCAGGTCGGTTGCCGCCTCGCCGGTGCGCAGCGCGTCGAGCCGGCCGCGCGCGTCGGTCAGCTCGGCCGCCAGGTCGGCCAGGGCCGCGCCCGGCCGGGACGCGGCCCGCGCGCAGGTCACGCTCAGCGCCAGCGGCAGCCCGGCGGTCCGCTCGACCAGCGCCGCCATCGCCTCGGGCTCCGCGTTCACCCGCTCGGTCCCGAGCCGTCGGGCCAGCAACTCGGCCGCCTCGACGCCGTCGAGCACGCCGAGCGGCAGCGGGCACGCGCCGTCCGCCACCACCAGCCCGGTCAGCTGGGACCTGCTGGTGACCAGGACCAGGCAGCCCGCGCGGCCGGGCAGCAGCGGGCGGACCTGGTCGGCGTCGTGGGCGTTGTCAAGCAGCAGCAGCAGCCGCTTGCCGTCGAGCAGGGTGCGCAGCAGCGCGCTCTGCGCGTCCAGGCCGGCCGGCACGTGCCGGGGCGAGACCCCCAGCGCGTCGAAGAACCCCTGCAGCGCCACGCGCGGGCGGCACCGGCGCGCTGGCCGGGTCGAACCCGCGCAGGTTGACGTAGAGCTGGCCGTCGGGAAACCGCGACGCGGCCTGGCGGGCGAACCTGATCGCGAGCGTCGTCTTGCCGACCCCGGCCGTGCCGGTGATCAGCGCGATCGGGCTCGCGGACGGGTCCGCGGCCGGGTCTGAGGTCGGATCCGAGGTCGGGCCCGCGACCGCTTCCGCGTCTGGGCCTGCGGCCTGGTCGGCGGCGAGGCCGGGCAGCACCCCGTGCAGCCAGAGCAGCTCGGCGGTCCGGCCGGCGAAGCCGGCTACCTCGGGCGGCAGCTGGGCCGGGCTCGGCACCGTCGGCGGCGCCGCCGACGGTGCGGCTGGCTGGGCCGCGGCCGGACGGGCCGGAGCGGGCGCGTCCAGGCCGGCTCCGGTCGCCGCCGCCAGCGTCACCGGGCGCTGATCGCCCGGCCCGGCCGTGATCGTGACCGGCGGGGCCGTGACCGGCCCGTCGAGGGCCGGGTCCATCGCCAGCAGCTGCCGGTGGATTCTGGCCAGCTCGCCGCCCGGGTCGATGCCGAGCTCCTCGGCCAGCCGCATCCTGGTCTCGCCGAAGACGCGCAGCGCCTCAGCCTGCCGGCCGCACCGGTAGAGCGCGATCATCAGCAGCCCGGTCGCCTGCTCGCGGAGCGGGTGCGCGGCCGTCAGCGCGGTCAGCTCGGGCACCGCCGCGGCCGCCTGCCCCTGGGCGAGCAGCAGCTCGGCCCGCTCCTCGATCGCGGTGGTGCGCAGCTCGGTGAGCCGCCGCTGCTCGGCCTCGGCGAACGGGCCGGGCACCCCGGCGTAGGGCAGCCCCCGCCACAATGCCAGCGCCTCGTCCACCGCCCGCAGCGCGCCGCCCGGATCGCAGTCCGCCCGCAGCCCGCGGGCCGCCGCCAGGCAGCGCCCGAAGTGGTCCGCGTCGAGGCCGTCGGCCCCGAGCCGCAGCAGGTAGCCGCCGCCTCCGGAGACGATCGTCCTGGCCGGCGACTGCCGTGATCGGTCCGGGTCGCGGCGCGGCCGGTCCGGCTCGATCACCCGGCGGAGCCCGGCGACATAGGTGTAGATACCGCCCTCGGCGCTGGCCGGCGGCTGGTCTCCCCAGACCGCGTCGACCAGCTCGCCCCGCGAGACCACCCGGTTGGCACGGGTCGCGAGCACCCCGAGCACCGCCAGCTGCCGCGGCTGACCGGCGGCTTGCTCCCGGCCGTCCCGCCAGACGGTCACCGGGCCGAGCACTCCCACCCGCAGCGGAACCACCGCAAGCCGCCCCTCTCGTGCCGCGTACGCCCGCGTGCCCGCGGACACGCCGACTACCCGGCGCAACCAGCTGCCACAGGTACGGAGATTACCGGACTCGACGTCAGCGATCTAGAAAATATCTAGATCGTCTAGAGCCGGCCCGTTTATCACTAGACGAGCGACCTTCGGCCCGACCGCGATGAAGCACGTCGGGCCCCGGTCGCCGCTGGCGGGCATCTTGCCCTCCCCAGAACAGGCGTGGGCGCCATCCCCCCCTGGTGCTCACGCCGCCAGCAGTCGACCCCCATGGCATCCCCCCTCATTTCCGTGCCATGGGGGTCGGCGCGCAGGGCCGCCTGGTGCCGTGCCGGATCGTCGGCGGAGCCGCCCCCTCAGCTACAATGCGCGATAGTCGGTGACTTCAGGTAGCACTAGGGGCTGAGCGGCTGATGGTCGAGGGTGGCGGGGACCGGCGGGGGCGGATTGCCGCCCAGCGCGCAGCCGAACAGGCGAAGGTGCGCAAGCGGCGGCTGTATCTGGCGGGCGGCTCGATCATCGCGGTCATCGCGGTGGTGGTCGCCTTCGTGCTCACGAGATCCAACGGCGGCTCGTCCGGGGCCGCCCCCGGCAGCACCGCCGCCCCGCCGACCGGCAGCGACGCCACCTCGGTGGTCGGCCAGCTCACCTCGGTCCCGGCCAGCACGCTCGACCAGGTCGGGGCGGGGACGACGCAGGCCAAGCCGACCTCGATCACCGGGCCGGCGCTGACCAGCGGCGGCAAGCCCGAGGTGCTCTACATCGGCGCCGAGTACTGTCCCTACTGCGCGGCCGAGCGATGGGCGATGATCGTCGCGCTCAGCCGGTTCGGCACGTTCAGCGGGCTCGCCCCGATCCGGTCGGCGGCCAAGGACGGCGGCGGCAACGCCGAGCCGTACCCGCTGACCCCGACCTGGACGTTCGCGAAATCCAGCTTCACCAGCTCGTACCTGACGTTCACCCCGGTCGAGGGGTACACCAACATCCCCGACAAGGCCACCGGCTTCTACACCGTCCTGCAGACGCCGACGGCGGCCCAGCAGGCGCTGCTCAACAAGTACGACGCGGCCTACCAGGGGGCGATCCCGTTCATCGACTACGGTAACAAGTTCCTGAGCGTCGGGGCCTCCTACAACCCCGCTCTGCTGTCCGGGCTGACCTGGGCGCAGATCGCCGCTGACCTGCACGACCCGACGTCCGCGGTCGCAAAGTCGGTGCTCGGCACCGCCAATTTCGCGACGGCGGCGATCTGCAGCCTGACCGGCAACCAGCCCGCGTCCGCGTGCACGTCGACCGTGCGGGCACTGCAAGCCAAAATCTAGGTCAAGGTCTAAGGTTTCTCTCAGCTTTTCGTGGACCATTAGCTCGCCAATTCGCCCTACGATGTGCGCATGGGCAAAGCGAGTAGGACCAAGTCGGAACCGGACCGGCGCGCGCGCATCGCCGCGCAGCGGGCGGAGCAGCGCCGCGCCGAGCAGCGCAGGCGCATCTACCTGGCCGGCGGGTCCATCCTCGTCGTCGTCATCGTGGTAGTGGCGTTCGTGCTGATCAAGCTGAATGGCAACAGCGGCGGCACGGCCGCGCCGTCCAGCAACGGCCCGACCGGTACCGCGCTGACCAAGGTGGTCAACGACGTCACCTCGGTCCCGACCAGCGTCACCGACAAGGTCGCGGGCGGCACCATCCCGAGCGCGATGTTCGTCGCCGCCACGACGCCCAGCGCAGTCACGTCGATGGCCCAGGCCGACGGGTCCTACTTGGCGACCGTCAACGGCCCGGCGCTGACCCTGAACGGCAAGCCCGAGGTGCTGTTCATGGGGGCCGAGTACTGCCCGTTCTGCGCCGCCCAGCGGTGGGCGATGGTCAACGCGTTCAGCCGGTTCGGCACCTTCAGCGGGCTCACCACCACGCACTCGTCGAGCAGCGACACCGACGCGAACACGCCCACGCTGACGTTCTACGGGTCGAAGTACACGAGCCAGTACATCTCGCTGGTGACAGTCGAGATGGAGCGCAACTACCGGATCGGGAACTCCACCAGCAGCAGCGCGGCCTACGCGCCGCTGCAGACCCCGACCGCGGCCGAGGAGAAGCTCCAGACCGCCTACGACCCGGGCACGTACATCCCCTACATCGACTTCGGCAACAAGTACGCGCAGGTCGGCAACCTCTCGCCGCTCACCCCGCAGATGCTGGACGGGCTGAGCTGGCAGCAGGTGGCGACCGACATGAGCAACCCGTCGTCCTCGGTCGGCCAGGCCATCATCGCCAACGCGAACTACGAGACCGCGGCGATCTGCACGCTGACCAACAACCAGCCCGCGACCGCGTGCACGCCCACCATCCAGAAGCTCGAAGGCACCCTCGCCAAGTAGTCACCAGGCGCGGGCCGCTGCGCGGCGGCCCGCCCGGCGATAACGGCAGATGACAGCAACGGGAGACGACCCGCGATGGCAAGTTCAAAGGCCCGCTCGAGGAACCGGTCGGCGTCGGGCAAGGGCGGTCGGCCTTCGGCCGGCGGCGGCTCAAACGGCAAAAACCCTAGCTCCCGAACGGTCCCGGCCGTCTCTGCCACGCCCACCAGCCCCCGGAAGCCGGCCAACGTGACCGCGGCCCGCTCGCCCAAGCGGACCGCGGTCGCGCCCGAGCCGGAGGAGTCGTTCGAGCCCGCCAGCCCGTCCGGCCCGCCGCTGTGGCTGCAGGTCACCTCGCTGGTGCTGGCCGTGATCGGCCTCGCGATCTCCGCCTACGAGACGTACGCGCACTACAACGGCTCGCACCTGTTCGGCTGCCCGTCCAGGGGGGGCGGCACGTTCAACTGCGGCGCGGTCATCACCAGCCCGCAGTCGATGGTCTTCAACGTGCTCCCGGTGGCCGTGCTCGGGCTGGCGTTCTACGTGTTCGCGGTGGTGATCTTCTCGCCGTGGGCGTGGCAGTTCCGTGGCAGCCGCAGGCTGCGGATCAGCAGCCGCGGGGTCGACATCGTCCGGCTGGGGTCGCTGATCGTGGGCATGGGCTTCGTGATGTACCTGATCTACGCTGAATTCCAGATCGGATCGGTCTGCGAGTACTGCAGCGGCGTCCACCTCGTCACGTTCCTGCTGTTCTGCATTACCGTTGTCAGCGCCGCCCTGTGGGGACTCGGCCAGCGGAACACCCCCGCCGCCCGCTCCTGACCGCCCGGCCCGGTTACCGCTTCCGGCTGTCCGCTATGGGCAATTGAGCAGGATTACATTATCTTCATGTTCGCCCGCGCGGCCCGGGCGCGGGCGGTTCCCCCGTAAGGTGGCCGCATGCCTGGCATGAACTCGGGCCCGAGCCCTGCCAGCTCGATCCTCGTCGCCGCGTTCCGATCGGCGCTGCTGCAGCAGGCGCTGATCGTCGCGCTGATCTTCGTCTTCGTGGTCGCGACGTGGGCGATCATGAGAACGGCGATCGGCTCCCGGCGGGCGGATGCCGTCTGGCGTGAGCCCCGCGCCCGGCGGGTGCTGCGGATCGGCTTCGGCGCCCTGTGGGTGTTCGACGGCCTGCTGCAGGCGCAGCCGCAGATGGCGGGCGGCCTGCCCGGCCAGGTCCTGCAGCCGGCCGCCGACGGCTCGCCGTCCTGGGTGGTGAGCCTGGTGAACTTCGGCGCGAACGTCTGGAATTACCATCCCATCGCGGCGGCCGCGTCGTCGGTCTGGATTCAGGTCGGCATCGGGCTCTGGCTGATCTTCGCCGTGCGCGGCTGGTCAATCCGGCTCGCCGCGCTATCGAGCGTGGCCTGGGGTCTGGTCGTGTGGTCGTTCGGCGAGGCGTTCGGGGCGATCTTCGCCCCCGGCCTGACCGTGCTCTTCGGGGCGCCGGGGGGCGTGCTCCTGTACGTCGTGGCCGGCCTGCTCCTGATGCTGCCGCAGCGCACCTGGGAACGGCCGACGATCGGCCGGCTTGTCCTCGGCGGCGGCGGGGCGTTCTTCCTCGGCATGGCGCTG
The DNA here is from genome assembly GCA_963838825.1 of uncultured Actinomycetota bacterium. Lineage (GTDB taxonomy): Bacteria > Actinomycetota > Actinomycetes > Streptosporangiales > Streptosporangiaceae > Trebonia. The sequence continues at coordinate 185,341 of CAWISQ010000004.1, forward strand.
CTGCAGGCCTGGCCCGGGCGCGGCTTCTGGCAGGGCAGGCTGGACGGCGGGCCGGGCTCGCTGGCGGCGATGGTCCAGTCGATGGCGACGACGTCGCAGCCGCACGCGCTTGAGGTGATCGTCTCCAACTTCGGCCGCTTCACCGAATCGAACGGGTTCGCGGTGAATTTGGTCGCGGTGATCGCGCTGGCGGCGGCGGGGGCGGCGTTCTGCCTGAGCGCGGCGCGGTCGGACGCGCGACTGGCCCGCATCGCCGTCATCGGCGCGGCCGTGTTCTGCCTGGCCGACTGGGTGCTGGTGGAGGATCTCGGCTTCCTCGGCGGTCTCGGCACCGACCCGAACAACATGCTCCCGCTCATCTTGCTCTTCACCGTCGGCTACCTCGGGCTGGCCCCGCAGCCAGCGGCGGAAACGGCGCTTGCCGCCGCTGCCGATGAGCCCGAGGCGGCCGGCGTCGGCGCGAGCCCGGAGTCCGAGGCTTCCCCGGTGGGTCTCCGGCCCGGTCCTTGCATTCGCGGGGGCGCCGCTTCGGGTGATCGCCGGGCTCGCGGCGCTTGGCGTGATCATCGTGGGGGCGGCGCCGATGGCGTTCGCGACGGCGAACAAGACCGCGGACCCGATCACGGCGGAGTCGATCGCGGGGACCAACGGCGAGCTCGACAGCCCCGCACCGAACTTCACGCTCACCAGCCAGTACGGGCGGCAGGTTTCGCTCGCCAGCCTACGCGGCAAGGTGGTCCTGCTCGCGTTCCTCGACCCCGTCTGCACCACCGACTGCCCGGTCATCGCCGCGGAGATGCGGGTGGCGGACACGCTGCTCGGGTCCAAGGCGAGCGACACCGAACTGGTCGCGGTGGTGGCCAACCCGACCTACACCTCGCTCGCCTACACCAGGGCGTTCGACGTCCAGGAAGGGCTGAACGCGGTGCCGAACTGGCTATACCTCACCGGGTCGATCAGCCAGCTCGCCTCGGTCTGGCACCACTTCGGTATCGAGGTCGAGGACCTGCCGGCCGGCGCGATGGCCGCGCACAACGACGTTGCCTTCGTGATCAGCGCCAAGGGCGAGCTACAACAGGAGATCAGCGACGACCCGGGGCCAGGCACCGACGCCACCCAGTCCTCGTTCTCGTCGATGCTGGCCGACTCCGTGCTCCAGTCGATGGGGCAGAACCAGTGACGACCACCAGCGGGCGCCGCGGGCGCGGCCGGCGGCGCGGGCGTTGCCGCGGCGGCGCGCTCGCCGCCGCGGTCGCGGCGATCGCGTCCAGCGCAGCGCTGGCCGCGTGCAGCTCAGCCTCGTCCGCGCCGGCTGCCTCGGCCGGCTCGGCCTCCGCCGGCGCGTCGGCCGCCGCCAGCACGCCCGCCGCCAGCGGGGCGGGCGCCTCGCTGGCCACCTCGCTCAGCACGGCCAAGGACAGCTGGGCGATCGTGCCGATGTCGGCCAACCCGACGTTCTGGGAGGTGTTCGTCCGGCCCGCCAAGTCCTCGACCTGGCAGCTGGTCACGCCGCCGGGCATCGCCGACAACGGCGGGCTGGTCGCGGCGGCCGACGCCGGGAGCGGCCTCACGGTGGCGGTGCGGCCCAGTCAGGATCTCGCCTTCACTCCGGTCGCGACGACCACTGACGCCGGCGCCAGCTGGTCGACCGACGGGCCGATCAGCACCGGCGTGGCCGCCTCCCCGGGCGCGCTGGCCGTCTCCGGCCGCCAGCTGGCGGCCGTGCTCGACAACGGGACGGTCGAGGCGAGCTCGAACGGCGGCAGCACCTGGGCCACGCTGGCGAAGCCGGGCACGATCGCGGCCGCCGGGGCCGGCCGCCTGAAGTGCGCGGCGGCGCACGTTACGTCCGTCTCGTTCGGGCCGGTCCCCACCCAGGTGCTAGCGGCAGCCGAGTGCGGCGCGACCGGGACGGCCGGCGTCTTCGCCTACTCGGCCGGGGACGGATGGCAGCGGCTCAGCCTGCCCGCCACCGGACAGCTGGTGCGGTTCGGCGCGGGGAGCGCGCTGGTACGGACCCCGGCCGGGCTGACCGAGCTGTGGGCGGACAACGCGCTGCACTGGTATGCCTACGCCCCGCTGTCCTCCTCGGCAACGCCCGCGCCGACGTCATCGCCGGGATCGTCCGCCGCCGACTGGACGGCGTCCGCGCCGCTGCCGGTCTCCAATGCGGTCACCGCGTCGGGCGGCCTGGCGGGGGCGACCGCGACGTCGTCGGGTGGGACGTGGGTACTGCTGCCGGGCGGGCAGGCGGCCACCATCGGCGGGCCCGGGCAGCAGTGGCTGCTGCTGCCGCCGACGCCCGCCCACACGACGGTGCTCGCCTCCGGGCCCGGCGCCGCCCTCGACGCGCTGGCCGTCTCCGGGTCCACGCTGACCGTGTGGCAGCTCGACCACGGGTCCACCGTCTGGGCGAAGGCGCAGACCATCAGCGTGCCGATTCAGCCCGGCTCGTCCAGCTAGCCCCCCGACCGGTTAGGCCTCCCGCATGCACTACATCCTCGACAACTGGTCGTTCGACCCGTTCGTGATCATCGTGGCCGTCGTCGTTGTCTGGCACGAGATCGGGCTGTGGCGGCTGGCCAGGCGGTCCAGGCCGGAGCGCACCCGAGAACGGCGGATCCGGTCGCTCTGGTTCTACAGCGGCCTCGGGGTGCTGCTGATCGCGGTCGATTCGCCGATCGACTACTGGGCGAGCTCCTACTTCCTGGTGCACATGGTGCAGCACCTGCTGCTGATGTTCGCCGCGCCGTCGCTGGTGGTGGCGGGCGCGCCCGGGCAGCCGCTGCTGGACGGCGCTGCCCGGCCGGTCCGGGCAGGCGGTGACCCGGTCGGTGCTGGCGGACGGCTGGTCGCGGCCGATCCGGGCCGTCTTCCGCTTCCTGACCGGGCCGGTCGTGGCGGTGGTGATCTTCAACGCGGTCATGGTGCTGTGGCACCTGCCGGTCCTGTTCGACCTGGCCGAGAACAACCAGCTGGTGCACATCTGGCTGATGCACTCGTCGTTCTTCCTGGCCGGCGTGCTGTTCTGGCTCCAGTTCATCCCGTCGCCGCCGTTCCATTCGCGGATGCCGGTGCTCGGCCGGGCGGCCGCGCTGTTGGCGACCAACGTCGTGATGATCATCATCGCGATGGCGCTGTCGATCTTCGCGACCCACTCGGTCTACAGCGTCTACGACCACGTACCGGGGGTGACCCTGCCGCCCTTCGCCGACCAGCAGATCGGCGCGGCCATCCTGTGGGTGTGCGGCGACTTCTGGGCGATGCCGACGATGATCATCACGGTCAGGAAGCTGATCGCGGACGAGGGCGGCGTCGGCACCGCCCTCGAGCGGTTCATCGGCCACGGGAGCAGGGAGGCCGCTCCCCGCGGCTGGGCCTCGTCGGCCCGCCCCAAATCCAGGCTGCCGCATTAACGCCAGCAAAGCGCTTGCTGAGGCGGCTGGTGTTCCTGTGACGGCAGATGGGATCTGGCTGCCCATGATCGCGAAGCCTTTTAGTTTGATGAAGGATAATTGTCGTATAGGTGCGAAAATGCTTCGTGATCACGGCCGCAGTCCGTGGCGGACCGGTTTCCGGGGATAGTTCGCGATCATGGCTGTGGCCTGTGGGGATCGAGTTTCGGGGCATGGTGGGTGGGTTATGCGAGAGCGCTCATCCTCGGAGGTCCGAGACGGGGCGGGATGGTCGGCGGAAGCGTCTGCGCCTGGAAGTGATGGGGTCGGCGGGGGCGGGCGGCGCGATCTCGCGCTGGGTCGCGTTCTCGCTGGCCGGGCCGTCGGGCGGGTCGCCGTCGTCGTCTGAGCGGCCGGGGTGCAGTCCGGGCAGGTCGTCGTCTGAGCGGCCGGAGTGCAGTCCGGGCAGGCTGAGCGGGAGCGTCGGGACGTGCGGCAGCGGCGGGAGCGACGCGATGCCTTCCTCGGTCCACGCGCGGAGCTGGGACAGGGCCGGGGCCCGGCCGACCATGATCACGCCCGCCACCAGGGCGGCCAGTCCCCCGGCGTAGATCGCCAGCTCCCCCGGGGCGTCCTGGACCCGGTCGCCGAACACGACCACGCCGAGCAGAATGCCGACCACCGGCTCGCCGGCCGAGATGGCCGGCAGCGAGACGTTCAGCGGGCCCGCGCTGAACGCGCTCTGCATCAGCCAGATGCCGAGCGCGCCCGCGCCGACGAGCGCGTAGGGCGGCCAGTGCAGCAGCAGGCCGCCGAACCCGAAGTGATGCAGCGCCTGCAGCGTCTGCCTGGTCAGCGCGTCCTGGATGCCGAAGATGAGCCCGGCCGCGACGCCGGTCAGCATCGCCCGGGCCCGGCCCGGCTTTCGTCGCCCGGCCTGCACGCAGATGAACGCGATGCCCGCGATCACGGCGGCGGCCGGCCAGTGCGAGAACGAGCCGAACGACAGGCCGATCGGCTTGGCCGACCGCGACACCGACAGCAGCGCGACCCCGGAGCAGAGCACCATCGCGCCGGTGATCTCCCAGAACCTGAGCGACGCCTTGGCGATCGGCACCGCCACCAGCAGCGCGAAGACCAGGTTGGTGGTGAGCAGGGGCTCGACGAAGGCAAGCGGGAGGTTCCCGATCGACCAGGCCGCGAGCGCCTGACCGGCGACCATGCAGCCGATGCCGAGCAGCCAGCGGGGCTTGTGGAACAGGTCGAGGATCAGCCGCAGCGACAGGAAACGGGAATCGGGCTCCACCTGAGCGGCGTTCTGCTGCAGCACGAAACCGGTGCCGATGAGAAGCGCGGCAAGCAGGGTGAGCCCGTAGTCAAGGCTGACGTCAATATCCACGGCACCTTACCTGATACCCCTGTTGCTGGCCTTATGCCGCTCACAACGATAACGATCCAGCGCCCGGTGCGGGTTTCCTGCGATGCGTGTCGGATCGCGGTGTCTATTCGCGTGATCTAGCTGAGGCGGCGGAGCCCGTTGCGGTGATGGCGCGCGGTCTCGATGTAGCTCTTGACCGCGAACTCGATCCAGGTCGGGTCCACGTCGGATCGCTTGATCGCGGCGGGAACGCCCGCCACCAGCGACCCGGCCGGGACGATGAACCCCTCCGGCAGCACGGTTCCGGCCGCGACGATCGACCCGGCGCCCACCTTCGCCCGGTTGAGGGTCACCGAGCCGGAGCCGATCAGGCACCCCGACTCGATCACGCACCCCTCCAGGTGCGCGTTGTGCCCGACCACGCAGTCGTCGCCGATCGTCGTCGGCCAGCGCGCGGTGGTGTGCACGACCGTGCCGTCCTGGACCGAGGTCCGGGCGCCGACGGTAATCGGCCCGTGGTCGCCCCGGAGCACGGCGCAGGGCCAGACCGAGGCCTGCGGGCCTATCGTGACCCGTCCGATGACAACGGCGTCAGGCGCGACGTAGGCGAGCTCGTCGATCTGCGGCTCGTCATCGTCCAGGGCGTAAATCGGCATCTGTATAGGGTAGCGTCGGCTCGTGTCCCCCGGATCATCTAAACCCGCCGCCGACCCCGCCCCCGAGACCGGCGCCGACGGCGTTCTATCGCTGCTGACCACGGCCGTCTCCGCGATCGGCGGCACCGAGCGCGACGGCCAGAGCCGGATGGCGAAGGCCGTCTGGGACGCGATGAGCGACGGCGCGCACCTGGCGGTCCAGGCCGGCACCGGGACCGGCAAGTCGCTCGCCTACCTGGTGCCCGCGCTCCGGCTCGCCACCGCCAAGAAGCACGGCCCGGTCGTGGTCTCCACCGCCACCATCGCGCTGCAGCGCCAGCTCGTCGACCGCGACCTGCCGCGGCTGGCCGAGGCGCTGCGCGGGCCGCTCGGCCGCCGGCCGGAGTTCGCGATCCTCAAGGGCAGGAACAACTACCTCTGCCTGAACAAGCTCCGCAACGGCCCCGAAGACGAGCAGGACTCGCTGTTCGACGGGCCCGCCAGCCCGCTCGGCGCGCACGTCAAGCGGCTGCACCAGTGGGCGGCGTCGACCACCGCGGGCGACCGCGACGAGCTGGTGCCGGGCGTGCCCGACCAGGCGTGGCGCCAGGTCGCGGTGACCGCGCGGGAGTGCCTGGGGGTGAACCGGTGCCCGTTCGGCGTGCAGTGCTTCTCCGAGCGCGCCCGGCGGATGGCGGCCGAGGTCGACGTCGTCGTCACCAACCACGCGCTGCTCGCCATCGACACCCTCGGCGAGGGCGGCATCCTGCCCGAGCACCGGGTCGTCATCGTGGACGAGGCGCACGAGCTGGTCGACCGGGTCACCTCGGTCGCCAGCGGCGAGCTGTCGGTGCAGGCGATCGAGTTCGCGGTCCGCCGGACCGGCAAGCTCGCCGACGACGGGGAGATCGCCCGGCTGTCCGAGGCCGGCAACGCCCTCGGGCCGCTGCTGGTCAGCATGCCGGCCGGCCGGATGGACCACCTCGACCAGGGGCTCGGCGCGACCCTGACCGCGCTGCGGGAGGCCGCCGTCAACTGCGCCGCCCAGGTCCGCAAGATCGCCGTGTCCAAGAACGAGGACGCCGACCCGGCCGAGGTCACCGCCGCGCAGACCGCGCTGGTCAACCTGGAGGAGATCGGCGAGGTGGCCGAGCGGATGCTCAGCGCGTTCGAGCAGCCGATCGAGGAGCGCGAGGAGGTCGTCTGGCTTGAGCGGCCGGAGGACTGGACGGCGGAGCCGTCCCGGCCCGCGTCCCTGCACGTCGCGCCCCTCGAGGTCGGCGAGGTGCTGGCGGAGAACCTGTTCAGCGACCGGACCGTGGTGCTCACCTCGGCCACGCTCACGCTGGGCGGTTCGTTCGCGCCGCTGGCGCGGCAGTGGGGGCTGGACGCCTCGGCGATGGGCTCGGAGTGGGAGGGGATGGACGTCGGGTCGCCGTTCCTGCACGGGCGCAGCGGCATCCTCTACGTGGCCAAGCACCTGCCGATCCCCGGGCGGGACGGGCTGCCGCCCGAGTACCTGGAAGAGATGTGGGAGCTGATCAAGGCGGCCGGGGGGCGGACGCTGGGGCTCTTCTCCTCGATGCGGGCGGCCAAGGCGGCGGCGGCCGCGCTGCGCGAGTCGCTCCCCTATCCGCTGCTGTGCCAGGGCGACGACTCGACCATGCAGCTGGTCAAGGAGTTCGCCGAGGACGAGCCGACCTGCCTGTTCGGCACGCTCTCGCTCTGGCAGGGGGTGGACGTGCCCGGGCCGTCGCTGCGGCTGGTGATCATCGACCGGATCCCGTTCCCGCGGCCGGACGACCCGCTCGCCTCGGCCAGGACCCGGGCGGCGGACGCGCGCGGCGGCAGCGGGTTCATGGAGGTGTCCGCCTCGCACGCGGCCCTGCTGCTGGCCCAGGGGGCCGGGCGGCTGCTCCGCTCGGTCGACGACCGGGGCGTGGTCGCGGTGCTCGACCCGCGCCTGGTCACCAAGCGGTACGGCGAGTTCCTGCGGGCCACGCTGCCGCCGTTCTGGCAGACAACCGACCCGGCGGTGGTGCGCGGGGCGCTGACCCGGCTGGCCGGGGACTGAAGAGTCGTCCGGGGGTGGGCGAGCCGGCCTGGTCTGGCCGGGCGGCTGACGGGAGTCGTTGGGGTGGGAGAGTCGCCCGGGACCGTTCGATGTGAGTGGTTGTGATCTTTGGTTTTTAGGGCGTGAGGCCGAGGGCGTCGAACTGGTGGCGCTCCCACAGGTGCATGGACGCCTCCTCGGGATAGGAGACGACGTCCGGCTGCAGGTCGTAGATGCGGGTGGAGCGGTGCTCGGTCCCGTAGGCGGGCCAGCCGGGGTCGCCGGCCGCGGCGAACTCGAGCCACTCGCGGCGCATCGTGTCGCCCAGCGCGACGAACTCGGCGGGCGGGTTCTCGCCGGTCAGCATCGCGCTCAGGCCGGTCCCCATCGCGCCGAAGACGAGCGGCACGTCGAGCCCGTGGCAGGCGCCGAACGGGCCCGCCGGGGCCTGCGCCGCGAGCTCGTAGAGGTAGGTCCGGCCGCCGGAGGCCGCGTGCGCCTGGGCCAGGTGCAGGGTCGGCATCCGGAACAGCCAGTCGGAGAAGATCAGCTCGTACATGCCGCTCGGGTCGGCGTCGGGGAACGCCTTCTTGTAGGCGGCGGCGCCGTCGGGGGCGGGGGCGAAGGTGGCCAGGGTGGCCGCCGCTTCTTCCTCGGTGACGGTGCCGAGCTTGCCTCCCATCGCCAGGAACAGCCGGTATTCGTCGCGATTGTGGCCGGTGAGCAGCTCCACCTCGGCCGCCGCGCCCGCCAGCAGCGCCCGCCAGGGCGAGCGGGGCAGCACCTCGCCGTCGATGACGGGCGAGAACGGGGTGACGGTGAGGCTGACCCCGCCCCACTGGGGGAACTCCCGCATCCGGCCGGTGACGGCCATCTGGGCGTTGACCAGGTCCATCGGGTCGGCGGCGGCCAGCGCCTGATAGGTAGCGGGCAGCCCAGCCTGGTCCGCGATCGCCTGCCCGATGTCGGTCGCCAGGTCCCTGGTGAAGAACGAGCCGGGGACGCTCTGCGCGATCGCGCGGTTGAACAGGCCCCTGGCCTTGTCCATGGCGAGCATGGCGGCGATCACGCCGGCCCCGGCCGACTCGCCGAACACGGTGACGTTGCCGGGGTCGCCGCCGAAGCCCTCGATGTTGTCCTTGACCCAGGTCAGCGCGGCCACCGCGTCGAGCAGGCCGCGGTTGGCGGGGGCGCCGGGGAGCTGGGCGAAGCCCTCCACGCCGAGGCGGTAGTTGAGCGAGACGAAGACCGCGCCGCCGCGGGCGAACGGGGTGCCGTCGTAGCCGAGCTCGCTGCTGGCGCCGAACATGTAGGCGCCGCCGTAGATCCAGACCAGAACCGGCAGCCTGGCGGCGCCGGGATCGGGCGTCCAGACGTTGACCGTCAGCCAGTCGCCGGTGGCATCGGCTGGCGCGGCGGGCGGCGGCCTCGGCCATCATCTGCGCCTGGGGCGCGGCCGGGCCGAACTCGGCCGCCTCGCGGATGCCGTCCCAGGGGGCCGGCCGTTCCGGGGCCTGGAACCGGAGCGGGCCGATCGGTGGCTGGCCGAACGGGATACCGCGGAAGACCGAGACGCCCTTCTCGGTTCGTCCCCTGACCCGGCCGGCGCTGGTGGAGACCACAGGATCGGCTGGCGCCATGAGACGACCTCCCGCTGCATCGATGGAGCGACAAGGGCTTTTTTTACGACTTTAAGCTATTTGACCGGATCGAGCACTACCGCCGGGATCCCGCGCGACGCCGCCGTCTCCTCGGTAGGGTGCAGCAGGAGAACGTCCATGACGCTCAGTTTAGGAAAGCGGGAATGAAGTCACCAATCAGGCTCGATGACCTGCCCTTTGCGACCGCCATGGCCCATTTTGAGCCGGGCGGGTCGCTGGAGATCGACGGCGACTACGACCGGGTGCGCTTCGAAGGCGTGGCCTTTGACGCGGCCGTCCGCCACCGGCGCGCGGTTCACCGAGTCGGCGTTCATCGGGGGCTCGTTTGACGAAGGGCGGCTGCGGAAGGCGCGGTTCACCGACGTCTGGTTCGAGCAGACCCGGCTGGTGGCGGTCGACGTCGCCGGGGCGCTGTTTACCGATGCGTGGTTCAACGGGTCGGTCTTCGCCGGAGTGCAGGCGTTCACCTGCGTGCTGCGGCGGGTGGTTTTCCGCGGCTGCAAGCTCGACTCGGTCAATTTCCGGGAGGCGAAGCTGACCGACGTGACGTTCGACGACTGCGTGCTGCGCGACGTCGACTTCGGCGGGGCGAAGCTGCAGCGGGTGAAGTTCCCCGGTAGCACGGTGAGCGGGCTTGACTTCAGCAAGGCGAACTGCGGGAACGTCGATTTGCGGGGGGCGCGGCTGGGCGAGCGGTCTGATTCCTCCGGGGGCTCCGAGGCCTCCGGGGCCGGGATTAAGGCGGGGTTCGAGTCGCTGAGCGGGGTGCGGATCGACACGGTGCAGCTGATGACGCTGGCGCCGTTCCTCGCGCATCATCTGGGGATCACCGTCGCGGACTAGGTATTTTCGGGATTTTGGCGTTTTTGGCTTTGTCGGCTTGACCTTGACGCTGCGTCAACCTTGCATGCTCGGTGGCATGAGCATCACTGCGATCCAGGTGCGAGGCCTGGAGAAGTCGTACAAGGAGCTGCGCGTGCTGCGCGGCGTGGATTTCGAGGTGGCGCCGGGCAGCATCTTCGCCCTGCTCGGCTCGAACGGTGCGGGCAAGACCACGGTCGTGCGGATCCTGTCGACGCTGCTGGCCGCCGACGCCGGGACGGCCGTGGTCAACGGGTTCGACGTCTTCGCGCGCGCCGCTGACGTGCGCGAGTCGATCAGCCTGACCGGGCAGTTCGCGGCGGTCGACGAGATACTGACCGGGCGCGAGAACCTCGTCCTGGTCGCCCGGCTGCGGCACCTCGCGCGGCCCGGCGCGATCGCGGATGAGCTGCTGCGGCGGTTCTCGCTGACCGAGGCGGGCGGACGGCGGGCGGCGACGTACTCCGGTGGGATGCGGCGCCGGCTGGACATCGCGATGAGCCTGATCGGGAATCCGCCGGTTATCTTCCTGGACGAGCCGACGTCCGGGCTTGACCCGGCGGCGCGGATCGAGGTGTGGCAGGCCGTCCGGGAGCTCGCCGCGGGCGGGACGACGGTGCTGCTCACGACGCAGTACCTGGACGAGGCGGAGCAGCTGGCCGACCGGATCGCGATCTTGCACCAGGGCCGGATCATCGTCAACGGCACGCTGGCCGAGCTGCGGCAGCTGCTGCCGCCCGCGAAGGTCGAGTACGTCGAGAAGCAGCCTTCGCTCGAGGACGTGTTCTTCGCGGTGGTTGGCGACCGCACCGACGCTGGCGCTGGCGCTGGCGCTAACGCCGACGCTGAGGCCCGGGGCCGTGCGGCCGGGCTGAGCGAGAACCTCAACGAGAAGTAGGGAACGATCATGGCCACGCATTTCTTCGGTGACACCGCCGTCCTGACCGGGCGGACCATGCGGCACGTCACCCGCAGCCCGGACACCATCATCACGACCGCGATCATGCCGATCGCGATCATGGTGCTGTTCGTTTACGTCTTCGGCGGCGCGATCGACACCGGGTCGGTCTCGTACGTGAACTACATGCTCCCCGGCATCCTGCTCATCACGATCGCATCGGGCATCTCCTATACCGCGTTCCGGCTGTTCAACGACATGCAGGGCGGGATCTTCGAGCGATTCCAGTCGATGCCGATCGCGCGGCCGGGGGTACTGTGGGCGCACGTGCTGACCTCGCTGGCGGCCAACGTCGTCTCGCTCGTGCTGGTGATCGGGGTCGCGCTGGCGATGGGCTTCCGGTCCGGCGCCGGCCCGCTGGCGTGGCTGGCGGTGGCCGGCCTCCTGCTGCTGTTCACGCTGGCGCTGACCTGGATCGCGGTCATTCCCGGGCTCACCGCCAAGAGCGTGGACGGGGCGAGCGCGTTCTCTTACCCGCTCATCTTCCTGCCGTTTATCAGCTCGGCGTTCGTGCCGACGGGCAAGATGCCGGGGCCGGTGCGCGCGTTCGCCGACAACCAGCCGGCGACCTCGATCGTCGACACGATCCGGCACCTGTTCGCCGGGCAGCCGGTTGGCTCCGGTATGTGGACCGCGCTCGCCTGGTGCGTCGGGATCCTGGTGGTGGCGTACGTGCTGGCCGGAGTCGTCTATCGGCGTCGGATCTCCTGAGGCGGGCTTGGCGGCGTTTCCGGGCTTGGCGAGTTGAGGGCAGGATGATTGCATGCTGACGATCGGTCAACTCGCGGCGTACGCCGGGGTCACGACGCGGGCGGTGCGGCACTATCACCAGATCGGGCTGCTGCCCGAGCCGGAACGGGACGCCTCGGGTTACCGGCGGTACGGCGCGACCGCCGTGGTATCGCTGATCAAGATCCGCACCCTTGCCAACGCGGGCGTGCCGTTGTCGTCGGTCGCTGAGCTGCTGCACGCGGACGCGGCGGCGTTCGCCGAGGCGGTCCGGCGGATCGACGGCCGGCTGCGCGACGAGATCGGACGGCTGGAGGCCAGCCGCAAGCAGATCGCGCAGCTCGCGGCCGGGGACAGCCTGGTCGTCCCGCCGGAGGTGGCCTGCTATCTCGACCGGCTGCGGGAGATCGGGACGTCGGAGCGGATCGTGCGGGGTGAGCGGGACGGGTGGATCCTGGTCGCGGCGCGCTGGCCCGAGCTGATCCGCGAGTGGATGCCGGGCAAGCTCGCGCAGCTGGAAGACCCGCGGCTGGTCCGGCTCTACCGGCTGCTGTCGGAGATCGGGGACAGCGACCGAGGCGACGACGACCCGCGGCTGGCGGAGGCGGCCGATATTCTGGCCGACCTGCTCTCGCAGGCGTACGCGGCCGGGGAGAGGCAGGCTGGGGACGACGAGCTTCCGTTCGACCTGGTGGACGCGCTGGCGGTCGAGTCCGATCCGCGGATGGAGCGGATGCAGCAGCTTATGCGGGAGCGTGGCTGGGCCGGGTGGTCGCGGCTGGAGCGGCTGAGCAGCCCGGGTAGCGAGTAGTTTCGGCGGCTTGATTACCGCAGGTGACCATTCCGGCGGCGATTAGTTTCGGCGGGTTGATCAGTCAACTAGTGAGATCGAGACCAATCGGAGGTGCTGGGCGTGCGGAAGATCGTCGTGTACGAGTTGCTGTCCCTCGACGGGGTGGCCGAGGATCCGGATGGTTTCATCACCGACTGGGACGACGCGATGGACGCCAACCTCGCCGCGGTGATCGGCTCGCAGGACGCGGTCATTCTCGGCCGCCGCAGTTACGCCGAGTGGGCGCGGTTCTGGCCGGACAGCCAGATCGAGCCGTTCGCGACCTTCATCAACGGGGTCACGAAGTACGTCGCGACATCGACGCCGCTTGACCGGGACTGGGCCAAGGCGACGGCGGTCGACGGCGGGCTGGTCGACTTCGTCCGGGATCTCCGGCGGCAGGACGGTGCGGCGGCGACGTCGGCGTGCACGCGAGCATCTCGGTCGCCCAGGCGCTGCTCGCGGCGGGCGTGGTCGACGAGCTGCGGCTGGTGATAGCGCCGCGGATCGCCGGCCGCGGACGGCGGCTGCTGGACGGCTTGCCGACCATCGCGCTGGAGTCGATCCGATGCCAGACCTCGCCGGCCGGGTATCTGCTGGCGGACTATCGCGTTGTTCGGTAGGCCTTCGGGATTCAGCCTGGCCGGGCGGGCGGCGCAGGCGCGCATGGCGGCGGCGAACTGGTCGCCTCGGTCGCGGTAGTCGCGGAAGCGGCCGAAGCTGGGGGCGGCGGGCGAGAGGAGCACGACGCCGTCCGGGCGCGGCCCACGCGAAGGCCGCCGCCACGGCTGACTCGAGGTCGGGGCAGTCGGTGGTGCCGGCGAACGCTTCGTCGCGGCGGCCTTGTTGGCGGCGGCCTTGTTGGCGGCGTTCGCCGTGGCTGCCGCGTCTGCCGCGGCTGCCGTGGCTGCCGTGGCTGCCGCGGCTGCCGACGCGAAGGCGGCGCTGATCCTGGGGCCGCTGTCGGGGAGGGTGAGCACTCGGGTCGGGGCGGTTCGCTCGCGCACGCCCGCCGCCAGCGGGGCGTAGTCGATGCCGCGGTCCTGGCCGCCGACGATGAGCGCGACCCGGCGGCCGGGGAAGGCGTCGAGGGCGGCCAGCGTCGGCAGCACGTTGGTGGACAGCGAGTCGTCGACGAACGCGACCCCGTCGACCGTGCCGACGGTGGTGAGGCGGGACGGCAGCGGGGTGAAGCCGCCGGCCGCGCTGTGCAGGGCCGCGTCGTCGGCGGACCGGTCGATGAGGCGCTTGTCGCCTGCGGCGTGGCCGAGCGCGCTGAGCACGCGGCGGGCGATCAGCGCGTTGCGGCGGTTGTGCCCGCCCGGCAGCCCGAGCGGGTCCATCCAGGTCGCGCCGGGCTCGTCGTGCTCTGAGACCCACTCGACCTTCGGTGCCAGCAGGCCGGCCCGCTCGCGGAGCAGGGCACTGTCGCCGTTGGCGACGGTCAGCTCCGCTCCCGGCTGCGAGCAGGCGGACAGCTTGTCGCGGTAGTACCGCTCGACGCCGCCGTGCCAGGGCAGGTGGTCGGGATGCAGCGAGGTCACCGCGGTGACCGGCGGCGTGCTGGCCAGGTCGGCGGCGGTGTAGCTGGAGACCTCGATCACCCAGTAGTCGTAGTCGCCCGCGTGCTGCGGGTCATACGGGGCGGCGCCGAAGTTGCCGCCGACCAGGGCCTGGTAGCCGAGGCCGGCCAGCAGGTGGCCGATGATGGACGAGGTGGTCGACTTGCCCTTGGTCCCGGTGACGCAGACGACCCGGTCCCGGTCGGCTTCCTGCAGCCACAGGCCGAGCCCGCCGACCAGGATGACGCCGGCCTGGCGGAGACCGGCCGCCTCAGGTCCGTAGGGGCTGATGCCCGGGGTCTTGATGACGATCTCGCAGGCGGCGAGGGCGTCCAGGCCGCCGTCGGCGGTCGCGCTGACGCCCGGCTCGCTCGGGTCGTCGTCGACCAGGACGGGCTCGACGCCGAGCGCGCGCAGCTTACGCAGCGACGCGCTCCCTCGCGGCCGAGCCCCCAGACGCCCACCCGCGCGCCGCGCAGGTCGGACCAGCCGAGCGTCGGCCGCGGGCTCGGTTGCGGGTTCGGTTGCGGGTTCGCTCGGTTGCCTGGTTGCCATGTCGGGTCAGGACCACTCGGCGGCCAGGGCGGCCGGCACGAAGCTCGCGCCGACCGGGTGGCGCATGGCCTCGATCTCGGCTTCGGCGGGCGCGTCGGGCCGGCCGTTTATCTCCGCCGCCAGCTTCTGCAGGAGCGGGGTCGCGGCCCGGTCGGCCCGGCGGGCGGCGAGCACGACCGCCGCGCGGCACTCGTTGACCTCGCCGACGCACTCGAACGGCTTGGTGCCCGAGCCGAGCAGCGCCTCGAACTTCGGCTCGAGCTCGGGGTTGTCGAGCGGCTCGCCGCCGCCGCCGTCGGCCGCGAACACGGCCCGGAGCTGCTCGGCCGACATGAACGGGGCCAGGATCAAGTCGATGAAGCAGCACTTGTCGCAGGTGCCGCACCAGTGGTCGAGCCGGCGGGCGGGGTCGATGATGAAGGCCTTGTTGCAGCTGCGGAACGTCGCGTGGTACTCGGTCAGCGCGGCCAGCTTGTCGCCCACCCAGAGCTCGGTCCGGTCGCGGAGCGCGGAGAAGTAGCCCGGCAGCCCGGCCGGGTCGGCCGCGAGCACGTCGCGGAAGGCCGCCTCGAACGCGGCGCTCTTGGAGTACTGGTGGTTGACCGGCTCGCCCCGGTACTCCAGGGTCGGGACCGACGCGGACCACTCGTTGGACATCACCACCACGTCCCGGTCGTCGAGGACGGCGGCGAGGACGGCGATGGCCGAGATGACGCCGGTCACCGGCACGTGCCCGTTGCGGAACCCGAGCTCGGCCGAGCGGAGCAGCTGCGGGTCGATCTCCCGCCCGGCCCGGACGACCGGCAGCCCGCTGACCTCGGCCGGCCGCTCGATGGCGGCGAACCGGTCCCCCGGCCTGCTCACCACGAACAGCGCCACGTCGGCGGCGACCTTGCGCACCCCCTCCACGGTCACGATCGAGTCGATGCCGCCGCCGAACGGGACCAGGGCGCGGCCCAGGTTGGCGCCGGCCGACGCGGGCGCCTGCGCCTGCACCTGCGCGCGCGCCTCAGCGGCGGCGGTTGGCGCTTCGGTTGCGGCGGTTGGCGCTTCGATGCGGAGGTCGGAGAGGTCGAGGTCGTTCTTGTAGGCGTACTCGCCGAGGCCCTGCAGGTAGAAGTCGCGCAGGAACGCCGCGCTCGACCTCGGTGAGGGCGGTGCTGCCCAGGTCGATGACGGGCGGCGCGGCGGTCTTGTAGTAGGAGACGCCGGCCAGCAGGAAGACCAGCCGGGCGGCGGCCTGGGCGGCCGGGGTGTCCCAGCGCGGCCCCGGGCGAAAGCGAGACCCGTTCGGCGAAGTCTCGCCCGTCCAGCGAGTACCGGCAGGTCAGCAGCCCCCGCTCCGGGTCGGTGGCGAATCCCTCGTACCTGAACACCCGGCCACGCGCTGGCGTGACCCCGTCGACAACCCCTGGCGCACTCATCACCGGCGAGTTTACCGACCTCCAGGCGCAGGTCCCGGCGCTTGCGGTCATGAGCCCATCGAAATAGAATCGATCAAAACGAGCAGGATGATCATAATGATCGTTTGAAGGGGGCCTAATGACAACACCAGCCAGAAACGAGCCATTCACTGACGAGACTTACCTGCCGCGGGAGGACGCGGCCGAGGTGATCGACTTCCTTAGCGCGCTACAGGAGGGCGGACGACAGACCGCTGACATCCGACCACGGCTGACCGGTCCGGACGGCCGGAGCGTCGAACTTCCTGAGCCGATGTTCGAGGTACTGCTGCAGGTCGCCGCGGCGATGAAGGCCGGCCTGGCGGTCACGGTCGCCCCTCATCACATGCTGTTGTCCACCCAGGAAGCGGCCGATCTGCTGCATATCTCGCGGACCACGCTGGTGCGACTGCTCGAAGCGGGGGTGATCCCCTTCGACAAACCGAGCCGCCATCGCAAGGTCCGGCTGGACGACCTCCTCGAGTACCGCCGGCGGCAGCGGAGCCAGGCCGAGCTCGCGTTCGCGGAGATGACCGCCGATGCGGAACGCTTGGGCCTGTACGGCGCGGACCAAGAAGAGGTCCGGGCCGCTCTGAAAGACTGCCCGCAAGAAGTCCCAACGTTAACTTCATGTTCAGCGCAGCGCTCGACACGTGCGTCCTCGTCCGCGGCAGAGCGCGCGATGTCTTGCTCGAGATCGCCAGCACAGGTGCCTATCGACCGCTTTGGAGCTCGGAAATCCTCGCCGAGCTCGACCGGACCCTGCGCTTGCTCCTTGGCAAACGAGGAGTATCCCCCGACGAAGCCGACGCCTACCTGACTCGCCTCCTCGGCCAGATGAACACGACCTTCCCCGATGCGCTACGCCAACGACAGGATTGGCGACCTGTCGGCTACGCCAGCGACCGCGTGCCAAGTGCCCGACGCGCCGCCTGACGATCGCAGCCACATAGGAAATCAAAGGGCCTTTCCCGGCCGCCGCCACCAGCCGAGGAGGACCGGCACAGGCACCAGGCCCAAACCTGCTCAGCACCGCCTACGCGGCCGAGGACAGGCACCCTCGATGTCCCCCGCGCCCCCTCTCAGATCCATCCGGGCCGCCGGTACACGGGAATTAGGATCAACAGGAGCACCGCAAAGATCGCCGCGATGACGAGCGTGACTATGTGATGGAGCACCACTTCCCCCACCACGCCCACGATGATGAGAAGAACTTCGGCTACACAGGCGACAGCTATCGACCGCCGCCTTGTGGACAGGCTCGGTCTTCGCGTGAGCCTTCGTCCCATGCCCGTTGACCTATTCATGATGACCAAGGGTTGGGCGAGCAGTTACTGGTGGTGCTGGAGCGACCGGGTCAGCGAAGTTCGGGGCGTTCCGTCGGCTCAGCGGCGCGGAGGGCGCGGAGGACGTTGGCGCCGGCCAGGGCCTTGAGGTCGGATTCTGACCAGTGGCGGCGCTGGAGTTCGGCGAACAGGGCGGGGTAGCGGGAGACGTCGTGCAGGCCGACCGGGGTGACCGGGGTGCCGTCGAAGTCGCCGCCGATGCCGACGTGGTCGACGCCTGCCACCTCGCGGACGTGGTCGATGTGGTCGGCGACCTGGGCGATGGTGGCGGGGGGCATCGGGTGGTCCTGCTCCCACGACGGGAGCACGGCGAAGACTTCGGACAGCTTGGACGGGTCAGCCGCCGCGGGCGGCGGCCTCGGCCCGCAGGCCGGTCAGCCAGTCGGTGCACTCCTGCGAGACGAAGAACGGCACGAAGGTGACCATGCACACCCCGCCGTTGACCGCCAGCCGCCGCAGCACGTCGTCGGGCACGTTGCGGGGGTTGTCGCAGACCGCGCGGGCGCTCGAGTGGGAGAAAATCACCGGGGCGGCGGTCACGTCGAGGGCGGCGTGCATGGTGGCCGCCGAGACGTGCGACAGGTCGATCAGCATGCCGAGCCGGTTCATCTCGGCCACGACCGAGCGGCCGAAGTCGGACAGGCCGCCGGTGTCGACCACGTCGGTGGCCGAGTCGGCCCAGCCGACGTTGGAATTGTGGGTGAGCGTCATGTAGCGGACGCCGAGCGAGAACAGCATCCGGAGCACCCCGAGCGACCCCGCCGATCGAGTGGCCGCCCTCCGCGCCGAGCAGCGAGGCGATCTTGCCCGCTTGGAACGCCGCGTCGACGTCGGACGCGGTCAGCGCGAGCTGGAACCTGGCCGGGTAGTCGTCGATCATCCGGTGCACGAGGTCGATCTGCTCGAGCACGGCGGTCACGGCGGCGTCGCCCGCCAGCTCGGCCGGGACGTAGACCGACCAGAACTGGCCGCCGACCCCGCCCTCGACCAGCCGCGGTATGTCGGTGTGGGTGTTCGGCAGCCGGCGGGTCAGGTCGGCCGCGGCCGGGTCGGAGCCGTACAGGTCGCGCAGCTCCCACGGCAGGTCATTGTGCCCGTCGATGAGCGGGAAGCGGCTGAGCATCGCGCGAGTCAGCGAGAGGGAGAGGGCGGCGCCGTCGGCAGTTGTCACCGGCATAGGGTACGCCCGCGCCCGGCCGGGCGCTCAAGCGCCAATGACCAGGCAGCCTCGACGCCCAAAGACGAGCGCGGCTAACGCCGCCTCGGCCAGCGAGCCACCCGAGCCAGCGCCCTCGCGGTGCGCGGGGGCCATGGTGGCGGCGGCGTCGCGGTCGTTGACGAAGCAGGAGAAGACCACCCCGAGCGCCATCACCGCCGCCGCGACCAGGAACGCGACGTGATATCCGGCCAGGTCAAGCGCGCTGGCCCCGGTCACGCCGAGAATCGTGCCGAGCAGCGCGACCCCGACCGCCGCCCCGGCCTGCCGGACCGTGTTCTGCAGGGTGGACGCGTGCCCGGTCTCGGCGGCGGAGATCTTGGCCATGTTGGCGGCCAGCGAGGGCGCCATCGCGAACCCGAACGAGAGCCCGGTGAAAAACATCAGCAGCGGGATCAGCCAGTCCGCGTCCGACCGTCCGGCCAGCGCCATCGCGCCGATCGTCAGCACCGTCCCCGACATGCCGGTGACCATCAGGCGGCGCGGCCCCACCCGCTTGTAGATCCGCGAGGACAGCTGGGTGCCGCACATCCCGCCGAGCGCCTCGGTGAAGGTGGACAGGCCCGAGTGGACGGCGGAGAAGCCGAGGCCGTTCTGCAGCAGCAGCGGCACCAGGAACAGCGTGCCCATGAAACCGCCCGACGCGGCGATGAGCTGCAGACTGGTGATGCGGAAGAGCCGGCCGGTGTAGATCCGCAGCCGCAGCAGGGGCGAATCGACCCGCTGCTCGACGACGATGAAGCCGGCCAGCAGCGCCAGCCCGGACAGCCCGGTGCCGAGCACCAGGGGCGAGCTCCAGCCGGACGACGAGCCGACCGAGATCGCGTACAGCAGCAGCGGGAACCCGGTCGCGGCGAGAAGGATGCCCGGCAGGTCGAACCGGCCCGCCGGGTGCTCGGACCCGCCCGGCAGGAACAGCGCGCCGACCGCGACCGCCGCCAGGCCGACCGGCAGGTTGACGTAGAAGATCCACCGCCAGGAGAGCCCGTCGACCAGCGCGCCGCCGATCACCGGGCCGAGGGCCGGCGCCAGCAGCGTCGGGATGACCAGGATCTGGTTCGCCTTGATCCGCTCGGCGGGCGGGAACACCCGGGTGATCATCGTCATCCCGACCGGGACCAGCAGCCCGCCGCCGAGGCCCTGCAGCGCCCGGAACGCGACCAGCTCGGGCAGCGACGTCGCCACCCCGCACAGCGCCGACGCGACCGTGAACAGCCCGATCGCCCCGACCAGGACGTTCCGGCCGCCGAACCGGTCGCCGACCCAGCCGGAGACGGGCATCGCCACCGCCAGCGCCACCAGGTAGGCGGTCACGACCCCGCTCACCGCGCCGATGGGCGCGCCAAAGTACCTGCTCAGCGTGGGCAGCGCGACATTGACGACGGTCCCGTCCATGATGTTCATGAACATCGCCGCGACAAATACCGCGCTGACAACCACCTTCTGGTTGGCGGTCCGGCCCGGGAGTGCAAACTTCACGAACTACTCAAGTACGCCGGATCCGGACTTGTTCCCATTAAGAACAAAAACCAGAGTTCCGATCGAACGGGCCCGGGCGACTCTGGCTGTCCGGCTATCTGTCAGCGGTGGCGGCCTTGCGCCGTCGCGGCCCGATCCTGGAGAGCCGGAAGCCGGCGATGAACAGACAGATCAGGCCGATCAGGACCAGGACACCCATGTCGGTCCCCCATTGGGCCGCGCTGTGCGTCCACAGCGCGTCCGGCTTGACCGGCGCGAGCGGGTTGGCGGGGGTGATCACGTTCAGGTTGATGGTCGAGGCCATCGCGGCCATGCCCCACCGGGCGGGCGCGATCATCGACACGTACGCCTCGGCCCCGGCGCCAAGCGCGAACACCCCGCCCGAGAGCACGACCTCGATCATCGTGACCACCACCAGGGCGGGCATGGTCTGGTCGCTCTTGCTCACGAGCGTGGAGATCAGCAGGCCGAGCAGCATCGACACCACGCACAGGACCACGGTTGCCACCGCGATCTCGATGATCGGCGGCCCGGGTATCGCCGAAGCCTGGGCCGGCATCTTCGTCCCGGCCAGCCCGATGATGACGATGATCAGCGCCTGGATCAGGCTGACGACGCCGAGGACGAGCACCTTGGACATTAGGTAGGCGCCCGACGACAGCCCGGCCATCCGTTCTCGCTCGTAGATGTCGCGTTCCTTGACGAACTCGCGGATCGAGTTGGCGGTGCCGGACAGGCAGGCCGCCATCACCAGGATCAGCAGCAGCGTCTGGGCGCCCTGGTTCTTCCCCGGCGGGCCGCCGAGGCCGAAGGTGGACGGGATGATGCGCAGCAGCGCGCCGAGGATGATCGGCAGCGCCACCGCGAAGATCGTGTAGCCGCGGTCGACCGACAGCACCCGCGCGTAGCGGCGGGCCATCGTGAACACCTGGGTGAGGCTGCCGCGCTGTTTCGGCTTGGCCTCATCGTCGGGCGCCCGGTTCTGCCGCTGCTGCTGGGCCGGGTTGACCGACATCCGGTTGGCCACGTACTTCGCGAACTCGGGCGAACTGCGGAAGCGTCCCGCCCAGTCCGCCGCCGGGTCGTCGGAGAAGGACTGGAAGACGTCCGCCCAGTCACCCGCGGCGAAGTACTTCAGCCCGTCGGCGGGCGGGCCGAAGTAGGCCATCCGGCCGCCGGGCGAGAGCACGATCAGCCGGTCGCACTGGTCGATCAGCTTCGACTCGACGTCGTGGGTGATCACCACGACCGACTGGCCGTTCTCGGTCATCTTCTTCATCTGGCCGAAGAGCTCGCGCTTGAGGTGCGGGTCGAGCGGCGAGGTCGGCTCGTCCAGGAACAGCAGGCTGGGCTTGGTCAGCAGCTCGAGGCCGATGTTGACGCGCTTCTTCTGGCCGCCGGACAGGCGCAGGATCCTGGTGTTCGCGTGCTGGGTCATCTCGAGCTCGCCCAGCACCTCGTCGACCCGCAGGTTCCTGTCGGTCTCGGTGATGTCGGGCGGGAACCTGAGCTCGGCCGCGTAGCCGAGGGCCGACTTGGCGGTGAGCTGGTCGTGGGTGACCGACTCCTGCGGCACCAGCCCGATCCGGTGCTTGAGCTCGTCGTAGTTCGAGTACAGGTCGCGGAAGTCGTAGAACACGCTGCCGGTGGTGGCCGGGCGCTTGCCGGTCAGCGCGTTGAGCAGGGTGGACTTGCCCGCCCCGGCCGGGCCGATGACCGCCATCATCGAGCGCTCGGCGAGCGGGAACGTGATGCCCTCGAGCAGTACCTTCTGCTTGCCGCCGTCGCCCACCGCGACCTGGAGGTCCAGCGCCTCGAAGGGGACGTTGCCCTCATCGATGTACTCGGTCAGGACGCCGCCGGCCAGCCGGAAGGTGGCGTGGCCGATCGAGACGATGTCGTCTTCCGTCAGCTCGGCCTGGTTCACGCGCTGGCCGTTGACGAACGTGCCGTTGTGGCTGCCGAGGTCGAAGATCTGGTACCGGCCGGTCGGTGACATCTTCAGCTCGGCGTGCGCCTTGGAGACGCCGAGGTCCTGCACCACGATGTCGTTGTCCGGGCGGCGGCCGATCTTCACCACCCGCGCCGCCTGCAGCTTGATGCGCGAGGTGGGCTCGCGGTCGACGCCGGGCAGCGACGCGTGCGGGTCGGCGTTGCCCCAGCCGTCGAACGGCGACACCCCGGGTGAGGCGGGCGATGACCCGCGCGAGGCGGGCGGCGCCGCCGAGGCGGGCGGCGCGGCCGTCCGCGCCTCGGGGACCGGCTCGAGCTCGAACCGGAGCACCGGCCCGTCCTCGGGGTTGCCGACGTGGATGACGCACGGGCCGTCGATGTTGAACTTGGAGATCCGCTCGGAGCCCGCGTAGGTGCCGTTCCTGCTGCCCTTGTCCTCGAGCACCCAGGTCCCGCCGGACACGTAGAGCGCCGCGTGGTCCCAGGAGACCCGAGGGTCGGTGACCGGGATGTCGGCGCTTTCGTCACGGCCGATCCGGTACTCGGTGCCCCCCTCGAGCCGGTGCGTGGAGCGCACCGTGCGAACCAACAGCGGAGGTGCGCTACGCGAACTATGCGCCATTTGAATCCCCACTGCCGAATTCCCCTCCCGATTGACGGCAAGCCCCCGGATCGTTACATACCCAGCTGGTCAAGAGTCTAGGGCTCGGAGGTGTAATCCGGAATCTGGTGAACTATAACTACATGTGGAGCGTTTCTACGTACACGTCGACATCTGTCGATCTTTATATTCGGCGACAGCCGCCGGCCCGACGGGGGAACCAGCATGAGCTACGAACCAACCCAGCCGATGCAATCCCCATCGACGGCGTCGACGGCCCAGGACGACGTTGCTTTGGACAGCGTTGACGTCGGCAGCGTTGACACCGAAACCGACACCGACAGCGGCAGCGGCAGCCCGGGCGACTCGGGCGGCTCGGGCTCGGACGACGTCGCGCAGGAGAGCGCTCCCGAGGTCAGCTCGGGGCCGGGCACTGCTCCCGAGGGCGGCGTCGCCCAGGCCACGGTCCCGCGAGCCGTCTTGAGCAAGGGGGACGTTCCCGGCCCGCCGGGCAACGCGCCGCCGGGCGGCTGGGGCCAAGGTGACGATCCCCAGGGCAACGGACCCCAGGGCAACGGGGCGCCGGCTGACGAGCCCCAGCACGACGCGGCCGCACCCGACGGAGCCGCACCCGACGGAGCCGCAGCCGACGGAGCCGCAGCCGACGAGCCTCCAAGCGACCGGGCGCCAGCCGACATTCCGCAAAGCGACCGGACGCCCGCCAACGGGCCTCAAGGTGGCTGGGCGCCAGCCGGCGGACCTCAAAGTGACTGGGCGCCTGCGGACGGACCACAAGGCGACTGGGGCCAGGGGGATGGCCCGCAGGGTTACGGGCAGCAGGGCAACTGGAATCAGGGCTATGGGCCCCAGGGCCAGGGAGCTCAGAACGACTGGGATCAGGGCTACCGGCAGCAGGCTTATGGACCGCAGGACTACGGGCCCCCGGACGGGCCGCGGGTCAGGCCGCGACGCCGGCGGCGGCCGGTCCGCCGCTCGGTCATCGCGTTTTTCGTCCTCCTGGTGCTCGCGATCGTGCTGGCGATCGGCAACTTCGTGGGCCAGGCGATCGCCGAGAACGACATGGCCAACCAGTTCACCGCCAACGGGTTCCCGGTCAAGCCGTCGGTCAACATCGAGGGCTTCCCGTTCCTCACCCAGGTCCTCCACAAGGACTTCAAGAAGGTCGTCATCAGCGCCAGCAACATCCCGGCGGGCCCGGTAACGATCTCCAGCCTGAACGCGACGATCACCGGCATGCACCTGAACTCGTCGTGGAACGGGGCGACGATCGATCACATCACCGCGACCGCCTTCGTCTCCCTCAGCTCGCTGACTGACGGCATCTCGAGCGAACTCGGGGACGCCGCCTCGCTTACCGCGGTGCCCGACGGCGCGAACAAGCTGAAGGTCACCGGGATCGTGCTCGGGGAGAGCGCCAGCGGCGTGGTCAAGTTCAAGCAGACCGGGCCGCAGCAGGTCACCGTCGAGCTGCCGACCGCCGGCGGTCTGGTCGGTACCCTGCTCGGCTCCGCTCCCTCGTTCACGATCACGCTGCCGGCCGGCGTCCCGCCGAGCCTGCGGATCACCGGGCTCACGCTCAACGGGCAGGGGCTCACGCTCTCGGCCGCCGCCACCAACGCCACCTTCAGCCAGTAAGCCAGCAAGCGCCCGCAACCGGTCAAACGGCAGGCAAAATCGCGCAACTCGGGAAACCCATGGCAATGCGGGGTACCCTGCGCGCGGGTGCTGGGTATAAACGATCGCGAGCCGTCCACTGAGGGGAGCTCCCGGGTGAGCAATTACCAACCGAACGGCGGATGGCCGGAGCAGCCGCCGCGCGGCGGGCAGCCCGGCCAGTACGGCGGGCAGGGCCAGTACGGCGGCCAGCAGGGCGGCTACGGCGGCCGGCAGGGGCAACCGGGCCAGCAGCCGCCGTACGGACAGCAGTCCCCTGGGGCCGATGAGACGGTGCCGCGCGGCGTGCGGCCGCAGGGCTGGCAGCACCCCCCGCAGCAGGCCCCCGGATACGAGGAGACGGTCGCAGGTGGCGGGCAGCCACCCGCCTGGCAGCAGAGCCAGCAGCCGCCGGCCGGGCAGTCCCGCCCGCCCAGGCGCAGGCACCGCGGCCGCCGCTGGCTGATCGCGCTCGTCATCCTTATCTTGGTGCTGGTCGCGGCCGACTTCGGGGCCAAGGCCTTCGCCGAGAACGCGATCGCGAGCAAGATCGACACCTCCGGGCTCGGCACCAAGCCCTCGGTCAACATCGAGGGGTTCCCGTTCCTCACCCAGGTCGCCTCGCGCGACCTCAGCCAGATCGACATCAACGCCAGCAACTTCACGGTCCAGCACGTCGTGATCAACAGCCTGCACGCCACCGCGACCGGGGTGCGCCCCAACGCGTCGTTCAACGGCGCGACGATCGGCAAGATCAACGGCACCGTGGTGGTCTCGTTCGCCACCGTCGTCAACCTGATCCCGATCCCGGGCCTGACGGTCAGTGCCGACCCCGCCGACGGGCCGGACGCGATCAAGTTCAACTCCTCCCTGGGCGGCGCGGTCGGGAAGATCGAGCAGGTCAACGCGAACACGATCAAGGTGGAGGTCGGCAACCTGACCGGCCTGGCGGGCCTGGCCTCGCTCATCGGCGGGTCGTCGATCGCCTCGTCGTACACCTTCTCCATACCGACGCTGCCGGCCGGCCTGGTCGTCCGCTCCGTCAGCGTCACCAGCCAGGGCATCGTCGCCACTGCCTCGGCGCAGAACACCACGCTGTCCCAGTAGTGAGCTCAGATAACAGGCCGCGACCTTCCAGTAAGGAATATGCAGCGAAAATCAGTGTCGCGTTAGGTGCTCAGTGCCCCAGAAGACCCGCCGTCACCCTGGTTAATATGACATAATTGGTCATACATGGGCAAAGGGGAAGAATCGGAAGCGCTCTCAGATGCAGCACTGGGTGGCCCATAATGGCGGGAGCGCGTCGTGCACGAACATCCAGGAGTCGCCCGTGACACCCGGCAAGAAGGTGAGCCGAAAGGCACCGCCGGTGACCGTGAGCCCCACCGCGTCACCCTCGGTGCGGACGCTTATCCTCGGCATCGACCGCACCGGCCGGATCGTCCAGCATGACCGCACGGCTCCGAAAGTTCTCGCGCGATCGAGCGATGACCTGCTCGGCGTTAACCTCGCCGACATCACCGCGACCCAGCCCAAGGGCGGCGGCAAGCCGGTCTCCCCCGACCAGGGCGCGATCCTCGTGGTCGCCTCGCTGCTCGAGGCGATCAAGGCCGACCGCGAGGCGAACGACATGCTCTCGATCGCGCTGGCCGACGGGACCATCGCCAGCTCCGTGGTCAGCGCCCGGCCGATGCAGGCGGGCGGCAGCGACGTCGCCGCCCTGGTGATCCTGCAGATCCCGATCCCGTCGGGCGAGCGGTTCATCGAGCCCGGCCTGATGCGCGAGGTCCTGCTGCGGGACTCCGCCCTCTCCGACGAGGACACGCTCGACTTCAGCGACCTCGCCAAGAAGATGACCGCGCAGCTGGTGCCCGCCTTCTGCACCGCCGCCGAGGTGCTCGTCCTCGAGTCGCTGATCGGCGACAACGAGGTCCCGGCGCACGTTCCCGACGCGGACGTCCCGCTCCGCCGGCTGCACGTCAAGCACGACAAGGAGAACCCGTCCTGGCAGGCCGCGTTCCCGGTCGGCGAGATCCTCCGTTTCCCCGGCAACTCCCCCTACTCGCGCTGCATCGCCACCGGCGAGCCGGTCCTCGAGGCTTCCATCACCCCGGAGGCGGCCAGGAAGCTCGCCCGCGCGTGGCGGCGCAAGCCGGTCGGCGGGCTGCTGTCGGACACCTCGATGCTGGTCCTGCCGGCCATCTCCAAGGGCACCGTGGTCGGCCTGTTCTGCTGCTTCCGGGAGCTCGGCACCCGGCGGTTCGACCGGTACGACATGGACATGGCGATGGACTTCGCCGCCCGCCAGGCGGTCTTCTTCGATCACGCGACCCGGTACAACCGGGAGCACGCGACCGCGCTCACGCTGCAGCGGGCGATGCTGCCGACCGGCCTGTCCTATCCCTCGTCGATCGACGTCCGCCACCGCTACCTGCCCGGCAGCGAGCTGGTGGAGGTCGGCGGCGACTGGTACGAGTCGATCAGGCTGCCCGGCGCGCGGGTCGCGCTGGTGGTCGGCGACGTGGCCGGGCACGGCGTCCGGGCCGCGGTCACGATGGGCCGGCTGCGGACCGCGATCCAGACCCTGGCGATGCTCGAGCTGCCCCCGGCGGCGACGCTGCAGCAGCTCGACGAGCTCATGCAGAACATCGGCGAACGCGAGCCGCACTTCGCCACCTGCGCGTACGGGGTCTACGACGCCGTCACCGGCGAGATCGAGCTCGCGGTGGCCGGCCACCTGCCGCCGCTGCTGGTCCACCCGGACGGCACCAACGAGTACCTCGAGGTGCAGCCGTCCCCGCCGCTCGGCATCATCGACGACGGCGTCGTGGAGACCACCCGGCACCAGATCGAGGACGGGTCGCTGTTCGTCCTCTACACCGACGGCCTGGTCGAGTCCCGCGACCGGGACATCAGCGAGGGCCTGGAACGGCTGCAGGTCGCGTTCGGCGAGGGCGCGCCGGAGAAGGACCTCGAGGACCTGTGCAAGACCGCCCTCGACGGCGTCTACTCCGACGCCAAGCGCGACGACATCGCGGTGCTGATCGCCAAGCTGCGGCGGATACCTGAAGACCACCGGATCAGCTTCCCGCTCGAGCCCGAGCTCTCCTCCGTCCGGCAGGCCCGCTCGATGGTCAGGGACCCGCTCAAGCGCTGGGGTCTCGAGGACCTCATCCCGGTCACCGAGCTGCTGGTCTCCGAGCTGGTCACCAACGCGATCAAGTACGCCCAGGGCGAGACGCTGCTGCAGCTCATCCTGGAGCCGGACTCGCTCACGTGCGAGGTGCACGACACCTCGCCCGCGCTGCCCCGGGTCCTCCAGGTCGACAAGGACGCCGAGAACGGCCGCGGCCTGCACGTCGTCTCCCAGCTGTCGGCCCGCTGGGGCGCCCGCCGCTCCCAGGGCGGCAAGGTCGTCTGGTGCGAGCAGCCCGTCCCCCAGGAGATCGGCGACGCGATGCGCGCCGCGATGGGGATCGAGCCCCCGATTTTCCACTAGCCCGCACGGCGGTCTCGACCCTGTCGGCTACGTCGGCGATGCGGCGGTTCAGGGAGGAGAACGGCTCCCGAACCGCCACCGGGAATCATTGATGCCTCCCGGAATCTAATGACAGGGAGCCGAGAGCAAGCCGACATCGCGCGGATGGCTGCCCTAGGGCATACGTCCAGACGGAACTGCGATTTAGCTCGTGCTAACCAGGGCTAATCGCTGGCTGGACCGGAGTGACGCCCGCCTGACCAAGGCATGACGGGCCAGGCCCGTGCCGTCCGCGTGCCAGAACGGAGCGGCGACCGGCACCCCGCGTCGCTTCGGTAACATCGGCCGCTCTCGCTTCGCGATGACGCCCCGGAAGGCGCCATGATCGCGAAGGATTTTGTTTCCGCGAAGGATTTTCGCCCTTATAAGCAAATTATCCTTCGCCAGGACAAAAGTCTCCGTGATCACGCGACGACCCGCCGGATCAGGCGGGCGCCATGCGGCGTAAGCGCGGCACGGTGGGCGTGGGACGAGACCGGTCGGCTACGCCATCGACATCGCCTAATGGTGTCGCTGGCGTAGCCGACTGGTGCGGTGGCAGGTCCCGTGAATTTAAAGTCAAAAGCCTTTTATATCGAACGGACCGTTGCTTTGCGCTGGTTATTCGACGGTGACGCTTTTGGCCAGGTTACGGGGCTTGTCGATGTCCCGGCCGAGCTTGGTGGCGGCGTGGTACGCGAGCAGCTGGAGCGGGATGTTGAACAGGATCGGCTCGAGCTCGGGCTCGGCCCGGGGCACCCGGATGGTGGCGTCGGCCAGCCCGTCGGGGATGTCGGCGCTGGTTACCGCGATGACCGGGCCGCCGCGGGCCTTGATCTGCTCGATCGTGGAGATGTTCTTGGCGATCAGGTCGTCGGACGGGATGATCACCACGCTCGGCATGTCGGACTGGATCAGCGCCAGCGGGCCGTGCTTGAGCTCGCCCGCCTGGTAGGCCTCGGCGTGCACGTAGGAGATCTCCTTGAGCTTCTGCGCGCCCTCGCGGGCGACCGGCCAGCCGCGGACCCGGCCGATGAAGAACATGTGCTCGGCGTTGGCGTAGCGGTTGGCGATGGTCTCGATCTCGCCCTCTTCGGCCAGGATCTCCGACACCTGCGCGGGGAGGTTGCGCAGGCCGTTGACGACCCGCTCGCCGCTGGCGGAGGAGAGGTCGCGGACCCGGCCGAGGAGCAGCGCCAGCAGCGCGAAGTTGACCGCCATGCTGGTCAGCGCCTTGGTCGAGGCGACCGAGACCTCGGGCCCGGCGTGCAGGAAGATCCCGTGGCCGCACTCCCGCCCGATCGCCGAGCCGACCACGTTGACCGCCCCGATGACCTGGCCGCCCTTGCGGCGCAGCTCCTGGACCGCCATCAGCGTGTCGATGGTCTCGCCGGACTGGGAGACCGCGACGTAGAGCGTGTCCGGGTCGACGACCGGTGAGCGGTAGCGGAACTCGCTCGCGGGCTCGGCGTCGGCCGGGATCCGGGCCAGCTCCTCGATCAGGGCGGCGCCCATCTGGCCGGCGTAGTAGGCCGATCCGCAGCCGAGGAACTTGACGTTCTTGATGTTCCGCAGCTCGCGGGCGTCGAAGTTGATGCCGCCGAGCCGGCGGTGGCGAAGCGCTCGTCGAGGCGGCCGCGCAGCGCCCGGCGGATGGCGCCCGGCTGCTCGTGGATCTCCTTGCGCATGTAGTCGCTGAACTGGCCGAGCTCGTAGTCGTCGGCGTCGGCGTCAACCGTGGTCGGCACCTTGCTGGTGTTGCTGTCGCTTTCCAGGGTGCCGGTGAGCGTGGTGGTGTGGTAGCTGTTCGCCTTGATCGTGGCCACGTCGCCGTCCTCCAGGTAGATCACCTGGCGGGTGTAGCGGACGAGGGCGGCGACGTCGGACGCGGCGAACATCTCGTTCTCGCCCAGGCCGAGCACCAGCGGGGAGCCGTTGCGGGCGACGACGAGCTGGTCGGGGTGCTTGGTGTCCATCACCACGAGGCCGTAGGCGCCTTCGACCCGCTTGAGGGTGCGGACGACCGCGTCCTCGAGGGTGGCGGACTCGTCGGCCGCGAGCTCGGCCGCGATCATGTGCGCGAGCGCCTCGGTGTCGGTGTCGCTGGTGAACTGGACGCCGTTGGCCTGGAGCTGGTCGCGGAGGAACTCGGCGTTCTCGATGATGCCGTTGTGGACCACCGCGATGCGGTTGTGCGCGTCGGTGTGGGGGTGCGCGTTGGTCTCGTTCGGCTCACCGTGGGTGGCCCAGCGGGTGTGGCCGATGCCGATGGTGGGCTTGCTGGTAGTGCTGCTTGCGCTTGTGGACGTGCTCGCGGTTTGCTTGGCTGCCAGCCGGTCGCGGAGGTCCTGGACGCGTCCCGCGGTCTTGGTGATCTGGAGTCTGCCTCTGCTGATGACGGCCAGGCCGGCCGAGTCGTAGCCTCGGTACTCCAGCCGGTGCAGTCCCTCGATGAGGACTGGCGTCACATCCCGCTTGCCGACATAACCGACGATCCCGCACACGTTTACCGTGTCCCTTCCTCGCCCAATTGGTAGTTCCTGCCGCTTTTGCAGCGTCCTTGCTGTTATCCGTAGACAATGCGGCGGAGCTGGCGTTCCGACAGGTCCTCGGCCCGGAACCGGCGGCCCTGGAGCTCCGCCGCCAGCTGCGGCCAGATGTCGTCGTTGCGCTTGTTGCTCTTCCCCTGGAGCTCGGAGTGACGTCGCCGGACGAACTCGTCGACGGTCTCGCCGAAGTAGGCGGCGACGTCCGCGACGACCCGGGACGCGGTCGCCTCGGGGAGCCCGGTGCTCGCCGCGACGTTGCCGATCAGGTCCTGCGGGTACGTCTCGTCCATGCGCACGCCATATCTAGTTGTGCCGGGGTGCCTGTGGTACTTACGCGCTCGATTGTGCCCGATTCCGGGCAAGAAAACACGTCTTTCGGCCGCCTGCTCGGTGAGCTTACCTGAAAAATCCTGGATTCGAGGGCTTCCGGTCGTTCCTGCGGCGCGTTCCGATGGCGTCTGGCCTTACGGCGCGGCGGCGTCGCATCGAGACTGAATCAGGGTGACGCTGAGTAGTCTTATGGTTGCAGAATGATTGCATTGCGGTTGCGGCGTGGTCGCAGCTCGGCCGCAGATTGGTCGCGACACGCCGGCGACGACGGCGCGTCGGTCGTTGCCGCGAGGGCTCCAGCCGATAGAATTTTTGTGTGAAAAGTTCGCTGGCCGCCGATCAATACCGGACGCAAAACGATGCTATGGGGCGAACCCGGCTTGATCGGCTGCGACTGTTCGATATCGAGCGGATGGCGATGACACTCGCATTCCTGGCCGGGTACCGGCCCCCGACCTTCGGCGGCGTTGCGCACTGCCCCGAGCCGTACTGCACGACCTGCGGGGAGCCGGTCGGGATCTTCCTCGGGCACGGGACCGAGTGGCAGCATTTCCGCGTTGCGTCCGCCGCCGCTTCCCCGGGCGACGGGCCGACCGAGGTGTACGACGCGGACCACGCGCCCGCGATCGGGTGGCGGTACGCGGTAGCGAGTCGGTAACTCCTTCGTAGGCTCGCTGCTCGCCTCTGCCCTGGGCTTGGATCGGGACTTTGGTCCGGGCCGCTGGGGACCTAAGGGACTTTGCTCGGCCTCACCGCACGGGGGGCCATCCTGCAGGTGCGGGAAGTTGTTGGCATTGTCGCGAAATGCCCGACTGCGCTTCCCGTGACCGCTCGGGACGGCGAGGCGTCGCTTGCGCCTGCTCCCGAGGCGGAAACAGGCAAGGTCCCAGCCACGATCCGCCAGTAGTTGGTGGTACCAGTGAATACCCCAGGCTCCTTCGTTCATTGGTCGATTTTCAATATCTCGGTCGCCAACCTCGTCCTGATCGCCGTGATGGTGGTCATCTTCGGGGCGGCGCTGCTGCTCCCGTTCCCGCACGGGCACGCCGAGGAATCAGCGCCGGAGACCGCCGCCGGCCTAGCCAGCGATGCCCTCGAACCGGTTGACGACGCCACCGCCCGCATGTGGACCTCGCGGGTGCGACGCGGCGTTCTCAAGGTGCTGCCGCCGGGGAAACTGCTGCCCGACAGCCAGCCGGCCTACGTGTCCTCGTGGGCGTACGTGTTCGGGGTCGGCTCCCTGGCCGCGCTCGGGGTGGTCATCGCCTCCGGGTTCGCGCTGGCGCTGGGCGGCCCCGACTGGTGGCATTACAACCCGGTCGGGCATTTCTTCAACAGCCTGCACGTGTGGAGCGTCGAGCTGTTCATGGCATTGCTGGTCATCCACCTGTGGGCTAAGTTCTGGATGGCGGCCTGGCGGGGACGCCGGACCATGACCTGGATTACCGGTGTGGTCGCGTTCGTGGCCTCGATCGTGGAGTGCTTCACCGGGTACCTGTCGCAGCAGAATTTCGACTCACAGTGGATCTCCACCAGCGGCAAGGATGCGTTCAACTCGGTCGGGGTCGGCGCGTTCTTCAACGTCATGAACTTCGGCCAGATGCTGATGTGGCACATCGTCCTCATCCCGATCGTCCTGGTCGCGATCGTCGGCGCGCACGTGCTGCTGGTCCGGGTCCGGGGCGTCTCCCATCCAATCGACGCGCATCCAGCGGTCAGCGGCAGCAGGCGGCTGAGGCGGCGCGCGATCGCGGCGGCCGACGCGGCGCCGTGGCGCGGCCCGAACCGGCGCTACGACATCCTCAAGGAGGGAACGATCGCCTCGGTCATTGTGCTCGCGCTGACCTTCGGCCTGGCCGGACTGCTGTCCTCCCCCGACGTGCCCTCGATCACGGTCGCGACGTGGGCCCGGGTCGCGCCCGCCGACTTCCTGGCCACGGCCGCGACCGAGCTGAACGGCACCAGCGAGACCGCTACCTACGGGCCGCCTTACAACAGCCAGAACGGCAGCACCCAGTCGCTGCTGTTCGCGCCGGCCAAGGTCGCGGGCGTCACCCAGCCGGTCAACGCGGCGCAGGACTTCGTCCTGGGGCCGCTGACCACGCTCGCGCAGACCGACCCGGCCGTCGCGGCGCCGCTCGCCTCCTACCAGGCCGCACCGGCCGCCCAGCAGTTGAAGTGGGCCAACGCGTACGCGACGGCGGAGGCGAACGTGAAGTTCGTGAACGGGGCCCCGGTCGTGCCTCCCGCCAACGATGGCCCGGTCCCGGCCCTGATGGCGAGCGAGCTGGCGCTCGCGCGCAGCGGCGCGCTTGACACCGATCTGCTGTCCCAGCAGCCGTTCTACGGCACCAACTTCACCAAGCCGCTGCTGTTCATCGAGGATGGCGCCTACTTCTCGAACCAGGCGCAGGCGATGGGGCTGACCGGCAGCCAGTGGGGCGTGATGAACGAGACCGGCAGCTACCCAGGCCAGCCGTGGCTGTGGCTGTACACGCTCTGGTACCAGGTTCCCGGATGGACCAACTCGGCCAACATCGACATGATCGCCGTCTACATGACCGGTGCGGCCACCATCCTGCTGCTCTGCGTCCCGTTCATTCCGGGGCTGCGCGACATCCCGCGGCTCATCCCGGTGCACCGCCTGATCTGGCGGCGCTGGGATGCTCCGCCTAGCGCCGAAGGTGACGGGATCGCAACCGCGCCCCGCAGCAGCGCCCCGACCGACGCGCTGAGCTGAGCCCACCGCCGACGCACTCACCATCCACGGTGAGGGCGTCGGCGCTGGGGTATGGGTCCGACTGGCATCACCCCCGCGTTGCGTCCGCCGCCGATTCCCCGGGCGACGGGCCGACCGTGGTGTCCGACGCGGAGCATGCGCCTGCGATTGGGTGGCGGTACGCGGTTTCTAGTCGCTGACGTGTTGGGAGGTCCGGTGCAGGCGTCGGCTACGCCCGTCGCGGCTCAGTTCGGCCGGGATGCCCCACCACCTCCGCCGAGGCCGACCGCGAGCTCGGCGTCGGCCAGGCACTGGCCTCCCACCACATGCGCCAGCTCGCCAAGTACGGGTTCCTCGAGCCCGCTGAGCGACACAACGGCCGCGACCGGCCCTGGCAGGTCACGGAGTGGCCGCAGGACGCTGGCCGCGTGGATCGCGGGCATCCGCATGTACGCGAGCGATCCGGTCCTGCGCCTCATGATTCTCGCCTGCAGGCGGTCGGCGGCGTTGCGGGCGGCATCCTGGTCGCGGGCTACGGGCACCGGCTGCCGATCCGCACGCTGGTCGGTGGCGGCTCGGTCCTGTTCGGCGCACTGGATCTGGCGTTGTTCCTCTACCCGCTGGCGTTGCCGGTCCTGTGGCTGCCCGGCCTCCTGGTCGCCATGGCCGGGCTACCCGGCGCCGCGCTTGCGGCCGGCTACACGACCGCGCTACAGGTCCAAGCCGGCGACGATCACCGTGGGCGCGTATTCGGTGCTTTCGCCACTATTCAGCCGCCGCCATCTTGCTGGGCATCGCCGCCGGCGGGGCGCTGGTATCCGCCATCGGCATCATCCCGGTCCTTGCCGCCAGAGAGCCGGCTACTGCGGAACCGGACTATTTCTTACCGTCGCCCTTCGCGGCCGCCGGGGATCCGGCCACTGTTCGCAGCCGCACGACAACTTTATAGGCAGAAGGCCAGCCGTTTATCCGATCCCGTGGGTAGTGGCCGACCCAAAACGGCCGCCGGTCACTGTCCGCCCCGGGCACCCACGCATCCCGCGCGCCTACGCTCTGGGCGCTTTCGGCAGGCCTGGGAGTAGCGTTTGCTGGTGCTTCCTGGATCGCCCGACGTTCACCGGCTTATCGTCTTCGCGGATTACTACCAGTTTTACCTGCAAGACCTTCAGGCTTACCTGGAGTGGCTGGGGTCGCACGGAACAGACCCGGACTTGCCTCCGGCCGGGTGGACCAGCGAGGCTGTCCATATTCACCGGATCGGGGTCGAGCCAAACTCACTGTCGGTCGGAACTGCCCGGAACGACAGGGTTGAAGCGACACTGCGCTTTCATCCCGGTGAGCCGCCCGCCTGGGCAACGGAAGCTCAGCACGTTGTTGAAGCCGACCTTGACGTGCCCAACGGCGACTTGGCCGTTTGCGGTCCAACAGATGACCCCGACCAAGGACAGCACATCAGCATTCCGCGAGGCCGCTACCGGGTCCGCGTGTCCTACGTCCCGTCCGAGGCGCCGGTCACCGAAGCGAGCGGCGCCGGATACGGGCCCCACTTCATTTATCACGTAGACCTGTGGCCTGCCGCTACGCAGGCCCAGCTCGTCGTGCTGAAGCAAGGCCCCAATCCCTGGGCGGGTCAGGCCCGGCGTTAGTCGGGTGACGGCAGCGGGCGCTGGATCTCTGTGATCGTGGCGGTTCCGGCCACCGCCTGGCGCTCGAGCATGGTGATCACGTCACCGGTGGCCAGGTGGCCCCAGTTCGCAGGGGTAAGCGCGGCGAGCCTGATGGAGCCTCGTCCTCCCGGGCTGATTTCCGGGACAAACTCAACCCAGATCCTGGCCACGTGCGGATCTGGGGCGACTAGATGCAGGTCCGCCCGCATGATGCGTGGGGGTCTTCCCCCGGCGCCACTGGCACCAATCCGCAAAACCTGCGAGGGACATTTGCTGAGCGGCGCCCGCGAGAAGGTCCCAGAACTTGACGGTCTGCCACTGGACGTCGTCGAAGTCCTGCAGGATGCCGAGGGTGACCTCCCACTCGTTCTGACGGAGATAGCCGCGGACCTCGTCGGCGCACAGGCCCGCCTCGCTTTCGCACGCGGCGGGACAAGATCTGCTGCGCGGCGGAGCAGTTCGGGAACGCCCATGGGCACATGCTCAGCCTTCACGCGCCGCCGCTGTCTCGGCCGCGAAGCCGGTCGCGGAGGATATACAGGCAACACTCAAGCACGTCATCCTCGAGGGACTCGGGCTCGGTCAGCAAGACCTCCACAGCGAGGAGGCGAGGAAGCGCGATTATCCCTGGCTGGCTGGTGCCCACTTGGCCCTCGCCCTCCGATCGAATTCTTCGGTCATCTTTCGCATGCGGTTAGCCAGTGCCTCGAGCGTGTCGCGCACTCGGCCGTACTCGTTTAGAAAATCGGAATCGTTCATCTCGATGAAGTCGTCACTGTCGTCGTTCATGGCCCTTTCCCTTGCTCGAAAGAGATCCGTCCCGCTGCTTGCGGACTAGGTAGTGTGCCGCCGCTACAGCGACTGCGGACATGTGACCAATATGGAACGCCTAGTGACGTATACGCGAAGGTGTGTCAACCTGGATTCATGACGGGCACATCGGTTAATCCGTTGGCACACTTCGGCAAGCAGGTTAAGAAAGAACGGCTGGCGCGCGGGTGGTCGCTCCCCTACCTCGAGGAGCGCACCGGCATAGATGCCGGTCACTGGTCACGGATCGAACGCGGCGTCCGGCCCCCGACGGAGCTAATCGCCGCCAAGTGCGACGAGGCTTTCCCCGAACGGCGTGGCTGGTTCGGCGAGTATTACTCGGACTCCCGGAGCTGGGCACCTCCCGGTTTCCGGTCGTGGACCGAAGAACTGGACAACGCCTCGTCGCTGCGTGACTGGTGCCCGTCTATCATCACGGGACCGCTGCAAACCGAGGACTACGCGCGCGTGCTTTTGTCCGTTCACCCGGACGTGACTGACGAGGTCATCAGCACGCGCCTGTCCGGGCGCATGGCACACCAGAAACGGCTGTTCGCCCGTGACGTGCCGACACTGTTCCTGATTGACCAGCTGGCGCTGTACCGCCTCGTCGGCACCATCGAAATCATGGCAGCGCAGCTACGGCACCTGGTCCTGATGGCCAGCCGCCCGCGGGTCACGATCCAGGTCGTTCCGGCTGTCGCCGTGCCGTCCGTCGCTCACGGAATTTCGCTCACCGACTGCGCGGCATACTCCGAAACGAGCGTCAACGGCAACGTATGGTCGGACGAGGAAACCCGTTCGTCGCTAGGTCGCGTTTTCGATACCCTTCGGTCAGAGGCATGGCGTGCTAGTGAGTCACTGGTCTTGATCAACGAAGCGAGCGAGCTATGGACTGGCGGAAATCTACTTACAGCGACAGCAACGGCGGACAGTGCGTAGAAACAGCCAGCCGTAGCGACGTGATCCTGGTCAGGGACACCGCCGACCGCGACGGCGTGACCCTGAGCGTTCCCGCCGAGATTTGGCGCGCGTTCACGGCTTCACTCCGGTAGGCCGCCTACGCGGTAGAAGAGGGAAGCCATTGACTAGCGCCGGTCCATGGCTTCTGTCGTCTGGCGATTAACAGCGCCCGTAGACCGCCGAGCACAAGCGGTTAGAGCGCTACCTCGGCAATCGGGCTGGTAGCGATACGCCAGCCGACGACCGGCTTGTGGTCGCTGGAATACGGCTGGACGTCGGCGGTCTCGGGCCTGCCGGTGTAGTGCAGCCACTCGTTGCCGCGACTGATGAAGATGCCTGCTGCGCTGCCGCATCTGGTGCAGTACGGCTCGAGCGCGTCCGTATCCGAGGGGCGCTCGTCATCCAGGCAGGGCTCGGTCGCGGTCAGGATCACGTCAAGCACGCCCGGCGCATAGCCGGCCAGGAAGACGAGGCTGTCGTGCATGCGGTCCGCGTCCAGGGCTTCGATCCGCGCCAAGTCGCCGTCGCCGGGCCCCCGCCGCACGGCCGCCGCTTCGACCGGCGGAGGGATGTACCAGCGGTCGCGGGCCGGGATGATTGTGCTCAAGGCGCTCGCCCCCGTAGTAGAGGTGGGTGCCCCAGGGCCGCTCCGGTGCTCGCAACACCGGAGCGGCCCGCCTTGGGGCTGTGGGGCCATCTTATCGCACATAGATGCGAACGTCTTCATTAGATCGAGCATCCGATCGGAATTTTTTGCTGGTCGTATGGCGCGGCGTCCGACGGCGCACAGGAGGTCCAGACGGCTCGCCTCACGTGCCGGGTACCTAGGTATCGCCCTCTGTCGTTTCTGCGGTGGCCACACTCATGCAGCCCTCGCGACCGAGGTGTGTCCGCTAGCATCTGACATTGGATTTGCCATTGGCAACATGTTGCGGATTCGAGGGCCGACTGGTGGGCGCACAGGACGACGTCGTTCGTGGAGGCTGACCTCGATGGCCTGTCGGTGCCGTTCGATGAGCTCTCATCGGCTGATCTCGTGGTGGACCGGGTATACCGGGGAGGCTCGCGGGGGTCGGTAGCCGATGACCCGCTGGCGAAGCTGCTACCCGTGGGAAATCAGGGCGGATTCCGTTACTGGGGGAAACGGGACGCTCCTCGGCTAGTAGTCCTGTACACGAGCGGCGTAGAGCCAGACTGGCCGGACGTTCTCGATCCGGCCACCGGCGCGTTTACCTATTTTGGCGACAATCGTCATCCTGGCAAAGAATTGCACGACTCGTCGCGGGGTGGGAACGTGATCCTGCGCAGCACATTCGACTTCGCCAGCAGCGCCGAGGCGCGCGCCCAGGTGGCGCCGTACTTGCTTTTCGCCAAGGCGGGCAGGGGGCGCGACGTCCTGTTTCGTGGAGTCCTGGCGCCCGGTGCGGCCGGACTAGCTGCGGATGAGGACCTGGTTGCGATTTGGCGCAATCGCGGGGGGAAGCGATTCCAGAACTATCGAGCCACGTTCACCGTGCTCGATATAGCGAAGGTAGCCCGCGCCTGGATCGATGATGCCTTGGCAGGCAACCCTCTATCAGGCAACTGTCCGGAGCCATGGCGGCAGTGGGTCGCGGGGCGCCGCTTCCAGGCGCTAATCTCAACCCGCATTGAGTATCGAACGCCACAGGATCAACAGCCACAGACTCCGGTCGGAGTAAACATCCTTGGGGCAGTTCACGCCCACTTCAAAGGCCGGCCGACGGACTTCGAGTACTTCGCGGCTGACCTGTGGAGGATGGCAGACGGTCACGTCGGCTCCTACGAAGTGACCCGGCCGACCGCGGACGGCGGTCGGGACGCCGTTGGGGAGTTTCTTATCGGCCCCAGGTCCGACCCGATCGCTGTGACGTTCGCCCTAGAGGCCAAGCTGTACGAGCCGTTCAAGAACAGCGTCGGCGTTAAGGAGGTGAGCAGGCTCATATCCCGACTCCGCCACCGGGAGTTCGGAGTCCTGGTGACCACCTCTCACGTTGCCCCGCAGGCTTACCAGGAGATCCGCGCCGATGCGCACCCCATCGTCATCATGGCCGGTGTCGACATCGTCACGCTGGTCCAGGAGAAGGGGTATACCACTCCTGCGGAGGTCACTAGATGGTTGAACGAGGCATTCCCGCCCAGGCAAGGTTAGACGCAGCACGCCCTCAAGCTGGCCGGTTATCAAGCTGCCTGTGGATCATGTCGCGCAGTTCTGCTGGGGTGGGCCAGGGCGGCTTGGTGTGGATCATCCGGTGGCAGTTGGAGCAGAGCAGCGCGAGGTCCTTGACCGAGCGGGCCTTCTCGCCGCCGATGTGCAGCGGTTCGACGTGGTGGCATTCGATGTAGCCCTGTCCGCGCTCGCCGTACTGCTGGGCGAAGTCGAACGTGCATACCTCGCAGGCGAGCGCGCCGCCGTCGGCCAGGACGCTGCTGATCTTCTTCCTGCGCAGGGCGGGGTTCCGCTCTCGGTAGGCGTGCAGGCGGAGGAGGTAGCGTCCCTCCATCTCGCTTTCGTTCTCGTAACCTACGTCGCGCGGGAGGTCCGGCGGCTCGCCTCCGGCCAGCGACAAGCGGAGCGAAGCGGCCACGGCGTGCATCGCCTCTGGCTTGTTAAGGAACTCGGCGACGACTTCCTCTGTGCGCCGACCGCCGTTGGTTCTGGCTCCTCTATATCCAGGGTGAGAGGTCGCGATATCGGCGGACTTGCGGACGACTCCGTTTGGGTTGCGGAACTTGTCGCCGCGGACTTCGGCGGGGTAGATGTCCATAGTCTGGAGGAGTTCGGACAGTTCGATGGCCTCGGGACTGTCAACGGTGACCTGCTGCCATTGGTTCTGTACGACGAGATCGCACACGAGGACGATCTCTTCCCACGCCCAGTCCGGAGCGCGCCTCCCGCCGTCCACCATGGCGCAATGGTAACCAGTTGCGTATGGCAATGTTGCCAAAGGCAATGCGTTGCGGGCAGGGTCGGCCTAGCTGGGCTGGCTTTCGTACACTCCGTCCACAAAACCTGGCGACGGAGGGGGACGGAGATGGCCGGGGTTAGCGATCCGCTCACGCGAGAAGAAGTCATGCGGGTGGTGAATGCGGCAGCGAACTTGATCATCGAAGAGATGGGGTGGGGCGACGACGCCACGCCCGAGGAGGATGCGGTCAATCTCTTGGTCAATGTGTTCGGGGCGATGCTGGACAATCCCGATACGACCGTGGATGAAGTGATGGACGCTAACTACGAGGGCGGTGCGGAAGCGAGATGTGCGGTCATGGTGGGGCTGGGGACGGCCGGCGCTAGTCATTTTGCAAGTTGCAGTGCGAGGTTTTGTGGGGGAATCACTAATCGTGAAGATCGGATTCGTGGTGTGCCCTAATGGGCACGGAGAGTGACCTATTTTGGCATAAAGAAAGGGAGGTGGGGTTGGCCTGGACGTGGACCTGGACCGGGCGCGGGGACGGCGAGCTTGGCGCGGGGTGGGGGTCGGGGGTCGGGCGGGCTTCGTCTCGGGGGTGGGGGGCGGCCGGCGACAGGCCGCCGCTGAGGACGTCAAGGGGGGCGGTGCGGTCGGTCGGGGAGACGGCTACGCGATTGCGGCCGCCCTGCTTGGCCTGGTAGAGGGCGGAGTCGGCGGCGGCGAGGAGGTCGATCAGCTCGCGGGTCTCGCCGCGGGCGATCGAGGTGACGCCGATGGAGATCGTCACCTTGACGACCGGGCCGCCGGGGCGCTCGTCGACCGGGACCTCGAGGGCCTCGACGTGGGAGCGGAGCCGCTCGGCGATCTTGACGGCGTCGGAGCCGGTCGTCTGGGCGAGCAGGAGGACGAACTCCTCGCCGCCGAACCGGCCCGCGCGGTCGTAGTCGCGGGACTGGGTAGTGAGCGCCTCGGCCACCGCCTTCAGCACCTTGTCGCCCACCAGGTGGCCGTGGGTGTCGTTGACGAGCTTGAAGTGGTCGATGTCGACCAGGGCGAGGGCCACCGGGTTGCGGGTCCTGATCGAGCGGGAGATCTCGGTCTCCGCCTCGGCCTCCCAGGTGGACACGTTGAGCAGGCCGGTCTTGGAGTCAACCCGGGACTGGGCCGTGAGAATGGGGAAGACCAGGAACCGCCGGACCAGCAGCACGGTGGGGACCGCGATGACGATGAGCGCGGGGCTGATCGCCACCGCGAGCGTGATCAGGATGCCGAGGTCCATCTCCACGAAGAGCGCCTGGGCGCCCTCGCGGTCCAATTCCACCTTCAGGATCCGCACCTGCGGGGAGGTCAGCTTCACCGCGCCCATGATCAGGAAGTGGTGGCCGCGGTTGCCGATGATCTCGCATGCGGCGACGGCCGCGCACCAGGTGAAGGCGTGCAGCCCGATGCCGACGGTGCCGCCCGCGAACGAATTGGGCAGCAGGCGGAAGAAAGCCGATGCGCCCGCGTAGCTCAGGCTCTGGGCGGCGGCGGTGAAGATCTGCCGGTGCGGAACTCCGCGATGGATGAATAGGTACATGGCCGCGCTGAATGCGAGCGGCGCCATGGCGGCGTAGACCGGGGGCAGCAAGATCGCCGCCGGGACGGTCCAAATGGAGCTAAAGTCTCTGACTAGCCCGCCGTTGACGCTATACATCATTCGTGGCGTCGAGGCAACTGAGACCATGCCGCAGCACACGAGCAATAGGAACTTCACCAGGTCATCAAGACGCCAGTCGGTGTGGCTGGCGGCGATCGCTATGACCGCAAGCGCAGCCAGGGGAACCGCCCCGACATAGCAGCGCAACAGGGGCTTGAGCTCCCACCATGCCCACTCCTTCACCACAAAACGCCTGCTGAGGCGGCTGGTGATGGACGAGGGCTGCATCTTCCACCGTTCCGTTTGTGACACCTGTTACTGCCTTCTAGTAGCAGCTAACCGTAAATGACTAGTTGCGTATAGCTACCATAACCCATCTTCCCGGGCCTTGTAACTATTGCAGCGAGATTTCCAGACATGCCAGGACAAGGCGGAGCTTAATAGTTCTTAACAGCGATGGCGTGGAGGCGGGAGAGACAAATTCGCGCCATGGATAATGGAGTGAGCGCTGAGGAGAGAAGCGTTCGCTGTTACGCATGAGGAGGCAAAGCCGTGTTCAACACCTACTGGTTCTGATGTGACTGGTGCGCTAGTCGAGCCCAAACACATCGCACGGGAAGGAAGTGACATCATGCGCGACACCTGGACCTGATCATTCGATTCACTCATCGTCATCGCAGTCCCCCTAGTTAGAACGAGCCGCACGGACAAGTGTCTGCCTGGTAAGCGAGTCCTCTCGGCCAAGATGTCTCGCAGTGTGACGCCCGACGGCAGGCGACATTCGCCGCCACCGGAGCGCTAGACCACAGGCGATAAGGGCGCCGAGTCCCCCGCTGAGAGCTACGACCGTCGAGGGAGGTACCACCTCGGCGGCCGCTCCAGCTATAGCGAAAGCCACCCCCTGACCCACGATCAGACCCGCGTTGGCGAGGCCGAAGGCCTGAGCGCGGCGCTCGTTCGGTATCCGCTCGACGAACGCGGTGTTCGCGGCGATCTGGTACATGGCGAACGTGTTGGACAGGGCGAAGATCGCCATCGAGACTTCGAGGTTCGGACGCAGGATCGTCACCGCGAGGATTCCGCAGGTGAGCACCGTCATCGGACCCATCCACTTGAGCCGCGTGAGCGGGCCTATCTTCTTGATGAAGACCGGCGACGCCACCGCCGCGCCGAGCTGGGAGAAGGCGATCAGCAGGCCGGCCGCCACCGCCCCGCCCTTGAGGCTGGCCGCGTACGGCGCCGCCAGGCCCTCCGGGACCTCGTAGAACGCGGCCAGCCAGGCCAGGCCGATCAGCGTGCGGAGCGCGGGGTCGCCGAAGACCAGGCGCACCCCGCCGGCCAGCGCCGCCAGCGGGACTCTCGCCGCCGCCGGAGGCGCCGGCCGGGGCCGCGGCCGGGCGGGCCCGGGTGCCGACCAGGATCAGCAGGCCGGAGGCGACGAACGTGAGCCCGTCGGCCGTGAGCGCGGGCCGCGCCCCGAACAGCGCCACCACCAGGCCGCCGAGCGCGGCGCCGGCCACGAACACGGTCCGGCTGGTCGACTGCAGCACCGCCATCGCGAGCGGGTACCGCTCGCGGTCCATCATGTCGCGGACGATGGCCGAGCGGGCCGCGTCGAACGGGGGCTGGAGCACCGTCACTATATAAAGGAGTGCGATCAGCACGCCGAGGCTCAGGCCGGGGACCACCATCGCGCCGACGAGCAGGGCGCGGGCGGCGTCGCAGGCGACCATCACCGTGCGCCGGGGCAGCCGGTCGGCCAGCCCGGACAGGAACAGGCCGCCCAGTAGATAAGGCACGAAGCCGGACGCGAACGTGATCGCGGCCAGGAACGGGGACTTGGTCCTCGCGTAGACCAGGAGCGTCATCGCCACCAGGGCGAGACGGTCGCCGCCGGCGGACAGCACATACGAGAACCAGAGCACGCGGAACTCGGCGACGGCGAAAACGGAACGGTACGACGGACGGGGAGCCGGGGAGGATGTCACGGCGACCCTTTCATATGCGGCCTGGGTCCCGACGGCGCGCGACCTGAGGGGTGGCCACGCAGACGGTCCGAACGGTTACCCATAGCCATGCTTGCAGAAATCGCAACCCGCTGCCGTTAAACGATCACATTCGGTACATGGCTGGTAAAATGATCTTCGTGTGACGGAAGATCAACTCTGTGGCCGCTTCCCCGGTTAGGGGCTGACGTGGGCCGATAACGCGGAGTCCGGGACCGTTCGAGATGACTGGGTTTATCGCCTTTAATCCGGTGAGCCGGGAAGCTTTTCCCGCGGCCGGAGCGCAGTTAGGCTGTCTGTGACGGGATGATCACGGGCAGGTGGTGGGGTCGTGAATGGTGCGCCCGCTGGCGCGCTCGGCATGCCCGGCCGGGTGCGGCCGGGTGAATGGCTAAGAAAGCAGCGGGTGAGGGCCGGGCTGACCCAGGAGGATCTGGCGGAACGGTCCGGGGTTTCCGTGCGGGCGATCGCCGATCTGGAGCGCGGGCGGACCCGGCGGCCGTACCCGAGCTCGGTCCGGGCGCTGGCGCAGGCGCTCGGGCTGCCGGAGACGGCCGGGGCGGAGCTGGTCGCGCGGTACCGGGCCGGCCGCGACGCCGACGGCGGCGCCAGCCCGGGCGCAAGCACCGCCAGCACTGTCAGCGGCGGCGGGAAGGCCACCGTGCCGCGGCAGCTGCCGTCGGGGGTGGCGCACTTCGCCGGGCGCGGGGCCGAGCTGGCGGCGCTTGACGCGGTGCTCGGCGGCGGCGCGGGCGGCGGTCCCGGGGTGGTCATCTCCGCGATCGGGGGGACGGCCGGGGTCGGCAAGACGGCGCTGGCGCTGCAGTGGGCGCACCAGGTCGCGGACCGGTTCCCGGACGGGCAGCTCTACGCCAACCTGCGCGGGTTCGACGCCGGGGGCGGGCAGCCGACCGATCCGGCCGACGTGCTGCGGGGCTTCCTTGACGCGTTCGGGGTGCACCCGGAGCGGATACCGCCCGACACCGAGTCGCTGGC
The DNA here is from genome assembly GCA_963838825.1 of uncultured Actinomycetota bacterium. Classification (GTDB taxonomy): domain Bacteria; phylum Actinomycetota; class Actinomycetes; order Streptosporangiales; family Streptosporangiaceae; genus Trebonia. Next base: position 229,797 of record CAWISQ010000004.1, read on the forward strand.
CGCGCTCTACCGGTCGGTGCTGGCGGGGCGGCGGATGCTGGTGCTGCTCGACAACGCGGCCGACGTCGCCCAGGTGCGGCCGCTGCTGCCCGCGTCGCCGGAGTGCCTGGTGATCGTCACCAGCAGGCGCGAGCTGTCGGCGCTGGCCGCCCGCGAGGGGGCGCTGCTGGTCCAGCTGGACGTGCTGTCCGCCCAGGAGGCGAACGAGCTGCTGGTCGCGCGGCTGGGGGCCGAGCGGGCGGCGGCCGAGCCATGGGCGGTGACCGAGCTGGCGTCGCTGTGCGCGCGGCTGCCGCTGGCGCTGTCGGTCATCGTCGCCCGGGCCGCGGCCGCGCCCCGGCTGCCGCTGGCGGCCCTGGCGGCGGAGCTGACCGAGCTCGGCGGGCGGCTCGACGCGCTCGACGTGGGGGACCCGGCCGCCAACGTGCGGACCGTGCTTTCGCTGTCCTACCGGCACCTGCCGGACCCGGCGGCGCGGATGTTCCGGCTGCTCGGGCTCCATCCGGGGCCCGACATCAGCGCCGCCGCGGCCGCGTCGCTGGCCGGGCGGCCGGCCGCCGACGCGCGGGTGGCGCTGCGCGACCTGGTGCGGGCGTCGCTGCTGAACGAGACCGTGCCCGGCCGGTACGCGTTCCACGACCTGCTGCGGGCGTACGCGGCCGAGCAGTCGGCGCTGACGACCTCGGCCGCCGGGGTCGAGAACACCACCAGGCGGACGCTCGACCACTACCTGCACACCGCGCACCACGCCCACGTCGTGCTCTACCCCGGGCGCGAGCTGATGGCGCTGCCGCCCGCCGCGGCCGGCGTCGGGGCCGAGTCGTTCGGCGGCAAGGCGTCGGCGCTGGCCTGGCTCGAGGCCGAGAACCAGGTGCTGCTCAAGATCGTCGCGCTGGCGGCGTCGGCCGGATACGACGCGCACGCGTGGCAGCTGCCGGTCGTGCTCTGGACCTACCACAACGTCTGCGGGCACTGGCATGACGGCGCGCGGCTGCACCGGACCGCGCTGGCGGCCGCCGAACGGTGCGGCGACCTCAGCGGGCAGGCGTTCGCGCTGCGCGGGCTCGGCTCGTTCGCGATGTCGGTCGGCAACTTCGCCGAGGCGCACGAGTGCCTGTCGTCGGCCCAGTCGGCTTTCGCCTCGCTCGGCGACGACCTCGGGCTGGCCCGGACCGATGTGATCCTCGGCCAGACGCTCGAGTACCAGGGGCGGTACCGCGAGGCGCTGGCGGTGGTCAGCGCCGCGCTTTCGCTGTCGTCCGGGTGCGCCCTCGAGGACCCGAACATGGCGCTGGTGCGGGCGTCCGCCCTCAACGGCTCGGCCTGGAACAACGCCCAGCTCGGGGAGCTGTCGACCGCGCGGGCGAACTGCCTGCAGGCGATCGAGCTGTGCCAGGCGATCGGCTACTCCCCCGGCGAGGCCGGGACCTGGGACACCCTCGGCGTGGTTGACCAGCGGCTGGGCGACCACGCCTCGGCGGTGACGTGCTTCCTCAACGCGATCACGCTCGACCGGGAGATGGGGAACCGGTACGACCTGGCCATGGTCCTGCTCCACTTGGGCGACACCTACGCGCTGACCGGGGACGGCGTCGGGGCGCGGGCGGCGTGGGAGGAGTCGATGCTGACCCTCGAGGTGCTGCACCACCCCACGGCGGGCGAGGTCCGCTGTCGGCTGGGAAGCCTGACATTACGATCCGTAGCCGGTTAGTTTCCCGGTCAGTCTGCCGTCTAGTTCGCCGGTCACCTCGCCTGGCCTGCAAATGGTTACTATCTGATAGTCTATACGTACAGAACGTATATGGACCGCAATGACACGGGGAGATTACGATGTGTGACACTTGGACCTAGGGGCGGGGACCGTTTGCTGCCGGGCCGCGTCGGGGCCGCGGCTGGCCGATTCACCGCCGGTATGAAATCCGTTTGCCGGACGTCTATTGTCACCTCGGGCTGTAGAAGTTGTCTCTCGACGCTCCTTCGATCACGCGGACTGGCAGATGCAGAGTTGAAGCGGCGTATCCGCGGCGAATGGCCGACCGGACCAGTCGCCGAAGCGCTCGACGAGCCGAAGGCCGCCAAGCGAGACGAGCAGCGGCAACTCCTGCGGGAAGATGCTCCTGATTTCGAGCGGTGCGACGACGAAGTCGGGCTCCGAGTTAGTCGAGAGGTGCCACGTCCCCCGTGTAACTTGCGCGGGCGCATCGTAGATCTCAGCGACATCGACGCTAACGTTGCCACGGTCAGGATCCATGAACGACAACGACTCCCGGGTGCGCCGCACGCCATCGGCTTCGGCAAGTAGGCGGACGCTCGGGTTGAATACGTCGAAGACGAACCGTGCTCCAGGTGCCAGGTGTCTTCGGACCGACCGGAAGCAGCTCACCAGATCTTCAGCCTCATGCAGATGCAGTAGGGAATTGGCTGTGATGAACACGAAGTCGAATGTGCGGCCCAGATCGAACGCCCGCATGTCGCCCTGCATCCATTCAACCGCTACGCCGCGCTCGTTCGCCTTACGGTGCGCCTCAGCCAGCATGTCTGACGAGCAGTCCAGGCCGACGCATGGATGACCGTCGGACGCGATGGGGATCAGCTTGTGCCCCGTGCCGCATCCGAGTTCCAATACGCGCCCGCCTTGCCGATTGGCGTCGGCCCGGTAGAAGTCGACTGCGGGCCCGCCGCCCGGGAACATTAGGTCGTACAGCCTCGCGTGCGAGTAGAACGCTTCACTCATGAACGTAGCGCAGCATGAGGCGGTCGGTGTGACCGCCCCAGCTGAGGTGAAGCGTCCAGCAGCCGGGAGCTGGCAGGTTGACGTAGGACGGCCCGGGTCCGTCTGGCAGCGAGACGGTCGCCGTTCGCGTGCTGCCCGCGAGTGTGGCCCGGATGACGAGCGGCGAGCCCCCCAGCGGACCCCTGGACACCCACAGGATCTTGTTGTTCATGGTCGGGAGCGGTGGCGCGTGCAGGGCGTTCCTCGGGTTCCAGAGGATGGCCACGATATTGCCCGAGGCACCGGTCACATGGGGCATCGCCGCATCGGGGGGCGTAAACCCGGCTCGCGCCCACGTCGGCAGCGGCGATACCGGCGGCTGCCCGGCGCACCCGTTCGAAGCGGCGCTCAGGCTTGGCTGCCCCGCGCTCGCCCGAGCAGAACTCGCCCCGGCGGAAGCAGAGGCGACGGTTCCGGAGGCCCGCGCAGCCGGCTGCTGGCTGTGCCCCGTGCACGCGGCGAGGAGGGACGCTGCCGCGACCAGCGGCACGAGAAGAACACGCTGCCTCATGCCCGGACATTACGCCCGCCTCCGCGACGGCGCCAGACCCGTCGGTTCAGGCTCTGGCATGGATGTCGGTCACGGTTGCGCCGGCGACCGCTCCGTCTGACACGGTTCAGTCGGTCGCGCTTAACGGACTCTCACGGATTTTTCGGGAACATCGGTCGACTGAAAATTGACTACCAGTATGAGACAACCGAATACATCTACACCCATGGTCACCCGGCCGATCTCACGACCGCGTTTCTCGAAACTATAGCTGTCGAACGGACCGTGCCTTCGCCTAAAACGCGACAGAATCTCGGTTAAGGGCAAGCCCATCTCACCGGGGAGAAACTCATGCCAGAACTCGTTCCGCTATCCGGCAGCGAGCGCTCGGAGCTGCCGACCGTCGCGCCCGCCGCCGCGCCGCTCGATCCGAGCCAGGTCATCACGGTCACGGTGCTGCTGCGGCGGCGGGCCGAGGTCCCGGCCGAGCTGATCAACACCACCGCCACCGTCAGCACCGAGGAGTTCGGCGCAGCGCTACGGGGCCGACCCGGCCGACGCCACCCACGTGGCCGACGTGCTCGGCCGCTACGGGCTGACCGTGACCGAGTTCCAGCTCGCGTCCCGCCGCCTCAAGGTGAGCGGGATGATCGCGGCGATGATGGCCGCGTTCGGCACCACGCTGACCGCGGTCACCTCCGAGCACCCGGACGGCACCGGGTCGGTGACCCACCGGTACCGGACCGGCGGGCTGTCGGTGCCGGCCGAGCTGTCCGGGATCATCGTCGGCGTGGTCGGCCTCGACAACCGGCCGCAGGCGAGCCCGCACTTTCGCCGCCCGGCCCCAGCCGCGGCCGAAGGAGGCGTGATCGCGCACGTGGCCGGCGCCGCCCAGGCGGCCGTGCCGCTGACCGCGCTGCAGGTCGCGAGCCTCTACGACTTCCCGGCCGGGACCGACGGGACCGGCCAGACGATCGCGATCATCGAGCTCGGCGGCGGCTACAACGCGGCCGACCTGTCGACCTACTTCAGCGGGCTCAGCCTGCCGGTGCCGTCGGTGACGGCGGTCGGGGTCGACAACGGGTCCAACTCCCCCGGCCAGTCCGCCGACGGCGAGGTCGAGCTGGACATCGAGGTGGCCGGGGCGGTCGCGCCCAAGGCGTCGTTCGTGGTCTACTTCGCGCCCAACACCGACCAGGGGTTCATCGACGCGATCTCGGACGCGATCCACGCCACGCCGGCCCCGATCGCGGTCTCGATCTCCTGGGGCGGACCGGAGAGCTCGTGGTCGTCCCAGTCCATGAGCGGCATGAACCAGGCGATCGCGGACGCGGCCGCGCTCGGCTGCACGGTCACGGTGGCGGCCGGCGACAACGGGTCGAGCGACAACGCCAGCTCGACCACCGGGGTGGCGGTCGACTTCCCGGCGTCGAGCCCGTACTCGCTCGCCTGCGGCGGCACCACCCTCATCGGCAACGCCGCCACCGGCACGATCACCTCCGAGGTGGTCTGGAACGAGATCTCCAAGCAGGGCGGCGCGGGCGGCGGCGGGGTGTCGGTCGTGTACGCGCAGCCGGCCTGGCAGAAGACGGCCGGGGTGCCCGCGACGGCGGCGACCGGGGTGACCGGGATCGGCAGCGCGTCCGAGCCCGGCCGCGGCGTCCCCGACGTGGCCGGCAACGCCGACCCGTACTCCGGCTACCAGGTCGTGGTCGACGGCAAGCCGCAGCCGATCGGCGGCACCTCGGCCGTCGCCCCGCTCTGGGCCGGCCTGATCGCGCGGCTCGCCCAGGCCAGCGGCACCCGCTTCGGCCTGCTGCAGCCGCTGCTCTACGCCGGGATCACGCCGGGCGCGGACATGGCGGGCTTCCGCGACATCACCGACGGCAGCAACGGCGCCTACAAGGCCGGGCCGGGTTGGGACGCGTGCACCGGGCTGGGGTCGCCCAACGGGACCGCGCTGCTGTCGCGGCTGTCGCCCGACCACCAACCCCACGCCGCCGCCCACCACGCCGACCGATCCGACCGGGCCCACCAGCGGCCCCGGTACCTCGGGCTCGGACTCGGGCACCTACGGGCGGTACCGGCGGCGGCTGGTAGCCGCGGCTTGGCGCTGTGGCCCATTGCGCCAATCGGAGGCCGAATGCGGGGCGGGTTCGGTGGCGGGGTCGCTCCGGCCGGGCGGGGGTCGGGCTGGCTTCGGCCGGGGCGGGGGGTTGGCGGGGCCGGGGGATTCGGCGGGGCGAGGCGGGGGTTCGAGGGCTGGGGCGGAGGGTCTGGCGGGGTTGGAGGGGAATGGGGTCTAGGGGCGGAGCAGCGGACCGTTCGGGATGACGATTTTGATTTGACTGCGCGGTTGCGGGAGTGGCATCATTTTGGCAGTAGCTCTCATTTCATTGCGACATCCAGAAGATGGTGACTCTCATGGTGTCCCAGCCAACCTCGACCACCGTGCCCGCCCAGGGCGCGGCCGACGATTCGCAGCACTCGGCGCGGCGCTGGTGGGCGCTGATCGCGATCGCGGCCAGCGTGCTCGTCGTCGGGCTCGACCTGACCGTGCTCAACCTGGCGCTGCCCGACATCGCCGTCAGCCTGCACGCCTCGACCGGCGACCTGCAGTGGTTCTCCGACGCCTACAGCCTGGTGATCGCGGCGATGATCCTGCCCGCCGGGCTGCTCGGCGACCGGTACGGGCGCAAGCGGGTGCTGCTGGTGGCGCTGGTGCTGTTCGGCGGCGCCTCGGCGTTGTGCGCGTTCGCGTCCTCGACCGGCGAGCTGATCGGGGCGCGGGCGCTGCTCGGGGTGGGCGCGTCGGCGATCTTCCCGATGTCGCTGTCGGTGCTGCCGACGCTGTTCGCGCCCGAGGAGCGGCGGAAGGCGATCGCGATCATGTCGGCCGCGACCATGCTGAGCTTCCCGATCGGGCCGATCCTGGGCGGCTACCTGCTCGACCACTTCTGGTGGGGCTCGGTCTTCCTGATCAACGTGCCGGTGGTGGTCATCGCGCTGGTCGCGGTCGTGTTCCTGCTGCCCGAGTCGCGCTCGGTCAACCGGCCGTCGATCGACGTGCTCGGCGTGCTGGTCTCGAGCGCGGGCCTGATCGCGGTCACCTACGGGTGCATCAAGGCCGGGCAGAACGGCTGGGGCAACGTGACCGCGCTGGCCACGATCGCGGTCGGCCTGATCCTGCTGGCGCTGTTCGTCTTCGTGGAACGGCGGATCACCGCCCGCGGCGGGCAGTCGCTGGTGGACCTGGCGCTGTTCCGGTCGGTCGGGTTCCGGTGGGGCACGATCCTGGTCACGTTCCTGTCGTTCACGATGTTCGGCCTGTTCTTCGCGCTGCCGCAGTACTTCCAGAACGTGCGCGGGGCCGACTCGCTCGGCAGCGGGCTGCGGCTGCTGCCGATGGTGCTCGGCATGATCGTCGGGATGGTGATCGGAACCCGGCTGCAGTCGGTCCGCGGCGGTTCCGAGGGGACGCCGGGCACATCGGCGGCGGGCCCGCGGGCCGTGATCACGGCCGGGTACCTGGTCATCGCGGTCGCGCTCGCGATCGGCGCGTTCACCACGCTGACCAGCTCGACCTGGTTCACGCTGGCCTGGGTGGCGGTCTCCGGGCTCGGCTTCGGCCTGGTGATGCCGTCGGCGATGAACGTCACCCTCGCCTCGCTGACGGCGGAGCGGAGCGGGTCCGGCTCGGCCCTGATCTCGGCCATGCGCCAGGTCGGCTCCGTGATCGGGGTCGCCATCCTCGGCACGCTGATCAGCAACGCCTACGGCAGCCGGGTGGACACCACCGGGATCCCGGCGGCGGCCGCCGACCTGGCGCGCACGGGCGTGGCGGGCGGGGTCGAGGTGGCGCACCAGCTCGGCTCGGCCGCGCTGCTCGCGTCGGTCCGGTCCGCGTTCGTCGACGGCATGGACATCATGCTGTGGACGTGCGGCGGCATCGCGGTCGGGTGCGCGCTGCTGGCGGTCGTGTTCCTGCGGAAGCTTCGCTGAATCGTGGTTGAAGGGGCAGAATCCTAACCGTGACCGCAATGAACGCGCAGGAATCACTGCGTGAACGGAAGAAGGCCAGGACGCGTGCCTCCCTGCGGGAGCACGCGCTCCGGCTCTTCCGTGAGCAGGGCTACCAGGCCACCACCGTGGAGCAGATCGCGGCGGCGGCCGAGGTCTCGCCGTCTACCTTCTTCCGCTACTTCCCGACCAAGGAAGACGTGGTCATCCAGGACGACATGGACACCAGGCTGTTCGCGGCGTTCGACCGCCAGCCAGCCGCGCTCGGCACGGTCGCGGCGCTGCGCGCCTCGCTGCGGGAGGTGGCCGCGTCGTTCACGGCCGAGGAGATGGAGCAGCTCCGCGAGGCGTTCACGCTGCAGGTGACGGTGCCGGAGATCCGGGCCCGGATTCTCGACGACACCAGCCGGATGATGCACCTGATGACGGAGGCGCTGGCCAAGCGGACCGGCCGGGCGCCGGACGATCTCGCCGTGCGGACGTTCGCGGGGGCGGTGTTCGGGGTGATGACGTCGGCCTCGCTGCCGTACCACCAGATGCCGGAGGGCGGAGTGTCCAGCACCCTGGTGGCGGACCTGTTCGAGCGGATCGACGAGGCGCTGGGGATGTTCGAGGCCGGGCTGCCGTTGTAGCGTTCCGCTTTCGCGTCTCGCGGTTCCTTGGAATGATGACGTGTCATGTAGTGTTCTTGGCTGTTGGCTGCCCGGTGCGCCGGGTATGGGTGCCTGATCTAGTGCGAGGAGCGTCATCATGCCTGCCGTTACCGTCCCCAATCTGCTGGTCCTGCCCCGGGTCAGCGTCGCCCGCGGCCGAGGGTTCGCGGCCAGTGGCGCGGGTCACCACCGCGCCGTCCGGATTCGAGGGCGAGGGGTTCCCGGTCCGGCGCGCGTTCGCGGGCGTCAGCCTGAGCGACCTCGACCCGTTCGTGCACATGGACCAGATGGGCGAGGTCGAGTACGCGCCGGGCGAGCCCAAGGGCACCCCGTGGCACCCGCACCGCGGCTTCGAGACCGTCACGTACATCATCGACGGGGTGTTCAGGCACCAGGACTCCAACGGCGGCGGCGGCCTCATCACCAACGGCGACACCCAGTGGATGACGGCCGGCGGCGGCATCCTGCACATCGAGGAGCCGCCGGAGGAGCTGGTCGTCTCCGGCGGCCTCTTCCACGGCTTCCAGCTCTGGGTCAACCTGCCGTCCAGGCTGAAGATGACCCCGCCGCGCTACCAGGACATCCGGGCCGGCCAGGTCGCGCTGCTGACCTCGGCCGACGGGGGCGCGCTGCTGCGGGTCATCGCCGGCTCGCTCGACGGGCACTCCGGTCCGGGGGTGACGCACACCCCGATTTCGCTGGTGCACGCGACTGTTTCGCCTGGCGCTAGCGTCTCGGTGCCGTGGCCGGCGCACTTCAACGCGCTCGGGTACGTGCTGGCGGGGTCGGGCACGGTCGGGGCCGAGCGGCGGCCGATCCGGACCGGGCAGCTGGCGACGTTCGGGTTCGGGGAGTCGCTGACGTTCGCGGCCTCCGCTGCTATGGACGGTCCGTCGGAGACGTTCGACATCCTGCTGCTGGGGGGCGAGCCGATCCGGGAGCCGGTCGCGGCTTACGGTCCGTTCGTGATGAACACGAAGGCCGAGCTGCAGCAGGCGTTCGAGGACTTCCAGAAGGGGCGGCTGGGGTCGATCCCGGCTCAGGCGGCCTCTGCTATCCCCGTCGATCACCCGGGGCACGACGTTCTCTAGGCTCCGCCGGCGATGAGCGGGCAGGGGCGTGATGATCACGAAGGACTTATACACCTATTCGATTAATTTCCTTCGTCAGGATAAAATCCTTCGTGATCACAGCTCAGGGGCGAATTGCCATGTGCCGCTGGTGGTTGGCGTAGCCGATGTGACCACTGGGGCGGTCCAAGGCGCCGAGCGAACTCGAGGGTTCGGGGTCGACGAATAGCGGGAAACGCTGGTGCTTCCGCCTGGAGTCGAACCAGGCACCCGTCTTTCGGAGAGGCGGGGGCACAGTCCCTTACCGGAAGCAGGGAAAGCGAGCCAGAGCCCAGAATCGGACTGGGGGTGCGCAAGGGCAGCCGGTTTACAGCCGACGGGGCGTCCATCGCCCACCTCTGGCATGGGGTGATTACCGGGTATCGATCCCGGCCCAAGGGGTCCACAACCCCTATGAAAGTTTGCGTACGCCAGAAGGGACTCGAACCCCTGTCCTCCCGGTTCGTAGCCGGGCGCTCTTGTCCGCTGAGCTACTGGCATATGGTCGTTGCTTTCGGTTTCACCACGATAGATTGAGTACCCGCGGCACGAGCAGAACGTTCCCCTCCGCCGTGTCGAGGCAGTGTTCTTCTGCTGAACTACGCGGGCGCTGTCCCGAAGGGATTGGAACCCGCGGTCTCGACCGCGACAGGGTGGTGGGGACGCCCTAACTCTCCTACAAGAGCAGGGCTCCGGTGACTGGGGTCGAACGCCTCCCGAAGGCGGGGCGCTTACCCTTACGCGACATCCCGGGTGGAGAAGGCCGGAATCGGGCCGACGAGACGGCGCTGGCAGGGCGCGTCCGGTGCCTTACCTGTCATCCCCTCCGAAGCGCGGCGCCCGGTACAGGGTGATCCCCGGGGGTAGCTGCCCTATCTTTCGCCGCGCTGAATTGACGGTCGGGCGCCTTTATGCCCGCCGTCAGTGTGTTTCCCGCTATGTACGTGTCAAATATCAAGCCTGTACGAGAGGCTCGCAGGGGCGGCGAGATTCGAACTCGCAACCGTCCGCTTTGGAGGCGGGTGCTCTGGCCGTTGAGCTACGTCCCTGAGAAAAGAAAAGCCGCCTGGCGGGTGCGACCCCGACCGGCGGCTTCCGTTGTGCCTGGTAGTCCTGGCTATCCGGAAGCCTCCCGGTATAGGGAGCGGCCGTGCGCGCGCATGATCGCGGGTCGCGGCTGCTGCCACGATTCGCGATTGAAGCTGCTCGGCTTGTGCGTCATGTAAATCAGTATGCGCGATAGGGCGCGAGCAATGCAATGTATTTTCCGCGGCGGATGGGGGGCGCCTTGCGGATGGGGTGGAGCCAGGGACCGTTCGGGATGAAAATGAGGTTGACTTGGCCTTTGATTTTCAGCGGCCGTCGGCGCGGAGGAGGCGGAGGGCCAGGGTGGGGCAGGCGTTGACGGCCTTGCGGGCGGGGCGTTCCAGGGCGGGCGGGAGCGGGCGCGGGTCGACGATGGGGTAGCCCCATTCGTCGAGGGCGATCATCTCGGGCAGCAGCTCGGCGCAGGCGCCGTGGGCCTCGCAGTCGATGGGGTTGACGACGAGTCGCTCGCCCGCTGCGTGGGCTGCGCTTTGTCCGCTTCTTTCGCTCATGGTCAGGTCCAGTCGTCTTCGGTCCGGGCGGCGGCGGCCGGGATGGGCAGGAACGGCGCGGTGTTGGCGGCCGAGCAGCGGCCGCGGGCGTGCCGGTCGACCTCGGCCGCGAAGGTGATCAGGGCCGAGCGGACGAAGCGGGCGGTGCCGTCGGGGTGGTGGCACGCGCCGCGGCCGGTGACCAGCCCCGACCAGCGGTGCAGGTCCTGGATCGTGGCGGGCCGGGGGCGGCCGGTGGCCAGCTCGACGAAGCCGGCCGCGATCCTGGGCAGACCGTTGAGGCACGGGCCGCACTGGCCGGCCGACTCCAGCGCCAGGTAGCGGACGACGCGGGCCGACTCCATGAGGCCGCAGCGGTCGGGCGGCAGGCTGATCACGATGCCGGCCCCGACCCGCGCGCCGGCCGGCTCGAGGGCCTGGTTGTCCAGGGTCAGCGCGGCCGCCCGGGCGGCCGGCAGCCACATGCCGTGGTAGCCGCCGAGCAGCACCGCCGACTCCGGGGTCTGCGGCGCGTCGCCGAGCAGGTTTCTGAGCGGGAGGCCGAGCGGGATCTCGATGATCCGGGCCTGGCCGTCGGCCCGGCGGGTGGTGGCCAGCATCGAGCCCGGCTCGGCGGCGGTGCCGACCTGGCGGAACCAGCGCGGGCCGCGGCGCGCGATCAGCGCCAGCTGCGCGAGCGTCTCCACGTTCTGGACCAGGGTCGGGTTGGTGTTCAGACCGCGGTCGGTGATCCTCGGGGGCATGAAGGTCGGGATCGAGGGGCCGCCGCCGAGGTGGTTGACGAGGGCGGTCTCCTGGCCGGAGAGGAACCGGGCGGGCGCGACCGCGAGCTGAACCGGGACCCGGTCGAGCCTGGTGTTCAGCCGCTCCTGGAGCGCCCGGCGGACCCGGCCGGCCACGTCGTGCGCGCGGTCGGCGTGCGTGACCAGGATCGCGGTGTCCGCGCCGAGCGCCTCGGCCACGAGCTGAAGGCCGTCGAGGACCAGGTGCGGCGCCAGCCACAGCAGCGTCGCGTCCTTGTCGCTGGCGGGCTCGGACTCGGCCCCGTTCGCGATCACGACCGGGGTCCGGCGACGACGGTCGGCCGCGTCCAGGACGGCCGTCAGCTTGCGGTGGACCGGGAAGGCGGCGCCGCCGCGGCCGGTGAGGCCCGATTGCTCGATCTCGCCGATCAGCGCGCCGGGTCTGGCCGGGGTGCCGATGCGGTCGCGGTAGGGCAGGTGGCCGTGGCGGGCGAGGTGCGCGGCCAGGTCCTGCGGCCGTTTGGCCTCCTGGGCCGGGGGTAGCAGGCGGGGCAGGTCATTGGGCGCGGTCGAGCGGCTCGCACCGTCGTGGAAGGCGCCCGCGGTCGCGGCGGTCATCGGGTGGATGTCCTGTCTCGGTGGTCGGCGTCGCGGGCGTCGCGGCCTCTGGTCCTGGCTTTGGCCGGGCCCCGGCCGGCGCGGTCGTGGACGGCGGTCATGATCAGGCCGACCCGCTCGGCCCGGGGCACGTCGCGGGCGGCGGCCGCCAGCCGCCAGGCAATCGCCCCGACAACCGCGATCGCGCAGATCAGCGCGAGGAAGAAGAGAACCCCATGTTGCAAGTCGCCGCTGGAGAAGAACGAGTGCACCCAGGCGACCGGCCAGCTCAGATAGGCCAGGAGGTGGACGGCCCGCCAGGCTCGCCTGGACATGTGCCTGCGGAGCAGGCTGGTGACGATCAGGGCCACGGTGAGGTCGAGGCTGATCGCGCCGAGGCTGAGCCAGATCCGTTCGTAGGGCGAGGTGAGCGGGACGACGGCGGAGGTGAGGGGGATGTTGACGTAGCCGTCGGTGACCGCGGTCAGCACGTGCAGGGCGACGAAGGCGGTCGCGAGCAGGCTCAGGTTGCGGTGCAGGCCGGAGACGGCGAACCTGGGCAGCCCCGGAAGCGGCCCTGCCTGGTCACCAGGATCCCCAGCAGCATCACTGCGGTCAGCAGCAGCAAGGCCACGACGCCGGTCGCCCGGCTGGCGTACCACAACGTCAAGCGAACCCCACCAAAGGTAGAAAAGCGTCTTCCGCTTACCCTCTCAAGGATCGGTCACGAAGCCCAGCGGGACGTATAAATAGCCTCTGAGCTGGCTCTGAGGAATGCCCGGAGCCTCCCTGTTGTTCTTAACTGACCGTAACGGCTGCTGTCCCCCGGCTTCATTAATGGTGTGCCTTGTGCGGGGTCCTGCCCATGGCGCTAGGTGCGCCGGTCCGGGTAGCTTCCTGTCTGGCGACGCGTCAGTTGGTCGGCCGCGCCGCGAGCGGAAGTTGCTTACTGCCTCAGCAGTTAACACGATCGAAACCCTCAGAAACTTGATGTTTACATGATGCCTGGGTCACCGTCCATCGCCGCTCGCGCGGCCTACACCCTCCGAGACAACAGCACCGGCCTAATCACCAAGGCCGCCCCCGCCCTCTACCCCCATCAGTGGAGCTGGGACGCCGCGTTCAACGCGATCGGCCTGGCCACGGTTGACCTGCCCCGGGCCCGGCTCGAGCTCGATTCGCTGTTCGCCGGGCAGTGGCGCAACGGGCTGCTGCCGCACATTGTCTTTGACCCCGCCGCCGCCACCGACGGTTACTGGCCCGGGCCCGCCCAGTGGGAGTGCTCGCTGCATAACGAGGACGCCGCGGCGACGCCGGCCACCAGCGGGATCGTCGACCCCCCGGTGCACGCGATCGCGGTCGACCGGATTCTCTCGATCGCGACCGCCTGCGGCGGCCGCGAGGCCGAGCTGACCTGGGCCTGGGCTTCCGGCATTTACCCAAAGCTGCTGGCGTGGCATCGGTTTCTGGCCCGGGACCGGACTGACAAGTCGACCGGCCTGATGACGTTGTTCCACGGCTGGGAGTCGGGGACCGACAACTCCCCGCGCTGGGACGCGCCGTACTTGGCGGTTGAGGTCGGGGCCGGGCTGCCCGCGTACACCCGGCGTGACAAGGCGCATGTGTCCGACGCCTGCCAGCGTCCCTCCGACCACGAGTACGACCGGTACCTGTGGCTGGTCGAGGAGGCCAAGGCGGCGGGCTACGATGCCGGGCTGCTCCGCGAGACCGGTTCGTTCCAGGTTGGTGACGTGCTGTTCACCGCTATCTTTGCTGTTGCCTCTGACTTGCTTTCCGCGCTGGCGCGGTCGTTGGGTAAATCCGATGAGGCGGACGAGCTCAAGGACTACGCGGTCCAGGCCCGCGCGGCCGTGTTCTGCCATGTTGACGAGTCGACGGGCCTGGCGGCCGACGTCGACCTGCGGACCGGCGAGTGGCTGCGGACCGAGACCTGCGCCGGGTTCGCGCCGCTGATCGCCGGGGGCATGCCCGCCTCGATGCGGTCGCGTTCGGTGTCGCTGCTGATGGGGCCGCGGTGGGCGGGGCACCCGTCGCTTTCGTTCCCGCTGCCGCCCTCGACCTCGCCCTGCTCGCCGGCCTACGACCCCGACTGCTACTGGCGGGGGCCGGTCTGGCCGGTCTTCACCTGGCTGCTGTGCTGGGCGCTGTCGCGCTCGGGCGAGGACGCGGTGGCGTCCGCGCTCCGGTCGTCCTCGATTGAGCAGCTTCGGGACGAGACGTTCGCCGAGTACTACCAGCCGGAGACCGGCGCGCCGCTCGGCTCGCTGCACCAGTCGTGGACGGCGGCGGTGGCGCTCGACTGGCTCGTCGATCTGGAGTAAGGCACCGGATTCGGGCCTGACGTCCGCCCTGAGGATGAGGCGGCGGCGCGCGATTGTCGTCCTGCGGGCCGACGCGGACCGGGCCTTCGCGCGTCTAGCCTGAGGCCGTGTCGTATCCAGACGCGCCCCAGGCCCCTGCGGCCGGCAAGCTTGCGCCTGTCACGCGGTCCGGCGGAGCCGAGGGCAACGAGCGGCTGACCGCGATGACCGGGGCGGTGCTGGTGATCCTGCTGGCGGTCGAGGGTTACACGATCTTGCGGATCGGCCGCCTGCTCACCTTGCACGTGTTCTTGGGCATGCTGCTCCTCGGCCCGGTCACCCTCAAGGCCGGGTCGGTCCTCTATCGCTTCGCCCGCTACTACACCGGGAGCGAGCCGTACCGGCGCAAGGGGCCGCCCTCTCCGCTGCTGCGGATCATAGGTCCGATCAACATGCTGCTCACCGCGTGCGTGTTTGGCACTGGGGTCATGCTCGCGGTCACCGGCCCGAACTACTACTCCGGTGGGGCGACCGGATGGCTGCAGCTGCACCGGCTTTCGTTCATCGGCTGGCTCTTCTTCATGGCCATCCACGTGCTCGCCTACGTGTGGCGGCTGCCCGCGATGCTCGCGGCCGAGGCGCGCGGCGTCTCCCTCCCGGAGGGCGGGCAGACGGGTGCCGGGCGGCATACCCGGCGGGCGGTGGAGGTTCTCGGCGGCCGTGGCACCCGGCTGGCCCTGCTGGTCGCCTCAATCCTGGCCGGCCTGGTGATCGCACTGCTCACGGTGCATCTGACGGGTAAGTGGGAGCCAATTGGCTAGGGCCAGCCAGCGACAGTGGTTGTCGCTCCTTCGACCGACACCAGCCGGGCGGGGAGATTGAGGCTGGTCAGCCACGGCGGCGCATTGTCGCCCCTGATGATCGCGGCGGTCGCCGCGGTGTTCGCGTCGGCGCAGGTCGCGGCCGCGACCGAGACGGTCCGCCAGACCGGGGCGGCCGGCAGGCCGGTGCGCGGGTCGAGGATGTGATGCAGCACGTCGCCGCCGTGGTGCCAGCGGCGGGCGGCCGTCGATGAGGTGGCGAGGCCGCCGGACCGGATCGAGACGACCTGGGTCGGGCCGTCCGGTGCGTCCTCGAGCGGCATCGTCGCGTCCTGCACGCGGATCGGCCAGCCGGTGTCGGGCGGCGGGCCGGCCACTGCGGTGTCGCCGCCCAGGCTGACGAGGACGCCGCAGCCCAGGCGTTGGGCGATTTTTGCGGCCGAGCTGTCCGCCGCCCAGGCCTTGACGGTGGCGCCGAGGTCGAGCTGGACGTTGGCGGGGACGGTCAGCTTTCCGGCCGGGACGTCGACCGTGACCGAACGCCAGCCCGGGATCGTGCGGACGGTGATGGTGCCCGGCGGCGCGGCCGTGCCCGTGACGGCTGTATCCGGCGATAGTGGACCGTTGTGTACATCCCGGTGTACACAACGGTCCACTATCTCTGATGTCGCCGCCGTCGGAAGCTCGGCGAAGTCTCGGTCGTAGCCGAGCGCGGCCATGACGCCACCGACGGTGGGGTCAACGTCGCCGTCGGTCAGCTCGGCCGCTCGCAGGCTGACCTCGACCGCCTCGGCCAGCAGCTGGCTGACCGGGAGCGTGACCGGACCGGGGGCGCCGCAGGCCGCGTTCGCGACCGCTACCAGCTCGGAGTCCGGCCGGAAGCGGCTGCACGCGAGGTCGAGCGCGGCGAGGTCGTCGGCTAGCAGCTGGCGGGCCGGGGCGAGCTTGGCCGGATCGGTCACCCCGAGCTGAACGAGCATGCCGAGCGCCCGCCAGGCGGCGAATTCCGGTGGGAGATCGACGCCCGCCGACTGGTCCGGGCGCGCGGACGGTTCGCCCATCGGCGCTAGGTCCCGCCCGAGGTCGACGACGCGCTGCCGTTGGACTGGCTCGGCGAGCTGGCGGGCGACTGAAGGGTCGAGGAGCTGCCGGAGCTGTTTGAGTTGCTCGAGCTGTTTGAAGAGTTGCTCGAGCTGCTGGAGCTGTTCGAGGAGTTAGATGAGTTAGAGGAGTTAGAGGAGGAGCTTGACGAGCCCGTGCCGGCTGAAGACGTGCCCGATGAGCCGGAGCTGCCGGATGGCGAGGCCTTGCTCGAGGGCGAGGCCTTGCTCGAGGGCGAGGTCTTGCTCGAGGGCGAGGTCTTGCTCGAGGGCGAGGTCTTGCTCGAGGACGTTCCCGAGTCCTTGACCGAGGCGTGCGTCGTCGCCCCGGGCAGCACCGCGATCACCGCCCCCGCCACCGCCACGCTGGCGAAGGACGCCGTCACGGTGGTGGCGGTCAGCCGCCGCCTGCCCTGCTCGCGCTCGGCCACGGCCCGCGCGAGCTGTCGCGCGCCCGCCTGACTGGCGGCGGCGCGGGGGCGGCGGCGGGCGGGGTCACGGTCGCCTGGCTGGCCGTCGCGGTCTTCCCAGCTATCCATGTCAACCAGTGTGCCACGGCCGGCTGAAGGACCCGTGCGAGCGCGATCTGAGAATGCTCTGAGACCGCGAAGCCGGTCTTTGCTTGCGCACCCCGGGCTGGAATCATGGGGCAATGCGCAACGACGCCTCCCTCACCGCCTTCCGCGCGGCCCGTGACCTGCTGCTCAACCATCGCGAGGATTACGACGCGGCCGTCGCCGAGTTCAGCTGGCCGACGCTGGGCGAGTTCAACTGGGCGCTGGACTGGTTCGACGCGATCGCCGCCGAGCATCCCGACCGGATCGCGCTCCGGGTGGTCGGCGACGACGGGTCCGACGAGGCGGTGAGCTACCAGCGTATGGCGGTGCGGTCGTGCCAGGTCGCGACCTGGCTGCGCGGGCTCGGCGTGCGGCGCGGCGACCGGATGCTGCTCATGCTTGGCAACATCGTGCCGCTGTGGGAGGTCATGCTGGCGGCGATGAAGCTGGGCGCGGTCATCATCCCGGCCTCCACGCTGCTGCAGCCGGCCGACCTGGAAGACCGAGTATCCCGGGGCGACGTCCGGCACGTGGTGGCCGAGCAGGCGCAGGCCGCGAAGTTCGCCGGCGTCTCCGGAGAGTGGACCCGGGTGGTGGTCGGGGGCGACGCCGACGGCTGGCACAGTTTCACCGACGCGGCGCTGGCACCGGAGGAGTTCACGCCGGACGGCGTGACCCGGGCGGACGACCCGCTGCTGCTCTACTTCACCTCGGGCACGACCTCCCAGCCCAAGCTGGTCGGGCACACCCAGGCCAGCTACCCGGTCGGCCACCTGTCCACGATGTACTGGATCGGCATCAAGCCGGGCGACGTGCACCTGAACATCTCCTCGCCCGGCTGGGCCAAGCACGCGTGGTCGAACCTCTTTGCCCCGTGGAACGCGCAGGCCACGATCCTCATACTCAACCAGGCTCGGTTCAGCGCGCAGGGGCTGCTGGCTGCGCTCGGCGACTGCGGCGTCAGCACGTTCTGCGCGCCGCCGACGGTGTGGCGGATGCTCATCCAGGCCGACCTGACGGCGGCGAGCACGTCGGGGCTGCGCGAGTGCGTGGCCGCCGGCGAGCCGCTCAACCCGGAGGTGATCGAGCAGGTCCGCAAGGCCTGGGGAATCACCGTGCGGGACGGCTTCGGCCAGACCGAGACGACCGCGCAGATCGGCAACCCGCCCGGCCAGCCGCTCAAGCCGGGGTCGATGGGGCGGCCGCTGCCGGGGTACCCGGTCGTGCTGGTCGATCCGGTCACCGGCGAGCCCGGCCGCGACGGCGAGATCTGCCTCGACCTCGCCCGCCGACCGCTCGGCCTGATGACCGGCTATCAGGGCGACCCCGACCGGGACGCCGACGCGATGCGCGACGGCTACTATCACACCGGCGACGTCGCCACCGCCGACGACGACGGCTACGTCACCTACGTCGGCCGCACCGACGACGTGTTCAAGGCCTCCGACTACCGGATCTCGCCCTTCGAGCTCGAGTCGGTGCTGATCGAGCACCCGGCGATCGCCGAGGCGGCCGTCGTCCCGTCACCCGACCCGCTGCGCCTGGCGGTCCCCAAGGCCTACGTCGTGCTCGCCGCGGGCGCGAGCCCGGGTCCGGAGCTGGCCCAGGAGATCATGCGGTTCTGCCGTGACCGCGTCCCCGGCTACAAGCGGATCCGCCGGGTCGAGTTCGCCGACCTGCCCAAGACCATCTCGGGCAAGATCCGCCGGGTCGAACTCCGCGCTCAGGAGTCCGACCCGCGCGGTACCCGGGGCAGCACGGAGTTCTGGGAAGAGGACTTCACCTGGTAACCCGGCCGACGTGCTAGCTGGTGACGTCCGATGAGGTGAAGCGGGCCCAGGCGACGAGGAAGAACAGCACCGCGTAGACCGCGAACGAGAGCAGCCCGTGTTCCAGCGTGGCGGTGTCGATCGGCGTCCGCAGCAATGCGTCGAAGGAGTTCCACCAGTGCGTCGGCAGGTACGGCGCCACGGTCGCGAACTGGGGGATGTTATCCACCACCTCGCTGGCGACGACCAGGATCATCAGCGCCGCGATGGCGCCGATCGAGTGCTCGGTGAAGGTCGAGATCGCCAGCCCGATCGCGCCGATCGCCGCCATCGCCGCGCACAGGTACAGCGTCACCCAGAGCACCCGGACCAGGCCCGCCCCGAGGGAGACGGTGTCGCCGGAGAGGAGGGTCACCGAGCCGACCGGGAACAGCGCCGCCCCCACGATCAGGGCCACCGCCGAGACGATGAAGACCGCCGCCATGCACCACACGACGATCGTCGCGTACTTCACCACCAGCAGCCGGGTCCGACCAGCCGGGACCGCGAGCAGGTAGCGCAGGGTGCCGTAGCCCGCCTCGCCCGCGACCGAGTCGCCCGCCACGACCGCCACCACCACCGGCAGCACCAGGATGAGCAGCAGCGACAGGGCGATGAAGCTGAGAAACACCCCGTTGCCCGCGAGCTGGTTGAAGAACGCGGCGCCGCCCGAGCCCGGCCCGTTCCCGCCCCCGCCGCCCCCGTGCGGCGCGGCCGCCTTCAGGCCGATCCCGATCAGCAGCGGGAACAGCGCCGCCACCAGGAGCAGCAGCTGGTTGCGGCGGCGGAAGAAGGTGACCCGCAGCTCGTTGCTGAAAAATCTCAGATTCGCCCGAACGGTCCCGGCCGGCTCTGGCGGGTCCGCTCTTCCGGTCGGTTGAACCGACGTCAGATCGGCGTTAGTGAGCTCAACGTTCGACATCGAAGCCCTCCCCGGTCAGGCCGACGAAGAGGTCCTCCAGGCTGGGGGACTCCACCGTCAGGGCGCGGACGGCGACGCCCGCGTGGACCAGTTCGGCGGTGACGCTCTCCGGCTGGACGTCGCCGAGCTCGGCCGTGATCACGTCGTCGCCCGGCACCGGATCGGCCAGGCCGAGCTTCTTCATGACCTCGGCCGCCGCCGTCAGGTCGGGGGTGCGGACCGCGATCCTGGGGGCGGCGGTGCGGCGCAGCGCGGCCAGCTCGCCCTGGAACACCAGCTTGCCGGCGCGCATCACGCCGACATGGCTGGACACCTGCTCGACCTCGGCCAGCAGGTGCGAGGAGACGAACACGGTGATCCCCTCGGCCGCGATCTGCCGGACCAGCGTGCGGACCTCGCGGGTGCCCTGCGGGTCGAGTCCGTTGGTCGGCTCGTCGAGCACGATCAGGTCGCGCTCCACCAGCAGCGCGGCCGCGATCGCGAGTCGCTGCTTCATGCCCAGGGAGTAGTTGCGGAACTTCTTCTTAGCGGCGGCGGTCAGGCCCACCCGGTCGAGCGCGGTGCCGATCCTGGCCCGCGCGGTCCGGGCCGTGACCGAGGCGTCGGCCGCGTCGTAGCGGGCGAGGTTGTCCCAGCCCGACAGGTACGGGTAGAACGCCGGGCCCTCGACCAGCGAACCGACCCGGGAGAGCACCCGGACCGCGCCTTCCGGCATCGGCACGCCCAGCACCCGGGCCGACCCGCTGGTCGGGTAGGCGAGGCCGAGCAGCATCCGGATCGTAGTCGTCTTGCCCGAGCCGTTCGGGCCGAGGAATCCGTAGACCGCGCCCCTGGGCACCGCCAGGTCGACCTGGTTGACGGCCAGCTGGCCGCCCCTGAACCGCTTGGTCAGCCCGGAGCTGGCGATCGCCAGCTCCGGGCTTTCTAGCGCTGTCTCCTCAGTCATGACGAGGTGTGACCCACGGCCGCGTAGAGGACGCTCGGCTGGACCGCGCCGATGTAGACCTCGCCGTTGGTCATCAGCATCGAGAACAGGCTGGTGGTCAGCAGGGTGCCCCTCCCCCAGGCGCCGTGGACCGGCTTCGCCGCCCCGATCAGGTTGCTGATGACCGCTTGCGAGTCGCCGCCCATCACGCTGGACGGGCCGCTGGTACCGGTGGCCGCGGGCGAACTGGACGACCCCAGGCCGCCGGCGCCGAAGCCCTTCATGAGATCCGACTGCGGGAGTTCCACCACCGTGAGCCAGCTGGTGCCGAAGCTGCCGAAGCCGCTGGCGCCCTGCTCGGTTCCTGCGGCCGACTTCTCGCTGCCGCCGCCGACGACGTTGACCGAGGCGCCGGACGGCGGGGTGAAGTCGTAATTGCTCGAGTCCGGGGCCGTGAACTGGATCGCTGTGTAGCCGAACTGGAACGCGGGGCTCGCCGCGTGCTTGGCGAACACCTGGACCCGCAGCGGCACGCCGTATTTCGCGTCGATCGCGATCGTCACCTTGCCGACCAGCGAGCGGTGGTCCTTGGGGGCGAGGACGAGCTGGTAGCTGGGCTCGCCCGCCACCATGACGTTGGCCTCGACCGAGACCACGGTGGTCTTGCCGACCGCCTTGAGCAGCTCGTTGGCGGCCTGCTGGGGGGTGAGCGGCGGAAGCTCCGACTTCACCGGCGCGACTTTGCCCTTGCCGTTGGCGGGCAGATTGAACTTGGTGACCGAGTTGTCGGTCGAGTTCCACAGCCAGGCGGTGGTGCCGTTCCTGATCAGGTCGATCTCGGAATCCCGCTGCGGGATCGACACCCGGAACTGCCGGGCGTTCTGGTAGTAGATGTTGATCGTGTGCGAGCCGGTCAGCAGCGAGGTCAGCGACGTCGCGTTGCCGACCTGTGGCAGCTGGGGCAGGCCGAGCGAGGTGCTCTCCACCATCGTCCCGGTCAGCGGGGGCAGGCTCGCGTCGCTGCTGACCTCGGCCAGCAGCTGGACCGGGGTGCGGGCGGGCAGGGTCGGAGAGGCCTGAGCGGACGGGATCTGCAGGCCGGCGACGACCGCGGCGGTAACCGCGATTCCGGTGGCCGGCACCGCCCACCGGGCCCGCCGGGACATTTTTATTGCCATAGCTCCTCCTCGCGTCTCGAGGATTACTCTGCTCTGAACTCGCTGTGAGGTCGCTGAGAACTGCTGAGAGGCGGCTGAGAGCGTGATGGTGCACCCGGTACTGCCTCTCGGCGACACTGTACCCATGCGCGTGCTTGTCGTGGAGGACGAGCGGCGGCTAGCCGCCGCGGTGAAGCGCGGCCTTGAGGCGTCGGGGTTCGCGGTCGACCTGGCGTTTGACGGGGTCACCGGGCTGCACCTGGCCCGCGAGGGCGGCTACGACGGCGTCGTGCTTGACATCATGCTGCCCGGCATGTCCGGCTACACCGTCTGCATGCAGCTGCGGGCGGAGGAGAACTGGGTGCCGCTGCTGTTCCTGTCGGCCAAGGACGGCGAGTACGACCTGGCCGACGGGCTCGACATCGGCGCGGACGACTACCTGGTCAAGCCGTTCTCCTACGTCGTCCTGGCGGCGCGGCTGCGGGCGCTGCTGCGCCGCGGGGCGGTGCCCCGGCCGGCCGTGCTGCGGGCCGGCGACCTGGCGCTCGACCCTGGGTCGCGCTCGGTCCAGCGCGGTTCGGCGGTGGTTCAGCTCACGGCCAGGGAGTTCGCGCTGCTCGAGTACCTGATGCGGCACTGCGGCGAGGTCGTGTCCAAGGCCGAACTGCTCTCGCACGTGTGGGATGACCCGGACGAGATCGCCGACCTCAACGTGGTCGAGGTCTACGTCGGGTACCTGCGGCGGAAGATCGACGTGCCGTACGGCCGCACGGCGGTGAAGACCGTGCGCGGGGCGGGTTACCTGCTGGCGGCCGACGGTGGCTGACCGAGGCCCGCGGGACCGGCCCGGCCCGGCCAGGCGGCTCGGCGGGTGGTGGCTACGGCACGGGCTGGGGCCGGTGCTTGTGCGCTGGTGGCAGCGGCGGGGTCTGCGGGCCCGGGTCACCCTCATCGCCGCCCTCGGCCTGCTGGTGGCGCTGATCGCCGGCGACCTGCTGCTGTTCAACACGCTCCGGGTCTCGCTCACCCGGTCGGTGGACGACAGCGCTCGATCGGGCGCGACCGAGGTCGCGGCGCTCATCAACGCCGACCGGCTCCCCGACCCGGTGCCGGTCGCCGCCGGGACGATCACCATCCAGGTGCTCGCGCCGTCGGGGCAGATCGTCAACGTGTCGGCCGACGCGGACCGACTGGTGCCGCTGGTGGCGCCCGCGCAGGCGGCGGCGCTCGCCAACGGCGACTCGGCGGAACTCGTGCACGGGGCGCCGTTCGACATGCCGCCGCTGCTGCGGGTGGCGGTGGTGCGCGCCGCGGACGGCGAGCTGGTGATCGCGGCCGTGCCGTACAGCTCCGCCGCCGACAGCCTGCAGGTGGTGGGGCACGCGCTTGTCTTCGGGACGCCGGTGCTGTTCATCGTGTTCACCGGGGCGATATGGCTCGCGGTCGGCTCGACCCTGCGCCCGATCGACCGCATCCGGCGGGGCGCGGCCGACGTGACCGGCACCGGGGTGCCCGCCGACCTGCCGGTGCCGGAGGCACGGGACGAGGTTCGGTCGCTGGCGCTGACGCTCAACGACATGCTCTCCCGGCTGACCTCCGCCCAGCAGCGGCAGCGCTCGCTCGTCTCCGACACCGCGCACGAGCTGCGCTCTCCCATCGCGTCGATACGAGCCCAGCTCGAGGTGGCGCTCGACCATCCGGTTGGCCAGGACTGGCCGTCCACCGCTCGCGACGTGCTCGCCGACACCCTCCGGCTGTCCCGGCTGACCGAGGACCTGCTGCTCCTGGCCCGGCTTGACGAACAGGCCGACCACGGCGACATGGGACGCAGCGGCGATCCGGTCGACCTTGGCGAGCTGGCCCACATGGTGGTCGCCCGCTACGCCGACTGCCCCGTCCCGGTAGCCGTGGCGCCAGCGGAAACGGACGCGGCGGCGCCGGTGGAAGTGGCCCACGGGAAGACAGAGGCTGAAGTGGGCGTCGACGTCGGCCGCGACGGTCTTGATCCGGCTGACGAATGGCCGGTGCGGGGCAACCCCGACCGGCTCGACCGGATGCTGGTCAACCTGATCGACAACGCGATTCGCTACGCCAAGTCATCGGTCACGGTGTCGGTCAGCCAATCGGGGCCCTGGGTCGAGCTGGCCGTGACCGACGACGGCCCCGGCATACCCGAGCCCGACCGGGAGCGAGCCTTCGACCGCTTCGCCCGCCTCGACGACGCGCGCACCCGCTGCGACGACGACGCCGGCGGCGCGGGCCTGGGCCTCGCGATCGTCCGCGCCACCGCCCAGTCCCACGCCGGCACCGCCCATCTGGAGTCCGCCCCCGGCGGCGCCCCCGGCCTAAGAGCGGTCGTCCGTCTCCCAGCGGCACCATCCGCCCCATAACGCCCATTTCACCAAAATAGTTACCGCCTCCCGGCTCGAGACGACCCGCCGCTTATTGGCGCTGTGGGCCACAACGCCAATGGCCTATTAGCGCTGTGGGCCACAGCGCCAATGCGCCGGTGCCGGAGGGGGCGGCGTCAGCGTCAGCGTGGGCTGAGGTAGGCGGCTAGCGAAGGGCTGGCGCGGTGGGTTTGACGGGTGAGGTGGGCGTCAGCCTGGGCCTGGTGCGGGCGCGCGCGCTCGGGGCACGGGGTGGGTGCCACGATTCGCGCGGACGTTGCCCAACGGCTCCCGCGACAGCACCGGCGGCCGGAGGAATGGGCTAGCCAGGCGAAGACACGGACCGTTCGAGATGACGGGGTTGAATTTGCCTTTTACCAGTGGCCGACTGGGAGGAGGGCGCAGATTGCCACGGCTGCGAACAGGAGGGTTAGGTAGGCGATCGAGAGGTGGAATAGGCGCATCGGGAAGGGGCGGTCGGCGGCGGCGGTTACCTGGGCGTGCAGGCGGTGGGCCTCGAGGAGGAACCAGCCGCCGAGGGCGAGGGCGGCGGCGGTGTAGAGCCAGCCGGCGTACGGGGCCAGGGCCAGGGTCGCGGCGACCATCGCGTACGAGTAGATGACGATCTTGCGGGTGACGACCGCGGGCGACGCCACCACCGGGAGCATGGGGACGTTGGCGCGGGCGTAGTCGTCCTTGAACTTCATGGCCAGGGCCCAGAAGTGCGGCGGGGTCCAGAGGAAGATCACCGCGAACAGGACGATCGCCGGGAGCGCGATCGTGCCCTTGACCGCCGCCCAGCCGACCAGGACCGGGAAGCAGCCGGCCGCGCCGCCGATCACGATGTTCGACGCGGAACGGCGCTTGAGCAGCATCGTGTAGACGAAGACGTAGAAGAGGATGGCGGCGTCGGCCAGCGACGCGGCTAGCCAGTTGGCCGCCAGGCCGAGCAGCGCGGTCGCGCCCGCGCCGAGCACGACGCCCCAGACCAGCGCCACCGCGGGCGTTATCACGCCCTGTTTGTTGACCAGCGGGCGGCGGGAGGTGCGCTTCATGACCGCGTCGATGTCGCGGTCGAGGTAGCAGTTGATCGTGTTGGCGCTGCCGGCCGCGAGGGTGCCGCCGACCAGCGTGACCAGCAAGAGCCGGAGCGACGGGAGGCCCCGCTGGGCCAGCAGCATCGTGGGGACGGTGGTGACCAGGAGGAGCTCGATGATGCGGGGCTTGGTCAGCGCGATGAGCGCGGCCACAACCGCGCGGGGGGTGCGGAGGCTGGCGGGCGGCGGGCTAGCGTCGCCCGCCGCCGTCACGTTCGCCGTTACCGGGAGCGCGGCCGGGGAGGCGGTCACCCGTGCTCGCCGTCCTTGCCTTCCGTCTGGTCGTCGGCCGTCGTCTCCCCGGGAGCAGGGTCGGAGCCGTCGGAAGCGGGCGCCTCGGAAGCGGGCGCCTCGGGAGCGGGCGCCTCGGGAGCGGGCGCCTCGGAAGCGGGCGCCTCGGGAGCGGGCGCCTGGACCGGCTCCGTCGGTACCGGGAGCGCCGACACACCGGTGGTCACCTGGGGGGCCGGGATCGGGCCCGGCTCCCTGGTGGTCACCGAGGTCACCTGGGCGCCGCCCATGGTCCACCTCAGCCGCGGGCCCGAATGCCGGGCGCGGAACAGGTAGTACAGCGCGATCGTGGCCGCGATGAACGCCCCGAACGGGAGCGCGAACGTCATGATCGTGCTGCCGAAGTACATCGCGGGCCCGTCCGCGAGCGGTAGAGCTGACATTATTATCAATTCCTCCAAGCCGCCGGGTCAGCGCACGTAGAACAGCAGCCAGAATACGAACGCGATGATCGCGAGGTAGTTCCACACGATGGTGAAGGCGCTCAGCGACGACTGGAACCGCTGCACCTCGAACGCCTGCTGGTAGGTCGGCGGCTGTTCCACGAAGGACATGTCCGGGATCTTCCTGACCTGGGCGAGGAGGATCTCCAGCCACACCATCGCGGCGAACCAGACCGTCAGCGCCACCGGGTAGAAGCCGACGAAGACGCTGGCAAAGCCGGACTGGCCGGGCTGGAACGGCAGGTTGAGCAGCTGCCAGACCGTCAGCGCGACCGCGGCCAGGCCGACGACCAGCGCGACCAGGCCGACGCGCGCCCAGCCGCTCTTGCTGCCGCCCTTGATGAGCTGCAGGCCGACGGTGTTGAGGACCGCGCTGACCACGACCAGGGCCATGATCGCGGCGCCGTAGCCGGCCTGCGGCGGGGTCGTCGAGCTCGGCAGCCACTTGGAGTGGCCGTCCGACGACTCGAGGTAGAAGTAGGCGAACGCGAACGCGCCGAACAGGAACGACAGCGAGCCGATCGCCAGCCTGGAACCCGTCCAGGCCGCGTTGAGCGCGGCCTCGTGATAGAACGCCGCCTCCTCGGTCGCCCTGGTAGCGGCCTCGCCGCTACCAGGGGCAGTAATCTCCGCCATGGGCTGGGCTAGCCTTCCGTTCCGGTGCGGACGAGGGCGCCGGCGATCACGCCGGCCTGCGGATAGAGGTCCGCCACCGGCAGTGCGTCCGGGTCGCCGTACTCGTACGGGCCGGCCAGCACCACCGGGATCTGCGCGAAGTTGTCGACCGGCGGCGGCGAGGCGACCTGCCACTCAAGGCCGCGGGCGTTCCACGGATTCTGCGGCGCGCGCTTGCGCCAGATCACGGTGGACATCACGAAGTTGAAGATGAAGATGCACATCGAGGCGCCCAGGCAGAAGGCGGAGATCGACACCCAGTCGTTCAGCGTCTGCAGGTTGGCCGCGTACTCCCAGACCCGTCGGGGCTGGCCGAGCAGGCCGACCGCGAACAACGGCATGAAGGTCGAGTTGAACGCGATGAACATCGTCCAGAAGTGGATCTTGCCCAGCCGCTCGTTCATCGTGGTCCCCATGACCTTCGGCAGCCAGTAGTAGATGCCGCCGAAGAACGCGAAGATCAGGCCGCCCATGATCGTGTAGTGGAAGTGCGCCATCACGAAGAAGCTGCCGTGGGCGGTGGTATCCGCGGGCACGTCCGAGAGGAAGACGCCCGAGATGCCGCCGAACAGGAAGTTGAAGAAGAACGCGATGGCGAACAGCATCGGCACCGTCAGCCGGAGCTTCGCCTGCCAGAAGGTGCCCAGCGCGACCAGGAAGATAAGACCTGTCGGGATCGAGATCAGCTCGGTCGTCAGCATGAACAGCGGCCGCATGTCCGGGTCCATGCCCGAGTCGAACAGGTGGTGCTGCCAGACGAAGAACGACAGGATCGCGACGCCGAACAGGCCCGCCGCCGCGATCTTGTAGCCGAACAGCGGCTTCCTGGTGAAGACCGGGAGCAGCTCGCAGACGATGCCGAACCCCGGCAGCGCCAGGATGTAGACCTCGGGGTGGCCGAAGAACCAGAACAGGTCCTCGTACAGATAGTTGCTGCCACCGAGCTGGTCGACGAAGAACGCGGTCTGCGCGGTGCGGTCGGTGATGATCATGTACATGCCGCCGACCAGCACCGGGGCCGCCAGCACGAGCAGGAAGCCGGTGGTGAGCATCGCCCAGACGAACATCGGCAGCCGGGACCAGCGCATGCCCGGCGCCCGGTAGCAGATGATCGTGACGATGATGTTGAACCCGGCCAGGATGATCGAGATGCCCATCAGGCCGAACGCGACCGCGTACGAGTCCATGCCCTCGCCCGCCTGGATCGACAGCGGCGCGTAGCCGGTCCAGCCGGTCGGGAACCCGCCGAGCAGGAAGCTGGACAGCAGGATCAGGAAGGCGCAGGGGGTGAGCCAGAACGACAGCGCCTCGATCCTCGGGAACGCGACCCTCTTCGAGCCGATCATCAAGGGCACAAGATAATTTCCGAACGGACCGAGGATGATTGAGGTCATCATCATCATCATCATGGTCCCGTGCTCGCCTACCACCTCGAGGTAGGTCGTGGGGCTCATCACGTGATACGTCGGCGAGAGCAGCTCGGTCCTGATCGCGATCGCCAGCAGGCCGCCGGTGAAGAAGTAGATCAGCATGCCGGCCAGGTACTGGAGGCCGACGACCTTGTGGTCGAGGGTGTACCTGAAGTACCGGCCGAAACCGACGTTGGCGCCGTGGTCATCCCAGCTGCGGATCGGCCGGCCGAGCATCTGCCGCGCCAGGTCGTCGAAGACGCCGAGCCCGATCAGCCAGCCGATGATCAGAAAGGAGAAGCCGAGGACGATCGCGATGTCGTTGTCGTCGGACGTGCCCACCTGCTGGTACTGGCTGCCGATGAAGTTGCCGAGCCAGTGGCCGAACACGTAGCCGATGATCGCGCCGATGACGGCCGTGTGGATGCCCGGTCGGAGCCAGAAGTTCCGTTGCCTGGAAATGCCGCCCGGGTCGCCGCCGCCGGGCGCCTGCGCGCTGTCCGGCTGGGTTTCGATAGCCATGGGGTACTCGCTCCTTTCCTACGGCTGTTCCGGGTCGGCCGGGTTGTAGAAGCCGCCGCCCGAGCCAACCAGGCCGAGCTTCACGTTCACCGCGCCGAGGATGCTGAGGTTGGTCGGGTCGTAGGTTTCCGCGTACGGCGGCAGCAGCTTGGTCACGCTCGCGAGCTGCGCCTTCGTGGTCTGGGTCCATTTCTGGAAGTCTGAGACCGATACCACGTCGCCAGTGTCATACATCGAGCCGTGCCAGATGCCGCACAGCTCGCTGCAGCGGACCTGGAAGTAGCCGGTGTGCTGGGGGGTGGTGTAGGCCACGTTGTTCAGGCCCGGGTTGGCGTCCGCCTTCACCCCGAGCGTGTAGGCCCAGAAGCTGTGGATCACGTCGAGCGAGGTGACGTTGAACTGCACCGGCTCGCCGACCGGCAGCATCAGCTGCGTGGTCTCGAACCCGCCGAACTGCGGGTACCGGTAGGTAAACGCCCACTGCTGCCCGATCACCTGGACCTGCAGGATGTTGCTGGTGCCGGGGTTCCAGGAGGTGAGCGAGGAGGTGGTCGTCCCGGCCGGCTTCCAGATCGGCTGCGGCCCCTGGCCTGCGCCCGCGCCGGCCGGGGTGATGAGCTCGATGGTGCCGTAGACCGCGAGGGCGAGCACGATCGCCGAGGTCGCGGTGATCCAGATGGCCGAAATCCTGGTGTTCCCGTGGATCGGGGCCGCGTCGGTCTCATCGCCCGGCTTCTGCCGCCAGAAGATCAGTGCCCAGGTCATGTAGAGCAGCACGCCGACCACGACCGGGGTGGCGGCCGTCGCGAGCACGGTGATGTCGGTCTGCTGGCTGCCGGCCGAACTCGACTGGTCGCCCGGCGGCAGGTGCGGGCCGAGGACCAGCGCCACCAGCAGGCAGCCGATGATGGACAGCACTATCCACAGAACCAGCAGCCAGAACGCGTCGCGGCGGCGACCGGGCTGGGAGCCGGCGGCGGAGGCGTCGGCGGAGGCGTCGGCGGCCATCAGGCTTGCACCTCCATCTGGCCCATCATGTAACCCGGGGTGCCCATCGGGCCGCCGTTGCCGTCGACGTAGCCGAGGCCGCAGGGCACGAAGCACTGCCACCGGTAGGTGCCGGGCGTCTTGGGGGTGGTGAAGCTGAACTTGACGACCGTGTGCGGCGAGTCGGCGTCCTGGTTAGCCCCCGTGCACGGAGACGTGCCGCAGAGGTTGCTGTTCTCGTCGTACGTCGTGACCGACGCGATCGGCACGTTGAGGCCGAGGCCGGGAATCGCGAACGTGTGCTGGACCGAGCAGTTCGCCCAGCTGTCGAACGTCGTCAGCGGGGTCGACGGCGTGGAGGTCTTGCCGTTGAAGAACGAGACGTTCTCGACGTCGCCGATCGTCCCTGCGACCTTGCCCCAGAGCGGGTTGCGGAGCGGGGTGCAGCCGTCGTACCCGTAGATGGTCATGTTGACCCGGGTGCCAGCTGGAACCTTGAAGTATGTCGTGTGGTCAAAGTTGCCAGTGGACGGGTTCTTGATGAAGTACGTCACCCAGTCCGGCTTGTTGGTCACCGTCGTCTGGGCGGTGGCCATCATGGTGACGTTCACCTGGCCGCCGCTCGCGTACGGAGCGTAGTTTTCAACGGACGGCTGCGCGCCAATAAATTCAAAGGCGACGAAAATAACGCCCGCGACAACCGCCAGGAAGGCGACCACCAGGGTCGCCGCCCGTGCCGGTAGAGACACCGGATACCACCTCAGTTCTGCTGGTCGCCCACTTACGTCCCCGATCGTGGCGGTTGCGGAATGGGGCCGCAACCATCGGACCTATGAATGACAAAATTGTCATGCGACGTAGGCACTCCCAGACTATAGTCACTCGGTGTTGATTAGCGACTACTTAAAGTCACCAATTATCTTCGGACATCGAGGGCGGCCAAGGTTTACAATCGATTGCGCGTCGTTACCGTAACAACTTCTTCCGGTAAGACCGCGCAGGTTGACCCGCGAAAAGCCCGCAGACACCATCAAGAGATTACTGATCGGTCAGGGCAGGTGAACGTGACACATCCCGGGCGCATCCTCGTGGTCGACGACGAGCCCAAGATCCGATCGTTCATCGGCCGGGCGCTTGCCAACGCGGGCTATGCCGCCGACTTCTCCGGCAACGGCGCCGACGCCGTCGCCAGCACCCTGGGGACGCGCTACGACCTCGTCATCCTCGACCTGGTGATGCCCGACCTGGACGGCAGGCAGGTGCTTGGCAAGCTGCTGGCCGCCCGACCCGACCAGGCCGTGATCGTGCTGTCCTGCGTCGCCGACGTGGCGACCAAGGTCGACCTGCTCGAGCGCGGCGCCCAGGACTACCTGACCAAGCCGTTCTCGCTGGCCGAGCTGCTAGCCCGGGTGCGGGTCCGGCTGCGCAGCGAGGTGATAAGGGCCGGGGAGGTCACCCTCGACGTGGCCCGGCTGGTGGCCGACGTCGGCGACGGCCCGGTGCACCTCACCCGGCTCGAGTTCCTGCTGCTGCGCGAGCTCGCGGAGCACGCCGGGCACTCGGTCTCCAAGGGCGAGCTGCTGTCCACGGTCTGGGGCTACGACTTCGACCCGGGATCCAACGTGGTCGACGTGTGCGTCCGCCGGCTCCGCTCCAAGCTCGGCTTCGACCTGATCAAGACGGTGCGAGGTGAGGGCTATCAGCTTGTGGCGGGCTGAGGTGGCGGGGAGTCCGCCCCGCCCGCAGCGCCCGCCCCACCTGGCGCGGTTTGGCTGGCCGTACCCGGCCCGCGCGATCGACGTCGCGTGGTGGATCTTCGCCCTGGTCAACCTCGACTTCATGTTCATGTTCCCGGGCTGGGAGACCATCCCGTTCCACCTCATCTGGGCCAGTCTCACGCTCGTCTACGGGTTCCGCACGTGGCGGCGGGGGCCCACCCTCTGGGTGGCGAGCGCGGTCCTGGTGGTGACCGCCATCGGCATCGCCTTTGACGTGGCGGTCGGCTGCGAGCCCGGCACCCAGCTGACCGAGGACCCGCTGCTGGCCCTGATGTTTCTCGCGATGGCCTGGCACGCGCACCGCGGGGTGGCCGCCGACCGGTCGCACCGCCTGATCACCGAGCACAACGCCCGGCTGCTTGACGACCAACGGCGGTTTCTGCAGGACGCCGCGCACCAGCTGCGGACGCCGATCACGATCGCGCTGGGCCACGCCGAACTGCTGGCCGGCGCGGTCGAGGGCCAGCAGCAGGCCGACGACATCGATGTCGTCGTCGGCGAGCTGAACCGGTTGCGGAGCATCTCCGAGCGGCTGCTGATCATCGCCGCCGCCGCCGACCCCGCGTTCCTGCATCCGGAGCCGGTCGCGCTCGACCGGCTGGCGGTGGAGCTGGTTCGACGCTGGCAGCCCGCGGCCGATCGGTGCTGGCGGATCGGGCGGCTCGACCACGTGATCGTGCCGGCCGACCGGGAGCGGCTCGGCCTGGCGCTCGACGCGCTGCTCGAGAACGCCGTCAGGCACACCCTGAGCACCGATGTCATACAGTTGTCGGTCATCCGCGACCATCCCGGCCTGCCAGCTCGGATCGTCGTCGCCGATACCGGCAGCGGTATTCCGGCGGACCAGGTGCCGCTCATCTTCGACCGGTTCAGCACCGGCGACGACGGGCAGCACCGGGGGACCGGCCTGGGGCTCCCCCTGGTGCGCGCGGTGGCCCGCGCCCATGGCGGTAACGTGACCGTGAGCAGCACGGCCGGCCACGGCAGCTCGTTCGAGCTGACGCTGCCGGCCCCGACCGACGCGCGCCTCGCCCTGGCGGCCGGGGAGCCGGGCGAGGCGACCCCGCCCCTGGCGACCCTGGCGCCTCTGGCAGCCGACATCGAGGAAGAGAGCATCAGGCGATGAGCGTTTCCAGCGCCGCCGGTTGGGCGGCGCGCCAGGCTCGGGAGCACAAGGTGGTCTCGGGCGGCATCGCGGTGTTCGTCGCCGCGATCATCGCGGTGAGCCTGCTGACCTCGTCGTCGTCGGCGGCGCCGCCCGCGCCGGCCGCCCCGGCCTTCAGCGTCGCCGCGCTCGGCGGCTCTGGCAAGGTCTCGCTCAGCCAGTACCAGGGCAAACCGGTCATCGTGAATTTCTGGGCGTCCTGGTGCGGGCCCTGCCAGCAGGAGACGCCGTTGCTTGCGAGCTGGTACGAGCAGCAGCACGGCCAGATCGCGCTGGTCGGCCTGGACGAGAACGACACCACCGCCAAGGCGCTCGCGTTCGCCCGCGCCAAGGGCGTCGGCTACCCGCTCGGGTTCGACCCGCTGACGACCGTGACCGGCCCGTACGGCGTCGACGCGCTGCCGCAGACGTTCTTCCTCAACGCCCAGCACCGGATCGTCGAGCACGTGCTCGGCGCGATGACCAAGGCCGACCTGACCCAGGGAGTCAGCCTGATGAACGCGACCGGCACGCCGAGCGAGAAGACCATCGAGCCGTCATGACGATCCCGACGCAGACCGAGCCGCCGTTCGTGCCGCTGCGGCGCTCCGGCTGGGCGACCAGGCGCACGCCGCTGTGGGTGTTCGGCGCGATCGCGGTGCTCGTGATCGGCGGGTTCCTGGTCGCGCTGTCGGTCAGGCCCTCGCAGTCACAGCAGGCCAGCGACCTGCGGGGATACTTCGGGGACGTGAACACCGGGGTCGGGTCTTGCGCGGCGGCGCTGCGCGACTCGATGACGTCGTACCAGGCGGTGGC
Source organism: uncultured Actinomycetota bacterium (assembly GCA_963838825.1). GTDB lineage: Bacteria > Actinomycetota > Actinomycetes > Streptosporangiales > Streptosporangiaceae > Trebonia. The sequence goes on from CAWISQ010000004.1 coordinate 262,943, forward strand.
CGACGGCGACAGCGCCGAGCTCGGCACCGCCAAGTCCATCGTCGGCTACGGCGTCTCCAACTGCGAGGTGGCGAGCAACGAGTCGCTGTCGGACTTCGCCGGCTACCAGGTGACCGAATCGCTCGCCGCGCTGCACCTCGCGGCGGCCGACAACGACGTCATCACCTGGGCGTTCGACGCCACGACGTACCAGCAGGACATGCTCACGGCGCTGAGGGCCCCGAATGCGGCCGCCGCCAGGGCCGCGCTCGGCCCGGCCCTGGCCGAGCTCAACGCGGAGCGGGCCACCATCGACGGCATCTGGAACGCCGCCAAGAAGACCACCGGGGACGCCACCCCGCTGCCCAACCTGACCGCGCAGGCGCAGGCCGGGCAGAACGCGAGCGGTGTCGACGGGTAGCGACGCTCGATGCCGGTTAGCAACACATAGTCGTCCATTAATTACGTTCCGCTGTCGGCGAAATCGGCCTGACGGGCTCGCGCGCAGGGCCCCCCGGGGACCGGTCATTCCGGCCTTTCCGCCGCTTTGGGCGCTGGCTAAACCTGTCTCGCTGGGCATCTTGGCAGGTCATGACCGGCATGACCCGATCTTCTGACGGGAAAAATCAGTGAGGTGACGCCGGACGAGCCTCAAAAGCGCAGCCGCAGGACACTGATGGCGGTGCTGCTGGCGGTGCTCGGCGTCGCCGTGGCGCTCGGCGGCATCGCGATCCTCCACTCGACCGCACCGTCGAACTCGACGCCGCGGGCCGACCCTGGCGGCGACACCAGAACGGCCGCCGCGGCCAAGGCGACCGGCATCGGCCGGCCGCTTTCCAGCCGGGCCGTCTTCGACCTAATCAGCCCCAGTGTGGTGGACATCACGGCCACGCTCGGCTACGACGACGAGACCGCGTCAGGTACCGGGTTCTTCGTCGACCCCAAAGATGGCCTGGTGCTCACCAACAACCACGTGATTAGGGACGCGACCGCGGTGACGGTTGTCGTCCCGGGCACCCGGCGGTCGTATCAGGCGCAGATCGTCGGCGCGGACACCGGCGCCGACATCGCCGTGCTGCGGATCCTGCCGGTGCCGAGCGCCCCGTCGACCCCGATTGGCGACTCCTCCACCGTGTCGGTCGGCACGACCGTGGTCGCCATCGGCAACCGGGCCGGCGCGGGCGGCCCCCCGGTGCTGGCGGCCGGGGTTATCAGCGCCACCGGCCGGACGATCGCGGCCGCCGACGGCGCCTCCGGGTTCACCGAGACGCTGCACAACATGCTGCAGACCACGGCCAAGATCCAGCCCGGCGACTCCGGCGGCCCGCTGGCCGACACCGCCGGGTCGGTGATCGGCATCGACACGGCCGCCGGGACCGGCGGGGCCGAGGCCGGCTACGCGATCCCGATCAACACCGCGATGACGGCCGAGCGGGCGATCGTCGCGGGGCGCCCCTCCCCCGGCATCGTGCTCGGGGTCGGCGGGTTCCTCGGGGTGATCGTCCCGTCGACCACCGCCCCCAGCCCGCAGGCGCAGGCGGCCGCGGAGCGGAGCCTCGGCGCCGATCCGGCCGGCTCCGCCTCCGCGATCGGCTGCCTGCCGACGGAGGCCGGGGTCGGGGTGCCCGCCTCGGTCGCCCCGGTCAAGACCGGCGCGCTGGTGGACGGGGTGCTGTGCGGCACCGCGGCCGACGCCGCCGGGCTCGCCGCTGGCGACGTGATCATCACCGCCGACGGGCGCGCGGTCTCCTCCCCGGACGCGCTGACCGCGATCGTGAACGCCTGCCGGCCGGGCAGCGAGGTCGAGGTCACCTGGGTCAGCCCGGCCGACGCGACCCGGACGTCCCGGGTCCGGCTCGACTCGGCGCCCGCCGTGTAAACCCCCGCCGCGTCAACCGTCAAAGGTAGCCGCGCGTGACACGGCATATCCACCGAGGTGCGGCCGTTGCAATACTGGTGCGCCCTTTAGCAGGCGTTCAGCGTGCTTTCAGGTTTGAGCGGCTTACTAGAAAATAACGTCGGTGGCATGAGGACGTCGCCGGCGGGCAGACACCACGTACGCTGGTCATGGTGAAGGCGAGATAATGCACGACGAAGACAGTGGTAGCGCACAGCAAGGCGGCTGGCAGCCACCCGAGTACGTGAGCCCCTGGCTCCCCGCGTCCGGCTCCCCGGAGGGGGGCGAGGGCGCCAACGACACGATCTCCTACCGCCGCGAGCCCTCCTACGATGCCGGTCAGGGACCTGCGAACGGTCCGCAGTACCAGGCTGGTCCCGGCTACGGCCCGGGCTACGGACCGGCCGGGTACGGCGCGGAGGCCGGCGGCCCTGCGGGTCCCTACGCCGGCGGTCCGGGCTACGGCGGCGGTTCCGGTGGTCCCGGGTACGGCGGCCCCGGCTACGGCGGCGGCCCCGGCTACGGCGGTGCGGGGTACGGCGGTCCTGGCGGTCCCGGCTACGGCCCGCCTGGATACGGCCAGAACCCGTGGGGCGGATACGGCAGCCCGCCGCCGCCCCCTCCTCGCTCCGGCTTCGGCCGGGCGCTGGCCTACGTGGCGGTCGCGGTGCTCGCGGCAGGCGCAGGCGCCGGCGTCGCGGTCGCGCTTAACCACAACTCAGGCACCCCCGCCGCTCTCGCCCCGACCGGCAACAACGGCAGCGGCAGCAGCGGCGGCTCCGGGACCGGCGGCACCGGCAACGGCGGCGGCACCGAGACCAACCCGTTTGGCGGAAGCGGCTTCGGCGGCTTCGGGTCCACCGGCAACGGCGGCACCGGCGGAGCCAACAGCGGGACCGGCTCGCTCAACGCGAGCGCGTTGTCGGCCAAGGTCGACCCCGGCCTAGTCGACGTCACCTCGGATCTCAAGTACAGCGGCGCCACCGCCGAGGGGACCGGGATGGTCATCTCGTCCAGCGGCCTGGTGCTGACCAACAACCACGTCATCAACCAGTCGACCAGCGTCTCGGCGGAGCTGGTGACCTCCGGCCGGACCTACACGGCCAAGGTCATCGGCTACAACTCGACCGACGACGTGGCGCTGCTGCAGCTGGTCGGCGCGTCCGGCCTGAAGACGGTCAGCCTCTCCAACTCCGACCAGGCCAAGGTCGGCGAGGCGGTGCTCGCGCTCGGCAACGCCGGCGGCAAGGGCGGCCTGCCGTCGACCGCGCAGGGCACCATCCAGGCCCTCAACCAGTCGATCAAGGCCAGCGACCAGGGCGCCAACACGACCGAGGACCTGCACGGCATGCTCGAGACGGACGCGCCGATCCAGGAGGGCGACTCCGGCGGCCCGCTGGTCAACGCCAGCGGCCAGGTCGTCGGGATGGACACCGCCGCCAACGCCAGCGAGGGCGCGGGCGGCGCGGACACGACCGCCACCCAGGGCTTCGCGATCCCGATCAACAAGGCGATCACCATCGCCAACGAGATCAGCGAGGGCAAGGCCTCGACCACCGTGCACATCGGCCTGTCCGGTTTCATGGGAGTCAACGTCGCCAATGCCTCGACGCCGTCCAAGTGCGGTACCGACGCGGACGGGACCGGCGTCTTCAACCCGGCCGTCAGCTCCGGCGCGCTGGTCTGCGACGTCTACCCGAGCGCGCCCGCGGCGGAGGCCGGCCTGGTCGGCGGTGACGTGATCACCTCGGTCAACGGCACCTCCGTCAGCACTGCCAACGGCCTGACCAACCTGATGACGGGCGACCACCCCGGCAGCCAGCTGGACATCGTCTACGTCGACAGGTCCGGCGCCAGGCACACCACCACCGTCACCCTCACCGAGTGGGCCAAGTAACCGCCCGCCCGTAAAGACCGCGTATGGCGTCGCCGTCGTCCCCCCCATGACGGAGACGCCATACGCATTTCTGCGGCCGGACGGAGGGGCGGACAAAGTGAGCCGACCCGGTGCGGGAGCCGTGATCGTGTGCCTTTTGGGACGGCCTTTCCCGGCTGCGGACGTCATCGTGTTCCGATGGGGGCACCCCGCGACCCGAAGTGCCCTCGATAACCCCGATATCCATCCGGCTTGGTGCGCGTGGTGTCGGTGAGGGGGTAGGAGGCCGGGGGGGCTAGGCCGGGGCGGCTAGGAAGTTAGCCAGGTGCGGAGGCGGTGCTCGGCGGCGGTGATCTGGGCGGTCTCTACGTACTCGTCTGGGGTGTGGGCGATTTCGGAGATGCCGGGGCCGTAGTTGACGGCGGGGATGCCGAGCTCGGCGAACCGGGCCACGTCGGTCCAGCCGAGCTTGGCCCGGGGCGTGCCGCCCACCGCGGCCACGAACGCGGCCGCGGGCGGGGCGGTGAGGCCGGGGCGGGCGCCGGGGGCGACGTCGAGGATCTCCGCCGGCCATTCGGAGAAGAGCTCGCGGATGTACGTCTCCGCCTCGTCGGCGGACCGGTCGGGGGCGAAGCGGTAGTTCACCGTGACCACGCACTCGTCCGGGACCACGTTGCCCGCGACGCCGCCGGAGATGGCGACGGCGTTCAGGCCCTCGTGGAACTCGAGGCCGTCGACGACCGGTCGGCGCGGTGCCCAGTCGCGCAGGATCTGCAGGATCGGCGTGGCCTCGTGGATCGCGTTCCTTCCCATCCAGGACCTGGCCGTGTGCGCCCGCGCGCCCGCGGCGGTGATCGCGGCCCGCAGGGTGCCCTGGCAGCCGCCCTCGACCACCCCGCCGCTGGGCTCGAGCAGCACCGCGAACTGGCCCTCGAGGAGGTCGGGGGCGTTCCGCGAGAGCAGGAACAGGCCGTTGCGCTCGGCCGCGACCTCCTCGCACTCGTAGAACACGTAGGTCACGTCGCGCGATGGCGCGTCCAGGGTCGCGGCGAGCCGGAGCTGGACCGCCACCCCGGCCTTCATGTCCGATGTGCCTACCCCAGTCAGCCGGGACCGTTCGACATCAAAAAAAGACGGAAAGTTGGCTGCATGCGGCACGGTGTCGAGATGACCGGCCAGCACGACCCGCTCTTTTCTGCCGAGCTCGGTCCGGGCGACGAGGGTGTTGCCGTGCCGGGTCACCGTCAGCTGCGGCAGGCGCCTGAGCTCGCGTTCGATCGCGTCCGCGAGGGGGCCCTCCTCGCCGCTGACGGAGGCGATGTCGGTCAGCGCGGCGGTCAGCTCGGGGCCGTCGAGGTGCAGGTCGAGGTCGTGTTCCACGGTCGTCAACGCTACCGGGCCTTGACCGCCGCGGCCGCCTCGCCCGCCGCCTGCCTGGTCATCGCGTGGGCGGCGCCGCGCAGCGCGTTGACGATCACCGCCACCGACGGGCGGCCGACCGACGCCGTGCGCGCGACCGCGAACACGTCCCTCGACAGGTCGTAGCCGGATGGCAGGTCGCGGACCACCACCTGGCTCTCGTAGGCGCCGACGGCCAGCCGGGGCATGATCGCGATGCCGAGGCCGCGGGCGACCAGGTTGGCGACCGTGCCGAGGCCCTCGAACTCGGACGGGACCGGCGGGGTCAGCCCCACCGCCGCCAGCAGCCGGTCGGCCGCCTGCCGGGACGGCTCGCCGGACGGGGCCGCCAGCCAGGACTCGTTCCGCAGCGCCCGCAGGTCGACCGGGCTGCTGAAGTCGGCGGCCGGATGCTCGGTCCCGACCACCAGCACCAGCGGGTCGCGGACAAGGTGGTAGTAGGTGAGCACGCGGTGGTTGGCGTCGACCGCCTCCAGGTCGGCCGACATCCGGCCGGTCCAGTCGTCGACGATCGCGACCTCGACCTCGCCAGAACGGGCCAGCTTGAGGCCCTCGACCGGGTCGGCCTCGCGTAGCAGCAGGGTGAGCTGCGGATGTTCCCTGAGCGAGTTGGCCAGGGCGGGGGCGAACGCCACCGCCGCCGACGGGAACGCGGTGACCACCACCCGTCCGCTCGGCTGGGCGGCCTGGGCCGACAGCTCGGACTCGGCCTGCTCCACCATCGCCAGGATGAGCTCGGCGTGCAGGGCGAGCCGCCTGCCCGCGTCGGTCAGGCCGGCGCTGCGGGCGGTCCGGTCCAGGAGCGGGGTGCCCGCTTCCTTTTCGAGCACGGCGAGCTGCTGAGAGACGGCGCTCGGGGTGTAGCCGAGGGCGTCAGCGGTCCGCGCGATGGAGCCTCGCGCCGCGAATTCGTGCAGCATGCGAAGCCTGCGGATGTCAAGCATTACAAAATCTTATCCTGCGGCGGAGCGCGTTCGGGCTGGCTCTTACGCTCGGTTAGGAACTAAACGCAGCGCCGTGTACAGGCTGGTACCTGCGAGGATGACCATGACGCCGGCCGCGCCTCTGGTCAGCCAGCGCATCGGGATCAGCTTGAGCAGCCGCCAGCCCGCCAGCACCGCGATCGCGGCGGCCGTCCACAGCGCCAGCGTCGCCCCGGCCCCGACCGCGACCGGGTCGTGGAACCGCGCCGCCAGGCTGACGGTCATGAACTGGGTCAGGTCACCGAACTCGGCCAGGAACACGACCGCGAACGAGGTACCGAACACCGGCCAGAAGGAGGTTCGCACGCCGTCCTGGCCGCCCTCCTCGTCGGCGTCGGGATTGCCCTCCTCCTTGTGCCGCCAGAGCAGGACGGCGCCGATCGCGAACGCCGCCGCCGCGGCGGCGGCCACCGGCCGGTGCGGGAGCAGGGCGATCGCGCCGCCGGCGGCGACGCCGATCGTCACCTGGACCAGGAAGGCGGCGGCGGCGCCGGTGAACACGTACCCGGGCCGGTACCGGCTGGACAAGATCAGCGCGGCGAGGATCGTCTTGTCAGGGAGCTCGGCCGGGAGGACGGCTAGGAAGGTGGCCGCCGCCGTGCTCAAACTGGGGGTCATTGCGAGGAGGCTCCGTCGGTCGGGCCGTACCGGCTCTCGGGGCTTGACCGAGGCTCCGGCGCGGCAGCATGGCATACGGACATGGCTGTCGGCCGAAAGTCTCGCTCAGGTCGCGAGGCGACCCCCGGACACCGGGTTCAGCTGGCCAGGCGATAAAACACCAGGCCACCGAACCGCGATTGTCGGCGTTCCGGCGAGGGAGCTACTCCCCTTCGTGTTTCCATCCTAGCCCGGAAAAGGGAAGAGCGACCGGTAACCACCCCTGGCCGGTCGCTCTAGACGCCCCTCCGCAGAAGCATCTCCGGCACCGACCATAGCGGGCGATACCGGGCGACATCCCGTACTACTAGGGGTTCTGGGTGCCTTCTTCGGTGAATCTGATCGTCTCGAGGGCGGCCATGTCCCTGACTTCGGTCGCGCCGTATTTGGTGGCGATGATGCCGAGCTGGCGGAACTCCTTGAGCGCCCGTTCGGTGGTCGACACGGCCACGCCCGCCAGCTGGCCGAGCTCGGCCTGGGTGATCGGGATCCGCACCACCCCGGCCGGGCCGGCCTCCCCGTGCTCGGCGGCGAGGTCGTACAGTTCCTGGGCCAGCCGCTCCCTGGCGCCCCAGACCCGGTCGGCCGCGCGGCGGGCGGTGGTCGCCCGCATCTTCCCGAGCACGTACCTGAAGACCAGGTCCTTGATCTCAGGGAAGTCGGCCGAGAAGTCGGCGAAGTCGGCCCGGCTGACCTGCCGGGCGGTGACCGTGCCGATCGCGCGGGCGGTGGCCGTCCTCGGCTTGGAGTCGAGCAGCGCGAACTCGCCCACCAGATCGCCGCGCGACCTGATCGCCAGCATCGTCTCGGCCCCGCTCTCGGCGGCCACGATCACCTTGACCTTGCCCTCGATCAGCACGTAGAGGAAGTCGCCGACGTCGCCCTGGAGCACTAGGACCTCGTCGTTGCCGAACCGGGCGACGGCGCCGGATCGGAGCAGGGCCGCGCGCTCGGCGTCCGGCAGCGTCGCGATGAAGCTGTCCGGCGCCCACCGGCCGGGGGCGGCCGACGGCGCCACCGCCGGGCTGCGGAGCGGCGCGTGGGCGGCTGAGGGGGGCGGCGCGTGGGCGGCCGACGGGGGCGGCGCGTGGGCGGCCGAGGCGGCTGGAGGGGTTCGCTGGACGCGCATACTGTGAATTTTGCCAGATGTCGCCGCCGAGGGCCGCTATCTAGGGCGACAACCCGGCTACGCTTTGTCGAACCTGGAGGGTGGGAATGCGCGACGGCGAGACCGGCGGGGCCGACGCTGCCGGCGCGGCAGGCCTTCGGCTGCGGATGGCGTTCGTCCTCGACGTGGCCGGCTACGGCGCGCGCGGTATCGCGCACCAGCAGGAGGTCCAGCGGCGGCTGCAGCGGCTGGTCGAGGCGACGCTCGACGGGTGCGGGCTGAAGCTCGACCCGGACATCGTCGAGCACCAGTGGACCGGGGACGGCATCAACGCGGTGCTGCCGGCCGATATCGACCCGACCGTGATCCTGCCGCTCCTCATCCGCTCGCTGGCCTCGGCCCTGGGCGCCGACAACGCGCAGTCGGCCGACCGGATCCGGCTGCGGATGGCGGTCAGCGCCGGGCTGATCAGGCGATGCGTGGCCGGCTTCAGCGGGCAGCTGATCATGGACATCAGCCGGCTGGTGGACAGCTCGGCGCTGCACGAGGCGCTGGCCGCCGCCCCCGCCGCCGACCTCGCGGTTGCGATCTCGGACCACGTCTACGCGATGGTCGTCCGACCCGGCTACGAGGGCATCCCCGACGGCCAGTTCAGCCGCGTGAACGTGGTGGCCAAGGAGTTCTCAGCCGCCGCCTGGGTCTGGCTGTCGGCTCGGCAGTGGAGCGAGCCCGCGTATCTGCCGCTGACGCCGGATGACCCGGCTTGCGTGGGCGGGTACCGGATCTACGCGCGGCTCGGCGGCGGCGCGGCCGGGCAGGTGTACCTCGGCGGCGCGGCCGACGGTGCCGGCGGCGGGGGCGCCGTCGGCCCGGATGCTAAGGCCGGATCTGGCCCTGAGTGGGTGGCGGTGAAGGTGTTCGATCCAGGCGCTGGGCGCCGACGCCGATGTCCGGCGACGGCTGGCGGCGGGGGCGCTGGCGGCCAGCGTGCTGCCCGACCCGCACTTGGTGCCGGTGATCGCGGCTGACACCGCCGCCGTGCGCCCGTGGGCGGTGAGCACGCTGGTCCGCGGCCCGTCGCTGGCGGACGCGGTCACGCAGACCGGTCCGCTGCCGCCGGCCGCGGTCGGGTGGACGGCGCTCGGCCTCGCCCGCGCCATCGCCACCCTGCACCGGGCGGAGCTCACCCATCGCGCCGTCACCGCGGGCAACGTGCTGCTTGACGAGCACGGGCCGATGCTGACCGACTTCGGGGTCAACCGGGCCGCGCTGGCCCACGGCCCTGGCAGCTTCGCCGAGGACGTGTTCCAGCTCGGCTGCACGCTCTGCTACGCGGCGACCGGCCGGCCTGGGTGGAGCCACTGGCCGGCCTGCTCGCCGGTTAGCTCGGGTGATCCCGACCTGGCTGGGTGCCCGGCCGAGCTGACGCCGATCGTGGCCGCCTGCCTGGCGGCCGACCCGCAGGCCCGGCCGCCGGCCGACCGCCTGGTCGGCTGGCTGGCGACCGTGGCCGGCCAGCGACCGCGGTCCTGGCTGCCGGACGCAGTCGCGGCCAGGCTCCGCGATTACCAGGAGCTGCCGCCGCATCCGCCGCTGTCGGCGTCGCGGCCCGCGTCGTGGCCGAGGTTCCGCCGGCCTCGATAGGCTGTGGCCCATGCTGAGCGTTGAGCTAATCGACTCCCTGTTCCCGGCCGGCCTGCCGGCGCCGTCGCACTGGGAGGAGCGGTACCCGCCGCGGTCGCTTCCGGCCGGGGCCGAGGTGACCAGGTTCGCGCCGTCGCCGACCGGGTGGCTGCACATCGGCGCCATCTTCACCGCCGGCGTCAACCGCGACATCGCCTCGCACAGCGGCGGGCGGTACCTGCTGCGGATCGAGGACACCGACCAGGCCCGGTTCGAAGAGGGCGCGCTCGAGCAGTTCGAGGCGGGGTTCGCGTACTTCGGCATCCAGGCCGACGAGTCCGACCCGGCCTTCGGCGCGGGCGGCGGGTACGGGCCGTACACGCAGTCGGCCCGCGCCGAGATCTACCTGAGCTACGTGCGCGAGCTGATGCGGACGGGCAAGGCGTACCCCTGCTTCGCCACCAGGGACGAGCTGACGGCGATCGCGGAGCGGCAGAAGGCGGTCGGCGCGCTGCCCGGGTACTACGGCGACTGGGCGATCTGGCGGGACGCGCCGCAGGAGCAGGTGCGGGCGCGGCTCGACGCGGGCGACCCGTACGTGGTCAGGTTCAGGTCGCCGGGGGTCGGCGGCCACCGGGTGAGCTACACCGACGCGATCCGCGGCGAGCTCAGCTTCGACGACAACCGCAACGACGTGGTCATCCTGAAGAGCAGCGACCAGGCCCTGCGGCTGCCCACTTACCATCTGGCGCACGTCGTCGACGACCACCTGATGCGGGTCACCCTGGTCATCCGCTCGGAGGAGTGGCTGTCGTCGGTGCCGCTGCACCACCAGCTGTTCGACGCGCTCGGCTTCCCGCGGATCCGCTACGCGCACGTCGCGCCGCTGATGAAGCAGGACGGCACCAGTCGGCGCAAGCTCTCCAAGCGCAAGGACCCGGAGGCGAGCGTCAACTACTACATCGACGCCGGCCTCCCGGCCGAGGCGGTCCAGTACTACCTGCGCGGCCTCGCCAACGCGCGGCTGGCGGAGCTGCCGCTGCCGGAGGCGGCGGCCGAGCCGCTCCGGCTGTCCGAGTTCGGGGTGGCCGGGCCGCTGCTCGACATGGCCAAGCTGGACGACGTCAGCGGCGACTTCGTGGCCACCCTGTCCGGCGAGCAGATCCTCGAGCGGGTGCTGCCGTGGGCCGACGTGTACGACGAGGACCTGGCGGCGGTGCTGCGAGCCAACCGGGAGCTGGCGCTGCGGGCGCTGCGCATCGAGCGGGTCGACACCGACAACCCGCGCAAGGACCTGCGCAAGTGGTCGGAGTTCCGCCGGGTGTACGGGTTCTTCTTCCCGTCGATCTTCGAGCTCGTGACCGACCCGGCCGACGAGCGGTTCGGCGGCCTGCCGCCGGAGTTGGTACGCGAGCTAGCGGCGCGATTCGCGGCCGGCTACGTGGCGCCGGGGCCGGACGTGGCGTGGTTCGAGCAGATCCGCACGCTGGCCGGGTCGCTCGGGTTCGCGCTGAGGCAGAAGGACTACAAGAAGAACCCGGACGCCTACCCGGGCTCGATCTCCGACGCGGCGGCGGTCATCCGGGTGCTGCTGACCGGGACCCGGCAGTCGCCGGACCTGGCGCAGGTCGCGGACGCGCTCGGCCGCGACGAGGTGCTGCGGCGGGTGAACGCGCTCGGCTAACGGCGCAGATGCGGCGCCACTGGCACATGATCACTTCCATCTGGGCGAAGCGGTCGGTGGCATCATCGGCCGCCAGGTTCACCGCCGTCGAGGGGACATTGACCTGAAAGAGCCGGACCGTTCGACAAAACGGGTTTGCTCTTGAGTCCTTCCCGGCTCGGCCGGGGCGGGGCTCGGGCGTTTCTCTGCTTATCTGTGCCAGCCGGCCAGGTACTCGTCGGCCCTGGACGGCTTCAGCGGCTCGCGCTGGTCGGGCCGGTCCGCGGCCAGTTCCGCCAGCGCGACCAGGCGCCTGGCGCTGACCGCGCTGGTGAACTTGGCGGCGAAGCCCCCCGCGGTCGCGCTGCGCTCCGCGTGGTGGGCGAGCACTGCCTCGATCCTGGCCAGCCACTCGGCGGCGGGGGTGTTCGATTCGACCAGGGAACGGTTGTCCGGGGTCGCCTCGGGAACCCCGCCGATGGCGCCCGCAAGCACCGGGACCGCGAGGGCCTGGTACTCGAGTGCGGCCACGCAGAACGTCTCGATGAAGCCGGGGATGACCCGGGTCGGGAAGACGCCGACGGAGCTGGCGGCGCGCAGCGACTGGGCGTCGCGGGAGCTGATGTTGGGCGTCACGGTCAGGTTCGGCAGCGCCTCGGCCTGCGCGAGCAGCCGCTCCGCGAGCGAACCGGTGCCCGCGATGACGAACTCGTAGCCCAGATGACGCTCCAGCGACAGCTCGGCCATCGCCACGATCGTGTCGAGCCCCTTCTCCTCCTCCAGTCGCCCGATGGTCGAGATCAGCACCGAGTCCCGGCTGAGCCCGGTCCGCTGCCGGAATTCGGCGACGGTCTCCGCCGACGGCCGGGCGAACGCGGCCGGCGGCAGCCCCGGGTAGCGCAGCGCGATCATCGCCGCCAGCGAGTCCGCCAGCCTCGCCCCGCCGATCGCCTCGGCCCCGGCCAGGAACTCCCGCGCGGTGTAGTCAGAAACCGTGCAGAGCACGTCCGCCCGCAGGACGTCGCCGAACAGCACCGCGGCGGAGCCGTCGCCGAGGTGCTCGCAGACCGAATCGAGGACATCGCTGCCCTCAATGCTGTGGATAACTATTGGCCGCCGGCCGAGCAGCCCGAGTGCGTCTGCGGCTCTATTCGCGAGCGTCGCATGCGGATCGATATAATACGTGTTTATGACATCGATGCGGTTGTCGAGGCCGACCCGATAAAGCTCGGCCGCGACGGCGTGCAGCAGATGGCCGTCGGGCACCCGGCGATTTCCGCGGACTTCTTTGACGTAATGGACCTGGACCCCAGGGCCGGCTTCGTCCTCCGGATCAGCGGCGGCCCCACAGTATGTGACCTGGTGCTGTTCCGCGCCAGTGAGCGCAGCGAGCGCCGTGTTGTTCCACAGTGCCTGCTTTGCGTGCCCCGATCGATAGGGCGGGTACTTGCTCAGCGTGGCAAATCGGAGTTGCTTATTCATGGACGACATCCGGAGTTTAAGGTAATGGCCTGGAATGGTCGGTCCCGCAGAAGCAGGAGACCCCATGATGGGGCACGCGCGACCCCCTGTCAATAAGCGCGAAAAAACGCGTGTCGGCACCCCGTTCGACGGCGTCGGCCGGGACCGCCGAGGGCTTGGTTATACAGCCCGCGGCAGCCGGTACGCAACGGCCCGCCGCGCGCTTCATCCAATGTTTACTTGCGACGTAAATCGCGTACACGCAAACGTCCCGCCGCCGGCCTGAGCCGGAGGCGGGACGCTGCTGAATACTCACTTCCGGTAGCGGCTGGCGGTTTGGACAGCGCGGCTCCCGGCTAGCGGGTTACTCGTTGTGACTTACACGGGAGTGACGTTCGGGACCGTCCAGTGCTGGCCGACGGTGCCCTTGCAGGCGCCGACGCGGAGCAGGGCGCCGGCGATCGTCCCCGACGACGGCGCCGTGAGGCACCCGTTGCCGTCGTCGTTGGTCATCTCGCCCGCGCCCATTGAGCTCGCGTTCCAGACCTGGCCCGAACCGCTCGACGGGCCGCTGATGCACTTCTCGATCGTCACCCCGCTGCCGGTGTCGGTCAGGCAGTCGCCGTTGTGCACGAACTGGCCGGTGCCCATCTGGATCCACTGGTCCGCCAGGTCGCTCAGGCACTGGTAGGCCTGGATGTTGGTGCCGGAGTTGCCGTTGCCGGTGTCATCGGCGCAGACCACGGCGTGCGCGCCGTCGCTGTCGCTCGGGTAGTTCGCGTAGACCGCGCCGGGCACGCCGGTGTCGGCCGACGCGGAGGCGCCGATCGTGATCAGGTTGAGGGTGAGCGCGGTCAGCGACGCCAGCGAGTCCGCCTTCAGATCGGTAACCGTGCAGGACGAGGGGTCGGGCGAGCCCACGGCGCTCTGCAGGTTGATCACATGCGACGCGGACGTCGAGAGACTCGTGACCTGGAAGCTGCCGTTCGAGGTGACCTGGTTTCCGTCCACGGTGCACGACAGGGTCCAGGTCGCCTTCACGCCCAGCCCGAGGAGATTGAGGATCGAGCCGAGGGAAGTCGTGTTGAGGGTGATGGTGACCGAAGTCGGGTTGGCGATCGTGCTGTCCCCGGCGGTGCAGGTCGGGAGCAGCGAGAGGCCGAGAATGATCCCGTAGGTGGCGTCGCAGCCGTTGAGCGACTGGTCCGTGGCCGCCGAGGCGGAACCGCCGCCTCCCGCGACGGCGCCGAGGGCGAGCAGGCTGGTCGCCGCCATCGAAATGACAGCCTTTTTGAAAATGCGCATATAGGTCCCCTTTTTCTGTTCCAGCTGCCGTGCATGCTGGGGGTTTCGGGGAGACAGTATCAAACATGACCACCCAGCATTCGATGATTTACCACGCGCCATAAAAACATGAGAGAACAATGTCGTACCAAATCCGGCAGAATGCAATTTAGCGGCGCGACAGAATGACAGCGCAGGCGCGACCGCCGGGGCCAGGGTCGACGGCCGACCGGGCGGCCCGGCGCCGCCCGGTCGGCAACGGCGCAGGCAGTCGCCGAGGCAAGGCACCATAGAAGGAGCCATGACGATGCTCACTGACCTTCTCCCCCAGCCGACGAACGACGCCCCGCCGGACCCCGACGCGATCTACAACGCGTTCGCCGGCTGGGCGACCGAGCAGGGCCTGTCCCTCTACCCGCATCAGGAAGAGGCGCTGATCGAGGTCGCGACGGGGTCGAACGTGATCCTGTCCACCCCCACCGGTTCGGGGAAATCCCTGGTCGCGGCGGGCGCCCACTTCTTCGCGCTCGCCAACGGCCAGCGCAGCTACTACACCGCGCCGATCAAGGCGCTGGTGAGCGAGAAGTTCTTCGCCCTGATCGACATCTTCGGCGCGGCCAACGTCGGCATGATGACCGGCGACGCCAGCGTCAACGCGAAGGCGCCGATCATCTGCTGCACGGCCGAGATCCTGGCCTCGATCGCGCTGCGCGACGGCCCCGACGCCGACGTCGGACAGGTCGTGATGGACGAGTTCCACTACTACGCGGACCCCGACCGGGGCTGGGCGTGGCAGGTGCCGCTGATCGAGCTGCCCAAGGTTCAGTTCATCCTGATGTCCGCCACCCTCGGCGATGTCACCCGGTTCCAAGAGGACCTGACCAGAAGGACCGGCTGGCCGACCGCCGTCGTCAAGAACGCGGAGCGCCCGGTCCCGCTGGTTTTCGCCTTCAGCCTCCAGCCGCTGCACGAAGCCCTGGACGAACTGCTCACCACTAATCAGGCGCCCGCCTATATTGTGCATTTCACCCAGGCGGCCGCGCTCGAGCAGGCCCAGGCGCTGATGTCGACGAATGTGTGCACGCGGCAGGAGAAGGACAAGATTGCGGAGCTAATCGGTGATTTCCGATTCGCCTCGGGCTTCGGAAAGACGCTTTCCCGACTGGTCAGGCACGGTATTGGCGTGCATCACGCCGGCATGCTGCCGAAGTACCGGCGGCTGGTCGAGCAGCTCGCCCAGGCCGGCCTGCTCAAGGTCATCTGCGGCACCGACACGCTCGGCGTCGGCATCAACGTGCCGATCAGGACGGTCGTGTTCACCTCGCTGTCCAAGTACGACGGCAAGAGGACCAGGCTGCTCCAGGTCCGCGAGTTCCACCAGATCGCGGGGCGGGCGGGACGGGCCGGCTACGACACCTCCGGGCGGGTCGTCGTCCAGGCGCCCGAGCACGTCATCGACAACGAGCGGTCGTTCGCCAAGGCCCTCGCCAAGACCGGCGGCGACGAAGCGGTGGCGCGGCGGCGGGTGGTCAAGAAGAAGCCGCCCGAGGGGGCGATCTCCTGGGGCAAGCCGACCTTCGAGCGCCTCGTCAACTCCGAGCCGGAGCCGCTCACCTCGAGCTTCACCGTCACCCACGCGATGGTGCTCAACGTCATCGACCGTCCAGGCAACGCCTACCAGGCGATGAAGCACCTGCTGCGAGATAACCACGAGGACCGGGCCAAGCAGCGCAAGCACATCCACCGCGCGATCGAGATCTACCGCGCGCTGCTGGCCGGCGGCGTGGTCGAGCGCCTCGAGGAGCCGGACGAGAAGGGCCGCTACGTCCGGCTCACGGTCGACCTGCAGTACGACTTCGCGCTCAACCAGCCGCTCTCCCCGTTCGCGCTGGCCGCGATCGAGCTGCTCGACCGCGAATCGGAGACCTACGCGCTCGACGTGCTGTCGGTCATCGAGTCCACCCTCGACAACCCGCGCCAGATCCTGTCGGCCCAGCAGTTCCGCGCCCGCGGCGAGGCCGTCGCCGAGATGAAGTCCGAGGGCATCGAGTACGAGGAGCGGATGGACCTGCTCGAGTCCGTCACCTGGCCCAAGCCGCTCGAGGACGTCCTCGAGGCCGGCTACGACATCTACCGGCGCGGCCACCCGTGGGTCGGCGACTACGAGGTCTCCCCCAAGACCGTCGTCAGGGACATGTACGAGCGGGCCATGACCTTCGGCGAGTACGTGCAGTTCTACAGCCTGTCCCGGTCCGAGGGCATCGTCCTGCGGTACCTGGCCGACGCCTACAAGGCGCTGCGCCAGACCGTGCCCGACGAGGCCAAGAGCGAGGAGCTGACCGACCTCATCGAATGGCTCGGCGAGCTGATCCGCCAGGTCGACTCCAGCCTGATCGACGAGTGGGAGAAGCTCAGCCACCCCGACGACCTCGAGTCGGACTCGACGCCGGTCAGGGCGCAGCCCAAGGGCGTCACCAGGAACGCGCGCGCGTTCAAGATCCTGGTCCGCAACGCGCTGTTCCGGCGGGTCACGCTGGCCGCGCTGCGCCGGTACGGCGACCTCGGCGACCTCGACAGCCGCGACGGCTGGAACGCCGCCGCCTGGGCGGAGGCGATCGACGGCTACTTCGAGCTCTACGACGAGCTCGGCACCGGCCCCGACGCGCGCGGCCCGGCGATGCTGGTCATCGAGGAGGGCAAGACCGCCTGGACGGTCCGCCAGATCTTCGACGACCCGGCCGGCGACCACGACTGGGGCATCTCCGCCACGGTCGACCTCGCCGCCTCCGACGAGGAAGGCGCCGCCGTCATCCACGTCACCGACGTCGGCCAGCTCTAGCGCAGATCAAGATCAAAATCATGGTCATACCGAACGGTCGCGTGGCTTCGCGTGGCTCGAAGGCGGTTCCCTGCTGCTGGCTGGCGGCCTGAGGCTGCCCGACATAACCGACATATCGGGCATATCGTCGAAAAGATCTTGGAGATTATTATCATCGCGGAAGTTTTGCATGCGCATAGCGTGCTTATCTTCCGCTACGAAAAAAGTTTCCAAGATCTTTGTCGCTTGGCCGGACGCCGGCGCCCGGGTGGCGGGTCGATATAACCATTCGAACCGTCGCCGCCGATAATGATATTGGGCAGGCAGGCGTAGCCATGGACGAGTGAATCACCCAGGACATATGCCTCGAATGGGCATTCTTCGGAGCTGGCCGAATGGGAGAACCGGAGCGCGGAGGGGAGCATTTCCACGATGTCGCCGGGCGGACGCTCTTTCGCTAGGGCGGCCAGGCTGGTACCGGGAATGGCCGCCATAAGCAGCGCATCCACGCCTTCTAACTGGTCAAACGCGACGACCTGAGGGACCGGCAGCGGGCTCTGGAGACAGCGCAGCCCGGCCCATTCACGCGCCAGCCGGTCGCCGATTTTAAGGAACCAGGCGCGTATCGGCGGCCGCGATTTCAAATACCGTGCTGTTGTCGCCGCTGCGCGCCCGCTTAACAAAGGGGTTCGTGACTTTAAGGTGGGCGGCTCGCCG
>CAWISQ010000005.1:0-234603 GCA_963838825.1 uncultured Actinomycetota bacterium
GGTCGCTCAGGCACTGGTAGGCCTGGATGTTGGTGCCGGAGTTGCCGTTGCCGGTGTCATCGGCGCAGACCACGGCGTGCGCGCCGTCGCGGTCGCTCGGGTAGTTCGCGTAGACCGCGCCGGGCACGCCGGTGTCGGCCGACGCGGAGGCGCCGATCGTGATCAGCTTGAGGGTGAGCGCGGTCAGCGACGCCAGCGACTCCGCCTTCAGATCGGTAACCGTGCAGGACGAGGGGTCGGGTGAGCCCACGGCGCTCTGCAGGTTGATCACATGCGACGCGGACGTCGAGAGACTCGTGACCTGGAAGCTGCCGTGCGAGGTGACCTGGTTTCCGTCCACGGTGCACGACAGGGTCCAGGTCGCCTTCACGCCCAGCCCGAGGAGATTGAGGATCGAGCCGAGGGAAGTCGTGTTGAGGGTGATGGTGACCGAAGTCGGGTTGGCGATCGTGCTGTCCCCGGCGGTGCAGGTCGGGAGCAGCGAGAGGCCGAGAATGATCCCGTAGGTGGCGTCGCATCCGTTGAGCGACTGGTCCGTGGCCGCCGAGGCGGAACCGCCGCCTCCCGCGACGGCGCCGAGGGCGAGCAAGCTGGTCGCCGCCATCGAAATGACAGCCTTTTTGAAAATGCGCATATAGGTCCCCTTTTTCTGTTCCAGCTGCCGTGCATGCTGGGGGTTTCGGGGAGACAGTATCAAACATGACCACCCAGCATTCGATGATTTACCACGCGCCATAAAAACATGAGAGAACAATGTCGTACCAAATCCGGCAGAATGCAATTTAGCGGCGCGACACAATGACAGCGCATGCGCGCCCCCGGGGCCAGGGTCGACGGCCGACCGGGCGGCCCGGGCCGCCCGGTCGGCAACGGCGCAGGCAGTCGCCGAGGCAAGGCACCATAGAAGGAGCCATGACGATGCTCACTGACCTTCTCCCCCAGCCCACGAATGACGCCCCGCCGGACCCCGACGCGATCTACAACGCGTTCGCCGGCTGGGCGACCGAGCAGGGCCTGTCCCTCTACCCGCATCAGGAAGAGGCGCTGATCGAGGTCGCGACGGGGTCGAACGTGATCCTGTCCACCCCGACCGGTTCGGGGAAATCCCTGGTCGCGGCGGGCGCCCACTTCTTCGCGCTCGCCAACGGCCAGCGCAGTTACTACACCGCGCCGATCAAGGCGCTGGTGAGCGAGAAGTTCTTCGCCCTGATCGACATCTTCGGCGCGGCCAACGTCGGCATGATGACCGGCGACGCCAGCGTCAACGCGAAGGCGCCGATCATCTGCTGCACGGCCGAGATCCTGGCCTCGATCGCGCTGCGCGACGGCCCCGACGCCGACGTCGGACAGGTCGTGATGGACGAGTTCCACTACTACGCGGACCCCGACCGGGGCTGGGCGTGGCAGGTGCCGCTGATCGAGCTGCCCAAGGTTCAGTTCATCCTGATGTCCGCCACCCTCGGCGATGTCACCCGGTTCCAAGAGGACCTGACCAGAAGGACCGGCTGGCCGACCGCCGTCGTCAAGAACGCGGAGCGCCCGGTCCCGCTGGTTTTCGCCTTCAGCCTCCAGCCGCTGCACGAAGCCCTGGACGAACTGCTCACCACTAATCAGGCGCCCGCCTATATTGTGCATTTCACCCAGGCGGCCGCGCTCGAGCAGGCCCAGGCGCTGATGTCGACGAATGTGTGCACGCGGCAGGAGAAGGACAAGATTGCGGAGCTAATCGGTGATTTCCGATTCGCCTCGGGCTTCGGAAAGACGCTTTCCCGACTGGTCAGGCACGGTATTGGCGTGCATCACGCCGGCATGCTGCCGAAGTACCGGCGGCTGGTCGAGCAGCTCGCCCAGGCCGGCCTGCTCAAGGTCATCTGCGGCACCGACACGCTCGGCGTCGGCATCAACGTGCCGATCAGGACGGTCGTGTTCACCTCGCTGTCCAAGTACGACGGCAAGAGGACCAGGCTGCTCCAGGTCCGCGAGTTCCATCAGATCGCGGGGCGGGCAGGACGGGCCGGCTACGACACCTCCGGGCGGGTCGTCGTCCAGGCGCCCGAGCACGTCATCGACAACGAGCGGTCGTTCGCCAAGGCACTCGCCAAGACCGGCGGCGACGAAGCGGTGGCGCGGCGGCGGGTGGTCAAGAAGAAGCCGCCCGAGGGGGCGATCTCCTGGGGCAAGCCGACCTTCGAGCGCCTCGTCAACTCCGAGCCGGAGCCGCTCACCTCGAGCTTCACCGTCACCCACGCGATGGTGCTCAACGTCATCGACCGTCCAGGCAACGCCTACCAGGCGATGAAGCACCTGCTGCGAGATAACCACGAGGACCGGGCCAAGCAGCGCAAGCACATCCACCGCGCGATCGAGATCTACCGCGCGCTGCTGGCCGGCGGCGTGGTCGAGCGCCTCGAGGAGCCGGACGAGAAGGGCCGCTACGTCCGGCTCACGGTCGACCTGCAGTACGACTTCGCGCTCAACCAGCCGCTCTCCCCGTTCGCGCTGGCCGCGATCGAGCTGCTCGACCGCGAATCGGAGACCTACGCGCTCGACGTGCTGTCGGTCATCGAGTCCACCCTCGACAACCCGCGCCAGATCCTGTCGGCCCAGCAGTTCCGCGCCCGCGGCGAGGCCGTCGCCGAGATGAAGTCCGAGGGCATCGAGTACGAGGAGCGGATGGACCTGCTCGAGTCCGTCACCTGGCCCAAGCCGCTCGAGGACGTCCTCGAGGCCGGCTATGACATCTACCGGCGCGGCCACCCGTGGGTCGGCGACTACGAGGTCTCCCCCAAGACCGTCGTCAGGGACATGTACGAGCGGGCCATGACCTTCGGCGAGTACGTGCAGTTCTACAGCCTGTCCCGGTCCGAGGGCATCGTCCTGCGGTACCTGGCCGACGCCTACAAGGCGCTGCGCCAGACCGTGCCCGACGAGGCCAAGAGCGAGGAGCTGACCGACCTCATCGAATGGCTCGGCGAGCTGATCCGCCAGGTCGACTCCAGCCTGATCGACGAGTGGGAGAAGCTCAGCCACCCCGACGACCTCGAGTCGGACTCGACGCCGGTCAGGGCGCAGCCCAAGGGCGTCACCAGGAACGCGCGCGCGTTCAAGATCCTGGTCCGCAACGCGCTGTTCCGGCGGGTCACGCTGGCCGCGCTGCGCCGGTACGGCGACCTCGGCGACCTCGACAGCCGCGACGGCTGGAACGCCGCCGCCTGGGCGGAGGCGCTCGACGGCTACTTCGAGCTCTATGACGAGCTCGGCACCGGCCCCGACGCGCGCGGCCCGGCGATGCTGGTCATCGAGGAGGGCAAGACCGCCTGGACGGTCCGCCAGATCTTCGACGACCCGGCCGGCGACCACGATTGGGGCATCTCCGCCACGGTCGACCTCGCCGCCTCCGACGAGGAAGGCGCCGCCGTCATTCACGTCACCGACGTCGGCCAGCTCTAACCGCACGGCCAGCTAGTCCGCGAAAGTCCAGTTCACAAGCACTGTCCTGTCGAACGGTCGGGTAGCTTCGCGTGGAATGCACACCGAATCAAGATCGTCCCGACATCGCCGGCCCCATCCCGCCCAGATCGATATAACCGTTCAATCCGTCTGCGCCGCAAATGCTATTTGACCGGCACGCGCGGCCACGGAGGATGAATCATCGGGGATGTATGCCTCAAATGGGGAATCGACGGCGCTCGCTTAATAGAATGCGCGCGGCGCCGACGCGGGCATTGCGGAGATACGGCCGCAAGCAGGCGTTTCACCAGGGCAGTGAGGTTAGTTCCGAGGGGACCGCCGATATTTCAAATAACGTGTGTCGTCGCCCCTGCGCGCTCGCTAACGACCGGGGCGGTCACATTGGGGCGGCTCGCCGCCCAGGTTATATATGTCGCTTCCGCGAGGACCCTAATAGTAGGGTGAGGTGCCATGCGCGACGATGCGGTCACCGATGATGCCACCGTGGTCGCCCGCCTGCGCAGCGCCGGGTGCGTCTTCGCCGAGGACGAGGCCGCGATGCTGCTGTCGGCGGCGACGTCGAGGGCCGAGCTCGACGCCCTGGTTGAGCGGCGGGCGTCCGGGGAACCGCTCGAGCAGGTGCTGGGCTGGGCCGAGTTCGCGGGCCTGCGGATCGTGGTTGACCCCGGCGTTTTCGTACCGCGACGGCGAAGCGAGTTCCTGGTATCGGTCGCCGTCGGGCTGGCGGGCTGGCGCCCCGACGGCGGCGACATCCCGGTGGTGGTCGATCTCTGCTGCGGCACCGGCGTCCTCGGGCTCGCGGTCGTCAGCGGCCTCGGAGGCTGGGCCGATCTGCACGCCTGCGACCTTGACCCGGCCGCGGTCGCCTGCGCACGCCGGAACGTCGAGCCGGCCGGGGGGCACGTCTACGTCGGCGACCTGTTCGGGGCGCTGCCGGGCGGACTACGCGGCCGGGCCGACATCCTGATCTGCAACGCGCCGTACGTGCCGACCAGGCAGGTGGCGTTCCTGCCCGCCGAGGCGCGCGACCACGAGCCGCTGGTCGCGCTCGACGGCGGCCTCGACGGGCTCGCGATCCTGCGCCGGGCCGCGACGGAGGCGCCCGGCTGGCTCGCGCCCGGCGGCGTCCTGCTGGTGGAGACGAGCGACCGGCAGGCAGGGGAGATGACCGAGGCGATGGCGGCGGCCGGCCTCTCCGCCGCCGTTCACGCCGACGAGGACTGGGGTGCCACCGTGGTCACCGGGCGGGCAGCCGACAGCTGAACCCGGCCCGGCCCGGGGGCCGCCACCGCACTCATTCGCCCGGGGGCCGGGCGCGCGGGTGGTTGACAGGCGAAGCACGCGTCCGTTCGGGATAATGGGCTTCGTCCTTGTTTTCTAGCGGCCGACCTTCTGGAGCACCCTTGACGGTCACGGTGAGCGTTCCGCAGCGGCGGGCGCGGCTGGTCGAACGGCACTGCCTCGCCGCGCCGGCGGACTCCGCATACGACGCGACCGACGCGATGATCGCGCTGCACGGCACGGATCCGATCACCGTGTACCTGTCGGCCTGGGCGCGGACGGGCTGCGCGGCGGACCAGGTCGACGAGGCGATTTACGCCCAGCGGTCCCTGGTGCGCATGCTGGGGATGCGACGGACGATATTCGTGGTGCCCGCCAGGCTGGTTCCTGTCGTGCAGGCGGCGTGCACGGATGACGTGGCGAAGCGGCTGCGGCGGCAGTTGGAGAAGGACCTGGCCACCGGCGGGGTCGGCGACGGCGATCCGGGCGGCTGGCTGCGGGACGTTGACGCGGGGGTGCTGCGGTTTCTGCGCGCGCGCGGCGGCGGCGCGTCCGGTGCGCAACTGTCCGAGGGCGAGCCGCGGCTGCGGACGCAGCTCTCGTACGCACTCGACAAGAGCTACGGCGGGAACGCGTACATCACGTCGCGGGTGCTCACGGTCCTCGGCGCCGAGGGGCACCTGGTACGCGGGCATCGTCGCGGCGGCTGGTCGTCAGGGCAGTTCGAGTGGTTTGCGGCATCGACCTGGCTGGGCGCGGCGGCCGACGAGGGCGGGCTGGACGGCGCCGCGGCGCGGGCCGAGCTTGCGCGGCGGTGGCTGCGTTCGTTCGGGCCCGCCCCCGTATCCGACCTGCAGTGGTGGGGCGGCTGGACGGGCGGGCAGACCAAGGCGGCGCTGGCGGCGCTGCCGACGGCCGAGGTCGACCTGGACGGGCAGCCGGGCATCGCGCTGGCGGACGACCTCGAGTTCCCGGCCGGCGTCCCCGCCGTCGCCTCGCTGCTGCCCGCGCTCGACCCGACACCGATGGGATGGCAGGCCAGGGACTGGTTCCTCGGCCAGCACCGGGCGGCGCTGTTCGACCGGACCGGCAACATCGGCCCGACCGTCTGGTGGCAGGGCCGGGTGGTGGGCGGCTGGGCGCAGCGCGCCTCCGGTGAGGTGGTGCACCGGCTGCTCGAGGACATCGGGGCCGACGGGGCCGCCGCCGTCTCCGGTCAGGCCGCCGAGCTGGAGGAGTGGCTGGGGGCGAACCGGGTCACGCCCCGCTTCCGCACCCCGCTCGAGCGCGAGCTCAGCGCGTAGGCCGGCGAGCCAATCGGTCCGTCGAGCGATTCATCGGGGCCGGAAGGCGGTGATGCCGCCGGCGCCGGTGCCCAGGTAGAGCGGGCCGTTCGCCGGCGGCTGGGCGGGTCAGCTGCCAGTGCACTGCGGGCTAGCCTGCACCAGCTCCACCCTGACTGCTATGAGTGTGCCCTGATGCTGGACCATGCTGGCGAGCTGGAGCCCGGCGCCGCTCGGCAGGGCCGAGGGGTGGATGATCATGACGGTGCTGCGGCCTTCGGGGCGGAGAGAGACGGCCTTTCCCAGGAAGTCCGTCCCGCCGCCGGAGGGGTACCGCCGGCAGGCCGGGTTCTCCTGGTCGGAGAAAGTGACGCCGGCCGGGACGCCATCCGCGCGGAGCGTGCTTTGCAGTCCGGCCGGATCGCTCAGCTCGCGGATAGTGACAGTGATCGCGCCGTCGGGCTGCCTGGCTACCGTCCAGGCCGCCAGCTGGGCGCTTGCGGGATGGCTTGACGGCAGCAGCGTGGTTCCAGCCAGCGCGGCCCCAGCCACGATGGCCAGCGCCGCGGCCGCGCCGGGAATTCGACGCCGGGCGCGTATCGTACGGCTACGGTTCACAATCTGCTCCGCCGGGATGTTCATGTGCACGTCGGTGACAGACTTCCTCACCGCGGTGATCAGTTCGTCGTCGTTCATGATGGGCTCTCCTGCTGTCGTTCGGGCATAAGGTCGGCGCGCAACGCCGCGATGGCACGGGCCATATGAGCCATGACGGTGTTCGGGGTGATGCCGAGCGTCTCCGCGGTGCGGTTGGTATCCAGGTCGAGTAGCAGCCGCAGGGCGACCACCTGCCGTTGCCGGGGGGGCAGCCGCATCAGGGCCGCCATGATCCGCGGATCGACGAGGCTGTCGGCGGCCCCGTCACCCGCTGGCAGATCCGCAACCATGCCGGGGTCCGGCACCGATACCTCCCGGCGGCGGCGCCGCCATCGGGAGATGTTCGCGTTCAGCGCGGTCCGGACCACCCACGCCGCCGGGGCCGGATGCCTGCTAACGCTGTGCCATGATGCGCACGCTCGCGCGAAAGCCTCGGCAACAAGCTCCTGGGCCATGTCCTGGTCGCCGACGCTGATCAGGACGGTGCGCAGACAGTCATCCCTGGATCTGCGGTAGAACTCCGCGAATTCCAATCGTTTGGTTCCCACACTCATTCAACGCACAACCGGCGCTCGCGGGATTAGTCATGCCCGCTGCGTGCCCGACCAGGGCAGCCAGACTTGGTGGCGGGTCTCGCGGCCGTCCGCTCGGCGGGCTGCTGACCCGACTGTTTCCCCGAGCCGATCAAGGAAATCGACGTCACCTACCCCGAGATGCTCCCCGACTGCTAGCGGAGGTGCCAGGCGGGGCCGGTGGGGGTGTCGGTTACCTGGACGTCGAGGCGGTCTAGCTCGGCCCGGATTTCGTCGGCCCGGGGCCAGTTCTTCTCCTTGCGGGCCTGGGTCCGGTCGGCGATCAGGCGCTCGATCGTCTCGATCTCGGCCGTGTCGAGGTCGGCGGTGGAGCGGCGGCGCTCGAGGGCGGCCGGGTCCAGGTCGTTCAGGTGCAGGCCGAGCAGGGCGTCGGCCGCGGGAGATCACCGCAGGCGGCGGGGTTATCTCCTGGTGCGGAGCGCGCGACGATCACGCGCAGGCCGGCCGGGGTTATCTCCTGGTCGCGGAGCGTCTCCTGGAGGATGGCGAGCAGCCGGGGAGTTGCCAGGTCGAGGGAGATCGCCTCGTCCATCAGCTCCAGGTAGTCAAGCGCGGTCTTGTCACCGGGTTCGGCGTCGTCTGCGGTTGGGTCCGCGCCGGTCGAGTCGGCGATCGCGGTCAGGGCCGCCCGCGCCTGCTCGTACGTCTCGACGACCGGCAGCGGGCGGAGCGGCTCGATGCGCGGCAGCAGGCGGCGCAGGCTGGTCTGGGCGCCCGCAACGGCGGCGGTGGTGAAATCGAGCTGGCTGCGGTAGTGGCCGCCGAGCAGGAAGAGCCGGTAGGCCATCGGGTGGTAGCCATCGTCGATGAGGTCGGCCAGCCGCGGCACCGGGCCCGAGGACTTGGCGATCTTGGCGTTGTTGAGCAGCAGGAACTCGTTGTGCATCCAGTACCGGACCCACGGATCGCCGTCGTCGAGGTAGGCCTCGGACTGCGCGATCTCGTTGACGTGGTGCAGCTCGCGGTGGTCGATGCCGCCGGTGTGCAGGTCGAAGTGCTCGCCCAGCAGCGCCATCGACATCACCGAGCACTCCAGGTGCCAGCCGGGCGCGCCCGGGCCCCACGGGGAGTCCCAGCGCATGACCCGGCGGACGCCCGGCTCCTCGGCCCGCCAGAGGGCGAAGTCGGACTTGTGCCTGCGCCCCTCGACCTGCTCGACCCGGGCGGCCTCGCGCTGGCCGGCGATGTCCATCAGCGCCAGGGTCCCGTAGCCGTCGGACTTGGTGGTGTCGAAGTACAGGCCGGACGGGATCTGGTAGGTGACGCCGCGTTCCTGCAGCCGCACCGCGAACTCGATCATCTGCCCGACGTACTCGCTGGCGCGCGGGTAGCGGTCGGCCGGCAGCACGTTCAGCGCGGCCATGTCGGTGAAGAACGCGCGGGTGTAGAAGTCCGCGATCTCCTCGACCGAACGCCGCTCCTTCGCCGCCGCGACCTCGAGC
Source organism: uncultured Actinomycetota bacterium (assembly GCA_963838825.1). Classification (GTDB taxonomy): domain Bacteria; phylum Actinomycetota; class Actinomycetes; order Streptosporangiales; family Streptosporangiaceae; genus Trebonia. The sequence goes on from CAWISQ010000005.1 coordinate 8,728, forward strand.
TTGTCCTCGCCGGTGTCGGAGTCGGCGACCGCGTGGCCGACGTCGGTGATGTTGACGACGTGCCTGACCGGGATGTCCTTCCAGCGCAGGGCGCGGCGGAGCGTGTCGGCGAACACGTAGGGCCGCATGTTGCCCAGGTGCGGGAAGTAGTAGACGGTGGGGCCGCAGCTGTACAGGCCGACGACATCGGCGGACGGCACGAAGTCTTCGAGCTGGCGTCCGAGCGAGTTATAGACCTTTAGCTGGTGACCTGTCACGCTGCCATGATATTGAACCCAAACCGGTAACGGGCGGAACCGGCCCCGGCGACTCCGCCCGTTACGCTCAGTTACTCGTCGTACAGGTCGGCGATCTCCTTGGCGTACTTCTCCGTGATCACCGGGCGGCGGCGCTTCAGCGACGGGGTGAGTTCGCCGGTCAGCGCGGTCCACTCGTCGGCCAGCACCGTGTACCGGCGGACCTGCTCCGGCCGGGCGAGGCGGGAGTTGGCGTCGGCCACGCCGCGCTCGATCTCGGCCAGCACCTCGGGGTTGGCCGCCAGCTCGGCCGGGGACTCGAACTCGATGCCGCGCTCGCGGGCCCAGCCCGGCGCCACGTCGGGGTCGAGGACGAGCAGCGCGGCCACGTACTTGCGCCGGTCGCCGATCGCGCAGGCCTGCCCGATCAGCGGGTGCCGCTGCAGCTCGTACTCGACCAGGGCGGGCGAGATGTTCTTGCCGCCGGACGTGATCAGCAGGTCCTTCTTCCGGTCGGTGATCTTCAGGAAGCCCTCGGCGTCGAGCTCGCCGATGTCGCCGGTGTGCATCCAGCCGTCGGCGTCGACGGCCTCGGCCGTCCGCTCCTTGTCGTGGTAGTAGCCGCTCATCACCAGCGGGCCGCGGACCAGCACCTCGCCGTCGTCGGCGATCCGGATCTCCACCCCGGGGTAGGCCCGGCCGACGGCGCCGTTGCGGGAGTCGCCGGGCACGGCGATGGTGGCGGCGTTGCAGAGCTCGGACATGCCCCAGCCCTCGACGATCGGCAGCCCGAGAGCCTGGAAGAACTCGATGATCCCGGGGTCGATCGGGGCGGCCCCGCTGGCCGCGAACGCGCACCGATCTAGGCCGACGAGGGTCAGGACCTTGGTCTTGGCCTCGTCCGGCAGCGCGCGGACGGCCTCGGGCGAGGGGTCGGGCACCGCGTTGCGCAGGGCCGCGTAGAGCTTCTCCCAGATCCTGGGGACGGCGATCAGCGTGGTCGGGCGCGCCTGGGCGGCGACGGCGAAGATCTGCTTGCTGTCCGGGCAGTACGACAGCGTGACCGGGTGGATCATCGACGACCAGTGGTCGGTGTGGCGGCCGGTGACGTGCGCCATCGGCAGGAACGAGACCAGCATGCCGGCCTCGTCGGCGCCGAACCGGGCCTCGATCGGGAGCAGCCGGAGCGACGCGGCCTGGGTGTAGCGGACGTTTTTCTGCGTGAGCATGGCGGCCTTGGGGGTGCCGGTGGTGCCCGAGGTGTAGATCAGCGTGGCCAGGTCGTCCGGGCTGACCTGCCGCCAGGTCTCCTCGAACAGGCCGGGCGCGGCCTCGGCCTCCGCTCGGCCGAGCTCGAGCAGGCGCGACCAGCTGATCACGCCCGCGACCGTCTCCCGGCCGTGCTCGGCGCCGGTCCCGTCGCCGATCCCGGGGTCGGCCTCGGGGTCGATGACGACGATCTGGCGGAGCTTCGGCAGCTGGCTGCGGACCGATTCGAGCTTGTCCAGGTACTGCCGCTCCACGACCGCCAGCGTCGCCTCGCAGTGCCCGGCAATGTACGCGCCCTGATCGGCCGAGACCGTCGGGTAGATGAAGACCGGGACCGCCCCGGCGTGCATCACGGCGTAGTCGCAGATCGTCGCCTCGGACCGGTTGCCCGCCCAGACGACCGCGAAATCCCCGGGCCGCAGGCCGATCGCGGCCAGGCCGAGGGCGGCGTCGCGTACCTGGCCGTACACCTGCCGGTAGGTCAGCGATCGCCACTGGCCGTCCTCCAGCCACTGGTGCGCCACCACCTCGGGGTACTCAGCGACCGTCTGCGCATAGGCGCTGACCAGCGTTGATCCGGCGATTTGGGCCTCGATCGACGCGCGCTCGGCGGCGACGTCGGCAGGGATATCGGTCCAATTGGCGTTAGTCATGCCGACCATTGTGACCTGCACGGTCGTTGATCGGCTAGACCGAAAGCAGGATCGGCCTCTTGGGCCAGCGCCGTCTGTATCGCGTCGAGACCGGCTTAATGACATGATTCGCGCGAAGGATGCCGATAGGGGAAGGCAGATCCACATGTGGGACCGTCTGGAACAGCGGGAGATTTCCGGTCACGCCCTGCAACCCGGTCCGGCCGAGCGGCCGCGCCCCGACCAGCCGGCCGGCGCCGACCTGATACCGCAGATCAAGCACATCGTGGTGCTGATGATGGAGAACCACTCCTACGACAATTACCTAGGCACCCTGCCGGGGCGCGGCGACGGGCTGCCGACCGGGCCGGACGGCGTCCCGGACGCGTCCAACGTGCTTCCCAACGGTCAGCGGGTGGCCGCCCATCACCTGACCTCCACCGTCCAGTTCCCCCACAACCCGACGCAGACGTGGCACGCCAGCCACCTGTCCTACGCCGACGGCAACTGCGGCGGGTTCGCGACCGGGGTCTGGGACACCGTGCCGGGCGGCGACCCGGCCGTGCCGATGGGCTACTGGACCGAGTCCGAGCTGCCGTTCTACCACGGGCTTGCGCGGGTCTTCCCGGTGGCGGACCGCTGGTTCTGCTCCTGCCTGGGCCCGACGTTCCCGAACCGGCGGTTCCTGATCGCGGGCACCGCCCACGGCCTGGTCGACGACCTGCCGTGGGATCTGGTCAACTACCCGGCCGCCGGGACCATCTTCGACGCGCTGACCAGCGTCGGCGTCTCGTGGGTGAATTACCACAACGTGAAGCGGGCCTCGGTCGTGTTCAAGCGGCTGCTCGGGGTGCACGGCCTGATCGCGCTGCGGCGGCTCGCGCAACTCGCCCGGTGGCTGCCCGGGGTGGCCAACGCCGTCCGCGGCAACAAGTCGTTCACGGCCGACCTGTACCCGCTCGGGCTCGCGCGGTGCGTCAATCACCTGCGGACCACCCAGCAGTTCTTCGCCGACGCGGCGGCGGGGACGCTGCCGTCGGTGTCCATCGTGGACCCGGACTTCGGTGCTTACTCGGAGGAGAACCCGCAGGACATCGCCTTGGGCGAGTCGTTTTCGTGCGCGGTCGTCAACGCGGTGATGAACGGGCCGGCCTGGGAGTCGACGCTGCTGCTGTGGATCTACGACGAGCACGGCGGCTACTACGATCACGTGCCGCCGCCGGCCGCCGTCGCGCCGGACGACGTTCCCGCCCGGAACTGGCAGCTCTCGCACCCCTGGGCGCGGCGCCTGCTGTCGGTGCTGTCGCCGAAGTCGCTCAAGGCGCTCGAGAACGCCGACGACGGCCCGGTGACGTTCGAGCGGTACGGGTTCCGGGTGCCCGCGGTGATCGTCTCCCCCTACGCGCGGCCGGACTTCGTGCTCAGCGACGTCCTTGACCACACCTCGGTGCTCAAGCTGATCGAGGAGAAGTGGAACCTGCCGCCGCTCACGCACCGCGACGCGGCCGCCGTCTCGCCGCTGGGCGCGCTCGACCTGGACTCTCCGCCCGCGTTCCTGAAGCCGCCGTTGCTGCCCGACGCCAAGGGCGGCCCGTTCACGCCGTCGTAGCGCGGTGACAGGTGTGGTCAGCCGCCGGGATCGAAGGCGACGACGTCGAGGCGGGGGCGGCGGCGGCCGTCGGCGATTGAGGACTTGAGCTCGTCGTAAATCGCCGGCCAGTCGTTTTTGACGCGGCTGGGGGCAAAGTGGTGCGGGCGAATTCCGTATTTGAGCATGCGACCATGCTTGGCGTCGGTCTTGAGCCAGCCTTCTCGGTAGAAGTGATACTCCTGGGAATCAATCTCGGCTGAGACGCCGGCCTCGGCCCACCAGGCGTCGGCTTCGCCAATGTCGGTCCCGTCCCTAGCCCGGAGGAACACGTTGTACTGGGGCGCCATTAGATCCGATCGCAATATTCGTTCCCTGAAATCGGCCTCTGCCTCTGATCGGATCCCGCTGCGGACCGCCGCGAGCGCCTTCCGCAGGTGAGCGGAGTCGCGATTGGGCCCATCCGACAACTCGATTCCGATCTGGGCGATCGAGCAGGCCTGCTTCTGTACGGCTTCGGCAACCAAGGCGCGAACGTCGGCCAGATTGGCGTACCCGTGTGACGCGTCGGCCACCGCCCGGGCCGCAGGCGCGAACCGGATCAAGCCGACGCTCCGGGGAACGGGCATTCGGCGGGTGCGATGAATGCGCACATAACCGAGGCTCTGCCGCTTGACCGACGCCGGGATGAGCACATCGATCACATCCGTAGCCGGGGCCCGAAGCCTTCGCGCTTTGATCGCGGCCGGCCCGGTAATCACGCTTCGTGGGCCCGCGTACAGCAGCGCCGCCATCTGGCGCTGCTCGACGGTGGGCGTTCCGGTCACCGCCAGGTAAACCCCGGGAAGCAGCTTCTGCCACTTCCCGCCCGGCTTGGACCAGGCGCTCACCGTGCTCTCCGGAATACCGCATCCAAGTGCCTGGCTTCGGGTGATCACGTGATGCTGCGAAGCGAGAACCCGTCCCAGCCTCTCATGATCAATTACTATACGCTTAGGCATAGATACAGAATGTCACCATTTCGGATCGGGCGGCAAGTACGCAAACCGGCTGCGTGACTGTCGTGGTATGAGTGACGGAATCGCAGTTAGGCGCTCGCCTCGGTTATTGGCGCTGTGGCCCACGGCGCTAATAACGCTGTGGCGCTGTGGCCCACCGCGCTAAACCTATTGGCGCTGTGGGCCACAGCGCCAATGGTGGTTTGTCGCTGTGGGCCACAGCGCCAATTGAGGGTGGCGGAGGCGGGGCGGAGCGGCGACGGGATGGTGCATGGGCGCGAGGCGCCGGTGGTGCTAAGGGCGCGGTGGCGCCGGGTGCGGGTGGGGTTCGGGAGGGTGCGGGTGGGGTCGGGAGGGTGCGGGTGGGGTTCGGGAGGGTGCGGGTGCGGGGGGTGGGGTTAGGGGGTGAGGAGGTAGGCGGCGCAGCGTTCGGCGATCATGATGGTGGGGGCGTTGGTGTTGCCTGAGGTTACCGAGGGCATCACCGAGGCGTCGGCTACGCGGAGGCCGGGGATGCCGCGGACGCGCAGGTCGGGGGTGGTGACGGCCATTGAGTCGATGCCCATCTTGCAGGTGCCGACCTGGTGGTGGTAGGTGATCAGGTTGCGCAGGCCGTACTCGACCAGCTCTTCGTCGGTGCGGACGTCGGGGCCGGGGGCGATCTCGCGGGCGCGCCAGTCCTTGAGGGCGTCGGCCTGGCCGATCTCGCGGGAGAGCTTCAGGCTGGCGAGGAGGGCCCGGACGTCGGCCGGCTCGGATAGGTACTGGGGGTCGATCGCCGGGTGCTCGGCCGGGTCGGCCGATCGGAGCCAGAGGCGGCCGCGGCTGAGCGGGCGGATGAGGCCGGCCACGATCGCGTAGCCGTCGCCGTAGCCGGGCTGCGGGTAGCCCACGACCGGCATCGGGAAGTGCGACATCAGCGGCTGCAGGTCCGGCGCGGGCATGCCCGGGTCGCTGGCGGCGAACAGGTGCGCCTCCAGGTTGTTGGCCTTGCCCTCGGGAATCGTCTGGGACGACTCGTACAGGACCGTCGCCAGCGCGTGATCGTGCAGGTTGGCGCCGACGCCGGGCAGGTCGGCGCGCACGTCGAGGCCGAGCGCGCGCAGGTCGTCGGCCGGGCCGAGGCCGGACAACAGCAGCAGCTGGGGCGAGCCGACCACGCCGCCGCAGACGATCACGTCGCCCGAGCAACGCAGCTCGGTGGCCGGCCAGGGGGCCAGGGGAGGTCGGGGAGTTGAGTCGCCCGGGACCGTTCGGGATGAATAGAGGAGGCCCGGGCGGGACAGGCGGATGCCGGCCGCCCTCCCTCCGCCGTCGAAGACCAGGCTTTTGACCTGCGCGCCGGTGATGACCGTGAGCAGGGGGCTGTCCACGATCGGCTCGACGAACGAGGTCCAGGTCGACATCCGGCGGCCGTTCCTGACCGTCATGTGGGTGAGGCCGACGCCGAGGATGGAGTCGGCGTTGGGGTCGTCGTTGCGCGGCACGCCGCGCTCGACCGCCGCCTCGATCATGGCGACCGTGACCGGGTTGGGCTCCTTGATCCTGGTGACCGGGAGCGGGCCGCCGATGCCGTGGTACTCCCCCGGGCCGTCCTCGAAGTCCTCGGACCGCTTGAAGAACGGCAGCACGTCGCGGTAGGACCAGCCCGCCGCGCCGTTGTAGGCCCAGGCGTCGAAGTCGGACTTGGCGCCGCGGATGTAGATCATGCCGTTGAGCGCGCTGGACCCGCCCAGCACCTTGCCGCGGGGCCAGAACACGCTGGTCTTCAGCGAGTGCCGCTGCGGCTCGGTCGTGTAGGCCCAGTCCTCGGCCGAGTTCCACAGCTCCCAGGAGCGGTTGGGCTGGTGGATGGCCGGGTTGTAGTCCGGGCCGCCCGCCTCGACCAGCGCGACCGAGCGGCCCGCGTCGACCAGCCGGCGGGCGATCACGCAGCCGGCCGACCCCGCGCCCACGATGATGTGGTCGAATTCCGTGCTTCCGCCTCCGGCTGCCATGCCCGTGCCTTCCTTGCCGCTGAGCAGATGCTCCTGCTCACATCATGCGAATTCTGCGGCGGATGTCATTGACGCGGCAGCACAGATTCCGGGGATGGATTTGTCGGCCCCGCCTTGACCAGGGCGGGGCCGACAAATGGCGGATAGGGATTCGCTAGGCGGTCGCGCTGAGCGTGCTGCCGCCGGTCAGCCGGGCCAGCGGCGGGCGCTCGACCAGCTCGTTGAGGTGCTCGTCGAGGCGGAGGCCGTCGATGGTCCCGACCGCGTGCAGGTAGGTGTCGGGCTGGCGGAGCTCCCACAGGCCAGGCTCGCCGCCGAGGCCGTCGCCGTCCAGGCCCGCGGCCAGGCCCTCGCGGGCGGCCACGGTCCTGAGCACGACCGAGGACATCCGGGTCAGGTTGGCCAGCGGCTGGTGCCGGTTCTGCCGGGTGCCGAGGTCGACCTGGGCCATGCCGTCCAGGCCGACCTGCTGGTAGACGTCGATCACCATGCCGATTTCGACCCCGTAGCCGGTGAAGAACGGCACGTTGGCGAGCAGTTCCCGGCGGGCGGCGAACTCGCCCGCGAGCGGCTGGACGAAGCCCGCCAGCTCCGGGTAGAAGAGGTTGAGGAGCGGCTTGGCCATCAGCTCGGTGACCCGGCCGCCGCCGTCGGGGACCGACTCCTCGCCCTGCTTGAACGGCCGCCGGTAGGCGGCCTTGACGAACTGGATGCTCGGGTCCGCCAGCATCGGGCCGAGCGTGCCGTAGACGAAGTGCTCCTCGAAGTCGGTGGTGTCCGCGTCGGCGAACATGACGATATCGCCGCGGGCGGCGGACAGCGCGCGCCACATGGCGTCGCCCTTGCCCTGGGCGGGGCCGTAGCCGGGTAGGAGCTCGTTCTCCGAGAAGACCTCGACGCCATGGGCGCGGGCGACGTCGGCCGTGCCATCGGGGGAATCGGCATCGACGACGATGACCTGGTCGATGAGCCCGGTCCTGGCCTGCAGGCCAGCGACGGTGGAGAGGATGGAGCCGATGGTGCCAGCGACGTTGCGGGCCGGGAAGATCAGGGTGGTGGAGGGTCGCTCCGCCCTGGCGTCACTCGATAGCGCGAGACCTGCGAAGTCTCGGTGGTGATACGAGCGCTGTTCAAACCACTCCCAGACTGTCATGTTCATATAACGACATCCTGACTTGTTTAGTTGCAGCGTGGTTGCACAGAAGCAATCGCGCCGCAACCGCCCGGTTGGCACGTTAGGGGTACCCCTCGGGGCTGGTGGGCATGCCCAGTGCTCGCTGGGGGCTAGCTGTGGATCATGCCTGCTTTGTCGTAATAGATCAGCCAGCAGGCACATCTAACCATCGAAACGTGGTGTATCTAACGCGCGTCGCCTTGGATAACTAACCAAATGCTAATAAGTCACGCCACCGGAACCTTTCGTTAACCTGGCCGACGCTTTGCCGACGGCCGGCGCCGGTTCGATAGCGGGGGATGTCCATGGACGGGAGTCGGAGTCCGCAGACGAGGGCGTCCAAGACGACAGGAGCGACTTATGCGTCCGAGAACCGGCATTGCCGCGTTCGCCACGCTGGTGACCACCGCGGGCGTGCTCGCGGCGGCGGCCGCGGGTGCCACCGCGGCGCACGCGAGCACCGCCTCCGGGCCCGGCCGGCCTCGGCCGGGTTCGGCCACGGCCACGGCCACGGCCACGGCCACGGGCAGGCTACCCGGCTGATCCCCGGCGACCTGCTGGTCAGCACCAGCTACTACAGGAACGACCCGAACATCGTGGCCGGCACCACCCAGCTGCCGCCGGGCTGCACCGGCGCCAACTGCGTGACCGCGATCGCGAACGGCAACTACCCGTACGTGTTCAACAACGACTCCGTGGACGGGAGCTTCGGCGTCACCTCGCCGCTCTACCTGGAGCAGATCACCCCCTCGGGCCGCCCCGAGGGCGTCATCCCGGTGCCGGCGAGCGAGCTGACCACCAGCTTCTCGTCGAAGTCGGAGGGCGCGCTCAACCTCTCAAGCGACGGCCGATCGCTGACGTTCATGGACTACGTGGCCGCGCCGGACACGGTTGACGCGTCGAACGCCAACACCCCCGGCGTCATCGACCCGACCAACCCGGTCCCCGGCGCGTACTACCGGGCGGTCGCGCAGCTGTCGGCCGACGGCAGGTTCTCCTTCACCGAGACCAACGCCGACAGCGGCAACAACGGCCGGGCGGCGGTCGAGGCGAGCGTCGACGGCAAGGATTACTACTACACGGCGGGCAACGCCGGCAACGGCTCCAACCCGCAGCCGACCGGAGTCATCCTCGGCGCGGGCACGCAGATCATCACCCCGTCCACCCGGCCGGAGACGGAGCAGAAGCCCGGCCAGCCCACGCCGGTCGGCAGCTTCAACGTCACCCAGCTCCTCGACAAGGCCGACAAGGTCGGCAAGGACGACAACTTCCGCGGCCTCGCGCTCTACGACAACGTGCTGTACTACACCAAGGGCAGCGGCGGCAACGGCGTCAACACCGTGTACTTCCTCGACACCACCGGCACCGCGTGCCCGGACGGCGTCGGCGTTCCGGTCGCGGGGGCGAAGCTGCCGACCGCCGGGATCGAGTCCACCCTGACCTCGACCGGCCTGGCCAGCAACATGTGCATCCTCAAGGGATTCCCGACCACGCTCGCCAAGGGCGCCACGGACGCGAGCGACTACCCGTTCGGTCTGTGGTTCGCCAACCCGACCACGCTGTACCTGGCCGACGAGGGAGCCGGGCGACAGCGCCTTCGCCAACGGGTCCTACCCCGCGGCGGCCGCCTCCACCACGGCCGGCCTGCAGAAGTGGGTCTACAACGCCACCGCCGGTGAGTGGCAGCTCGCCTACACCCTGCAGAACGGGCTCAACCTCGGCGCCCCCTACACCGTCCGCGGTTACCCGACCGGGGTCAACTCGGTCACCGGGCTGCCGTGGGCGCCGGCCACCGACGGCCTGCGCAACATCACCGGGCAGGTCAACCGGAACGGAACCGTGTCCATCTGGGCGGTCACCTCGACCGTGAGCGGCGGCGGCGACGAGGGCGCGGACCCGAACCAGCTGGTCGAGATCACCGACTCGCTCAAGGCCACCACCGCACCGTCCTGGGAGCGGTTCGGCACCGTCGTGCCTGCCCGGTACGACCAGGTGGTGCGGGGCGTGTCGTTCACGCCGGGCACCGGCACGGGCTTCCTCGGCGGCCGCTAACCCGGTAAGACATCTTCATGGCTGGCAATCGGGTGATGCCGGGCGCGCTGATGTGCCCGGCATCACCCGTTTTCAGCGGTACCGCGAGGCGGAATAGTCCGACGTCAGAGGCGTTGTCACTAGGCGACGGTGATGATCCCCGTCGCTCCCCCACCTACTCGCTTTCGATCTTCGATGGGACCGTTGCGTCTGATTATGACCTTTAATGCCATCCGTAACCTCCGCTCCGCGCTGGCCGTTCAGTCCACGCGCGACACCGCCGCGTACATCATCAGGCTCACCGCCACCGGGACTTTCGCGTACCTGCTGGCGACGCTCATCCCCGGCACGACCGATCGTCCGGTGCTCGCGCCGCTGACCGCGCTGCTGGTGCTGCAGGCGAGCCTGTACCAGACGATCAGGAGCGGGCTCAAGAAGGTGCTCAGCGTCGCCGCGGGCGTCCTGCTGGCGGTCGGCCTGGCCGAGTTCATCGGCTTCTCCTGGTGGCAGCTGATGCTGGTGATCGCGGTGGCGCTGCTGATCGGCGGCGTGCTGCGGCTTGGCGAGGACCTGCTCGAGGTGCCGATCAGCGCGATGCTGATCTTCGCCTCGGCCGGGCAGCACGCGGCCGCGACCGGGCGGGTCGTCGACACGCTGGTCGGCACCGCCGCCGGGCTGCTGGGCGGGCTCGCGTTCGGATCGCTGCGGGTGCAGCCCGCCCGCGCGGCCGTGTGCGGGCTGGCCGGGCGGCTGGCCACGCTGCTCGACCGGATGAGCGCCGACCTGGCCGACGACCCCGAGCCCGCGCTCGTCACCGAGTGGCTGGTCGAGGCGAGGTCGCTGCGGGACGAGATCGAGCGGGTCGATGACACGCTGCGCGAGACGGCCGACAGCGCCAAGCTCAACCCGCGCGCGCTCGTCGGCACGGCCGAGTCGGTGCCGGTCGGCGAGATGACGGTGTCGCTCCGGGGCGGCCTCGAGGCGCTCGAGCACGCGACCCTGACCGTGCGCGGGCTGGCCCGCTCGGTGCTCGACGGCGCCCAGATCGACAGCTCAGGCAACCCGTTCCGCGACGCGGCCACCCGGGCCCGCCTGTCCGACGTGCTCACCCAGCTCGGCGCGGTGATCCGCACCTACGGGGCGCTGGTGCAGACGATGCCGGCCGGCAGCGAGTCGCTCGAGTCGGAGCTCGCGGCCCAGCTCGAGGAGACGCACCGGCTGCAGGACCGGCTGGCCGATCTGCTGGCGCCGCGGCCCTGCCCGGTCCCGGTGATCGAGACCGGTCACGCCGACGCCGATGGCGAGCGCGCGGCCGACTTCATCGCCGGCAGCCAGTGGCCGCTGCGGGGCGAGATCCTCACCCACGTGGACCGGCTGCGGACCGGGCTGACCGCGGACTCCATCCCCCGCGAGCCCCGCCGCGCCCGGCCCCGGCCCCGGCCGATACAGCTCAAGGCCCCGCGGCTGCGGCCGCCGGAGCAGTTCCTGGCGGTGACCCGCTCGCTCGGTCAGCCGACCGCCGATCGCGGCGCCGGGCCGACGCGGCCCCGGCCGCGGCGCACCGCTAGGAAGACAACCGTTCCTCGCCAAAGGCGCGCAGCTCAGTCCAGAGACCGCGATAGGCCTTCGTCGCCGCGGTGTTAGGCGCGAAGACCGCGACCGGGGCGCGCTCGACCGACATCGTCTCGATGACCGAGAGAGCCGGTATGACGGTGCGAGCCACCTCGGTCCGTTCGACAGAAAGCTTTTCTGTTATTTCCCGGTGCAGTTTCTTGCGCCGATCGACCATCGAGAAGAACGCGAGCAGCTCCGGGCGGTGGCCGTTGAACTCGCCCACGAACGCGGCCAGCTGCTCCAGCGTCCGCACGGAAAGCGTCGTCGGGATGAGCGGGACAAGGATGACGTCGGCCGCGTGGAGGACGTTCTCCGACACCAGGGAGACCGACGGCGGGCAGTCGAGGAAGACCGCGTCGTACTCGTCGGCCAGCGGCGCGAGCAGCTTGGCGAGCTTGCGGGCGGGCTTGCCGCCGGGGGCGTCGCTCTTGCTGTTGCCGTCGCTGGCCGCCTCGAGCAGCAGGTCCATGTTGCGGTAGGTGAAGTCGGCCGGGATCAGATCGAGGTTGTCGAAGTCGGTTCCCTTGACCGCGTCGTCGAGGGGCCGCTTGCCCCTGATGAGCGCCCTGCCGCCGCCCTTGACCCTCGGCTTGACCCGGAACATGAAGGACGCGGCGCCCTGCGGGTCCAGGTCCCAGAGCACGGTCCGCAGCCCGCTCTCGGCCGCCAGGAAGGCCAGGTTGACGGCCGTGGTGGTCTTCCCGACGCCGCCCTTGATGTTGTAAGTCGCGTAAACCCGCATGTCAGCTACCGCCCCGGTTTCCCCCGCAGCAGCGCCGATATCCGGCGCTGCCCGTCGATCCCGGCAAACGCCGCGAACCGACGGCCAAAGTCTTCCCGCGCGGCCCGCTGCCGAAGCGCGAGCCCGGCCGTGACCTCGCCCATGGCCAGCAACGTGACCGCGGGCGCCTCGCCCGCCGCCAGCATCGCCGTCGCCAGCGCCCTGATCTCCCCGACCTGCACCTGGGTGTCCTGGAACTCGCCCAGGCAGTCCTGCAGCCGCTTGAGCTCGCCGATCACCTTGGCCTGGGCCGCCCGGTCGTGCAGGGGAGCGAAGAACTCCAGCGCGTACCGCAGCTCCTTGGCTCGTTTGCGCAGGTCATGGAGGGTTTCTGCGGGTGACTCGGGGGTGATCGCGGCGCCCCGCCGGACGGTCTTGGCGAAGGCGCCGCGGGTGCGCTCCATCGCCAGGGTGCCGGTGGTCTCCGCTGCGACTTGCTGGTTTTTGCCCGAACGGACCGGGGCGACTCTGGCGCCCGGATTGCCGTCCCTGATCGCGGTCAGCCGGTCTCGCCAGTCCCTGGTCAGCGTCGCGAACCTGGCCGACTTCAGGCCCCGGCTCAGGATCCGGAACTCCCGCCGTCGCCGCTGCTCCAGGTAGGCGCGGAACGGCTCGAGGTCGTCCGGCTTGGCCGCGGTGAGCGAGTGGGCGGTGTCGTCGAAGTCGAGCAGGTGCACGTCCAGGTCCCTGGTCGGCGTGGTCAGGTCGCCGACCCACTTGAGCTCGGCCGCGAGCAACCCGGCCTCGGCCTCGGTCAGGCCGCCCCGCCCGGTCAGCGCGTCGCCGAAGAGCTTCATGGCGCTGCGCGAGCGCCGCACCGAGACGCGCAGGTCGTGCAGGAACTCGGTATCGGTGTCGGCCAGCACGCCGGCGATGTTCGCCTCGATGGTGTCGAGCAGCCGGAGCAGGATCGTCGCGGCGGCCTGGCTGGCGGGCCGGTCGGCGCTGATGTCGGTGTCGATTTTGTTGGAGTACTCGCCGGGGCGACGGCCGGCCGCGCGCAGCGCCTCGGTGTACGTCGGGGTGGCGGCCGGCTCGACGCCGGGGGCCGCGCCGAGGACGCGGGCGGCGCTGCGGGCCTCACCGGCGTAGCCTCGGACCTCGGTGATCGACAGCCGCGGGGCCAGCGTGGCGGGGTGCGGGCCGGGGACCGCCGTGCGTTCGATGAGCAGCCGGGCGACGGTCTTGCCGTCCTCGTTCAGCAGCCGGTAGGTGGTCGTCGTGCTGGTGACGGTGACGACCGGCAGCAGGGCGCGCGGCGCGACGAGGTCGCCGATCCGCGACGCGACCGGGCCGTCCGGCACCTCTGACATCAGGTGCGGGCGGGTTGCCTGCCAGCCGATGACCGGCTGGCTGATCGCGGCGGTGTCGACTGGGTTGGCTGGGCTGGGCGCGCTGGCGGTGCTCGGTGGGCTGGCGATGCTCGGCGGGCTGGCGGTGCTCGGCGGGCTGGCCGAATTGGCGGCGCCGCCGGAAAGCAGTAGTTCGCCGCCTCGGGGGCGGCCTGCGTATTCAAGGGTCAGGCCGGCTCGGTGCAGCCGCCAGTCGAAGGTGTCGAGCCAGGTCCGTCGGCCGGCGGCGGGCTTGCCGCTGCGGTCAGGGATGACGTCGAAGGTGGCGCGCAGGGCCTCGAGCACCGCGGCGACGGTCTCGTCCCACGCTCGCTCGTCGTGTCCACCGGCGATGAAGCCCGCCAGGGCAGGGGTCACCGTGCAACTCCTCTCCCGGCGATGTGATGCAGGCATCATTTAAGCACAAATTCACCATTAGGTGTTAATTACGTTTGCCTTGTGTTAACCTTCCGTTTACTTTAGCGAATGAATCTGAGTTTGCCCAGGTCAATGGGCGTCCTGTTAACGCGCTGCAACCGGCCAGCGGTGGCCAGTCGCCGCGAGAACGTCGGCCGGGCGCGGCATGCCCGGCTGGGTGCCCGGCCTGGCGGCCGCGGCCGCGCCGGCCGCAGCGGCGGCGGTGACCGCGTCGACCGGCGGAACCCCGGCCGCGAGGGCGACCGCGAGCGCGCCGACGAACGTGTCGCCCGCCCCGACGGTGTCGACGGCGGTGACCTTGAAACCCGGGACAGTTACGACGCCCGGGCGGGGGCCGGGGCCGGCGGACGGGCGGGTGCCTGCGGGCGACTGCGGGCCGCAGTAGGCGGCGCCGGCCGCGCCCGCGGTGACCACGGCGCTGCCCGCCCCGGCCGCGACCAGATCGGCCGCCGCGTCGGCGGCCTCGGCCAGTCCCGCTACGCTCCGGCCGAGCACGGCAGCGGCCTCGGACTCGTTCACCACCAGCCACTCCGGGCCAGCGGCGACGAGCTCGGCCGCCGCTGCCCGCGGCGGGGCCGGCGCGAGGTTGAGCACGCGCAGCGCGCGGCCTGAGTACTCTGCTAGCGCCGCGCCGATCACCGGGATCGGCACCTCGGCGCTGATCACCAGGACGTCGCGGAATCCGTTGGCCGCCTCGGAAACCGGCGCGGCGGAGTCGGCGGCGTCGGGGACCGATGGGGCGGGGCCCGATGGGGCGGCCTGTGACCTGTCGGCGGGCGCGGCGGCGATGTCGGCGGTGCTGACCTCGTGGTTCGCGCCGGGGGCGACCGTGATCATGTTCTCGCCGGCGTGGTCGACGGTGATCATCGCGATTCCGGTGGGAGCGCCGACGACGGTGCGGACCCGGCTGCCGTCAATCCCCTCGGCCTGCAAGGCCTCCCGCAGCGTCCGGCCGAAGGCGTCGTCGCCCGTGCAGCCGACCATCGCGACCGGCATCCCGGCGTCGCGGGCGAGCCGGGCGGCGGCCACCGCCTGGTTGGCGCCCTTCCCGCCGGGGGCGAAGACGGCCGCGCGGCCGAGCACCGTCGCACCGGGGACCGGCAGATCCGGCACCGTGACCGAGATATCCATGTTCAGGCTGCCGAGCACGGTCAGCCTCGCCGCGTAGACCACGACCGCACCGTATCGCCCGCGGGCGAGTATTCACCGCCGATTCTTCCCGCATTTTCGCCTGCAGCTACGGGGGGCTTGGTGATCCGGGTTTTGAGGTCACCGCGGAAGGTGAAGCCGCCGCGGCGCCGGCCGCGCGGGCTACTTTGCCTGCGAGACGGTCGTCTCCCCGGCCAGCGGCGCGAGTCCGACGAGCTTGGTGAGGAATCGATCGGCTTGCTCGGGGAAGGGCGGCCAGGGCAGGTCGGGCTCATTGATCCGCAGCGACAGCATGCCGATGACGGCCGTCCGGAGGTCCAGGGCGACGGTGGCGGCGTCCCCTGGCGGGGCGACCCCGGCGTCCATGCAGCGCTGCACCGCAGCCGTAGTCCGCGTGAACAGGGCCTCCTTGAAAGGCATGCCGACCTTGCTCTCATGCATCACCTTGTAGACGCCGGGGTGCTCCTGCACCCAGCCCGCCTGAGCCAGGATCCGCGCGCGCAAGCCGAGAGCGGGGTCCTGATGAGCGGCCTCGGCCTCATCCGCCGCCTGGACCATCTCCGCATGGCAGCGTTCCATGGCCGCCGCGACGAGCGCGTCACGATCCGGAAAGTACAGGTAGACCGAGGTGGGGGATATCGACACCGCACGGGCGACCGCGCGCAGCGACAAGGCCTCGTCGTCGGCTAGCTCGCCGAGCATCTGCACGGCGGCGGAAATGATCTCCTCCCGCAGCCGCTCCCCCTGCCCGCGCGCGTTGGGGCGGCGAGGGCCGGCCGAGGTGGTGTCGTCCATCGCCCGATCATTCTAGCTTCGCGTCCTTGCCGTGCGGCCGCCTCCCACGATACGCTTGTTCATGCAAGGACAGTTGTCCACATAACTCAGGAGATCACCATGCCGCTAACGCTGCACGAGGCCCAGACGGTCATCACCGGCGCGCACGAGCGCGCCGCCAAGATAGGCGCACAGGTCACGCTGGCGGTCGTCGACGAAGGCGGGCACCTGCAGGCCCTCGGCCGGATGAACGGCGCAGCGCCGCTCTCAGCCCGGATCGCCGAGACCAAGGCGGCCAGCGTCGCTCTCTTCCGCCGCGACGGCGCTGCCCTGCGCCAGCTGCAGGAGGCCAATCCCTGGCTTCTTCGCCCAGCTGGATCGGGCCGTGCGGGTGCCCATCCTGGCGGGCGCCGGCGCGGCGCTCATCCTGCGGGGGGACACCGTCCTCGGCGCGCTGGCGGTAAGCGGCGGAATGGCGCCCGGGGAAGACGACGACTGCGCAGCAGCCGCGCTTGCCGTTCTCGCTCCCTAGGTAGTAGCAGGGCGGAATATGCGGCCCGAGAGGGTTCGATGGTGTCCGATGGGGTTTGCGCGCATGTCGCGTTCTGCATGGGTAGAGGAAAGCGACGGCATCGGGACTCCCGCGCGTTCTGCGTCGCCGCGGAACCTGCGCACTCGCTCGCGACGGCGCGGCGCTCAGCCCGACTGGACAGGACCCATGACGCGATATATCTTGTTACCTGGAGGTAATCATGAGCGAGTTCGAGCGTCGGATCAGGGATCTGTGGACGCGTATCACCGCGGGGCTGTCAGGTTCCGCCAAGGACGCCGGGCGCAAGCGGAGCGAGTCGGCCGCGCAACTGCGCAAGGAGGCTGCCGCTCGCGCCCAGCAGGCCGCGGCTAAGGTCAGCGACCTGCGTGACACCGACGCGGCCAAGAAGGCCGCGAGCGCGCTGCACGACCTGCGCGAGGGCGAGGCGGCCAAGAAGGCCGAGGCGGCCATCAACGACCTGCGCGCCAGCGACGCAGGCAAGAGGGCGGAGAGCGCGATTGCCGACCTGCGCCAGCGCGAGTCGGTCAAGAAGGCCGAGGAGAGCGCCCGCAAGGTTATGCACGACCTGTTCTCCGGCGGCGACAAGTCAGGCTCCGCCTCGGCGTCCTGACGGAGAGGCCGCGCCCGGGGGAGGCGCGGCCTCATCCTCGGCGGCTAGGGCAGGATCCGCCGATCGGCACCGGAACGCGAGGACGGGGCCAGTCCGACCAGGTTCGCATATGGCCGTTATGATGCCACCGTGAGAGCGTCGGTGGACACTGCGGCAATTGCGGCGCGCCGCTCGACCTCGATGAGGACGGCGCGTGCCGGTGGTGCCGGACGAAGGTGCGGGCCAGAAGCCGGCCGTCGTCCTACGGCGGGGGTCGGCGAGGCATCAGCTGGAGATGGAACCGGTCCGTGGCGGCGATCTCCGCGATCGCCATCGGCCTGGCCGCCGGGCTCGGCATCGGCATCGCCAGCTATGTCGGCTCGCATCAGTCTGGGCCGCCGACGGCGAACGCCACAAGTAGTCCCGTGGCGGAATCTGTGGCACCCGGCTCGACGGACCTGCAGGCCCTGAGGCAGGATTTCGGCCCTTGGCGGCAGCTGGCCGACGGCGACCGATAGCCCGGCGTTGCTCCTGCTTGAGAACGGCGCCGCTTATGCGTCCAGGCTGGCTTCCAGGGCATGGGCAGCAACGCCAACCGCTTCCAGGTGTCCGGCCAGCCGGTCATGGTCTACACCGGTGCTGGCCACCCGGTCTGGCGGATATTGCTGACCAGTTACAACAGCGGCAACTCGGTGTCCAAGATCGTCGAGATGAACGCCGCCACCGGGGGCGATGACGATCTACGCTCCGCAGCAGCCGATGGGCATCGAGGGCCCGGTCACCCAGGCCTTCGATAACGCCTCAGGTACCGGCGCCTCCCTGGTCAAGGCCGACCATTACCAGGCTGTCGACCTGACCCTGCACGCCATCTACGGCCACCTCACCTGGGTGGGCAGAAGTACTGGTACATCAGCCTGGTCGGCCAGCCGAGGCAGGTCTACGTCGGAACTGTGGCGTCGGTCGGACCCGCACTCGTCCTCGCGCAGCCCGGAGACCCGGTCGCGATCAACGTCTTGAACATCGGCGGCAAGGAATCAACCGAGACCATGCAGTCCTTCAGCGACGCCCGCGTTCCCCTTCAGGCTCCGGGCTCTTAACGCAGGCGGTGCGCAATATTCGGTTGCCAACGGCCGTCACCTAGTGCGATAGTGCGACGGAATCAGGTTCGGTGCCGACTCGGGCGGAGCACCTCCGTCGTGAGTTGGCCAAGTGGAAGGGAGGCGTCCGTGATGCCAGCGCCCGTTGCGGGCTTCTGCAGCCCTGCCCTGACCATTTCCTGCCTGAGGAGCTTCACCAGTGCGCGACAGCGCGGATTCCTACGACCCCGCCTTCGGCCGGGTCCGCAAGACTAACGCCAAGCGGCAGCGTAACCGCCTCGACGACGAGGAGACGTTCGCCAAGCGGAACCGGCACGTCCAGCGTCTGGCCTCCGAGGACGCCGCGGCCGACAGGATCGACGGCCTTGCCGACGACGAACGCTGGTCCACCTGGGATCAGTCCACCCCCACCGAGCGCGGGCCCCGGCCGCATCCCGGCTGGCTCGTCACCGACCTTGCCGCCATCGACACCGAGCTCGGCATCGTCAAGACCGGCAAGGAAGCGGATGTCTTCCTGCTCCGCCGGGCGGTGCCCGCGACCGATCAAGCCCCCGCTGGCCCGTCCTGCCTGCTGGCCGCGAAGCGGTACCGCGACCCGGAGCACCGCCTGTTCCATCGCGACGCGGGCTACCTCGAGGGCCGGCGGACCAGGGACTCCCGGGTGAGCAGGGCGACCGCCAACAGAACCGCGTTCGGCCGGCAGGCAATCGCCGGGATGTGGGCGAACGCCGAGTTCACCGCCCTCTGCCGGCTGTACCAGGAGGGGGTTCCCGTCCCCTACCCGGTGCAGATCACCGGCACCGAGGTGCTCCTGGAGTTCATCGGCGACGCCGACGGGACGGCCGCGCCCCGGCTGGCGGAGACGCGGCCGGACGACCGGCAGCTTTCCGACCTCTGGGAGCAGCTGGTGGCGGCCCTGGTCACGCTCGCCCGGGGCGGGTTCGCGCACGGCGACCTGTCGCCCTACAACCTGCTCGTCAACGCGGGCGCGCTCGTGATGATCGACCTGCCGCAGGTGGTCGATGTCATCGCGCATCCGAGCGGACGCGGTTTCCTGGAGCGGGACGCGAAGAACGTCGCCGCCTGGTTCGCCGCCAGGGGGCTGCGGGCGGCCGACCCGGAAAAGCTAACGGGCCTCCTCGTCGAGGAAGCCCGCCTCGCCTTACCCCCGGTCAATCAGTAGGGTACCGAGGCCGGGCCGGGAGGATCCCGGCCCGGCCCGGAAGCTCGGCTAGACCTTCTGCTTGATGGTGAGCTTGCCGTTGCGCATCGTGCCGAGGCGCTGGGCGCGGCGGGCGACCGAGCTGTCGTGGGTCACCATGACCATGGACAGCCCCTTGTCCCGCCAGAGCTTCTCGAGCAGGGCGATGATCTCGTCGCGGGTGTCCTCGTCGAGGTTGCCGGTCGGCTCGTCGGCCAGCAGCACCTTGGGCTCCTTGACCAGCGCGCGGGCGATTGCCACCCGCTGCTGCTGACCGCCGGAGAGCTCCGACGGCAGGTGGCGGGCCCGGTCGGCCAGGCCGACCGAGGCGAGCGCCTCGGCCGCCCGCGCCTTGCGCGACTTGTCGCTGACCCCGAGCGGTACCAGCGCCGTCTCCACGTTCTCCTGGGCCGTGAGCGTCGGGATCAGGTTGAACGTCTGGAAGATGAAGCCGATCGTGGTGGCCCGGGTCTTCGTCATCGAGCCCTCGCCGAGCCTGGTCAGGTCGGTTCCGTCGAGGAGGACCGAGCCCGAGGTGGCCCGGTCGAGGCCGCCCAGGATCTGCAGCAGGGTGGACTTCCCGTGTCCGGTCGGTCCCTGGATGGCCATCCACTCGCCGTCGGCGATCTCCAGGTCAACGCCCTGCAGCGCGTGGACCGTCTGGCGGCCCTTGGGGTAGTCCTTCTTGACGTCGGTGAGCTTGTACATGAGTTCTCTTCTCCCTCAATCCGGCCGTCAGGCGACCTTGGACAGGGCCGCGGCCGGGCGCAGGCGCGCCGCCCGCCAGCCGCCGAACGACCCGGCGATCAAGCCGCCGAGGACCGCCAGGATCACCGCCGCGAGCACCGCCGCGAGCGTGACCGGCGCGGTCAGGTGCTCGGTGACGGTCGGCACGGTGTTGGCCGCCGCGTGCGCGAAGCCGCCGGTGAATCCGCCGCCGCCGCTGCCGCCGGCCCCGCGGCCGGGGAAACCGCCCCCGTTGGTGAACGTCCGCGCCCCGCCCGGCGTCGCCGAGCTGGTGGTGCTGCCGAGGGAGGCGGTCAGCGGGTGGGCGAAGTGGCCGACGGCGGCCGCGCCGAGGAAGCCGAGTCCGACGCCGATGGCACCGCCGATGATGCCGATCGCGATCGACTCGCCCATCACCTGGAAGACCACCCGGCGGCTCTTCCAGCCGAGCGCCTTGAGCGTGCCGAACTCACGGATCCGCCGCGACACGGCCGACATGGTGAGCAGGCTGGCGAGCAGGAACGCCGCGATCAGGACCGCGATCGCGAGCCACTTGCCGAGGTTGTTAGCCAGCGACGACGCGCTCGAGATGGAGCCGGTGACCTGGCTCGCCAGGGTGTCCTGGTCGGTGATGGTCACGCCCGAGACCGAGCTCTTGATCGCGTTGGCGACCGAGGTGATGTCGCTGCCGCTGGTCGCCGACACGTAGATGGTGTTGACGTCGTTCTTCAGGCCTGACAGGGTCTGGGCCGTGGTCAGCGGGATGTAAACGCTGGTCGAGTCGTCGCCGGCCGGCTCGGTCACGATGCCGACGACGGTGAACGTGGTCGCTGCGGCCTTGGAGTTGCCGATGTCGATGGTGCTGCCGACCTTGAGCTTGTTGGTGGTCGCGTAGCTGGAGTCGACCAGCGCGACGTCCCTGGTCGCGTCGGCCGAGGTGAAGGTTCGGCCGGAGCTGATGGTGCCGGTGGACAGCGGTCCGAGCTCGCCGTTGGCGAGGTCGACCCCGCTGACGACGAAGCTGTTGGTCTTGAATGAGCTGGTGCCGCCGCCGGTGAAGCCGCCGGGGGCGCCGCTGCTGCTGCCGCCGCCGCCGAAGCCGCCTCCGCCGCCTCCGCCGCTGCCCGTGTTGAACGACGGCACGGTGCCGGTGACCGTCCGGTCGGTGAGGGTCAGCCCGCCCGCCGCCGCGGCCACGTTGTCCAGCTTGGAAATCGAGGTCACGTCGGCCGCGCTGATCGACGAAAGGGTGAAGTCTGACGTCAGCGTGTTGTCATTGATCTTCGACCCGGACTTCGGCCGAGACGCGGTGCCGACCGACTGCTTGAAGCTGAAACCGAACCCGCCTCCTGCGGTGCTGCTGGTGGTGGGCGCCTTGGTCACGGTGATGTCGGTGCCGACGCCGTACAGCGAGTGCAAGACTGACGCCTGGGCATTCTTGACCCCGGCCGCCGCAGCGGTCACCGTGATCACCAGCCCGATCCCGAGCGCCAGCCCGATCGCTATGAAGATGGCCTGGCGCGCTCGGCGGCGCAACTCGCGCCAGAGGTATGTGAAGAACATCAGACTCCTCAGCGGACTAAGCAGATATATGGCGGTGCGGACCTATCGCAACCGGGGGAGCGCATCAGACCCCGGCGCTACGTCCGCACCGCCATGAACTCTGGCGGCAGCACCTGTGGGGTAGCTGAGCCAAGCCTGCGAAGCGGGTCTCAAGCATCCCTGCGGCTTAGCGTTCGGCTACGGCGCCCGTTACCGCGCTAACACGGCACCCGGGCAGCCGGCAGGAAACGCCGACCTGCGGCCCTCGGTTTCGAAGGACCCGGGCGATCTCCCCCGCCGTCCGGCATTGCGCCTGTTCAGTCCGCAGATCCGAATACCCGACGCGCATCGTTACGATTTGATCGGCCGCTAGGTTACGCCTATCCCGTCGTTTATCGCGCCATTGCTCGCCAGCAGGATGGGCGGCGGTCCCGTCCAATTCCACGCACACCAAATACTCCTCGTACAGGTTGTCCAGGTAGATGCTCTGGCCGTCGGCCTTCCTGCGCGCCTGGCGCTTGGCCACCGGCAGCTTATGCCGGCGCTCAACGCCCCGCAGGTACCAGCGCTCCAGGTTGGACAGCGCTCCCTGCCCGGCGTCCTCGAGGGCGGATTCGGCCTCCCGCCGATCACGGAACCGCTTCCGTCTTTTCAGAGCCAGCCGCAGCCGCGCCGCCGTGGTCAGCCGGCCGCCAATCGCCCGGCAAATCAGGTCATACCGATCCGCCGGCGCGTCCATCTCCTCAACCAGGTCCAGCACCGTATCCTCGATCCTCGTCCGCGGCGGCAGCAGAACCGGATGCCTGGTTCGCTCAAGAATCCGCGATCGGTGCACCACCACCCCGGGAATCCGGGCGGACTTGGCTGGGTTGCTGGCCGCCGGAACGGTCACGTGGATCAACGGGCTCGGCTGCTTTATAAGGCCGTAGAGCTCGGCCGCTGTCTGATAGCTCAGCGCCGCCTCCGGCCCAGCGCGGAGCAGAGCCGCCCACAACTGCGCTTCCCGCGTCACCTCACCTGAGAAGGTCGCGTACACCCCGCGCTGAATCCGCTGCCACTCCCCCGCCCGGGCCCGATGGCGCATCGAGTACGCGGAGAGCCCGAATTCCAGTCCTTGCGAGCGCCCGATCACACGATCCTGACGAGCAAGGAGCTCACTGCACTCAGCAGAAATTCTCAGAGTCATGCCCCAAGCGTCGCAATTCCCGCCCGGCGAAGCGATACTCGCCTTCAACCTGTGGATAACGCGCCCATTTCGTCCCGCCCCTGTGGATAACCATTTGGCGAGCCGCTCATTGTGTGCTAAAAGAGCGCCCGTTTTCGGCGCCAGATCATGATCGTGTTCCGAAAGGGGCGCCCCGCGACCCGAAGTTCCCACGCTAAGGGCGCCGAGATCTCTGTCTGTGAACAGCGTTGTCTTTGAGGCGAACGAGGCAGGTGATGTGTGTTCCGGCGGGACGCATGGACGCGGAGCGCGAAAGCCGCGACCCTTTTGGGGCAGGTGGGATTGCAGTGAAGTGGGGAGGGTGGCGCGGTGAGGATTCCAGGTGGGGCTGGGGCCGGGTGGGGGCCGGGGCCCGGGTGGGGCTGGGGCCGCGGTGGGGCTGGGGCCGGGGTGGGGTTGGGGTTGATGTGGTGGAGGGGTGGGAGCGGGGGCGCGGGGTGCGCCACTGCGCGTTCGGCCCCGGATCGGGTTCAATCCGGGGCCGATGCGCGGGAAGCGCTACCGCGGCGCCGCGACCAAGCGGTCGGTTAGACGCGGTGTTTTAGCGGGTTAGGGCTGCAGAGTCAGACGCCGGACTCGCGGAGGGCGCGGATGCCTTCCTTGAGGGAGGACATGGTGGCGATGACGGCCGAGGGCTCGTAGCCGCAGTGGGCCATGCAGTTGGCGCAGCGCGGGTCCTTGCCGCGGCCGTACTTCTCCCACTCGGTCGTCTCGATGAGCTCCTTGTAGCTCTCGACGTAGCCGTCCGACATCAGGTAGCAGGGCTTCTGCCAGCCCAGCAGCGAGTACGACGGGATCGACCAGGCGGTGCACTCGTACTCGACCTTGCCCTCGAGGAAGTCGAGGAAGAGCGGCGTGTGCATCAGGCGCCACTTCTTGCGGCGGCCGTCCGCGAACGCCTTCTTGAACATCTCCCTGGTCTGGGTGACGCCGAGGAAGTGATCCTGGTCGGGCGCCTTCTCGTAGGCGTATCCGGGCGAGATCTGCAGGTCGTCGACCTCGAGCTCGTCGTTGAGGAAGTCGAGCACGTCGATGACGGTCTGCGGGGTGTCGGTGTCGAAGAACGTGGTGTTGGTGTTGACCTTGAACCCGGCCGCCTTGGCCATCTTGATGGCCTCGACCGCCGCGTCGAACACGCCTTCCTTGGACACCGACTCGTCGTGCCGCTCGCGCAGCCCGTCGATGTGCACCACCCAGCGGAAGTACGGCGACGGCTTGAACTTGTGCAGGTGCTTGGGCATCAGGAGCGCGTTGGTGCAGAGGAAGACGAACTTCTTCCGCTTGATCAGCTCCTGCACGATCACCTCGATCTGCGGGTGCATCAGCGGCTCGCCGCCGGCGATCGAGACCATCGGCGCGTTGGCCTCCTCGATCGCCGCGATCGCCTGCTCGACGGGCATCCGCTGCTTGAGGACGCTCGCGGGCTGCTGGATCTTCCCGCAGCCGTTGCACTTGAGGTTGCAGGCGAACAGCGGCTCGAGCTCGACCAGCAGCGGGAACTTCTTGTTGCCGGCCAGCTTCTGCTTCATCAGGTGTGCCCCGATGCGCATGCTGACGCGTAGTGGCATGGACATTTAGCGCCGTACCTCCCTAGGCAGGCCGAACTGTACTGATTCGGTAGTGGTGACCCGTTCGGTCACCGTCACCGCGCCGAGCCCGGACAGCGCGGTAATGATCTCGCTTACTACCGCCGGGGGCGCGGATGCCCCCGCCGTGAGCCCGACCACCGACGCGTCGGCCAGCCAGGACAGATCGATGTCCGTGGCCCCGTCGATCAGGTGGGCGGGCGTGCCCTCCCGCTCGGAGCGCTCGACGAGCCGGACCGAGTTGGAGGAGTTCTTGGAGCCCGCGACGAGGACCACGTCGGCCTCGACGGCGACCGCGCGGACGGCCGCCTGCCGGTTGGTGGTCGCGTAGCAGATGTCGTCGCTGCCGGGCGCGCGCATCTGCGGGAACTTCTCCCGCAGGGCGCCGGACACGTCGGCCGCCTCGTCGATCGCCAGCGTGGTCTGCATCAGGTAGGCGACCTTGGACGGGTCCTCGACCGAGAGCGCGGCCACGTCGGCGGCGGTCTGCACCAGCACCGTCGAGTCCGGGGCCTCGCCCAGCGTGCCCTCGACCTCTTCGTGGCCGGCGTGCCCGATCAGCGCGACCGTGTAGCCCTTCTCGGCGAACCGGCGCGCCTCCGCGTGCACCTTCGACACCAGCGGGCAGGTCGCGTCGATGACCGACAGGGACCGCTCGGAGGCGTCGGAGCGGACCGCGGGGGCGACGCCGTGGGCGGAGAACACCACCGTCGCGCCGTTGGGCACCTCGTCGAGCTCGTCGACGAAGATCGCGCCGCGCTGCTCGAGGTCGGCCACCACCCTGGTGTTGTGCACGATCTGCTTGCGCACGTAGACCGGCGCGCCGCGCAGCTCGAGGGCGCGCTCGACGATCTCGATCGCCCGCTCCACCCCGGCGCAGAACGACCTCGGCCCGGCCAGCAGCACCGTCCGCGCGCCGGCAGGCGGCCGCCCAGCGCTCGGCGACCGGGGCGGCCGCGCGCAGCGACCGGAGCGCGGCCATCCCGCCGGTGACCATGCCCGGGCCGAAGCCGCCGTCGGAGACCGCCCGGATGATGGCGACCGGGCGCCCGGCCGAGGCGGCCGCGAGGGCCGCCGCGTCGACGGGACTGAGCGCGCTCGTGTTGACGGGACTGAGCGCGCTCGTGTTGACGGCACCGAGCGCGGTCGTGCCCGCGTCGCCGGGGGCGGGGGCTGCGTCGCCGCGCGCCGTCGCGGCCGCGTCTGCGCCTGCGGCCGACGTGGCGTGCTCCCCGTCGGCGGGCGCGAGGCCCTTGACGGCGGCCACGATGGCGGCCGACTCCATGTCGGCGGTGAGGTAGCCGTCGGCAGCCAGCCGGGACCGTTCGGATGACCCGATGATCTTTTTGACTTGGATGACGCGCCCGGCGCGGGCGTTCAGGCCTGCCCGCCGCAGCTCGGCCGCGAGCAGGTCGGCGCCGGGCAGCGCGATGGTGGTCTCGCCGTCGGTCACCTCGGTCGCGACGACCAGGTCGCCGGGGCTGAGGTCGGCTGCCAGCCCGGCCGCGGTGCCCATCACAACCATCGCTCCGAACGGGCCCGCCTGACTCTGGCCGGCCGACTTCCTCGATCGGGTGGCGCCCATCCCGGTGCGCTGAACGTGGCTGCTCGACCGGGTGAGACCGCGGCGGACGGCGTTGGCCTCGAACCGGAGCGGAGCGTAGACGAGCAGCCCCGGTCCGGTCTCGGAAGAATCGGCCAGGTCACCCTCCTCGGCCACTCGAGGCTGGGGAATGGTCTCAGTCATGACGTGAACCCCTTACGTATCTGCCGAGCGCGGAGACCGGGAACGCCAGCCGGTACAGGTGGTAGTTCAGGTAGAAGTCGCCCGGGAAGCCGGTCCCGGTGAAGTACGGCTCGTCCCAGGTGCCGTCCGGGCGCTGGGTCTCCGCCAGCCAGCGGATGCCGCGCTCGGCCGCCTTGCCCTCGGCCTCGCCCGCCGCCAGCAGCGCCAGCAGCGCCCAGGCGGTCTGCGAGGCGGTCGACGCGCCGCGGCCGGACCAGTTCTCCGGGTCGTCGTAGGAGCGCAGGTCCTCGCCCCAGCCGCCGTCCTCGTTCTGGTGCTCCTCGAGCCAGGCGACGGCCCGGCGGATCTGCGGCTTGCCCGGCTTGACGCCGGCCGCGATCAGGGCGGGGACGACCGCGCCGGTGCCGTACAGGTAGTTGGCGCCCCAGCGGCCGAACCAGGACCCGTCCTCCTCCTGGTGCTTGAGCAGCCAGATGACGCCGCGCCTGCAGGCGGTCTCGTGGGCCAGCCCCTCGGCCGCGAACGCCTCGACGATGTGCGCGGTGACGTCGGCGCTCGGCGGGTCGATGACCGCCCCGAAGTCGCAGAACGGCAGCTTGTTGACCAGCTGGCGGGTGTTGTCGGCGTCGAACGCGCCCCAGCCGCCGTCCTTGCACTGCATGCCCTCGAGCCAGCGCAGGCCGCGCTGGATCGCGGCCCGGTTGTCGGTCTTGGTGCGGCGCAGGGCCAGCACGACCTCGGCCGTGTCGTCGGTGTCGGCGTAGTTGTCGTTGTCGAACTCGAACGCCCAGCCGCCGGGGGCGGTGTCCGGGCGGCGCACCTGCCAGTCGCCCGGCTGGCGGATCTCCTCGTTCAGCACCCAGTTGGCGCTGGCGGTCAGCGCCGGGTGGTCCGGCTCGAGCCCGGCGTCGGCCAGCGCGACCATCGACAGCACCGTGTCCCAGACCGGCGACTGGCACGCCTCCAGGCGGCGGATGCCGTCCTCCCTGATCGTGAACCGCTCGAGCGCGTCGATCGCCTTCTTGACGACGGGTGAGTCGAGGCCGTAGCCCATCAGGTGCAGCGCCATGATCGAGTAGACCCACGGCGGCTGGATGCCGCCCCAGCAGCCGTCGGCCTCCTGGCGGGCGATGATCCAGTCGGTGCAGCGGCTGCGGGCGGCCCTCCTGGCCCGCTTGGGCAGCCTCGGCTCGATCTGGTGGAGCGCCTGGTCGAGCCCGTTGAACGCCAGCGACCAGGGGTCTCGGTTGTCGGCCTTGGGCGGCCGGCCGGGGACGGCGGCGTAGAGCTCGTCGAGCAGGAACGGCAGCGGCCTGCTGGGCTTGAAGCTGGACACCACCGCCAGCGCGACGATCGTCTGCCTGGCCCAGCAGCCCCAGTCGTAGATGTTGAGCGGGACCCAGGAAGGCAGGTAGATGACCTCGGGCGGGATGACCGGGAGGTCGTCCCAGGACCACCGGCCGCTGATCGCGAGCCAGATCCTGGTGAACACCCGGGTCGCGGTGAGACCGCCGCTGGCCGTGATCCAGTCGGCCGCGCGCTGCATGTGCGGCGCGTCGACCGGGTCGCCCGCCAGCTTGAGCGCCACGTAGGCCTCGACCGTGGTGGACAGGTCGCCCGGGCCGTCGTAGAAGTTGGCCCAGGTGCCGTCGGCCCGCTGCTGCGACCTGATCCAGCCGGCCGTCTCGGCCAGCTCGACTTCGGTCAGGATGCCGAGGAAGTGCCTCAGCAGCACGTCCTCGGCGTCCATGGTGACGTTGGTCTCGAGCTCGCCGATCCACCAGCCGCGCGGGTCCTGCAGCCGCAGCAGGTGGTCGCGGGCCTTGTCGAGGGTGACGGCGGCGACGTCGCGGATGCCCGACGTCTCCGGCGTCCCGGTGGCCGGCGTTTCCGAGCGGCCGGGCGCGGGCGGGTCGGACAGCTCGTCGGGCGTGCTGTCGGCCTCGGTGACGGGGGCCGGGATCATGACGACCCCGGGCGCGCGCAGCGCGATCTGGGCGCGGAAGGCGGCGCCGATGGCCTCGGTGCCGCGGGTCGGCGCCCGGCGGGCGGCAGGCCCGGGATCATCGCCCGTCCACCGGACCTGGTCGGCGGGGGACGGTGAGTCGCTCTCCCGGGAGGTTGTCGTCGTCATCGGTTACCACTGCCTCGCGGTGATGAACTCGGCGATGGCGATGAACTCGGCCCGGACGTCGGCCGGGACGCCGATGCCGTCGAGCGAGGCGGCGGCCGCGGCCAGCCGGTCGTCGGCCTCCTTCTCGGCCCACGCCTTGCCGCCGGCCGCGACGATCAGGTCGGCCGCGCGGGTCAGGTCGTCCTCCGACAGCTCGTCGGAGCGGGCGAGCAGCGCCTTGAGCTCGGCCGCCTCGGGCGTGCCGCTGGTCAGCGCGGCCACCACCGGGAGCGACTTCTTGCGGGCGCGGAGGTCGGCCATGACCGGCTTGCCGGTCACCTCGGTCGCCCCCCAGATGCCGAGCAGGTCGTCGGTGAGCTGGAACGCCAGCCCGACGTGGCCGCCGAACTCGGCCAGGCCCATCGCGAGCTCGGGCGACGCGCCCACGTGGACCGCGCCGATCGTGCAGGCGCAGGCCATCAGCGCGGCGGTCTTGTCGCCCGCCATCTCGATGCACTCGGGCAGGGTGACGTCGCCGCGCGACTCGAACGCGAGGTCCTCGCTCTGCCCGGTGATGAGCCGCTGGACCGCGGTCGACAGGCAGCGGGCCGCCCACGGGCCGCCCGGCGCGATGTCCTCGAGCACCAGCTCGTTGGCGAGCGCGAGGAGCGCGTCGCCGGCCAGGATGGCCGCGCCGACGCCGAACACCGTCCACGCGGTCGGCCGATGCCGCCGCTCGGTGTCGCCGTCCATGATGTCGTCGTGCAGCAGCGAGAAGTTGTGCACGAGCTCGACCGCGACCGCGACCATCACGCCGCGCTCGGCAGACACGCCCGCGGCGCGGGCGGAGAGCAGCGCGAGGGCGGGGCGCAGGGCCTTGCCGCTGCCGACCCGGACCGGGTTCCCCTCGGCGTCGGCGAGGCCGTAGTGATAGGCGGCGACCCGGCGGACGCCTGGGCTCAGCCGGTTGATCGCGGCCTCTGTCGCAGGGCCAACCAGGTCACGCGCCACGGCGACGCCTGCAGGCATCACTACCGTCACGAGCGCACCTCCCTCTCATCCTCATCAGCGACGTTCACTTCAGACACTGTTTCCATTTCAACCACGGCGCTAGCTTCAGACACCGGGTCCGCTTCAAGCACTGCATTCGCTCCTGACGCGGCTCTCCGAATATGGACAAATCCCGAGATTTCGGTATTTGTTCCCGACGAGCCCGCTGGCCTGGCGGCGCCGGGTGTCCGGGAGGCGGCGGCGGGTCGGGTCGCGCCCTCGAGCTGGTCGTGCAGGGCGATGACGGCGTTGAGGCCGCTGCGGACGGCGCCCTCCATCGTGTCCGGCCAGCCGGTGTCGGTCCAGGAGCCGGCCAGCGCGAGGCCGGGCAGCGCGGTGGCCGACTTCGGGCGGAGCTTGGCCGTGCCCGGGACCTGGCGGAACGTCGCCCGGCGCTCCCTGGTGACGAAGAACTCGGTCACGGTCGCCGCGCGCGCCTCGGGGAACAGCGCCGCCAGGGCGGGGACGAACATCTCCCGCAGCTCGGCCACCGACATGTTCACGTACGGGTCGGCCGCCGACAGCGAGACCGCCAGGTACTGGCCGTCGTCGCCGCGCGCGTGCATGCCGGAGATCCTGGTCCGGTCGAACACCCACTGCACCGGGGAATCCACCGCCGCCGCGAACGGCACGTCCATCACCTTGCGGTCGTAGCGGACGTGGAGGTTGACGATCGGGGCGGCGCCGAGCCCGGCCCAGCCGTCGACCGTCTCGGTCGGCAGCGCGCCGGCCGGGATCAGCCGCGCGGCCTGCTCGTGCGGCACCGCCAGCACGACCACGTCGGCCGCCAGGACCTCGCCGTTCTCCGCGTCGCCGGCCAGCCGGACCAGGAATCCGCCTGCGCCGTTCGGCCCGATGGCCGCCGCCTTGGTCGACAGGCGGACCGAGGCGCCCAGCTTGTCAAGCAGCCGGGCGGCGGCGGCGCCGTGCAGCTCTCCCAGGCTCAGCGCAGGGACGCCGATGTCGGCCGCGCCCGCGTCGCCGAGCAGGCCGGTCTTCACGACGACGGCGGCGAGGGCGAGCGATGCGTCATCGCCCGGGACGTTCAGGGAGGAGATGGAGAACAGGTCCCAGAGGACGCGCCTGGTCCTGTCGTCCTGGCCGTGGGCGGCGAGCCAGTCGCCGAGACGGATTTCGTCCGTCTTCGGGTCGGCCTCGTTGAGACGCTTGAAGGCGAGGGCGGCCCGTGAAATCCGGGACCGTTCGGGAAAACTCAGAAACGGGTACCCGAGCAGGGCCGGCAGCATGTGAAAGGGCGCGGGGGCGCGACGCCGCCGCATTCTCGCTCTTTTTCCCGGGGAGACCACGGTGATGTCGAAGCGGGGCTGCAGCGGGGCGTGCGCGGTCATCCCGAGGCGGTCGAGCAGGCCGCGGTAGGCGGTGCAGCAGCGCAGGAACACGTGCTGGCCGGTGTCGATGGCCAGCCCGTCGCGGGTGAACGACATCGTCGCGCCGCCCAGCCTGGGCTTGGCCTCGAGCAGCGTGACCTCGGCCCCGGCCTGGGCGAGGGCGACCGCGGCGGTGATGCCGGCCAGCCCGCCGCCGACCACCACGGCCCTCACTGGCCGGCCCCCTTGCGGTACTTCCAGCGGTCGAGGCCGGCCAGCGCCTCGGCCGCGACCAGCGCCTTCTCGCTGCCGGGTAGTGACATCCGGCCCTCGAGGACCGCGTGCGGGTTGGCCGCGATCCGGTCCAGCAGGCGGCGGTAGATGCCGGCCATGGCGCCGGTGCAGGCCGCGCTGCGGCGGTCGATCGTGGCCAGCAGCCGCAGGCCGGAGCCGTACCACTCGCGGGCGCGGGCGGCCTCGAACTCGACCAGGCTCGCGAACCGCGCCTGCATGGCCTCGGACGGGAACGGCTCGGGCTCGCCGAACGGGGCGAACTCGATGCCGAACCTGGTCAGGTCCTCGGCCGGCAGGTAGATGCGGTTGTTGCGGAAGTCCTCGCGGACGTCGCGCAGGATGTTGGTGATCTGCAGCGCGACGCCGAGGTCGTCGGCCAGCTTGGCCTGCTTCTCCGGGTGGCTGGCGCCGTAGACGCCGAGCGAGAGCCGGCCGATCGAGCCGGCCACGCAGCGGCAGTACCAGAGCAGGTCGTCGAAGGTCTTGTAGCTGACCTGGTTGACGTCGGCCAGGCAGCCGTCGATGAGCTCGGTGAACGCGATCAGCGGGACGTCGAAGCGGGTGCCGGTATCGGCCAGCGCGACCAGCACCGGGTCGGTGCCGTCGAAGGCGGGCGGGGCCTCCCCGGTCGTGGCGGTGCCCTTGACCGCCTCGACCAGCAGGTTGACCTGGCCCCTGGCCTCCTCGAGGTGGGCTGCCTTGGTCTCGGCCGGGAGGTCGCCGTCACCGATGTCGTCGATGCGGCGGGCGAACGCGTACACGGCCGCCAGCGCGCGGCGCTTGTCGCGCGGCAGCAGCCTGATGCCGTAGGCGAAGTTCCTGGCCTGCTCCCAGGTGATCTGCTCGCACTGCTGGTACGCCTCGTCGGCGTTCATCGTCACCTCCCCTTCAGGTAGCAGCGGGCCATGGCCTTGAGCGTGTCGGCCTGGCCGGGTTTCGGCGTGCTCCGCAGCACGTCGTAGTCCTGGTCCGCGATCGCCTTGAGGGCGGCGCGGCCGCCGGCCAGGTAGCCCGCGATGGCGACCCTGGCCGCGCCCCGCAGCGTGCCGATCAGCGGTGCGCCCTCGTCAAGCAGTTGTTGTGCCCGGTCTGCCTCGAACTTGATCAACTGTCTGACGTTTGCTTCCGCCACCGGCTTGGCCAGGTCGGGCTCGGTCACGCCGAAGCGTTCCATGTCCTCGCGCGGCAGGTAGATCCGGCCGTTGGCGAGGTCCTCGGCTACGTCCTGGGTGTGCTCGACAAGCTGCAGAGCAGTGCAAATGCTATCGGAGGAGCTGATCCGAGCCGGCGTCGCCGCGCTCATAATCGCGAGCACGACCTGGCCGACCGGGTTGGCGGACAGCTCGCAGTACTTCTTCAGCTCGTCGTAGGTCCCGTACCGGGTGACCAGCTGGTCCTGGCGGTTGGCCTGGATGAGGTCGTCGAGCGGCTGGCGCGGTACCCGGCACTCGTCGACCGTCACCTTGAGCGCCCTGATCGCGTCGAGCTGGGGCTCGCCGCCGTCGTAGATCTTCGCGACGTCCAGCGCGAGGTCGTCGAGAAGCTTGAGCCTGGTGGCGGTGATCGTCTCCTCGGTCGCGCCGGCCGGCAGGCCCGGCAGCGGCTCGTCGCCGATGTCGTCGACCAGCCGGGCGAAGCCGTAGAGCGCGGTCAGGTGAGCGCGGTAGCGCCGGGGCAGCACGCGCAGGGCGACGGGAAAGTTCTCCGCCGCCGCCTTGGCCGCAACCGCCAGCGAGACCTCTGCCGCGACGGTCATTCCCGCGTCGCTGCTGTCCTCCAGGCCGTCGATCCCCGCGCCGCTACCCATGCCTCCGCCTGCCACCTGTCTATTTGGGCACAGGTCAGAAATAAATGCAAACAATGACACTCACGTCACCTGACGTGGCTGTCGGGGAAGTATGACGGGCCCGTCAGGAAACTGCTCCGGCCCGGGCGCGGGTTGCGCGCATTGGCGGTGCAATTAGTTTGCAGCAACCAATGCCGATATGCTAGGTAAAGCGCGAAAGTCTCGATAGACACCATGTTGAGCTGGGAGGATAACTTCGTTTCTCGGTTAGGGAGACGGTTGCCGGGCCGCCGCAGGCCGCTCCTGCGATCTCTGAAGGACTCCGAAGTACCCACTCGGGCTCATTTCACGCCCGTCGATGGAGTTTCCCGAAAATTGCAATTACGACACATTGCTGAAACATAATCACGGGGCGTGCCGCCGCGAACGCGCACCGTGCGGCAGTGGGGACACTGCGGGCTTCTGGTCCCGAATAGTGACAAACCACACGTCGGCTGCGGCCGGGAAGGGCCGGCGGCTCGCGGGTCGCGTCAGCTCCGCCGCGGTGACGGCGAGCGCCTTCTGCAGCTGCTGCCGCGGGAGGCTGGCAATCATGCCTGGCCCCACCCTGTTGTCTCCCTTGCCGGGGCGGGCTTCGTCAGCAGGTCCGACTCAGCCCTCGCCTGCTTCGCTGCGGGTCAGCACTACCTTGAGCGCGGCGCTGGCCTCGGGGTCGGCGAACACGTCGTAGGCCTTCTCGAAGTCGTTCAGGTCGAAGTGGTGGGTGACGAACTGGGCGGCGTCGAGCTGCCCGGAGGCGACCAGCCGCATCAGGGTCGGGGTGGACGAGGCGTCCACCTGCCCGGTGGTGATGGTGATGTCCCTGGCCCACTGCTCTTCCAGGTGCAGCACGGCCGCGCCGCCGTGCACGCCGATGTTCGCGATCCGGCCACCCGGCCGGGCCAGCCGCACGGCCAGCTCGAAGGTGCCCGCGGTGCCGACCGCCTCGATCGCCACGTCCGCGCCGCGCCGCCCGGTCAGGTCCTTGATCACGGCCATGGGGTCCTCGCGGGCGTCGTTGACGGTGACGTCGGCGCCGAAGTGGCGCGCGGCCTCCAGGCGGGCGTCGGACAGGTCGACCGCGACGATGTGACTGGGGCTGAACAGCCGCGCGGAGGCGATCGCGGCCAGGCCGACCGGGCCCGCGCCCACCACCGCCACCACGTCGCCCGGCCGGACGCCGCCGGCCAGCACGCCCACCTCGTAGCCGGTGGGCAGGATGTCGGCCAGCATCAGCATCGCATCGTCCGGCACGCCGTCGGGGATCCGGAAGGTGGACGTGTCGGCGTAGGGGACGCGGACGTACTCGGCCTGGGTTCCGTCGATGCGGCGGCCCAGAACCCAGCCGCCTTCGTCCAGGCACTGCCCGTAGCGTCCCTCGCGGCAGTACTGGCAGGTGCCGCACGCGCTGACGCACGAGACCAGGACGCGGTCGCCGGGCGAGAGCCGGTGCACGCCGTCGCCGACCTCGTCGACGGTGCCCACGGCCTCGTGGCCGAGAATCCTCCCGGCCCGCACCTCGGGGACGTCGCCCGCCAGGATGTGCAGATCGGTGCCGCAGATGGTGGTCGCGTCGACCCGGACGATGGCGTCGCCCTCGTCGATGATCTCCGGGTCGGGTACCTCTTCCCACGCCTTGCGGCCGGGACCGTGATAAACGAGCGCCTGCATGGCTGCCTCCGATTGCTGTCTGGCTGTCGGTTCAAGCCTCGCCCCGCGCTCAAGCTGGCGGCAGGGGCCGAAGGTCCCTGGATGCGGACCGAAGGTCTCGTCCCCTGCGGGCCGCGCGCGGCTAGGGTCGAGAGTGGGCCGACCAGGCCAGGAAACACCGTGCCGGAAGGAGCGCCGCAATGGCTGACCGGGTGATGGAAGAGCTTGACGAGAAGGAATGCCTGCGCCTCATCGGGCCGGGAGGGATCGGCCGGATCGCCTACGTCGGCCGGTTCGGGCCTGCCGTGCTGCCGGTCAACTACAAGCTGCAGGGCGAGGCGATCGTGTTCCGCACGGCCGAGCACGGGCCGCTGGATGAGGACCTGCGAACCGGGATCGCGGGCGCCGACTACAAGGTGGCGTTCGAGATCGATGAGATCGACCTGGCGGCCGGGCGCGGGTGGAGCGTCCTCGTCCAGGGGCCGGCCCATCATGTTCAGGGAGCCGAGCTGGACGCGGCCCGCAGCACCGGCGTCGAGCCCTGGGCGCCGGGCGATCGGGAGCTGTTCGTCCAGATCGTCCCGTCCCGCATCACGGGCCGCCGGGTCGGCCCCGCCTGACGGCGAGTACGCGGGTGCCCCGAGCGCGGGTTTCCGTGCCGGGGCACCCGCGGTGCCGACGCGGCCGCCATTGCGTGGAGGCCCCCGTTGATTCCGCATCGACTCGATAAACCAGGGAGCCGCCGTCGGAGGCTCTGCTCCACGCATACGCGATCGACAGGCGGCTCCCGACCGCGCGCTGCGGCGGACCAACGCCGCCGTGGCCCGACTGCTCCCTGACGCGCTCGCCAGCGTCGTGTACGCCGTGCTCGACCCGGCCACCGGCGGCTTCCGCCGGGTGCGAGTCTGCTCTGCTACACCGACGGCATCGAAGTCCGGCGCCTGACAGCCTGGCTCACCGGGCCGAGCCGCTAGGCTCAGGCCGAAGGTCCGGGCGCCGCGAACGAATTGAGTGCCAGCCTGGGCGACAGATGCGAGAAAGACCGGCAAGAGCCTCTTTCCTGTGCATCGGAAGGCGACGATCTCTTCCTCGGCGGCGAAGAACTGGACCAGCGGGTCAGTTGCCGACATTCGGACATCGGTGATTCGCATGGCATCGTCTGCTCTGCACGGAATGACCCCCGGTGGCGTCTGGCGGCGCGGGCCGGGGGTCTTTCCGTGTCTGTTGCTTCTTGTGGCGCGGGTTGGGGTTTCGCCGCGGGCTGCTTACGCGGTCGTGGCCGGGGTGATGCTCTCGTGGCTACCCGGCTGCGCGACCTGGACGGCGCGGCGCGCCGGCGGCCGAAGGTGAGCAGGTAGGCGGCGGCGAGGCCGGCCAGCGCGCCGAGGCCGAACAGGGCCAGCGAGACGATGTAGACGATCTGGGAGACCTTCCACCAGCCGTAGGCGTTCAGCAGCATGGACCGCAGGGTCTCGCCCTTGAAGACGGTGCCCACGGTGGCGGCGAGCTGGGCGTTGTCCGGCTGGGCGATGGACTCGGCCGACAGCTGGGAGTAGGTCTTGCCGGCGGCCATGTTCTGGATGTGGACGGCGATGAAGTGGTCGGCGTAGGCCTCGGCCTGCTGGCCGGTCAGCATCTGCTGGCCCGCGTACTGGCTGACCGACCGGATCATGCCGGGCGTGATCTCGGTGCCCGACTTGGCGTGCGCGAACGCGCTAGCCGGGGGGAAGAAGATCTGCTGGGACGCGAGCTGGCCCTGCACGGTGTTGTGCACGTAGGCCGAGCCCCACAGCGCGAGGCCGCCGGCGATCAGCAGCACCGCCGCCAGGGCGGCGCTCGCCGCGGCGAGCAGGGCACGGGATGAAAAGCGGCGCATCGTAATGCCTCCTTGTGAAGCGGGCCGATGTCGGACCGGTCCGCTCTGGTTGAACCTGACAGACACGAGTCTTCCGCCGCGCCGGCCGCAGCATCATGGCCGGACGTCACCACTCCGGCGGGCCCTTCGGCCCTAATCGCCGCGCTTGCGCCACCGCATGCTGAGAGGACACCAGGAGGTGATCGCATGATGGAGGTAACGACATCGGCGCTGGACGGCCAGCGGTTCCTGCACGGCCTGCGGGCCGATCAGCTGGACGCGCTCGCCGCGATAGCATCGGAGGCCGTGTTCCCGGCCGGGCACCGGATCTTCGCCGAGGGCGGCCACGTGGGCAGCTTCTGGCTGATCGAGTCCGGCTACGTCGCCCTTGACGTGCAGGTGCCCGGTGAGCGCCCGGTCATCATCGGGACCGTCGGCATCGGCGGCCTCCTGGGCTGGTCCTGGCTGCTTCCCCCGTACCAGTGGGCGTTCGGCGCGGTGTGCGTCACCGAGGTCAGGGCGATCGAGTTTAGCGCGCCGGCCGTCCGGGACCGCTGCGCCGCCGACCCGGACCTCGGGCGAGAGCTCACCCAGCGAATGCTCCAGGTACTCGCGGGACGGCTGCAGGACACCAGCGCCGCGCTGATCGCCAGGTCCACGGGGATGGACGCGTAAACACTGGCCGCGTCAACGGAGTCCCGTGGGGGCCAAGGGGAAGCCGGAGAGTTAACCTCGCTCCAAGCGGGCGGAGCAGCTCTGTCAGGGCGGGCGAGCTGGTGATCCGGGCTGCCATGTCACGCCCGAGGGCCCGCATCTCGGCTTCGGCGTGCCGCGAGTGCCCGGCGAAGCACAGCTCCCCCATCGGCGAGCGCATGGTCCGCGCCCAGTAGCGGACGGCCACCGGCTTGAGCAGCGGGCTATGCAGGACGGAAAGGTTGCGCGGGATCCCCGCTGTGCCCTGGCTGCGCAGCCCGGCGAATGCCCCGGTGATGGCCTGGCACATGAGCGCAAGGACCGGGCGGTTCCCGGCCAGGCGGACGGGATCGGTTCCGCAGCGGTAAAGCGCCGCCGCGACGCACGCAACGAAGGCCGCGTGGTAGGCGAGCCACCCGTCCATGTCGGCCACTCGCTGGACGGCGAACCCGCGGCCGGACAAGGCCGCTTCCAGCGCGGCCAGCCGCGGGTCAGGTGACCGTGGCAACGCCGTGGGCTGCTGGCGGATGCGGACGTAATCGGCGGTCCCGGCGGTCATGACGCCGCCGACGCCGGGGAACCCGAGGTACGCATCGCCGGGCAAGTCGCCGGGGATGGCTGCCAGGCCCGCAGGGTTGTTGCCGAAGAAGACCACGGCCGGCGTTGCGGCCAGGACCGCGAGCTCCGCGCACGCCGAGGCCAGCTGATCACGCCGGACCGCGACGAGGACCAGGTCGTAATGCCCGCTGGCGTCCGGCACTACGTCGGTTTCGACTTCGACGCGCTCGCCGTCGAGAACGTCGCGGGCGCGCATGCCCCGTGCGGCCACGTCGCCAGTCCTCGGCTCGTGCCTCAGCACCGAGACCTGGTGCCCGGCGGCCGCGACGTGGGCGCCGTATACGGTACCGATCACACCCGCGCCTACGATGAGCATCTTCAAGGCAAGTTCCTTTACCTGGGGTTGAGCGGCGGTCGGGCGGCCCGGGTCAGATCGGGAGTGTGCACGGAATGACCCCCGGTGGCGTCTGGCGGCGCGGGCCGGGGGTCTTTCCGTGTCTGTGCTTCTTGTGGCGCGGGTTGGGGTTTCGCCGCGGGCTGCTTACGCGGTCGTGGCCGGGGTGATGCTCTCGTGGCTACCCGGCTGCGCGACCTGGACGGCGCGGCGCGGCCGGCGGCCGAAGGTGAGCAGGTAGGCGGCGGCGAGGCCGGCCAGCGCGCCGAGGCCGAACAGGGCCAGCGAGACGATGTAGACGATCTGGGAGACCTTCCACCAGCCGTAGGCGTTCAGCAGCATGGACCGCAGGGTCTCGCCCTTGAAGACGGTGCCCACGGTGGCGGCGAGCTGGGCGTTATTCGGCTGGGCGATGGACTCGGCCGACAGCTGGGAGTAGGTCTTGCCGGCGGCCATGTTCTGGATGTGGACGGCGATGAAGTGGTCGGCGTAGGCCTCGGCCTGCTGGCCGGTCAGCATCTGCTGGCCCGCGTACTGGCTGACCGACCCGATCATGCCGGGCGTGATCTCGGTGCCGGACTTGGCGTGCGCGAACGCGCTAGCCGGGGGGAAGAAGATCTGCTGGGACGCGAGCTGGCCCTGCACGGTGTTGTGCACGTAGGCCGAGCCCCACAGCGCGAGGCCGCCGGCGATCAGCAGCACCGCCGCCAGGGCGGCGCTCGCCGCGGCGAGCAGGGCACGGGATGAAAAGCGGCGCATCGTAATGCCTCCTTGTGAAGCGGGCCGATGTCGATCCGGTCCGCTCTGGTTGAACCTGACAGACACGAGTCTTCCGCCGCGCCGGCCGCAGCATCATGGCCGGACGTCACCACTCCGGCGGGCCCTTCGGCCCTAATCGCCGCGCTTGCCTGATGCGACGGCCGGGGACACGGCCTGAAGAAGCTCCCTGCCGATACCGCCCCCAGGTGCAGCCGCCCAACTACTCCCGCCGGGTCGTGCTGCTGCTGGTCGACGACTACGACAGTTGACCTGGCAATCTGCTGGGACCAACGCCCCTATGACAAGCACCGCAGTCGGCGCGGGATGGGAGCAGAGCTTTTCAAAGCGCCGCAAATACATCTTCCGATGCAAGGAGGTACCACCATGTATTCCGCAGCATCAAAGAACAAGCTGGAAGCAGCCGCCACTGTTGCTGCGTCGCTGCTTCTTGCTGCAGGGCCTCCAGCAGCTCTAACCAGGGTCCGTTCGAAAAAAGAGCTTTAGAATCCTTTCCCGAACGGACGGGTGGCGACTCTCATGCCCATGCCTTTTCCTGCCGGTCGGGTTAGCGGCCGATCTCGTGTACCCGTGTGGCTGCCCACCGACATGCCTGCCGGTCAGAAGGTGAAGACCAGGCGGGCGGGGACGTGGCCGGAAAGCACCTCTTCGATGCAGATGTTGACGTCATCAAGGTGCCGTTCCTGCGCGATGACCTTGGTCCGCCCCGCGGCATGCAGCGCGAACACGTCGGCGAGGTCCTTGCGGGTGCCCACGATGGACCCGATGATCGACTTGCCGCCGATAACGGTGTCGAAGATCGGGACGGTCATCTTGTCGTCCGCCGGGAGCGCCACGCACACCAGCCGGCCGCCGCGGCGCAGCGATCCGAACGCCTGCTCAAATGCCCGGGGCGAGGTGGCGAGGGAGATCGCGACGTCGGCGCCGCCGAGATCCCGGATGGCCTCGACCGGGTCCGTCGTCCGCGCGTTCACCACGTAGTCGGCACCGAGCTGCCGGGCGAGGTCCAGTTTCGCGTCCTCGATGTCAACGGCGATCACCCGGCCGCCGAATTCCCTCGCGTACTGCAGGCCAAGGTGCCCCAGGCCGCCGATGCCGAAGATCACGGCTGTCTCGCCGGGCTGGATCCTCGAAACCTTGACCGCCTTGAACGTGGTGACCCCGGCGCACGATAGCGGCGCGGCGTCCAAGGCGGACACAGCCTCGGGAACTGTGACCACGTGGCTGTCGAAGGCAACCGCGTACTCGGCCCAGGCGCCGTCGACCGAGTAGCCGCTGTTCTCCTGCGACTCGCACAGCGTCTCCCAGCCGCCGATGCAGTACGAGCAGTGCCCGCATGCCTTGCCCAGCCATACGATGGCAACCCGGTCGCCGGCCTTGTGCAGGCTGGCACCCGGGCCTGTCTCCTCGATAATGCCGACACCCTCGTGCCCCGGAATGAACGGCGGGTTCGGCTTGACCGGCCAGTCGCCGGCGGCGGCGTGGATGTCGGTGTGGCACAGTCCGGAGGCCTGCATCCGGACCAGTACCTGGCCGGGGCCGGGCTCAGGGACCGGAACTTCCCTGATCTCGAGCTTGGCGCCCAGTTCCGGGACTACCGCGGCTTTCATCGTCCTCATGGCTCTTTCTCCTGTTCTTAAATTCCTGGCTGGCTATTTTGGAGACCGGATCCCCGATACTCGTTCGCCGCCACATCATCTCCTTTCTATGCTGCGGTTCACCGCCACAAACAGGGTCTTTGGTCCCTTTTAAATGCCACCAAATTATCTGACGCGACGTCGAGTGTCAGCTCGGCTTTATTCATGGCCCGTCCGGCTCGAAATCGATGTTGAAAGGGCGCTTTCGATCTCTAGGCGCTAAGGCCGAAGGAGCGGCCTTCCGCGCGAAGTCGTTCCTTACTGACGGGTGGGCGACGTAGTGCGGCCCCCTCCACCCGCGCATGCCCGGCCCGACGAACGGAGACTCAAACGTCACGCCCTTCCGGTTGGGCATCCCTCTCCGCCGGGCAGCTGGCCGCCAATGCGTCGCCCGTTGACAATCGTCGGCGAGATGCGGATGAAATGGCCGCCAGGCCCCGGAACCCATGACGTCAGCGCGACTCGCTCCAGACAGCCGATCTCCTCGCTGTCGGTTACCGCCCGCGCCTGCCCGACGATGGCCACGCTCCAGCCCACGTGGCCGTCAAGGTCCACGGTGTCGGCCTCGAACGCAACGACTGCGCCGCGAGTCGCGGCCGCGAGCTTTCCCTCGGCACTCGTCCTGATGACGATGTCGCCGTCGACGAGCGCGAAGTTGACGAGCTCGACCGCCGGCAGCGCCTGCCGGGTATAGACGATCCGGCCTACGGCCACCGAGCCCATCAGCCGCATGCACTCATCCGGCGACAGGTGTTCGAGCGCCAGGCTGTCGGTATCCATGACAAGTAGGATGCCCGCCGCCGCCCCGTCTGCCGAGGGCACAAGGTCCCGAAACGGCAGGGCTTCTGCCACGACCTGCGCACGGCACCGTCCACCCGGTGCTGCTACGGCCCTCAGTCCGGTCGCAGAGGACCGAGGGCCCGGGGGCGGCGGGACGTTCGCCCCTGACGTCCGACGCGCGGCGAGCATACCGTCGAAGGTGAAGAAGCAGGTCAGCATAAGGAGAAGAGCAAGATGACAGGAATCATCGTCGGTATCGACGGTTCTGACCATTCCCGCCGCGCCCTCGAGTGGGCCGTCAGGGAAGCGGCGGTCCGCCACGCACCGCTCACCGTCCTCACCGTCCAGCAGGCCCTCATCGGATACTGGGGCAGCCCCGAACTGTACCCGGGCGATGAGGACCTGGCCGAGCACGGCCGCAAGAGGGCCCAGGAGGAGACCGACAGCGTGCTCGAGAAGACCGGCCCCGGACCCCGGCCCTCGTCAGTCACCGTCCGGGCCGTCACCGGCCTGCCCGCCGAGGCGCTCCTTGAGGCGGCCGCCGGCGCCGACATGCTGGTCGTCGGCTCCCGCGGGGCCGGCGGATTCAAGCGCCTGCTGATGGGATCGGTCAGCACCCAGGTCACCCACCACGCCCCCTGCCCCGTCGTGGTCATCCCCGACGAGAACACCTGACACGCGCCCGAACGGGAGGCAGCAGCCGTGAAATCCACCGTCAAGGACGTCATGAGCACCCATGTGATCGCCGTCAGGCAAGGCGCCTCGTATAAGGACATGGCGGCCATGCTGCGCGAGCAGCGAGTCAGCGCGTTCCCCGTGCTCGACGACGACAACAAGGTCATCGGGGTCGTCTCCGAGTCCGACCTGCTGACCAAGGAGGCACTCGAGGGCACCG
Organism: uncultured Actinomycetota bacterium; assembly: GCA_963838825.1. Classification (GTDB taxonomy): domain Bacteria; phylum Actinomycetota; class Actinomycetes; order Streptosporangiales; family Streptosporangiaceae; genus Trebonia. Next base: position 50,855 of record CAWISQ010000005.1, read on the forward strand.
TGCCCGGGGTGTCCCAGAGCATGATGTCGCAACGCGAGCACGCGCGGGCCAGCGCGGTCACCGCAGCCGAGCTGATGACCACGCCACCGATAACGATCGGCCCAGACGAGCCGGTCACCCAGGCGGCCCGGCTGATGTACGCGCGGCGGGTCAAGCGACTCCCGGTCACCAGCGACGACGGAACGCTGATCGGCATCGTGTCCCGCGCGGACGTGCTGAGTGTGTACAGCCGGACAGACGCGGACATACAGCACGAGATCCTCCAAGACCTCATCCTGGGCATGTTCCTGTGCGACCCAGCCCGCGTCACCGTCAGCGTCACGGACGGTATCGTCACCATCGAGGGAACAGCGGAAAGCACCGTGGTCGGCCGCAACGTCATCGAAGCCGCCCGTCACGTGGAGGGCGTCGTCGCCGTGCGCGACCGGCTCAGCTACCCGAAGGTCACGTGACATGAGCTCGCACGCGCCTGCTTATTTCCGGGCGGTCGCGATCGACTACGACGGCACGCTGGCTGACGGTCGAGTCAAGCCGGACACGCTCGCCGCGCTGGCCGAGGCTCGCGCCCGGCAGATCCGGGTCATCGTGGTCACCGGGCGGATCATGAGCGAGTTGCAGGCTGTGTTCCCTGACGCCTGGGACCATGTCGACGCGATCGTGGCGGAAAACGGCGCGGTACTGGCCACCCAGGCCAGCGTCCGCCTGTTGGCCGCCCCTGTCGGCCGCTCCGTGAGCGCCCGGCTGTACGCGCGAGGGGTCGCGCACCGCTCCGGTCAGGTGCTGGTCGCCTGCGCCGCCGCGGACGAGTCGGCCGCCTCTGAGGTGATCCGCGAGCTCGGCCTGGACTGCCGGCTCGTCCGCAACCGGGGCGAGCTGATGATCCTGCCAGCAGGGGTAACCAAGGGCGCCGGCCTGACCGAGGCGCTGGCTGACATGGGCTTGTCGCGGCACAACGCGATCGGCGTCGGGGATGCCGAGAACGACTACAGCCTGCTCGATGCTTGTGAGATCGGGGTAGCCGTCGCCAACGCGGTTGACGCGATCCGCGCGCATGCGGACGTGGTGCTGTCCTCGCCGGACGGCCAGGGCGTGGCCGAACTGCTCCGGGGGCCGCTGCTGGCGGGGCGCGGCTACGTGCATCCCCGCCGCTGGCAGCTCGTCCTGGGAACGGACGACCTCGGCCAGCGAGTGCTGCTGCCAGCCTCGCAGCTCAACCTCGCTATCTGCGGCGGCACCGGAGACGGCAAGTCGTACCTAGCCGGGCTGATCCTGGAACAGCTAGTGCAACTCGGCTACTCCCTGATCGTCTTCGACCCTGAAGGCGATCACCGGGGGCTGGGCAAACTGCACGGTGTGTTCGTTACCGGAGGACAGGAGGACCGCCTCGCCAATCCAGCCGACATAGTGGGCCTGCTCCGCAACGGCTACTCCTCCGTGGTCGTCGACGTGTCCCACCTCGACGCGGACGGCCAGGCCAGCTACTCGGCACGCCTGGCGGGCGAAATCGAAGCTCACCGCGTCGTGACCGGCCTGCCACAGTGGGTGGCCATGGACGAAGCCCACGGGCCGGTCGGCCCGACCGGTGGCGCGCGCAGCATGTTCAACCCGGCCGCCAAGGGTTACCTGCTCATCACGTGGAAGCCCGGTGAACTGTCGGCCGATGCCCTTGCCTCCCTCGACGCCGTGCTCGCACTCGGTTCTCACAGCCTCGACAGCGCGTTCGTCGATCTCACGGCAGCGGTTGCGGGCATGCCCCGGGCCGACATCGCCAGGCTTCTGGACGGCCCGCCTGGGCGGGCCGTGTTGGCCTGGCGACAGCATCCTCGCCAGGCAGTGGCCTTCACCGTGGGTGCCCGGGTAACCGCTCACCTGCGCCACGAGCACAAATACGCCCAGGCAGGTGTTGAGCCCGCCCACCGGTTCCACTTCAGGGCCGAGCCAGGCACCCCCAACGGGGCCATCGCCGCCAACCTGGCCGAGTTGGAAGCCGAGCTGGCAGCCTGCGACGAGAGCGTCCTGCGCCACCACTGCCTCGGCCACGACTTCTCCCGCTGGGTAGCCGACGTATTCCGTGAGGGACCACTCGCTGCCGATCTCGCCGCCGCTGAAGCCTCCCTCACGCGCTACGGCCCGGCCGCGGTCGTCGAACAGGTCCGCCTCACGCTCATCGCCGCGCTCCAAGACCGGCTCCCCCGCTGAACCCGCCGACCTGGACGTCAAGGCCCGGGCCTGTCCGCCGCCTGAGCGGGGATGTGTCACTCAATGACAAAAACGGGCGGTCCAAGTCAGCCGGGTGCCTCCGCCGGGGGGCGACGTGATCTGGAGGTTGCCGCCGTTGTTTTCTGCGCGGCGGCGCATGCTGGCCAGGCCGCTGGACCTGGCGGGGGTGCCAAGGCCGCGGCCGTTGTCGGTGATCTCGAGGGTGAGCAGCCCGTCTTGGACGGCCAGGGCAACGGTGACGGCGGTGGCGTGGGCGTGGCGGGCGCAGTTGGACAGGGCCTCGCGGGTGACGGCCAGGATGTCGTGGGCGAGCGTCTCGTCGACGCCGGGGCCGGGGGCGCCGGCGAAGCTGGCGCCGGCGGTGAAGCCGAGCTGCGGGGCGTGCTCGTCGATGATCTCCAAGACCCGGGCCTGCAGGCCGACCGGCGCCTGGCGGGGCTGCTGGAGGCCGAAGATGCTGGCGCGGATCTTCTTGATGACCTCATCGAGGGTGTCGATGTAGCCGTTGACCCGCGCGGCGGTGGCCGGGTCGCTGCGGGCGGCGTGGCCCTGGAGTTTCATGCCGAGGGCGAACAGTTCCTGGATGACGTGGTCGTGCAGGTCGCCCGCGATGCGCTCGTGGTCTTCCGCCTGGGCCAGCAGGACCTGGTCGGCGCGGGCCCGGGCGAGTTCCATGGCCACGGCGGCATGGGCGGCGAAGGAGGCGGCCATGCCCAGGTCAGACTCGGTGAACCCGGGGCGCGCGGCCGTCCGCCCCAGCAGCAGCGCGCCGAGGACCCGCTCGCCCGCCGCCAGCGGGACGGCGATCAGCGGGCCGATCCCGGCGCCGAGCGCCGCGGCCGCCGCCTGGAGGCGGTCGCCGGTGACCAGGCTCGGCTTGCCGCTGGAGATCACCTGCCCGGCCAGCGAGCCGGCCAGCGGCGCCGTGCGGTTCACCAGCCCCGCCGCCAGCGGGCCGGCGGCGCCCGTCACGATCACCTCGCCCGGGTCACCGGGCACGGCCAGGACGGCGAAGTCCGCGTCCGTGGCGGCCGCGGCGTGCCCGGCGATCAGGGCGTGCGGCTGTTCCCGGTCCCCGGCCAGCAGCAGCGGCGTCAGCTGGGCGGAGGCGTCGAGCCAGCGGCGGCGCTGCTCCGATTCCGCGTACCGCCGGGCGTTCGCGATCGCCGCGCCGGCCGCGGCGGCGAGCGCGATCGCCAGCTGCTCGTCGTCGGCGGTGAACTCCCCGCCCGCGACGCGCTCGGTCAGGTACAGGTTGCCGAAGACGTCCTCCCCGATCCGGACCGGGACGCCGAGGAAGCTGCCCATCGGCGGGTGCCCCGGCGGGAACCCGGCCGCCGCGGGATGATCGCTGAGGCTGGCCAGCCGGATCGGCGCCGGATCGCTGATCAGCAGGCCCAGGATCCCCCGGCCGCGGGGCAGCTCGCCGATCCTCGCCACCAGGTCGTCGTCCATGCCGGCGTGCACGAACTGCTCAAGCTCCCCGTCGCGGCCGAGCACGCCGAGCGCCGCGTACCGGGCGCCAAGGAGGTCCCGGGCCGCGCCGACGATCTGCCGCAGCACCACCGGCAGGCTCAGCTCGCCCGCTACCAGGGCATTGGCGCGCAGCAGTCCCCGCAGCCGCCCCTGCGCGGCCAGCACGTCGCCCGCCCGGTCCACCAGCTGCACCAGCAGCTCATCCAGCTCCAGCCGCGGCATGTCGGGAAAGGCCAGCCCGCCAGCTGCCTCCGCCGCCCCCGCCCCGCCCGCCGCCGCGTCGTGCTCACCTGCCATCGCGGTCATCCCCGCTCAGTCACGCGGTACGGGGTCCGCGAAAATGCGGGCCGAGAGGGCGGCGGCCTGCGCGCGGCGTTCCATGCCCAGTTTGGCGTAGAGCGCGGACACGTAATTCTTCACCGTCTTCTCGGCCAGGAACAGCCGCTCGCCGATCTGCCGGTTGGTCAGCCCTTCGCCGATCAGCTCCAGGATCTTGCGCTCCTGCTCGGTCAATCCTGCCAGCGGATCGTGCTTCGGCTGCTTGTCCCGCAGCCTGGCCATCAGCTGGCCTGCCGCCATCGGGTCCAGCATCGACTGGCCGGCCGCGAGCGTGCGCACCGCCTTGACCAGGTCGAGGCCGCGGATCTGCTTCAACATGTATCCGGCGGCGCCCGCCATGACCGCGTCGAGCAGCGCTTCCTCGTCGCTGAACGATGTGAGCATCAGGCATGCCACTTCCGGCATCCGCGAGCGGATCTCCCGGCAGACCGTCACCCCGTCCCCGTCGGGCAGCCGCACATCGAGAATCGCCACGTCAGGGCGGAGCGCCGGGATGCGGGCAAGCGCCGAGGCCGCGGTGCCAGCCTCGCCGACTACCACGATGCCCGGGTCGGTCTCCAGCAGGTCACGGACCCCGGCCCGGACGATCTCATGGTCATCGAGCAAGAACACCGCGATTGGCTTCGCCGCCTCGCCCGGCTCTCCATACCTTGCTGGGCTCTCCACGGTGACCCTGCCTCTTTCCCGTGGCCCGGGATCGTTCTTCCGAACGTGGCCATGTTCCATCCCACTCTAGGCTGCCTCCGGCTCTGCATCACCGGCCAAGGTCAGACGAATGAGGCCGAATGGCACCGACGCCTCGTGCACACGGGGAACAGGCACGAATGTGCGGTGGGGAGACGCCCCGGTCCGTTCGAGATGATGGGTTGAAGTCTTTGATCTTCCGGTGCGTGTTTATGAGCGCCAGATGACGACCAGGGCGCAGTCGTCGCCGCTGTTGACGGTGCGCTGCATGGTCGTCACCAGGGCCGGCGCGCCGGCCCTGAAGCCGTCGATGACCAGGCGCTGGGCCTCCCCGAGGAGGCGCTGGATGCCCTCGTCGATATCCTGCCGCGGCGCCTCGACCAGGCCGTCGGTGTAGAGCATGATCGCGTCGCCGCGGCGCAGCACGCCCTCGTCGGGCACGTCGGGGACCGCGGCCAGGTCGGCCACGACGCCGAGCACGATGCCGCGGGCGCTGCTCAGCCGCCACTCGCCGGTGTTGGCGTCGAACCGAGCGCCCGGCGGGTGCCCGGCCGAGTAGAGCGTGTACTCCCCCGAGGCGAGGTCGATCGACACGTGGACGGCGGTCACGAACCCCTCGTCGGAGTTCGAGCGGCGCAGGTAGGCGTTGGCGGCGGGCAGGAACCGCTCCCTCGGCACCGAGCCGAGCACGCCGCCGAAGGCGCCGGACAGCAGCAGCGCGCGGGTGGCGGCGTCCATCCCCTTGCCCGACACGTCGACCAACGCCACCTCGAGCGTCTTGCCGTCGCTGTGGGAGACGACGAAGTCGCCGCCGAACGAGGAGCCGCCGGCCGGGCGGAGCACCACCGTCGACCCCCAGCCCTCGCCGAGCTCGGGCAGCGTGCCCTGGGCGCGGATGCGGTCCCGCAGTTCGATCATCATCCGGTCGGCGCGCATTCCCCTGGTGCCGAGTTTGCCCCGGGTGTTGGAGAGCACGTCGGCGAAGTAGGCGACCGCCGCGATCGTCAGCACGATGCCGGGTCCGGCCCGGTTCTCGACCACGTCGTAGATCAGGCCGGCCGCTATCACCGCGATCAGGATCCGCAGCGCCCGCGGCCACAGCAGGAGGCCGCCCGCGAGCAGCGGCAGGATCATCTCGCCGGGCGAGAACCAGCGATCGGTCAGCTGCGCCGAGAGCACGGCGATCGCGAGCGCGATCGCCGTGAGGCCGGCCGCGACCCGGCGGTTCCTGGTGATGAACTGGTGCCGGGCCAGATCGGAGAACCAGTTGCCGGCGCGCTGCAGCGAGCGCGCTGCGCCGCGCGCTGCAGAAATAGGTGCCGGAACTCTCATGACCCGCGCAGATTATCCGCAGATCGTCGGTCTCGCACGCCGTCCATGCTCCTACTCCCGTAGTGTCGCACCCTGCCGACGCGGTGAGCGAAAAAGATTCGCGTGCAGCGGGCCCAGCGGGATAAGAAGTCCATCATGGCAGACCAGTACGTGATCCGTCCTATCTCCGATGACGAGTACGCGGCGTTTCGCCGGGTTCATGAGCATTCGTTCAACTCCGGCCCGGCCCCGGCCGCGCGGTGGCCCCGGCTGCGCAGGCAGTTCGAGGCGGAACGGTCACTGGCGGCGTTCGATCCGGCGCTGCCGGCCGGGGCCGGGCTGGTCGGCACCACCGGCGTCTACAGCTTCCAGATGTCGGTGCCTGGCGCGGTCTTCCCGGTGGCCGGCGTCACCGCCGTCTCGGTGCTCCCCACCCACCGGCGGCGCGGCATCCTCCGCTCGCTGATGACCCGCCAGATCGCGGACATCGCGGCCCGGGGCGAGGAGCCGATCGCGGCGCTGTGGGCCTCGGAGACGCCGCTCTACGGGCGGTACGGGTACGGGCGGGCGTCTTCGCACGCGTTCTTCCGGTTCGGCCGCGGCGAGGGCGCGATCAGCGCGCTGGCGCCCGTCTCCCCGGAGTTGACGCTGCGGTTGGCTTCGCCGTCTGATGTTGCCGCGGACCTGGCCAAGGTCTATGACAGCGTGCTGTCGGGGCAGCCGGGGTTCTTCACCCGCGACGACGACTGGTGGGAGCGGGTGCTCGACGACCCGGCCGAGGAACGGGCGGGGGCGAGCCCGCTGCGCTGCCTGCTGGCGGCGGACGGCGACGGGGTGCGCGGCTACGCGCTGTACCGGAGCACGCCGCGCTGGGAGGAGGGCACGGTCCTGCCGGACGGCGTGATCGGCGTCTGGGAGCTGATCGCGGCCGACCCGGCGGCGGGGGCGGCGCTGTGGCGCGATCTGCTCAGCCGGGACCTGGTCGGCTCGGTGACGGCTGACCTGCGTCCGGTCGACGACCCGCTGCTGTATCAGCTCTACGACTCGCGGCGGGCGCGGGTGCGGGTGGTAGACAACCTGTGGGTGCGGGTCATCGACCTGCCGGGCGCGCTCGCCCGGCGTTCGTACGCCGCGCCGGTGGAGATGGTGCTTGAGGTCACCGACGGGTTGCTGCCGGGGAACGCCGGGCGCTGGCTTCTCCGGGCCGGTGGGCCTGGTGGCGGGCGGCGGCATGGCCGAGTGCGCGCGGACGGAAAGGCCGGCCGATATCGCGCTTGACGTCAGGGAACTCGGCGCGGCTTATCTGGGCGGGACCCGGCTGGCTGCGCTGGCGGCGGCCGGCCTGGTCCGCGAGCTGCGGCCGGGCGCGGTGGGCGCGCTTTCTACCGCGATGAGCTGGGACCCGGCGCCGTGGTGCCCACGGATCTTCTGACCGTTGCGGTTTGTCGGGCAGGTAGGGCTAGTTGCGGTAAATGGGGAGACACTGGAGGCGTGGCAGGTATGAGGATCACGCTGTCGGGGGCGATGCGAGCCCGGGATGTGTCGCGGCCGACGGAGGAGCAGCTGGCGGCGGCGGCCGAGCGCGAGGTGCGGATGGGGCGCGTTGGCCGGTCGGGTAGCGGGGGTACGCCTCGCCGGGCGGGCAGCGCGGCGCTGGGCGCGGCGGCCGAGCCCGGCCAGGACGGACGCGTCGCTCCGCCGACGGCTGCGCGAACGGCCCGGCCCGCTGCCGCCGGAACCCCGGCCTCGGTGCGTGGCCCTGACGGGATGCCGGGATCTGTGCGTGATGGTGGAGGGACTCCGGCTTCCGCGCGTGCCGCCGAGGGGACGGGGCGGGATGGCGCGGGCGGCCGCGAACTGGGGGCCGACGAGGTGGCGTCCACGACGCGGCGGCGTCGTCGGCGGCGCGGGCGCTAGCAGCGGGCGCGGCGCTCAGCGCCAGGCGGGGGAGGGGCGGGAGGTCGCCGGTCTTCTCGAAGTCGGCGATCTCCGCCAGTCGCCGGGCGTGCCTGGCTTCGCCGGAGAACGGGGTCGCGACGAAGATTCTCGCGAATTCGACCGCGTCCTCGGTTGAGTACATCCGGGCGCCGAGGCTGAGCACGTTCGCGTCATTGTGCTGACGGGCGAGCCGGGCGGTCTCGGTCGTCCAGGCGAGGGCGGCGCGGATGCCCGGCACCTTGTTGGCCGCGATCTGCTCGCCGTTGCCCGATCCGCCGATCACGATCCCGAGGCTGCCCGGATTGCCAACGACGCCCTCGGCGGCGCGCAGCACGTAGACCGGATAGTCGTCGTCCGGGTCGTAGGCGGCCGGGCCGCAGTCCACGGCCGCGTGGCCGGCCTCGCCGAGCCAGCCCACCAGGGCCGACTTGAGCTCGAGGCCAGCGTGATCAGAAGCCAGATATACGCGCACCGGGTTAGTCTGCCAGACCGCCGACGTGCAGGTTTGAGGTGTCCCGGGATTTGACCGGAACGCCGTCACGTCTAATGACTATTCGGACACTCCGTGTAATAATGACAGGGGACGATTGGGACTGGTGGGTAGCATGGCCTAGCCACAAGCGTGGAAGATCCACATCGAACACAAGTCGATTGCGAAAGGGTCACCTGGTGACAGCTAATCTCACCCGTGACGAGGCGCGTAGCCGTGCCGAGTTGATCACGGTCGGCTCTTATCAGATAGAGCTCGACCTGACCGGCGGGGACACGACCTTCCGTTCGGTATCGACGATTGAGTTCGACTGCGCGCGGCCCGGCGCGGGGACGTTCCTCAACCTGACGGCGCCGCTCGTGCACGCGATGACCCTCAACGGCGTCCCGGTCCCGGCCAGCGCGTTCGACGGCGACCGGATCACCGTCGACGGCCTCGCGGCCGAGAACACGCTGGTAGTCGACGCCGAGTGCGCATACTCGCGCAGCGGCGAGGGCCTGCACCGGTTCGCCGACCCGGCTGACGGCAAGGTGTACATGTACTCCGACCTGGAGACGTTCGACGCGAACCGGGTCTACGCCTGCTTCGACCAGCCCGACATGAAGGCGCACTACGAGCTCACCGTGCGCGCGCCCCAGGAGTGGACGGTCGTGTCCAACATGGCGGCCGACGTCGAGGGCGGATCGCCCGACGGCACCGGGGTGCGGCGCTGGCACTTCCCGCCCACGCCGCTGATGGCCACCTACATCACGCACGTGTCGGCCGGCCCGTGGCACATCGTTCGCTCCGAGCACGACGGGATCCCGCTCGGCATCTTCTGCCGCCAGTCGCTGGCCCGGTACCTGGACCCGGACGAGATCTTCGAGGTGACCAGGCAGGGGTTCGACTTCTATCACCAGGCGTTCGGGATCAAGTACCCGTTCGGGAAGTACGACCAGCTGTTCGTGCCCGAGTTCAAGGAAGGCGCGATGGAGAACGCGGGCGCGGTCACCTTCCTCGAGGACTACGTCTTCAGGTCACGGGTGACCGACTTCTCGCGCGAGGCGCGCGGCGAGACGATCCTGCACGAGATGGCGCACATGTGGTTCGGCGACCTGGTCACCATGCGCTGGTGGGACGACCTGTGGCTGAACGAGTCGTTCGCGACCTGGGCGGGCACCGCCGCGCAGGCCGAGGCGACCCGCTGGACGCAGGCCTGGACCACGTTCACCAGCGCGTGGAAGGCCTGGGCGTACAAGCAGGACCAGCTTCCCTCCACCCACCCGATCGCGGCCGATATCCCCGACATCCACGCGGTCGAGGTCAACTTCGACGGGATCACCTACGCCAAGGGCGCGGCGGTGCTCAAGCAGCTGGTGGCCTACGTCGGCCGGGAGAACTTCCTGGCCGGGGTGCGGAAGTACTTCCAGGCGCACTCGTACGGCAACGCCACCCTGGCCGACCTGCTCTCCTCGCTCGAGGAGGTCTCCGGGCGCGACCTGGCGGCCTGGTCACGGGAATGGCTGGAGACGGCCGGGGTCAACACGCTGCGGCCCTCGTACACGGTCGACGCCGACGGTCGGTTCGCCTCCTTCGCGGTCGTCCAGGAGGCGGCCGCCTCGCACCCGGTGCTGCGCTCGCACCGCATCGCGATCGGCCTCTACTCGCTGACGGACGGCGAGCTCACTCAGACCGCGGTCGTCGAGACCGACGTGTCGGGCGCCGCCACCGAGGTGCCCGCGCTGGTCGGGCACCTCCGGCCCGACCTCGTGCTGGTTAACGACGAGGACCTTACCTACGCCAAGATCAGGCTCGACGATCACTCGCTGCGCACCGCGGTCGCGTCGATCGGCTCGTTCACCTCCTCGCTGCCGGCCGCGCTGGTCTGGGCGGCGGGCTGGGACATGTGCCGGGACGGGGAGATGGCGGCCCGGGACTACGTGCGGCTGGTGCTCGGCGGCGTGGACTCGGTCCGCGACATCAGCGTGGTGCAGACGCTGCTGCGGCAGGCGACGCTGGCGGTGCGACACTACGCCGAGCCGTCCTGGCGGCCGGAGGGCCTGTCGCTGATGGCGTCGTCGCTGCGGTCGCTGCTCGGCTCCGCCCCGGCCGGGTCGGATCACCAGCTCGCCTACGTGCGCTCCCTCACCGGGGTGGCCACCTCGGCGGACGACCTGTCGTTCCTGGCCGGCCTGCTGGACGGGTCGATCGTGCTCGACGGGCTCGCGGTCGATACCGACCTGCGCTGGACGCTGCTGCGCCGCCTGGTCAGCCGGCAGGTGCTGGGCGAGGAGGCGATCGACGCCGAGCTCTCGTCCGACGCCACCGACGCGGGCGAGCGGCAGGCGGCCGCGTGCCGGGCGGCGGTGCCCTCGGTGACGAGCAAGCGGGAGACCTGGGAGACGCTGACCGGCGGGAAGCTGACGATCGCGATGTTCCGGTCGACGCTGGCCGGGTTCGCCGACCCCGATCAGCCCGCGCTGGTCGAGCCCTACCGACCGGAGTACTTCGCCGCGGTCGGCGAGGTCTGGCGGGAGTGGTCGTCGGCGATCGCGCAGGACTTCGTGGAGGGCGGCTACTCGGTCTGCGCCGTCGACGAGGCAACGGTGCAGGCCACCGACGCCTACCTGGCGTCTTCGCCGGAGCCGCCGGCGGCGCTGCGCCGGCTGCTCAACGAGGGCAGGGACGAGGTGCTGCGCGCCCTGCGCAACCAGGCCCGCGACCGCGAGGCCGCGTCCCAGGAGTAACTCGCCTAACCCACCGGATTGACGCGGTGGGCCACAGCGCCAGGTGGTGGCGGCGCTGAGGTAGGCGGCTGGCGCCGGGTCAGGCGGCGAGGGCGGCGGTGATGGCCTCGCGGACGTGCTTGGCTACGTCGTCGAGGGGGATCACCTCGGTTTCGCCGGTGGCGCGGTCGGTCAGCTCGGCGGTGCCCGCGGCGACGCCGCGCTTGCCGATCGTGACCCGGAACGGGATGCCGACGAGCTCCGCGTCGCTGAACTTGACCCCGGCCCGATCGGGGCGGTCGTCGATGATCACGTCCACCCCGGCGTCGAGTAGCGCCTGGTAGGCCCGCTCCCCTGCCTCGGCGACGGTCGCGTCGTTCTGCTGCGCGACCACGACGACGGCCTCGAACGGGGCGACGCTGACCGGCCAGGCGATGCCCTTGTCGTCGCGGTGCACCTCAATGCAGGCGGCCATCGCGCGCTCTACCCCGATGCCGTAGCAGCCCATGATCGGCCTGACCGGCTTGCCATCGGGACCGGAGACCGTGATGTCGAAGGCGTCGGTGTACTTGTAGCCGAGCTTGAAGATGTGCCCGATCTCGATGCCCTTGATAACGGTCAGCGGCTGCCCGCAGTTAAGGCAGGCCTCTCCGGCCGCGACCGCCCGCAGGTCGGCCCACCGGCCGACGTTGACGTCCCTGGCCACGTCAACGCCGCGCAGGTGCACGTTGTCGGTGTTGGCGCCGGTCACCATGCCGGACCGGTCCCTCAGGGCCAGGTCGGCGATGACCGGCAGGTCGGCCACGCCGACCGAGCCGAGCGAGCCCGGGTGGGCGCCGAGGGCGGCGAAGATCTCCTCCGCGTCGGCCGGCCGCACTGCCTTCGCGCCGGTGGCGTCGATCAGCTTCTGCTCCTCCAGGCCGTGGTCGCCGCGGACCAGGACCAGCGTGAGGGCGCCGTCGAGCACGTAGATAAGGGTCTTGATCTGCCGGCCGGCGGGGGCGTCATAACCAGTCGCGAGGTCCTCGATTGTTCGCACACCGGGTGTGTCGAACCGCGCGGGGGCTGCCAGCCCCAGGGTCGCGTCGGCCACCGGGTCGAACGGCGCCAGCCGCGACACTGCGGCCTCGCTGTTGGCCGCGTACCCGCACTCGGGGCAGTGGACGATGTCGTCCTCGCCAGTCTCCGACGGGCAGATGAACTCGGTCGACCCGGAGCCGCCCATCGCGCCGTTGGACGCCTGGACCGGGATCGCCGGGATGCCGATCCGCGCGTACGCGCGGATGTAAGCGGCGCGGTGAGCGTCGAACGACGCGTCCAGGCCCGCGGCGTCAAGGTCGAAGCTGTAGGAGTCCTTCATGGTGAACTCGCGGGTCCGCATCAGCCCCGCCTTCGGCCGCGGCTCGTCGCGCAGCTTGGTCTGGAACTGGTACCACATCTGCGGCAGCTCACGGTAGGAGCTCAGCTCGCCCGCCAGCAGGGTGATGACCTCTTCGCTGGTCATGCTCAGCACCTGCTCGGCGCCCTTGCGGTCGTGCAGCCTGAACTGCTCGTCGCCCATGATCGCGTAACGACCGCTGCGCTGCCAGATGTCGGCCGGCTGCATGACCGGCATCAGGAACTCCTGGGCCCCGATCCGGTTCATCTCCTCGCGGATGATCGCGATGACCTTGAGGCGCACCCGGACCGCCAGCGGTAGCAGCGAGTAGTGGCCTGCCATCAGCTGGCGGATGTATCCGGCCCGCAGCAGCAGCCGGTGGCTGGGCGCGCCCGCCTCCGCAGGGTCATCCCGCAACGTCGGGATGTGCATGGTCGACCAGCGCACGTTAGCTCCGCCTTGTCAAGTCTTGGCCCGTCATGTCTTGGCCGGATTCTATCGCCGGCCCAGCGTCACCGCGGACGGCATTGGCGCTGGCCGGGCCGCCCGTCGCGATTTACAGTGCAATTAACAGCGGTGAATGTCCGATTTAAAGACGCATACGCTGGGCACATGGTTTAAAGAGCGCCGCATTAGAGGCGGCGAAATCGGTACGCTGAGATGGTGAGATGGATGGCTTGGCCCCGAATCAAGAACTCCAGGTCATCAGCGCAGCCAGAGACGCAGCCGCACGACGGCGTGCAGGCAACTGTAACTCCGGCCGCTGACGCTGACCCGCCCACCCGCAGCAGTCATAACACCGGCGTCATCGGCACCACGTACGCCGTAGCCGACAATCCGACCCAGGACGCCCGGTCACCCCGGCATGACCGGAGCGCCAGCCGGCGCCTGGACCCGATTAGGTACGCGCACTCCGGCGTCGACGAGACGTCGGCGCCCGAGGCGGCCGAGGCGGCCGAGCCTGCGCCGAGCACTGCGCCCGCCGACGACGGCATCTCCATCTTCGGCGACATGGCCACCAGCGAGGTTCCGGACGAGTCGGGACCGACCCTGGACATCCGCAGGCCGCATCACCCGCCGGCCGACGCGCCGCCGGCCGGCGGCACCGAGCCGGCCGCGGCCGGGCCGGCCGATCCGATCCCCGTCGGCGGCTCGTGGAACCGGACCGCGACTTCCTCCGTCCGGCCGGTCGAGTCTGCCCCGGAGAGTAAGCCGGGACCGTTCGGGATAAGGGGTGGCGGCCGGCGGCCTGCCGCAGCGGCCCGCGACGGCCAGCCTCGGGTGAGCGTTCGCGATCTTCCCCCGGATGTGCAAGTTCGGTTCTGGCGGACGCGCGCGATCATCATGATCGCAGTCGGACTGCTATTCGGAATTCTGACCAAGAACTGGGTGATCGGACTTACGCTGGCCATTCTGGCCGGGATTATCGACACCCTCTACCGGTCGCGGAACGCGGCCGACTGGCAGAACGGCGCCAGCCAGGGCGGCGCCCAGAAACGCACCCGGCGGCAGCTGAAGCGGCTGCGGCGCGACGGGTACTTCGCCCTCGACGCCCGGCCCATCCCCAACAGCCGGGAGTTCATCGACCACCTCGTCATCGGCCCGGCCGGCGTGTACGCGATCGACTCGGAGAAGTGGAATTCCAAGGTGCCGGTCCGCACCTTGAACGGCAAGCGGCTCTATCGCGGCCCCGAGTCCCAGCGGGAGCGGCTCGAGCACGCCGCCTGGGAGGCGGGGCAGGCCAGCGAGATCCTCTCGGCCGCGCTCGGGACCGAGATCGCGGTCCGGCCCGCGCTCGCCATCTACGGGCCGAGGATCCCGTGGGACATCGCCACGATCAGGAACGTCGACGTGTTCAGCGGGCCGACGCTGCGCAAGTACCTCAGGCGATGCGCCCGGCAGCGGGAGGGCCCCAAGCTCACCCGCGAGGAAATCCGGACGATCTACGACACGGCCGCGAGGATGCTGCCGGACGTCGCGCCGACGAGGACGGTCGCGCCTGTAGGCTGAACTTCCCATGTCTTTATGGTGAGGGGAGTTCGGCATGCCGCCGCTGAGGTCACGCACGGTCACGCACGGTCGGAACATGGCGGGAGCGCGCGCGCTGCTGCGCGCCACCGGCGTAGCGTCCGAGGACTTCGGCAAGCCGATTATCGCGGTGGCCAACAGCTTCACCGAATTCGTGCCCGGCCACGTCCACCTGGCCGACGTCGGCCGGGTCATCGCCGACGCGGTGCGCGCGGCCGGGGCGATCCCGCGCGAGTTCAACACGATCGCGGTCGACGACGGCATCGCGATGGGCCACGGCGGCATGCTCTACTCGCTGCCGTCCCGCGAGCTCATCGCCGACTCGGTCGAGTACATGGTCAACGCGCACTGCGCGGACGCGCTGATCTGCGTGTCCAACTGCGACAAGATCACGCCGGGGATGCTGATCGCGGCGATGCGGCTCAACATCCCGACGGTGTTCGTGTCGGGCGGCCCGATGGAGGCCGGGAAGGTCATCGCGACCGTCGACGGGTCCTCCGGCGTCCGCAAGCTGGACTTGATCGACTCGATGGTCGCGGCGGCCGATCCTTCCGTGTCGGAGGCGGATCTGCTGTCGCTGGAGGAGCAGGCCTGCCCGACCTGCGGCTCGTGCTCGGGGATGTTCACCGCCAACTCGATGAACTGCCTGACCGAGGCGATCGGGCTGGCGCTGCCAGGCAACGGGACGACGCTGGCGACCCACACTGCCCGGCGCGACCTGTTCGTGCGCGCGGCCTCGGTCGCGGTGGAGATCACCAAGCGGTACTACGACGCCGACGACGAGTCGGTGCTGCCCCGGGCAATCGCCACTCGCGAGGCGTTCGAGAACGCGATGGCGCTCGACGTGGCGATGGGCGGCTCCACCAACACGGTGCTGCACCTGCTCGCGGCCGCGCACGAGGCGGGGGTCGACTTCGGGCTCAAGGAGATCGACGAGCTGTCGCGCCGGGTGCCGTGCATTTGCAAGGTCGCGCCCAGCGGGTCCTACCACGTCGAGGACGTGCACCGGGCGGGCGGCATCTACACGATCCTGGGCGAGCTTGACCGCGGCGGGACTGCTGAACCGGGCGGTGCACACGGTGCACGGCGACCCGATCTCCGCCTGGGACCTGCGCTCGGAGTCGGTCCGGCCGGAGGCGGTGGCGCTCTATCACGCGGCGCCCGGCGGGGTGCGGACGGTCAAGGGGTACTCGCAGTCGGCCTCGTGGGAGACGCTCGACACCGACGCGGCCGGCGGCTGCATCCGCGACGTCGCGCACGCCTACACCGCCGACGGCGGGCTCTGCATGCTCTACGGGAACATCGCCCCGGAGGGAGCGGTGGTGAAGACCGCTGGCGTGCCCGAGGAGCTGTGGACGTTCTCCGGCCCCGCGAAGGTGTTCGAGTCGCAGGAGGATGCCGTGGCCGGGATCCTCGGCGGCGCGGTGGTCGCCGGGGACGTCGTGGTGATCCGCTACGAGGGGCCGCGCGGCGGGCCGGGCATGCAGGAGATGCTGTACCCGACCAGCTTCCTCAAGGGCAAGGGGCTCGGGCGGGCCTGCGCGCTGGTCACCGACGGGCGTTTCTCCGGCGGCACTTCCGGGCTGTCGATCGGGCACATCTCCCCCGAGGCGGCCAGCGGCGGTGCGCTCGCGCTGGTCAACGAGGGGGACACTGTCCTGATCGACATCCCGCGGCGGGAACTGCGGCTCGACGTGCCTGATGTTGAGCTGGCAGAGCGGCGCCAGGCACTGCTGGCCTCGCTCGGCGGTTACCGGCCGGTGGCCCGGGAGCGCTCGGTCAGCGCGGCCCTGCAGGTCTACGCGGCGCTGGCGACGTCGGCGTCGACCGGCGCGTCGCGCGACATCTCGGCCCTCGCGCGGCTGGCGCCGGAGACGTCGTGACCGGCGGGTTCGTCCGGGCCGCGCGCGCCTCGGACGCGGCCGCGCTGGCCCGGGTGCAGGCCGAGAGCTGGAGCGCGACGCTGGCCGAGCTGGTGCCGGACGAGGTGCTGGTCGAGCTGACCAGCTATGCGGCGCTGGACCAGTACACCGAGCGCTGGCTCGAGGCGATCATCAGCCCGCCCACGTCAAAGCACCGGGTGCACGTGGCGGTGGCCGAGCCGGGGTCGGCCGAGGTGGCCGGGTTCGCCGCTGCCGGGCCCGCGACCGACGAGGACCTGTGGGCCGGGACCGACGCGGAGCTGTACGAGCTGCACGTGCGGCCGGAGGCGGTCCTGGCCGGGCAGGAGCCGGCCGGGCACGACGGCAGGCTGCTGCACGCGGTCGCGGACGCGTTCGCCGAGGACGGATTCCGGACCGCCTACACCTGGGCGCTGTCGGGCGACGAGTCCAGGATCGCGTTCCTGACCTCGGCCGGCTGGGCGCCGGACGGCAGCCGGTCCAACCTCGACATGGGCGTCAAGGTGCCGGTGCTGCGGCTGCACACCCAGCTGGCTCCCGCTCCCGCTCCCCCCGCGTAGGATCTGCCGGTGGCTAGTGCGCGTGAGTGGGTGGCGGGGACACGGGTAAGGACGCTGCCGGCGGCGGTCGTCCCGGTGCTGATCGGGTCGGGCGTGGCGGCCGGGTACGGGAAGTTCTCGCTCTGGCGGGCGGTGCTCGCGCTGCTGGTCGCGCTCGCGCTGCAGATCGGGGTGAACTTCGCCAACGACTACAGCGACGGGGTGCGTGGCACCGACGCGGCCGGGCGGCGGGCCGGGCCGATGCGGCTGGTCGGGTCGGGCGTCGCGTCGCCCCGGGCGGTGAAATACGCCGCCTTCAGTTGTTTCCTGGTCGCCTGCTGCCTGGGGCTGGTGCTGGCCGCGTTCACCTCGTGGTGGATCGTGGCCGGGGGCGCGCTCTGCGTCCTCGCGGCCTGGTTCTACACCGGCGGCCCGCGCCCGTACGGGTACCGGGGCCTGGGCGAGGTGTCGGTATTCGTGTTCTTCGGCGTGGCCGCCGTCGCCGGCACCGCCTTCGTGCAGATGGGGCGGCTGTCGTGGCTCGGGCTGGCCGCGTCGGTCCCGGCCGGGCTGCTGTCGTGCGCGCTGCTGATGATCAACAACCTGCGGGACATCACGTCCGACGCGTCGTCGGGCAAGCGGACGCTGGCCGTGCGGGTCGGGGACGCCAGGGCCCGGGCGACGTACCTGGGCTTCCTGCTGGTGCCGTTCGCGCTGGCCGCGCTGATCGGCGTCTACCGGCCGTTCGCGCTGCTCGCCCTCGTCGCCCTGCCGCTGGCGGTGCCGCCGGTCCGGGCGGTGCGGGCCGGGGTGTCCGGTCCCGGGCTGATCGCGACGCTGGGGCAGACCGGGCGGCTGCAGCTCGCCTTTGGCATCGTATTCACCATAGGTCTCGCCATTCACGGTTGATTTGCTATTCATCGTTGTTATTCGGACGTTATCGGACAGACAACTGCAACAACTAACTCCGCGGAAAGGTCAAGACCTCCAAAAATTATGGCGTTGCCGGTTTCGGATCCGAGATACGCGATAACCTGCGATGGAATCCCGGGTTGGGGATACAGGGGCGCCCCGCGAGGGGGACGTGACAGCCGCGACCCAACAAGTCCAGCCGTACTGATGGATTCAGGGGAGGGATGCCTGGGTGGAGCATCGTCAGGTAGAACACCGGCCAGCAACGTCGCACCGAGGGTCAGGAGACGACCCGGGGCGCTTCCTACGGGAGCTGCGCCAGCTCAGAGACGGCGCCGGGCTCGGGCCGGCCGAGCTCGCGGCGCGCGCGCATTACCCCTATGACCGCATCAAGGCGGCCGAGGTCGGGCCGACGCTGCCCGATCTGCCGGTGCTTTCCGCCTACGTCAGGGGATGCGGCGGCACCAGCGAGGAGTGGGAGGAGCGGTGGCGGTCACTGACCAGCGCGCCTACCCTGCCGCTGCTCGACGCGAGGCCCGCCGGGTGCTCGACCGCTGCTTCGGCTGGGGCGCGCATCGGCTCGACCAGCCCGGCGGCGGAGACCCCGGATCCTTCGGTCATCTTGGCGGCGCTCGACCGCGTCGCCGAGGAGATGGCGGTCGGCACGCCGACCGCTGCCTCGCTCCCGTCTCGGGCCGGAGTATCGACGATCGAGCAGCGTCCGAGCGTCCCCGCCCCGTCCCCGGCCGCGGCCGCGAAATCGGCCGGCGCCAAGGCGGGGACCGCCAAGGTGACCGCGTGGGAGACCACCACGATGCGGACGGCCTGGAGCTCCGCCAGCGGGCCGACCGCGCGGGAGGCCGGCCACTTGGCCGGCGCTGGCCGGGCCGGCGACGGCTAGCGGCGCGGGGCCGAGGCCGACCGGGGCCGCGGCGGCGGGAGCGACGGCGGCGGCGGATGGTGTTGGCTCCGGCGGCGAAGGCGGGTTCGGTCAGGGGAACCGGGTCCGGCGGGCAGGGCGGTTCTGGTCAGTCGGCTGCGGCCAGCCCGGCCGTGGCCGCGGGAACCGCGTCGACGGTGGCGGCGGCGGCTTCCGGGCCGATCACGGTCGGACGGGGCTCACGGGGATTGTCACGGACCACGGTCGCGGCGCTGATCGCGATCGCGGTCTGCGTGCTGGTCGCGCTACTGGCGATACTCGTCTGAGCGTCGTGCTACGGGCGATGTTCGCCTGAGTTAGGGCGTCTTCGGGCCGTTGCCGTTGCCGTTGGGCGTGCTGGCGTTGGTTGTCGTGACGTCGGCGGCGGGGACGTCGGACACGGCGACGCCCGGGACGGCGACGTCGGGTGCTTCGACGTCAGGGGCGGCGTCGTGGGCCGGCTCTTGCTGGGCCGGGATCGCCATCGGGGCGAGCGCGGCCAGGGCCGCGGCCGCGGCCGACGGCATCGCCGCGAGGGCGGCCGCGGCGGCGTCGGGGCTGCCGTCCGCTGCGGCGGGGGTCGTCCCGTCGGCCGCCGGCCGGCGGCCGGGTTGGCCGGGGCGCCGAGGGCGGCCGGGCCGGCGGCTGGACCGTCGGTGAAGGCCGAGGTCACCGCCTTGAGCGCGGTGGTCAGCTCGCCTGGGATGACCCAGAACGTGTTGCCGGGGCCGGCCGCGATCTGCGGCAGGGTCTGCAGGTACTGATAGGCGAGCAGCTTGGGGTCGGGGTCGTTGGTGTGGATCGCCTGGAAGACCTGCGAGATCGCCTCCGCCTGACCCTCGGCGCGCAGGATGGCGCCGGTCTTGTCGCCCTCGGCGCGCAGGATTTCGCTCTGCTTGTCGCCCTCGGCGGTCAGGATCTTCGACTGGCGGACGCCCTCGGCGGTGAGAATCGCGGCCCGCTTCTCCCGCTCGGCCTTCATCTGCTTCTCCATCGCCTCCTTGACGGACTTGGGCGGGTCGATCGCCTTGATCTCCACCCGGGTGACGCGGATGCCCCACTTACCCGAGGCGTCGTCAAGCACGCCGCGCAGCGCCGTGTTGATCCTGTCCCGGGAAGTCAGCGTCTGCTCTAGGTCCATCGACCCGATGACCGACCGGAGCATGGTCGCGGTCAGCTGCTCGATCGCCCCGATGTAGTCGACGATCTCGTAGTCCGCCGCCTTCGCGTCGGTCACCTGGAAGAACAGCACGGTGTCGATCAGCACCACCAGGTTGTCCTCGGTGATGACCGGCTGGCCGGTGAACGCGACGACCTGCTCCCGCAGGTCGATCTGCGCTTTCACCCGATCGACGAACGGGATGATGAAGTTCATCCCCGGCTCCAGGGTCTTGCGGTACCGGCCGAACCGCTCGACGTTGCGGGCGCGCGCCTGCGGGATGATCCGCACCGAGCGGACCACCGTCAGCAGGACGGCGATGACAATCACCACCGCGATGATGAGCTCCGCTATGACCATGGCTACTCCCGTGGGTAAACGAGGGCGGTAGCGCCCTCGATCTGCATGACGTCGACGGCGGAGCCGGCCGGGATGACCAGCGTCTCGTCGTAGGAGCGGGCCGACCACACCTCGCCCCCGATGCGCACCCGGCCGCCGTGCTCGGTGACCTCTTCGAGCACCTGGGCCCGCTTGCCGACCAGGGCAGCGGGTCCGGTCCGCAGCACCGGCGGCTGCTTCAGGTGCCGGCGGGCGATCGGGAGCACGAAGCCAAGGCCGGCCGCCGAGGCGATGACGAACGCGAGGAGCTGGAAGGGGAGGCCCAGGTGGGTCGCGCCGACCGCGGCGGCGACGAGCGCGCCGACCGCGATGATGCCGAGCGCGAACGTGGTTGTGGCCAGCTCGGCCACGCCGAGTACCGCCGCCACGATCAGCCAGACGATCCATGCCACGATGGCCGCTCCGCACGCGTTGCGATCCGCTCGCTGCGCTTCGACGCAGCAAGCCGTGGGCGCGGGCCGAATTGCTCGTACCCTTCAAACCCAGGGTAACGCGTCAAACGCGCTCAGAACACCATCAGCCAGGGCCGCTGCCCGCCGTAATAAAAAAGTGTCGAATCAGACCAATTGACCGTCGGCCATGCCCCGGCGACCCGCCCGCCCTACACTCGACTGAAGGCGAGTGCCGCAACGTCAGCCGGGGGCGGCGAGCTGTCACTGCGCGCGGCGAACACGCTCTGGGTCTGGAGGTAGCGGGTGAATCGTCAGGGCGAGTCTGGCCGTGGCGCGCGCGGCTGGGCCGCGGAAGCCGCCTACGGCGACGGTTACCCGCCGGACGACCAACTGCTCGGCCCCACCTTGGACGCGGACGCCTACGCGGTCGATCCCGGCTACCGGGGCCGTACCAGCGACCGCCCCCGGCCAGCCGACATGCCGCCCGGGCCTCCCCGCAGCCGCCCGGACCGAGGCATGCCGCCGCGACCAGGGTTCCCGCCCGGATCGGCTCGCCCGGGACCGCGCGACGCGGGCACCGCGAACCGTCCGTGGGCCAGGCCGGAAGACTCGACGGCGTTCCCGTCGGGCGGCCGTCCGCGACCCCGGCCCGGGCGCGGACAGCCAGACGGCCGCGGCCCGGCCAACGATCGTCCCCGGCCGCAGGCGGCCAGCCGCGCCCGCCCGACGGTCGAGGAGACCATGGTGTCGAACGGGCGGCGGGTTCCCCGCAATGGCGTCCCTACTGCCCAGCGCGGCCCGCGCCCCGATGGGTCCCGCAGCTACGGCGGCGAATACGACCAGATGGCGGGCGGGCGCGGCCGAGGGGGTCGGGCCACGGCAGCCCCGGCGGCCGGGTCCTGGCGGCCGGGCTGGGCAGGGCGGCCGGGCCGGACAGGCGCCCGGGTACCCGCGACCAGGACAGCAGTGGCCGACCGCCGATCCGTCCGCCGCCTCCTCGGCCGGCGGGCCGATGCCGCCCGGCCGCGACCAGTACGGCGCTGCCTCCGGTCAGTATGCGTCCGGTCAGTACGCGTCGGGTCAGTCCCCGGCCGGGCAGTACTCGACGGATCAGTCCGCAGCCGGACAGCACGGCCCTGGACAGGCGTGGGCGGGTCAGCAGGGGCCGCAGCAGTCCGGGCAGGGACCGTCGGCCGGGCAGTCACAGCCGGGACCCGGCCAGGCATGGTACGGACCCGGGCACCCCGGGGCCGACCAGGACGCGTTCGGGCCGAACGGGTACGGGCCGTCCGGCCAGCGGGGACCGGCCCAGCCCGGTCAGAGCCAGCCCGGACACGGCCAGCCGGGACAGGCCCAGCCGGGTCAAGGCCAGCCCGGAATGGGCCAGTCCGGCCATTACGGATCGGCCAGCCCGGGCCAGTACAGGGCCGGGCCGGACGGCCAGGCGGGGTTCGGATCGGGCCAGCCCGGTCAGTACCCCTCGGGAAATCCCGGCCAGTACGGGCAGGCCCAGTACGGCCAGGGCCGGTACGGACCTGGTTCCTATGCGCAGAACCCGCAGGCGGCGGGAGAGTTCGGCCAGGGAGCCGGAAGCACCGGCGGCTGGCAGGCCGCCGAGACCGCCTCGGGACCGGGCTGGGCCGGCCACGGGCCGACGGGGCACGGACAGAGCGGGCATGGCCAGGGAGAATGGGGCGCGGGAGCCCCCCCTGCGGGAGCACCGTACAGCCAGGACCCGAGGAACACCGGCTCCTGGCAGGCTGCGTCAGGAGCGGGCTGGGCCGGAGGCCAGGGCTGGCCGAGCGGGCACGCCCAGCCGAACCCGGGCGTGTACAGCACTGGGTCGTGGCAGGCGGCCGGAGGAGTACCGCCCGGCCAGGGCTGGGCGGGCGCGCCTGGCAATTGGCAGGGCGGCCCGGGCCAGGGACAAGACTGGGCGGCGGGCGCCCCCCACGCGGGAGCACAGGTTCCCGGGAGCACCGGGTCGTGGCAGGCCGCCGGACCCGATCAAGGACAGCAGCATTGGGCCGCGGGCGCCGGCCAGGGGGAATGGGGGGCGGGCGCCCCCCATGCGGGAGCGCAGTTCCCCCCGGGCGCGCGCAACACCGGCTCCTGGCAGACGGCCGGGCCTGACGCCGGTCAGGGCTGGCCGTCTGGTCAGGGGGCATGGGCGGCGGGCGCCCCTCATTCCGGAGCCCAGTACGGCCCGGGGTTCAGGAACACCGGTGCCTGGCAGGCGGCCGGGCAGGCGCCCGGCCAGGGCTGGGCGGGTCCCGGCCAGCCGCCGTTCAACGGACAGGCGCAAGCGGGCCAGCCTTACCCGGGCCAGCCGTATCCGGGCGAGCCGTACCCCGGGCAGCCCTATCCGGGACAGCCCCGCCCAGGGCAGGGCGACCCGCGCTACGGTGCGCCCGGCGGCCCTGGGCCCGGTATGCGCGGCACCGGCTCGTTCGGCCAGGTGGGAGACCCGATGGCGGCCGACCCCCGGTCCACCGGCGCGTTCGGCCGCGCGGGCGGCCCGGTCATCAAACAGCGCGACAGCGCGCTGCCCGACCCGCCGCCCGGCAGCAAGGGCGTGATCGCGGCGATCGAGACCGACAACGTCGCGGCGTTCGCGCGCGACCTGCGGGTGCTGCGGGCCAAGGTCGGACTCGACTACCCCGACATGGCGGAGAAGTCGCACTACACGATGCGGACGCTGGCGTCGGCGGCGGGCGGGCTCCGGCTGCCGACCCTGCCGGTGCTCATCGCCTACGTCAACGCCTGCGACGGCGACGTCGCCGACTGGGAAGAGCGCTGGGACCGGCTGGTGAAGTCGGGCAAGAAGGGCGGCGGCGCGATGGTGCCTGCGGGCGAGGCCGCCAGCCGCGGGCCGGGCGGCGCCCCGGGCGCTCAGGGAGCCCCCGGGCAGGCGCCGCCGGAGGCCCGCCGGACCGGCGAGATCTACGTCATCACCTCGGCCAAGGACCGCGACGACCGCTGGTAGGCGGCACACCGATAGAATCGCGAGCGTGCTCCCTGCCGACAATCACGTGCATACCGAGTGGTCGTACGACACGCCGGCGGACGCGTCGATGGTGCGCAGCTGCGAGCAGGCGGTGGCGATCGGGCTGCCCGCGATCGCGTTTACCGAGCACCTCGAGTTCACCGCCAGCGCCCCGGGCGACGCGATCGTCGAGGTCGCGACCGATCACCGCTGGTGGAGCCGGATCAGGCCGCTTGACGTGACCGGCTACATGGCGTCGATCGAGGAGTGCAGGCAGCGGTTCCCCGGCCTGCGCATCCTGGCGGGCGTGGAAGCGGGCGAGCCGCACCTGTTCGCCGCCAGCGCGGGCGCGATCGTGCGCGGCAACGCCTTCGAGCGGGTCCTCGGCTCGCTGCACGCGGTCCCGTACAAGGGCCGGCTGGTCGCGGCGGACGCGCTCTTCGGCGAGATGTCGGACGACGCGGTGATGCGCTACTACTTGGCCGAGCTGGTCGACCTGATCGAGGGCAGCGATCTGTTCCAGGTTCTCGCCCACCTCGACTTCCCGCGCCGGTACTGGCCCAAGGGAGCGCACCTGTACCGGGAGGACCCGTTCGAGGACGAGTACCGCGCGGTGCTGCGCGCCCTCGCGACGTCCGGACGGGTGCTCGAGGTCAACACCAAGTCGCCGCTCGCCTCGGTCGACCAGATCCGCTGGTGGCGGGAGGAAGGCGGGACCGCAGTCTCCTTCGGCAGCGACGCTCACCTGCCGCGCCGGGTCGGCGACCGGTTCAAGCTCGCGGTCGACGTGGTCGAGGCGGCCGGGTTCAAGGCAGGCCGCGATCCCTACGACTTCTGGCGCGTGTGAAGGCGGAGCAACGGTCCGTTCGATATAAGGATTTTGAATTTATGATGTCCGATTTCCGCTAGTGCTCGCCGCTGCGGCGGTGGTTGAGTGGAAGCGTGATGGATGACGACCAGCGCTATCAGGCGGCGGCGAGCAAGGACGCCCGGTTCGACGGGGTGTTCTTCACCGCCGTGCGGACGACCGGGATCTACTGCCGGCCGTCCTGCCCGGCGATCACGCCGAAGCGGGCCAACGTCACCTTCTACCCGACGGCGGCGGCCGCCCAGCAGGCCGGGTACCGCTCGTGCAAGCGGTGCCGGCCGGACGCCTCGCCCGGCTCGCCCGACTGGAACGTCCGGTCGGACGTGGCCGGGCGGGCGATGCGGCTGATCGCGGACGGGATCGTGGACCGGGACGGGGTGCCGGGGCTGGCGGCCCGGCTCGGCTACTCGCCGCGCCAGATCGGCCGGGTGCTCGCGGCCGAGGTCGGCGCGGGGCCGCTGGCGCTGGCTCGGGCGCAACGGGCGCGGACGGCCCGGATTCTGGTCGAGACGACCGCGCTGCCGATGGGCGACATCGCGTTCGCGGCCGGGTTCGCCTCCATCCGCCAGTTCAACGCGACGATGCTCGAGGTCTACGACACGCCGCCGAGCGTGCTGCGGGACCGGGCAGCGCGACGGCGTGAGCGGGCCAACGGCGCGACCGACGCGGCCGGGCCGTCCGGGGCGCTGTGCCTGCGGCTGCCGTTCCGGCCGCCGATCGACCTGGGCCGGATCTTCGGGTATCTGGCGGCGCGGGCGGTGCCAGGGGTCGAGGTGGTCACCGCGACCGAATACGGAAGAACCATCAGCCTTCCGAACGGTCCCGGGGTGGCTCGGCTGCGGATCGTTCCCGGCCAGAACTGGGTGGAGTGCTCGCTTGCGCTGGCTGACCTGCGCGATGTCACCGCCGCCGGGCAACGCTGCCGACGCCTGCTCGACCTGGACGCCGACCCGCTCGCGATCTCCGGCTACCTGGCCGCCGACCCGGTGATCGGCCCGCTCGCGGTCGGCTGCCCGGGGCGGCGGTCGGTCGGCGCGGTCGACGGCGACGAGATCGCGCTGCGGGCGGTGCTCGGCCAGCAGGTGTCGGTCGCGGCCGCCCGGCGGCTGGCGGGACGGCTGGCCGCGCTGCACGGGCGCGTCGTGCCGACCGCCGAAGCCCGACCCGACGGGCTGACGCATGTCTTTCCCGATGCGGCGACGATCGCCGGGCTCGACCCGGAGACGCTGCCGATGCCCCGCGCGCGGGCGCGGGCGCTGGTCGGGCTGGCCGACGCGCTCGCGTCGGGCGCGGTCAGCCTGCATCCCGGGGCCGACCGGGAGGAGGCGGCGGCGCGGCTGACGGCGCTGCCGGGCATCGGCCCGTGGACGGCAGGCTACATCCGGATGCGGGCGCTGTCGGATCCGGACGCGTTCCCGCCCGGCGACGCGGGCGTGCTGCGGGCGCTGCGGACGCTCGGGCACCGCGCCGACCCGGGATCGGATGCCGGAGCGGCGCAGGCTTGGCGGCCCTGGCGCTCTTACGCCGTGCACCATCTGTGGGCGACGCTCGAAACCGCCGCCAAGACCGAGGAGATCGCATCTTGAACACGCCGTTCCTGCCCGCCCGGGCGACCACGCCGATCTGGTACGACATCGTGGACTCCCCCATCGGAAGGCTGCTGCTCACCGGGGACGAGCAGGCCCTGACCGGGCTGTTCATGCTCGACACGGGGGGGCACCCGGCGGCCGTGCGCGCGGACTGGACCCGGCGGCCGGGCGGCTTCAACCGGGCCGCGGACCAGCTCGCCGAGTACTTCGCGGGGTCGCGGACCGAGTTCGACCTCGCCCTCGCGCCCAGCGGCAGCCCGTTCCAGCTCGCGGTCTGGGCGGAGCTGGCCCGGATCCCGTACGGGGTGACGGCCAGCTACGGCGAGGTGGCCGCCGCGATCGGCAAGTCGCTGCTCGCCTCGCGCGCGGTCGGCCTCGCCAACGGGCGCAACCCGATCTCGATCATCGTGCCCTGTCACCGGGTGATCGGCGCGGACGGCTCCCTGACCGGCTACGGCGGCGGCCTCGATCGCAAGGAGTGGCTGCTGCGGCACGAGGGGGCGCCGTTCGGCATCGGCCGCCGGGGGCGCGGGGCGGCGGTTCCCGAGACTCAGGCGACGCTGTTCTAGGCGCGGGCCGCTGGCTGCTAGCTTTGCGGGCGGTTGGGCCAGGTCGGCCCGGACGACGGGCCGACGGCGGTGCCGGCCACGAACACCGAGGCGTCGTCGGGGCCGATCCAGGGCGGCTGGTAGAGCTGCTCGCTGCCGCGCACGACGGCGGCGGCGGCCCGCATCAGGTCGAGCGAGTCGTCCCGGTGCCTGGCGTAGGCCTCCTCGGTCGTCCGGCCGAAGCTGTTCCGGTTGCAGGCCATCGCCAGCTCGGTCGCGGCCAGCTGGTACTGGGCCATCGCGCGGCGGCCGTCGACGCCGAGGTTCAGCCGCGCCCACTGCCGGCCGAGCCTGCGCATCCGCAGGCTGGCGAGCATCCGGACGTCGGCCACCATGACCACTTCCGGATGCTCGAAGTCGGGCAGCGCCATCGTGATCATCGCGACCACCCGCTGCCGGTCGATGACCACCACCACGATCACCGCGATCACGGCCGCGACGAGGATGACGTAGGTGATCAGCAGGGTCGTGCCGCGGGCGGCGACGGAGTGATTCCAGAGCGCGTCAAGCGCGACCGCGGCGAGCCAGCCGACCGCGATCGCCGGGTACCCGCCGGTACGGCGGGAGGCGGCGTAGGCGACGCCGAGCCCGATCATCGAGGTGAACAGCGCCTGGAAGAGCGGGCCGGCTACCCCGCGCCGGGCGAACTCCTCGGCCAGCGCCGAGGCGCCGGCGTTCCACGCCTCGGAGTAGGCGTAGAGGTTGGCCACCAGCGCGAAGCCGAGGCCGGTCATGGAGGCGTAGACGACGCCGTCATGGGCCCCGTCGATCTCGGTCCGGCGCGAGGCCAGCAGCGCCAGCAGCACGACGCCGCTGAGGGTCTGGGCCACCAGCGCGCCGCCGATCGCCGCGCCGACCGTGACCCCGACCACCTGCCCCGCGTGCGGTCCGAGTTCCGGCGGCGTCATCGCGCCGGTCCTGAACGCGCGGCCGATCAGCAGCGTGATCACCGCGATGCCCGCGCCCGCGCCGAACATCCCCGCCAGCAGCGCCCGCGGCTCCGGCTCGAGCCGGTCGAGGTAGAGGATCAAGATCACCAGGAGCGGGATCGGCAGCACCGCCAGGCCGAGGCCGACCAGCGCCGGCGCGGGACCGCGCTGGGCCACCACGATCACCAGGGCGACGATCGCGACCAGGCAGCAGGCCGCGAGCACGAGCAGGAACTGGACCGGTGTCCGGCCGAACCGCGCGGAATCCAGCATCGGCCGACGCGCTCGGGGCACCATATTTTAAGCGTAACTGGTACATCATTGCCGATACCAGACCAGACCGCCGGCGGGGCGGGACGCTGGCGACGGGTTACTGCTGCTGCGTCTGCTGAGGCGTCTGCGGCTGCGGCTGCTGGGGCGTCCGCTGGTCTTCGGGGACGGGCGGCAGGTTGCCGTCTTCGTCGAGGTCGAACTCGCCGTCCTTGACGCCGAGCACGAACGCGTCCCACTCGGCCTCGGTGAAGTAGAGCTTGCCCGCCTCCGGCTTCGCGGCGTCGTACATCACCCAGAGCCTGGGCTCGTCCGCCTTGTGCGGCGCCTCGGACGTGTCCGTGGTGACGTAAACCTCGACGCGGCTGTCGTTCTCCTCCATGCACGACAGGTTACGACTCCCCCGGCCCGCGCGCACGCAAAACCATGCGGCGCGCCTCAGTACCGCGGCTGGCCGGCGTAGTCGACCGGGCGGCCGCCGGCGTAGCCGGGGTAGAGCTCGTCCGAGCGGACGATCCTGACCCCGAGCGGCAGCAGCGAGATCGGGATCAGCTTGAAGTTCGCGAGCCCGAGCGGGATGCCGATGATCGTCAGGCAGAGCAGGATGCCGGCCGTCAGGTGGCCGAGCGCCAGCTCCCAGCCGACCAGGATGATCCAGATGATGTTGCCGATCAGCGAGCCGATGCCCGCCTCCCTGCGCATCTGGATCGACCGGCCGAACGGCCAGATCACGTACGAGGCGATCCGGAAGGACGGCGATCGCGAACGGGATCGTGATGATCAGGATCGCGCAGATGATGCCCGCCAGGACGTACAGGAGCGCCATCCACCAGCCGCACAGGACCAGCCAGATCACATTGAGAATCAGCTTCATGAGCCGTCACTACCCGTTATGTATCGATTACAAGCTGACATAACGCGAGCGATACGGCGATACGGGCGGCGCGCCGCGCGGCGGCCCCGGCGGCGCTCGGCTAGCTCGAGTGCTGGTGCTGGTGCTGGTGCTGCGGGTGGACCTCGAGCGATTCGAGCAGGCGGGCGGTCGCGGCCGCGATCTCCTCGACCGCGGCGTCGAACACGGCCGCGTTACGGGCGGCCGGGGTCCGGAAGCCGCTGATCTTCCGCACGTACTGCAGCGCGGCGGCTCGCATGTCCTGGTCGGTGACGTCCTCGGCGTACGGGGGCCGCAGGGTCTTGATGCTTCGGCACATAACCGCAGCCTAATGCCTGGGCGCCTGGGCGCCTGGGCGCCTGGGCGCCTGGGCATAGAATCCTGCCGACAGCGGCAGCGAGCTAGCGTGGAGGCCCTGATGATCAAGGTGGGAGTGCTCGGCGCCCGCGGGCGGATGGGGCGCGAGGCCAGCGCGACCGTCGAGGGCGCGCCCGACACCGAGCTGTTCGCGCAGGTCGACCAGGGCGACTCGCTCGACGCGCTGATCGGCTCTGACGTCGTGGTCGACTTCACCCACGTCGCGGCGGTGATGGGCAACCTGCGCTGGTGCGTGGAGCACGGCCTCAGCGTGGTGGTGGGCACCTCCGGCTTCGGCGACGACCGGCTGGCCGAGGTCCGGTCGTGGACGGACGGTCACCCGGACGTGCGGGTGCTGATCGCGCCCAACTTCTCGATCGGGGCGATCCTGATGATGCGGTTCGCCGCCCAGGCGGCCCGCTTCTTCGACTCGGCCGAGATCATCGAGCTGCATCACGCGAACAAGATGGACGCGCCCTCGGGGACGGCGCTGCGCACGGCCGGCCTGATCGCCGAGGCGCGGTCCGCGGCGGGCCTCGGCGCGCCGCCCGACGCGACCAAGGAGGAGCTGGACGGCGCGCGCGGCGCGACGGTGGACGATATCCACGTGCACTCGGTGCGGCTGGCGGGGCTGGTGGCGCACCAGGAGGTGCTGTTGGGCGGGCACGGGGAGACGCTGACTATCCGGCACGACTCGCTCGACCGCGCGTCGTTCATGCCCGGCGTGCTGGTGGCCGTCCGGGGTATCGCATCTCTGCCGCCGGGGCTGACTGTGGGCATCGAGCCGCTGCTCGGGCTCGACTAGCCACCTGGGCCAACTTCACTCGACTCACCCGTCCCGCAGTCACCTCGGCTACGAAGAATCTTGGAAAGTTGTTTTATCGCGGAAGTTTTGCACGCCTATAGCGTGCTTTTCTTCCGCCACAATAAAAGTTTCCAAGATCTTCGGAACGGTGCTCTAAACAGGTGGGGCGCGGCTGACTGGCGGTTTCTGGCGGTTCGCGATTGGGAACGCTGACGGCCCCGCCCGAGTGGAGTTCTCGGGCGGGGCCGTCAGCGTTGACTGGTGCAGGAAAGTTACGAGCCGATCGAACTGAAGGCGTCTGCCTTGTCGTACGGCCCGACCACCGCCAGCACCTTCGGCCGGGTGAGCACCTCGGCCGCGATCGCCCGGATGTCCTCGTGGGTGACCGCGTCGATCGCGGCCAGCACGTCGTCGACCGGCTCGAGGCCGGGGTAGACAAGCTCGGACTTGCCGAGCCGGGTCATCCGCGAGGACGGGTCCTCGAGGCCGAGCACGATGCCGCCGCGGACCTGGCCCTTGCCCCGGTCGAGCTCGGCGTCGGTGAGGCCGGACTCGACCACCTTCGCGACCTCGGCCGAGACGATCGACAGCACCTCGTCCGCCTTTGACGGCAGGCAGCCGACGTAGACGCCCCAGAGGCCGGTGTCGGCGTGCTGGGAGGCGAAGCTGTAGACCGAGTACGCCAGCCCGCGCTTCTCGCGGACCTCCTGGAACAGCCGCGACGACATGCCGCCGCCGAGCGCGGCGTTGAGCACGCCGAGCGTGAACCGGCGGTCGTCGGTGCGCGACAGCCCTTCGCAGCCGAGCACCAGGTTGGCCTGCTCGATCGGCCGGGAAACCAGGTTGACCCCGGATCCGGCCGCGGTCCCGTAGCCGTCCCACAGACCGCCCGCGTCGCGCAGCCGGGGGGCGGCCGGGGCCGCCGAGCCGGCGTCGGCCAGCGCGGCCGCGAAAGCCGCCTGGACGCCCTCCACCACCATGTCGTGGTCCAGGTTGCCCGCCGCCGCCACGACGATGTTGGGCGGCGTGTACCTGGCCCGGTAGTGCTCGGAGATCTGGTCCCTGGTGATCGTGTTGATCGAGTCGACCGTGCCCAGGATCGGCAGGCCGAGCGGCGTGTCGCCGAACAGTCGCGTGGTGAACGCCTCGTGCACGGTGTCGCCCGGGTCGTCCTCGTTCATCGCGATCTCTTCGAGCACCACGTTCCGCTCGGCGTCCACGTCCTTCGGCTCGATGAGCGAGTCGGTGACCATGTCCGAGAGCACGTCGATCGCCAGCGGCAGGTCGGCGTCGAGCACCCGCGCGTAATAGCAGGTGTACTCCTTGGCGGTGAACGCGTTCAGCTCGCCGCCGACCGCGTCCATCGCCGCCGAGATGTCGAGTGCGGAACGCTTGCGCGTCCCCTTGAACAGCAGGTGCTCAAGGTAGTGGGTCGCGCCCGCGTGGCTCTCGTCCTCGTCCCGTGACCCGACCCCGACCCAGATGCCGAGCGCCACCGACCGGACGGCCGGGAGGAACTCGGTGACCACGCGCAGGCCGCCCGGGAGGACGGTCCTGCGCACGGTCGAATCGGCTGAGGTCAGCGGGGAGCCAACGGTCCGTTCGTCACTCATCTAGTCGCGCTGCCCGCCACGAGAGCGCTGCCGCGGGCGACGGTCGCCACCGCCGCCGTCGCCGCTGCTGCGCTCGCGCTGCGGACGGTCGCGCTCGCTGCGCTCGCTGCGGATGCCGGGCCGGTCCTCGTTCGAGTCGCCGCCGCCGAGGTCCTCGCCCGCGGCCTCGCGCTCGATCACCTCGACCGGCACCAGCGAGAGCTTGCCCCGGTCGTCGATCTCGCGGATCTCGACCTGGATCTTGTCGCCGATGTGGATGACCTCGTCGACGTTCTCGATCCGGCGGCCGCCGTGCAGCTTGCGGATCTGAGTGACGTGCAGCAGGCCGTCCTTGCCGGGCAGCAGCGACACGAACGCGCCGAACGTGGTCGTCTTCACCACGGTGCCGAGGAACCGCTCGCCCACCTCGGGCATGTGCGGGTTCGCGATCGCGTTGATCACGTCCCGGGCCGCGTCGGCCGACAGGCCGTCGGTCGCGCCGATGTAGATCGTGCCGTCGTCCTCGATCGTGATCTCGGCGCCGGTGTCGTCCTGGATCGAGTTGATCATCTTGCCCTTCGGGCCGATGACCTCGCCGATCTTGTCCACCGGGACCTTGATGGTGATAATCCGAGGCGCGTAGGGCGACATCTCGCCCGGCGCGGAGATCGCCTCGCGCATCACGCCGAGGATCGTCATCCGAGCGCCGCGGGCCTGCTTGAGCGCGGCGCCGAGGACCGAGGCGGGGATGCCGTCGAGCTTGGTGTCGAGCTGCAGCGCGGTGATGACCTGCTCGGTGCCCGCGACCTTGAAGTCCATGTCGCCGAACGCGTCCTCGGCCCCGAGGATGTCGGTCAGGGTGACGTAGGTGCCGCCCTCGTAGATCAGGCCCATCGCGATGCCCGAGACCATGCCCTTGAGCGGCACGCCGGCGTTGAGCAGCGCCATCGTCGAGGCGCAGACCGAGCCCATCGACGTCGAGCCGTTGGAGCTGATCGCCTCGGAGACCTGCCGGATCGCGTAGGGGAACTCCTCGCGGGTCGGCAGCACCGGGACGAGCGCCCGCTCGGCGAGCGCGCCGTGGCCGATTTCGCGGCGCTTGGGCGAGCCCACCCGGCCGGTCTCACCGGTCGAGTACGGCGGCATGTTGTAGTTGTGCATGTAGCGCTTGGTGCGCTCCGGGTTGAGCGTGTCGATCATCTGCTCCATGCGGAGCATGTTGAGCGTGGTCACGCCCAGGATCTGGGTCTCGCCGCGCTCGAACAGCGCCGAGCCGTGCACCCGGGGCAGCACGCCGACCTCGGCCGAGAGCGGCCGGATGTCGGTCAGGCCGCGGCCGTCGATGCGGAGCCCGTCGTTGACGACCCGCGTGCGGACCAGCTTCTTGGTCAGCGACCGGATGGCGGCGCTGATCTCCTTCTCGCGACCCTCGAACTTCTCCGCCAGCCGCTCCTTCGCCAGCGCCTTGACCCGGTCTTCCTCCGCCGCCCGCTCCTGCTTGGGTGCGATGGTCAGCGCCTTGGCGAGCTCGTCGGTGACCGCGCCCGCAACTGCCTCGAAAACGTCGTCGCCGTAGTCGGCGAAGATCGGGAACTCCGACGTGCTGGCCGGGGCGAGCCCGGCCTCGACCGCGGCGGCGGCGAGGATCTTCTGCGCCTGGCAGAGCGCCGCGATGAACGGCTTGGCCGCCTCGAGGCCCTCGGCGACGGTCTCCTCGTCGGGCGCGACGGCGCCGGTGGCGTCCGCGTCGGCCAGCAGCTTGAGCGTCTGCGGGGTGGACTCCGCCTCGACCATCATGATCGCGACGTCGCCGTCCTCGAGCATCCGGCCGGCCACCACCATGTCGAACGTGGCCTGCTCGAGCTGCGGGTGGGTCGGGAACGCGACCCACTGGTCCTTGATCAGCGCGACCCGGACCCCGCCGATCGGGCCCGCGAACGGCAGGCCCGCGAGCTGGGTGGACATCGACGCGGCGTTGATCGCGACCACGTCGTACAGGTGCTCGGGGTTGAGCGCGAGGATCGTCTCGACGATCTGGATCTCATTGCGCAGGCCCTTGACGAAGGACGGGCGCAGCGGCCGGTCGATCAGCCGGCAGGTGAGGATCGCGTCCTCGGACGGGCGGCCCTCCCGACGGAAGAACGAGCCGGGGATGCGCCCGGCCGCGTACATCCGCTCCTCGACGTCCACCGTCAGCGGGAAGAAGTCGAGGTTCTCTTTCGGGTGCTTCGACGCGGATGTCGCGGAAAGCACGGTGGTCTCGTCGTCGAGGACGACGAGGGCGGACCCGGACGCCTGACGGGCGAGCCGGCCGGTTTCAAACCTGATTTTGCGTACGCCAAACTCGCCGTTATCGATAACGGCTTCAGCGCTTTTCACACCCTTCATACGGGTGAGACCTCCTTGCGGTAGATCCCGCACCCACCCGCCGCCGTGCCATGGTCGGCTCTGGCGTACCCGCTTGCCTTCAAGCGGGGCAGCCGGCCGGTCTTCGATCGAAGCCCTCGGGCCCTGGGTCGGCATCACGGCCGACTAGTTCAGGATCCCGGGGACCACTACCGAGGACCGGCCCAGGCGCTCGGGCCGGGGGCTACGGGATGTGTCGTTCTGCTTTTGTTCTGTTATCACGCGGGCCAGGCCAACCTTACCGGGACCTAAGCACCCGGTCCAGCGACCGGCCCGCGCTCGTAAGGGCCTGACTAGCGGCGCAGGCCCAGGCGCTCGATCAGCGTGCGGTACCGGGTGATGTCGGTGCTCCGCAGGTAGCCCAGCAGGCGGCGGCGGCGGCCAACGAGCAGCAGCAGGCCGCGGCGGCTGTGGTGGTCGTGCTGATGCACCTTCAGGTGCTCGTTCAGGTCGTTGATCCTGCGGGTCATCAGTGCGATCTGGACCTCCGGCGAACCGGTGTCACCCTCATTGATCGCGTACTCCGCAAAGATCTGCTTCTTAACTTCGGCTTCGAGCGGCACGTGGCTCCCTAATGATTAAAGATTGTGATTCCCCGTACGACGGCCGCCATGAGGGTGCAGCACGTCTGGGCCAAGACCGGCACTTCACCGGTAGCGTTTCACAATACCACGGTGGATGTGGCCCTCTGTCCAGCTCTTGCAGGCTGTACAGGTCGGGTGCCCGCCAAGATCAAAAGCCGCAATGCGGTCATATCGAACGGGCCCGGGCGACTGTGGCGGAGACTCATTGCCCGTACCGGGTGGCCCACCTTACCCCGCGCTGAGTCCGCGTTGACGTCCGGCGCGCTTGACGGCCGCGAGGCCGCATGCGGCTGCGGCGTCCGTCCGTGGTGGCGGCGCCCGGAACCCACGGTTTCGTCGTCCGGTGGAGCTACTCCTCGATCGGCGCAGCCAAAGCGCCCGCGCCCGCACCCGACCCGCGCCCTTGCTGGGGAGAGCCGGGCGCTTGCGGCGCTTGAGCCGTTTGTGGCGTCTGTGGCCGCTCGAGCCGCGCCGGTGTCGCTGCTCTGGCCGTGTCGTCGGGCCCAACCGGGCGGCGGCCTGGCCGATTTGGGCGGGAGCCATGATCGTGTGCAGAACGGGTGCGCGTTTTTCGGCCGCAGACGTCAGCGTGTTCAGTTGGGGCGCTATACGACCTGAATAGCCCACAACGACCCTTATGTCTGGCCAGCATGTTGCCCGTGGTGACGGTGTGGATGTTGTGCCGATGTCCGGCCACCCTCGGCCGCGTGATCACGCTATCGATATCAAACGGCACCTGTCGGCTACGCCAGCGACCCCAAACCGCGTCTGTCACCTACGCAGCGACACTGATAGGGCGGTCGACGGCGTAGGCGACAGGCCGGAGTTCAGGTCGATGGCGTAGGCGACAGGCCGTCGACGCCGGCTGGAAGCCTGCGCTCCCCCGAGCCGACTCCGAGTCATTGCTGGTCGGTGGCGGGATCCTGGTCGCCAGGATCTTCTGGGCTGCCTGAACCTGGTAGGTCCGGCAACTGAGGCGGCGCGGTGGTCGGCTGGCCGCGGACTATGCGGGCGACGCTGCGTCTCAGTCCCTGGGATCTCGCTTCGGGGGCGCGGTGCTTCCCCTCATAGGGCTGACCCTGTTCGTTCTGGTCTGCGTGCCCCGGGTCAAGGCGTTGTGCGGGCATCGAAGGCTCCTGCTGAGGTCGTTGGTTACCAGCCACTGAACTGTCCCTGGCTGGCCCACAGGGTTGCGAGCGAGGCCGCGATGACGGCGGCGATCACCGCGACGACGAGGCGGCGGACGGGCCGGTCGGCTGACCAGCGCAGGCCGAGGATGACGGCCCGCCGCGTCAGCCCGATCACGATGTAGAGCGAGCCGACGACCGACAGAGCCGCCAGCGCGACGCCGATCGCGTCCAGGGCTGCTATCGCGTAGTGGCCGGCGCCGATGGCCGTGCCCGCGAGGCGGGCCTGCTGGACGGTGGCCCGCCATAGCGCCCGGTTGATCTGCGGGAGACAGATCACGAGATAGCCGACGATGATCGTAAGCAGCGGGACGACGCACAGCACCCAGCTGGTGACCGCGATCCTGGCCCCCCGGCGCAGGCCCGCGACGCGGGGATCGGTGCGGCCCTTGGCCCGGACGCTCTTGATTATGGGGGTGACCCGGGCGAATAGATCGGGGACGCCGACGATGTCACTGAGGATGAAGTAGCCGTCAAAGCGCACGAACGGGAGCAGTTGCTGGAGCATCTCCAGGTGCGTCACGGCAATGACCAGGAGCAGGATCTGAGCCCGGGTCGCCTGGTAGAGGACGGCCATGCCGAGGATGAAGATCAGGTTGAAGTACAGGCCGCCCAGGTCGGTGCGGAGGCGGGCGGCGCGGCTGAGCCGGTAGGAGTCGGTGACGTTGGTGAAGAACGACGGCCAGACCAGGTAGATGCCGGCCCCGATCTTGCCGGGCCGGGCCCCGCCGTAGCGGCAGGCGGTCGCGTGTCCGCATTCGTGGAAGGCGGCCGAGGCGACCGACAGGACGAACACGATCAGCAGGGTTGCCGGGTCGCGCAGCAGCTGGTCGAGCCCGATGGCGAGCTGGTGGGTCGCGAGCAGCCACCAATCCACGGCGGCGACGCTGACCACGACGGCCAAGACGGCCGGCCAGCGGAACAGCGGCCGCAGCACCGCCGCGACGACGTTGGCGGCGGTTTCCGGGAGCAGGGTGCCGCGGGCCCGCAGGGCGAGCAGCGGGCGGGCGGTGGGCGGGGCGACGGGGGCGCCGGGACCGGCGATGAGGCCGAGGGGCAGCAGCTTGGCGGTGATGATGTAGCGGACCTGTTCGGCGCCGAGGGACCGGCCGAGGTCTGCGCTGGCCAGTTCGGCGATGGCGGCCGAGCTGCGGATGCCGTTGATCAGCGTGGCCACCAGGTACAGCAGCCGCGACATCTGGATGACCTGGCCGTCGGGGCGGCGGACGAGGAACGGCGGCGGGCTGTAGCCGGAGTTCTTGAATTCGCCGAGGAGCTCCACCCCCAGGGCCAACTGGGCTGCCTGTGGAACCGCGGACGACGAAGGCGTCACCGATCGGGAAGGGTCAGCAGCCGCGGGCAGCGAAGAGGGCCGTCCGGCGGTACCGGACGGCCCTTCTCCTGCGCCACCCCGCAGGTATTCGCACATGACCGTGAGTAGCGCAGCCCGGGCGCTACAGGATGTTGCCGGACCCGAGGCTGAGGATGTTGTCGAAGCTGCCGTTCAGGGCGGACACGTTCACCAGACCGGCCTGGGCGGTGTTGCCGTAGCCGACCTGGGTGAAGCTGACGCTGTGGCCCGGGTGGTAGCTGCCGCCGCAGCAAA
Organism: uncultured Actinomycetota bacterium; assembly: GCA_963838825.1. Taxonomy (GTDB): domain Bacteria; phylum Actinomycetota; class Actinomycetes; order Streptosporangiales; family Streptosporangiaceae; genus Trebonia. The sequence continues at coordinate 88,324 of CAWISQ010000005.1, forward strand.
GGGTCTCGCGGTTCGGGAGCAGCTCAGCGCTCTCGAGCTCGAGTTCCTCCATCGTCACGGTTGATGCGGACATTGGAGCCTCCTTGGAGAGTTCCTTTACGGAATCTGCTGTTTGATCTTGTGTACGTCGCTTGACGTACGTACTGTACGGTCATAACCGTACAACAAGATCACGGAACGGTCAAGACCCAGAACAGCGGGTGATCCGCGTGGTGCGGCGGCAGATCAGAGCAGCTGAGAGCGGGTTAGGTTGGTGACCATGAGGGCGCACGCGGCGGCGGATGACGGAAGCGGTCACTCCGAAGACCGCCCTGCGGACGCCAGATCACCGCAGGAGGGACCCGATCCCACCGCACATCGTCCGGCGGACGCCGAGGCTGCGGATGGCAGGGGCGCGCCTCCCGAAGATGGCTCGGAGAAGGCCGGGTCGGCGTCAGCGCACCCCGTCAATCCGCTGCAGCGGCTGATCGGGGGACGACTGCAGGAGCGAGGATGGTCCTACGGCGAGGTTGCCCGCCGCAGCGGCCTGCCCCGGTCCACCGTCTACACCCTCGCCACCACGCGGAACCTGGTCCGGCCACCGCGCCCGGCTACCATCAACGGACTGGCCAGGGGACTCGACGTGCCCGTCTCGGCCGTCCGCGCCGCCGCCGCCGAGTCGACCGGAATGCATTACTACGACGAACCCGCGGCCGACCCTAAGCGTGCCGTCTCCAGCGACCAGGAGCGGGAACTGCTAATCGCCAGCATTGACGAGCTGTCCGCCGAGGACCGTCGTCACGTCGCCGCCCTGGTGGAGTCCCTCAGAAACCGCCCGGCACCGTAGCCCGACCGCTAGCGCCGCCCGTCCGCCCCGCCGGCCGATACCGCCGCCCGCGCTTTTCCGCGGGTCGGGGACCTGGCCAAGGAGATCGAGCAGGTGCTGACTGCGGGCAGCCGAGATAGGCGAAGTGGCATCGGCGGGCGGGTATGCCCCGCCGGGCACATCCTCCGCTGCTACAAAGGCGCAGATCACAGCCTCACATAAGGACTTTGCCGAGCTCCTGCCCAGACCCTGAAATCCGCGATCAGCAACCCGCCAAACGACCGCCAGCGGCAACCATCAGCACCCGTGAAAGATCAGGGTTAGCGGTCTATTTCGTTTAATGCTTACTCTCAGCGCTTCAGGCCGCTATTCGCACGCCCCGGGGAGCCCGGCCAGAAACGTTTCCGGATATCGGCCGCTGTCCCTCATTGACATGGCGAAAGGTGGAATGCGATCATTGTGCCGACACTCGTCGGTCCAGGGAAAGGCACACATGAAGTTTGGCCGACTTTCCGTAATGGCAGCAGTTTTCATAATGACCGCGGGTACATTCGCCGGGGTCGTCGGAACCAGTACAGCTTCAGCTTATACAACCAACCCTACTCCCCTGTGCATCGACAGCTCGACCGTCGGCAACGACTGCATTTACAACGCGAACGTCCTCAACTACCGGGCGTTCTGGTCCATCCAAACCATATCCACCTGGTACTACCCGAACACCAACTATGAGACGGGCGCGATCAAGAGCGGCAGCGGCGATGTACTCTGCCTGCAGATAAACAACAGCGACAGCAACTTCGTCCGGTACGCGAACTGCAGCGCGAGCGATTCCGAGAAATGGATTAACTACTACAACCCCAATACCCGCCGTACCGAGTTCGTGAGCTACTGGGCGCTTTACGACTCGACCTACGGCTATCTGTGCCTGTCGGAGGACTACAACGGCGGGAACCGGTACGTCAAGGCCGACCCGTGCTCCCCCGGCGGCGGCACCAACTACTGGTACCAGCAATTCGGCAGGTCCTGAGCCCGGCGCACGCCGGGTCGGACGTGCCTGCGGGGGCCGCCTGCCAGGCGCGGGGTCCGGTCACGAACTGGTCGTCGGCAGGGTCCATCCAGTCGACGGGGTGCCCGTTCACCTGCGGGGCCCAGTCGCTGTTCATCTCCCCGTCGATGAGCCGCCAGCGGCCCGCGGCCTCGTCCCACGCCTCCGCCACCACGTGGTCGGTCAGCAGGCCGGGGTGGAAATAGGCGGCGAACCCGGCCTGCATCCGCGCGGGAATGCCCCTTGTGCCTGGCCAGCGAGACGAACAGCAGCGTCGCGTTGCGGCAGCAACCGACGACCCGGTCCGGCGGCAGGCGCTTCCTGGCCAGCGTCGGCTCCAAGCCTCGCACTCCTGCCCTGAGCATTCACCCCGGGAGTAGGCTCGCCAGCTACCGGCGGAAACGGGGTGCCTTGTATGGCCGACTCTGAGTTTGAGTGGTTTGGCGTGCGTTGTGTGTTCGCTTGGTCGGGCTGGGGAGGCAAACCGTTCGAGGAGCGGATTACCCTTTGGCGTGCTCGGTCGCTTGACCACGCGATCGAGCTGGCCGAACAGGAGGCCGGGGAGTACGCAGAACAGGTCGGCTCGGAGTATCTCCACCTCAGTCAGGCCTACGCGATCACCGAAGGGAGCGAGATCGGCAGCGGGACGGAGGTCTTCTCGCTGCTGCGTGATAGCGACCTCGCACCGGACGATTACCTTAATAGCTTCTTCTCAACCGGCAGAGAACATATCCAGTAGCCGACAGGAGACGATTCCTGACAGGAGAGAGCACGGACGTTCCGATCGAAGCCGTCCGCGATCTGCGCGTCCCGCGCGGCTAGCAACTCCCTCAGCCGCGCATTGGCGGCCCGCAGCCGGGGGCGTCTCATCAAGCACCTGGCACGCGCCGCACTACACCTCGCCGGGTTTTTCCTCTAGGTATACGAGTCCGTTGCCGTCCGGGTCGGCGAAAAAGAACATCGGCGGAGCGCCGTCGAGGTGCACGACCTCGTCGTTGTGCAGCTTCGCACCTGCCTGGCGAAGGCGCGCGTGGGCGGTCTCGGCGTTGGTCGTGCCCAACCGTACGGCCATCGGGATTTCGCTGTCCGGGGGCAGTAGCACTAGGCCGACGCTCGACCCGGGGGGAACCACTTCCACCAGCCTGGCCCCGGGCCACACCTCGATGTCGGTGCGCAGTTCGCAGCCGAGCACCTCGGTATAGAAGGCCAGTGCCCGGTCCTGATCGGCCACCGGGATGGACACGCTCTGGACTCTCGTCGTCATAGTCATGCTCAGTAAGACCGACGGCCGCCCGGAGAATCATCGCATCGGAAGGATCCCTCCGTCATGTCCCGATGGCGTTGGCTTTCAGGTGAGCTGCCAGGGCAGTGCGGGCGGAACTCGATGGCGCGGATAACTCTGGTCGCGCGGCGTCAGCCTTCAGCGGGACGACGACGCGGACGCTGTCAGTCCGCAAGGCGGCGGCCGAGGACCAACCCCGTCCGGACGATAGATTCTCGGCGGAATCGGGGCGTCCCGCCGACCTACCGTCCGCGCTCCATGCCCGATCACTCTCTGGGCCAGTGAGCGGGAACTCCGAGGTGACCCGCGAGGGCCTCGTAGCGGTCCTGGGCGAGGACGAGGCGGGCGGCTAGCAGGATCGTCTGCGGGTCGACATCGGGCGGGCGCAGCACGTAGACCGTGCCGTCCTCGCGGCAGTGGGTCACGACGAGGCGCTCGTAGTCGGCCAGCACGATATGCGCGTCCGCTGTGGCCGGGCGGGCTGCCCGCCGGCGTCGGGCGAGGGCCAGGACCGGCTCGGTCAGGAACGCCGTCGCGATGAGCAGGCCGGCCGCCACCAGCACGATCTCAAGCCAGCGCGGAAGGCCACCCATCGACGTGACTGGTGCTGACCGGGGACTCGGTCGAGCGCCGGTCAACGGCGGGGCCGATGCCGGGTGCCCTGACGGCGCTGCTGCCGGGGCAGATTCTGATGGCTGCGCGGTGCGACTCGGTGCGGGCGACGGCGACGACCCCTGGTGCAGAGGTGGCGTTGCGGGCAACCCCACGTGCGGGATCGCGAGCACGGTCCCGGCGCGGATGACGTCCGGGTCGGGACCGATCACCCGGCGGTTGGCCGCGTAGAGCGCGGGCCAGCCGCCGGCGGTGCCGAGCGCGGCCGCGATGCCCGACAACGTGTCGCCTACCGCGATCTTGTAGTGGGCCGCCCCCATCGAGCCGGGCAGCGACAGGATCAAACCGGGCCGGATGACACCCGGGTCGGTGCCGATGGCCCGCCGGTTAGCTGCGTACAGCGCCGGCCAGCCGCCGGCGGATGCCGAGCGCGGCCGCGATGCCCGACAGGGTGTCGCCGGGCTGCACGACGTACGTGTGCGCGCTCGCCCGGGAGTCAACGTCGGCCGAGGCCGCGGCGTTCGTCCGGGTGTCGGCGCCGCCTCGCGCCGCCGGTCGCGCGGCGGGGCGCGTGATCGTCGTTGATGCCTCGGCGACGTCTGACCTGCCGACGTGAGCGGCGGTCGGAATGGAGGCCGGAGTCGTGGCCGGGGTTGTGGGTGGAGTCGTGGTCACGCTGCTGGTCAGGGTGACCTGGGTGGTGCTGGTGGTGTTGCTTGTGGTGCTCGCGATGCGGGTGGTCGCCTGGGCGGGGCGGAGGGACCCGATGGGTCCGGCCGCCGTCACGATGAGCAGGATGCCCCAGGCGAGCGCCACGCACGCGGACCAGGTCCGCACGCGCATGGTGGCGTCACTTTCCTTCCAGGGAGATAAGCGCTGAACGCTCTGGCCCGGCGCGGGGCGCTCGAGACCAGGGGGAAGGAAAGCGGTGTTAAGCGGGCGATACCTCGGGCAGGGCGCAGCGCCACACGGGCGCGGCGGCGGGGCGGCGCGCCAGGCGCAGCAGGATCAGGGTGAGCAGGGCCAGCAGGGCCGCGCAGGCGGTCCCCTGGGTGCCGCCGGCGCCGTTGCCGCCGCCGGACAGGCCGGCCGAGCCCGCGGCGCCGCCCGCGCCGCCCGGCGCGGTGGCCGGACGCGGGAGCGGCGACGTCGGCGTCGCGGGCAGGCCCACCGCGCCGAGCGACCGCGAGAAGGCGCCCGCGCCCGGGGCCGCCGGGGCGGTCGTTGCCCTGGCGGGGGTCGCCGACGCAGGCGCGATCCGACCGGAGCGGGGCGCGCCCGGCGGGGTCGGGCTCTGCCTGGCGGGGGTGCTCGCGCCGGGCGCCGGCGGGGGACCAGCGTGGTGGCGACCGGGGTCAGCGCGCGGGTCACGGGCGCGAGGGCGCTGCCGGGCGGGGTCACCAGGGCGGTGACCGGCGGGATCGTGACGACCGTGCTCACGACCGGAGCCAGCGCGCCGGTGACCGGGGTCAGGGTCTTGATGACCGGGGTCAGGGTCCTGATGACCGGCGTCAGGTTCTTGATGACCGGGGTCACGGCCGGGGGTACCAGGTCGGTGACAGGCGCCAAAGGCGTGACCACGGTCGTGACGAGGGGGGTGATCGCCCCGGTGACCGGGGCCAGCGGCTTGATCAGGCTGGCCACCAGCGGGGTCACCACATCCGTGACCGGGGCCAGCGTCTTCGTCACGGTGGCCACCAGCGGGGTCACCGCGCCCGTCACCGGGGCCAGCGCCGTCGCCGTGGTGTTCACCAGCGGGGCCACGACGCCGGTGACGGGAGCCAGGGTCTTCGCCACGGAGGTGACGACCGGGGTCACGGTGCCGGTCACCGGGGCCAGGGTCTTCGTCACTGAGGTCACCAGCGGGGCCACGGTGCCGGTCACGGGGAGCAGCGTCCTGGCCGTCGTCGTCACGACCGGAGTCACGGTGCCGGTCACCGGGGCCAGGGTCTTCGTCACTGTGGTCACCAGCGGGGCCACGGTGCCGGTCACCGGGAGCAGCGTCCTGGCCGTCGTCGTCACGACCGGAGTCACGGTGCCGGTCACCGGGGCCAGGGTCTTCGCGACGGAGGTAATGACTGGGGAAACCGCGCCGGTGACCGGAGCCAGGGTCTTAGTGACGGCGGTGATCGCCGGGGCCACCGCGCCGACCGCAGGAGCAAGCGTCTTCTCCGTCGTGGTGACGATCGGGGTGACCGTTGCGGCCACGGGCGCCAGGGTCTTGTCAACCGTGCTCACGACCGGGGCGACCGCACCGGTCACGGGGGCCAGCGTCTTCGCGGTCGTGGTGACGTCGGGGGCGACCGTCGCGGTCACGGGGGTCAGGGTCTTGGCGATTGTGCTCGCGAGCGGGGCGGCTGCGTCGGTCACCGGGGCCAGTGTCTTCGCGGCGGGGAGCGTCGGACTGGTGACGGTCGGCGCAGCCTTGGCCTTGCCAGTGATGACGGGAGCAGCCGAGCCGGTGACGGGCGGCAGGGTCTTGGCGACGGCGGTGGCGATCGGGGCCAGCGAGTTGGCGGCGCGGGCCGGGGCGGAACGCGAGGTGGACGGGAATGACGCGCTGGGCGAAGCGGACAAGGTGGACGCGGCCGGGGTGGTGACGCGGCCGGGGCGGCCGGGGCGGCGGGTGCAAGCTTCTTGGTCACAGTCGATACGACTGGAGTCACCGGATCGGCGGGGGCGCCGGGCGCTGGCGTCCTGGAGGCGGGTGAGGCGGCCTGGCCGCGCACGGGGGCTCCCGCCGACGGCTGGCTGGACGCGCTCGGGGCTTGGGCGGGCGCAGTGGCCGGGATGGGCTGGCGGGTGGCGGGGCGACGCGGGGCTGGCCGCTGGGGCGGCGGGCGGCGACGCGGGGCTGGCCGAGGTGGACGCTGGGGTGCCTGAACCGGTGTCGGCGGGGCTGGTGGCGGATGAGCTCGCGCCAGACGAGCTGGTGGACGATGAGCTGGTGCTGGACGAGCCGTTGCTAGGCGAGCTGATGGCCGATGGCCTCGTGCTGGAGGAGCTGGTGCTGGAGGAGCTGGTGCTGGAGGAGCTGGTGCTGGAGGAGCTGGTGCTGGAGGAGCTGCGCTCGTCGGGAGTGGGCGGATGAGCTCGTGCTGGACGAGCTGGGAGCGGATGAGCTCGTGCCGGATGAGCTGGTGCTGGATGAGCTGGTGCCAGGCGAGCTGGTGCTGGTTGAACCGGTGGCGGCTGAGGTGCCGCTCGTTGAGGTGGGGGTGGATGTCGACGTGGAGCGCGAGAGGTGACGCTGGCTCGAGCGTGACGCGGCGACGTGGCGCTGAGCCGAGCGTTGACGTGGGGCCCGAGAGGGTGGACGTCAGGGTCGCCTTGACGGGAGAGAGGGCCGCGGTCGCTGCGCGGGCTGGGCGGGAGAACAGCAGCATGACCACGAAGATGCCGGCCATCGCGAGCGCAGCCTGCATCGCTACGAGAGCGATGCGACGCGCTGTTGGCTGCATGAGCAGCTCCCCCTCGACGGCAGGCAAGGCCGCTCGGCTACCCTCCGGCGGCGGAGCAAACCTCGCACACACGGAATTGCTGTTCGGCCACCACCGTACAGTCTGATCAGCGATCGGACAAGGGCGGGAGGGTGCGGCAAACGGCCCGAACCGGCCGCGATCGCCTGCTAGACCGGCCGAGCGGGAGCTCGCGAATTCGTCTTATTTAGCGCAGAGCTCTCTGGTCTGGGCGACGTCGAGGTGCATCTGCTCGACGAGGGCCTCGATCGAGTCGAAGCGGAGGGTGCCACGCAGCCGGGTGCCGAAGTCGATCGCCGCGTGGACTCCGTACAGGTCGAGGTCGTGCGGGGCGAGCGCGTAGGCCTCGACCGTCTGCCTGGTGCCGTCGAAGGTCGGGTTGGTGCCGATCGAGATCGCGGCCGGCCCAGCGGCGGGTTTCCTGGCCTGCTTCGTCCAGGATGGCGAGCCAGCCTGCGTAGACGCCGTCGGCCGGGATCGCGGTGTGCGGCGGCGACTCCACGTTCGCGGTCGGGAAGCCGAGCTGGCGGCCGCGCTGGTGGCCGCGGACCACGATCCCCTCGACCCGGTGCGGGCGGCCGAGCGCCTTGGTCGCCCCGGTCACGTCGCCCGCTGCCAGCAGCGCCCTGATGTGGGTGGAGGAGATCGTGACGCCGTCCAGGGTGAGCAGCGGCAGGCCTTCGGTCGTGTAGTCGTACTTCTCGCCCAGCTTGGAGATGAGCTGGACGTCCCCGGCCGCCTTGTAGCCGCAGCGGAAGTCCTCGCCGACCACGACCGCGTTGGCGTGCAGCCGTTCGACCAGGACCGCGCGGACGAACTCCTCGGGGTCGAGGCGGGAGAAGTCGAGCGTGAACGGGAGCACGCAGACCGCGTCCACGCCGAGGCCGCCGAGCAGCTCGGCCCGACGGCGGGCGGTGCAGAGCAGCGGCGGGTGGGTGCCCGGCCTGATCACCTCGTCCGGGTGCGGGTCGAAGGTCACCGCCACCACCGGCAGCCCCCGCTCGCGGCCGAGCTGGGCCGCCCGGGCGACGATGCTCTGATGGCCACGGTGCACGCCGTCGAACTCGCCGATCGTGACGACGGACTCGCCCCATCCTGCGGGCACCTCATCAAGTCCCTGCCAGCGGTACACGGGTCTCCCGTCCTCCTTAGCTCCGCACCAAGCCTACGGGGCGCTGAAGACAGCTAGCGATCGGAGGGAGCCAGATTCGGCTGTGACAAGCGCGACCAGCGTGGCGTCGGGGGCGAAGGCGGCTACTGGGGTGCCTGGTTCGGGCCAGTCGGCGGACGGCAGCGGGAGGCGGGCGCCCTGGGCCAGCCGGTGGGCGTCCTCGGCGGTCAGGTCAAGGCGGGGGAAGGCCGCCGCGGCGGCTTCTGCCAGCGGTGTTATCCACGGGACGGAAGTGGCGGGGCAGCCAGCGGCGGCGGGGGCGGGGCGTGAGTGCGGCGCTGGGGTGGGCGGGGACTCGGCAGCGGGAGTCGCCCCGGACCGTTCGAGATCAAGGTTTTGGTGCTTTTGATCTTCTAGCTCTTGGAGGGTGCGGGCCTGAGCCAGATCGTAGGGGCCGACGGCGGTGCGGCGGAGCGCGGTCAGGTGGCCGCCGGCGCCGAGGGCGGCGCCGAGGTCGCGGGCGAGGGCGCGGATGTAGGTGCCGCTTGAGCAGCGGATGATCGCGTCCAGGTCGAGGAAATCGCCGGCCTGGCGGACGTCGGTGACGGTGAACTCGTAGACGGTGACCGGGCGGGCGGCCAGCTCAGGGGCGGCGCCGGCCCGGGTCAGCTTGTAGGCGCGCTGGCCGTTGACCTTAATCGCGCTCACGCCGGGCGGCACCTGCCAGATGTCGCCGGTGAGCTCGGCGATCTCGGCGTCGAGGGCGCCGGGGGCGAGGTCCGTGGCCGGGCTGCCGCCGGTCGGCTCCCCCTCGGCGTCGTCGGTGCTGGTCGACTGGCCGAGCCGGATCGTGGCCGCGTAGGTCTTCTCGGTCAGCGTCAGGTAGCCGAGCAGCCTGGTCGCCTTCTCGACGCCGATGACGAGCACGCCGGTCGCCATCGGGTCGAGCGTGCCCGCGTGCCCGACCCGGCGCGTCCCGGCCAGGCGGCGGACCCGCGCGACCACGTCGTGCGAGGTCATGCCGCCGGGCTTATCGACGATGATCAAGCCGCTGGGCGCGGTCATCCGCGTTCGCCGTCGCCGATTTCCTCGCCCGCCTGGAGGTCGTCGCCGTCGGTGAGGTCGCCGTCCTCGCCTTCGTCCCAGTCGTCCTCTGTCGTCGTCATTGGGCTTCTTGTACGGGTCGGGGTCGCCCGCCCAGGTGGCGCCCTCGCGGACCTGCGCCAGCTCCGCGTCGGCCTGGCGGGCGGCCGCGATCGCGTCATCGATCCGGCGGGCGCTGTCGGGCAGCGCGTCGGTGACGAACTCGATCGACGGCGCGTGCCGGAGGCCGATGACCCGGCCGACCTCGGAGCGGATGATGCCGGTCGCGCTGGCCAGCGCGACGGCCGTGTCGGCCTGCTCCTCGGGCGTGCCGAAGACCGTGTAGAAGATCTTCGCCTCGCGCCAGTCGCCGGTCAGCCGGACCTCGGTCACGGTGACGAAGCCAAGACGCGGGTCCTTGATCCGGCGCTCGAGCAGCTCGGCGACGAGCTTGGAGATCCGTTCGGCGACCCGGCGCGTGCGAGCGTCGCTCATGGCGGTTACTCCTCTTCGGTAAAGAGACGCTGCCTAGCGGACAGCAGCTCGATCTCCGGGTGGCCCGCCACCAGGCGCTCGCACTCGTCGAGCAGCCCGGTGGCGTTCCCGGCGGTGTCTGAAACCACCGCCACCCCGATCTCGGCCCGCCGATGGAGGTCAAGATGACCCGTCTCGGCGACCGCGACACCGGGGTAGCGGCGGCGCAGCTCTGCGACGAGCGGCCTGACGACGGCCCGCTTCTGCTTCAGAGAGCGGACGTCGCCAAGCAGCACGTCAAGCGTCAACGCGGCTACGTACATCGTTGTCGGGTGTTACCGTGCGCGGTTAGGCGCGCGGCTTCTCCCGCATCTCGAACGTCTCGATGACGTCCTCGAGCCTGATGTCGTTGTAGCCGATGCCGATACCGCACTCGAAGCCCTCGCGGACCTCGGTCGCGTCGTCCTTGAACCGGCGCAGCGAATCGACGCTGAGGTTGTCCGAGATCACCACGCTGTCCCTGATCAGCCGCGCCTTGCTGTTGCGGGTGATCGTGCCGGAGCGGACGATGCAGCCGGCCACGGTGCCAACCTTCGGCACCTTGAACAGCTCGCGGACTTCCGCGGTGCCGAGCTGGGCCTCCTCGAACTCGGGCTTGAGCATGCCCTTGAGCGCGGCCTCGATCTCCTCGATCGCCTGGTAGATGATCGAGTAGTAGCGGATATCGACGCCCTCGCGCTGGGCGAGCTCGCCTGCCCGGCCGGCCGGACGGACGTTGAAGCCGATGATCACCGCTTCCGAGGCGATGGCCAGGTTCACGTCGTCCTGCGTGATCGCGCCGACGCCGCGGCCGATCACCCGGAGGTTGACCTCCTCGCCGACGTCGAGCTTGAGCAGCGCGTCCTCCAGGGCCTCAACCGAGCCGGACACGTCGCCCTTGATGATCAGCAGCAGCTCTTCGCGCTCGCCTGCCTTCAGCGCCGACTCGAGGTCCTCGAGCGTGACCCGGCGACGTCGCTGGGCGAACTGGGCGGTCCGCTCGCGGGCCTCCCGGCGCTCGGCGATCTGCCTGGCCATCCGGTCGTCGGAGACGACGAGGAAGTTGTCGCCCGCCTTCGGCACCGCGGTCAGGCCGAGGACCTGCACCGGGCGCGACGGGGGCGCCTCGCTGAGCTGCTTGCCGTCCTCGTCGAGCATGGCCCGGACTCGGCCGTAGGCCTCGCCCGCCACGATCGAGTCACCGACGTGCAGCGTGCCGCGCTGGACGAGCACGGTCGCGACCGGGCCGCGGCCCTTGTCGAGCTGTGCTTCGATCGCGACGCCCTGGGCGTCCTGGGTCGGGTTGGCGCGCAGGTCGAGCGCGGCGTCGGCGGTCAGGATGATCGCCTCGAGCAGCGCCTCGATGCCGAGCCCCTTGGTCGCGGACACGTCCACGAACTGGGTGTCGCCACCGAACTCCTCGGCCACCAGGCCGTACTCGGTCAGCTGGGCCCGGACCCGGTTGGGGTCGGCGCCTTCCTTGTCGACCTTGTTGACCGCCACCACGATCGGCACGCCGGCCGCCTGGGCGTGGTTAAGCGCCTCGGTGGTCTGCGGCTTCACGCCGTCATCGGCCGCGACGACCAGGACCGCGAGGTCGGTGGTCTGCGCACCGCGGGCACGCATGGCGGTGAACGCCTCGTGACCGGGGGTGTCGATGAAGGTGATCTTCCGCTCTTGGCCGTCGATCTCGGACGTCACCTGGTAGGCGCCGATGTGCTGGGTAATGCCGCCAGCCTCGCGCGACACCACGTTGGTGTGCCTGATCGCGTCCAGCAGCTTGGTCTTGCCGTGGTCGACGTGACCCATGACGGTGACGACCGGCGGCCTGGGGGCCAGGTCCTCCTCGTCGCCCTCGTCGTCGCCGAACTCGATGTCGAACGTCTCGAGCAGCTCCCGGTCCTCTTCCTCGGGGGAGACGACCTGGACGTTGTAGTTCAGCTCGGCGCCGAGCAGCTGGAGCGTCTCGTCGTTGACCGACTGGGTCGCGGTGACCATCTCGCCCAGGTGGAAGAGCACCTGGACCAGGCTGGCCGGGTTGGCGTTGATCTTGTCCGCGAAGTCCGACAGGGACGCGCCCCGGCTCAGCCGGATGACCTGGCCCTGGCCACGCGGAACGGACACGCCGCCAATCGACGGGGCCTGCATGTTGTCGAACTCTTGCCGCCGCTGCCGCTTCGACTTGCGGGCCCGGCCGGGCTTGCCGCCGGGACGCCCGAAGGCGCCCGCGGTACCGCCAGACCGGCCTCGGCCGCCGCCACCGGGACGGGCGCCGCCGCCGCCGGCCGGCGGACCGCCGCCACCGGGACGAGCGCCGCCGCCGGCCGCCGGGGGGACCGCCGGGACGGGCGCCGCCGCCAGCGCCAGCCGGACGACCGGCACCGCCGCCGGGACGCGGACCGCTGAAGCCGCCGCCGGCGCCGCCGGGACGCGGGCCACGGCCAGCGCCCGGACCACCGGGACCACCGGGACCACCGGGACGACCGCCGCCGCTGGGACCGCCCGAGCTCACCGGGCGGGACGGCATGCTCATCGGGCTGGGACGCGGGCCACCCGGGCGCGGGCCACCGGGCCGGCCGGGCGGGGACCGCCGGGCCGCTGGCCACCGTCGCTTGGCGCGCCGGGACGAGCGCCGTAGCCGGCGCCGGCCCCGTCGGGACGCGGGCCACCCGGACGGGGGCCGCGGTCACCGGTGCGGGGAGCGCCGGGGCCGGTCGCGCCGGGTGCCCCCGGTGCGCCGGCGCGCGGGCCGCGATCGCGGTCGCTGCGCTCCGGTCGGTCGGTGCGCTCGAAGCCGGGACGGGCGGCCGGAGCCGAGCCCATGCCGGTCGCGGTCGAGCTGAACGGGTTGTTGCCTGGCCTCGGGCCAGGACGCGGGCCGCGCTGGCCGGGCGCGCCGGGTCGCGGCGCGCCGCCGGCCCGAGGGGCGCCAGAAGCGGGACGGGACGCGCTGTCCTGCCCCGCGCCGGGTGCGGCCTCCGGGGCCTGCGAGTCCTGCGGACTCGGGGCGCCGGGGCGCGCTGCGCCTGGCCGCGGGCCGGCCTGGCCGCCGCCCTGGCCGGGTGCGGCCGGGCGCGGACCCGGGGCAGCCGGGCGGACGGGGGCCGACGGAGCGGCCGGGGCCGCCGACGCGGCGATCGGGGCCGGGGCGGCCGGGGCCACCGGGGCAGTTGACGCGGGGGCGCCGGGCGCGGTGACGCCAGGCACGGACGGAACCGCCGGACGCGGCGGACCTGGGCGCGGCCCAGGCCTCGCGCCCTCGCCGGGCACTCCGGCGCTGGGCACTCCGGCGCTGGGCACTCCGGCGCTGGGGGCGGGCCCGACCGGCGCGCTCGGCGCAGCCGGAACCGAACCGCCGGCCGCCGGGGCGCCGTCAGGCACCCGGGCCGGGCCTCGGTCATTGCGGCGGCTGTCGCCCTGACCGCCTTGATCACGGCGGCCGCCTGCACCGGCGCCGCCGTCGCCGCGGCCCGGCTTAGCCGAACCGCTGTTGAGCGACTCCTTGAGCTTGCGCACCACCGGCGCCTCGATCGTCGAGGACGCCGAACGCACGAACTCGCCCATCTCCTCGAGCTTGGTCATGACGACCTTGCTCTCTACTCCGAACTCTTTCGCGAGTTCGTAAACCCGGACCTTCGCCACTATGCTCCTCTGTTCGGCCCTTCCCATGGGCCTTTAAAAACCGGATCATCAACCGATCCGGCGCATAGCGTGCGTGCTCCGGGTCGGCGTCAGTTCGTGCCGTTCATCGCCTGGTGCTCATCGAGCGCTCATCGCTTCTCGACCTGCTTTCCGTACAGGTGTTCCGTCGTGTCTAGCTTGCTTCCCGTCGCCACTGACCGTCCCGCTCCGTTTTCCGACAGCTATGTTATGCCCGGCTGCCCGTCCCGGGAAAGGTACGAAGCAAGCGGTGCGGCGCTGAGCGAACCCGGGGCGCGCAGTGCGCGTGAGAACGCCCGACGCCGCTGCGCCAGTTCGAAGCACGCCTGGCTGGGATGCAGGTACGCTCCCCGGCCAGGCTGCCGCGCTTGGGGGTCGGGCACGATGCCGTCCCCGTCCACCACTAGGCGAAGCAGGCTGGACTTGGCCGCGCGCGCTTTACAGCCAACACAGGTACGTACAGGGTGATTCCCCGCCTGGGGCGGCTCTGCTTGCGCGGTCGTCATTGCCAGCCTAGTCTACCCCCGATTCCCGATTGGCCTCGGGCATGGTCTGCCCGGCGGCTGGCGGCCGCGGGAGGCGCGGGCGGTCAGGCGCCGCCGTCGGCCGCGCCGCGGCCCTGGGAACGCGAGCCGGACGCGGCGCCGGCCGAGGGCGCGGTGGTGACGCCGTCGGAGCGGATGTCGATCCGCCAGCCGGTGAGCCGGGCGGCTAGCCGGGCGTTCTGCCCTTCCTTGCCGATCGCGAGCGAGAGCTGGTAATCGGGCACGGTCACCCGCGCCTCCATCGCCTCGCGGTCGACGATCTCCACCTGGGTGACCCGGGCGGGCGAGAGCGCGTTGGCGACGAACTCGGCCGGGTCGTCGGAGTAGTCGACGATGTCGATCTTCTCCCCGTGCAGCTCGGCCATCACGTTCCTGACCCGGCTGCCGACCGGGCCGATGCAGGCGCCCTTGGCGTTCACGCCCTGCTGGTGGGACTGGACCGCGATCTTGGTGCGGTGCCCGGCCTCGCGGGCGATCTTCACGATCTCGACCGCGCCGCTCGCGATCTCGGGCACCTCCAGCGCGAACAGCTTCCTGACCAGGTCCGGATGGGTCCGCGAGACGGTCACGGACGGGCCCTTGTGGCCCTTGCGGACGCGCCACACGTAGCACCTGATCCGCTCGCCGTGCACGTAGCGCTCGCCCGGCACCTGCTCGGCCGGCGGCAGCACGGCCTCGATCTTGCCCAGGTCGACCAGCACCGTGCGCGGGTCCCGGCCCTGCTGGATCACGCCGGCCACGATGTCGCCCTCGTGCCCCGCGTACTCGCCGAAGGTGATCTCGTCCTCGACGTCGCGCAGCCGCTGCAGGATCACCTGCCGGGCGGTGGTGGCCGCGATCCGGCCGAACCCGGCCGGGGTGTCGTCGTACTCCCGCCCGGTCACCCCGTCCTCGCTCGCCTCGCGCGCCCAGACGGTGACGTGGCCGGTCGCCCGGTTCACCTCGACGCGGGAGGCCGGGTTGGCGCCCTCGGTCTTGTGGTACGCCATCAGCAGCGCGTCCTCGATCGCCTTGATGGCCGTCTCCGACGAGATGTCCTTCTCGTTCTCGAGGCTGCGCAGCACACTCAGGTCAATGTCCATCGCCGCCAGCTCCCAGGTCTTCGTCGTCTTCATCGCCGTCTTCTTC
The DNA here is from genome assembly GCA_963838825.1 of uncultured Actinomycetota bacterium. Classification (GTDB taxonomy): domain Bacteria; phylum Actinomycetota; class Actinomycetes; order Streptosporangiales; family Streptosporangiaceae; genus Trebonia. Next base: position 103,587 of record CAWISQ010000005.1, read on the forward strand.
GTCGGCGAGGTCCGGATCTTCATCTTCATCTTCTGCCTGGTCGAGTTCGGCGTCCGGAATCCGCCCGAACTCGATCTGGATGGCGCCCGGGCCCAGCTCCCCCAGCCCGAACCGGCGCTCGCCCTTCGGCAGGCCGAGCGTGACGCCGTCGGCATCCGCCGCGAGTATGCGGCCCTCCGCCGTTCCCTGGCCGTCCACCTTGACCTTGACCAGCCGGCCGACCGCGCGCCGCCAGTGCCGCGGCTCGGTCAGCGGACGGTCCACCCCGGGCGAGGAGACCTCGAGGGTGTACGGCACCTCGCCGAGCGCGTTGCCCTCGTCGAGCATGGCGGAGATCTCGCGGCTGACGTCGGCCGCGTCGTCGAGGCTGACCCCGTGGTCGCCGTCGACCACGATGCGCAGCAGCCGGCGCTTGCCCGCGACCGACATCCGCACGGATTCCAGGTCCATCCCGGCCGCGGCGACGACGGGCTCGATCAGCTCAGCCAGCCGCTTGTCATTGACCGGGCCGACCGCAGCACGGGAGCCACCGGGCATCTCGACCTCCTCGTCCGCGAGTCCCCGAACCCACTATCACCTAGGCTTATAGATTCGCAGGTCCAGCGTATAGGCCACGGACGCAGCCTACCGCCGCGGACGCGCAGCGGCGGCAAACCCACCGTCACGTCTGCCGCAGCAGCGACGCGCCGCCCCAGTGGCCGCGCACCGTGCCACGGTCAGGGACGTGGCATGCTTAGAGCCTATGCTGTCAAGGCGTCAGTTGCTCGCCGCGTCACCGACGACGTTGCCCCTGTTTCTCGCGCTGACCGCGTGCAAGGGGCCGGCCGGGCTGAGCGGACCGCCGCCGGTGCCTGCCCAGACGCAGACGCTGCTGCGCGCGGTGACCGCCGAGCTGAACCTGGTCTGGATATACAACAAGACCATGGCCGAGTATTCCGGCCTGCGGTCCACGCTGGCCCCGCTGCTGGCCGAGCACCAGGCGCACCTGGCCGGGCTCCGCGCCCGGGTGATCGAGCCGCCGGGCAAGCAGACGCCGTCCGCGGTGACGGCCCGGCCCGCGGTCGCGGGCACCTCGGCGGGCGCGCTCACCCAGCTCAGGGAGGCCGAGCAGGCCGCCGTGACCGCGCAGCTGGGCCGGCTGGCCGGCGCTTCCCCGTCGCTCGCCCAGCTCTACGCGTCGATCGCGACGTCGGAGGCGACCCACGTGACCACGCTTGACAGCCGGATCTCGAACAGCCGGACGGGTTCGTGAAGAAGCCGGCCGGCCCCACCGCCGTCTCGGCCCTGCAGGGCGCCCTCGCGGCCGAGCACGCGGCCGTCTACGGCTACGGCATCGTCGGCGCCATCGTCACCGGCGAGACCGAGACCCTCGCGCGGGCCGACTGGCTCGCGCATCAGCAGGCCCGCGACGCCCTGGAGGCGATGCTGGTGAAGCTGGGCGCGACCCCGGTCGCCGCCAGCCCCGCCTATCAGCTGCCGTTCCCGGTCACCGGCGAGGCCTCGGCGGTGCGGCTGGCGGCCGCCCTGGAGGACGGCGTGACCCGGGCCTACCTGGGCCTGGTGGCGGTGACCGACCGGACGCTGCGGTCCTACGGGGCGCTGGCGATGCAGCCGCCCGCGAACCGGGCCGTGGCCTGGCGCGGCAGCACGGTCGCGTTTCCCGGAATGCCGACGACGTCGACATCGACCAGCGCATGATGTGGGTGTGAAATTCCTAGTCTTATGCCTGAATCTCAGGTTCAGACATTTCGGCCTAGGAGGACGATTGCGGCTGGGTTAGTCGCGGGTGCGCGGGAGGGAAAGGACCCGGGTGATGGCGGTGGCGGCGGCGTCGAGGTCGTCGGCGATGGAGATCCGCTCGGCCCATGACCACCAGAACCACCAGAGGCCGTCCTTGCCGCGGTCGGCGTAGACGCTTTCCTCGAGCGCCCGCGCGGCCGGGTTCGCAATGTAGACGTTCGGCACCCGGCCCGGGGGCGCCATGATCCAGGCCTGGAGGCCTCGGTTAGTAAGTTCCTCGGCCAGTTTGTCGAGGTAGACGGTTGCCGCAGCATGATTGCGGTTGGCTTCCACCGAACATCACCGTTACTGATCGTAGTTTTCCCGGGACTTAGCGTATCGATCCTCTAAGGATGCCGCTACCCCGCCGACCGCGCAACGCGCCTGGCGAAAATGCCGGGATAGGCCGCAATAAGTCGGCCCCTTTAATAGTACGTAACAGTAGCTCGGCCGGCAGGGGCTCTTCGTGAAATACCGTCAGCCGCGATACCGCGCGGGTGAGCGCGACGTAAAGCCGCCGCAGGCCGTAGGCCTCACCGGTGGCGATCCGGCCCGGCTCGACCAGCACGACGTGGTCGAACTCAAGTCCCTTGGCCAGCGTGACCGGCACGATTGCCAACCGGCTATCACCGGACATTTCGGAAGCTGGTGGCTCGGTGGCGCCGAGGACGCTGAACGAGAAGCCCGCCCCGGCGAGGGCGGCGGAGACCTCCGGGACCTGGGCGTCGGCGCAGATCACGGCGACCGAGCCAGGTCGGTCGAGGGCGGTCGCGCAGCCGGCCGCCAGGCGCGGGCCGAGCTCGCCTTCGGCTACCTGGACGACGGAGAGCGCGGCCGGGTCGGCCCGCAGCGACCTGGCCGGCCCGAGCCCGGGGGCGATCGCGGGCAGCAGCCGGGAGGCGTAGTCGAGGATCTGCCTCGGCACCCGGTAGCCGACGTCGAGCTCGCGCACCGCCGCGTCGGGCTTGCCCAGGTGCCTGAGCAGCTCGGGCCAGGAGGTCGCGGCCCACGGGGTGGTGCCCTGGGCGATGTCCCCGAGCACGGTCGCGGCGCCGGTCGCGCACCGGCGGCCGATCGCGCGCACCTCCATCGGCGACAGGTCCTGGGCCTCGTCCACCACCACGTGGGCGATGGACGGCGTGCGCTCGACGAGATCGGCCGCCTCGTCGATCAGCACCTGGTCGGCGCGGGTCCAGGGGGCGGTGGCGAGGCCACGGGGGACCTTCGGCCAGCGGATGAGGTCTAGCTCGGCTGGCGAGAGCCGGCCGGGACCGTTCGATAGGACCTGGTTTTGATCTGAGAGGACGGTGAAGACCAGACGCTTCGGGTCCACCTTCGGCCAGACCTCGTCCACGCACTTGCGGACCGGCGCGGAGCGGCGGACCGAGTCGTGGGTGCGGTCGTCGCAGGTCTCGCCGGCCGCCTCGAGCTGGAGCAGGATCACGTGCGCGATCCGGTGCGCAAGGAGCTCGCGGCCGGTGCCGTAGCGGACGCCGCGGTCGCGCAGCTCGCGGGCGAGCTCCTCGATCTCGTGCGCGGGGACCCGCAGCCGGCGCGTGCCCCGGCTGAGCACCAGCGCCTGCGCGGGCGGCTTGACCGACGACCAGAGGACGTCGTGCAGCAGCTCGGCCATCCGCGGGTCGCCCTTGAGCGTGGCCGCCTCGTCGGTGTCGGTGGCGCGGACGGGGGTGGTCGCCACCAGGTCGGCCACCGTGGTCTGGGTGACGTCGAGCTCGCCGAGGGCGGGCAGCACGTTCCTGATGTAGGAGAGGAAGGCGAGGTTCGGGCCCACGACGACCACTCCGCGCCTGGTCACCTGCTCCTTGTGCGCGTAGAGGAGGTACGCGACCCGGTGCAGGCCGACCGCGGTCTTGCCGGTGCCGGGCGCGCCCTGCACGCACACGGTCGTCGCCGCGCCGGCCCGGACGATGTCGTCCTGCTCGGGCTGGATGGTCGCGACGATGTCGCGCATCGGACCGGAGCGCGGGCCGCTCGATCTCGTTGATCAGCAGGTTGCTGACGGGCTTCAAATCAGCTTCGTCCGAACGGTCCGGGGCGGCTGCGGCGTCTTCACTGCTCTTGAATCGTTCGTCTTCGTAGGCGGTGAGCGCGCCGCCGGCGAACCCGAATCTCCGCCTGAGGGTGAGGCCCATCGAGTCGGGCTGGCTGGCCCGGTAGAACGGCATCGACACCGGGGCCCGCCAGTCGAGCACGACCGGGGTGCCGTCGGGGTCGTGCACGTGACGGCGGCCGATGTGGAAGTCGGCCCCCGCGAAGTCTTCGTCCTTCCTGGCCAGCTCGCTGTAGTCGAGGCGGCCGAAGAACAGCGGGGCGTCCGGGAGGTCCTTCAGCGCCTCGGCCCGGCGGTAGAGGTCGGCCTTGAGGAACTCGAGCGAGACGCGGTCGCCCGCCATCGGGTTCTTGGCCAGCTCGAGGGCGTTCTCGCGCATCAGGTGGAGGAACTCGCGGGAGCGGGCCAGGTGGGCGCGCTCGGCGGCGATGACGGTGTCCTCGGTCGGCGTCGGCTGTGTTGGCGGTGCTCGTCTTGGTCGGCTGCGGCCGCTGGCCCGGCGTCGGCGGGCATGGGTTAACCCCCTGAGATGTGCGGATGGGCGTGGGCTCGGCGATTGAGAGCGAAGCTCAAAACCCTAGCACCGGGCGGGGCGGGACGTCATCTTGGTTTCATCGGCGGCGTCGCTTTCCAATGGGCGGGCTGACCTGATCAGATGGGCGCATGGACTCGGTGATCAGGCACGCGGGGACTTGGACGATCGAGGACATGATGGCCTCGCCGTGGCACTACCTGCCGGTTGAGGTTCCGGCCGGGACGGCGGCGCTGCGGGTGACGCTCTCCTACTCGCGTGATGGCGGCGGGATCCTCGACCTCGGGTGCTTTGGCCCGTCCGGGTTCGGCGGCTCGTCGGGGTTCGGCGGCTGGTCGGGGGGCGCGCGGTCGTCGTTCGTGATCTCGCCGCTGGGGGCCACCCCTGGGTACCTGTCCGGTGAGGTCGTCGCCGGGCTGTGGCAGGTGGCGATCGGGCTGTACAAGGTGCCGGCCTCGGGGGTGCGGTACGAGGTGACGGCGGAGGTGATCGGCGAGGCGGGGCGGGCTCGTTGGGTGGCTGACGCGCTGGCGGCGGACGGGGTGGTGTTGGCGGGCGGAGCCGGATTGGCCGGAGCGGGGCTGGCGCCGCCGGCGCCGGCGGAGCGGCCGGGGCGGCGAGAGCTGCCGGCCGCACCGGGGCGGACGTGGCTGGCGGGCGACCTGCACTCGCATACGGTCCACTCCGACGGCGCCCTGACCGTGCCCGAACTGGCGGCGCTCGCGGTCTCGAGCGGGCTGGACTTCGTCGCCGTCACCGACCACAACACGGTCAGCCATCACCGTGAGCTGGCCTCCGCCTCGGTCGCTTACGGGGTCACGCTGGTGCCCGGGCAAGAGGTGACGACCTCCCGGGGCCACGCGGGGGTGCTCGGCGACACCGGCTGGATCGACTTCAGAACCCCCGCCGACTCGTGGCTGGCGGCGGCCGAGCGCGGCGGCGGGCTGATGTCGGTCAACCACCCGTTCGGAGGGGACGTCAGCTGGCTGCACGCGATGCAGCGCCGCCCGCCGCTGCTCGAGGTCTGGCACTGGTCGTGGCTCGACCCGACCTGGACCACGCCGCTGTCGTGGTGGCAGGCGTGGGATCCGTCGGCGATTCCGGTCGGCGGCAGCGACTGGCACCGGCCGGGGTCGGATTCGCCGCTGGGCACGCCGACGACGTGGGTGGAGTGCGACGACGACTCCGGTGTTTCTGGTGTGCTTGAGGGGCTGCGGGCGGGGCGAGTGGCGATCACGGCGTCGCGCAACGGGCCGGTGCTGGTGCGGCACGACGGCGGGTTCGTGGCGATCGGGGCGGACGGCCTGCTGGCGGCCGACCCGGACGGGCCCTACCGACGGATCGTCGGGGACGTCGCGCGGCTGCCCGGCCGACCGGGCTATCACCGGCTGGTCGCCCCGCTCGGCGCTACCGTCGCGCTAACGGCGTAGCCGCTCGGACGTGGTTAGGCGGTGGCCAGGTAGCGGACGCGGGCGCGGAGCAGGGCGCGGTGCGCGGTTAGGTCGTCCACCTCGTCGGGCTTGCCGGGGCACTCGCCGGCCGCGACGGCGTTCTCCAGGCGGGTGCGGGCGTCGGCGGGCTCGATCGGCTCGAACACGATCAGCGGGTCGTTCTCGGCCGCCATCCAGGTCTTGTCGAGCAGGCCCTCGGCGTCATCGACCCACGCGTCCTTGATCTTGCCGCGCTGGCCGTGGTCGATCAGCACCGACAGGGCGTGCTCGGCCTCGCCGTAGCCGAAGCTGACGGTGATCGACTCCTGACGGCCGCCGACGTCGCCGTAGTGCCAGCACTTCCCCACCGTGGGCGAGCCGATGACGGCGGCCCAGTCCGGGTCGGCCACGCCGCCGGCCGTCACCCGCTCGGCCGCCTCGGTCGCGGCCGTCGTCAGCGCGGGCGACCCGATCGCGGCCAGGATCCGCAGCAGCGCCAGCGCCTCCGGGGTCGCGCTCTCCTCGGCCGCCGGGACCAGGGACGCGGTCAGCTCGGCCATCACGTCGGGAGCGGCGCCGACGTCGCCGGACAGCGCGCCGATGATGTCGGAGCCCCAGAGCTCGGCATCGATCGGCTTGCGCAGGTGGGGCAGCACCTCGCGCGCCTCGCGGAGCACGACGTTGGACGCCTGCGCCGGCCGCAACGGCGCAAACAGGGCGGCGATGTCAGGGTCTGCCTGGGCCATGCGCGGTATTCTGACATGCTTAGCCCGATTCCGTGGTGTTACTGATTCGAATCTATATCGTTGTCACGGGCGAAGCACGCCGCCAGATGGTCGTTGACCAGACCGCAGGCCTGCATCGCGGCGTAGACGGTGACCGGGCCGGTGAACACGAAGCCGCGGGCACGCAGCTCCTTGGCCAGCTGTTTCGACGCGGGGGTCTGCGGGGGGACATCGGCCCCGGTGACCGGGGCGGGCGCGGACGGCGGGTCGGCGTAGCCCCAGAACAGCTCGCTCAAGCCTTCCTTGAGCTCAAGCGCGGCGCGGGCGTTGTTGATGGCGGCGCGGATCTTGGCCCGGTTCCTGATAATGCCGGCGTCGGCCAGCAGCCGCGCCGCGTCGTCCTCGCCGAAGGCGGCGACCGCCTCGAGGTCGAAATCGGCGAACGCCCGCCTGAAGTTCTCGCGCTTGCGCAAGATCGTCAGCCAGGACAGGCCGGACTGGAACGCCTCGAGGCTGAGCCGCTCGAAGATCAGCCGGTCGCCCCGGACCGGGCGTCCCCACTCGAGGTCGTGGTAGGCCACGTAGTCGGGCGCGCTCAGCCCCCACGGGCAGCGCAGCCTGCCGTCGGGGCCGGCCACCGCCCCCCGGCCGGGCGCGGTCGGCCCGTCGGCGGCCGCCTGCGACGGCGCGTCAGTCATGCGACTGCTCCGGCGGCTGGGGGGCGGGCTCGAACGGCCCCCGACGGTGCCGCGGCGTGCCGTACGGGCTGCTCAGCGGCTGCGCGGCCGGCTCCCTGGTCAGGTCGTGGACCAGCTGCTCAAGCGCCACGATGCGGACGTCGCGATCGCGGATCGAGGCCGCGATCCGGTCCAGCGCCTCGTCGGTCGCCTGCATGTTGTAGCCCCACAGCGCCATCGGCGGGCGCAGCAGGGCGATATCGGTCGCGGAAACCGGCCCGAGCTCGAGCTGGAGATAGTCGTTCCGCTCGACCGACAGCTCGCCGCCGCGCCCGGTGGCGACGAGCGTCACCACCGCCAGGACGGCGACGATGAGGACAACCATAAGAACAGGCACATACGAATCGTGCCATGAAACGCCGTCCCGCGTCGCGCCTGGTCGCCCGGCAGCGGCCTATTCCTGGTTGTGGTTTGGCGCCGCAGCGTCGTCGACTGACGTGAGCGGTCGGGAAGCCGTCGGCGAGGTGGCGGTGCGGCTGCGCAGGCCGAAGTAGCGGACGCCGACAATGAGCTGCCGTGAGCCGACCTCCACCAGGACCATGAGCAGCAGGCAGGCCACGATGGCACTGGAACTGGTGATATTCCAGGAGTGCATCACCCGGCCAATGACCCGGTCGGCCGATGCTCCGCCATCGCTGGCGTACAGGCTGAACGCAGTGCGCAGCACAACCCCGGTAGCCCAGAATGTCGCGGCCAGCAGGCCAGCTTTCGCGTAGATGCCTTTCTCACCGGGATAGACCCGGGTGAACGCTCCGGCGCCCACCCCGAAGATGAGGCCGAGCGCGACGCCACCAGCAATGAGGTACAAGTCGTTGCCGGCAGTCGGGACGCCCTTGAGATACGCGAACAGGAAGTACACGACGATCGCGACGGGCAGAAGCAGGTAGCGGACAGTGAGCCGTCGGCCCCTGAACTGCAGGAAGATCGTCGCCAGCAGAACCGCATCGAGAATATAGTCGAGGGCGTTCATCTGCGGTCGCCCCTCTTCTGAGGCTGCACATGCCTTGAATGGACTTGGCTGAGCAGTATAGCGCGCATGTTAGTGCCGCCGTAAGTCTCTTTCCGGGAGCGCCAATGCGGGCACGTATTAGGCACGCGCAGAACGCCACTACAGAAGCGGTCTCCTGGATTGGCGGGCTTCGATCAGATTCCCGCTATATCCGCGGAGCTCACGGTGGCGTCGTGAGGCCGCCTTCAGGACGCCGGGCAGCAGGACGGGAAGCAACCGGAAGCAGGCACCGAGGTCGCGCTCGTCACGGTAGCGGAGAGGTAACAGCTACTACCGGGCGCGCGTCACCGCCCGCTTACGGGCCGTGGGCTGGTCAGCCGCCGTAGGGGTCGGCGGGGACGGCGCTGGCCCAGGTGAGGCTCAGGTAGATGGTCGGGACGACGTTGCCGTGCGGTCTGGTGGCGTGCTTCAATCGCCCAATGCCTTCGGAGTTGCCCCCCGATCCCGAGCGGCTTGACTCGTACCTGCTCTGCGCCACCCCCCGGACGGGGAGCTCGCTGCTGTGCGGGCTGCTGGATTCCACAGGTGTCGCGGGTCATCCAGAGTCCTGGTTCCGCCGCCAGGACGAGCGGGAGTTCGCCGCCAGATGGGGCATCGCGGACGCGTCCGAGGGTACCTTCGGGTACTCCGACTATTTCCGGGCGGCGGTCGCGGCCGGGAGCACGGCCAACGGCGTCTTCGCCGCCAGGATCATGTGGGGGACGATGGACGAGGTCACTGCCCATCTCGCCCCTGTCTACCCCGGCCATGCCGGGTCGGCCGCCAGCCTGCTGAGTGCTGCTTTCGGCCGGACGCGCTTCGTCTACCTGCGGCGCGGCGACGTCGTCGCGCAGGCGGTGTCCTTGTTGCGCGCCGAGCAGACGGGCGTGTGGTTCGAGACAGCCGACGAGCGGCAGGAGCCGGCTGCTGAACCGGGCTTCGACTTCGCCCAGGTCAGCGATTGGTCCGGCAGATCAAGGAAGACAACGCCGCGTGGGAGGCTTGGTTCACCGCCGAGGGCATCCAGCCCTACCGGGTGCTCTACGAGGAACTTGACGACGATCCCGTCGGCATCGCCTCCGGCGTGCTCGGCTTCCTGGGGCTTGACCTGCCTGCGGGCCGCGAGATCACCGTCCGGCACAAGCGCCTCGCGGACGAGCTCAACGCCCGGTGGGCCGAAAGCTACCGTCTCCACGAGGCACGAGAACGGCATGAGGATCCCACGACCTAATCCGCCGGGGCGGCCGCCGCCCTTACTTCAGTGACATCCCGGCGTGCGCGGTCTTGATGATCTTGAGCACCTCGGCCGGGTCGTCGGCGACGTGGAAAAGCTCCAGCTCCTCGGGCCCGATGTTGCCCTCGGCCAGCATCGTCTCCTTCATCCAGCCGAGCAGGCCGTTCCAGTAGGCGCTGCCGACCAGGACGATAGGGAACTTGGTGATCTTCCCGGTGGCGAGCAGGGTCAGGGCCTCGAAGAGCTCGTCCATCGTGCCGAAGCCGCCGGGGAGCACCACGAAGGCCTGCGAGTACTTGACGAAGACGGTCTTGCGGACGAAGAAATAGCGGAATTCCACGCCGACGTTAACGTAGTCGTTGAGGCCGGACTCCAGCGGCAGCTCGATGCCGAGCCCGACCGAGACGCCGCCCGCCTCGGCGGCGCCCTTGTTGGCGGCCTCCATTATCCCGGGGCCGCCGCCCGTGATCACGGCGTAGCCCGCCTTGACCAGGCCCGAGGCGATCTCGTCGGCCAGCCGGTACTCGGCCGAGTCGCGTTTCGTCCGGGCCGACCCGAAAACGGACACGGCCATGCCGAGCTCGGCCAGCAGGCCGAACCCCTCCACGAACTCCGCCTGGATCCGCATCACCCGCCAGGGGTCCGCGTGCACCCAGTCGGACGGGCCGCGGCGGTCGAGCAGCCGCTGGTCGGTTGTGGTCGCCGGAACCTGCTTGTCGCGCAACGTCACGGGCCCCTGGCGTCGGACCCTTCGCGCGTTACTTCCGCCCATAGTCCTACCCACGGTAGCCACCAACGGTCGGTGCTCTGGCGGAAACACGCCGTACTGACGGGAAACGGCCGGCGAACGATCAGCCGACAAGGTGGGTATCACCCATGGCGAGCGAGCCTGGCGGCTGGATCGCCCGGGCAGGGCAGGCAAGGCGGTACTCCCCACCCGCCCGGCGAAAGCGGGTAGCTTAACAGCGTGCGGACGACCACCTCGGGACGCAGCGCGTCGTACAGCTATCAACGTCCCTCGTGGCGCCGCCCGCTGATCGTGATCATCGTGATCCTGGGACTAATCGCGGTCGGCGCCTTCGCTGCCTACAACGCGTACCAGCGGTACGTCCAGCGGCTGCTGACCGTCCCCGGCTGCCAGGCCGGGACCGGCGCGAACGCGATCGGCCTGGACTTCGGTCAGACCGCCGACGCGGCCACCATCGCCGGCGTCGCCTCCCGCGACCGGCTCCCCCGCAAGGCGCTGACGGTCGCCTACGCCACCGCGTGGCAGGAATCCAAGCTGGAGAACCTGCCCTACGGCGACCTCGACTCGGTCGGCATCTTCCAGCAGCGCCCGTCCGAGGGGTGGGGTACGGCGACCGAGCTCGAGGACCCCGCCTACGCGGCCGGCGCGTTCTTCCGCGCGCTGGTGAGGATCCCCGGCTACGCCAAGCTGCCGGTCGACGTCGCCGCCCAGGACGTGCAGCGGAGCGCGGACGGAACCGCCTACGAGCAGTACGCCCAGTCCGGCGCCGCCCTCGCGACCGACCTGACCGCCGCCCCGCACCAGGTCACCTGCTGGTACGACCCCGCCTCGCAGGCGGCCAGCGAGGGCGTCCCGGCCAAGCTGAACCTGCGCGGGGCGCTCAGCGGGCTCGCCGACGCGTTCGGCCGGCCGAGCGCGGACGGGGCGGTGACCTCGGTCAGCGTGGCCCGCTCGGGGGGCTCGGCTGTGATCTCCGCCGCCTCGGGAGACGGCTGGACGGCGGCCGACTGGCTCGTCGCCAATGCCAGCTCCTACGGCATCACGCAGGTCAGCTACGGTGGGTACCAGTGGACGGCCGGACTGAGCGAAACGAGCTGGCAGGCAGAGTCCGGCCCGGCCGGTAAGCGTATTGTCGCCAGCTAGCAGAGCCAGCCACCATACTGTTTGGTAGTTCAAGTGGGTTATGAACGTTAAAGAGGAGCTCCCGTGACCTACATCATCACGCAGCCATGCGTTGATGTGCTCGACAAGGCATGCATCGAAGAGTGCCCCGTGGACTGCATCTACGAGGGCGAGCGCATGCTGTACATCCACCCGGACGAGTGCGTCGACTGCGGGGCGTGCGAACCCGTGTGCCCGGTTGAGGCCATCTACTACGAGGACGACGTCCCCGAGCAGTGGAAGGACTACTACAAGGTCAACGTCGACTTCTTCCAGGATCTCGGCTCCCCGGGCGGGGCGTCCAAGGTCGGGAAGATCGGGAAGGACTACCCGACCGTGGCGGCGCTGCCGCCGCAAACCGCGGCCGAGTGACCCTCGCCTCACGGCTCCCCGAGTACCCCTGGGACGGGCTCGCCCCGATCGCGGAGAAGGCCGCTGCCTTCTCCGGCGGGGCGGTTGACCTGTCGATCGGCACGCCGGTTGACCCGGTACCGCCGATCATCCAGAACGCGCTCATCGCGGCCGCCAACGCGCCCGGCTACCCGCTCACCGCGGGGACTCCCGGACTGCGTTCGGCGGCCGCCGGGTGGCTTGCCCGCTCGCTCGGGGTGCAGGTCGACCCGCGCACGGTGCTGCCGGTGATCGGGACCAAGGAGTTCATCGCCTGGCTGCCGGTCATGCTCGGGCTTGGGCCGGCCGACACGGTGATCTACCCGTCGCTGGCGTATCCGACCTACGACATCGGCGCCCGGTTCGCGGGCGCCTCCTCGGTCGCGGCGGACACGCCGTCGGACGCGCCGGAATCGACCCGGCTGCTGTGGGTGAACTCGCCGTCCAACCCGACCGGCCGGGTGCTGACCGCGTCCGCCCTCCGGGAGGCGGTCGGGTGGGCCCGCGCCCACGACTGCGTGGTCGCCTCCGACGAGTGCTATATCGAGCTCGGCTGGACCGCCACGCCGGTCTCGGTGCTGCACCCCTCGGTCAGCGGCGACTCCCTGGACGGGCTGCTGGCGGTGTTCTCGCTCTCCAAGCGGTCGAACCTGGCCGGCTGACCGGGCTGGGTTCGTGACCGGCGATCCGGCGCTGATGAAGCAGCTGCTGATCGTCTGCCGGCAGGCCGGGCTGATCATGCCGGCGCCGGTGCAGGCGGCGATGACCGTCGCGCTGTCCGACGACGATCACGCGGCCGAGCAGAAGGCCCGCTACGCGGCCCGGCGGTCGGTGCTGGCGGAAGGCCTGACCGCGGCCGGGTTCCGCATCGACCACTCCCAGGCCGGGCTCTACCTGTGGGCAGCGAAGCCGGGGCTCGACTGCTGGGCCGCCTGCGAGCTGCTCGCGACCGAGTGCGGCATCCTCGTCGGACCAGGGTCCCTGTACGGGCCGGCCGGGAACGGGCACATCCGGGTCGCGCTCACCGCGACCGACGAGCGCGTCGCCACCGCCGGCCAGCGGCTGCAACGGCTACGGGCCTAGGAAACGTACTGCTGCCCGCCGTCGATGTCGTAGGTCGCGCCGGTGATGGCGGTGTTGGTCATGATGTGGACGGCCAGCGCGGCGATGTCGGCCGGGCCGACGACGCGGCCGATCGGCAGCGTCGACCGCAGCTCCTCGCGGCGCTTGTCCAGCCCGTCGCCGAGCAGCGTGGCCGACAGCGGGGTGTCGACGAAGCCGGCCGCGATCAGGTTGACGCGGACCGGGGCGATCTCAAGCGCCAGGGTCGCGGTGAGCGGGGGCAGCGCCGCCGCACCGGCGGCGAAAACGCCGATGCCGGGGGCGACGCGTTCGCCCGCGGCACCCATGAACAGCAGCGTCCCGCCCGGCCGGACCTTGCCGACGGCGTTGCGCGCGACGCTGACCATCAGCGTCGCGTGATCGGTGAGGGACCGGCGGACCTGGGCCGAGTTCATTGCCAGGACCGGGCTGTACGACGGACCGCCGCCGGTGACCATCACGTGGTCGATCGGCGCCATCAGGTCGCGGAAGAACCCCGCCAGGGCGTCCTCGTCGGTGGCGTCGAAGGCGGCCGTGCGGTGCGCGCCGAGTTCCTGCGCGGCCCGGTCGAGCCGGTCTTGATGGCGGCCGACGAGGATGGCGTCGGCGCCCTCGGCCATGGCCCGCCGGGCCGTCTCCAGCCCGATCCCGGAGCTGCCGCCGATCACGGCGACGGTGCGCCCGGCCAGCTCCGGTTCGCGCCCGGCGGTCACGTGGTCGCCGTGGGCTTGTCCGCCATCTGCGCGTCCATCGGCGTTCTCGGCTGGGGCATGTCCTTGATGTCCATGACCAGGCACTGCACGGCCGCGCCGTAGATCCCGGAGAAGCTCGGGAAGGGCTGGATCGTGTCGTTGAGCACCGCGACCGGGACGCGGGCGCGGATGGCCAGCGTCGCCTGCTGCAGCCACTCCCCTGCCTCCGGGCCGAGGCCGTAGGCGCCGGTGAGCCGCTCGCCGTCGCTGAGCAGGGTCAGGAAGCCGTTGGATTCGGCATAGGCGTGGGTGTAGGTGGCGGTCTTCGGGACCTCTGACAGCTGCGCGGTCCCGCTGTACCGCGCTTCGAGCGCGCCCACCGCCGCGGCCTGCGGATCGGTGTAGGTAACGCGGGGCACGGCCTCGTAGTTGGTCGGGCGATCCTCGCCCGCGATGTTGGCCGCGACCACGTCGCCCTCGTACTCGCCGACATGGGTGAGCGGCCAGATGCCGTTCACGTCGCCGATCGCCCACAGCCGCTCGCCCGCCCGCAGGTGATCGTCGACCGCGATCCCCTTCTTCGGGTCCACGGTGACGCCGACCGTCTCCAGCCCGATCCCCTCGACCCGCGGCCGCCGGCCGGTCGACACAAGCAGCCGGTCGCCGCGCAGCTCCTTGCCGTTGTCGAGCTGCAGGACGTAGTCGTCGCCGTCGCGCCGGGCGGCGGTGGCCCGCACCCCCAGCTCGAGCTCGATGTCCTCCTTGCGCAGCGCCTCGCCGAGCGCGTCGCCGAGCGCCGCGGCCTCGCGCGGAATGAGCCGCGGGGCGCCCTCGACCAGCGCCACCTCGCCGCCGAGGCGCCGGACGACCTGCGCCAGCTCGACCCCGGCGGACCCGCCGCCGAGCACCAGCAGGCGGCGCGGCACCGCCTTCATGCTGGTCGCCTCGCGGGTGCCCCAGACCCCCTCGAGGTCGCGCAGTCCGGGGATCGGCGGCGTGATCGGCTCGGAGCCGGTCGCCACGATGACGTGCTCGGCGGTGTGGCGGACGCCGTCGACCTCGACCACGCCGGTGCCGGCCAGCCGGCCGGTGCCCCGCAGCACGTCGATGCCCCGGCTGGTCAGCCACTTCGCCGCGCCGGCGTCGGACCAGTTCGACACCATGAAGTCCCGCCACGCCAGCGCGGCGGTCACGTCGACCTGGGCGGTCGCGGCCGCGTTGCGGGCGCCGTTCACCGCTTCGCCCGGCCGCAGCAGCGACTTGGACGGAATGCAGGCCCAGTAGGAGCACTCGCCGCCGACCAGCTCGCGCTCGACCACGGCGACGTGCAGCCCGCGCGCTTCCAGCGCCGCCGCGCAGTGCTCGCCGGGCGCCCCGCCGCCGAAGACGATCACGTCGTAGTCGTAGCCGCTCACTTCGGCAGCTCCGACCCGGCCTGCTCCGCCACCATGTACGAGGCGTACCAGTCGGGCCAGTTCTCATCGGCGTGGCCGATGCGCTTCTCATGCTCGCCGTGCGCGACCGACGCGCGTCGCATCGCGCCCGCCAGGTCCGCCTGCGATGCGAACGACGTCTCGGCCGCGTCGACCCGGCCGGGCAGCCGGGTGGTGATCTCCTGCAGCAGCCAGGTGTTGCCGTCGGGGTCGCTGAACGTCGCGAACGAGCCGTAGCTGGCGTCGTCGCCGGCCCGGCCGCTGACGCGGTCGGCTCCGTCGGCCCGGAACTGGGCGCCGGGCGCCCCGGGGTGGAACACCTCGCTCGGCTCGGCGCCGCGGTCTTTGAGCGCGTCGCAGGCGGCCTGGATATCGGACACGACCAGGTACATGCCCTGGGCCGAGCCGGGCGCGGCGGTGGTGATGTTCGATCCGAATTGGACCGAGCAGGGCGCGCCGGGAGGCGTGAACTGGACGACACGGAACCCGTTGTCGAACGGGAAGTCGGCGTCGAGCCGCCACCCCAGCCCCGCGTAGAAGTTCTTGGCCCGGTCGACGTCCGTGACCGGGATGACGACCACCTCGAGCTTCATGTCCACCAACATGTCCGCTGCTCCCCTACGATGCCAGGCCATTGTCTTGAGCGGCCGCGTCCGGGCGGCTCAAGCCGGCGGTTGGACGTCGTCGTAGACGCGGGCCGCGGTGAGCAGCCCGTCCGAGCCGCGCTGATAGACGCCGAGCCCCGCCTGCGGCGGCAGGTCGTGTATGCCCCAGCGCACGCAGTTATATTCCACCGCGCAGCGCAGCCCGTCGTCGGTCACCGCGCACGGCTGCAGTTCGACGCCGCCGCCTGCGCCGAAGCAGCGGGCGAAGAACGACCGGAGCTCATCGCCGTCGCGGGCGTACCGCCGCCCGGAGGGGGTGCGAAGGTACCCGTCGGGCGCGAAGGTGCCCGCCACCGCCTCGACGTCGCCGGCCGCGAGCGCGGTCAGGTAGCAAGCGGCAACGGCGACAGAGGCGGCAAAGCCGACAGGCTGCGCAACGAACCGACTGTCCACGGCGGAAATACGCAACGGATCTCCGCTCGGACGCACAATCACACTCTGTTACCAATGTGGGCGCTGTCTCTACGCTTGGCGCATGAGCAACGACGTGACCAGCCGGGTCGCCGCGCCCAGGTCCTACCTGATGTGCCCGCCCGAGTACTTCGCCGTGACGTACGCGATCAACCCGTGGATGCGGCCGGACTCCCCGGTCGATCCGGCGCTGGCGATGCGGCAGTGGCAGACGCTGCGGCAGGCCTATGAGTCGCTCGGGCACTCGGTCTCGACCATCGAGCCGGTCCCGGGGCTGCCCGACATGGTGTTCGCCGCGAACGGCGCCACCGTGATCGACTCGGCCGTGCTCGGCGTCCGCTTCCGCTACGCCGAGCGGGCGGCCGAGGCGGCCGCGTACATGAACTGGTTCCGGTGGAACGGCTGGACGCCGGTGCACGAGCCCGAGCACGTGAACGAGGGCGAGGGCGACATCCTCGTCGCCGGGGACGGCACCGTGCTGGCCGGGTACGGGTTCAGGTCCGATTTCGCGGCGGCCGGGGAGCTGGCGGCCGTGTTCGGACGGAAGGTAGTGTCGCTGCGCCTGGTCGACGACCGGTTCTACCACCTCGACACCGCGCTGTGCGTGCTCGACGGGTCGACCGCCATGTACTACCCGGCGGCGTTCGACGACGCCGGCCGGGCGGTCCTGGCGTCGATGTTCCCCGAGCTGATCGAGGCCAAGGACGAGGACGCCGAGGTGCTCGGGCTCAACGCGGTCTCCGACGGCCGCCACGTGGTGCTCGCCGCCGCGGCGACCGGGCTGGCGCGATCGCTGACCGCGCGCGGGTTCGAGGTCATCCCGATTGACATGTCCGAGCTGCTCAAGGCGGGCGGCGGCGCCAAGTGCTGCACGCTGGAACTGAGGCACTGAGATGACCGATACCTTCTCCGACACCCACCCCCGCACGCTGGCCGACGATCGCGACCCGGCCGGCCTGACCAACCTGACCGACCACTACAGCGCCCACAACTACCACCCGCTGCCGGTCATGGCGGCGACGGCGGAGGGCGTCTGGGTGACCGACGTCGCCGGGCGGCGCTACCTGGACATGCTGGCCGGCTACTCGGCGCTGAACTTCGGGCACCGCCACCCTCGGCTCGTCGCCGCCGCGATGCGACAGCTCGAGCGGGTGACGCTGGTCAGCCGGGCGTTCGACCACGACCAGTTCGGGCCGTTCTGCGCCGAGCTGGCCGAGCTGTGCGGCATGGACATGGTGCTGCCGATGAACACCGGCGCCGAGGCGGTCGAGACCGCGATCAAGGTCGCCCGCAAGTGGGGCTACGTCACCCGCGGGGTGCCCGCCGACCAGGCGATCATCGTGGTGTTCGACGGGAACTTCCACGGGCGCACGACGACGATCGTGTCGTTCTCGTCCGATCCCGACGCGCGCGACGACTTCGGTCCCTACACTCCCGGCTTCGTGTCGGTCCCCTACGGCGACCTGTCCGCGCTGACGGACGTGTTCGGGCGGTACGGGTCGCGGGTCGTCGGGGTGCTGGTCGAGCCCATCCAGGGCGAGGCCGGGGTGGTCGTGCCGCCGCCCGGGTTCCTGGCCGGGGTGCGGTCGCTGTGCACGTCGGCGGGCGCGCTGATGATCGCCGACGAGATCCAGTCCGGGCTCGGCCGGGTCGGCTCCACCTTCGCGTGCGAGGCCGACGGCGTGGTACCGGACGCCTACCTGCTGGGCAAGGCGCTGGGCGGCGGGATCGTGCCGGTCTCGGCGATGGTCTCCTCCCGCTCGGTGCTTGGCGTGCTCAAGCCGGGGCAGCACGGGTCCACGTTCGGCGGCAACCCGCTCGCGTGCGCGGTCGCGCGTGAGGTCATCGCGATGCTCGGGACCGGTGAGTACCAGCAGCGGTCGGCCGCCCTCGGGGCGGTGCTGCACGCGCGGCTCGGGTCGCTGCCGTCGTCGGCGGTGACGTCGGTCAGCGGCCGCGGGCTGTGGGCCGGGGTGACGTTCGCGTCGCTCGACGGGCGCGCGGTGTGCGAGCGGCTCGCCTCGGTCGGCGTGCTCGCCAAGGAGACCCACGGCACCACCATCAGGCTCGCTCCCCCGCTGGTGATCACGGAGGACGAGCTCGACTGGGGCCTTGAGCGCTTCGCCGAGGCGATCGACGCCAGCTAGATGTCTGGGTCGGCCGGCCGGACCGCCTCCGGCCGGCCGCTCGGCCGGGCTCGCGTGGCCGGATCTAGCGTGGCCGGGACCTGGTGCGCATCCAGGTGTAGAACGACACGGCCGCGCCGGCCGCTGCCGCCAGCGCGCCGCCGTAGAGGTACCACTCCCCGGCCGAGCTGGCCTGGATGATCACGCTGCCGTTCGGCCGTGGCATCGCGAGTATGAACGAGGCGATGATCCAGCCGAGGGCCGGGAGGATGCCGGCCGCGTAGGTGCGCAGTCCCCAGCCGGCCAGCACGCAGGTCGCGAACACGATCAGGATGAGGATGATCGCGAACAGCGGGGCCGGGCCCCGGCCGTACTGGAAGCTGCCGATCAGGCCCTGCACCAGGCCGAGCACGAAGAGCGCCAGGTAGCCCAGGCCGGTAATCAGCGAGCGCTGCGAGGTCCCCATGAGCCTGGAGGTTACCGCGTGAAGAGGTCGCGCTCGTACGGCTGCCCGGCCGGGCGAGGGCCTGCCTGGTCGGACGGCCCGGCCAGCAGCGTGTAGTACTCGACGCCGAGGGCCCGGCGGCCGACCTCGTCCGAGAGCGCGTAGAACTGGCCGTCGACGGTGATCTGGGTCTCGTGCGCCTTCATCGCGGCCAGCTTCGCGGGCAGGTAGCGGGTCGCGTCGATCTCGGTCGTGACCTGGTCGTCGGGGACGCTCACGGACAGGTCGGCGCTGCGCACGAACCAGGAGTCGTCCGGCAGCTCGACCGCGGCCGCCAGCGCCGAGCGCGGCATCGCGGTGGCATAGAACCTCGCCGCCCGGCCGGTCAGCTGGTTTGCCCGCCACGCCACCCGGTGCGCCTGGATGTGATCCGGGTGACCGTAGAAGCCATTGGCGTCGTAGGTCACGATGACGTCGGGCGCGACCTCCTCGATGACCTTGACCAGGTCGGCGGCGGCCTCCTCGACCGACGCCTGCCAGAAGCAGCGGGGGTCGTCGTTGTCCGGCAGCCCCATCATCCCCGAGTCGCGGTACTTGCCCTCGCCGCCGAGGAACCGGTGGTCCTCGACGCCGAGCGCCCGGCAGGCGCGGTCGAGCTCGACGATCCGGTGCTGGCCGAGCTCGTCGGGGAGCAGGTGGCTCAGGTCGGGCGGGATGATCTCGCCGAGCTCGCCCAGCGTGCAGGTCACCAGCGTGACCCGGGACCCCTCGGCGGCGTACTTGGCCATCGTCGCCCCGGTGCCGATCGACTCGTCATCCGGGTGCGCGTGCACCAGCAGCAGGCTTCTGTTAACCACCAGACGATTATGCCGCTCACCCGACCTGGCATGATGCCAGGCATGACGGAGAGCTTTCCCAGGCAGCAGGCGCGCACGCGCAGTTTCCGGCTCGGGGTACCCCGGGCCTTCCAGGTATCGGCCGATGGGAACCGGGTCACGTTCCTCCGCTCGCAGGCGGGCGACGACCCGGTGACGTGCCTGTGGGAGGCGGACACCGTCTCCGGGGCCGAGCGGCTGGTCGCCGACCCGAGGGCGCTGGGCGCGGACGAGGAGAACCTGCCGCCGGAGGAGCGGGCCCGGCGCGAGCGGGTCCGCGAGACCGCCGCCGGGATCGTGGCCTACGCCACCGACCGGGCCGGGACGGTCGCCGTCTTCGCGCTCTCCGGCCAGGTCTACGCGGTGCCGCTGGGCACCGGCAGCCCGACGCCGCGACTGATCGCCACCCAGACCCCCGCGCTCGACCCGCGCCCGGACTCGACCGGGACCAAGGTCGCCTACGTGCACGACGGCGCGCTTCGCATCGTCGACCTGGTCAGCGGCCATGACTCGGTGATCGCCGAGCCCGCCGGGCAGGAGATGGTCACGTTCGGGCTGGCGGAGTTCGTCGCGGCCGAGGAGATGGGCCGCTCGCGCGGCTACTGGTGGTCGCCCGACGGGAGCCAGCTGCTGATCGCCCGGGTCGACGAGTCCCCCGTCAAGCGCTGGTACATCGCCGACCCGGCCAACCCGGACCAGGCGCCGGTCGAGGTCGGCTACCCGGCCGCGGGCACCGCCAACGCGGACGTGTCGCTGCTGCTCGCCACCATCGCCAAGGACGCCGCCGACGGCACCGCGGCCAAGCTCGAGGAGGTCGACTGGGACCGGGCCGCCTTCCCCTACCTGGCCGCCGTGTCCTGGGGCGAGGCGCCGCTGATGGTCGTGCAGTCGCGCGATCAGAAGGTCATGCGGCTGATCAACGCCGCCACCGGCGAGCTGCTGCGGGAGGACGCCGACCCGGACTGGACCGACGTCATCGACGGCCTGCCCGCCCAGCTCGCCAACGGCGACATCGTCTGGACCGGGATCAGCGACGACACCCGGGGGCTGATCGTCGCCCCGGCCGACGGGCTCCAGGACGCCAGCCCGCTCACCCCGCCCGGCCTGCAGGTCCTCGGCGTCCTCGGCACCGACGGCAACGACGTGCTGTTCGCGGGCGCGACCGAGCCGACCGAGATCGGCGTCTGGCGCTACGGCCCGGCCGGGCTGGCCGAGCTGGCGACCGAGCCCGGCGTCAACTCCGCCACCGCCAGGGGTGGCGCGATCGTGCTCGCCCGCCGCGACCTGGCCAGCAACGACCTGGCGGTCACGGTCCGCAAGCACGGCGCCGGGGGCGGGCAGCCGCACCGGATCGCGTCCCTCGCGCCGGCCCCGAACCTGCCCCACCCGCAGCCGAAGTTCCTGCAGGCGGGCCCGGCCGGCATCCGCACCGCGGTGCTGTTCCCGTCCTGGCACCAGGCCGGCACCAGGCTGCCGGTGCTGATGGACCCCTACGGCGGCCCGCACCACCAGAAGGTGATGAAGGCCGCCGGCGCCTTCCTCGCCTCCCAGTGGCTGGCCGAGCAGGGGTTCGCGGTCGTCGTGGCCGACGGCCGGGGCACCGGCGGCCGGGGTCCGTCCTGGGACCGCGCGGTGGCCGGCGACCTCGCCACCGGCCCGCTCGAGGACCAGATCACGGCGCTGCAGGCGGCGGCGGAGGCATTCGCGGACCTCGATACCGGGCGGGTGGCGATCCGGGGCTGGTCCTTCGGCGGCTACCTGTCCGCGCTGGCGCTGCTGCGCCGCCCGGACGTGTTCCACGCGGCGATCGTCGGCGCGCCGGTCACGGACTTCCGGCTCTACGACACGCACTACACCGAGCGCTACCTCGGTGACCCGACTCGGGATGCCGCGCCTTACGAGAAGACTTCAATCATCAATGATCCCGAACGGACCGGGGCGACTGCTGCGCGGCCGATGCTGATCATCCACGGGCTGGCCGACGACAACGTGTTCGTCGCGCACTCGCTGCGGCTCTCCTCGGCCCTGCTCGCGGCCGGGTACCCGCACTCGGTGCTGCCACTGTCCGGCGTCACCCACATGGCCCAGCAGGAGGTGGTGGCCGAGAACATGCTGACGCTCCAGGTCGACTTCCTCAAGCAGGCGCTCGGCTTCC
Source organism: uncultured Actinomycetota bacterium (assembly GCA_963838825.1). Classification (GTDB taxonomy): domain Bacteria; phylum Actinomycetota; class Actinomycetes; order Streptosporangiales; family Streptosporangiaceae; genus Trebonia. The sequence continues at coordinate 125,285 of CAWISQ010000005.1, forward strand.
CGCCCGCCTCGGCGTAGCTCCCCTGGCCGCGCGGCCAATCCCGCTAAGGTCAGCCTCGGGTTCTTTAGCCACGGGGGGAACTGTGGGGACTGGGGACGCTGCTGTCGCGCATGGGGCGGATGAGGCAGGAAGACGGCGGGCCAAAGCGCGCGCCGCCGTCCTCGGACTGAGGAGGAAGGGAGCCAACCCGCGAGCCGAAGGGCGCGCCGGTGCCTGGGCTGAGGAGCGAGGCGGTTTGTGCGGAGCGACGAGGGAAGGCATCGGCCACAGGCGCCCGGAGACGAGCGGGGAAGCAGAGCGACCGAGCGACGACGGCGAGGGCAGTGGCCTCGAGCGCGCGGAGGCCAACGGGAAACACCGGATCCGGGGCGCCGCGGCCGGGGCGGCGGTCGCCGTCGGCGGGGCGTTGCTGTTCCTCGGCTACCTGCGGGTGTCGTGGACGGTCGCGGCCACCTCGGACGGCGCCGCGCTGGCGCTGCAGGCGCGCGACATGCTGGCCGGGAACTGGCTGCTGCACGGCTGGACAGTCAGCGACGTGTCGTTCTACACGACCGAGCTGCCCGAGTACGTGCTGGTCGAGGCCGTCCGCCCGTTCGGGCTTGGGGTGATCCACGTCGCTGCCGCGGCGACGTACACGCTGCTGGTGCTGGCCGTTTTCGCGCTGGCACGGGGGCGTGCGGGCGGGCGCGAAGGAATCATCCGTGGTGCGGTGGCAGGCGGTATTATGCTGGCGCCGCAGCTCGGGTACGGGGCGTTCGTGCTGCTGCTGTCGCCCGATCATGTCGGGACGCAGGTGCCGCTGCTGCTCGGCTGGCTGCTGCTCGACCTCGGGCCGCGCCGCTGGTGGGTGCCGACGGTCTTGTGCCTGCTGCTGGCCGTGGTTCAGTTCGCGGACCGGGTGGCGGTGCTGACCGCGGTGCTGCCGCTGATCGTCGTCGGGGGCGTGGCCGCGGCGCGGCGACGCCCGCGGAAGCCTGGGGGCGAGGCGAGGGGCCGGGCAGACGCGGTGGCCACGCATCGGGCGGCCGCGCGGGCAGGGCATCGGTCGGGCGGGGCGGTCGGGCGGTGGGCGGCGGACTGCTGGTTCGAGCTGGCGCTGGTCGGGGCTGGGGTGGTGTCGGTCGGGGCTGCCTGGGCAGCGGCGCGGGCGCTGGCGGCGGCGGGCGGGTTCGCCGGCCATCCGTTCCCGCTCACGCTGGCGCCGCTGTCACTGCTGTGGACGCATGCCTGGCTGACCGGGTGGGGCGTGCTCGAGCTGTACGGCGCGAACTTCATCGGTGTCAGCGGGTGGGCCCTGTTCACGTTCGCGATGCTGCACCTGATCGGGCTATCGCTGGCGATCGTGTCCGTCGCGGTCGCCCTCTTCCGCTTCCTCGGGCCGAACGCCGGCCGAAACCGGAGGCGGAAAGGCGCCCCTGCTGGACTCGGTGCTGGCGGTGGCGGTGGCCGCGAACTTGGTCAGCTATCTGGTGTCGACTGCGCCGGGAACGGTACTCGGGACCGGGTATGACGCGCGGGAGATCGCGGCCGTGCTGCCGCTCGGGGCGGTGCTGGCCGGGCGGGTCTTCGGGAACGCTGGCGGCCGGCCGGGGAGGTGGAATGGGCTGGCGGTGGGGGCGGAGTCAACGGTCCGTTCGAAAATATCGATTTCGATCTTTTTTATCCTTTTTATCGCGCTGGCTGGGTATGCGAGCGCATTCGGGTACTCGGTGGCGCAGGGGGCGGCGCCGGGGCAGGAGTCGGTGCTTGCGAGCTGGCTGGCGGGGCACGGGCTGCGGTACGGGCTGGGCGGGTCGTCCGCCAATGTGGTCACGGTGGACAGCGGGGGCCGGGTTGACCTCATGCCGGTCGCGGTGCGCGGGGGGCGGGTGCGGGCGCTGCTGTATCAGACGCCGGAGGCCGCCTTTGATCCGCGCCTGCACGACGCGAACTTCCTGGTCACCGGCGTGCCTGGCGCCCAGGCGGGACAGACGGCGCAGACCGCGCCCGCCGCGGCCGTGCGGGCGACGTTCGGGCGGCCTGCCCGGAGCTACCGATTCGACGGGTACACGGTGCTGGTTTGGCGTGTGAACCTGCTCACCCGAATGCGCGAATAGCCGGTAAATGCGGGGAGTGTAGTCAGTCTCACACGCTGGAAGCACCCGCTGATGCGGCATCCTGAGACTAACTGGAATAAGTTCGTGGGCATCGCATGCGCTCCCGCTCCGTCTCGTCACGTTTTGGCGGGCTGCCCGGCTGCGCGTCGCGGACACGATCACGCACGAGGCAGCGAGGACGCTGGATGACACAAGTTTCTGATGCGCCTGCCGGCAGAACGCGGGCGCAGATCGCTGAGCGGACGCTCCGCAAGGACCCCTGGTATAACCGCGGGCGCGTGGTCGCGACCCTGCTGACCATCTGGGTGGCCTACGCGACCGTCCGCGTGTTCACCGGGCACTGGTACTACGTGCCCCAGTATCACTACCTGACGCCGTTCTACTCCCCCTGCGTGAGCGGCGAGTGCGTGCCCGGGTCTTCGGCCCTCGGGCACTGGATCCCGGCCGTCCCGCCGATCATCCCCTACGCGTTCGTCGCGCTGGCGTTCGTGCTCGGCTTCCGGCTGACCTGCTACTACTACCGGGGCGCGTACTACCGGGCGTTCTGGCGGTCGCCCGCCGCGTGCGCGGTGCGCGAGCCGCACGCGAAGTACTCCGGCGAGACCAGGTTCCCGCTGATCGGGCAGAACCTGCACCGCTACTTCTTCTACATGGCGAACCTGATCGCGATCCTGCTCACCTATGACGTGGTGCAGGCGTTCCGCGGGCCGAACGGCGACTTCGGCATCGGGCTCGGGTCGATCATCATGCTGGTCAACGTGGTGGCGGTCTGGGCCTACTCGCTGTCCTGCCACTCCTGCCGGCACATCACCGGCGGCCGGCTGAAGAACTTCTCCAAGCACCCGGTGCGCTACTGGACCTGGACTCAGGTCTCGAAGCTCAACAAGCACCACATGGCTTTCGCGTGGATCTCGCTGACCACGCTGGCGCTCACCGACCTCTACATCATGCTCGTCGCGAGCGGTGCGTTCAGCGACCCGCGCATCTTCAACTGACCTGGCAACGGGCGAGAAGGCTCTTATGGCTACCTCCGATTCAACCTCGACCGAGATCGAGCGTTTCACCTACGACGTCGTCGTGATCGGCGCGGGCGGCTCCGGGCTGCGCGCCGCCATCGAGGCCCGCGCGCGCGGGCTGAAGACCGCGATCATCTCCAAGTCGCTGTTCGGCAAGGCGCACACGGTCATGGCCGAGGGCGGCGCGGCCGCCGCCATGGGCAACGTCAACCCGAACGACAACTGGATGGTGCACTTCCGCGACACCATGCGCGGCGGGAAGTTCCTCAACAACCCGCGGATGGCCGAGCTGCACGCCAAGGAGGCCCCGGACCGGGTCTGGGAGCTCGAGGCGTACGGCGCGCTGTTCGACCGGACCAAGGACGGGAAGATCTCCCAGCGCAACTTCGGCGGGCACGAGTACCCGCGGCTGGCGCACGTGGGCGACCGGACCGGGCTGGAGATGATCCGCACCCTGCAGCAGCGGATCGTCGCCCTCCAGCAGGCCGACTCGTACGAGTTCGGCGACCCCGAGGCTCGCATCAAGGTGTACGCCGAGACCACGATCACCCGGCTGCTGAAGGACGGCGGCAAGATCGCCGGCGCGTTCGGGTACATCCGCGACACCGGCCGGTTCGTCCTGTTCGAGGCGCCGACCGTCATCCTCGCGACCGGCGGCATCGGGCGGACGTTCAAGGTCACCTCGAACTCGTGGGAGTACAGCGGCGACGGGCACGCGCTGGCGCTGCTGGCGGGCGCGTCGCTGATGAACATGGAGTTCGTGCAGTTCCACCCGACCGGCATGGTCTGGCCCCTGTCGGTCAAGGGCCTGCTGGTGACCGAGTCCGTCCGCGGCGACGGCGGGGTGCTGCGGAACTCCGAGGGCAAGCGGTTCATGTTCGACTACGTGCCGGACGTGTTCCGCAAGCAGTACGCGGAGACCGAGGAAGAGGCCGACCGCTGGTACACCGACCCGGACAACAACCGGCGCCCGCCCGAGCTGCTGCCCCGGGACGAGGTCGCGCGGTCGATCAACAACGAGGTCAAGGAGGGCCGCGGCACCCCGCACGGCGGCATCTACCTGGACATCGCCTCGCGGCGGTCGCCGGAGTACATCCTGTCCCGGCTGCCGTCCATGCACCACCAGTTCAAGGAGCTGGCGGACGTGGACATCACCAAGGAGCCGATGGAGATCGGCCCGACCTGCCACTACGTGATGGGCGGGGTCGAGGTCGACCCGGACACGGCCGCGTCCTCGGTGCCGGGCCTGTTCGCGGCGGGCGAGGTGTCCGGCGGCATGCACGGGTCCAACCGGCTCGGCGGCAACTCGCTGTCCGACCTGCTGGTCTTCGGCAAGCGGGCGGGCGACGGCGCGGCGGACTACCTCGAGGCGCTGGGGTCCGCGCGGCCGGCTGTCGCGCAGTCCGACCTGGACGCGGCGGTGGCCGAGGCGCTCGAGCCGTTCTCGCGGGAAGCCGGCGAGTCGCCCTACGAGGTGCACGCCGAGCTCCAGCAGACGATGAACGACCTGGTCGGCATCATCCGCCGCGAGTCCGAGGTGCGCGACGCGCTGGCCGCGCTGGAGAAATTCAAGGAGCGGGCCAAGACCCTGTCGGTGCCGGGCGAGCGGGCCTACAACCCGGGCTGGCACTACGCCCAGGACCTGCGGAACATGCTGCTGGTGGCCGAGTGCGTGGCGATGGCGGCGCTCGAGCGCGAGGAGTCGCGCGGCGGGCACACCCGCGAGGATTACCCGGCCATGGAGCCCGAGTGGCGCAAGGTCAACCTGATCCTCACGCTCGACGGCGACAAGATCGACATGGTGCGCCAGCCGCTTCCGGTGATCCGCCCGGACCTGCTCGACCTGTTCGACATCTCCGAGCTCAAGAAGTACATGACCAAAGAAGAGCTGGCCGGTCATCGTGAGGCGGCGGCGCTGGAAGAGGGGCACTGATGGCGTACACGGCGAAGCTCCGGGTCTGGCGCGGCGACGCGGGCTCGGGCGACCTGCAGGACTACCAGGTCGAGGTCAACGAGGGCGAGGTCGTCCTCGACGTGCTGCACCGGCTGCAGGCCACCCAGGCGTCCGACCTCGCCATCCGGTGGAACTGCAAGGCGGGCAAGTGCGGCTCCTGCTCGATGGAGATCAACGGCATGCCGCGGCTCGGCTGCATGACCCGGATGAACACGTTCAGCGAGGAGGAGACGCTGACGATCACGCCCATGCGGACCTTCCCGGTGATCCGTGACCTGGTCACGGACGTGTCGTTCAACTACGCCAAGGCGCGTGAGATCCCGTCGTTCACGCCCGACCCGTCGATCAAGCCGGGCGAGTTCCGGATGCAGCAGGAGGACGTGAACCGGTCGCAGGAGTTCCGGAAGTGCATTGAGTGCTTCCTGTGCCAGAACACCTGCCACGCGATCCGCGACCACGAGGAGAACGAGACCGCGTTCTCCGGGCCGCGGTTCCTGATGCGGGTCGCCGAGCTCGAGATGCACCCGGCTGACGAGGCCGACCGGCGCAACATCGCGCAGGACGACTTCGGCCTCGGCCTCTGCAACATCACCAAGTGCTGCACCGAGGTCTGCCCGGAGCACATCAAGATCACCGACAACGCGATCATCCCGATGAAGGAGCGCGTGGCCGGCCGACGATTCGATCCGCTGGTCTGGCTCGGCTCGAAGATCTCGCGGCGACCGGAGCCGGCCGGGACCCCGGCGGTGCCGGGCAAGCGGTAAGTCGCTTCGCGCCTGCGTTACCCGCACAGTGCGCCCGTGACCGGAGATCTCCGGTCACGGGCGCTTTTTCTTGCGTTATTGACGGCGGCAGACCCAGCATCAGGGCTGTTGCAGGCGCCTGGGGCTATTGGAGGCGCCAGGTGTCGGTGGCGGCGGCGGTGCAGGGCTCGATGACGAGTTGGGTTCCGGTGCCGGGGTCGGCGGCGCAGAGGCTGGACGCGGTGTTGACCAGTTCGGTGGCGATCAGGCCGTCGGGGACGAGCTTCCACTTGTCGGTCGTGGCGCGCGAGCAGGAGGCGGCGGCCAGCAGCGAGACCTTCGAGCCGGCCGCGGTTCCGCCCTCGGCCAGACACCAGCCGTTGACGCTGACGGTGCCGTTGGCTTGCGGCTGCCAGTGCTGCCAGCTCGAGGTCGAGCAGGTGGCAAGCACCGCCTCGGTGCCGGAGGTCCCGACGCACTTGCCGGGCTGGCCGGACGTGAGCGGGGCGGCCGGGCGGAGCCAGTGCTCGTTCGGCTGAGTGGTCGAGTTGGCGCAGGTCCAGATCACCGGCCGGGTGCCGTTGGCGGCGCTGGCGACCGCGACATCGAGGCACTTGCCCGACTGCTGGTTGAGGAGCTGGCTGTCGGTGGAGGCCTGCCAGACCTGGGAGCCGTCGTCGGAGTTGCACGGCTCGAGCTCGACCTTGGCGCCGTTGGCGGTGCCGTTGCCCACCACCTGCAGGCACTTGCCGCCGATCCGAAGCGTGCCGTCCTGGACCATGGTCCAGCGCTGGTTCACCTTGCCGGTGCAGGTCGAGAGGTTGATGACGGTGCCGTTGGCGGAGGTGCTCGACGAATCGTTGAGGCACTTGCCGCTGCCGCCGACCTGGCGGACCTGCCCGGCGGGGCCGGCCGCGGCGGCGGCCTTGACGGTCCAGGTGAACGTCGACGTCCCGGTTCCGCCGAGGGCGTCGGAGGCGGTGGCGGTGACCTTGAACGTGCCGTACCGCGTCGGCCAGCCGGTGATCACGCCGGCCGAGTTAATCGACGTGCCGGCGGGCAGGCCGGACGCCTTGAGCGTGGGGTTGACGCCGGCGTTCTGGTCCGGGCCGGAGGTGGTGACTCTGAACCAGACCGGGGTGCCCACCGTGGACGAACGGGCGGTGTTGGCGACGGTGATGGCGCCGTGCACCCGGAGGTTGACCGCCAACGAGGACGGGATCACGGTCGCGGGGGTGGCGGCCGCGCTGGTCGGGGTGACCGCCACCGAGTACGTCCCGACCGCGGCCGACGACCAGCTGAGCCTGCCGGCGGCGCTGAGCGCGAAGCCTGATGGCAGCGACCCGGCCGACGCGTAGGAAACGGACTGGCCGGCCAGTGAGTTCAGCGTCTGCAGCTGGAGCGACCCGGCGGTGCTGACGGTGTCGGTCGACGGGGCGCCGAGCATGTTGTCAAGGTCGGCCGACCCCCCCGGGATGCCGTTCACGGCGCCGCTGTCCGACGACTGCCAGAACGTGTAGCCCGGCCAGCCAGGAGGGACGGCGGGGCTGCTGACGCCGTAGTCGGCGATCCAGAGCGGGTCGCCGGCGAAGGCGGTCGTGTTGCCGGTGCAGGCCTGCCACCAATTCGGGTTCGAGTAGATGACGGTGCTCAGGCCGGTCTGCTTGTTCGCGGCCGCGACGAACTGGCTGATCCAGGTCACCATCTGCGCCTGGGTCAGCCCGTAGCAGGCCTCGGAGGTGACGAGCGGCTGGCTCTCCATGTCGAGGACGATCGGCAGGTACTGGCCGCCCTTCCTGTACGGGGCGCCGCTCACCCCGTTGATCGCCGCCCACGCCTTCTGCGTGAACTGTGCGGTGCCGGTCGCGACCTTGAGCGGGTCGGCGACGACGTAGGGCATGACGTAGAGCCCCTGGCCTAGCGCCCCGGTGACCTGCGCTGCGTAGATCGGGTTGGAAACTGACGCGCCGTCATAGGCCAAGATGCCCACGAACGACATCCCGGCCGCCTTGACGTCCGGCCAGTTATACGTCCCCGTCGTCAGGTTGGAGACGTCGGTGCCCTCGACGGCCGGCTGCGTGGTCGCCGCGAGCGCGGCCGATCCCCTCGCCCCGGTCTGCGCCACGGCCGCGATCGCGAGACCGACGACGATTACAAGGATGAGCAAGGTACCCGCGATGCCGCGGCGACGCCTGAGCCGTATCACCGGCGGAGCCTATCAACCTGTCTGGTGGGAATGCGGGTAGAACTGGTGACTTGTAACCCAGTAATTGCTTGCGCTTCCGTTTCGCTTTGCGTTTCGGTTTTGGCTTGTGCTCCTTGTGCTCCTTGGGCTGCTTCGGGCTTTTGGGCTTCTGATGCTTCGGCTGGTGCTTGGACCGGCGCTTGTGGCGGTGCCTGGGCTTCGGCTCCGAGGCCGGGCGGAGCGACGAGAGCCCGCTGGCCGACTGGAAGACGTCGAGGTCGGTCCAGCCGATTCCGGGCAGGTAGCCGCTCTCGCTGTACTGCCAGAACGACCACCGCGACCACGCGGAAGGGGCGGCGGGCCGCTCGCCGTTGTAATCGGCCAGCCAGAGCGGGTCGCGGGTGAACCGGCCGGTCGACCCGGTGCACTCCCGCCACCAGGAGACGGTGGTGTAGAGGATCGGCCAGGACCCGGTCAGCGCCCTGGCCCGGGTGACGAAGCCGGCGATCCAGGCGATCATCCGGCGCTGGCCGAACCAGTAGCAGTCATTGGTCGAGTAGGGGTCGTTCTCCAGATCGACCACCAGGGGCGGCGTGCCGTGGCCGCGCTGGTAGTGCGCGGCCCGGACGGCGAAGCTCGCGGTGGCGGCGCCGCCCGCCCGGTCCGGGTTGGCGAACGTGTAGGCGAGCACGGCCAGTCCCGCGCGGGACGCCGCCCGGGCGTCCGGCAGGTAGTACGGGTTGGTGTAGTACGTGTCTTCCGAGGCCTTGATCGCGACGAACTTGATGCCGTGGCCGGCCAGTTCGCGCCAGTCGATCGGGCCGTTCGCGTTCTGGTAGGCGGAGACGTCAATCCCGCGCTCGGGACCGCGGCCGGTCTGCAATATCACCGCCGCGAGGGCCGGGGACACCGGCAGCGAGACCGCCACCGCCATCCCCCCGGCGGCCGCAGCGCGCCAGGCCCGGCGCCCCCTGCGGCCCGGCCGGCGACGCTGAATAGTTACTGTCCGCAACCGATTCATGTGCGGAGAGTAATCATTAAAGCTCGGCGGCTTCAAGCAGAAACGCCGACGACACGACGAAGAACGGTCCCGGCTAACTAATTAGAGTCAGCCGGGACCGTTCGGGATAACTGATTTTGAATTTAAACCGCTCGAAGCGGGTTATGCCTGCTCGCGTGAGATCCGCCCGCGCGCCCGGGCGCGCTCCTTGCCGTCGAGGATTACCTTCCGCAGCCGGACTGCGGTCGGCGTCACCTCGACGCACTCGTCGTCGGCGCAGAACTCAAGCGCCTGCTCGAGGCTGAGCAGCCGCGGCGGCACCAGCCGCTCGAGCTCCTCGGCGTTCGACTGGCGGATGTTGGTGAGCTTCTTCTCCTTGGTGATGTTCACGTCCATCTCGTCCATCCGCGAGTTCTCGCCGACGATCATGCCCTCGTAGACCTCGGTCGCGGGCGAGAGGAAGAGCGACCCGCGCTCCTGGATGTTGAACATCGCGTAGGCGGCGGAGGAGCCCGCCCGGTCGGCGACCAGCGACCCGTTCTGGCGGCCGCGGATCACCCCGGCCCACGGCTCGTAGCCCTCGAAGACGTGGTGCGCGATCCCGGTGCCCCTGGTCTCGGTCAGGAACTGGGTGCGGAACCCGATCAGGCCTCGGGACGGGACGACGAAGGCGAGCCGGACCCAGCCGGTCCCGTGGTTGGTCATCGTCTCCATCCGGCCCCGGCGGACCGAGACCAGCTGGGTGACCGCGCCGAGGTACTCCTCGGGCACGTCGATCGAGAGCCGCTCGACCGGCTCGTGCACCTTGCCGTTGATCTCCTTGGTCACCGCCGACGGGCGGCCGACGGTCAGCTCGTACCCCTCGCGCCGCATGGTCTCGACCAGGATCGCGAGCGCGAGCTCGCCGCGGCCGCGGACCTCCCACGCGTCCGGGCGCTCGGTCGGGATGACCTGCAGCGACACGTTGCCGATGAGCTCGCGGGCGAGCCGGTCCTTGACCAGGCGGGCCGTCACCTTGGTGCCCTTCTCGCGTCCGGCCAGCGGCGAGGTGTTGGTGCCGATCGTCATCGAGATCGCGGGCTCGTCGACCGTGATCAGCGGGAGCGGGTGCGGGTCGTTCGGGTCGGCCAGGGTCTCGCCGATCATGATCTCGGGAATGCCGGCGATCGCGATGATGTCACCGGGGCCCGCGGTCTCGGCCGGAACCCGCTCAAGCGCCTCGGTGCGGAGCAGCTCGGTGATCTTCACCCGCTCGATCGAGCCGTCGGTCTTGCACCAGGCGGCCTGCTGGCCCCGGCGGATGGTGCCGTTGTGAATCCGGCAGAGCGCGATGCGGCCCAGGTAGGCGGACGCGTCGAGGTTGGTGACGTGCGCCTGCAGGGAGGCCTCGGGGTCGTAGACGGGGGCGGGGACGGTCTTGCGAATCACGTCGAACAGCGGCTCGAGGTCCTCGCTGTCGGGCATCCCGCCGTCCTCCGGCCGGTTGAGCGAGGCCCGGCCGGCCCGCGCGGCGGCGTAGACGATCGGGAACTCGATCTGCTCCTCGCTCGCGTCGAGGTCGATGAACAGCTCGTAGCAGGCGTCGATGACCTCGGCGATGCGGGCGTCGGGGCGGTCCACCTTGTTGATGACGAGGATGACGGGGAGGTTCGCCTCAAGGGTCTTGCGGAGCACGAACCGGGTCTGCGGAAGCGGGCCCTCGCTGGCGTCGACCAGCAGCACCACGCCGTCCACCATGGACAGGCCGCGCTCGACCTCGCCGCCGAAGTCCGCGTGGCCGGGCGTGTCGATGATGTTGATCGTCAGGCCGCCGTGCTGGACCGCGGTGTTCTTGGCGAGGATCGTGATCCCCTTCTCGCGCTCCAGGTCGTTGGAGTCCATGACTCGCTCGTTGACGTGGGCGTGCGCGCCGAATGCGCCCGACTGCCACAGCATGGCGTCGACCAGCGTGGTCTTGCCGTGGTCGACGTGCGCGACAATAGCGACATTACGCACGTCGTCGCGGGTCGCCAGGCCAACCGCAGTCTCATGGATGGCGGTCGTCGTGGTGGTCTGCTGCTGTGCGGGCATCGTTGAAGTCTCGCTCATTCGACATCGGGAATCGCACCACGCAAGTGCGTGGCCGCGCCTACTAGAACAGTGGCAGCCTCCAGTCTATTGCCTGGCGCAGGAGGCGAGGTCCGCCGCCGCTTCTTGCTGCACAACTAGTGATGAATCAGTAGCAAATTTTATTGAACCGGACGGGCTTGGGGCCCGTGCAAAAGGTGGCGGGCCGATCAGAGCCGCTAATCCGCGCTTTGGGGTGATTTATGCGGCTGTTGGTGACGGTAGTCTTCCCCGCGATGCGGCGATCGACGGACGTCGTGCTTGACGCCGATCCGGGGACTCCGATGACGGCGGTGTCGGGGGAGCTTGAGCGGTTCGCGCGCGGTGGCGTGGGAGTCGGCGACAATGCCGGGCGGGCGCGGTCGGGCGGCGTGGGGCGGGCGCCGTCGGGCGGATCGCTGTATGTCGACTGCCAGCGGATATGGGGGCGGCTGACGCTGGCCGAGTCGCCGATTAGGGACGGCTGCGTGATCAGCCTCGGCAGCCCCGACGGCTGCGTGGTCCCTGAGCCGTCTGGCCTGGTCGACATCCTGGTGGCGGGCGGGCCCGACGCCGGGGTGATCCACCGGATCGGCCCCGGGCGGGCGGACATCGGCAGCGGCGCGGCGGCGATCAGCATCGGCGACCCGGCGGTGCCTTCGCGGGCGTTGCTGGTCTGCGTCGACGAGCGGGGCGGCTGCCAGGTCGCGGCGTATCCGGGGGTGGCCGCGACGCTGGACCGGGCGCAGCTCGGGGGGCCGGTGCCGTGGCGGCCGGGGCAGCTGGTCGCCATCGGCGGGACGCTGCTGGGGCTGGCGGCTTACGCGCCATCGGACGCTGGCGCTGCGGCCGTCGGCGGACGGGGGCGGGGCTGGACTTCAGCCGGGCGCCGCGGGCATCGCGGGCCGGTGGCGCTGGCGTCGGTTTCCGGGCCGGTGCCGCTGGCGGCGCCGGTGGCGGCGCCGGGCGGACGAGCGGTGGGCGGGGCGGCGGGGCGGCGTGGGGCGGGGCGGCGGGGTCGGACTGGCCGGGCGGGGCGACGGCGGCGGATCGGCGCTCGCTGCCGGTGCTGGCGGCGGGGCTGCCGCTGGTGGTCGGGCTGGCGCTGGCGTTCTGGCTGCACCATGTGTATCTGCTGGCGGTGGCCGGGCTGAGCCCGGTGCTGCTGATCGGCGGCGCGCTGACCGAGCGCGGCGGCTGGCGGGACGGCCGCGCCGGCCGGCCGAGGACGCCGGTCACCGGGCGCGGATCGAGGGCGACGCCCGGGCCGCGCTCGACGCGGAACAGGCCGCCAGGCGCGAGCAGTGCCCCGACCCCGCCACCGCGCTCGGCATCGCCTCGGGCCCGCGCCGCCGCCTGTGGGAGCGACGCCGCTGCCGACCCGGACTACCTGCTGCTCCGGCTCGGCACGGCCGACCTGCCGGTCACGGCTGGGACTCGCCGGTTCCGGCCAGGAACAGTCCGGGCGACGGCGGACGGTGGTCCGGTCGGTGCCTGACGCCCTGGTGACGGTGCCGCTGGCGGAGTGCGGCGTCGTCGGAGTGGCAGGGCCGGGCGACTCCGCCCGCGCGGTCGGGCGTTGGCTGGTGGCCTCCGCCGCTATCTTGCATAGCCCCAATGACCTGCGGATCTACCTGCTCACGGACGATGGCGGGCGGGCCGGGTGGGAGTGGGTCCGATGGCTGCCGCACTGCCGGCCGGGAGCGGGCGGCAGCTGCGTCGCGCAGCTTGGCAACGACGCCGAGTCGATCGCCGCCCGGATCGCCGAGCTGCTCGCGATCGTCGCCGCGCGGCATCAGGTGATTCGCGACGGCTACCAGGGCGTCGGGTGCGGGCCGGGGATCGTGGTGGTGCTCGACGGCTCGCGCGGGCTGCGTTCGCTCCCCGGGGTCGGCCAGCTGCTCGGCGGAGGGGCCGCAGGTCGGCGTCTACGCCATCTGCCTGGATGACGGTGAGCGGCTGCTGCCGTCCGAATGCCGGACCGTCGCCGTGCTCGGCCGGGACGGGCTGCGGGTCCAGCAGACGATGGCGGACACGGTCCGCGGCGTTGCGGCGGATCACGCCGACCCCGGCTGGTGCGCCCGGGTGGCCAGGTCCCTGGCGCCGATCAGGGACGCTGGCGAGGACGGGGGCCGTCGGCCTGGCGCGGGCGGCAGCGGGCGCTCGGCTGGCGGCACTTCACCGAGCTCAGCGGCTCCGTCGACGGAGGTGTGGGTGGCCTCGGTCGACGTGGTCGGCGCTCGGCCGGCCGGAGCCGGGGCCGATGCCCGGGCCGGTTCGATGTCCGGGCCGGAGCCGATGCCCGTGTCCGGAGCCGCGCGGGAGCGCGGACCGGGCGGCGCCCTCGCTAGCCGCCAGGCAATCGTGACCCGACCAGCGTCAACCCGGGTGCGCTCGGCTGTGTGACTGTGATTGATGACGGTCGTTCACGGTTTATTAACGGTCGCCGCGATTGACGCGGCGAAACGCCGTCGTTACGTTCAACGTTACAAATAGGAAACTTACCTATTTGTTAACCCTGGGAGCGGGGTAAGGAGGCCGGGTATGCCCGGCATTTCGCAACGCGTCATGCGTATCCGTGAACGCGCCACCAGGTGGCGCCCAAGAGGCAGGCTGGCGCTCGCCCTCATCGCGCCCGCCATCGTGGTGGCGGGCCTCGCGGTGCCCGCCGCCATGGCATCCGCCGCGGTCCCGGGCCCGCCGTCGGGCTGGTCGACCGTCTTCAGCGACGACTTCAACGGGGCATCGGGATCGGGCATCGACTCCCAGTGGATGTACGACACCGGGCCCGGCTCCAGCTTCGGCACCGGCGAGATCGAGACGATGACCAACTCGACCAGCAACGTGCACCTCGACGGCAACGGCAACCTCGACATCACCGCCCTCGGCAGCGGCAGCTCCTGGACTTCCGGCCGCGTGCAGACGACCAGCGCTAACGTGGGCGCGCCGGCTGGCGGCGAGCTGGAGGTCACCGCCTCGATCGAGCAGCCCTCGGGCGGGCTCGGCTACTGGCCGGCGTTCTGGATGCTCGGGCCCGGGCCAGTGGCCGGAGAACGGCGAGATCGACATCATGGAGGACGTCAACTCGCTGTCGGAGCTGTCAGGGACCGTGCACTGCGGTGTCGATCCCGGCGGCCCGTGCAACGAGCCCAACGGCATCGGCAGCGGACTCGTGGGGTGCTCGGGCTGCCAGTCCGGCTACCACACGTACACGATGATCCTGAACCGGACCAACACGTCCAACGAGTCGATCACGTTCTACCTGGACGGCAACTCGTACTTCACCGTGACCGAGGCGCAGGTGGGCACGTCGACGTGGCAGGCGGCGTTCGACCATAACCTGTCGATCATCCTGGACCTGGCCATGGGCGGCGCCTACCCGAACGGCGTCTGCAACTGCACCTCGCCGACCAGCTCGACGGCGTCCGGCGGCACGATGAGCGTCGCCTACGTCGCCGCGTACTCGACCAGCGGCAGCGGCGGCGGCGGCGGTGGCGGCGCGTCGGCGGCGGCACCGGCACCACCGGGCCGATCACCGGCTACCAGGGGCTGTGCGTCGACGTCCGGGGAGCGAACTCCGCCAACTTCACGCCGGTCCAGGTGTACACCTGCAACAGCACCAGCGCCCAGCAGTGGACCGTGGTCCAGGCGGCAGCACCCTGCAGGCGCTCGGCAAGTGCATGGACATCAACGGAGGCGGCACCGCCGACGGCACGACCGTGGATCTCTACACCTGCAACAACACCGGCGCGCAGGTCTTCATCCCGCAATCCAACGGGGAGCTCTACAACCCGCAGTCGAATAAGTGCCTCGACGACACCGGCTACGGGGGCTCCGGCACCCAGCTGCAGATCTGGGACTGCGCCGACACCTCCAACCAGCAGTGGCACCTGCCTTAACTGGCCGTCATCGTGCCGGGCGGACTCAGCCGCCCGGCACGATGCGGCCGGACTCGTAGGCGAGCACCACGGCCTGGACCCGGTCGCGCAGGCCGAGCTTGGCCAGGATCCGGCCGACGTGGATCTTGACCGTCGCCCTCGGACAGGTGCAGCCTGCGGCGATCTCCGCGGTTGGACCGGCCCGGCGGCGATCAGGCCGAAGCACCTCTGCTCGCGGTCGGTGAGCTCGGTCGAGCACGCGTCGCGCCGGGTCTCGCGCCGGCCGGGGTCGGGCAGCAGCGGCATGAACGGGTCGATCAGCCGGCGGGTGGCGGTCGGGGCGAGCGACGGCATCGCCGCCGGCGACGGTGCGGATCGCGGTCAGCAGCTCCGCCGGCGGCGCGTCCTTGAGCAGGAAGCCGCTGGCCCCGGCCCGCAGCCCGGCGAAGACGTACTCATCGAGGTCGAAGGTGGTCAGGATCAGCACCCTGGTCGCGGGCAGGTCGGCGGTGACCTGCGGCGGTCGCCTGCGATCCCGTCCATGCCGGGCATCCGGACGTCCATCAGCACGACGTCCGGGCGCAGGGCCCGGGCCATGCTGATCGCCGGTCGCGCCGTCGCCGGCCTCGCCGACCACCTCGATGTCGGGCTGCGGCGTCGAGGATCATCCGGAAGCCCATCCGCAGCAGCGACTGGTCGTCGACGAGCAGAACCCGGATCATGACGCCGCTCCCGAGCTCGCAGGCGGGCCGAGACCCGCCAGCCGTGCGGCTCGCGCGGGCCGGCCTGGACCTCGCCGCCGTAGGCGCGGACCCGCTCCCGCATGCCGAGCAGACCGCCGCCCGGGCCGGGTGCGCCGGCGCCGGGCCGCCGGCGTTCCGGCCGGCGCCGTCGTCGTCGACCTCGAGCCGCAGCTCGCCGGGCGGGTACCGCAGGCGGACCACGGCCGCGGCGCCGGCCGCCGGCGTGCTTGAGCGTGTTGGTCAGGGCCTCCTGGACCAGCCGGTACGACCGTCAGCTGCACGCCCGTCGGGCAGGTCGGCGATCGGCCCGCTGATCTCCAGCGCACGTGGCCAGCCCGGCCGCCCGCACCTGGTCGACCAGCTCGTCGAGCTGGCCGAGCCCGGGCGCGGGCGTGCCGAGTGCGGCCGGCGCCGGTCCTCGCGCAGCACGCCGAGGAGCCGGCGGGTATCGGCCAGCGCCTGCCGCCCGGTGGCCGACACGCTGCGCATGAGCCTCGGCGGCCGCTCGCGGCGAGCTCGGCACGCGGCGGCGGCGGCCGCCTCGCTCAGCGCGACCATCACGGTCAGGTGGTGGGCCACGATGTCGTGCATCTCGCGCGCGATCCTGGCCCGCTCGGCCGGCCGCGGCCAGCTCGACCTGCTGGTCCCGTTCGCGCTCGAGGCCGTGCGGCGCGGTCGCTGCAGCTCGGCGAGGTAGGCCCGCCGGGTGGCGGACGTACAGCCCGAGCGCCGAGGCGCGCCGCCGACCAGCCCGCAGACGAAGATCGCCGGCGTACCACCAGCTGCCGCCGGCGACGCCGACGGCGGCCGCGCGACGACCGACCACCAGCGAGCGCGCCGCGCGCAGGCCAGCGCCTCCCGGCGCGGCCGCAGCGCGGCCACGGTGTAGAGCGCGACCAGCAGCGCCAGCGCCGTTGACCAGCGTGGCAGCTCGCCCAGAGCGCGGTGGCCGCGCAGGCGACCAGGACCAGCCGAAGACCGGCGACCGGCCACGCGCCGCCGCACGAGCAGCGGCACCGCGACGCCAGCGCCAGCGACGGCGACCAGCCGCGCGGCTGGGGTGCACGTTGCGTGCGGTCGGCCGCAGGGCATCGCGGAGGCCATCGCCACGCAGGACGGCCAGCACGTCGGACACCCGGCGGGCCGCGGTGCGGTACGCCAGGTCATCCAGCGTAGCCAGTGCCGCATCGGACGGCATTGCGTCAGGCGTCGCCGCGCCGCAGCCGCCACGCGGCGGCGGCGATGAGGATCGCCGCGTAGCCGCAGAGCGACGGCGAAGCCGGCCCAGGGCGACAGGGCGTTGCACGCCATCGGTCCGCCGCCGAAGAGCGCCGCGCCGGCGTTGGAGGGCAGGTACTGCGTCGAAGTGGTCGCTGATCGACGAGGGCAGCAGCGCGGTCAGCGGCGGGATGCACGAAGAACGACGCCGACGAAGGCCGAGATGCGCGGCGGCGGTATTGCGCAGCAGCGCCCGAGCGCCAGACCGATCATGCCGGCCACGGTCACGTACAGCGCGGCACCGACGACCGACCGCAGCGCGCCCGGGCGCGTGATCGCGAGCGTCCGAGGTGGTGGCCGCTGAGCAGCGCCTGGCCGAGGAAGAAGGCGATGAAGGCTGGCGACCAGCGAGACGGCGAACACGACGCCGGCGAAGACGGCGAGCTTGGCCCACAGCACGGGCAGCCGGCGCGGGACGGCGGTCAGCGAGGACGCGGATCATGCCGGTGCTGTACTCGCCGCTGATCAGCAGCACACCGAGGACCCCGATGGCGAGCTGCGCGAAGATGAAGCCGGCCAGGCTGGCGGTGACGGCGTCTGAAGCTGGCCGGTCTGCGGCGCTGAACGTGTGGTACTGGCTCGGCGATGACCGCCGAGAACAGCGCGCCGATGCCGATCATCAGCACGACCGCGATGAGCAGCGTCCAGACGGTCGAGCGAAGGGACCGGAACTTCGTCCACTCCGAGCGCAGCGACCCGCCGCTGGGTCACCTGCACGGCGTCCGGGCAGGTCGGCGCGGGCCAGCGGTGCGGTGGCGCAGCGGCGCTCATCGGGTCACCGCGTCCTGCGGTGGTCAGCGGGCGTGCTCGGTCGTGCGGTAGTCGACCGCGTCATGGGTGAGTTCCATGAATGCCTCCTCGAGCGATGCGTGCTGGGCGGTGAGTTCGTAGCACGGGCAGGTGCGGCCTGCCAGGCGATGCGTGCCGATCTGCTCGGCGGTCAGGCCGTGCACGTCAGGACGTCGGCGTGCTCGCTGGTGACGGTGACGTCGGGGCCGAGCAGCAGCGCGCGCAGCTCGGCCGCTGCGGGCGTGCGGACGGTGACGGTGTTGCCCGCTGGCCCGGGCGATGAACTCGTCGACGGTGGTGTCGGCGATCAGCCGGCCGCGGCCGACGACGATGAGCCGGGTCGCGGTCAGCGCCATCTCGCTCATCAGGTGCGAGGAGACGAACACCGTGCGGCCCTCGGCGGCGAGCGCCTTGAGCAGGTTGCGGATCCACAGCACGCCCTCGGGGTCCAGCCCGTTGACCGGCTCGTCGAGCACCACGACGCGCGGGTCGCCGAGCAGCGCGGAGGCGACGCCGAGCCGCTGGCCCATGCCGAGGGAGAAGCCGCCGACCCGCTTGGCGGCGACCTCGCGCAGGCCGACCAGGTCGATCACCTCGTCGACCCGGCGCTTGCCGATCCCGTTGGTCTGGGCCAGCGCGAGCAGGTGGTTGCGGGCTGACCGGCCGGTGTGCACGGCCTTGGCCTCGAGCAGGACGCCGAGCTCGGCCATCGGCGCCGCGGCGGCGCCGGTAGTCGCGGCCGTTGACCCGGACCTGGCCGCGCGGTCGGGCGGTCCAGCCCGGCGATCATCCGCATCGTGGTCGACTTGCCGGCGCCGTTCGGGCCGAGGAAGCCGGTCACGATGCCCGGCTGCACGGTGAAGCTCAGGTCGTCGACGGCGAGCTTGTCGCCGTATCGCTTGGTGAGGTTCTCGACTTCGATCATTGGTCATTTCCTCTCGTCAGGGCGGGATTCCGCCCGCATCACCAACGCTAGGAGTCAGCGGCCCTGGGGGGATCGGCCGTGCGGCCACAACCTGGGCGTTCGGCCTATGCACAAAGACATAGGCCTGCTGGTGTGGTCGGTGCAGGCGTGGGGTGCGTGGCTTACGCGACCCCGGCTCCGCCGCGAACTAAATGGGTGGCTTCGACCGGGGCTGATCTGATGAGCTGCGGTCGTGACCGATCGCCAGCTGACCGGGGCCGAGCTGGCCCGTAGGTTCTCTACCGACGTCGTGGAGCCGCTGCTGAGCCGGGCCCTGGCCGGACCTAAGGTATGCCGCGGCCCGGCTGGGCTCGGGATCGGACGTGCTCGGCCTCGACGACGCGATCAGCCGCGACCACGACTGGGGGTGCCGGCTGACCCTGCTCGTCGATGAAGACGCCCGCGATCAGGTGCCGCGCATCAGCGCGATCCTGGAAGAGGAGCTGCCGGAACGATTCGGGGAGTTCCCGGTGCGGTTCCCGGTCACCTGGGACTCCTCGCTCTCCCACAAGGTCGAGGTCGCCACCGTCGCCGACTTCGCCGCCAGCCGGCTGGGCGTCGACCCCTCCGGCGGGCTGTCGGCGCTGGACTGGCTGACCGTGACCGGGCAGAGCGTGCTCGAGGTGACCGCCGGCCCGGTGTTCACCGACCGGACCCGCACCCTGGCGGCCGTGCGGACGATGCTGGACTGGTATCCGCCGGACGTCGAGCGCTACGTCCTGGCCGCGGGCTGGCAGCGCCTCTGCCAGCTGCTGCCGATGGTGGGCCGGACCGCCGAGGCAGGCGACGAGCTCGGCTCACGGCTGATCAGCGCGAGCCTGGCCGGGGACCTGGTCTGGCTGGCGTTCGCGCTGTCCCGCCGGTGGGCGCCGTATGCCAAGTGGCGCGGCACCGTCTTCCGCTCGCTCCCCGTCGCCGCCCGGCTCGGGCCGCTGCTCGACGCCGCCGCCGCGCCTCGTGGCGGGACCGCGAGGACGCGCTGGCCTCGGCCTGCGGGGTGCTCCTCGGCGTCCAGCGCGAACGCGGGCTGCCGACGCCCGAGTCCGCGGTGATTCCCTTCTTCGACCGGCCCTACCGCACGCTGGACGGGGCCGTGCCGCAGGCGCTTCTCGACGGCATCACCGACCCGGACGTCAGCGCGGCTGCCGCCGATGGTGGGCTCCATCGAGCAGTGGGTCGACTCCGTCGACGTCTTGTCCAGCCCGGGCCGCCGGGCCGCCTTGCGGGCGGCCTACCGAGCCTTGGCCAGCACGAGGTAAGCCGGAGACGATGCAGACGTCAGAGTTCCGGCGCGCGATGGCCGCGGCCAAGTCGGTCGCCTCAGCCCTTGGCCTGACGGCCGATGACGCGATCGTGCTTCATGACTCGAACAAGCTCACTCTGCGTCTGCTGCCCGGTGATGTGGTTGCCCGGGTGGCACCCGTAGAGCATCAGGTCGCGCAGTTCGAAATCGAGCTTGCCCAACTGCTGGCCGCGTCCGGGTGCCCGGTGGCGGCGCTTGAGGCCCGGGTGGAACCACGCGTCTACGAGCGTGACGGCTTCGCGATCACGCTGTGGACCTACTACGCATCCGCGGCGTCCCAAGCGGTCTCACCAGCCGACTACGCCAGTGCGCTTGAGCGGCTGCATGCCGGCCTGCGCACGGTCGAAATTCCTGCGCCGCACTTCAGCGACCGGGTCGAGCAGGCTCAGCGGCTCGTCGCCAACCGCGACCGCACTCCGCGCGCTCGCCGACGGAGACCGGGAGTTCCTCGGCGACACGCTGCGGAACCTGCGGCGAGCAATCGGCGACCGGGACGCCGCTGAGCAGCTGCTGCACGGCGAGCCGCATCCTGGAAACGTGCTCACCACGAAGAACGGGCTGCTGTTGGTAGACCTGGAGACGTGCTGCCGCGGGCCGGTCGAATTTGACCTCGCCCACGCGCCAGAAGAAGCCAGCGAGCACTATCCGGACGTCGATCAAGACCTGCTGCGCGATTGCCGGACTCTCGCGCTGGCCTTGGTCACAACCTGGCGCTGGGATCGAGACGACCAACTTCAGAACGGCCGGCAGCTGGGCGCGGAGTGGCTCAGCCAGATCCGGGCGGCAGTCGGACGGCGCTGAGCTGCAGGCGGTACGCACCATCTGCGGCTCGGCTTCGTGCCCGAACCGCGAACGGCGGGTGACGCTCGTCGCTGGTCGAAGGCGCTCAGGAGCGTGACGCGAACGAGCGAGTTCGTCAGGAGAGGTTGATCGAATTGCCGTTCGATGGCGTGTTATGCTGCGATTATGGCTGCGTACATACCGCCGGACTGGCCGACCGGAGTGCATCCGCCGGGTTCCGAGGACTTCGAGACGACCGCTGTCGCCTGGCTTCTCGGCGTCGTCCCGCCCGACTACCGGCTGCACGGCGTGCTCCGCCGGCACCCGGCCGCGCTCGCGGCGATGGCCCGCCATCACACGCAGGCGTGCGTCGAGGGCGCGCGGGCGGCCTACCGCTCGGCGCGGACCGAGCTCGGCGAGGCGATCCCGCCGCACGCGGTCGACGCGGTGCTCGCCGCCTATCGAACCGAGGGCCGGCGGCTGGCCGCCAACGCGCGGGCCGTCGCCCTTGTCGAGCGGGCGCTGCACGGGGAGATGTTCGCGCCCAAGATCTAGGCGTCCGCCCGGCAGCCACGCGGATCTTGCTCCGCGAAAGGGCTTGCGGAAAAAACTGATATCAGTATGATAGCCTCTGATATTAGAGAATCTCTCCTGGAGGTGGGCAATGTCAGCCCAGACTCAAACTACGGCCACTCCCCTCTACACCCCGGCCGTGCCGATGCACGAGCAGCCGGCCTGGTACATCCGCGGCGTGGTGTTCCTCCTCATCGACCTCGTGCTGTGGATCTTGATGGCCGTCTTCTTCTGGCAGGCGGCCGTGCACGGCGGCGCCCTTAAGGGGGTGTTCATCGTGCTTGGCATCGTCTTTTCCATCATCGCGGGCTTCGTGCTGCGCGGTATTACCGTGGTCGCGCCGGGCCGGGCGCACGTGGTGCAGCTGTTCGGCAACTACAAGGGCACCGTGCGCGAGCCCGGCATGCAGTTCGTGAACCCGTTCGCCATCCGCATCCCGGTCTCGACCAGGATCAGGAACCTGGAGACGGCCCAGACCAAGGTGAACGACGCCGACGGCAACCCGATCGAGATCGCGGCCGTGGTCGTCTGGCAGGTGAAGGACACCGCGCAGGCCACCTACTCGGTCGACGACTACGTGAAGTTCGTCGCCATCCAGGCCGAGACGGCGGTCAGGCACATCGCCTCCAGCTACCCCTACGACAGCCGCGGCACCGACGCGATGTCGCTGCGGGAGAACGCCGAGGAGATCACCGGGAAGCTGACCGACGAGCTCAACCAGCGGGTGCTCGCGGCCGGCGTGGAGGTCATCGAGACCCGGCTCACCCGGCTCTCCTACGCCGCCGAGATCGCCCAGGCGATGCTCCGCCAGCAGCAGGCGAGCGCGGTCGTCGGTGCCCGGGCCAAGATCGTCGAGGGCGCGGTCGGCATGGTCAAGATGGCCCTGGAGCGCCTCGACGAGGAGAACGTCGTCGAGCTCGACGAGGAGCGCAAGGCGGCCATGGTCTCCAACCTGCTGGTGGTTCTCTGCAGCGAACAGGCCACCCAGCAAGTGGTGAACACCGGCTCCCTTTACTCCTGACGGATCTCATGGCCGAACGCAAAAGCATTCTTCTCCGGCTCGACCCGGCCGTCCACGACGCCTTGGCCAAGTGGGCGGCCGACGAGATGCGCTCCACCAACGCCCAGATCGAGTTCATGCTCCGCCGCGCCCTCGGCGACGCCGGGCGGCTGCCCCGTGACGCCGGCGCGATGCGCCGCCCCGGCCGCCCCCGTCGACCGAGGCAAACGGCCAAGAGGCGGACTAGCGGGTCAGGCCGGGGCCTTGGGAGAGAGCCAGCCCGCGTCGGCGTGCTCGCGGATCACCCGGGCCGGGACCCCGGCCACCACGCAGTGGTCGGGGATGTCCCCGCGCACCACCGACCCGGCCGCGACCACCACGTTGCGGCCGATCCGGGCACCGGGCAGCACGATCGCGCCCGCGCCGAGCCATGAGCCGCTGCCGATGCTGACCGGGCGGTTGACGGGAAACTGGCGGCCGATCGGGACGTCCGGGTCCTCGTAGCCGTGGTTCTGGTCGGTGATGTAGACGTAGGGGCCGGTCCAGACGTCGTCGCCGATCTCGACGTTCTCGTGCGCGACGATGTGGCTGCCGCGGCCGATCACGCAGCGATCGCCGATCCGCAGCACCGCGTTCGGGCCGAGGTCCTGGCCCGGCACGAGGCCCGCCGAGAGGGAGACGACCGCGCCGATCAGCGTGTCATCGCCGATTTCAATCGAGCCCTGGCCGAAGACCGACCCGGCCGGGAACGCCATCAGCGAGCCGCGGCCGAACCGGGCGAAGGCCCGGCCGGCGGGCGTGTCGGCGGTCACCATGCCGGCGTTCTGGAACTCCCGCCAGCCCCAGTGCACCGCATGCCAGACGGCTTGCCGCCGCGCCGTTCCAACCTGCCGCTTAAGGCTCGTCCACCACATCACCTCGGCATTGTCCCGCAGCGGCGACCCTCCCGGGGCCGGGGGCTAGGCGAGCGGGAGCAGGTGGGTGCCGGGGCGGCGGGCGGGGCCGACCGAGCGGCCGGTGACGGTGGCGGCGAGCTGGCCGCAGGCGCCGTCGATCTCCCGGCCCCGGGTGTCCCTGACCGTGACGGCGACGCCATGATCGGCGATCCGGCGGACGAACTCGTCCTGGACGCCGGGCCGGGAGGCGGTCCACTTGGAGCCGGGGGTCGGGTTGAGCGGGATCAGGTTGACGTGCGCCAGGTGGCCCGTCAGCAGCTCGCCGAGCAGGTCAGCCCGCCATCCCTGGTCGTTGACGTCCCTGATCAGCGCGTACTCGATGGAGATACGGCGACCGGTCGCGGCCGCGTAATCCCAGGCCGCGTCCAGGACCTCGGCGACCTTCCAGCGGCGGTTGACCGGGACCAGCTCGTCGCGCGCCTCGTCGTCGGGCGCGTGCAGCGATACCGCCAGCCGAACGGTCAGCTTCTCCTCCGTCAGCCGCCGGATGGCCGGGACCAGGCCGACGGTCGAGACGGTCAGAGAGCGCTGCGATATGCCCAGGCCGGACGGCACCGGGTCGGAGAAGCGCCGGACCGCGCCGAGCACGCTCTTGTAGTTCGCGAGCGGCTCGCCCATGCCCATGAAGACGATGTTGGAGACCCGTGAGGTGCTGGTGACGTTCCCGTTGGGGTTCTCGGCCGCCAGGACCCGCTCGCCCGCCACGACCTGGGCGACGATCTCGGCGGTGGACAGGTTCCGGGTCAGGCCGGCCTGGCCGGTCGCGCAGAACGGGCAGCCCATCCCGCAGCCGGCCTGCGAAGACACGCACATCGTGACCCGGTCGGTGTACTTCATCAGGACCGACTCGACCAGCGCCCCGTCGTGCAGCCGCCACAGCATCTTGCGGGTCGCGCCGTCGTCGCACGCCTGTTCGCGCTCGGAGGTCAGCAGCCGCGGCAGCAGCTCACTGGTCAAGGCGGTGCGGACGCCGATCGGCAGGTCCGTCATGTCCTCGGGCGAGTCGGTGTAACGTGCGAAGTAATGCCGGGATAGCTGATCCGCCCGGAATGCCCGCTGGCCGAGCGCCGCGACGGCCTCCCGCCGCTCGGCCAGCTCAAGATCGGCGAGGTGGCGAGGTGGTCGAGACACTGCGACTCCGTTCCGGCGTCATGCTGACGATATTTACTGCTAGGACACTCTGCGTGAGTACTTGATTGCGGAGGGCAAACAGGGTGATAGTGGGAATATGGCGATTATGCTGTCAGATCCTGATCCGTTCCCGCCGGCCGTCACGCTGCTTGACAGCGTGAGCCCGTACGGGTCCAGGCGGCTGACGGTCGAGTTCGACGGCGCCACGACGGCTGCGTACCTGCGTGACGAAACGACGGTGATCGTCGCCACCTGGCTAGCAAACCATGTCCGCGCACCGCGCACTAGCGATCCGGACAGGATCAACGCCGGTCAGGCCCCGGTTATGCCCGAGGGCCGGACCAGGCACCCGCGCGGCAGGCCCCCGCTCGACCCGGCCACCCTGCAAGCGCTCTGGTTCGAGGAGGGCGACGGCGTCGCGCTGCTCGAACGCGGCACCCTGCTCGCCGTCATCCCCGGCTGGGCGGACTCGACCAGGGGCATGCCCGGCTACAGCCGCGACGTGATCGGCCAGACCCCGTTTGCCTGGGACCTCGACGAGGCCGTCGAGGGGCTCGGCCCGCGGGTGGAACGGGCGGCCGAGTTCTGGCAGTGGCGCGACTCGACGGGCGGCTGGGCGCAGTTCCAGTCGGCCGCGCTCGGGCACCTCACCTCCCGGCTCGGGCCGGGCTCGCACTACTGGGACGGCGCGCCGGGCAAGCGCCCGGCGATCGCCATCTCGGAGCGGCCGCCGGGGCCCGGCCGGCCGTACACGGTGCTGTCCACCATCGGGATGAGCGCGCAGCGGATGCCGGTCGTCGAGCAGGTCGTCGAGGACCCCACCGGGTACAGCCGGGTCGAGCTCGCCGTCGCGACCACGCTGCCGTCCGGGGTGGCCGCGCTGATCTTCCTCTGGCTGGCCGGGTACCCGTGGCGCGCGGTGACGTGGTTCGGCCCGGGGCACAGCATCCGCTGGTACGACAAGCCAGGGACGTTCCCCTTCGGCGGCGGGTATGAGGGGGTGCTGCTGCTCGAGGACCCGTCCGGGCTGGCCGGGCCGCCGGTGCCCGACCTGTCCGGGTTCTCGGTTGACGGCGACCCGGTTCGCTGGCTCTGGATCATCCCGATCACCGAACGCTCCCGTCAGCTGGCCAAGGAGCACGGCTCGGCCAGCCTAGTGAGCCACCTCTCCGCCCAGCACCGCAGCTGGATCGTCCAGCCGCCTTCGGCGGACGGCCGCTAGGCATCCCAGGTGCTTGGCTAGTCGAGCGGCGGCTTGCCGGTGTGCTGGCGGTGGGTCTGGGTCTGGGCGGCGTCCTTGCGGTGGCGGGCGCGGGTTCGGGGGCGGCGCTGGAGGATGTGGGCGAGCGGCCTGGGCGGGGGCCGTGAGCGTGTGCCGTCGGGGGCGCGTTTTCCGGCTGCGGACGTTAGCGTGTGCCGCCGGGGGCACCCCGCGACCCGAAGTGCCCACGCTGACCCCGATCTCCGTCCGGCTCGTTGCGCGTGGTGACGGAGAGGATGGTGTGTCGATGCCCGGCCGCTGGCCGAGGTCTCGCCCAGCGCGGGGGCTGTCGCCGACGCCACCGCCAGGCACCAAGTCTGCCGCATGGGCTTATCCGGGAACTCCTGTAAGGGGGCCTGGGGGGCGGGAGCCCGGATCGCGTTGGGGACCGGTCCGGGCGCTGGCCGCCCGGACCTACGCCGACCTGGCCGCGCTCACCGCCGACATCCCGGCCGCGCCGACTGAGCGGGCTGAGCGGGCCGCAGGCGGGCTGAGCCCGGCCGAGCCGGCCGCTGGCGGGCCGCAGGCGGGCTGAGCCTGGTCGCGCGGACCCTGGCCGATTCGGCCGCAGACCCAGCGGGGCTGGCGCGCCCGGCCGCCCCGCCGGTTCGCCGACCGCTGGCCAAGGCGGCCGCCGTATCGGGCGGGTGCCCGGTCATCGGGCCGCCGCCACCGAGATTGGCGCCCACATCGATCCGAACGTCCCCGGCCCCAATTCCCATCATTCCTGGGTTGCGGCGTGCTTCAGCCTTGCCCTGGGCGCCGCCGTGATCGCTGCGTTCACCGTTTGCCTCGGGGTAGCGGTCGCCATAGAGCAGCGGCGCGCCCGGAGGCAGTTGCCGCCCCGGTCGGGACCGGGCAGCCGCACGCTGGATCCCGAACGTCACGGCGGGACCAGCCATAAGGGGCTCCCCCCGGCCCTGGCAGTGAACAGACCCGTGCCGAGCTGTGGGCTCGCACGTCGCGGCCGACCCGGCGGCGCATCACCGCCGAGTCGGCCGCGTTGCTCAATTAACCGTGGACGTGCAGGTTGACGCCTAGCAGGACTAGGAACCAGAGGAAGATCGCGAGGAGGGCGCTGGCCACCGCCCGGAGCCACGCCAGCGTGATGTAGTGGCGGTCCCAGGCGACGAACACGCCGACGGCGATATATATGAGAAGGAGAATTCTGCTGACCCGAAACATGTCCGTTGACTCCGTTTCCTGAAGCCTGAGCGAATTACCGACGGTCAACTTCCTCGAAAGTCGACCGTCAAACATCGCGGGCGTGCGGATAACGGAGCGGGTGAAACCACGGACCGTTCGACAAATTCGTCTTTGATCTTTGTTCTCTGCTTTTGCTTTACTTAACGAAGATGGCGAGCAGCAGCCAGACGACCGGGGCGCAGGCGAGCAGCGAGTCGATGCGGTCGAGGACGCCGCCGTGGCCGGGCAGCAGCGTGCCCATGTCCTTGATCGCCAGGTCGCGCTTGATCATCGACTCGGCCAGGTCGCCGAAGACGGCGGCGGCGACCGCGGCGATGCCAACGATGATCCCCTGCCACCAGTGGCCGTGCAGCAGGGTCGGCAGCAGGATCGCGCCTGCCACCACGGCGAGGAAGACCGAGCCTGCCAGGCCCTCCCAGGTCTTCTTGGGCGAGATGACCGGGGCCATCTTGTGCCCGCCGGTGAACGGGGTGAGGGTGATGCCTGCGAAGTAGCCGCCGATGTCGCTGCAGATCGTCAGCACGATGAAGATCAGAACGCGCTTGCCGCCGTCGTGATCGGCCAGCATCGCGGCGACCGTCGCGCCCAGCAGCCCCAGGTAGGCGGTGGTGAACACGCCCGCGGTGACGTCCTTGACGTAACCCTCGGGGCCGTTGAACATGCGGGCGATCAGCACCCCGAGGACCGTCAGCGCGAACGCGGCCATGACCGCGCCGCCCGCCGCCCAGTAGGCGGCCAGCACGATCGCGGCGCCGCCGGCCGCGACCGGGATCAGCGGGATCTTGATGCCCTTGGTCTTGAGGGCGGCGTCGAGCTCGTGCAGCCCGATCAGCAGGGCAACGCCCATGTAGATCAGGAACGTCGCCTTGACGGTCAGCAGGGTCAGCAGGGCGAGACCGCCGAGGAGCAGGCCGACGGCGATCGCGACGGGGAGGTTACGGCCGGTACTGATGTGGTGCGGCTTCGCCTCCTCGGCAGCCTTGGAGGGGTCGGCGGGCACCGGGACGTCTGCGGTCGCGAGATCAAACGCGGGCCGGTGCGCGGGGCCGTGCGCGGGGTCTGGTGAGGCGTTCGCGGAGCTCACGGTGGGGTTGGCTGCGATCTGAGCGGACGGCGCTCAGATTTCGAGCAGCTCGGCTTCCTTGTGTTTGAGCAGCTCGTCGATCTTGGCCACGTAGGTGTCGGTGACGTCCTGCAGCTCTCGCTCGGCGCGGTGGACATCGTCCTCGCCGGCCTCGCTGTTCTTCGCCATCTTGTCGAGGGCGTCCTTGGCGTGCCGCCTGACGTTGCGGATGGAGACGCGGGCGTCCTCGGCCTTGGAGCGGGCGGTCTTGATGTACTCGCGCCT
This sequence comes from uncultured Actinomycetota bacterium, assembly GCA_963838825.1. Lineage (GTDB taxonomy): Bacteria > Actinomycetota > Actinomycetes > Streptosporangiales > Streptosporangiaceae > Trebonia. The sequence goes on from CAWISQ010000005.1 coordinate 153,574, forward strand.
GCGTTCCTCGGTCAGCTCGGGGAAGACGACGCGGATGAGCACGCCGTCGTTGGACGGGTTGACCCCGAGGTCGCTGTTCCTGATCGCCCGCTCGATCGCGGGCAGCGACGCCTTGTCGAAGGGGCTCAGGGTGATCATCCGCGGCTCGGGCACGTTGAAGGACGCGAGCTGGTTCAGCGGGGTCTGCGAGCCGTAGTACTCCACCGTGAGCTTGGAGAAGATCGCCGGGTGAACCCGTCCGGTGCGGATCTTACTGAAGTCCTCTTGGGCGACCGTGACGGCCTTGTCCATCTTCTCCTCGGCCTCGAGGAGGGTGTCATCGATCATTGCTTCAGCTCCTGTGCACACGCGTCCGTGGGCTGTGGTGAACGCCGTCAATGACGGCGTTCACCACACTACCGCTGCTCGGTTATGCCTGACTTACGCCTGGCCGACCCGGAAGCGCGCGAACGCCAGCACGTTCACCTGGCCGGCCGCGAGGACCGACTTGATGGACTGCTTCGGGTCCTTCACGCTCGCCTGCTCGGTGAGCACGATGTCCTTGAAGAAGGCGTTGACCCGGCCGTCGACGATCTTCGGGATCGCCTGCTCCGGCTTGCCCTCCTCGCGGGTGATCTCCTCGGCGATCCGGCGCTCCTTCTCGACCACCTCGGTCGGCACCTCGTTCCGGCTGACGTACTGGGCCGGCGTGGCCGCGATCTGCTGCGCCAGGTCCTTCGCGACCGACTCGTTGGCCGCGTCGAGCTGGACGAGGACGCCGAGGGTCGGCGGCAGGTCCCGGTCGGAGCGGTGCAGGTAGGTGGTCACGTAGCCGCCGTCGAGGCGGGCGTAGCGGCCGAGCTCGATCTTCTCCTTGATCGAGGCGCTGGCCTCCTCGATCAGCAGCTCGACCGACTTGCCGTCGTTGGTCGCGGTGGACAGCAGCGCGAGCCGGTCGGCGACCTTGTTCGCCAGGGCGGCCTGGGCGATCTTGGCCGCCAGCTCCTGGAACTGCTCGTTCTTGGCCACGAAGTCGGTCTCGCAGTTCAGCTCGACCAGGACGCCCGCGCTGTTGCCGTCGAGCTCGGCGGTGACAAGGCCGTTGCCCGCCGTGCGGTCGGCCCGCTTGCCGGCGTCCTTGACGCCCTTCTTGCGCAGGTTCTCGATGGCAAGCTCGAAGTCGCCACCGGCGTCGGCCAGGGCGTTCTTGCAGTCCATCATCCCGGCCCCGGTCTGCTCCCGGAGCCGCTTCACGTCAGCGGCGGAGATGTTCGCCATGTCTGTTCGTTCCTTGCTTCGTCAGTGGTTATCGACGGTGTGGTGTCGGTGTCGACACTTACTCGGCGTCGGCGGTCTCGGCGTCGGCGGTCTCGGCGTCGGCGGCTGCGGTCTCGGCGGCGGCGGTCTGGTCGGCGCCGGCCTCGGCCGCGTCCTCAGCGGCGGCCTCGGCGGCGGCGGGAGTCGCCTCGGCGGCGGCCGCAGCGATCTCGGCGTTGTCGGGGGCGACCGCGGCGATCTCGGCGTCGGCCTCGGCCGGGTCGCTGACCGTGGACTCCTGGACTTCCTCGGCCGCGGCGGCGTCGGCCGTGGCGCCGCCAGCCAGCAGGTCGCGCTCCCACTCCGGCAGCGGCTCGTCCACGGCCCCGGTCGCCGAGAACGTGTCGTCGGCCGGCTTCTCGTCGGCCTGCGACGCGCCCGCGCGCGCCATCAGGCCGTCCGCCACCGCGTCGGCGACCACGCGGGTCAGCAGCGCCACGCTGCGGATCGCGTCGTCGTTACCGGGGATGGGGTAGTTGACCTCGTCCGGGTCGCAGTTGGTGTCGAGGATCGCGACGACCGGGATGCCCAGCTTGCGGGCCTCGTTGATCGCGATGTGCTCCTTCTTGGTGTCCACCACCCAGACCGCGCTCGGCACCCGGGCCATGTCCCTGATGCCGCCCAGGGTCTTGTCGAGCTTGTCCTTCTCGCGCTTGAGGCCGAGCAGTTCCTTCTTGGTCATGCCCGAGGCGGCGACGTCGTTGAAGTCGATCTCCTCGAGCTCCTTGAGGCGCTGCAGCCGCTTGTAGACGGTGGAGAAGTTGGTGAGCATGCCGCCCAGCCAGCGCTGGTTCACGTACGGCATGCCGACCCGGCGCGCCTGCTCGGCGATCGCCTCCTGGGCCTGCTTCTTGGTGCCGACGTAGAGGATCGTGCCGCCGTGGGCGACCGTCTCCCTGATGAACTCGTACGCGCGGTCGATGTAGGCCAGCGACTGCTGCAGGTCGATGATGTAGATGCCGTTGCGCTCGGTGAAGATGTAACGCTTCATCTTCGGGTTCCAGCGCCGGGTCTGGTGGCCGAAGTGGACACCGCTCTCGAGGAGCTGCTTCATCGTGACGACCGTGCTCATGGCTGCGGTCCCTTCATTTCATGCGCGCGGACCTGGCTGCCCTGGCGGTACCGCCGTTGATGGCGATGCCTGCCACGACCGTGGCCGTTCCGTGCGCGGCTCGGTTTGTCCTGGTGCCCGATGGTTGTCCGATCACGCCATGCCGCTGACCGTTCTGACCTGGCCGGTCCTGGCATATGCCGGGGCCTGACCGGTCCGTCTGGTCGGCGGACCGAGTGGCGCGTCCCGCGTGATAACACGCGGCATGCGAGCACGCGAAGTGCGGCCTCTCCAGGGCACCGGTTCGGTGTTTTCCTGGGGTGGCCACTTCCTAGGTTACTAGAAGTCAGGGGGCGGCGTGGTATGTGGCTGACGCAGGTCTTTTCGGGGTTAGGCGCGGGGATGTGCCTGGCGGTAGCTCGCCTTCAGCCGCTCGGCCGAGACATGGGTGTAGATCTGCGTGGTCGCGGGCGAGGAATGGCCGAGGATCTCCTGCACGCTGCGCAGGTCGGCGCCGCCCTCGAGCAGGTGAGTGGCCGCCGTGTGCCTGATCGCGTGCGGGCCTGCGTCCTTGACGCCGTGGGCGCCGCTTCCGTCGGCATCCTGGGCTGCAGCGCTCTGGCCGAGGGAGCGCAGCCGGGCGTGCACGATGCGGCGCGCGGTCCTCGGATCGAGACGGCCGCCGCGCGCCCCAAGGAAGAGGGCGGCCCCGCTGCGCTGGCCGGCCAGAGCCGGACGCCCGGCCTGCTCCCAGCGCGCCACCGCCTGCACCGCAGGCACCCCGACCGGGACGACGCGCTCCTTGCCGCCCTTGCCGAACACCCGCACCGTGCGCCGTTCAAGGTCGAGGCCGCCGAGGTCGAGCTCGCACAGCTCGCTGACTCGGATGGCCGACGCGTAGAGCAGCTCGAGAACCGCGACGTCGCGGAGCGCCAGCGCCGTCGCGGCCGCGCGCGGGCTGCGCCGCGAGCTCGCGCAGCGCCCGGTCCTCGCTGTCGGCCAGGACCCGGCGCATCTCGTCCTGGCGAAGCACCTGAGGCAGCACCCGGTGGGCCTTGGGGGTGCCGAGCTGCGGTCCTGGATCGACCGCGAGCCAGCCCTGGCGGTGCGCGAAGGCGGTGAAGGCCCGTGCCGCCGCGCCCCGCCGGGCGAGCGTCGTCCGGGCCGCGCCCGCCTGGTGCTGGTCGGCCAGCCAGCCGCGGAGCGTGGCCAGGTCGAGCGCACTGGGGTCTTGGATGCCGGACTGGCAGGCGTAGTCAAGCAGCGACCGGAGGTCGCCGTTGTAGGCGCGGACGGTGTGCCGGGAGAGTGCGCGCTCGGCCGCCAGGTGACGGTTGAACGCCGCCAACGCGGCGCTGAGCGCGGTCGGCAGGCCGTCGGTCGGGTTCTCCGTCGGGTCACCGGCGTCGGCGGCGCGGTTGCGGGGCACGGCCATGGGCACAGTGTGCACCGGTCGGCGGCGACCGGGAAACGACCTCGGCCATGTTTTGGCTTTAGCGGCTTTGTTTTGCCGGCTTTGTTTTGGCGGCTTCGGCCGGCCCGCTGGGCTTGGTCAGGCACGGCTCAGCCGCCAGCCCTCGGTGCAGCGCTCGATGAAACCGGACGCCGCCAGCGTGGCCAGGCAGCGGACCGCCGTGGTCGGGTCAAGGCCCGCCCGCTGCGCTATCCGGGTCGCCGCCATCCCGCCGCGGGCCGGCATCGCGTCGAGCACCTGGGTTGTCTCCAGGTCCATGGCGTCGAGGTCGAGCGCAGGCCGGAGCAGCCGCCTGCGGGCCGACTTGGGCCGGCCCGACGTTGGCCGGGACGGCTCCGCCGGGCCGGCCGAGCTGGCGGGGACGGCGAGGTCGGTGACGGGGGGCGCGCTCGTCGGTTCGAGGGTCGCGCCGAGCGGGGACAGGTGCTCGATGACCTCGGCTGCGGTGGTGACGAGGGTCCCCTGCCAGTCGCGGATGATGTGATGGCAGCCTGCGGACTGCTCAGAGGTGACCGGGCCGGGGACCGCCATCAGCCGGCGACCAAGGTCGCGGGCGTGCCTGGCGGTGTTGACGGCGCCGCTGCGCTCACCGGCCTCCACCACCAGCGTGCCGGTCGCGAGGGCGGCGATCACCCGGTTGCGGACCAGGAACCTGAGCCTGCTCACGGTCCGGCCCGGCGGCCACTCGCTGACGATCACGCCCTGGGCCGCGACGGCCTCCAGCAGCTCGGTGTGGCCGACCGGGTAGGGCACGTCCACTCCACACGCCAGCACCGCGACGGTCACCCCGTCCGCGCCGAGTGCGCTCCGATGGGCCGAGGCGTCGACGCCGAACGCAGCCCCGGAGATCACGGTCCAGCCCCGCGCCGCGACCGACGCGGCGAGCTCGGCCGCGACGTAGCAGCCGTAGGCGGTCGCGGCCCGCGAGCCCACCACGGCGACCGCCCGCAGGCAGTTAAAGCGCAGGTCGGCGGTGCCGCGCAGCCACAGCGCGTACGGCTGCTCGTGGCCGAGGTCGGCCAGCTGCTCTGGCCACTCCGGATCGCCCGGGCAGATCAGCCTGATGCCCGACTGGCGGAAGGCGATCACCTCATCCGGCGTCGGAAGCTCGTCAAGGCGCACTCGCCAGCGCTCCATGGACTGCCGCAGCGTCCGCTGTACGAGCGGCGGTATCGGGAAGTCGCCGCTCGGGTCGGGCAGCCGACCCGATCTGATCGCCTCGAGCGTTCGCGTCGCCCCGTGAGCCGAGATCAGCCCGTTGAGCCAGCGGTCGGCCGGCTCCACCAGGTAGGTCAGCGCCGCCCGCGCGTACGACTCCTCGTCGAGCGTGCTGCCGTGCGGTGCGGCGCTCACTGCGAGACCCCCAGCCACAGCCCGATCGCAAGGCTGACCTCGTCGACACCGGGCCGGTCCCGGCCGGCCAGGTCAGCCAGCGACCAGGCGACCCGGACGATCTTGTCCGCGCCCCGGGCGGAGACCTGGCCGAGCTCCATCACCCGTTCCAGCGGCTTCATCGATCCCGTCTGCGGGGGAAACGCCCGGCGCAGCTGCGCGCCGGGAATCTCGGCGTTCAGCCGCCACGGAGTCCCCGCCAGCCTGGCCGCAGTTCGCTCGCGCGCCGCCGCGACCCGCTCCGCCACCACGGCCGAGGACTCGGCGAACCGGCGGTCGTAGAGCATGTCGCGCCGGCTCACCGGCTGCAGGACGACCTTCACGTCCACCCGGTCCATCAGCGGGCCCGACAGCCGCCCCAGGTACCGCCGCCGGGCGGCCGGCGAGCAGCGGCAGCCGGACCCGCCCGGGGCCGCCGCGCGTGCGCACGGGCACGGGTTGGCCGCGAGCACCAGCGTGAACCGGGCCGGAAACCTCGCCTTGGCCGTCGCCCGGGCGATCGCCACCTCCCCCGACTCAAGCGGCTGCCGCAGCGCGTCGAGCACGTCCCGGCTGAACTCCGGCGCCTCGTCAAGGAACAGGATTCCCCGATGCGCCAGGCTAGCCGCCCCCGGCCGGATCAGCCCGGAGCCGCCGCCGACGATGGCCGCCTTCGACGACGTGTGGTGCGGGGCGCAGAACGGCGGCATCGTCACCAGGCCCTCCCCCGGCGTCAGCGCCTCGGCCACCGAGTGGATCGACGTCACCTCGATCGCCGCCGCCCCCTCAAGCCTCGGCAGGATCGTCGGCAGCCGCTCGGCCAGCATCGTCTTACCCGCCCCGGGCGGCCCGAGCAGCGACAAGTGATGCCCGCCGGCCGCGCAGATCTCCACCGCCATCCGCGCCTCCGCCTGCCCGAGCACCTCGGACAGGTCCAGCTTCTTGGCCATCGCCAGCGCGTGCACGGGGCCGCCCGGCGGCGGCGCCGGGGCCGGGGGCGTCGGCGGCGGCCCGCCCCGCAGCCAGATGATCACCTCGGCCAGCGTCGACGCCCCGACCACGCGCACGCCGGGGACGAGAGCGGCCTCGGCCGCATTCTGCGCGGCGACCACGACGGTGTCCAGGCCGGGCTCGGCCGCGGCCACCGCCGGCAGCACCCCCGGCACCGGGCGAAGCCGGCCGTCCAGGCCCAGTTCGGCCAGGAACATCTTCCCGGCCGGGGCCGTCAGCGGCAGGCTGTCGTCGGCGGCGAGTATTGCCACCGCGATAGCCAGGTCAAATCCGCTGCCGCGCTTCGGCAGGGCGGCAGGCGAGAGGCCGACCGTGATCTTCGAGTTCGGCCAGCTTTCGCCGCTGTTGACGATCGCGGCGCGGATGCGGTCCCGCGCCTCGCGCAGCGCGGTGTCGGGCAGTCCGACCAGGATCGTCGCGGGCAGACCGTTGGCGATGTCGGCCTCCACCTCGATCAGATGGCCCTTGACCCCGACCAGCGCAACCGAGAACGCGCGGGCGAGAGGCACCTAGCCCACCCCCCTGACGTGCTCGATGGTGAAGCCGTCGGCTCCGTCGCGGAGCAGGCCGAGCACGTCGATGCGGATCTGGTCGAAGCGGATGCCGTGCGCGGCCAGCCACTGGGCCGCGAGCCTGCGTAGCCGGGTGCGTTTCGCCCGGCCGACCGCGTCGAGCGGAGTGCCGAACCGCGTCCCCGAGCGCGTCTTCACCTCACAGACGACGAGCGTGTGCCGGTCGACCGCGACGATATCGATCTCGCCGTCGGCGGAGCGCCAGTTCCGGTCCAGGATCCGGAACCCGCAGCCCTCCAGATAGCTCACCGCCGCCTGCTCCCCCGCCCGGCCGAGCAAGTCTTTCGCATTCATCGCCACCACCTCCACCATCGACAATGGCGGCCAACGGCCATTCCGCCCAGCGGTGGATTACCGCTGTGGACGAAATTCGCAGCAGTGGAGAAATTGTGGATAACTTGGCCGGAATGTCAGAGGCGACTGTTCTACTAGCCGGGGGACCTGCGTGCTTTGCGCGGGAGATACCGGCTGGCGGCGCTGAACATCGGCTGGCGCGGCCCAACTTTCGTAGTTGAGCGACGTTGCCAGGATGGCGCACGCGCATTTCGGGTTTGCGCGTCAAAATCGGCGTGCCGGGCGGATGAGCTCGCGTTGACGACCGGGGAGGAACGCAGGGTCCGTTCGATATAAGCGGTTTGACCTTGCAATCTCCGCCCCTGTCGCTGGCGTAGGCGACAGGGGCCGCGGTCGCGAGAAACCGGCGGCCCGGGGTCGACGCGGGACCAGCCCCGACGGCGGCCCGGCATCGACACACCGTTCTCACCGTCACCACGGGCAACAAGCAGGACGGACAAACGGGTCATCGTGGGAAGTTCGGGTCGCGGGGTGCCCCCAGCGGAACACGCTGACGCCTGCGGCCGGAAATCGCCGCCCCTAACGGAACACGATCACACCCCGCCCGCCCAGGACGATGCGTCGGCGGCTGGCGCGGTTTGGGCCACCCGCGCGGGTGAGGCCGAGCCGGTGTCCGTGAATCGTTCGAAACGCGGCGCTTCGGCCCCAACTCGGTATCGGCGTGTCCACGGGCGGTTCCCGGCCATGCCGTAATCCTGACGGAAAACCAGTCGGGATCAACCCCCGCAGCAGACGGTCAAATCAGCTCCGGTCGGCGGCGCCGGTGCCTTCCAGGAACCGAAGCACTGCCAGGACCCGCCGGTGGTCACCTTCGGCTGCGGACAGGTTCAGCTTGGTGAAGATGCTGTTGATGTGCTTGGCCACCGCGCTCTCGCTGACCACCAGGCATTCGGCGATGCCGGCGTTGGAGCGGCCTTCGGCCATCAGGGACAGCACTTCGCGTTCCCGGGCGGTCAGCCGGTCCGTCGGCCGGTCTTGGCGACGCAGGAGCAGTTGGGCTACCACCTCCGGATCGAGAGCCGTCCCGCCCGCAGCGACCCGGCGCAGCGCCTCCAGGAACACGTCCACGTCCGCGACCCGGTCCTTCAGCAGGTAGCCGATACCGGTCGTCTGGGTGGCCAGCAGGTCCGCGGCGTAGCGCTCCTCGACGTACTGCGACAGCACCATGATTGCCGACGTCCGGCCATTGTTGGCGGATCACCAGGGCCGCCCGGATGCCCTCGTCGGTGAAGGACGGCGGCATCCGCACGTCCGCGATCACCAGTTCTGGGCGGTGCTGCTCCACCGCGGTCAGCAGCGCGGTCCGCGTCGTGCACCGCCGCCACCACCTCGAATCCGGTGGTTTCCAGCAGCTTGGTCAGTCCGGCGCGCAGCAGGACCGAGTCCTCGGCGATCACGGTTCGCATGGCAGGTTTACCTTAATCGTCGTCGGTCCGCCGAGCGGGCTGCTGATCCCGAAGCTACCGTCCACCGATGCGGCCCGCTGCGCCAGGCCGGTCAGGCCGGTGCCCCGGCCCGCGTCCGCGCCGCCGATCCCGTCGTCCGTGACCGTGATCCGCAGCACCGTGCCGTCCAAGCGCACGTCCACTTGCACCGCCGTGGCTCGGGCGTGTTTGTTCACGTTGGCCAGGGCCTCGGAGACGATGAAGTACCCGACGGCCTCCACCGTGGACGAGACCCGGCGCGGCATGTCCACAGTCAGCCGCACCGGCACCGGGGAGCGCGCGGCGATACCGGACAGCGCCGCGTCGAGGCCGCGGTCTTCGAGCACCACCGGGTGCAGTCCGCGCACCAGCTCCCGTAGCTCGGTCAGCGCCTCCTTGGCCTCCTCGTGCGCTTCCTGCAACGCCCGTCGGGCCGGCTCGGACAGCTCGTCCGCCAGGGTCGCCCGGGCCAGGCCGAGGTTCATCGCCAGCGAGACCAGCCGCTGCTGTGCGCCATCGTGCAGGTCACGCTCGATCCGGCGGCGCTCGACGTCGGCCGCGTCGACCGCACCGGCCCGGCTCTCGGTCAGCTTCGCCACCCGCTGGGCCAGCTTCTCCGCCCGGCTCGGGCCGAGCAGGTCGGCGGCCACCCGGGTGTCCATCCGCACCGCGGCCGAGACGATCCACGGGCCCAGATACACCAGGATCGCGCACAGCAGCACGATCCAGAGCTCCGCGCCGCCCCAGACACGCGGGCCCGCGTAGCGGAACACGCCGACGGCGGTGCACAGCGCGAGCACCGCCGAGGTCGCCAAGCCGATCAGCGCGGCGGCCCAGAGCAGGCCGCCGAGCAGGCCGAGCAGGTTCACCGCCGGGCCGACGACCAGGTGGTAGCACGCCTGCCGCCAGGTGCGCGGCGAGCGCAGGCGATCGCGCAGCGCCGACCACACGCCGCCGGAGGAGTCCGGGGACCGCTCGAGCGTCGGCGGCCTCGGGATCCGCACCCCGAGCAACTCGTAGAAGCAGCCCCGGCGCAGCACCGTCAGCCACGGACAGAGCGCCACCGCCGCCCCCACCGAGACGAACATGCAGGTGAGCACGGCCGGCAACGAGATCGGTACGTAGAAGGTCCATGTCCATGGCAGCGCCATGACGAGCAGGGGCAGCAGGTTCAGCCCCGCGGACAGGACGGTGAACCCCAGATCGCGCCAGGCCCGGCGGGCCCACGGGCCGGCCAGGACGCTGCGGAGCGCTCTCGCTCCCGATTCGGTGTCGGTGGTGCCGGAGCTCATGGAGCCCACCGTATAAGGCCTGATCATCACTGGTCCATGTCGCTACCTACCGCGTGCGGCTGTACCCAGCACCACCCCGAAGACGGAAAGCCACGCTACTGATTCACCGGCCGGTGGCGGCCAGAGTGGTTCCCGGCCCGAACGATCGGGCGGTGCGATAAGGAGACCACTGTCATGCTCGGCACGCTGAATCAGGCGGATCGGCTCCGGTGTCCGGTCCGGTCCGGCGACCCGGTCGGCCCGGGATCCCGCGGCACGCGCATCCGGCTCGGCCGGGCGTACGTCGCGGCAGGGGTGTTCATGATCCCGTGGGTGCTCTTCCTGTCTCGCACCCTGCCGGCCAGCGCCACCGACGGCCACTGGGCGCTGGCCTGGGTGGGCGTGGACAGCAGCGAGGCGCTGGCCCTGTTCGCCACCGGCTGGCTGCTGCTGCGCGCGGACAACCGCTGCGTCCTGGCCGCCACCGCCACCGCGGTGCTGCTGCTGACCGACGCCTGGCTCGATCTGACCTCGGCCGCACCGGGCGGCGAACTGCTCACCGCGATCGCGATGGCCGTCTTCGCCGAGGCCCCGATAGCCCTGGCCTGTGTCGCGCTGGCGCTGCGGCTGATCCGCCACCCGTTCCCCTCGGCGGCCGAGACCGCCGGAACAGACAAGTACGAGGAGTAGAGATGTCTCTGACCCATGCCGCAACCCGCCTGGCCTCGCGCCGAACCGGCCTGACGGCCGCGGCCGGGCTCGCCGCCTTGGCCGCCGGCGCCTGGTGGTTCACCGATCAGGCGCCCTACCCCTACGCCCAACGCCGACTGCTGGACCTGCAGTTGCCGTTCCTGGCCAAGGCGGACCTGGACCAGATCCTGCAGCCCCGGCCCGGGGAGCAGATGCTGGAGCTCGGCCCGGGCACCGGCCTGCAGACGCTGCACATAGCGCCACAGCTGGGCCCGGAGGGCCGGCTGGACATCGTGGACATCCAGCAGGAGATGCTGGACCACGTCATGGGCCGAGCTGCCGAGAAGGCGCTGGACATCGTCCACCCGCACTGCGCCGACGCCCGCGAGCTGCCGTTCGAAGACCAGACCTTCGACGCGGTCTACCTGGTGACCGCGCTGGGCGAGATCCCCGAACCGGGCCGGGTGCTGGCCGCGGCGGCCCGAGTGCTCAAGCCTGGCGGGCGGCTGGTGGTGGGCGAGTTCTTCGACCGGCATTGGATCCCGTTCGGCCGACTGCACCGCCTGGCCGACACGGAGGGCCTGCACCTGACCGCCCGCCGGGGCCCGAGCGTGGCCTATCTGGCCCGATTCCGCCCCTGCGCCGCGGCCTGACGAATTCTTGGCCAACAAAGGGGCAACCCCAGCACTGGGAAACGATCAATCTGAACGCGGGAGAACCAGCCACTGCGGACCTGGTTCGCCCACCTCACCCGACTTCCGTCGGTGCACTGATGGGGCGGAGCCGATGGGGCGGAGTGGCCGGCCGGGGGCGGCGGGAGGACGGGGGCTAGGTGGCTGAGTCGCCCATGGTTTTGCGGGGCTGGGGGGCGCGGCCGGAGGGCTGGGCCGGGGTGGGGCGCGGCTTGAGCGGCGGGATGTCGTGGGTCACCATGTCGGGGCCGATGGTCACCGGGTTGCCGTGGTGGGTGATGGCCAGCGGGTCTCCGGCCAGCAGCCGGTAGCTGGCGTCGTGGTGGCGGACGTTCACCATGATGATGCGCCCCTGGTAGCGCATGCGGAACGTGAGCCTGGCGAGGCCGGGCGGGAGCCGGGGGATGAAGGAGAGGCCGTTGGGGCGTGGGGCGCATGCCGCCGAACCCGCCGACGAGGGCGGTCCAGGCGCCGGCCAGGGACGCGATGTGCAGGCCGTCCCTGGTGTTGTGCTCGCGGTCCTGGAGGTCCATGAAGGCGGCCTCGGCCAGGTAGTCGTAGGCGAGGTCGAGGTGGCCGACCTCGGCCGCCATGACCGCCTGAGTGCAGGCGGACAGGGACGAGTCCCGGACGGTGAGCGCCTCGTAGTAGTCGAAGTTGCGGAGCTTCTGCTCGGGGGTGAAGGCGTCGCCTCTCAGCTGCATGGCGAGCACCAGGTCGGCCTGCTTGACGACCTGCTTGCGGTAGAGCTGGAAGTAGGGGTAGTGCAGCAGCAGCGGGTAGTGCTCGGGCGAGGTGAGCTCGAAGTCCCAGCGGGCGTAGTTGGTGAAGCCGTCGTGCTGGGGGTGGACGCCGAGGCGCTCGTCGTAGGGGATGTACATGTCGGCCGCGGCGTCGCGCCAGGCGGCGGCCTCCTCGTTGCTCACGTCGAGTTTGCGGGCCTCGTCGCTGAGCTTGGTGGCGAAGTCGGCGGCGGCGGTGAGGTTGGACTGGGCCATCAGGTTGGTGTAGACGTTGTTGTCCTTGACCGCGCTGTACTCGTCCGGGCCGGTGACCCCCTCGATGCGGAACTTGCCGTCGCCGTCGTGCTGGCCGAGCGAGCGCCACAGGCGGGCGGTCTCGACCAGGATCGGCAGCGCGACTTCCCGCTCGAACTCGGCGTCCTGGGTGGCGGCGCAGTACTTGACGACAGCCTCGGCGATGTCGGCGTTGATGTGGAAGGCGGCGGTGCCGGCCGGCCAGTACCCGGAGCACTCCTCGCCGTGGATGGTCCGCCAGGCGTAGGCGGCGCCCGCCAGGCCGAGCTCCTTGGCGTGGTCCCGGGCGATCGGGAGCGTGTTGTACCGCCAGCTGAGCGCGTCGGCGGCGGCGTCCGGCTTGGTGTAGGTCAGCACCGGGAGCACGAACGCCTCGGTGTCCCAGAACGTGTGGCCGTCGTAGCCGGTCCCGGTCAGGCCCTTGGCCGGGATGGGCCGGTGCTCGGCCCGGGCGCCGGACTGCAGGATGTGGAACAGCCCGAACCTGACCGCCTGCTGGATCTCGACGTCGCCGTGCACCTCGACGTCGGCGCCCTCCCAGAAGTCGTCCAGGTAGGCGCGCTGCTCGGCCAGCAGCCCGTCCCAGCCGGTCAGCTGGGCGGCCGCGATGGCGCCGCTGACCTGGTCGACCAGGGCGGGCCTGGACCGCTCGGCGGACCAGCCGTAGCCGACGTACTTGACGATGCAGAGCTCCTCGCCGACCGGGACCTCGGCCGCGATCATCAGCCGGCCGAGGTCGGGGAACGACTCGGACTGGATGGCCATCCGCTCGGGGCCGTGGATGTCGTGACTCATCGCGGCGGCGAGCCGGAGCTGGCTCGAGCGGGTGCTGTGCACCAGGAACGCCCGCGGCTTCCCGCCGTCCACCGCCATGTGCTCCTCGCTGACGAGGGGCTTGGCGAGGGCGGCGGCGGCGCGGGGGTCGCCCGCGGCGGCGGGGATGTCCTCGTTGGCGACCAGCTCCGACATCAGCACCAGGCGGAGCGGCTCGTCGACCGGCGTGACCGTGTAGCGGAACGCGGCGATCGCGCGCTGGGACAGCGAGACGAGCCGGACGGAGTTGACCTTGACCGTGTGCCCGGCGGGCGACGTCCAGGTCACGTTCCTGGTCAGGGTGCCGGCCCGCAGGTCGAGGGTGCGGGTGTGGTCGCGCAGGGTGCCGTACCTGATGTCGAACGGCTCGTCGTCGACCAGCAGCCGGATGATCTTGCCGTTGGTGATGTTGATGACGGTCTGCCCGGTGTCGGGGAAGCCGTAGCCGGCCTCCGCGTACGGCAGCGGCCGGTCCTCGTAGACCGAGTTGAGGTAGGTGCCCGGCAGCCCGTTAGGCTCCCCCTCGTCGAGGTTGCCGCGCAGCCCGATGTGCCCGTTGGAGAGCGCGAAGACGGACTCGCTCTGCGCGAGCATGTCCAGGTTGAGCGAGCTCTCGGTGAGGGACCAGGGCTCGGCGCCGTACGGCTCGTTCGTGATCACTTGAGTGCCTTCCCGTCCTTGCCGTCCGGTTACAGAAGGTCCGCCAGGTCCTTGACCACCACGTCGGCGCCGTGCGCGCGCAGCTCATCGGCCTGCCCTACCCGGTCTACCCCTACCACCAGCCCGAACTTGCCCGCGTGGCCGGCCGCGACGCCGGCCAGCGCGTCCTCGTAGACGGCGGCGTCGGCCGGGGCCACGCCGAGCATCCGGGCGGCCTCGAGGAAGGTGTCGGGGGCCGGCTTGCCGTGCAGCCCCCGCGCCTTGGCGACGTTGGCGTCGACGCGGGCGTCGAACAGGTCCGCCACCCCGCCCGCCTGCAGCACCGCCTCGGTGTTGGCGCTTGAGGAGACGATAGCGGTCTTGAGGCCGGCCGCGCGGACGGCGTCGATGTACCGTCTCGAGCCGGGGTAGACCTCGACCCCGTCGCGCTTGAGCACCTCGAGCACCAGCTCGTTCTTCCGGTTGGAGAGGCCGTACACGGTGGGGGTGCCGGGTTTGTCGTCCGGGGCGCCGGTAGGGAGGTTGATGTGCCGTGACTCGAGGAACGACTCGGTGCCCTCCAGCCTCGGCTTGCCGTCGACGTAGTCGTCGTATTCCTTGACCGAGTCGAACGGGGCCTGGCCGGGCTGGGTGCGCAGGAACTCGTCGAACATCTGCTTCCAGGCGGCGGCGTGCACCACGGCCGTCTTGGTCACCACCCCGTCCATGTCGAACAGGCAGCCGGTGACCCCGTCGGGCAGGCCTAGCATGCTGCCGATTTAGGTTGGGAAGCCGGGCTTGCCGTTCTCGTCGGCGGGCAGTTCGAGGTCACTCTTGGCCAACTCCTCGATGTTGACGTCTTTAAAGGTCACTACCCGCACGTTCTTCACGAAACGGGCGGGTCGGTACATGTCCCACACCCAGGCGTCGTGCATGGTGACCTCGAAGAAGACCTCGCCGTTGTCCGCGGCCCGCACCTTCAGGTCCACGTCGTTGGTCAGGTAAAACCGGCGCTCCGTCTCCACCACGTGGGTGAACAGGCCGACGACGTCCCGGTACTCGCGGTAGAGCTGCAGCTCCATTTCCGCTTCGTACTTTTCCAGGTCTTCCGCGCTCATGGTTCTATTCTCCCTCCCCCTGCAGACCGTCGGTGACGTTCCGGAACGACCGGCGGTGCACCGCGGACGGCCCGTGCACCGCCAGCGCGCGCTGGTGCTCCTCGGTTACATACCCCTTGTGACGGCAGAAGCCATATTCCGGATAACGCTCGTCAAGCTCGTGCATCATCCGGTCCCTGGTCACCTTGGCCACGATCGACGCGGCGGCGACCGACGCGGCCACCCGGTCGCCCTTCCACATCGCCAGGTTTGGCGCGGTCAGGCCTTTGACCGGGAAGCCGTCGGTCAGCACATAGCCCGGCCGGCTGGTCAGGCCCGCGAACGCGCGGCGCATGCCCTCGACGTTGCTGACGTGCAGCCCGATGCGGTCGATCTCGGCGGGCGGGATCACCACCGCGTGCCACTCGATCGCTTTCGCGGTGATCAGCCGGTACATGTCCTCGCGGACGGCCGGGGTGAGCAGCTTGGAGTCGGCCAGGCCGGGCATCCGCTTGATCGCCGCCTGGTCGAGCACGACCGCGGCCACCACCAGCGGCCCGGCGCACGCGCCGCGCCCGGCCTCGTCAATGCCCGCGACAGGGGCGAGCCCGGCCCGCGCGAGCACGTTCTCATAGGCGGCGAGGCCGGCACTACGCCGCGGCGTGTAGGAGGGAGCGACCATCACCAAGAAGCGTACGCCAACCGGGCTCCGGCCGCTCCCGGCTCCGGACGGACCGGCTGTCAGGCGTTACGGCCGGACCGGCGGGAGCGGCGGGACTTCAGGCGGCGGCGGGCGGTGCGCTGCAGCAGGGTGACCGGGACCGCGCCGAGGAAGCCGAGGCCGAGCGGCAGGGCGGACCCCGCCGCCTGGATCGGGGTGCCGTTGTCCATCGCGGTGACCAGGGCCGCGGTCGACCGGCCGGCCGCGGCGTTGGACGCGTTCAGCTGCGGTTGCTCGAACGTCGCGGGGATGTTAAGCCAGTTCCACCGGCGCGGCGGCCAGATGATCACGAAGGCGCGGCCGAGCACCCCGCTCTCCGGGATCGTCCCGCCGCCGGGATCGCCCATGTGACCTCGGGAGTCGTAGGAGACGGACCGGTTGTCGCCCATCACCCAGAGCCTGCTCGGCGGGACGGTGATGTTGAACGGCTGGGCGGACGGCTGGGCGCCCGGGTACAGGTACGAGCTCTCGGTCAGCGCGACCCCGTTGACCATGACCTGGCGCTTGCTGTTGCAGCAGACCACGTGGTCGCCCGGCACCCCGATCACGCGCTTGATGTAGATGTTGGAGTCGTGGCTGATGCCGACGATGCCCTCGAGCTCGCTGACCGCCTTGCTGAAGATGTTCGCGCTGGCCGACGCGTCGGCGACGTCCCACGACCCGGTGCCGTCGAACACCACGATGTCGCCGCGGTGAATCGGCCGGGTGTGGAACACGATCTTGTTGATCAGCACCCGGTCGCCGATTTCGAGGGTGTTCTCCATCGAGGCGGACGGGATGTAGAACGCCTGGACGACGAACGACTTGATGAGCAGCGCGAGCACCAGGGCGACGATGATGAGCACCGGAAGCTCGCGCAAGAAGCTGCGGCGGCGCTTGCCGTCCCTGCCTCGCCTGCTGTCCTTGCCGCCGTCGGCGCCGTCGGCGCCGGTCCCGGTTCCGTCGGTCCCGGTTCCGTCGGTCCCGGTTGCGTCGGTCCCGTCGACGGCCGCGGTCAGGTCGACCCGGGTCTCATCGGCGCGGGCGGACCGCTGCTGGGGGCCGCCGAAGCGCGCGCCGCCACCGCCGAATAGATCGCCGGAGTGGTAGTCATGGCCGGAGCCGTTGGCTCCAGGACCGGGACCGGTCGGCCCCGGGATCGAGCCGAGACCCGGCAGCGCCTGGGTGTCGTCAAGGTCGGGGTGGGGCACCGGATCGGCCGGGTCCCAGGGCGGCGATCCAAAGCCGTCCCGCGCGCCCGAACCGCTCATCCGCGCTCCTCCTGCTCCGCCACTGTTCCGTTCCGCCCGGCCGCGTCATCATCGCTCATCACTGTGAGCGTATCGCCACTTCCGTTCAGGCCCGGCCAACTGCGGCCGCATTGATCCAACGCGGGCTCGGCCGTCTGCAGGCTCAGTTAGGCCGACGGCGACGCCAGAAGAGCACGCCACCGGACAGGGCGGCGACGCCGCCGCCGACGGCAGCCGGCGGCGCGGTCGCCAGCGCGGCCGCTGCGCGCAGGGCCGGCTGCTGGAAGGTGTTCGGGATGGGCAGATCGGAGATCCGGGACAGCGGCCAGATGATAACGAACGCCCGGCCCACGACCGCGCTCTCCGGGATCGTCCCGCCGCCGGGATCGCCGATCCGGTAACGGGAGTCGTCGGAGTCGGACCGGTTGTCGCCCATCACCCAGAGCCTGCTCGGCGGCACGGTGATGTTGAACCGGATCTGGGACGGTGCCGCCCCCGGGTAGATGTAGGAGGTCTCGCTCAGCGCCACGCCGTTGACCGTGACCTGGCCGAGCGCGTTGCAGCAGACGACATGGTCGCCCGGAACGCCGATCACGCGCTTGACGTAGTCGGTGCCGGGGCCGGCGATGCCGACCAGGCCGGTCACCCGGTCCCAGAGGCCCGGGGCAGCCGTCGGCGGGTCCCACGACCCCGACCCGCTGAACACCACGATGTCGCCGCGCTCGATGGGCCGGAACCGGTAGACCATCTTGTTCACGAGGATCCGGTCACCCGGAAGAAGGGTGTTCTCCATCGACCCGGAGGGGATGGAGAACACCTGCACGACAAACGCCTTGAGCAGGATCGTCAGGACGAGCGCGGCGATGACGATGACGGTGAGATCGCGCCAGAAGGGCCGCTTCCGCTTGGTTGCCTTCTGCCGGCCGCTCTCGTCGTCCTCGCTGGCCCCGTCGGTCGCGGGGTTCGCGTCGTCGTCCGACGGTCCCTGGTCGTCCGCTAGCCCGGCGCCGGATTCAGCGTCCGGCGCTGGCGTAGCAGGATCGGGGGTCACCCGGAATCAGCCGTCAGCCGCAATCAGCTAGCGACGGTCTCCCGCCGCTCCTTGATCCTGGCGGCCTTGCCGCGCAGGTCGCGGAGGTAGTAGAGCTTGGCCCGGCGAACGCGACCGCGGGTGACGGCCTCGATCTTGTCGATCGACGGGCTGTGCACCGGGAAGGTCCGCTCGACCCCAACGCCGTAGCTCACCTTGCGCACGGTGAAGGTCTCGCGCAGGCCGCCGCCCTGGCGGCGGATGACGACACCCTGGAAGACCTGGATGCGGGACCGGTTGCCTTCCGTCACCTTGACGTGCACCTTGAGAGTGTCGCCGGGGTTGAAGGCCGGGATGTCGTCCCGGAGCTGCGCCTGCTCAAGCTCGGCGATCGCGGTGTGCATGATGGATCTTCCTCAGTCCTGGTCGGAAATGCGCGGCAGCGCGCATCCGGGTGTAAGCCTGCGTTTAGCCAGGGAGCACCCCGGCAGAGTCAAGGCCCGAAAGGGCAGTGCTCTTTCAGTGTGCCATACTTTCGCCGTCAACCGGAAAACCGGCCTCGGCGATCACCTGCCGGTCCCGCTTGTCGAGGCCGTCCCCGGTGGCCGCCAGGCGGCGGATCAGATCCGGCCGGTTGGCGGCGGTGCGGCGGAGCGCCTCGTCCCGCTGCCAGCGGGCAATGGCCTTGTGATGACCAGACAGTAGCACGTCAGGCACCTCGAGACCGCGCCAAGAGCGCGGCCGGGTGTAGACCGGCCCCTCGAGCAGACCGCTCATCGCGCCCCCGGCCCCGCCGAACGAGTCGTCGGCGGCCGACTGCTCGTTCCCGAGCACCCCGGGCAGCAGACGGCACACCGCCTCCACGATCACCGCGACCGCGGCCTCTCCCCCGGCCAGCACGTAGTCGCCGATGCTGACCTCGTCCACGACCATCCGCGCCCTGGCGTCGGCCACCACCCGCGAGTCGATCCCCTCGTACCGCCCGCACGCGAACACGAGATGGCGCTCGGCCGCGTAGGCCGCCGCCAGCTCCTGGGTGAACGGCACCCCGCTCGGCGCGGGCACCACCAGCCGGGCCGGCCCGGTCGTCGCGGCCGGCCCGGTCGTCGCGGCCGGCGCCGGCTCGGCCGACGTCGCTTCCGTGGTGGCGGCTTCCGTGGTCGCCGCCTCCGTGGTCGCCGCATCGGCGAGGATGTCGTCGAGGGCCGCGCCCCAGACGTCGGGCTTCATGACCATGCCGGGGCCGCCGCCGAAGGGCGAGTCGTCAACCGCGTGGTGCACGTCGGTAGTCCAGCGCCGCAGGTCGTGGACGCGGAAGTCGATGTCGCCGCGCGCGCCGGCCTTGCCGATCAGCGAGACGCCGAGCGGGCCGGACGCCCCGACCTGGCCGTCGGCGTCGATCGGCCCGAAGTAATCCGGAAATATCGTGACAATGTCGATGCGCATCGTGACTCCTCCCCAGAGGCGGAGCGTGATCACGAAGGATTTATGCAGCTATACGATAAAAATCCTTCGCCAGGAAAAAAGCCTTCGTGATCATGGCGCCGGAACGCCGGTTTCAGATGTATCAGGTGGCGTCTTGGATGTTGAGCAGACCCTCGGGCGGATCGATGACGAGGACGCCGCCTGCGACGTCCACCTCGGGGACGATCGCCTTGACGAACGGGATCAGGATCTGCTCGACGCCTGGGTCGACTGGGGCGATGACGAGGATGTCCTGCCCGTGGTGGAGCACGTCGGTCACGGTTCCCACGGCGGTGCCGTCGACCGTGCGGACGCGGAGGCCGACGAGGTCGCCGTCGCGGAACTCGTCGGGGTCGTCCAGGGCGGCGAGCGCGGCCGAATCGACCAGCAGCCAGGTGCCGCCGAGCTCGGCCGCGGCGGTCCGGTCGCCGATCTCCGCGAACCGGACGAGCAGCTCACCCGAGTGCCAGCGGAAGCCGGCCACGGTCAGCGGGCCAACGCCAATGGGGTCGGTGTCCAACCGCGAACCGCGAGCGAACCTCAGCTCCGGCTCATCGGTACGGACACCGACCACCACGTCGCCACGAACCCCGTGCGGACGGCCAATGCGGCCGACGGTGACTTGCATCGGTCGCTAGCGAACTTCGCCGGTCTCGAGCAGGTCGATGCGGACGTGCCGGTTCCCGGCCAGGGAGCCGATCACGGTTCGCAGCGCCCGAGCGGTCCGCCCGCCCCGCCCGATGACCTTGCCCAGGTCATCGGGGTGCACGCGAACTTCAAGGACATTGCCCCGGCGGAGCATCCTGCTCATCACGCGAACGTCATCCGGGTGCGTCACGATGCCCCGGATCAGGTGCTCGAGGGACTCCTCAAGCACCTCAGCCCTCGCTGCCACCGTCGCCAGCCGCAGCAGTCTCGGCGACCGCGCTGTCGGCGGTCGTGGCCTCGGCGGCCTTGGCGTCGACGACCTCGGCCGGCGCGGCCTCGGTGGCGGGCGCCTCGGTGGCGGGCGCCTCGGTGGCGAGCCGGCGCCTCGGCAGCCGGTGCCTCGGGAGCGGGCGCCTCGGGAGCGGGCGCCTCGGCAGCGGCCTTCTTGGCGTCACGCTTCGGAGCGGACGACCGGGCGGGCTTGGCGGCCGCCTTGGCCTCCTTGGCCGCGAAGGACTCCTTCACGAGCTCCTCGTAGCGCTCCTTCTTGTCCGCCTTCGGCTCGGCCGTCCGCAGCGTGCCCTCGGTACCGGGCAGGCCCTTGAACTTCTGCCAGTCACCGGTGATGGTCAGCAGGCGCTGGACCGACTCGGTCGGCTGGGCGCCGACCGACAGCCAGTACTGCGCGCGCTCGGAGTCGATCTGAATGAGCGACGGCTCGAGCTTCGGGTGGTACTTGCCGATCTCCTCGATCGCCCGGCCGTCCCGCTTGGTGCGGGCGTCGGCGACGACGATCCGATAGAACGGTTCCCGGATCTTGCCCAGGCGCTTTAGCTTGATCTTGACAGCCACGGCTGTGCTCTTCTCCCAGCATTTAGGTACGTGTGTCGGGCACCCGCCAGCGGGGAATGGCCGGCCGGACCAACAAAGGCGCCGGACCGGGCGGACGGAGAGAGGGCGCCACGCGGCCAAGCATCGAGACCCCATTGTGCCAGATGACGAGGGCTTAGGGGTAATCCCGGCGACAGCGGACCGCGAGCGGCCGGCCACGCTCCCGACCGTCACCAACAGTAACCGGGGCAGCCTAGCCGCGCAGCCGCACATCCATGGACATTCAGAGCCCTCCCATACATGAAACAGTTGCATAACGCGCTGTGCCATCCTGCTGCGACTGTGGCGCAAACTGTGGAAACCTCGCACTACAGAGCCACATATAGGCACCTTTCGCCACGTATGGGGCGAGTGTGATGTTAGCCTCTGTGAGTCCTCGCGGCGGCGCACGTGCTCGCCGCAGGCCGCAACGCTGAGTCACTAGTAACTGTCCCCCAACAGTCACTGTCCCCCAACGACGTGGTGAGGTGCCTGGACATGGATGCGCACTTATAAAGGAGAGACCCAGAACCATGACTGACCAGACTGCAAAGCCGGACCCCGCCGGCAGCCAGTCGCCCGCCGGCGGATTTTCCCGGCGTAGCCTGTTCCGCGCGGCCGGCGTTGGTGCGGCCGTCGTGGGCGGCGGCAGCTTCCTCGAGGCCTGCAGCTCGGGCATCAAGGGCGCCACCAGCAGCGCCAGCACTAGCGCGAGTGCAGGCAGCACCTCTGGCGCCACCACCAGCAAGGAAATCACGATCGGCTGGATCCACCCGGTCACCGGTTCGCTCTCCGGTTTCGGCTTCCCCGACGACTGGGTCATCAAGCAGGTCATGGCGACCTCGCAGTACAAGAACGGCTTCAAGATCGGCGGCTCGACCTACAAGGTCAACATCAAGTCGTACGACAGCCAGTCGAGCGTCACCATGGCCGGCACGCTGGCCCGGCAGGCGATCCAGAACGACAACGTGGACCTGCTGTTCGCGTCCTCCACGCCGGAGACGGTGAACGCGGTCGCGAGCCAGGCCGAGACCCTCGGCACCCCGCTCGTCTGCTCCAACATCCCGTGGGAGTCGTGGTACGGCAACCTCGGCGGCAACCCCACGCCGGGCCACCAGACGTTCAAGCCCAAGTACACGATCATGTTCTTCCTCGGCGCCGAGCACCTGGTCCAGGCCTTCATCCCGATGTGGAACCGGATCGGCTCGCAGAACGGCAACAACCACATCGTCGCGGCTGCGTTCCCCAACGACGCCGACGGCAACGCGTTCCGGGCCGTGTTCCCGCCGATCGCCAAGGGCGCGGGCTACACGATCGACCTGTCGACGCCGTACGCCGACGGGCTGACCAACTACACGTCGATGATCTCCAAGTTCAAGAGCTCCGGGGCTGACTTCTTCACCAACGTGCCGCTGCCGCCGGACTTCGCCACCATGTGGAAGCAGTCCCTCCAGCAGGGCTTCAAGCCGAAGCTCGCCACCGTCGCCAAGGTGCTGCTGTTCCCGACCGACGCCTACGCGATGGGCTCGGAGGTGTACAACATCGCCACCGACAGCTGGTGGGTGCCGTCGCTGCCGTGGACGTCGTCGTTCACCGGGCAGACCTGCCAGCAGCTGGCGGACCTGTACACGTCGGACGGCCTGGGCCAGCCGAACGCGAACATCAGCAACTACAGCCTCTTCGAGATCGCCTACCAGGCGCTCACCTCGGTGAACAACCCGCACGACCACGAAGAGGTTGCGGCGGCCCTGTTCAAGGTCAACCTCCCCCAGGCGGTGGCCGGCCCGCTCAACTACACGTCGACCAACGTGAAGACGAACCCGGCTCCCGGCGTCGCGATCACCCCGCCGGTCGGCATCCAGTGGCAGAAGGGCACCAAGTACCCGCTCGAGGCCAAGGTTGTCGACAACTCCCTGCAGCCGGACGCGAAGATCACCGGCGACCTGCTGCCGACCTTTAAGTGAGCCATGGCACTGCTTGAACTCGACCACGTGACGAAGCGGTTCGGCCGCGTCGTCATCGCGGAAGATCTGTCCTTCACGGTTGACGCCGGGGAGACGGTCGGGATCGTGGGGCCGAACGGCGCTGGCAAGACCAGCCTGTTCGGCCTCATCTCCGGTGACCTGACCCCTGGCGCCGGCCAGGTGAACTTCGCCGGGCGCAACATCACCCGGCTCGACTCGGCCGCCCGCGCCCGCCTCGGCGTCGGGCGGACCTACCAGGTCCCCCGCCCGTTCACGGACATGACCGTGTTCGAGAACGTGCTCGTGGCCGCCCAGCAGGGCGGCGGCCTGCGCCGCAAGGCGGCCTACGCGGCCGCCGCGGGCGCGCTCGAGCGGACCGGGATCGCGGCCGAGGCCAACACCTCGGCCGGCCGTCTCGGGCTGCTGGCCCGCAAGCGGCTGGAGATCGCCCGCGCGCTCGCGACCGGGCCGTCCCTGCTGCTGCTTGACGAGGTGGCCGGGGGTCTGACCGACCCCGAGGTCACCGTGCTGGTCGAGATCGTCCGCGCGGTCAACGCCGAGGGCATCGCGGTGATCTGGATCGAGCACGTGGTCCGCGCCCTGACCTCGCTCGTCGCCCGGATGACGTGCCTGTACGGCGGGGAGTTCATCGGCGACGGCACCCCGGCCGAGGTGCTCGCGAACCCCCGGGTGCGCGAGATCTACTTCGGCGCCGACCCCGACTTGTCGGTCGACGCGCCGCTCGAAGAGCCGGGAAAGAAAGATGCAGTGCCCTCCGGGGGGACGACCCCCGCAAACCCCCCCGAGAAAGACCGGCAGCATGAGTGAGTCGAACGGTCCCGGACTTCGCGATTCGGCGCCACTGCTCGAGGTCCGCGGGCTTGTCGTCCACCACGGGCAGCTCAAGGCGCTGTCGGGCATCTCGCTGGCGGTGTACCCGGGCGAGGTGTACGCGATCATCGGCGCCAACGGGGCCGGCAAGTCGACGCTGCTGCGCACGATCGCCGGGCTGCACCACCCGACCGAGGGCACGATCAGCTACGAGGGCAGGGACATCACCGGGGTGCGGCCGGAGAAGCGCGCCACCGCCGGGATCGGGATGGTCCCGGAGGGCAGGCGGCTCTTCCCGTCCCTCACCCTCGAGGAGAACCTCAAGGTCGGCGCCACCTACGCGCGGAAGGGCCCGTGGACCATCGAGCGGGTCTTCGAGCTGTTCCCGTGGATGAAGGACCGGCGCGCCCAGAGGACCGCGCAGATGTCCGGCGGCGAGCAGCAGTCGGTCGCCATCGGCCGCGCGCTGGTCGCCAACCCGCAGGTGCTGCTGCTCGACGAGCTCTCGCTCGGCCTCGCGCCGGTGATCGTCCAGCGGATCTACGCGATGCTGCCGCAGGTCCTTGAGTCCGGCGTCACCGTGCTGCTGGTCGAGCAGGACGTCAGCCAGGCCCTGCGCGTCGCCACCCACCTCCAGTGCATGCTCGAGGGGCACACCACGCTTGAAGGCACCCCCGCCGAGGTCACCCGCGACCAGGTCGAGGCGGCCTACTTCGGAGTCACCGATGGGAGCAACCCCTAATGGCCTGGGTTAACGCCATCATCCAGGGCATCTTGACCGGCGGCCTGTACGCGCTGTTCGCGTGCGGGCTCTCGCTGCTGTTCGGCGTGATGAAGGTGGTCAACCTGGCCCACGGCGACCTCGCGACCGTGGCGGGGTACGTCGGCGTCGGGGTGGTCGCGGCCATCCACCTGCCGTTCCTGTGGGCGGTGCCGGTGGTCGTGCTGGCGATGGCGGTGCTCGGCTACGTGCTGCAGCGGTCTGTCATCCAGGCCGCGCTCAGCCGCGGCGAGCTGACCACGCTGATCGTCACGTTCGGCCTGTCGATCGTCATCGAGAACGGCCTGCTGCAGTTCTTCACCTCCGACAGCCGGGGGCTGGCGGTCGGCGACAGCTTCACCACCGCCTCGTTCTCGATCGGCTCGCAGATCACGATCGCCTGGCTCGACGTGTACATCTTCATCCTCGCCGTCGCGGTGCTGCTGGCCCTGCAGTACTTCCTGTCCGGCTCCAAGTACGGGCGGCTGATCCGCGCCGTGGCCGACGACCGGGAGGCCGCCCAGCTCTCGGGCGCGGACTACCGGCACGTGTTCGGCATCGCCGCCGCGATCGCGTTCGGCACGGTGGCGCTGGCCGGGTTGTCCTACGGCCTGACCACCACGATCAACCCGACCACCGGGACCGACACGATCCTGCTGTTCGCGTTCGCGGCGGTGGTGATCGGCGGCCTCGGCTCGCTGTGGGGCACGCTGCTCGGCGGCATCGTCCTCGGCGTCGCCCAGCAGATCGGCGCGCAGATCAACATCGGGTACGAGCAGCTCGGCGGGTACGTCATCTTCCTGCTGGTGCTCGTCGTGTGGCCGCAGGGGCTTACCGGCCGGAGGGCTCAGTCATGACCGAGATGGCGAAGACCGAGGTCCGTTCGGGAGAAAAAGAATTGAGAGTCACCCGGTCGCGCAGGAACGTGGCCTGGAGCGGCGTCGGCGCGATCGTCGTGGTCGTCGTGCTGTTCCTGTTCCCCTACTACATCGGCCCTGGCACCACCGGCATCATGGTGCAGGCGCTGATCGTGCTCACGCTCGCGTCGATGTGGAACCTGCTGGCCGGGTACGCCGGGCTGGTCTCGGTCGGGCAGCAGGCGTTCTTCGGGCTCGGCGCGTACTTCGTGCTGATCCCGGCGATGCACGGGGTCACCCCGTGGCTCGGGCTGCCGATCGCGGCGATCGGCGCGGCGGTCTGCGCGCTGCCGCTGTGGTGGCTGGTGTCGCGGCTGCGGACCGGCTACTTCGCGATCGCCACCTGGGTCCTGGCGGCGGCGATCATGCTGGTCATCGAGCAGATCCAGTCGATCGGCGGCGGTACCGGCGAGCCGCTGCCGGGGCTGACCGGGATGGACCCGGCGGTGCTGGCCGCCTACACCTACTGGGCGGCGCTGATCGTCGCGGTGCTCGCCATCGGCGGCGTGTACTTCCTGCTCCGCTCGCGGGTCGGGCTGACGCTGACCGCGATCCGCGACGACGAGCGGGCCGCGCGATCGTCCGGCGTGCGGGTCGGGATGGCGCGGCTGCTGGTCTTCGTGGTCGCCGCGGCCGGGCTGCGGCGCGGCGGGCGGGGTGCTCGCGATCCAGCAGCTCCAGGTGGTCCCGGGCACGTCCGGCGGCGTGTTCAGCGTGCAGTGGACGGCCGAGATGGCGTTCGCGGTGATCATCGGCGGCATCGGCACGATCGAGGGGCCGATCATCGGAACGGCCGTCTTCATCATCCTCCAGCAGACGCTGGAGTCGTATAACGCCTGGTACCTGATCATCCTCGGCCTGGTCGCGATCGTGATCGCGATCTTCTTCCGGCGCGGCCTCTGGGGCACGCTGGACGACAAGGTCAACCTCCGCCTGCTTCCCACCGGCTACTACCTGTGGCCGGGGGGCGAGAACCGGCGACGCGGCCTCGGCCTGCGCCGGAAGGCGGACGCCACCCAGGGGTAACCCGTTTCCGCCCCGACCCGACCGCCGAATGGCCCGGGCAGCCCGCTGCGCGGGCCATTTGCGTCCCGGCCGCGGCCGGGTTGCGATCCGCTATTGCGCTGTGGGCCACAGCGCTGTCCGGCAATTGGCGCGGTGGGCCACAGCGCTGAACCTATTGGCGCGGTGGGCCACGGCGCCAGGGTGATTAGCGCGGTGGGCCACAGCGCTAGTGACGGCCATTGGCGGCGCGTTGTCGGCGGCCTTCTAGCGACCGGACGCATATCTGCTGAAGTAGGCTCGCCAGGTGCCGGCGGTGGACGGAGTGGATCGCAGGTGTCGCCCGCTCGGGTGACGCGCGCCGGCCTGTGAAAGGAGGAACGAAACTTGCTGACGGTGCTGCTCGTCACCTCGGTGATGTGCGCCGTCGGTTGGCTGGGAGTATCCATGGCCAGGCGAGCTGGCGCTCAGCCGCGCCACCGTTCGCGGCGGGCCAGGCTCCTTGCCAGCAGGAGGGGCGCCCTGCCCGGGCTGACGGGGGTGACGCTGTTCCTGGCGGCCGGATGGTTGTATTTCATCGCGGGCAGCGGTGATCGGGCGATCACCGGGACACCGCGGTACGCCGTCAACTTGTTCACGCTGCTCGGCGTCGCCTTCGTCGTGTTCTCTTTCGTCGTCGACACGAGCCGGCGTCCGCGCCGGAGAGTCCGTCAGGCACGGCGGTCCGCCAGCGAGCCATTCCGGACGGATGCACGAGATGTTGCCCCGGTGGCCAATCGCGAGCTTGCGCTTCGGCCCGGCGAATACGAGGACGGCCGGTTCTTCGCCAACCATGTCCAAGGAGGTCAGGGACAGGGATACGGCGGGCGCCTATACATTACGAGCGAACGGCTGGTGTTCATTCCGATGGCGGGCAGCCAGTCCAACGGAGCATCCCGGGCCGAATTTGATCTGCGGAACGTCGCGGCGGCGGAGGTGGCGCCGCGCGGCGACGGCCCGGGTATCGGATCATTGCGCCGAAGGCTGCGGGTGCGCATGGTTTCCGGCGACGTGGAGTACTTCGTCGTCTGGCGGCCTAGGAGGCTCGCCGTCTTCATCGACGGACTTCTGCACGGCGTGGCGGTGCGGCGGCCGACGGGATGACTGAGGGGTCACAATGGACGGGTGCTGCTAGCAGAGGTTGCCGAGGTTTCCAGGGCGGTCGCGGGTTCGTCGGGGCGGCTGGCCAAGATCGCGGCGATCGCGGCCGCGCTCCGCGATGCCGGGCCGGGCGAGGTGCCGATCGTGGTCGCGTACCTGTCGGGCGAGTTGCCGCAGCGGCAGATCGGGGTGGGGTGGGCGGCGCTGCGGTCTGCGCCGCCCGCGTCGGTCGCGCCGTCGCTGACCGTGCTCGGGGTGGACGCTTCGTTCAGCGAGATCGGGGCGGTGCGTCGGCCCGGGGTCGGTCGCCGAGCGTAAGCGGCTACTCGACGAGGTGATGAGCGCGGCCACCGCCGACGAGCAGTTCTTCCTGGTGCGGCTGCTCTCGGGCGAACTGCGCCAGGGCGCGCTTGACGGGGTGATGACCGAGGCGGTGGCGCGCGCGTCGGACATCCCGGTCGCGCAGGTGCGGCGGGCGGTGATGCTGCGCGGGTCGCTGCCGGCCGTGGCCGAGGCCGCCCTCGACGGAGGCGCCGACGCCCTGTCGGGGTTCGGGCTGCTGGTCGGCCAGCCGCTCAAGCCGATGCTGGCGTCGAGCGCGCCGTCGGTCGAGGCGGCGCTGGCCAAGATCGCAGATACGGCGGCGGTGGAGTGGAAGCTGGACGGCATTCGGATCCAGGCCCACGTCTCTGGCGGCAACGTTCGGCTGTTCACGCGCACGCTCGACGACATCACCGGGCGGCTGCCCGAGGTGGTGGCGGCGCTGGCGGCGCTGCCGGTGCGGACGGCGGTGTTCGACGGTGAGCTGATCGCGCTGCGGCCGGACGGGCGGCCGTACGCCTTTCAGGACACCGCCGCGCGGGCGGCCAGCCAGAGCGGGACCGGCGGCGACGCAGGTGCGGCGGCGGGCGGAGGCGATCCGTCGGTGCCGCTGTCGGCGTTCCTGTTCGACGTGCTGCACCTGGACGGGGCCGACCTCATCGACTTGCCCGACGTCGAGCGGCGGGACGCGCTGGCGGCCGTTGTTCCGCCCGAGATGCTGATGCCGCGGCTGGTGACGGCGAACGCGGAGGAGGCGGACGCGTTCTTCCGCGACGCGGTGGCCCGCGGCCACGAGGGCGTGGTGGTCAAGTCGCTGGCCACGCCGTACGCGGCCGGGCGGCGGGGGGCGGGCTGGATCAAGGTCAAGCCGCGGCACACCCTCGACCTGGTGGTGCTCGCGGTCGAGTGGGGGCACGGCCGGCGCCAGGGGTGGCTGTCCAACTTGCACCTGGGGGCGCGCGACCCGGAGACGGGCGGCTGGGTGATGCTCGGCAAGACGTTCAAGGGCCTCACCGACGAGCTGCTCAGCTGGCAGACGGCGCGGCTGCAGGAGCTCGAGGACCACCGCGACGACTGGACCGTCTACGTCCGGCCCGAGCTCGTGGTCGAGGTCGCGTTCGACGGCGTGCAGCGCTCACCGCGCTATCCGGGCGGGGTCGCGCTGCGGTTCGCGCGCGTGCTGCGCTACCGCGAGGACAAGCCGGCCGCCGAGGCCGACACGATCGCGTCGGTGCGCGACCTCGCCGCCGGCTAGAGCATGGTCGATTGCGCAATTGACACCGCTGGTCGGGCCGACTCGGCGGCCGGCCGCTACGGGATCTTCGGTTTCTGGCCCGGCGGCTCTGGTTCCTCGCTGGGCAGCTTGATCAGCGTCACCGGGCAGGGCGCGCCCGCGGCGCAGCGCAGGCCGACCGCGCCGAGCACGCCCCCCAGGAACGGCGAGCGGCCGCGGGTGCCGACCACCAGAAGGTCCGCGTCCCTGGCCGCCACCACGAGCGCCTCGGCCGAGTCTCCCTCGGCGACCAGCGGCACCAGCGGGACCTTGGGCGTGGGCGCGACCGCGCTGACCTTCTCGACCAGGAAGTCCTTGGCCGCCTGCTCGAGTTCTTGCCGGTCGAAGGCGCCCGGAATGGAGATGAAGGGCTGCTGCCACGCGAATACGGCGGTCACGTCGCCGTTGTGCGTTTCCGCCTCGGCCAGGGCGAACCGCAGGGCGGCGTCTCCGTGCGCAGAACCGTCTACCCCGACCACGACGTGGAACGTCATGCTGGCTCCCGCTTCGATTGCGTAGGTCCCACGATTCAGCGGCCCGGGCTGACGGCGGGCTGCACCCTCCGGCTCACCGTGGCCGGCGCCAGCGCTTCGTCACTGAGCTGTTCAAGCGTCTTGCCCCGGGGTTCAGGCAGGATCGCGATGGTCAGCAGCATGCCGACGATCGCGACGACCCCGGCGATTATCTCCGCGCCCCTGACGCCGAGCGAGGAGTTGAGGAAGGCCGGGAACAGGAACGCGCCGAGGAACGCGCCCAGCTTCCCGGCCCCGGCCGATATGCCGTGGGCGGTCGTGCGGACTGGGTCGGGAAGATCTCGGCCGGATAGATGAAGGTCGTGGTGTTCGGCCCGAACTCGGTGAAGAAGTAGCTGATCCCGTAGAGCAGGGCGAACAGCAGGGCGGTCTTGGTGACGCTGGGGATGAGCCCGATGAGCAGGAACATCAATCCCATCATGGCGAAGCCGAGTACCTGGATGCTTCTTCGCCCGGTCTTGTCGAGCAGCAGGATCGCGACGATGTACCCGGGCACCGCGAAGATGGCGAAGATGGCCAGCTGCAGCAGCGTGTTGTGGAGCAGGCTGGCGTGCGGGTTGAGCAGGTCGAGGATCTCCGGGGTGGAGATGGTGTTGCCGTAGTAGCAGAAGTCGAGCAGCGCCCAGGCGCCCGCCGTGCCGATCAGCCAGACCAGCATGCGCTTGCTCTGGATCAGCAGCAGATAGCCCTGGGCGACGGTCAGCCCGTTGCGCGCCTTCGACTCGGCCACCGGCGCGGGCGCGCCGTCGGCCTCGGTGGCGTGCTCGATGGCCGCGCGCGCCTCGTCGGCGGCGCCGCCCGCCATCGCGAACCTGGGGGTCTCGTGGATGCGGCGGCGCATGTAGAAGACGGCCATGCCGGGCACGGCGCCGAAGGCGAGCAGGATCCGCCAGACGTAGTCACTGGACAGCCCCGAGCCCAGCAGGGCCGAGGCGAACAGCGGGCCGAAGAGCAGGCCGGCCCCCTGCATGGCGAACACGAGCCCGACCATCTTGCCGCGATCGCGCTTGCCCGAGTACTCGCTCATGATCGTCGCCGAGACCGGGTAGTCGCCGCCGATGCCGATCCCGAGGACGACCCGGCAGACGAGCAGCAACGTGTAGTTGGGGGCGAACGCCGAGGCGAGCGCGCCGATCGCGAGGATCAGCACCTCGAAGCCGTAGATCCGCTTCCGCCCGAGCATGTCCGCGACCCGGCCGAAGACGATCGCGCCGACGGCCGAGGCCAGCAGCGTGGAGGAGTTCAGCCACGACACCTGGCTGGTCGACAGGCTCCACTCGGGCTTGAGCAGGGACACGACGATGCCGATGACGAACAGGTCGTAGGCGTCGGTGAAGAAGCCCATGCCCGAGATGAACATTATCTTCAACTGAGCCTTAGTGACGTCGGAGTCGTCGAGCGACTGGAAGGCGTCAGCGTCAGCCGATGGTGCTGCTGAGGTGCTCATACCTCAGCGTCGCAACCAGAACATGACAATAAGTAGCCAGATGATTACTCTTCGGCACAATCATAGTGAACGAAAAGTTAACGGAAGGTTAACGCGCCCGTTTTGCGAGGGTTGCCGGACTCCTCGAACTACTTCTTCTTCTTGTTCCGCCGGCCGAAGGCGGCCGGGATGACGTTCGAGCCGCCGCCCCCGCCCGGGAACTGCGGCACGTTGGCGGGGTTACCGAAGCCGGGGAAGCCGCCTTCGCCGCCCGCTCCGCCGAAGCCGCCCGGGCCGCCGGGCGACTGGGCCTGCTGGAGCATCTCGGCCAGCTCCTCCATCGACTGCGGGGTGTCCTGCGCGGCGGCGGCCGGCAGCGCGGGCGCGCCCGCGCCGTTTCCGGTCCCGGAACCGCCCGCCGGGCCGAGCGCGGACTTGCGCGGGTCGCCGCTGCGCCGCTTGCCCTTCGCGTTCTTGGCCGCCTTGGCCGCCTTGGCCGAGCGGCGGGCGCCGCCGCCCATGCCGGGGATGCCCGGCATGCCCGGGATCCCGCCGCCCATCAGCATCTTCATCTGCTTCTGGCCCTCGAAGAAGTTCGTGACCAGCTGGGAGACCTCGCCGACGGAGACGCCGGAGCCGTTGGCGATGCGCAGCCGCCGCGAGCCGTTGATGACCTTGGGGTTGCGCCGCTCCTCGGGGGTCATCGAGCGGACGATGGCCTCGGCCCGGTCCAGGTCCTTGTCGTTGACCTTGTCCAGGAGCTCCTTGTTCTTCGACGCGCCCGGCATCATGCCGAGGATGTTCTTCAGCGGCCCGAGCTTGCGCAGCATCTGGAGCTGCTCGACGAAGTCCTCGAGGGTGAACCCCTCGCCGGACATCATCCGCTCGGCGATCGAGGCGGTCTGCTCGGCGTCGAACGCCTTCTCCGCCCGCTCGATCAGGCTGAGCACGTCGCCCATGTCCAGGATCCGGGTCGCCATCCGGTCCGGGTGGAACAGGTCGAAGTCGGACAGCTTCTCACCGGTGGAGGCGAACATCACCGGCTTGCCGGTCAGCGCCGCGATCGACAGCGCCGCGCCGCCTCGGGCGTCGCCGTCGAGCTTGGTCAGCACCACGGCGTCGTAGCCGACCCCGTCGAGGAACGCCTGGGCGGTGGTCACCGCGTCCTGGCCGATCATCGCGTCGACGACGAACAGCACCTCGTCCGGGTCGGTCGCGTCCCTGATCGCCTCGGCCTGGGCCATCAGCTCGGAGTCGATGCCGAGACGGCCGGCCGTGTCGATGATCACGATGTTGTGCAGCGACCGGCGGGCCTCGTCGAGCGACTGCCTGGCCACCACGACCGGATCGCCGACGCCGTTGCCCGGCTGCGGGGCGAACACCGGGACCCCGGCCCGCTCGCCGACCACCTGAAGCTGGGTGACGGCGTTGGGCCGCTGCAGGTCGGCCGCGACGAGCATCGGCGCGTTGCCCTGCTCCTTCAGCCACAGGCCGAGCTTGCCCGCGAGCGTGGTCTTACCAGAGCCCTGCAGGCCGGCCAGCATGATGACGGTGGGCGGGTTCTTGGCGAACCGCAGCCGCCTGGTCTCGCCGCCGAGGATCGTGACGAGTTCCTCGTGCACGATCTTGATGACCTGCTGGGCGGGGTTGAGCGCCTGCGACACCTCCGCCCCGGCCGCCCGCTCCTTCAGCCGCGCGATGAACTGGCGCACCACGGGCAGCGCAACGTCCGCCTCGAGGAGGGCGATGCGAATCTCGCGCGCGGTGGCATCGATATCGGCCGGCGACAGCCGCCCCTTGCCGCGCAGCGAGGAGAAGACCTGGGTTAGCCGATCGGAGAGCGTCTCAAACACACTTCAAGGCTACCGGTGATTGGGGGCTGAGGTATTAGTCAGCGCGACCGGTCCGGCGGTAAAGCTCTTTTTCTCTCCCGAACGGACCGTGAGCTCCGCCCCTCAGGCCGGGCTGAGCGCGGCCAGCACCATCGCAGCGGTGCGCTTACGCAGGTCGGGATCGGTCAGCAGGCCGCCGGTGGCGTCGGTGACGTAGAAGACATCGACCGCCTCCGCGCCCAGCGTCTCGATGCGGGCGGCGTGCACGTTCAGCCCGCATTCGCCGAGCGCCCGGCCGATCCGCCAGAGCAGGCCGGGCTCGTCGTGCGCGCGGACCTCGACCACGGTGGCGCTGGTCGATGCGTCGTCGACCAGGGTGACTTTGGGCGGCGGAGCGGTGAAGCCGCGGCCGCGGACGGCGCGGGCCCGGCGCTCGAGCCGGTCTTCGACGTCGAGGCGGCCCTCCAGCATGCGCCGCAGGTCCGACGAGACGAGCACCGAGTCGGGCGGGTCGCCGTACTCCGGCACCACGTTGAACACGGTGACGGCGGTGTCGCCGACCGCGGTCGCGTTGGCCCCGCGGACCGTCAGCCGGTGCGAGGCCAGCACCCCGGCCGCCCGCCAGAGCAGGCCCGGTCGGTCGAGCGCGACCACGGTGACCTCGTTGCCGTCGACGATCGCGGCCGGGCCGCCGTCGGCCACCAGCGCCAGCTGGTCCTCGCGCAGCGCGGCCGGCTCCGGCATCGGCTCGCCGTCGAGCACCGCGCTCACCCGCCGCACCAGGTCGGCCACCAGCCCGGCCTTCCAGTCGTTCCACGCGGCCGGACCGGTGGCCAGCCCGTCGGCGATGGCGAGCGCGTGCAGCAGCTCGAGCAGCGTCCTGCTGCCGCCCACGGTCGTCGCGACGTGCTCCACCGTCATCGGGTCGTCGAGGTCCCGGCGGGTCGCCACCACCGGCAGCAGCAGGTGGTAGCGGACGGCCCCGGCCACCAACTCGACGTCGGTATCGCCCAGCCCGACCCTTTTGCAGACATCTCGGGCGACGACCTCGCCGGAAACGCTGTGGTCGCCCGGCCAGCCCTTGCCGATGTCGTGCAGCAGCGCGGCCAGCAGCAGCAGGTCCGGCCGGGACACGTCTCGGGCGAGCGCGGCCGCGTTGGCGGCGCACTCGACCAGGTGCCGGTCGACCGTGAAGCGGTGCAGCGGGTTGCGCTGGGGCCGGTTCCTGACCCGCTCCCAGTCCGGGATCAGCGTGGCCAGCAGGCCCTCCTGGTCGAGCGCCTCCCAGACCGCGATCGCGCTCGCCCCGGCCCCGAGCAGCGCCAGCAGGGCGTTGCGGGCGTCGGACGGCCACGGGATCGACAGCGGCGGGCACTCCGCCAGCCGGGCCAGCGCCCGCGGCGCGATCGGCAGCCCGACCTGGGCGGCCGCGGCGGCGACCCGCAGCACCAGCACCGGGTCGGTCCGCGGCACCGCCGCCCGGGCCAGGACCACCTCGCCGTCCTGCTCGACCACGCCGTCGGCGAGCGGACGCCGGTCCGGCTTGCCCCGTCTCATCCGGACGCCGAGCGCCCGGCGGCCGCCTGCCCGGTCGGCCTGGCGGAAGGCGTGATCGACCGCGTAGGCGATGGTCCGGCCCGCCCCCGCCAGCTGGCGCAGCAGCGCGTCGCCGTCGAGCAGGCCGAGCGTGCGCGCCACCTCGTCCTGCTCCTCGAGCACGAGCCGGTCAAGCCGTCGCCCGGTAACCTCGTGAAGCACGTGGCGGGCATCTAGGATCTGCTCGTAGGCGGCCCTGACCTTCGGCCCGGGGGCGGGCGCGACCCAGGCGGCGGCGATCGCCTGGATGGCGTGCACGTCCCGCTGCCCGCCGCGCGACTCCTTGAGATCCGGCTCGAGCAGGTAGGCGAGCTCGCCGTGGAGCCTGATCCGCTCGTCGTGCAGCCCCTTGAGCTCGGCCAGCCGGGTCCTGGCGTTGGCCCGCCAGTCCTCGAGCGCGCCCTCGCGGAGCCTCGTCGTCAGGTCCACGTCGCCCGCGACGTGCCGGGCGTGCAGCAGCCCGAGGGCGACCTTAAGATCGCTCCGGGCCACCCGTCTGGCCTGCGGCACGGTCCGCACGGCGTGATCGAGCCTGGCGCCCGAGTCCCAGACCGGGTACCAGATCCGGTCGGCGATCCTGGCGATGCCGTCCCGGCCGTCGTGCAGCATGAGCACGTCGAGATCGCTGCCGGGGAGCAGTTCCTTGCGGCCGTAGCCGCCGACCGCGACCAGGGCCACGCCGGGCTCGGCCCCCAGCATGCCGGCCAGCCAGCGATCGGTTTCAGTTGTCCTTCGGCTGCGATCAGCCGCGAAAGAAGTCATCACGCTCACCAGGTCGTCCCCCGAAATGATCAGCACGCGCCCGCATCAGGGCGCGCTCGTGGTACCGGCCTCTCGATTGATGGTGGTGGTGTTATGCCAGCGCTGAGCCGGGGCTAACCCAGCTCAGATGGCGTCAGGACCGCGCTCCCCAGTGCGAACCCTGACCACCGTCTCGATCGGCACCACCCAGACCTTGCCGTCGCCGATCCGGCCGGTCTGCGCCGCCTTGACCATGACGACGACAAGATCGTCGGCGTCTTCGTCGTCGCAGATGACTTCCACCCTGACCTTCGGTACCAGGTCAACCTGATACTCGGCGCCCCGGTAGACCTCGGTGTGCCCGCGTTGTCTGCCGTATCCGCTCGCTTCACTGACTGTCATGCCGTGCACGCCGAATGCCTCCAACGCCGCCTTGACATCGTCGAGTTTGAAGGGCTTGATGACAGCCGTGATAAGCCTCACGTGATCACCCTTTCTTTCGCCACACCCGACAATGCCGTACCGGCGTTTCCTGCGTCCAGTCCGAATGTGTCAGAACGATGAATCCGCAGGCGGAATTATTACGCCGCAGTTTCCTGATCAGCCGCCGAGGATCGCGTCGACGAATGCGACCGGGTCGAACGGCGCGAGGTCGTCCGGTCCCTCGCCGAGGCCGACCAGCTTCACCGGGACGCCCAGCTCGCGCTGGACCGCGATCACGATGCCGCCCTTGGCGGTGCCGTCAAGCTTGGTCAGCACGATCCCGGAGACGTCGACCACCTCGGCGAACACCCGCGCCTGGCGGAGCCCGTTCTGGCCGGTGGTCGCGTCGAGCACCAGCAGCACCTCGTCGACGGCGGTGCGCTTCTCCACCACCCGCTTGACCTTGCCGAGCTCGTCCATCAGGTCGTTCTTGGTATGCAGGCGCCCGGCGGTGTCGATCAGCACCACGTCCGCCTCCTGCTCGATGCCGGCCGACACCGCGTCGAAGGCGACGCTGGCCGGATCGGCCTGGTCCTTGTCGGAGCGGATGGTCTCCGCCCCTACCCGCTCTCCCCAGGTCTGCAGCTGATCAGCCGCCGCGGCCCGGAACGTGTCGGCCGCTCCGAGCACCACCGTCTGCCCGTCGCCCACCAGTGACCGGGCCAGCTTGCCGACGGTGGTCGTCTTGCCGGTGCCGTTGACGCCGACGACCAGGACGACGGCCGGGCGGCCCTCGTGGCGCTGGGTCCGCAGCGCACGGCTGGCACCGGTCTCCACCTGGTCGAGCAGCTCGGCCCTGAGCATCTCCCTGACGTCATCGGGGGTCCTGGTCCCCTCGACCTTCACCTTCGTCCGCAGGTCGGAGACGATCTGCCGGGCGGGGGTGACCCCGACGTCGGCGGTGATGAGGACTTCCTCGATCTCATCCCAGGTCTCGTCGTCGAGCCGCTCACGCGACAGCAGGCTCAGCAGCGCGGTGCCGAAGCCGCTCTGGGACCGGGCCAGCCGGGCCCGCAGCCGGACCATCCGGCCGGCCGACGGCGGCGGCTTCTCCAGGGTCGGCCGGGCGGACGGCGGCGCGGACGGCTCGGCCGTGCGCGGCGGCGGCGCGGTGGCGGTAGCGGTCCCGCCGCCGGACTCGGTGTCTGAGTCGGCGTCCTTGACCGCGGTCATCGAGCCGGTCATGTCGAGCTGGCCGTTTCTGCTGCGGCGAACTCCGTGCATGCCCCGCGGCCGCAGGAACATCGTGCTGCCGACGCCGACGAGCAGCACGGCGACCACCACGATGATGATGATGTACGCGATCATTTCAGCCCACTGTCTCCAAGAATTCCACGTCCCCGACGCGGCCCGAACACCGTCGGCCCGCGTTCAAAGCCCCTGAGCACACTACAGCCTGCCCGCATCAAGACCCGGTACTCCCGGTACTCGCGCATCGCGCAAACGCGCTAGGCGGGCTCGGATTCGCGGACGCGCTGGCTGATGACGGTGGAGACGCCGTCGCCGCGCATGGAAACGCCGTAGAGGGCGTCGGCCGCCTCCATCGTCCGCCGCTGGTGGGTGATGACGATCAGCTGCGAGCTCTCCTGCAGCTCGCCGAAGACGCCAAGCAGCCGCTGCAGGTTGCTGTCGTCGAGGGCCGCCTCGACCTCGTCGAGCACGTAGAACGGCGACGGCCGGGCCTTGAAGATCGCGAACAGGTAGGCGATGGCGGTCAGCGAGCGCTCGCCGCCGGACAGCAGGGACAGCCGCTTCACCTTCTTGCCGGGCGGGCGCGCCTCGATCTCGATGCCGGTCGTCAGCATGTCATCCGGCTCGGTCAGCATCAGCCGGCCCTGGCCGCCGGGGAACAGCCGTGCGAACAGGCCCTCGAACTCGCGCGCGGTGTCGGCGTAGGCGGAGGCGAAGACCTCCTGGACCCGGTCGTCGACCTCCTTGACCACCATGAGCAGGTCGCGGCGGGTCTTGCGGAGATCTTCGAGCTGGGTGGCGAGGAACTGGTGCCGCTCCTGCAGCGCCTCGTACTCCTCAAGCGCGAGCGGGTTGACCTTGCCCAGCCGGGTGAGCTGCCGGTCGGCCTCGGCCGCCCGCTCCTCCTGCTCGGCCCGCACGTAGGGCACGCCCACGGTCTCCGGCGCCGCCTCGGCCTCCGTGCCGCCCGGGACTTGCGGGTCGGCGGGACGCCGGCTCGCCTCGGACTCTTCCGCCTCGGTCCGCACCGCGCGGAGCGCGTCCGCGAGCGACGCCGGCGAGTGGCGCAGGCGGCCGGGGCGTCCGGTCCGACTATCCGGGATGTCCGGGGGAGCGGGGTCCGAGGAGGCCCGGTCCGGAGGCTCGGGCGGAGTCCGGGCGGAGAGGTCCGGGCTGGAGCGGTGGAGGCCGGGGCTGGAGTCGGCGGTGGCGGACGCTGGCCGGGGCCGGGTCCGGCGGGGACGACGACGGCGGTGCCGCGCTTGCGGGCGGCGATCGCGAGGGGCGAATTACCGGGGACGAGGATCAGCACGCCGGGGCCGTACTCGGCGACTAGGGCGTCGGGCTCGACGCCGTACTCGTCGGTTGCGTGCGACGCCAGCTGCTCGAGGCGGAGCCGGTGCTCGTTCCTGGAGATCTCGGTCCCGTGGGCGGTGTTCACCACCGCGTCGAGCTCGGCCGAGACCGCAGTGGCCTGAGCGCGGACGGTCTTGAGGGTCCCGCTGGCGGCGGCGGTCGCGGTCTCGGCGGCGGCGCGGCGGTCGTTGGACTCGGCCAGGGACGATTCGGCGGCCGACACCGCCGCGGCCGCCCCGGCGGCGACCGCGCGGGCGACCGCGCCCTGCTCGGCGCGCTGCTGACGCCTGATGGCGGCGCGCTCCCGGGCGGCCCGCTCGGCCGTGGCCGACGCGGCCAGCGAGTCGGCCCGGCCGCTGATGGCGCGCAGCCGCTCCTCGACCGTGCGGACCTCGAGCCGCGCCTCCATCTCGGCCTCGCGGGCCGCGCCGGCCCGCCGAGTCAGCTCGGCCCGTTCCTCGTCGGCCTGCTCGTTCTCGAACTCGGGGTCGCGGGCCCGGTCCTCTTCGGCCTCGGCCTCGGCCAGCTCGGTCTTGAGCTGGGCCAGCTTGGCCAGGTCCTTCTCGGCGCTGCGCTGGGCGGCGCCGACCGCCGCGTCGAGCCGCTTGGCCTCGTCGGCGGCCGCCCGCGCGGCCCCGGCCAGCCGCCCGAGCCGTCCGGAGATCTCGGCCGTGGCGGCGTCGGCGGCGCGCAGCCGCCCGCGGATCTCCTCAAGTACCTGCCTGGCCTCGTCCTGCGCCTCGGTCGCCTCGGCCAGGGCCTCGGCCGCCGCCTCGCTCGCCATCTCGGCCGCGGCCAGCTTGGCGGCCGCGTCATCGGCGGCGGCACGCACGTCGAGCAGCGACTGCGCCCCGGCCGACCCGCCGTGCGCCCAGTGCGCGCCGATCAGGTCGCCGCCGGCGGTCACACAGCGAAAATCGGGATGATCCCTGACGAACCCGGCCGACTGGGTCAGGTCCGGGACCACCACGACGTTGGCGAGCAGCTCGCTGACCGCGCCCGCCAACTCGGCCGGGCCGCTCACCAGGTCAACCGCCCACCGCGCGCCCTCCGGAAGGACGGGGCGCGAGTGGCGGTCAGGGATATTGGGGTTGTCGGAGCCGGAAGGGCTGCCGGTGGCAGGCGCGTCGGCCGGGTTGGACCCGTCGGCGGGCGGGGAGGCGATGACCAGGCCGACGGTGCCGGCGTTGGCGGCGCGGATGTCGGTCAGGACCTCGACCGCCGCGTCGAGGCCGTTCACGGTGAGGGCCTCGGCGGCGGCGCCGAGGGCGGCGGCGATGGCCTTCTGGTAGCCGTCGGCGACGGTGAGCTGGGCGGCGAACGAGCCGAGGACGCCGCGGAAGCGGTCCGGGTCGGCCAGCACCGCGGCGGTGGCGTCAACGCCGCGGCGGAGGGTCTCCTTGAGCGCGTCGACGCGGGCCCGGAGGGCGGCTACCTCGCTGTTGGAGGCGCGTTCGGCCTTGCGCGAAGCAACGGTCCGTTCGGAGTGATGATTGTGATCTTTGGCCGCCTGGTCGAGCTCGGCGGCGAGGCCGGAGCGGTCGGAGTCGCCGCCGTCGGCCACATCCTGAACCTCGCTGTACTCGAGCTGGGCGCGCTCGGCGCGGCCGCGGGCCTGGTCGGCGGCGGCGGTCAGCCGGTCGATCTCCTCGCCGGTGGCGGCGCTGCGGCTGCGGGCGGCGTCGACCATGCCGCGCAGCCGGGCCAGCCGCTCGGCCCGGCCCGCGGCGGCGCGGGCGGCGTCGGCCAGCCTGCGCTCGGCGTGCGCGAGCCCGCCCTCGACGGCGGTGCGCTCGGCGACCGCGAGGGCGAGCGCCTCGCGGCCCTCGTCCATCCGCTCGGTCAGCCCCGCCTCCTCCGCGCGGAGCTCCTCGGCCTGCCGGTCGAGCTCGTCGGGGTCGCGCCCGGGCCGCTCGGGCTCGGGGTCGGACGCGAGGTGGCGCGCGCGCTCGTTGGCGAGGCCGGCCACCGAGCGCAGTCGCTCGGTCAGCGAGGACAGGTCGAACCAGGTCTGCTGCGCCCGGGCGAGCTCGGCCGACTGGGTCGCCATGATCGCGTCGAGCTCGGCCTCCTGCTGGCGGGCCTGCGCCAGGCTGGCCTCGAGCATGGTGCGGCGGGCGAGGATCGCGGCCTCGTCGGCCGCCTCGCGCTCGAGCTTGTCGCGGAGCGCCAGGTAGTCGTCGGCCAGCACCCGCAGCCGGGCGTCGCGCAGGTCGGCCTGGATGGTCGCGGCCTTGCGGGCGACCTCGGCCTGCCGGCCGAGCGGCTTGAGGCGGCGGTTGAGCTCGGCCGTCAGGTCGACCAGGCGGGTCAGGTTGGCCTGCATCGCGTCGAGCTTGCGAAGCGCCTTCTCCTTGCGCTTGCGGTGCTTGAGCACGCCCGCGGCCTCTTCGATGATCGCCCGCCTGGCCTCCGGGCCCGCGTGCAGGATCTGGTCGAGCTGGCCCTGGCCGACGATGACGTGCATCTCGCGGCCGAGGCCGCTGTCGGAGAGCAGGTCCTGGACGTCGAGCAGGCGGCAGGAGTCGCCGTTGATCGAGTACTCGCTCTGGCCGGAGCGGAACATCAGCCGGCTGATCGTCACCTCGGCGTAGTCGATCGGCAGCGCGCCGTCGGTGTTGTCGATGGTGAGGGTGACCTCGGCCCGGCCCAGGGGGGCGCGCGAGGTGGTGCCGGCGAAGATGACGTCTTCCATCTTGCCGCCGCGCAGGCTCTTGGCGCCCTGCTCGCCCATCACCCAGGAGAGGCCGTCGAGGATGTTGGACTTGCCGGAGCCATTCGGGCCGACGACGCAGGTGATGCCGGGCTCGAGGCGGAGCGTGGTGGCGGACGCGAACGACTTGAAGCCGCGCAGGGTGAGGGACTTCAGGTACACGTGCCCTCTCCTCCCCCGGAGTAACCCTGCCGAACGGCCCAGTTTAGAAGGGTACCGCCCCGCGCGGCCGACTGCCGGGAAGCGCGCGGCAGCGGCCTGCATTGGGTGTTGTTGGGCGGGTGCGGATTGTTTGCGGTGGATACGACTGGGAACAACACCCACATAGCGGTAATTAGCGGGACACGTGGAAAACAAAAACCCCGGGGCCATTGGACCCGGGGACAACGAAGAGGGACGCCGTGAGGGCGCCCCTGGTTCGTTTTTTGTGGTTGTGGCTCACCGGTCCCGCGTGGTCGCGGGCTGAGCTGCGCCGCCTGAGATCGTCAGGTAAGCGCGGGCTCACGGTCCAGAATGAGCATGTCCTCGTCATGAGCGAGCCCCGAGGCAAGCGCGTCATTCTCGTCCTGAAGCCGGGCGAGCTCGGCTTCCAGGTCGCGAACGCGCTGCTGGAGGCGGCGCATTTCAGAGACCATACGCGGGTCGGGACCGCCGACGTGGCCAAATAGAGCCTTAGACATGGTGAAAGGTCCTCCACACTGAGTGACCAGGGTGGGCACTATGTGATCCGCACACCCATGCGTGCGGGCAACAGATACAGGGTCTCACCCAGACCTACCGCGGTCAAGCTGAAGACAGCCTGTCACCCGTTATGTGCCTTATCTTACCAGAGACCTGCCCTATGAACAAACGTCGAAACGTACAAACCGCTATATGTAGGGGACTGCAGGTTGTGAAAGCCCTACTTCTACCAGTGACCATTGCGCGGGCGGGGCTGGCAGCGCGGGGCAGCTGTAGGCCGAGCGGTTCATGAACGCGTCCCGGCGGATCCGCGCGCCGCACCGGGCGCAGGGCTCGCCCTCGCGGCCGTAGGCGTTGAGCGACACGTCGAAGTAGCCGCTCTCCCCGTTCACGTTCACGTACTGCGCGTCGAAGGAGGTCCCGCCCGCCTTGAGCGCCTCCGTGAGCACGTCGTCGACCGCTTCAAGGAGCCGGGACACCTCGGCCTTGCGGAGCGTCTCGGTCGGCCTGGCCCAATGCAGCTTTGCCCGCCACAGCGCCTCGTCGGCGTAGATGTTGCCGATCCCGCTGATCAGCGACTGGTCGAGCAGCGCGCGCTTGACGCCGGTCTTGCGGCGGGCCAGCCGGGCGGCGAACGCGGCCGGTTCGAAGGCGGCCTCGAGCGGGTCGGGGGCGATGTGCGAGATCGGCTCGGGGACAAGGTCGACGCCGCCCGGATCGGGGTCGTCGGGGCTGGCCTTGATCGCCGGGACCAGCGGCGCGACCATCAGGTGGCCGAACGTGCGCTGATCGGTGAAGCGGAGGTCGGGGCCGCCGTCGGTGAACGTGAAGCGCGCGCGGACGTGCGACGAGAGCTCGCGGTCGGCCGCGCCCACCAGCAACTGACCGCTCATGCCCAGGTGCGCGAGGAGCGCTTCATCAGGGAGTTCATCGGGGGGCGCGGGGGGTCGTCCCCCCGGGGCGGAACTGCCGTCGAGGGTGAACCACATGTACTTGCCGCGGCGTTCCGCGCGGGTGAACGTGCGGCCGATCATCGCGGCCGTGAACCCGGCCGGGCCGGTGGGGTCGCGGCGGACCGCGCGCGGGTTCAGAACCTGGGCGGTGGCGACGGTGCGGCCGACCACGTGCCGTTCGAGGCCCGCGCGGACGGTCTCGACCTCGGGCAGCTCAGGCATCGACGGCGTCGGCCGAGCCGGGCTGCGGCGGCACGGAGTCGTGCAGCGCGGCGTTGCCCGATTTAGCCGGCGGGTCCAGGGCCGGCCCGGAAGCGCGGGCGCCCTTGACGGATTCAGCGGACGGTTCCGGAGTCGCCGGGGACCGTTCGGGATCGGACTGGGTTTGATCTTCTGGTTTTTCCGCGTCGTTGGCGGTGATGGAGAGGTAGGCGGCCTCGGCGGCGAGCTGCTCGGCGGCCTTCTTCGACCGGCCCTCGCCCTCGCCGAGCTCGCGCGTGCCCACCTTGACCACCGCCCGGAACATCTTCTGGTGGTCGGGGCCGCTGTCCCTGACGTGGTACTCGGGCACGCCGAGGCCACGGTCGGCGGTCAGCTCCTGCAGCGACGTCTTCCAGTCGAGCCCGGCCCCGAGCAGCGCCGAGCGCTCGATGACCGGGTCGAACAGACGGTGCACGAGCCCGCTGGCCTCGTCGAGCCCGCAGTCGATGTAGGTCGCGCCGATCACCGCCTCGAGCGTGTCGGCCAGGATCGACGGCTTGTCACGGCCGCCGGTCCCCTCCTCGCCCCGGCCGAGCCGGACGAACGACCCGAGGTTGAGCTCGCGCGCGGCCACCTCGGCCAGCGTGCTCATCTGGACCACGGCCGCGCGCAGCTTGGCCAGCTGGCCCTCGGGCAGCGTCGGATGGCCCTTGTAGAGCGTGTCCGTCACGACCAGGCTGAGGACCGAGTCGCCCAGGAACTCAAGCCGCTCGTTGGTCGGCAGGCCGCCGTTCTCGTACGCGTACGACCTGTGCGTAAGCGCGCGCTCGAGAGTCTCGGCGGTCATGGGCACGGCTATAGCGCGGCGAAGTCCCGCTGGGTCTGCCGCCTCGGTTCCATCCGCGTCGTTACGTCGTCCGCTCACCGGCGCTCCCTGTCACATCAGGTCAGGAAGGGTTAAGGACCTGCCGACGCCGGTAAGTCCCGCACGTCGGGCAGGCCGCGTGCGGCAGCTTCGGGCTGTGGCACTGCGGGCACTCGACGATCGTCGGGGCAGTGGCCTTCCACTGGGCGCGGCGGCTCCGGGTGTTGCTGCGCGACATTTTCCGCTTGGGAACAGCCACTTCAGCTCTCCTGTCAGTCTTCTCGGTCTTCGAAATCAAGTTTCGCGAGCGCACCCCAGCGGGGGTCCACTTGCTCGCCGTGCCCGTGGTCGGGCCCGGCCTCGGCCAGCCTGGCGCCGCACTCCACGCACAGCCCGGCGCAGTCTTCACTGCACAGGGGCGACAACGGCAGTGCGAGCACCACCGCGTCACGGAACGCGGGCTCCAGGTCGAGGAAGTCGCCGTCGAGGAATCGCTCCTCGCCGTCTTCTTCGCTCTCACCGGGGTCCGGCAGGTAACGGTAGAGCTCCTGGAAACTGACCTCCACCGTGGTGGTCAGCGGGTCCAGGCAGCGCGCGCACTCGCCCGTCAGCGGGGCAACCGCCGAGCCGGTGACGAGCACCCCCTCGGAAACCGCCTCGAACCGAAGGTCGAGATCCACGTCCCCGCCGGCCGGAACCAAGACTAGCCCAGAGCCGAGACCTTCGGGCGCAGTCGCCGAACGCTTCTCGTCTCTGAACTCGCCCGGGCCGCGGCCGAGCACGCGCATGTCAAACCGGAAGCCGTCAGCGTGCACGGCCCGCTTTGCGTTTCCTTTGGACATCACAGTTAATCTGCCTGCGTAAGTAAATGGGTGAACCGACCTATCAGAGTACAACCTCCTGGCGACTGCTCGGCCTGCTCTCCTCGGCCTGCTCTCCTCGGCCT
This sequence comes from uncultured Actinomycetota bacterium, assembly GCA_963838825.1. Classification (GTDB taxonomy): domain Bacteria; phylum Actinomycetota; class Actinomycetes; order Streptosporangiales; family Streptosporangiaceae; genus Trebonia. The sequence goes on from CAWISQ010000005.1 coordinate 198,053, forward strand.
ACTCGCTGCGGCCTACTCCTCCGCCAGCCGGGCGCGGAGCAGGTCGAGGACCTGCTCGGGAACCAGCGCGCTGACGTCGCCGCCGTACCGGGCGACGTCCTTGATCAGGCTCGAGCTCAGGAACGAGTAGAGCGGGTTGGTGGTCATGAACAGCGTCTCGATCTTGGCCAGGCGGTAGTTCATCTGCGCCATCTGCATCTCGTACTCGAAGTCGCTGACCGCGCGCAGCCCCTTGACCACGGCCGAGATGCCGTTGGCGGCGCAGAAGTCGACCAGCAGGCCGTGGAACCGCTCGACCCGCACGTTGCCGTAGCCCTTGGTGACCTCGCGCAGCATGTCGACCCGCTCGTCGACGGTGAAGAGGGACTTCTTGGTGATGTTGATGAGCACGGCGACGACGACCTCGTCATACAGGCCGGCCGCCCGGCCGATGATGTCGAGGTGGCCGTTCGTTACCGGGTCGAACGAACCGGGGCATACCACTCGCTGCACGCGGTATCACTCCTCATGCGCCATGGGGGGCGTGTCAAGCTTCCGACCGCGACGCGGTACCCGTTTGGCCCGCTCCCGCCTCGCTGCCGTTCCAGCCATACCAGAAGGTCGCCTCACCGTACCTTCGCGATTTACCTGGCAGAAACCCGGGGGGCCAGTCGAGCGGGCCTGACCTGGTCGCCCGCTCGATCACGACCAGCGCGTCGGCGGCCAGCCAGCCGCCTTGCAGGAGGGTCAGGACCCGGGTGACCGCGTCGTCGGTCAGTGCGTAGGGCGGATCGGCGATTACCAGGTCAAAGCGGTCTTGGTGGCCGGCCGGGGGTCGGGCGAGCAGGCGCTCCACCCGGTCGACCGCCACCGTCGCGCCCGGCAGGTCCACCGCCTTGACGTTCGCCTTGATCACGGCGGCGGCGCGGGCGTCGGACTCGACCAGCAGCACCCGCTCGGCGCCCCGCGACAGCGCCTCGAGCCCGATCGCGCCCGAGCCCGCGTAGAGGTCGAGGACGCGGACGCGGTCGAAGCGGCCGAGCTCGGACAGGAGCGAGGCGAACAGCCCCTCCCTGGCCCGATCGCTGGTCGGCCGGGTGGTGGTGCCCGGCGGTACGGCCAGTCGGCGTCCCCCGGCCTGCCCGGCGATCACGCGTGTCATGGGTCTAGTGTCGCAGCGCCAGGGCTGCTTGCGGCCGGGACCGCTCAGTTTCGGTGGTCGGCGTCGTACAAGCTGACGTACGCCAGGGGCGTCGGTCGCGGACTAGGCCTCGGTCGCGGACTAGGCCTTGTCGAGGAACTCGGCCCGGCGGTCGCCGAGGAAGTCGTCGATCGCGTCCTTGACGGCCGGATGCGCGGTTAGCTTTGGGTCGTCCGCAACCAGGGCCGTCGCCTCCACCCGGGCGGACGCGATCAGGTCCTCGTCGGCCAGCAGGCGCAGCAGCTTCAGGCTGCTGCGGCGGCCCGCCTGGGCGGAGCCGAGCACATCGCCCTCGCGCCGCTGGGCGAGGTCGAGGCGGGAGAGCTGGAACCCGTCCCCGGTCTCGGCCACCGCGTCGAGCCGTTCCCTGGCCGCGCCGTCCGCGGGCGCCTCGGTCACCAGCAGGCACAGCCCGGCGTGGGCGCCGCGGCCGACCCGGCCGCGGAGCTGGTGCAGCTGGGAGACGCCGAACCGCTCGGCGTCCATGATCACCATCGTGGTGGCGTTGGGCACGTCGACCCCGACCTCGATGACCGTGGTCGAGACGAGCACGTCGAGCTGGCCGGCCGCGAACGCGGTCATCACCTGGTCCTTCTCGTCCGGGTGGAGCTTGCCGTGCATGATCCCGACCCGGAGGCCGGCCAGCGGGCCCGCCGCCAGCGCCGGGGCGACGTCGAGGACCGCCAGCGGCGGACGGCGGGCGTCCTGGCTCGCGTCCTGTCCCCCGCCGTCGAGGTCGATGTCGAGGTCGAGCACGCCGTCCGCGCCGTCATCGCCGTCCATCGCCGTCCCCGTCGCCGGGCCCGCCCGACGTCTCGCTGCTGATCCGGGGGCAGACCACGTACGCCTGCCGTCCGGACTCGACCTCCTCGCGGACCCGCTGCCACGCCCGCTCGAGGAAGCGCGGGCGCTCGAGGGCGGGCACCACGTGGCTGGCGATCGGCGAACGGCCGGCCGGGAGCTCGGACAGGGTCGAGACCTCGAGGTCGCCGAAGACCGTCATCGCGACCGTCCTCGGGATCGGCGTCGCGGTCATCACCAGCACGTGCGGCCGGGAGCCGAGCGTCTTGTCCCGCAGCGCGTCGCGCTGCTCGACGCCGAACCGGTGCTGCTCGTCGATGACCGCGAGCCCGAGGTCGGCGAAGCGGACCCGGTCCTCGAGCAGGGCGTGGGTGCCGATGAGGATGCCCGCGTCGCCGGTGAAGGCGTCGGTCAGCGCCGACCGGCGCGCGCGTACCCCGGACGAGCCGGTCAGCAGCGCCACCCGGGTCGCCTGGTCGGCGCCGCCGAGCCGGGCCTCGGCCAGCGGGCCGAGCAGCGCGGTGATCGACCGGTAGTGCTGCTGGGCGAGCACCTCGGTCGGCGCCAGCAGCGCCGCCTGGCCGCCCGCGTCCACCACCTGGAGCATGGCCCGCACCGCGACCACGGTCTTGCCCGAGCCGACCTCGCCCTGCAGCAGCCGGTTCATCGGGTAGGCGCAGGCCAGGTCGTGCGCTATTTCCGCGCCGACCTCAAGCTGGCCCTGGGTGAGCGTGAACGGCAGTCGCCGGTCGAACGCGGCCACCAGGCCGTCGGGGATCGGCGGCCTCGGCACCGACGGCATCGCGGCCGCCGCCAGCCGCCGCTGGGCCAGCGCGGCCTGCATGGTGAAGGCCTCGTCCCACTTGAGGCGTTTCCTCGCGTGGGTCAGCTCGGCCCGGTCCTGCGGACGGTGGATCGCCCTGATCGCGAGTTCCCGCGGCCACAGGTCGTACTTCTCGCGGACCTCGGCCGGGATGGGGTCCTCGCCCGCCTCGAGCGTGTCGAGGACCGCGTCGACCGCCCGGGAGATCCGCCACGAGCTGAGCTTGGCGCTGGCCGGGTAGACCGCGATCAGCTCGTTGGCGAACTGCTCGGCGATCTCGGCCGTCATCAGCGGTTTGTCGTTGGTGTCTGGCAGCATCTCGTACTCGGGGTGCACCAGCTGGCGGCGGCCGCGGAAGCTGGACACGGTCCCCGCGAACAGGCCGATTGAGCCGTGCTTGAGCTGACGGGCGTGCAGGCCGACGCTGGCGAAGAAGACCAGCTGGAGCTTGCCTGGCCCGTCGGTGACGATGACCTCGAGGCGCTGGCTGCCCCGTTTGGGCGGCTTGTGGTTGTACTTCACGTCGGGGCCCGGTCCGATCCGGCTGACGAGGTCCACCATCGCCAGCACGGTGACGTGGTCGCCCTCGTGCAGCGAGTCGAGCGGCGTCAGCTCGCCCCGGGTGTAGTACCGGCGCGGGTAGTGTCTGAGGAGGTCACCGACCGTACGCAGGCCGAAGACCTTCTCGAACGTGTCGCCCGCGCTCTTGCCAAGCGATTTGACCAGCGGGTCGCGCAACGTGGTCACAGTTGGCAGCATAGAAGCAGGGACCGACATTCGAGGAATCTGGCGGCGTTCGCGCCGACGGCGATCCTCCGGTATGATTCGCAGGCTGCCTCAGTTTCGCGTTGGCGTGTACATCGCCGCCGGGTGAGGCGCCGTCAGACTCTAACCATCCTATTTTGTGGAGGCAGCCGTGGCTTCCGTCTGCGACGTTTGCGGCAAGGGGCCGGGCTTCGGCAACAACGTGTCGCACTCGCACGTCCGTACCCGCCGTCGTTGGAACCCGAACATCCAGACCGTTCGGGCCATCATCTCTGGTACGCCCAAGCGCCTGAACGTGTGCACCTCCTGCATCAAGGCGGGCAAGGTCACCCGCTCGGCCGCGTCCTAGCAGCGCCTAAACGCCGTTTCAAGCCGCCCCGTCACTCGTGACGCGGCGGCTTGTCGCGTTTCCGGAACCGGCCCGGCGGCGGGAGGGCTAGCGGAAGTGCTGCCAGCCGGGGGGGCCGGCGTGCGGGGCGCCGTCGACTGTGACGCCGACGGTGGGGGTGGCGAGGCTGGCGTTGGCGGCGCGGACTTGGCCGATGACGCGCCATCTTGGCGGCAACTGGGTCGAAGCGGGGAATGTGGCGACCAGGGAGTGGTCCTCGCCGCCGGTTAGCACCCACTGGAGGGGAGTGGGCGGCGGGGAGTCGGCCGGGACCGTTCGGGATGAAGAGGTTTTGTCTTTTAGTGCTGCGGCTGCCTCGCTGAGTGGCTGGCCGGGTTCCAGCGCGGCGCGGTCGAGGTCGAGGGCGACGGCGCTCGCGTCGGCGATGTGGCCGAGGTCGGCCAGCAGGCCGTCGCTCACGTCGATCATCGCGGTCGCGCCGAGCGCGGCCGCCTCCGGTCCCGCCTCGTACGGCGGGGACGGACGCCGGTGGGCGGCCACCAGCCCGGCCAGCGCGTCCGACGTCGCGGGCAGGCCGGCCGACAGCAGCGCCAGCCCGGCCGCCGAGCGGCCGAGCGGTCCCGCCACCGCGATCACGTCGCCCGGCCGGGCACCCGAGCGGAGCACCGGCGCGCGGCCGGCCAGGTCGCCGAGCGCGGTCACCGACAGCAGCACAGAATCGGCCCGGGCGGTGTCGCCGCCGACGATCCCGGCCCCGGCCCGGGCGGCCTCGGCCGCGAGACCGTCGGCCAGCTCGAGCGGCCAGCTCGCGGGCAGCGCGCCGGGCACCGCCAGCGCCACCAGCAGCGCGGTGTTGACCGCGCCCATCGCCGCGATGTCGGCCAGGCTGCGGGCGGCCGCCTTCACCCCGATGTCGTAGGCGCTCGACCAGTCCCGCCGGAAGTGCCTGCCCTCGAGCAGGAGGTCGACCGCCGCGACCACGCTGCCGGTCGGCGCCCCGACCACGGCCGCGTCGTCGCCGATTCCGACCGATGTCAGCGGCCCGGCCGGCAACCGCCTGGTGAGCGCCGCGATGAACCCCCATTCGCCCATGTCCGCGATGGAACCGCCCTGCTCAGCGATGTGCCGCCTCCGTCCGCCGTACCCGCCGCGCGGGTGCCGACCCCCAGCCTAATCAGCCTCGCGGCCGGCCCGGAGGCCGCATTCCGTATGAAATTCGCCTACCAGGCTGAAACAGGTCTGGACCATTGCGGTACCTTGGCAGTTCAGGCGGCAACCGCAGGCCGCCCGCTGGAGGACGCCATGGTGCAGGCATACATCCTCGTCCAGACCGAGGTCGGCAGAGCCGCCGACGTGGCCCGGCAGATCGCAGAGATCGCCGGAGTCACGCAGGCGGAGGATGTCACCGGTCCCTATGACGTCATCGTGCGCGCAGTCGCCGAGAACGTGGACGAGCTCGGCAAGCTGGTCGCAGCTCAGATTCAGGCGGTCGAGGGGATCACCAGGACCCTCACCTGCCCGGTGGTCCGGATTTGAGCGCCGGCTTAGGCGCGGGCGACCACCCGCGCGCTCACGCGTCGGCGAGGAGCTCCGCCGCGACCTCGGCGGTCCGCGGTCCCACCCCAAGCGCAACCGCTGCCCGCAGGTCATCTGGCGTGTCCACGTCCTGGCGCAGTCCGGCGATGCCATCGAGCGCGAGCTCGGTGGCGCCGCCGGCGGCATGCCGCGCCCTGGACGCGCCGCCGTACATCGGCCGGAACTCGCCGCCACCCGCGACCGCGTACATCGTCGTGCCCACCCAGGCGGCGTCCGGCACGAACGCCGCGCCGACCGGGCCCGCCGCCTCCGACACCGCGCGCAGCGCAATCGCCAGCTCGGCCGGGCGCAGCGCGGGCAGGTCGGCCGTCAGCGCCGCCAGCCCGGTTCCTGGCCAGCGCCGCAGCGCCACCGCCGCGCCGCGGAGCAGGGCCGCGTTGAGCGGGCGCTGGCTGCCGTCCGGGCTCGGCCGCGCCCCGTCACCGGCGTCGCCGGCGTCCCGGTTGCGGGCGAGCGGGCGCGCCTCGGCGATGATGCGCGCGCCGAGCGAGGACAGCCGGGGCCCGGCCACCGGGTCGGACGTGACCACGATCACCCGCGCGACCTCCGGGCAGGCGACCACGGCGGAAACGGTGTCGGAGGCCAGCGCGAGCGCCAGCTCGCGCCGCCGCTCGCCAGCCAGCTGGGCGAGCCGGGACTTAGCCTGGGCTAGTACCTTGACTGGCAGCAGAACTGTCCAGCCATAACGGGCGGACTCCGTCATCTAGCCGACCAGCGGCAAGACTTGGGAGCATGTTGTGCGGAACGCGACCATGGGAAGGCCTCCCCGATGAGCAAGTCTTACTCGCCCACGTGGCGGCTGATCTCCGTCATCGTGCTGCGACCCCTGCTTACCCTGCTGATCAGGAACAAGTGGTCGGGCACGGAGAACATTCCCAGGCAGGGCGGCGTGATCTTCGCCCCCAACCACCTGTCCTACGTCGACTGGGGCACCGACGCGCTGTTCTTCCAGGCGAACGGCAGGTACCCGACGTTCCTCATCAAGGACGGCGCGTTCAAGGTCAAGGGCATCGGCCCGTTCCTCTACAAGGCGGGCCAGCTGCCGGTGCACCGGGGCCGGGCGGACGCCGGGCTGGTGCTCAAGGAGGCCGAGAAGCGGCTGGCCGAGGGGGCCGCGGTGATCTTCTACCCCGAGGGGACCGCCACCCGCGACCCCGAGCTGTGGCCGATGGTGGCCAAGACCGGCGTCGCCCGGCTCGCGCTGACGTCCGGCGCGCCGGTGATCCCGATCGCCCACTGGGGCACCCAAGACATCCTCCCTTACGGCAGCAAGAAGGTGAAGCTGTTCCCGCGCAAGACCGTGCGTACGGTAGCCGGCCAGCCGGTTGACCTGTCGGAGTGGGCCGGCAAGCACACCTCGGCGAAGGCGCTGCGCGCCGCCACCGAGGCGATCATGGGCGAGGTGACGGGCCTCGTCGCGCAGCTGCGGGGGGAGGAGGCGCCCGCTCTCCGCTGGGATCCAAATACAGCATCTCGAACGGTCCCTGGCTCCGCCCCGACGGCTCAGCCCGCTGTCGCGGCCGATTCCGTGGATCCCATTGCGGCGCCTGAACCCGTTGTCCTGCCGGACGAGGCCAAGCCGGAGGTGACCGGGCGGTGAAGGCGGCGGTACTCGGCGCCGGGTCGTGGGGGACCACGTTCGCGCTGGTGCTCGCCGACGCGGGCACGCCGGTGACGATCTGGGCGCGCAGCGCGGAGATGGCGTCGTCGATCGCGACGCGCCACGAGAACCCCAGGTACCTGCCGGGGATCCCGCTGCCCGCGTCGCTGACCGCGACCGACGACGCCGCCGAGGCGGTCGACGGCGCCGACCTGGTGGTCTTCGCCGTGACCGCGCAGACGCTGCGGGCCTGCCTGGAGGCGTGGGCGCCGCTCATCCCGCCCCAGACGCTGCTGGTCTCGCTGATCAAGGGCATCGAGCTCGGCTCGCTGAAGCGGATGAGCGAGGTGATCATGGAGACGCTCGACGTCCCGCCGCACCGGGTCGCGGTCGTCTCCGGCCCCAACCTGGCCAGGGAGATCGCCCAGCGTCAGGTGGCCGCGTCGGTGGTGGCCTGCACCGACGAGCCGAGCGCGCGGCTGCTGCAGCGGTCCTGCCACACGGGCTATTTCCGGCCGTACTGGAACACCGACGTCGTCGGGTGCGAAGCTCGGCGGCGCGGTCAAGAACGTCATCACGGTCGCGGTCGGCATCGCGGTCGCGCTCGGCCTCGGCGACAACACCAAGGCGACCCTGATCACGCGCGGGCTGGCGGAGATGGCCCGGCTGGGCGAGGCGCTCGGGGCCGATCCGCGGACGTTCGCGGGGCTGGCCGGGCTGGGCGACCTGGTGGCAAGCTGCAGCTCGCCGCTGTCGCGGAACCGGACGTTCGGCCAGTACCTGGGGCAGGGCATGAGCCCCGCGCAGGCGCGCGAGGTGACCAAGCAGACCGTCGAGGGGGCCACCAGCTACGCGCCGGTGCTCGAGCTGGCCCGCAAGCACGGGGTCGAGATGCCGATCACCGAGGTCGTCGCCTCGGTGATCTCGGGCGACTTGCCGGTGGGCGATGCGGCGGCGGTGCTAGCGTCTCGTTCAGCCAAACCGGAATGGTACGGCGCCTGAACCGCGACATTTCCGTTACGGTATGTGGGTACCGGGGACCAATCGCGCTGATGGAGCCTAGTACGTGGAAATAGCCCGCAGGCAGCTTGGGGAGAACACCAGGGCAGTCCACCTGCCCCCGCCGCCGGAGACCGCCCAGCGGCCGCTCGGCACGCCGGTCTACCGGACCGCCGCGTTCGCGTTCTCCTCGGCCCAGGAGTACGCGGCCGTCCTCGGCGACCAGGTGCCCGGGTACAGCTACAGCCGGATCGACAACCCGACCGTGGACGCGTTCGCGCGCGCGGTCGCGGCGATGGAGGGCGCCAACCTGCCGCGCTGGCCCGCCGCCCAGGCGTTCGCCTCGGGGATGGCGGCGATCTCGGGCGTGTTCTGGGCCTTCGCCCGGGCAGGGGCGCACGTGGTGGCGTCGGCGGCCCTCTACGGCGGTACGTACAGCCTGCTGCGGAACGTGCTGTCGCGGTTCGGGGTCTCGACCGACTTCGTCGATATTTCCGACCTCGACGCCGTCCGGGCCGCCGTCGGGCCCGCGACCAGGATCATCTTCGCCGAGACGATCGCCAACCCGACGACCGCGGTGGCCGATATCAGGCAGCTGGCCGAGATCGCCCACGAAAACGGGGCGCTGCTCGTCATCGACTCGACGCTCGCCCCGCCGGTGATCTGCCGGCCGCTCGAGCACGGCGCCGACCTGGTCGTGCACTCGGCCACCAAGTACATCGGCGGCCACTCGGACTCCACCGGCGGGGTCGTGACCGGCTCGCTCGACCTGATCTCGCAGATCCGCGCGACCCGGATCGACACCGGCGGGTCGCTCTCGCCCGACGAGGCGTTCCTGCTCCGCCGCGGGCTGGAGACGCTGCCGGTGCGGGTGCGGCGGCAGTGCGCGACCGCCTCGGTGTTCGCCGCCACCCTGGCCAAGCACCACGCCGTCGCCTACGTCGACTACCCGGGGCTGCCCACGCATCCGGGGCATGAGCTGGCCCGGCGGACCTTCGATGCCGGGCCCGAGGGAGTGCGGTTCGGGGCGATCGTCACCGTCACCCCGTACGGCGGCCGGGAGGCGGGGCTGGCCTTCGCGTCGAAGCTGCGGCTGGCCGCGGCGGCGACGTCGCTCGGCGGGACGCACACGGTGGTGTCGCACGTGGCGTCGACGACGCATCGCCAGCTCGACGACCGGGCGCTCGGGGCGGCGGGGATCGACGCGGGCGCGGTGCGCTTCTCGATCGGGCTCGAGGACGTGGAGGACCTGATCAGCGACGCCTACACCGCGCTCGAGGCCCTCGGCCAGTAAGTAACGCGGACCGGCTCCTACTACGCGTACCCCTGACCTGGGTCCGGTCGCAGAGACCGAGAGAGCATCGGGATGCAACGGCGGGGCAAACCTGTCCGCGTCGGCCAGCGGCTACCATCTTCGGGATGACTTGGGCTATGGAGGTGGTGGTGCATGAGCGCGCAGCGCAAGATACGGGTCGCCGTCGTGTTCGGGGGGCGGAGCGTCGAGCACGCGGTGTCGTGCGCTAGCGCCGGGCTCTTCCTCGCGGCCATCGACCGGGACAAGTACGACGTGGTGCCGATCGGCATCGCGCGCGACGGCCGGTGGGTGCTGACCTCGGGCGACGTTTCGCGGCTGGCGCTCAGCGCGGGCGAGCTGCCGTCGGTCGAGGCGGTCGCCACGCCGGGCGTGTCGGTCACGCTGCTGGGCCGGGGGCCGGAAGCGAGTCCGGACGGGGGCTCGCTCGTGTTCAGCGGCCCGGCGGCCGTGCCGGCCGACCTGGGCGAGGTCGACGTGGTGCTGCCGCTGCTGCACGGGACCTACGGCGAGGACGGGACCATCCAGGGGCTGCTGGAGATGGCCGGAGTGCAGGTACGCCGGGGCGGGGGTGTTCGCCAGCGCGGCCGGCATGGACAAGGAGTACATGAAGCTGCTGTTCGCCGCGCGCGGGCTGCCGATCGGGCCGTACGTGGTGGTGCGCGACCGCGACTGGGGGTCGGCCGCGTCCGAGGCGGAGCGCAAGCGGGTGCTCGACGAGATCGGCGAGCTCGGCTGGCCGGTGTTCGTCAAGCCCGCCCGGGGCGGGTCGTCGATCGGCACATCGCGCGCGGCCGACCTGGACGAGCTCGAGGCCGCGATCGAGGAGGCGCGCCGGTACGACCGCAAGGTGCTGGTCGAGGCGGCGATCGACGGGGTCGAGGTCGAGTGCGCGGTGCTCGAGGGCGTCAACGGCGGCCCGACCGAGGCCAGCGTGCCCGGCCAGGTCATGGTCGACCCGGACTCGACCTGGTACGACTTCGAGGCCAAGTACCTGGCGGCGAACACCCGGATGGAGATCCCCGCCCCGATCCCCGAGCAGGCCCTGGAGCAGGTGCGGGCGCTGTCGTGCGCCGCGTTCGACGCGATCTCGTGCGAGGGGCTCGCCCGCGTCGACTGCTTCTACACCTCCGACGGGAACGTCCTCGTCAACGAGATCAACACGATGCCGGGGATGACGCCGATGTCTGGCTTCCCGATGATGTGGGCGGCCACCGGGCTGCCGGCGCCCGCCCTCATCGACCGGATCATCGCCACCGCCCTGGCCAAGCCGGACGGGCCGCGGTAGCCGCCGCTACGGCGGCCGGGCCCGGGCACGCGACGGGCGGCGGCACCGGGAATGCCTCCCGGTGCCGCCGCCCGTCGATGCCGCGCGGTGCAAGGCCCGCGCGCTGCCTGACCCTTGCCGTTACTTCTTCCTCGCAGCGGCCTTGGGGGCCGCCTTCTGCTCGCCCGGCTTGTCCCCGTTGACCAGGGCCTTGAAGTCCGCCCCGGGGCGGAACTTCGGCACTGAGCTCGCGGGCACGTTGATCTCGGCACCCGTCGCGGGGTTACGCGCCGTCCGAGCCGGGCGCTCGCTCTTCTCGAAGACGCCGAAACCGGTGATCGCGACCTTGTCGCCGCTTGCCACGGCCGACTGGATGGTCTCGAGGACTGCGTTCAGCGCCTCGGTCGCGGACTTCTTGTCCCCCAGGCGACCCGAGAGCGCGTCGATCAGATCACGCTTGTTCATTATTCACTCCTGCGTTCCCCCACGGGAGGCCGCGCTTTTGGGCATGCACGCCTGAATCGCGACCCCTGACCAGCCCGAAAGTAGGCGATCGGGCCTCGCTACACAATAACCTTGGCCAATTTTGGCCGGCGTGTCGGTCCTGTTCAGCGAATTGCGGTCGAGCAAATGAGCGCATACCGGCCTGAAACCGACGCGCCCGGCCGACTACAGCGTGGCGGGCAGCCAGGACGGGCGGCGGGCCTCGAACGCGCCTATTTCGTCCGGCGTGCCGCAGCGTCAGCCCGATGTCGTCCAGGCCCTCCATCAGCCGCCAGCGGGTGTAGTCGTCGATCTGGAACGGCTCCACCAGGTCCTCGGACAGGCCGCCGCCGACGACGCGCACCTCGCGCCGATCGAGGTCGACCGTGACCTCGGCCGGCGGCTCGGCCTCGGCCGCGTCCTGGATCAGCGCCACGACCTTCTCCGGCAGCACGACCGGGAGCAGCCCCGCCTTGGTCGAGTTGTTGCGGAAGATGTCGCCGAACCTCGGCGCGATCACCGCCTTGAAGCCGTAGTCGAGCAGCGCCCAGACGGCGTGCTCGCGCGACGACCCGGTGCCGAAGTCGCGGCCCGCCACCAGGATGGTCGCGCCCGCGTAGCGGGGCTGGTTGAGCACGAACGCAGGGTCCTCGCGCCAGGCGGCGAACAGGCCCTCGCCGAAGCCGTCGCGGCTGACCCGCTTGAGGTACACGGCCGGGATGATCTGGTCGGTGTCGACGTTGGTCCGCCGCAGCGGCACCGCCCGGCCGGTGTGGGTGACGAATGGTTCCATGATCGCTGGGTCTCCTTACAGGTCGGCGGGCGCGGACAGGCGGCCGGTCACCGCGGTGGCGGCGGCGACCGCGGGCGACACCAGGTGGGTGCGGCCGCCCTTGCCCTGACGGCCCTCGAAGTTCCGGTTGGAGGTGGACGCGGAGCGCTCCCCGGGCTTGAGCGTGTCCGGGTTCATGCCCAGGCACATCGAGCAGCCGGCCCCCCGCCACTCGGCCCCGGCGGCGGCGAAGATCTCGCTGAGGCCCTCGGCCTCCGCCTGCGCGCGGACCTGCATCGAGCCGGGGACGACGAGCATCCGGACGCCGTCGGCGACCTGGCGGCCGCGGATCACGTCGGCGGCGGCGCGCAGGTCCTCGATCCGGCCGTTGGTGCAGGAGCCGACGAACACGGTGTCGACCGCGATCTGCTTGAGCGGCGTGCCCGCGGTCAGCCCCATGTAGGTAAGCGCCCGCTCGGTCGCGTTGGGGTCCTTGGTCTCCCCCGGGGCCGGCACCGACGCGCCCAGCGGCAGCGCCTGGCCCGGGTTGGTTCCCCAGGTGACGTACGGGGTCAGCGTGGTCGCGTCGATGGTGACCTCCTGGTCGAACACCGCGCCCTCGTCGGTCGACAGCGTCTTCCAGTACTCGACGGCCGCATCCCAGTCGGCGCCCTGGGGCGCGTTCGGGCGGCCCTTGAGGTACTCGAACGTGGTCTCGTCGGGGGCGACGAGCCCGGCCCGCGCGCCCGCCTCGATCGACATGTTGCAGACGGTCATCCGGCCTTCCATCGACAGCGACCGCAGCGCCTCGCCGCGGTACTCCACGATGTAGCCCTGGCCGCCGCCGGTGCCGATCTGGCCGATGATCGCCAGGATCAGGTCCTTCGCGGTCACGCCGTCGGGCAGCGCGCCCTCGACGTTGATCGCCATCGTCTTCGGCTTGATCTGCGGCAGCGCCTGGGTCGCGAGCACGTGCTCGACCTCGCTGGTGCCGATGCCGAAGGCGATCGCGCCGAACGCGCCGTGGGTGGAGGTGTGCGAGTCGCCGCAGACGATCGTCATGCCCGGCTGGGTCAGGCCGAGCTGCGGCCCGATCACGTGCACGATGCCCTGGCCGGGGTCGCCCATCGGGTGCAGCCGGAGGCCGAACTCGGCCGCGTTCTTGCGCAGCGCCTCGAGCTGGGCCCGCGAGACCGGGTCCGTGACCGGGCTGTCCGGGCCGGTCAGCGGCAGGTTGGGCCCGGTCACGCCGAGGGTCGGCACGTTGTGGTCCTCGGTGGCGATCGTCAGGTCGGGACGGCGGACCTTCCGGCCGGCCGCCCGGAGGCCGTCGAAGGCCTGCGGGCTGGTGACCTCGTGGATGATGTGCAGGTCGATGTAGAGCAAGTCGGGCTCGCCTTCGGCCTGGCGCACCACGTGGGCGTCCCAGATCTTCTCCGCGAGCGTGCGAGGTTCGCTGCTCATGCGGTCCATCTCCTTCTGTCGCGCTGTCGCCGTCAGGGCGGTACCGCCGTACCGCGCCCGTCCTGGGTTATCTCGCGCCGCCTCGACTTGCATCTCACAATCTGAGACGGCAATATCATTCCATGAACGATACTAGCGGCGTCGGCGTACTCGACAAAGCCGTGTCGGTGCTGGCCGCCGCCGAGAGCGGCCCGGCCACCCTGGCCCAGCTGGTCGACGCGACCGGGCTCGCCCGCCCCACCGCGCACCGTATCGCGGTCGCCCTCGAGCGGCACCGGCTGCTGGCCAGGGACGCGCAGGGCCGGTTCGTGCTCGGCCCGCGGATCGCCGAGCTCGCCTCGGCCGCGGGCGAGGACCGGCTGCTGGCCGTCGCCCAGCCGGTGCTGATCCAGCTGCGGGACGCGACCGGGGAGAGCGCCCAGCTTTACCGGCGGCAGGCCGACGTCCGGGTCTGCGTGGCCGCGGCCGAGCGGGCGAGCGGGCTGCGGGACACCGTCCCGGTCGGCGCGGCGCTGCCGATGACCGCAGGCTCGGCCGCCCAGGTGCTGCTGGCCTGGGAGGAGGGCGAGCGGATGCACCGGGGGCTGCGCGGCGCCAAGTTCAGCGCGACCACGCTGGCCGGGGTCCGCCGCCGGGGCTGGGCCGCGAGCGCGGCCGAGCGCGAGGCGGGGGTGGCGTCCGTCTCCGCGCCCGTGCGCGGGGCGCAGGCGGCGGCCGGGGCCGGGCGGCCGGGTGCTCGCCGCGATCTCGGTGTCCGGGCCGATCGAGCGGCTCACCCGGTCGCCCGGGCGGCTGCACGCGGCCGCGGTGGTGGCGGCGGGCGAGAAGATCAGCGAGCTGCTGCGGGCCGAAGGCCGGCGGCCGACCCGGGAACGCCGCTTAAGGCGGCGCGGCGAACGCAACTCCCGCCCCGGCCAGCTCCGAATTACCGCCAGCAAGCCTGGTCTAGACCAGGTACAAAAACCCGCAAACTTCACGTATCACATAAAAACCTTCATGATCATGGGCCCCGGGTCCTACCGCTTCCGAATAACGCGGCTTAGCCTCGAATAGTTGGCGCGGCCGCGCGCGAAGCGAGTAGGGGTGCGGAAATGACGGGTTCACGCCCATGAAGGTGGCTGTCGTTAAGGAGAGCGCGCCGGGCGAACGGCGCGTCGCCCTGGTCCCTGAGACCGTGCCGCGGCTGACCGCCGCCGGTCTCGAGGTGCTGGTGGAGCAGGGCGCCGGAGACGCCGCCTGGTTCCCCGACAGCGCCTACGAGGCGGCCGGGGCGACGATCGCGAAACCGGCCGACCTCTACCCGGCGGCGGACGTCATCCTCACCGTCACCCGCCCCGACGAGACCGCGATCGGCCGACTGCAGGCCGGGCAGACGGTCATCGGGATGCTCTCCCCGCTGGTCACCCCCGAGCTTGCCCGCCAGCTGGCCGGCAAGGGCGTCACCGCGGTCTCGCTCGACCTGCTGCCGCGCACGCTGTCGCGCGCCCAGGGCATGGACGCGCTGAGCTCGCAGGCCAACGTGGCCGGCTACAAGGCCGCGCTGGTGGCGGCCGAGGCCTACGGCCGGTTCTTCCCGCTGCTGATCACGGCGGCGGGCACCGCCCGGCCGGCCAAGCTGCTGGTGCTCGGCGCGGGCGTGGCCGGCCTGCAGGCGATCGGCACCGCCCGGCGGCTGGGCGCCCAGGTCAGCGGCTACGACGTGCGGCCCGCGTCCAAGGGCGAGGTCGAGTCGCTCGGCGCGACCTTCCTCGAGCTGACCTCGGTCGTCAGCGCGGCGGGCGAGGGCGGTTACGCCCGCGAGCTCACCGCCGAGGAGCGGGACGCGCAGCAGGCCGAGCTGGCCGCCCACATCGGCCGGCACGACGTGGTGATCACGACCGCCCAGGTGCCGGGGCGGCGGCCGCCGCTGCTGGTGACCGAGGACGCGGTCGGGGCGATGGCCGCGGGCTCGGTGATCGTGGACATGGGCGCCAGCGCCCTCGGCGGCAACGTGGCGGGCTCGGCCCCGGGGCAGACCGTGGTCACCGCGAACGGGGTCACGATCATCGGCGCCACCAATCTCCCGGCGACCGTACCGACCGCCGCCTCCAACGCCTTCTCCCGCAACATCAGCGCGCTGCTGCTGCACATGACCGCCGACGGCGCGCTGCAGATCGACACGACCGACGAGATCCAGGCCGGGGTCGTCATCACCCGCGACGGCGAGGTCGTTCAGCCCGCGGTGGCTAAGCTGCTGCGCGACAGCCTCCAACCCGAGGGAGCCAGCCTTGTCGACCGCCCTGGTCACTGACCTCACGATCTTCGTACTCGCGCTGCTCATCGGCATCGAGGTCATCGGCAAGGTGCCGGCCACCCTGCACACGCCGCTGATGTCGGCCGCCAACTCGATCCACGGGATCGTGCTGGTCGGGGCGATGCTGATCGGCGTTACCGCCCACACCGTCGTCGGGTACGTGCTCGCGTTCGTGGCCTCCTTCTTCGCCGCCGCCAACGTCGTCGGCGGGTACGCGGTGACCGGCCGGATGCTGAAGATGTTCCGCCGCCGTCAGGGCATATCTCCCGGGGGGACAGCCCCCGATCAGCCCCCTCCCCCGTACCCGCCGCGGAGATCAGCCGGTGGCTCAGGCGGCCGAAGGCAACGGGCACGGCCCGACCCCGCAGGTACGGCCGTAGGGGGCACCAGCATGGACACGTTCACCACCAACATCCAGCTGGTCTACGTCCTGGCGGCGGCGTGCTTCGTCGTCGGCCTGCACCTGATGAACTCCCCCGCCACCGCGCGCCGCGGCAACCAGGTCTCGATGGCCGGGATGGCGATCGCGGTCATCATCACGCTCGTCCTGCTGATCCACGACGGCACCGTCACCGGGGTGGGCTGGACCGTGATCATCGTCGGGGCGCTGCTCGGGTCGGTGGCCGGCCTGCGCGCGGCCAGGACCGTCCAGATGACCGCGATGCCGCAGCTGGTGTCGATGTTCAACGCGGTCGGCGGCGGGGCCGCGGCGCTGGTGGCCGTGTACGGGTACATCCAGGACGAGTCGGCCCCCGGCGGCGTGCTCGGCGCCGCGACCGTCTTCACCGTGCTCGACGTGATCATCGGCTCGGTGACGTTCACCGGCTCGCTGATCGCGGCGGGCAAGCTGCAGGGGGTCATCACCGGCCAGCCGGTCATCTTCCGGGGCGGCCGGGTGCTCAACGCCGCCCTCGCGGTGATCGCCGTCGGCGCGGCCGCGTTCATGCTCACCACCGCGTCAGCCTGCCCGCCCTGCTGATCGTGGTGCTCGCCTCGCTCGCGTTCGGCGTGATGATGGTGCTGCCGATCGGCGGCGCGGACATGCCGGTGGTGATCTCGCTGCTGAACGCGTTCACCGGCACCGCGGTGGCGATGGCCGGGTTCGTCATCGGGAACTGGGCCCTGATCGTGGCAGGGGCGCTGGTGGGCGCGTCCGGCGGGATCCTCACCAAGCTGATGGCGGACGCGATGAACCGGTCGCTCGCCAACATCATCATCGGCGGCTTCGGGACCGGCGACACGGCCGTCGCGGCCGCGGTCGCGGGCGACGCGCAGATCCGCGCGATCGCCGCCGACGACGCCGCGATCCAGCTCGCGTACGCGTCGAAGGTGATCGTGGTCCCCGGCTACGGCCTGGCGGCGGCGCAGGCGCAGCACGGCGTGGCCGAGCTCGCATCGGTCCTCGAGAGCCACGGCATCGAGGTCACCTACGCCATCCACCCGGTCGCGGGCCGGATGCCGGGCCACATGAACGTGCTGCTGGCCGAGGCCAACGTGCCCTACCCGCAGCTGCGGGAGATGGAGGAGATCAACCCCGAGTTCGCCCGGGCCGACGTCGCGCTGGTCATCGGGGCCAACGACGTGACCAACCCGGCCGCCCGCCGCCCCGGCTCCGCGATCTCGGGGATGCCCATCCTCGACGTCGACCAGGCGAAGTCGATCATCGTCGTGAAGCGCTCGATGGGCACCGGCTACGCCGGCATCGACAACGAGCTCTACGCCAACCCCAAGACCAGCATGTACTTCGCCGACGCGAAGCGGGCGGTGGCAGAGCTGACTGCCGCCGTCAAGACCCTGGTCGGGTAAACAGCCTCAAACCCGTCATTTCGAACGGCCCGTGAGCGACTGTGCACCGAGAGGCTGAATATCGATAGGCGACTTTCCCCGATGGGAGTTGTTAGACCCGGGACCGCCGGGGTAGCGCAGGGTCTTCGGACGAACGGAGGCGAAGGCCCATGCAGCAACGTGCCGATGACGTGCAGATACCCGCGCAGGCAATCGCGGACCACCAGCAGCCCTCGACCGGGGAGCTCGTCAAGCGGCTGTCCGAGCAGGTCTCGGTGCTGGTGCGGGACGAGCTGAAGCTGGCCCAGCTGGAGATGACCAGGAAGGGCAAGCAGGCCGGGATCGGCGCCGGAATGCTCGGCGGCAGCGGCCTCATCGCCCTCTACGGCGTGGCGTGCCTGCTCGCGTGCGCGATCCTCGGCCTCAGCCGGGTTCTTGAGCCGTGGCTGGCCGCGCTGATCGTCGGCGCGGCCCTGCTACTGATCAGCGGCGTCGCCGCGCTGCTGGGGAAGGCGCGGCTGAAGAAGGCCGCGCCGCTGGTCCCGGCGCAGGCGACCGACAGCGTGAAGGCGGATGTCAACGAGATCAGGGAAAGGGCGCACCGATGAGCATCGAGGGAAAGGTCGTCGACGCCGCCTCCGGGCCGCCGGATGACCCGCAGGGACTGCAGCAGGAGATCGAGCGGACTCGCGAGCACCTCGGCCAGACGGTGGAGGCGCTGGTGGCCAAGGTGGACGTGAAGGCGCGAGCCCAGGACGAGGCGAACCGGCTGATCGGACGCCTGAAGGGCAGGGTCGTCCAGGCGCGGCAGCAGGCGGTCGCGCGGGCCGCCGAGGCGCGACGGCAGGCGGCCGAGAAGGCCGCCGGGCCGCGCCAGAAGGCGACCGTGCAAGGCCGCCACGTGCGACGTCAGGTGGCCGATAAGACGGCCGGGCCGCTGCAGCAGGCCACGTCGGTTGGCGGCTCGGTCGCGGAGGGCATCTCCAAGGTCACCCCCGAGCCGGTTAAGCAGGCGGCGGGCAACGCCGCCGCCACCGCCCGGCAGCGTCGGACGCCGCTGCTGGCGGCGGTCGGCGCGGTCGGCGTTGGCCTGGTCGGGTGGCTGCTCTTCCAGCGCTGGAGGCGGCGCGGATGAAGCTCCTGAACAGGGCGATCGGGCTGCTGGTGGGCATCCTCGGCGGGATGCTGGCCCGGTCGCTGTTCAAGAAGATCTGGCAGGCCGTCACCGGGGAGGACGAGGCGCCTACGGCGACCGACGCCCGCCGGGGCTGGCGGGAGATCCTGCTCGCGGCGGCGCTGCAGGGCGCGATCTTCGCGGTCGTGCAGGCCGCCCTCGACCGCGCCACCGCCGAGGGCACCGCCAAGCTGACCGGCGAATGGCCGGGCGAAGAGCGCGGGCGACGAGACGGACCGGCAATCGGACGCGGCCGCCGGCAAAAGCAATCACGAGCACTAGCGATCAGGGGCAGGGGAGGCTGACGATGACCGACGCCACCGATGCGCACGGGGCGGCGATTCCGCCGCAGAGCGAGGTGTCGGGCGGGCCGGAGACGCCGCTGGAGATCGGCGCGGCGGGGTGGGGGAACACGTTCCGGCGGACCGGGAAGAAGTTCGTCATCGACCGGTGCAGCATGACGGCCGGGAGCCTGGCCTACCACTGGTTCCTCGCCCTGTTCCCGGCCATGATCGCCCTGCTCGGCGTGGTCAGCCTGGTCAAGTTCGGGGCAAGCACGGTCGACAAGCTGGTGAACGGCCTGGACAAGGCGCTGCCACCCGGCACGTCTGATGTCTTGACCACCGCGGTGACATACCGCCACGCATCGGTCGCAGGGCTCGCTCACGGCCGTGATCGTCGGGGTGGCGATCGCGGTCTGGAGCGCCTCGAGCGGCATGGCGGCGCTGGAGACCGGCCTCGACATCGCCTACGAGGTGCCGGTTGACCGCAAGTTCGTGCCCAAGCGGCTGCGGGCCTTCGCGCTCATGCTCGCCACCGCCGTCCTGGGCGGGCTCGCGGCCGCGCTGATCGTGTTCGGCGCGTCGATCGGGTCGGGGATCGACGGCCGCATCGGCGTCAGCGGGACCGCGTTCGTCGTCGCCTGGACGGTCGTGCGCTGGGTCGTCACCATCATCGTGATCTCGGTGCTGTTCGCGGTCTACTACTACGCCGGGCCCAACCGGGAGACGCCGCGCTGGCAGTGGGTCAGCCCGGGCGGGCTGCTGGGCACGGTGATCTTCCTCGCCGCCTCGCTCGGGTTCTCGTTCTACGTGTCCAAGTTCGGGTCGTACGGCAAGACCTACGGCGCGCTGGCCGGGGTGGTGATCCTCATCTTCTGGCTCTACCTGACCGGGATGGCGGTGCTGCTCGGCGGCGAGCTCAACGCCGAGCTCGAGCGCGAGGCGGCCGCCCAGGCCGGCCACCCGCAGGCCCGGGTCGGCGCCGCGCGGCTGGACGAGGGCGGATAGCGCGGCCGGTCGTGAAGCGGCGCGCCGACGAGGGTTTCCTGAGCAGGGCACGGGGAAGCACGTACGCTAGCAAATACGCTCCCTCCTGCCCCTACGACACCATTCCTCACCGCGCTGCTTGCCTGGCCCGCCCACAGGCACCCATCGGGCTTACCCGGCGAAGGGCCGATGTTCTCTCGCCACCCCCCTGAGGCCATGACGTTCGTCTACACCACCAATCTGTCGGAGGTCCGCGTCCTGGCGGAAACGCAGGCCAGGAGGGCGGGCCTGGCTGAAGATCGCATCGCCGACTTCGTGATCGCGGTCAGCGAGATCGCCGCCAACACGGTCAGGCACGCGCGCACCGAGGGATCGATCGAGATCTGGAGCGACGCCGGGGAGATCATCTGCGAGATGCGCGACGGCGGGGTGATCGCCGATCCGGCGTCGGCGGGCCGCCAACCGCCTGCGGCCGACGCAAGCGGGGGCCACGGCCTCTGGCTTGTCTACCAGATCTGCGACAAGGTGGAGTTGCACTCGGACTCCGACGGAACCACCATCCGGCTGCACATGTCGCTGCCGACGCCAGGACGGCAGGCGCGTGATTCGCCAGGTCCGAACGGCGGCGCGGCGACGACGCCGGATGTAGCCTTGTGACGAACCTTGTCTTTACCAGACATTTACCTCATACATAGGATGACATAAATGGACGTTGGCGCTTCTCAGCAGCGCATGGCGGCGTTTCTGCGCGACAACCACGACAAGGTCGTCGACGGCTGGAGCGAGCTGGTGGCGGCGGGCCTGCGCGGCCGGACCTCGCCCCAGGAGGTACGCCGCGAGCTTGAAGACCTCTACTCGCTGGTGATCCGGGAGCTGTCGGGAACGGATGAGGACGCCGCAGGCGAACTGCGGGCGGTGCTCGACGAGCTGTCCCGCAACCGGGCCAGGGACGGGTTCACCCCCAGCGAGACCGCGCTGTCGGTGTTCTCGCTCAAGGAGGCCGTGTACGAGCGGTTGGCGGAGTCGGCCGAGCTGGTGCCCGAGTATCTCGCGTTCTCACGGGTGGTCGACGACCTTGGCCTGCGCACGTTCGAGGCGTTCTCGGCCGCCCGCGAGCAGATCATCACCGACCAGACCCGCTCCATGATGGAGCTGTCCACTCCCGTGGTGCGACTGTGGGACGGCATCATCGCGGTGCCGCTGGTGGGCACGCTCGACTCGGCCCGGACCCAGCTGGTGATGGAGAAGCTGCTCGATACGCTGGTGGCGACCGGGGCCGACCACGCCGTGATCGACATCACCGGCGTCCCCACGGTCGACACCGAGGTCGCCCAGCACCTGCTCAAGACCGTGAGCGCGGCCCGGCTGCTCGGGGCCGAGTGCACCATCTCCGGCATCCGGCCGCAGGTCGCGCAGACGATCGTGTCGCTCGGCATCGAGTTCGGCGACATCGCCACCAAGGCGACGCTGGCCGATGCGCTCGCGCTCGCGCTCAAGCACGCCGGCCTGAAAGTCGTGCCCGCCTAATGGACCAGGTACCGATCCTCAAGATCGGGCAAGTGCTGTTCGTGTCCATCCAGATCGACTTGCAGGACGACAGCGTCATGCTGCTGCAGGAAGACCTGGCGGCCGAGCTCGCTGCCACCGCCGCCCGCGGGGTGATCATCGACATCACCGCGGTGGAGATCGTCGACTCCTTCATCGGCCGGATGCTGGCCACCATCGGATCGATATCGCGGCTGTTCGATGCCGAGACGGTCATCGTCGGTATGCGCCCGGCGGTGGCGATCACGCTGACCGAGCTCGGCCTGTCGCTGAACGGGGTCCGCACCGCTCTCAACGCCGAGAAAGGCATGGCGCTCCTGAACGGGCGACCTTGATGGATGAGCTCCCCATCCTCTCAGGGGACGACGTGGTTCGCGTCCGCCAGCACGTGCGGAACGCGGCCGCTTCCAGCGGGCTCTCCCTAGTGGATCAGACCAAGCTGGTGACCGCCGCGAGCGAGCTCGCGCGCAACACCCTGATCCACGGCGGCGGCGGGGTGGCCAGGGTGGAAGTGGTCAAGTCGGCCACCGGGCGGACCGGGATCAAGCTGCACTTCGCCGACGAGGGGCCTGGCATCGCCGACGTCAACCTGGCGCTGACCGACGGCTGGTCCTCGGGCACGGGGCTCGGGCTGGGCCTGTCCGGTTCGCGGCGGCTGGTCGATGAGTTTGAGCTGAAATCGGAACCGGGCGCCGGGACCAGCGTCGTCGTCGTTAAGTGGTCACGGTGAAACGGACGCTGATCTCCGCGGCGCCGGGGGATCAGCGCTGGCTGCGGGTCGAGGATCCGAGCGCCGCCGCGGGCTGCCGCGCCGCCGCCACGGCGCTGGCCGGCCGCCTGGAGTTCCCGGCTGACCGAACCGACCAATTGGTGCTGGCGGTGACGGAGGCGGCGTCCAACCTGCACAAGCACGCCCGCCAGGGCGCCATGCTGCTGCGCATCACCCGGGCCGGAGAAGCGCCCGGGATCGAGCTGGTGACCGTCGACGCCGGACCCGGCCTGCGTGACGCGGCCGCGGCGATGCGCGACGGCCACTCCACCAGCGGCACCCTCGGCATCGGGCTGGGCGCGATCCAGCGGCTGGCCGACTTCTGCGACCTGTACTCGGTACCCGGCCACGGCACCGTGCTGGTGGCGCGGTTCTGGCCCGAGCCCCGCTCCGGCACCGACTCCTGCGCCGGGCTGGCCCGGCCGATCGAGGGGGAGACCGAATGCGGCGACGTCTTCGCGGTGGAGGAGTCGGACGGGACGCTGACCGGCGTGCTGTGCGACGGCCTCGGTCATGGCCCGTTGGCCGCGATCGCGGCCAACGAGGCGGTGCGCGCGGTGTTCGACGGCCCAGTCGGCGATCCGGCCGCCGCGGTCGCGCGCGCGCACGGCCGGATGGGCCATACCCGCGGCGGCGCGCTCGCGGTGGTGCAGGTGACCGGCCGGCTGGTCCGGTTCTGCGGCCTCGGCAACGTCGCGGCGGTGATCCTGGCCGACGGCACTCGCAAGAGCATGCTGTCGGTGCCGGGGATCGCGGGGCACCAGGCCCGCGCGATCCGGCAGTTCGAGTACGACGCGCCGCCGGGCGCGGCCGTCATCCTGCATTCCGACGGCCTCACCAGCAGGTGGAGCCCCGATAGCCTGCCCGGCGTCACCGCCCGGGACCCGCTCGTCGCCGCGGCCGCGCTGCTGGCCGAGGCGGGGACGCGCCGCGACGACGCCAGCGTGCTGGTGCTCAAGCCATGACCGAGGAGTTCGCGAGCCTCACCGTCCGGGACCTGCCCGGGGTCTTCGCGGCGCGCAGGCTCGGCCGCGAGCTGGCGGCCGGGCTGGCACTGGAACGGCAGGATCAGGTACGGGTCGCCACCGCCCTCAGCGAGGTCTGCAGAAGCGCGGTCACCGCCGGGGAGACGGCGGTCATCGCGTTCGCGGCCGATCCGGCTCACCTGGTGCTGACCGTCACGGTGGATGGCGAGCTGCCCGAGGACGGCGTCGCCGGCGCGGCCCGCCTGATGGATACTGTCGTTACCGAAGGGCGGGCTGTCCGCATGTTCAAACGCCGCCCGTCCATTTCACAGTCAGACATACGTGCGGTGAAGGAACGGCTTTCAGCCATGCTCCCAGGGTCGACGCTGGAAGAGCTGCGACGCAACAACGACGATCTCATCGCCGCGCTCGAGGATCTCAAGGGGCAGAAGGAGCAGCTGCTGCTGCTCAACGCCGAGCTCCAGGACACCAACCGCGGGGTGATGGCCCTCTACGGCGAGCTCTCGGAGGAGCTTGAGCAGACCAACCGCGGCGTCGTCGCGCTGTACCGGGAACTGGACGAGAAGTCCGAGCAGCTACGCGCGGCGTCGGCGTCCAAGGACCGGTTCTGGGCCAACGTCAGCCACGAGCTGCGGACGCCGCTGAACTCGATCACCGGGCTGACCCGACTGCTGGCCGAGCCGGCGGGCGGCCTCGACGCCGAGCAGCTGTACCAGGTGGAGCTGATCAGGAACACCGCCGGCTCCCTCCTCACGCTGGTCAACGACCTGCTCGACGCGGCCAAGGCGGAATCGGGACAGCTCGTCATCGAGCCGACTGAGGTCAACCTGCCCGCGCTGCTGGCCTCGCTGCGCGGGCTCACCCGGCCGATAGCCGACGGCAAGCCGGTCGAGGTGGTGGTATCCACCGACGGCGTTCCCGCCACGGTGCTGACCGACGAGATCGCGCTGACCGCGATATTGCGCAATCTGCTCTCCAATGCCGTCAAGTACACCGACCGAGGCGAGGTGCGGCTGACCGTGCGTACCGCCGGCAGCGGGATCGAGTTCCGGGTCTCCGATACCGGAACCGGCATCCCGGTCGATCAACTGGAACGCGTGTTCGAGGAGTTCTATCAGGTTCCCGGGATCAAGCGGGGCGGCACCGGGCTCGGACTGCCCTATGCCCGCCGACTGGCCGGGCTACTGGGTGGTGAGCTCTCGCTGACCAGCAAGGCGGGCGCCGGAACGACCGCCGTGCTGTGCCTGCCGCACGGGATGCCGTCCGTCGGCACGGTGCTGGTGACCGACGATGACGCGGGCTTTCGCCAGGTGCTGAAGTCGATGCTGGCCGGCATCGCCGATCGCCTGATCGAGGCGGAGGACGGCGCCCAGGCGCTCGCCGTCGCCGCCGCTGGTGGGATCGACCTGGTGCTGACCGACCTAATCATGCCCGGGGTGGACGGAAGCGCGCTGCTGGAGCGGCTGCCCGCCGACCTCCCCGCGATCGTCATCACCGGGCTCGACGTGGCCACCCCGCCGCGGGCGGCGGCGCTGCTGCATAAGGGAGTGCTGACCAGGGAACGGCTGGCGTTCGCGATCCGGGGCGCCATCGGGGGGTCGCGATGACCGAGAGACCTGGCACGCTGCTCCTGGTCGACGACGACGAGGCCAAGCGCTATCTCCTCGGGACCTGGCTGCGGCGGGCGGGTCACACGGTGACCGAGTCCGAGACCGGGCGGGACGCGCTGGGCCGGCTCGACGGGATCGAGCTGGTCCTGCTCGACGTGAACCTGCCCGACATGAGCGGCTACGAGGTCTGCCGGCTGATCAAGGGCGACCCGCGGACGGCCGCGATCCCGGTCATCCAGGTGTCGGCCACCGCCGTCGAGGTCGCCGACCGCGCCCACGGCCTGACCCAGGGGGCCGACGCTTACCTGATCGAGCCGACCGAGCCGGCCGAGCTACTGGCGACCGTGACCGCCGCGCTGCGCTACTACCGGGCCAGGCAGCGGGCGGAGCGGACCGCGTCGCGGCTGGCCGCGCTGGTCAGCACGACCCTCAACATCAACGCGGCCGAGACCTTCGACGGGCTGGCGGCGGCGGCGGTGACCGGCGCGGCGCGGATCTTCTCCGTGCACGCCGTCCTGACGGTGGAGATGCCTGACGGCCAGGACCGGCGGGTGGCGGCCACCCCCGGCAGCCCGGGAACGGTACGGCGCGGCGGGAGGCCGGGGCTGGCGAGCCGGGTCGCCGAGCGGGTGCTCGGCCCGAGCCAGGTCAGCGGGATCGCGAGCCTCAGCGCGGAGGAATGGCTGCGCATCGTGCCCGACAGCACGCTGCCGGTGGACGTCTGCGTGGCGGCCGCCAGGATCAAGCCCGGCAAGCCCGCGGCGGCGCTGACGGTCGACTCCGCGGGCATCGCCGGCGAGGACGACATGCAGATCCTCAGCCAGCTGACCCAGTCGGTCGCGCTCGGCCTGGAGGCCCTGCGCTCGTTCGCCGAAGAGCACCTGGTGGCGCTCACCCTGCAACGGAGCTTCCTGCCGGCCACGCTGCCGGCCATACCCGGCGTCTCGATGGCGTTCCGGTATCTCCCCGCCAGCGACCAGGCCGAGGTCGGCGGCGACTTCTACGAGGCGCTGCCCTGGCGCGACGGAGTGCTGGTGGTCATCGGCGACGTGCAGGGGCACTCGCTGAACGCGGCCACGGTGATGGGCGAACTGCGGCACGCGCTGCGCGCGTTCGTCAGCGAGGGGCACCCCCCGGTGGCGATCACCGGACTGGTCAACGAGGTCCTGCGCCGCTACCACCCGGGGCTCATCGCCACCTTGTGCCTGGTGCTGCTCGATCCGGCCAACGGCGAGCTCACGATCGTGAACTGCGGGCACATGCCGCCTCTGCTGGTGGCCGGCCAGGGCGGGCCGAACGGGCCGGGGGCGGACTTTGTCGGCGCGGGAGGGCTGATGCTCGGCCTGCCCCGCCATGACCCGCACGTGGAGACGGCGTCGCTGCCGGCCGGCGGCACCCTGCTGCTGTTCACCGACGGCCTGGTCGAGGATCGCGCGGTCAACCTCAATGACAACCTGGAGAAGCTCCGGGTGGTGGCCCTGCACGCGGCCGACGCCGACGCCGAGGCGTTTGCCAACCGGGTGATGTCAGCGCTCGGCTCGAGCGAGGACGACGTCGCGATGATCGTCGCGCGCCGGACCGGGTGACGCAGCGGGCTAGGCCCCGTCCATCGCCTCGGCCAGGCCGGGGTAGACCGGCATCACGCTGGCGACGCCGATCAGCTGGAGCACCCGGCGGACCGAGCCGTCCGGCGAGACCGCCAGCCGCAGCTCGATGCCGCGCTTGACGGCGGTCTCGTGGGCGAAGATCACCGCGTGCACCCCGGACGAGTCGCAGAAGGTCGTCGACGTCATGTCCGCGATCACGACGTCCACGCCGGGGGTCAGGGCCGCGACGATGCGCTCATGGACGAGTTCGGAGTTGGTGACGTCGATCTCGGCCGGCAGCACCACGACGACTGGCATAGTCTGCTCCGCCTGATCACTCATTAGTCAGCCACTCCCGCCTCTCCCCCTACCAGACCAAGGTTAGCGCCTTTTCGCCGGTTGGCATGTCCATCGCGCGTGCTATCGAATCACTAGTCCCCTGGTCACAGGCCGGTAACAGCGACCTGGGCCGGGTGCTCGACGGTGAACCGGTGCCTGATCGTGGCCGACTCGCGCGGGGTGAGGACCAGGTTCCAGGCGAGCTCGCCGAGGTCGTCGGTCTCGGCCGGGGGCGGGCTGGCCTCGCGGGCGCGGACCTTGACGTCGCCGTCGGTGGAGACCGGGATGTGGTCGCGCACGCTGACGGTGGCGGCACGGTCGCGATGGTTCTCGACCGTGATCTCGTAGCCGATGTCGATCGTCCTGGTCCCGCCGAGCAGGGCCTTGCCGACGCTGCGGCGGCGCAGCTTCCGCTCGACCTTGATCTGGTCGTCCACGCCCAGCTGGACCTCGAACTCCTCGCCGGGCGCGACCGTGTCCAGCTGGGTCTCGCCCACGAACTGGGCGCCGTGGAAGATCCGGGCCCGCCCCGGGAGCAGCAGCAGGGTGCCGTTGGTGACGGTGGCCCGCAGGTACGCCTCGGGCGCGAGGACCGGGACGGTCAGGTAGTCGAGGACCGCGTCGGCGTCGAACCGGGCGACCAGGGTCTTGTGCGGCCCGCCGTCGCCGGGCACCGCCAGCGGGCGCGCGACCGTGTAGGTGAGCCCGGCCCCGGACTCGCTCTCGGCCTGCTCGGCGGCGAGCATGCTGGCCGCGCGGGGCTTCATCTTCGGGGCGCGGGCGGCGAAGGCCACGGCCCGCGGCTCGCCCGGCCCGTCCGGGCCGCTCGAGGCCGCCTCGGCGGCCATGCTGGCCGACATCGGCGCGGCGCCGCCGGGACGGCGGGGCGGCGGCGGACGGCCGATGTACCAGGGGCTCAGCTCGGGCAGGGTCTGGCTCTGGCCCTGGCGGGCGGTCGAGAGCACGAGCGCGACCTCGGGCCAGTCCTCGCCGGTCTGCTGGGTGACCTCGGCCAGGTAGGAGACGTCAAGCCGCTCGCCGTCGAGCACCAGATCGTAGAGCGACCGCCAGGACGCGCCCGGCACGTGATAGGTGAGGTCGATCTCGGCTTCAGTGGCGGCCTGGGCCTCCAGATCCACCACGACGTCGACGAACGCGACCTTGTTGGGCTTGCCGCCCTGCTCGGCGGCGGTCAGGCGCGCCTCGGCGGCGGCGAGCTCCCGCTCGGCGGCGCGCTTGCGGGCGGCGATCTCGCGCCTTTTCGCGAGCGCGCCCGCGGTGGACGCGGACAGGTGGCCGGCCATGCCGGACAGCTCGTCGTAGCCGGCCCGGCCGGCGCCGACCGCCCGGGCGAGCGCGGTGGCGGCGGCCTCCGACAGGTGGCTGAGGAAGCCGAGCCCGGCCTGCTCGGCGGCATCCTCGTCGTCGAGCTCCTGCACCGCGTCGCGCCACCGCTCGACCTCGGCCCGCAGCCGCGCGGCCTGCTCGCGCAGCGGCTCGGTGCCGACCCGGCGGCGCACCTCGACGTTGAGCAGGGCGAGGTCGCGGCCGCGGGCGGCGACGCGGACGCTGGCGGTGTCGACCGTGGCCGGGAGGTTCCCGATCGTGACGGAGCCCGTCCCGGCCGCCAGCCCGGTCACGCCGGCGCGCAGTACCCGCGCGCCGTCCCTGAACACGGTCACGCCGGTGATCGGCGCGTCGATCGGCCTCGCTGCGGCCCCCGGCTCAGCGGTCCCCGGCTCAGCGGTCCCTGGTACTGCCGTGTTCTCGGTCATGACTGGGTCTCCCCGCTCACGGGTCGGGTGCTTGTCATCAGGGCGGACCAGGCGGTCGCGATCTCGGCCGCGAGGGCGATGTTGCCGCGGGCGACGTCCAGGTTGACCTCGACGCTCTTGCCGTCGGTGGCGCGCTGCATGTACGCCAGCAGGAACGGGGTGACGGCCTTGCCGCGGACGTTCTCCTTGTCGGCGGCGGCCAGCGCCTCGCTGAGCACCTGATCGTGCAGGGCGGGATCGAGCTGCTTGTCCAGCGGCAGCGGGTTGGCGATCAGCAGCGCGGCGGTGTCGCCGACCGCGTCCCTGGCCGCCATCACCTCGGCGATCTCGGTCGCGGAGTCGAGCCGCCAGTCCAGGTCCTCGCCCGAGTCGGTCAGGTAGAACGCGGGGAACCGGCTGGTCCGGTAGCCGACGACGGCGACGCCGCGGGTCTCCAGGCGCTCGAGGGTGGCCGGGATGTCGAGGATCGACTTCACGCCGGCCGACACGACCGTGATCGGCGTCGCGGCGAGCACGGTCAGGTCGGCCGACTCGTCGAGCGACTCGGCGAAGCCGCGGTGCACGCCGCCCAGGCCGCCGGTGGCGAACACCCGGATTCCGGCCCTGGCCGCGAGCGTCGAGGTGGCGGCGACGGTGGTGCCCGCCGTCCGGCGCTGCGCCATCGCGAGCCCGAGGTCGCGCACGCTCACCTTGATGACCGACTCGTCGAGGGCGATCCGCTCCAGGTCGCGGCCGTCGAGGCCGACCTTGGGCACGCCGTCGATCACCGCGATCGTGGCCGGGGTCACCCCCGCCTCGGTCAGCATCTGCTCGAACGACGTGGCCGCCGCCAGGTTGGCCGGCCGCGGCAGGCCGTGCGAGATGATCGTCGACTCAAGCGCCACCACGGGCCGCCCGGCCGCGAGCGCGGCGCGAACGGCGGGCGATACCTCGGGGACCGTTGACATGAACCCGACCATACCGGTCAGCGTCCGGATGCCGCCGCGAAGGCTGGTCGCATTCGCGGCCTGCGGCGTATGGTGCGGAAGAGCACACGCGGCACTCGCGGCACCGCCGGCGATTCCGCGCCCTGCCCCTGGAAACGCCGTGCAGCTAAGCGATCGGAGTAGCCGTGACCGAGCGGACCAAGTTCATCCTCGACGAGTCGCAGATCCCGTCCCAGTGGTACAACATCGTCCCCGACCTGCCCGCTCCCCCGCCGCCGCCGCTGCACCCGGGCACCCTCCAGCCGGTCGGCCCGGACGACCTGGCGCCGCTGTTCCCGATGGAGCTGATCCGCCAGGAGGTCACCGGCGAGAGCTACGTCGACATCCCGGGCGAGGTCATCGACGTCTACAAGCTGTGGCGGCCGACGCCGCTGTTCCGCGCCCGGCGGCTGGAGAAGCTGCTGAACACCCCGGCCCGGATCTACTACAAGTACGAGGGCGGCTCCCCGGCCGGGTCGCACAAGCCGAACACGGCGGTGCCGCAGGCCTACTACAACTCGGTCGAGGGCACCAAGCGGCTCACCACCGAGACCGGCGCCGGGCAGTGGGGCAGCGCGCTCGCGTTCGCGGCGGCGCAGTACGCCCTCGACTGCGAGATCTGGATGGTCCGCGCGTCCTACGACCAGAAGCCGCACCGGCGCACGCTCATGCAGACCTACGGCGCGACCGTGCACCCGTCCCCGTCGCGGGCGACCAAGGCCGGGCTGACGGTGCTGGCGTCGGACCCGGACTCGCCCGGCTCGCTCGGCATCGCGATCAGCGAGGCGGTCGAGGCGGCGGGCGGGTCGGCCGAGACCCGGTACGCGCTCGGCTCGGTCCTCAACCACGTGCTGCTGCACCAGACGGTGATCGGCCAGGAGGCGCTGGCGCAGTTCGATCTGGCGGGCGAGGCCGGGCCCGACCTGATCGTCGGCTGCACCGGCGGCGGGTCCAACTTCGCCGGGCTGGTCTTCCCGTTCCTGCGGGAGAAGCTGGCCGGGCGGATGAACCCGGTCATCAGGGCGGTCGAGCCGTCCGCGTGCCCGTCGTTCACCCGCGGGCGCTACGCCTACGACTTCGGGGACACGGCCGGGTTCACGCCGCTGATGAAGATGCACACCCTCGGCCACGGGTTCATCCCCGACCCGGTGCACGCGGGCGGGCTGCGCTACCACGGCATGTCGCCGCTGCTCTCGCACATGTACGAGCTCGGCCTGTTCGAGGCGGTGGCGAAGCCGCAGCGGGAGTGCTTCGCGGCGGCGGTGACGTTCGCCCGGACCGAGGGCATCCTGCCCGCGCCGGAGCCGTCGCACGCGATCGCGGCGGTCGTCGAGGAGGCGAAGCGGTGCGCCGAGTCCGGTGAGGAGAAGGTGATCCTGACCGCGCTGTGCGGCCACGGGCACTTCGACATGGTCGCCTACGAGCGGTACCTGTCGGGCGAGATGACCGACTACGACCTGTCCCAGGACCGCATCGACGCCGCCCTGGCCAACCTGCCCGGCGTCCCCGGCGCCTGACTCATTTCGTTAGGATGCCGGGCGGATTTCCGGCAAATGCTTCCGACTCAGCTCTGGCGCGCCCTGACGTGCGGGCTGGAACGGGTATGGGCCGGGCGGGCCACCGGGGCTACGGGGGGACCACCGGGGGCTATCAGCGGCGGGCCCGCCGGGGCTAGTGGTTAGCGATGGTGGGGAGGAGGTTGGGGGGGCGGCGGTGGTTGGTGGCCTGCTCGAAGGCGTAGGCGAGGGCGAGCAGGCGGGGCTCGCTCCAGTGCGGGCCGAGGAACGAGACGCCGACCGGGAGGCCCGCGACGTAGCCGAACGGGACCGAGATCGTCGGCCAGCCGGTCACCGCGCCCGGGCGGGAGGTGCCGAAGACGTTGTGGTCGCCGAGGATGTAGTCGGTCAGCCAGGCCGGGTTGGCGGTCAGCGAGAAGATCGCGTCGAGCTTGTGCTCGACCGTCGGCGTCTCGACGGCGGCCATCGCCAGCCGGTTGGCGGCCCGGCGCAGCTCCAGGTAGACCGGGTCGGCCAGGTTGCCGGTGGTCGCCTCGGCCGCGTAGAAGATCTCCTGGCCGAACCGCGCGAGCACCCGCTCGGCGTGCACCTCGTTGAACTCGATCAGCTCGGCCAGCGTCGCCGGCAGCGCCTGCCCGGCGTCGACCGCGAACTCCGCCAGGTACTTGAGGTAGGCGTTGATCCCGTGCTTGAACTCGTAGTTCAGCGCGTCGAACTCGGGCTCGGTGACCTTCTCGATGCCGGGCAGCTCGACCGGGTCGATCACCACCGCGCCGAGCGACCGCAGGCAGCCCACGGCGACGTCGAGCAGCGCGGCGGTGGCGGCGTCGGCGCCGACCGAGGCGGCCCGCCAGATGCCGATGCGCGCGCCCTCGAGCGCCGCCGGGTCGAGGAACGCGGAGTAGTCGATGCCGCCGTGGGACCGTTCGGGATGGGCGTCGTCGGCGATGCCCTGGGCGGAGAGATCGTCCGAGTCGGCGGCGGCCATCGCGGTCAGCAGGACGGCCGCGTCGGCGACGGAGACCGCCATCGGGCCCGCGGTGTCCTGGACCGGGGACAGCGGGACGATGCCGGTCCGGCTGACCAGCCCGGCCGTCGGCTTGACGCCGACCACGCCGCAGGCGCTGGACGGGGAGACGATCGAGCCGTCGGTCTCGGTGCCCACCGCCAGCGCCGCCAGCCCGGCCGAGACCCCGGCGGCCGACCCCGAGCTCGATCCGGACGGGTTCCGGTCGAGCGCGTAGGGGTTCGCGGTCTGGCCCCCGACCGTCGACCAGCCGCTGCTCGACCGGGTGGAGCGGAAGTTCGCCCACTCCGACAGGTTGGCCTTGGCCAGGATGACCGCGCCCGCCGCGCGCAGCCGGGAGACGACGAACGCGTCCGGCGACTGCACTCCGAGCAGCGCGGGCGAGCCCGCCGTGGTCGGCGCGCCCGCCACCTGGACGTTGTCCTTGACCAGGATCGGGATGCCCTCGAGGGGGCCCCGGGCCGGCCCGACCGCCAGGCGGCGTCGCTCGCGGCGGCCTGCTCGAGAGCGTCGGGAAGCACGGCGATCACCGCGTGCAGGGCGGGGTTCACCTCAGCGATGCGGTCCAGGTAGTGCTGGGTCAGCGCGGTCGCCGAGAGCCGGGACTCGGCCATCGCCCGCCGGAGCTCGGCCACCGTCGATGAGGCCGGATCGATACTCGCGCCTGGCATCTCGGGGGTCAGTTGGGCTGAGCTCTGGAAATCCGGCATGCCGGCAGGATAACGGCCCAATGCCAGCCGTGTAACGTGCAAAGAACCCTATAAATGCCATTCATCGAAGAAACTAAGATTCGCCGGCGTCCCGGGGGTATCTGGAAGCTTTGTTTACGGTAGCCAGGACACGTGGCCGACCAGTAGCGC
Source organism: uncultured Actinomycetota bacterium (assembly GCA_963838825.1). Classification (GTDB taxonomy): domain Bacteria; phylum Actinomycetota; class Actinomycetes; order Streptosporangiales; family Streptosporangiaceae; genus Trebonia. Next base: position 230,963 of record CAWISQ010000005.1, read on the forward strand.
GTAGCCGATGAATGCGACCGCGTCAATGAGGGTGTGCGCGACGATCATCGGGCCCGACCCGGCGCCAGCGCAGGAACAGCACGCCGAAGATCACGCCCATGATGGCGTTGCCGAGGAACCCGCCGAACCCCTGGTAGAGGTGGTAGGAGCCGCGCAGGGTGGCGCTGATCGCGATCGCGGCGACCGGGTTGACCCCGAGCTTGCGCAGCCGGGTCAGCAGGTAGCCGGTGACCAGGACCTCCTCGAGCAGGCCGTTCTGGAGGGCGGACAGGATCAGCACCGGGAACCGCCACCAGATATCCGGCAGCCCCTCGGCGACCACGTTCACCGCAATGCCGGCCTTGTAGGCGATGAAGTACAGGCCCAGGCCGCTGAAGCCGATCAGGGCGGCCAGCCCCGCCCCGCGCAGGAAGTCGCGCCCCGGCTGCGACCAGTTCAGCCCGATCGAGGACCAGTCGCCCGCGCGGAAGAGCAGGTACACCGCCAGCAGCACCGGCGCCACCCCGCTGAGCAGCGAGTCAAGCTGCAGGAAGAGGTCGAGCACGGGGCGGCCGGGTGCCTGCGAGCCGTTGAGCGTGACCTGCTGCGAGTGCAGCGCCGCATGGGCGGTGAGCGAGCCGATCAGCGAGATGAACGCGTAGAGGCCGCTGGCGCCGAGCGACACCGCGAAGACGGCGATGATCTCCCAGCGGAGCAGCACCCGGTCCCGTCGAGTCAGGTCGGGGGCATCGTCGGGACGGGTGAGGCGAAGCCACGCGACCGTTCGGGAAAATCGAGTTGGATCTTCTTCCCGATCGACGGGGCCTCGGTCTACGTCGGGCGAAGAGACGGCGGAGGCCGCCGCCTCGTCACGCGAGGAGCGCGTCGAAATCCCCGTCCTGCGCGCCGCCGATGAGCGCCTCGATCTCGGCCTTGGTGTAGATCAGGGCCGGGCCCTGCGGGTCGGCCGCGTTGCGGACCGCGATCTGCCCGTCGGGCAGCCTGGCCATCTCCACGCCGACGTCCGCGCCGCCGGCCAGCCGCCACGTGAGGTCAGGCAGTTCCCCGGCCGGCATTCCGTTGTAGAGCCCGTCGGCCATGGCGCCTAGATCTCCTTTAGCATCCCGGCCAGGATCTCCCTGGTCCGGTCGGGGGACGTCCCCGCCACCGAAAGTCGTTCCATTACCGCAGCGTACCGCTCGACTTCCTCGTCCTTGTCGATGTAGTGCGCGCCGGTCAGGTACTCCATGTAGACGATGTCGGGCAAATCGGTGTCGGGAAACCGCATGATCATGAACGCGCCGCCGTCGGCCGCGTGCCCGCCGTACTTGAACGGCATGACCTGCAGGGTGATGTTCGGCTCGGCGATGACGTCCATCAGCCGCTCGATCTGGGCCACGTGCACGTCGCGGCCGCCCATCGGGCGGCGCAGCGCCGCCTCGTCCACGATCGCCCAGAACCGGGGCGGGTTCTCCCGCTTGAGCAGCTCCTGGCGGCCCATCCGGAGCTGGACGCGGCGCTCGACCTCGTCGGCGTCGAGGCCGGGCGAACCCTGCTGGATGACCGCCCGCGCGTAATCCTGGGTCTGCAGCAGGCCGGGCACGAACTGGATGTCATAGACGCGGATGAGCTGCGCGGCCTCTTCGAGGCCGACGAAGACGTGGAACCAGTCCGGGACCGCATCGTGGAACTTCTGGTACCAGGGGGTGGCGTTCGCTTCCCTGGTGAGTTGAATGAGCTTCTCGCGCTCGGCCGGATCGGTGACGCCGTAGAGCTCGAGCAGGTCGGTGACGTCGCGTTCCTTGAACGAAACGCGGCCGAGCTCCATCCGGCTGATCTTGGATCCTGAGGCGCGGATGTGGTAGCCGGCGTCATCGCGGGTGATGGCCGCGCCCTCGCGGAGCCTGCGGAGCTGTGCGCCGAGCAGCATGCGGAGCACGGTCGGCCCGCCTGCGGGAGCAGCAGCGCTCCCGGGCGCACTTACACTCAACGCGTTCCCCCTCTCAGGCGTCTCGACGGGCCGGTGCTCCCCGTTCACCAGCACGTCCCTCCACCAAATGCACGCGTTGTCTGCACGAGCTATCCGCACATGCATGCGGCAACGACGCTGGAATGATACCGCGCCCAGTGCCGCTGCACGAGTTTCCGGCAATACTTAAGAAGCTAGGACAGAATAGGGCATCCAGCCGCCTTTCGGCCATCCCCGGCCGCGGCCGTGCCAGCGTCGGCCGCCGCGCGCGCCTCGCGCAGATCAGCACTATGCTTCGTTTCGTCACCGCGTTCACGTTAGGGCAGCCCATGTTCAAGTCATCCATCGGAGGCACCGCCTTCGCCGGCATCGAGACGAGGCTGTCCGGCGGCGCGCCCGACGACCCGAGCCTCCCGGCGACGATGCGCAAGGCGGTCAGGTTCATGCTGGCCGGCGCGGCCATCACCGCCGTCTTCGCGGTGTTCGAGGTCATCGCCACGATCGTGGACAAGAACTCGATCGACATCAACGGGAAGCCGCCGACGTCTTCGCAGCTGGCCACCGCGATCATCTTCCTGATCGTCTCCTACGCCGTCTACGTCCTGCTGTGGGTGCTGATGGCCCGGTTCAACCGGGCGGGGATGAAGTGGGCGCGGATCGTCGCCTCGGTGCTGTTCGCGATCTCGACCTTCCAGCTCTACGAGACGATCGACTCGCTGCACGGCGGGCAGGTCATCACCGCCGCCGACATCATCTACATCGTCATCACGCTGGCGTCGTGGGCGGTCGGCGTGGGCGCGATCGCCATGCTCTGGCGGTCCGACTCCACCGCGTTCTACCAGGCGCAGACGATCCGCCGGCAGTGACGGCTCCGTTCGTCACGGATAGTAGTCGGCCGGGGACGCTTGTCGATTCCTCCCGACTTCCCCTCTAGCGCCGTATTCGCCGGACCCCTCTGGACTAATCACACCCGCGGGCGTAAGTAGGGGAAGAGGTCTATTGACCGGGAGGTCTAGACCCCTTTACTCGTACCTGGGAGGGGAGCGGCGTCGTGGCACACGCATGGATGCCGGAGGCTATGCGCGTCCGGGCGGAAGCAGACGGCGGCGCCCTGGGCGGCGGCGCGCCCCGGGTCGTCTGGCTCACCCTCGGCAGCCTGGCCAACTCGGTCTCGGTCCAGTCGGCCGCGCAGCGGCTGGTGGCCGAGCACCGTCCCTGCCACCTGGTCTGGGACCCGGTCACCGGAGAGATCGCGCAGCTGATCTCGGTGCTGCGGGCCGGGCGGGCGCTGGGCGCGCCCGACCGGCTCGACGGACGCCGGTCCGGATGCACCGGCGGCCGGAGAACGTGAACGCCGAGGGCCGGGTCTGCGTGCAGATCGGGGTGCTCGCGCTGGCGGCCGAGCCGTTCACCAACGGGCCGCTGATCGGCGGTCGAGGCGATCATGAGCTGGCTCGACTCCTGGGGGGTGCCGCGGCGCTGGCCGGGGGGCCAGCCGGGCAGCCGGGCCGAGGGAGCCGGGCGGCGTGGGCGCGGGGCGGTCACTTCGGCGCGTCGCAGGTCCCGGGGTGCGCGCACGTCGGGCCGGGGGCGATCGACATCCACCGGCTCACCGGCAGCGGGCCGCACGGGCGGCGGTGCGGACCCGGGAGCTGCGGTCGCCGTTCGCGGCCGCGGCGCTGCCGATTCCGGC
>CAWISQ010000006.1:0-795997 GCA_963838825.1 uncultured Actinomycetota bacterium
ACATCTGCGTGCACCGGATGGGCTGGGACCTCGAGCTCCTGCCCGACGGATCCACCCGCGCCACCAGCCCCGACCGCAAAGTAGTCCTCCGCAGCCACGGGCCACCACCGGCAACCCAACCCAGCGGCTAGCCAGCCCTGCGACTAGCCGGCGATCAGGTCGAACTCGTTGCCCTCCGGGTCGGCGAGCGTGACCCAGTGGGCGGCGGCGCCGTTGACCTCGTTCAGCTTGGTCGCGCCGAGGCCGATCAGCCGGTCGGTCTCCGCGTCGAAGTCGGTCGTGATCACGTCGAAGTGCATCCGGTTCTTCACCGTCTTGCCCTCGGGTACCCGGTGGAAGCCGATCCTCGACCCGGGGATGGCCGGATCCGCGTTGATCAGCGCGTTGTCGCTGGTTGCCCCGTCGGCGACGGTGCGCCCGAGGACCGCCGCCCAGAAGCTGGCGGCGGCCTGGGCGTCACGGGCGTCGAAGGCGACGCCGAACATGATGCTGGACATGCGAAACCTTCCTGTGGTGGCGGCGGGCGAGGACCCATGAGCCCTCGCCAGAAGTCATAGTGGATTCGGTGCATTGCGGCGCGCTTGCTGGGAAGCAGAGCGGGCGTGAGTGGAGCAACCAGCGAGCAAACGGCGAGCCCGGCCTCAGCCAACGATCAGGAAGACCAGGCTGCCGCAGAGCATGTGCCCCCTACCTCACCGCTCCTCGATGAGGTTAAACAGGGCCATCCGGTTCGGGAGGCCATCGAGGATGCCGAGGCGGAGCGGCGCACGGGCGGGCTCGGGAAGCCCGGCAAGCCGCTGAACGCCCGCTCGCCCTTCATGGTCGGCATGACGGGCGCGGCCGGCGTCGCGGTCACCTTCGGTCTGGTGGAGCTGTTCCTCAGGGCTACCTCGGTGCTGATCCTGATCGGGCTCGCGTTCTTCATCGCGGCAGGTCTGGACCCGGTCGTGGTCTGGCTCAACCGCCACGGCATCCGGCGCTGGGCGGCGGTGCTGATCGTCATCCTCGCGCTGTTCGCGTTCGTCGGCGGGTTCGTCGCGGCGGCCATCCCGCCGCTCTCGGCCCAGACATCCGCGCTCATCCATGAGCTGCCGCGGTACGTGCACCAGCTGCAGAACCACAGCTCGACGCTCGGCCGGCTGAACGACAAGTACCACATACAGCAGCGCGTGACCAGCCTGCTGAGCACGAAGGGAAGCGCCCTCGTGGGCGGGGTGATCGGGGCGGGGCAGATCGTGATCAGCACGGTCTCCTCCATCCTGCTGGTCGGAGTGATGACGATTTACTTCCTGGCCGGCATGCCGCAGGTCAAGGTGTTCCTCTATCACCTGGTCCCGCGCTCGCGACGCACCCGGGTGGTGCTGATCGGCGACGAGATCTTCACCAAGGTCGGCGGGTACGTCCTCGGCAACGTGATCACCTCGTTCATCGCCGGCGCAGGGACGTTCCTGTGGATGCTGGCGTGGGGCATCCCCTATCCGGCCCTGCTCGGCCTGCTGATATTCCTGCTCGACCTCATTCCGGTCATCGGCTCGACGGTCGGCGGCGCCATCGTCACGCTGGTCGCGGTCACCGTCTCGATACCGGTGGCGATCGCGACCCTGGTCTTCTACGTCGCCTACCGGCTGGCCGAGGACTACCTGCTGGTGCCGCGCATCATCGGCCACACGGTGAAGGTCCCGGCGCTGGGCGGCATGGTCGCCATCGTCCTCGGCGGCGTGGTCATGGGCATCATCGGCGCGCTGATCGCCCTCCCGGTCGCCGCCGCGATCCAGCTCCTGCTCGAGGAAATCACCTTCCCCCACCTCGACAAGGGCTAGCCGAGCCCCGCCCGCACGCGAGCGGTTCGGTTGAGACAGGCGGGGTAGACGCGTGCGCTCGTGACGGATCACGAAGAGAGGACTCATGATGGCTGTTACTGCTTTCCAGGATCTCCCCCTCGCCGACCGTGGCCGGGAGTGGGACGGCGCGGCGGCCGAGAAGCGCGTCAGGAAGTGGGCGGACGCGGAGGACGAGCCGAACGCCAAGTACCGGGACGCGCACGTCTGGTACGACGCCGAGAACAAGGACAATTTCACCGCCTACAAGCTGCTGATCGCCGACGTGGTGAACGGCCGACTGGTCGCCGTCCCGCGCGGCGTGATGGCGGCCGGGAACGTCATGCAGGGATCGCGCGGTGGTGTTGACCTGCCGAAGTCCGATATAGACCGGGTGAAGAGCCATCTTGCCAAGTACTACAAGAAGATGGACGAGGAGGCCCCGTGGGAGCGCGGCTGAGCGGCGCCCGGGTAGCGCCGGGGACATGAGCGGGTCACTGCGGGCCGTGCTGTTCGATGTGGACGGCACCCTACAGCGGTCAGGCTGGTCAGCGGACCGCGCGCAGGCATAAGTGCCCGCGGGCTGGGCAGCGGGCTGCTGACGGCGAGCCGACCGGGGCGCGCGTCGACCCGGAGGATCTACGATGACGAGCGGCGTAGCTCAGACGGCAGGCGCGGCCATGGCAGCCGACGCAGCCAAGGCGGTGGACGCCTCCCTCACGCGCAGCGAGCTGACCGCGCCGGGCATCCGCCGGCGGCGCAGCGGGCGCGGCTTCCGCTACTTCGCCGCGGACGGCAAGCCGCTCGCCGACCCCGTGGCCCGAGCCCGCATTAAGGCGCTGGTCATCCCGCCGGCCTGGGAAGACGTGTGGATCTGCCCGCGTGAGGACGGCCACATCCAGGCGGTCGGGACCGACGCCGCCGGACGCCGGCAGTACCGGTACCACGACCGATGGCGCGACCAGCAGGACCGGGAGAAGTTCGACCGAATGCTTGAATTCGGCCGCGCCCTCCCCCGCGTCCGTACCAAGTCCGAGCAGCATCTACGCGGACGCGAGCTGTCCAGGGAGCGGGTGCTGGCGGCGGCCGTACGGCTCATCGACCTCGGATTCTTCCGCTCCGGCAGCGACGAGTACGCGGCCGACAACGGCACGTTCGGGCTGGCGACGATCCGGCGCGAGCATGTGACCTGCCATAAGGACGAGATCACATTCGAGTACGTCGGGAAGAGCGGTAAACGTCACGTGCAGTCCGTCGCCGACGATCTGGCTTCCCCGGTCGTTCGCAGCCTCAAGCGCCGACGGTCCTTTCCCGACTGCCCTGACCTGCTCGTTTTCCGCAGTGGGAAGCGATGGCACAACGTCACGGCCGGGAACATCAACGACTACCTGCGGGACATATCCGGCGGCGACTTCACCGCCAAGGACTTCCGCACCTGGCACGCCACCGTGCTCGCCGCCGTCGGGCTCGCCGTCTCGCAGGCGGCCGAATCGCCGACCGCGCGCAAACGCGCCATCACCCGCGTCGTCCAGGAGGTGGCCGAATATCTGGGGAACACTCCCGCCGTGGCCCGCGCGTCCTACATCGACCCGCGCGTCATCACGCGCTACGAGGACGGCATCACGATTGCATCGTCCCTGGCCGATCTCGGCCAGGGACGGGAATTCGGCGACGTCGCCACCAAGGGCAAGGCCGAGCAGGCGGTGCTCAGGCTGCTCTCCTCTGGCCGCGGCAAGGTTTGAAGTCGCCCGCTGCTGGCAGTTAGCCGACCAGGACGCTGCCCAGATGACAAGCCGCCAAAGGAGGACAGGCATGAAGATCGGGTACAAACTCACGGCCGAGGCCTTCGGCCCGAAGGAGCTCATCCGCCAGGCAGTGCTGGCCGAGCAGGCGGGCTTCGACTTCGTCGAGATGAGCGACCACTACCATCCGTGGCTGGAAGCCCAGGGGCACAGCCCGTTCACCTGGTCAGTGCTGCCCGCGATCGCGGCCAAGACCGAGCGGATCGGGCTGGTCACCGGGGTCACCTGCCCCTCGGTGCGCTACCACCCGGCCATCATCGCGCAGGCGGCGGCGACCCTCGCCATCATCTCGGACGGGCGTTTCACGCTCGGGGCCGGCGCCGGGGAGCGGCTCAACGAGCACGTGGTCGGAACCGGATTCCCCGGCCGGCGCGTCCGTCATCAGCGATTCCGCGAGGCGCTGGAGATCATCCGGCTGCTCTGGCAGGGCGGATACCGCTCTTACGAGGGCAGGCACCTGCAACTCGAGGACGCCCGCGTGTTCGACCTGCCCGCCGAGCTGCCGGTGATCGCGGTGGCGGCCAGCGGGCCAGAATCGGCCAGGATCGCCGCCGACCTCGGCGACGGGCTGTTCGCCACCGAGCCCGACGGCGACCTGGTGCGGACCTGGCAGCGGCTGGGCGGTCACGGCCCCGCCTATGCCGAAATCCCGGTGGCCTGGGCGCCGGACGAGGAGTCGGCGGTCGCCGCGGTGCTGGAGAAGAGCGCCTTCGCGCTGACCGGGTGGAAGGTCATGGCCGAGTTGCCCAACCCGGTGAACTTCGAGGCGGCGACCGCGAGCATCGGCCCCGAGCAGGTCAGGCAGCAGTTCGCGTGCGGGCCTGACGTCAAGCGGCACCTGCAGGTGGCCCAGAAGTTCGCCGACGCGGGCTTCGACCACCTGGTCACGATGAACGCCGGTCCTGATCCGGATGGGTTCATCGATTTCTTCGCCAACGAACTCGGTGTCCTGCTGCGGGGCGTGACCCCGGCTGGCGCCTGAGGCCGCTGTTAACTGGTGGGGCCGGAAGCCGCCGATCGTTCGCACGGTGTCCGGTGCGGGTGGCATACGCGAGGAACCCCGCGACCGTTCGATCAAAAGCTTTTGATCTTCCGGACGGACCCGGGTTCCTCGCTACGTCACGAGCCTTGGGTGTGTCGGGTCACCATCGGTACCAGCGGCTGCGCGAGGTGCCCTCGCCAACGCGGACGAGGAAGCCGAGCAGCCAGAGCACGAGGACCACGAGCGCGATCCACCACAGGACGTGGAGAACGAAGCCCAGGCCGCCGAGGATCAGGGCTAGCAGGAGCACGAGCAGGATGAGCGCCATGAGACGTTCCTTTCGATGGCCGAAGCGCGGATCTCGCCCCGGTGTGGTGCAAGCGCACCTCTGCTGCCCCGGACGCGCCGGTGTATTCCACGAGATCCACGGTTGGCGGCCGACAGGTGTGAACCACTCCGCCGCGGGTAGCGGAATGTCTCCATTAGCCGATTTGACCTGGGGGTTTCTGCTGTGGCAGCAGGCAGCTTCACGACCGACATCACCGCGATTCGCAAGCGGGCCCGCCAGAAGATGGATGAGGGACCGGTCACCAGCTCGTACGGCAAAGACCCCGCGGACGTCATCGCCGTACTCAACGAGGTCCTCGCCACCGAGATCGTCTGCTGGATGCGCTACACCCGCCACGCCATCTCCGCCACCGGCATTAACCGCGCGCAAGTCGCCGGCGAGTTCACCGAGCACGCCGAGTCGGAACGGGGTCATGCGATGCGAGCGGCCGAGCGGATCAGCCAGCTCGGCGGCGACCCCGACTTCGACCCGGCCACGCTCGCGAAGCGGGCGCACACCACGTACGAGACCTTCGCCGACAGCGACCTTGAGGGCATGCTGCGCGACAACCTGACCGCCGAGCGCATCGTCATCATCACCTATCAGGAGATCATCCGCTGGCTCGGCGACGCCGACCCGACCACGCGCAGGCTCCTGGAGGACTTCCTCGCCGACGAGGAAGAGCACGCCGACGACCTTGTCGACCTGCTTGACGCGTGAGGGACCAGCGGGGGCTGCGGTGAGGGACCACCGGGAGTTGACGGACCACTGGGGGCAGGGCGGCGAAGGCACGGCGGCCGACTGGCGGCGGACCGCCCGCGCGTTCGCCGCGGCGGTCGAGTCCGGCCGGCTGGATCTGCCGCTGCCCGGCGCCGGCGCGACCAGGCAGCGGTGGGCCGCGCTGGCCGACCTGGCCGGGGAAGACCTATCGCTGGCACGGCTGTGCGAGGGGCACGCCGACGCGGTGGCGATCCTGGCCGAGCTTGGCGGCCCGCGGCCGGAACCCGGCCGCCGCTGGGGCGTGTGGGCGGCGAACCCGCCCGGACCTAACGTGACGGCCAGCCGGGGTGCCGACGGCTGGCTCCTCGAGGGCACCAAGCAGTACTGCTCGGGTGCCCGGATCTGCACGGACGCTCTGGTAACGGCGGCCGCCGACGACGGGGCGCGGCTGTTCGCGGTCGACACCGCGCTGCTTGAGCCGGACGTGAGCAGCTGGCCCGCCACCGGCATGGCGGGCAGCGACACGCTGGACGTCGGCTTCGCGCGGGTTTCGGCGGTACCAGTCGGACCACCTGGGGGGTACACGGACCGGCCCGGGTTCAGCCACGGCGGGGTCGGGGTGGCGGCCGTCTGGTACGGGGGCGCGCGCGGCGTGGCGAGGACGCTGCTCTGCGCCGCGACCAAGCGCGACATCGGGCCGCACGCGCTGGCTCATCTGGGGGCGGTCGATCTCGGGCTGCGCACGGTACGGGCCGCGCTCGACCAGGCGGCCGACGAGATCGACGCCGACCCGGATGACCTGCGCCGCGAGGGATCGCTGCGAGCCCTGCGGGTGCGCGCGCTGACCGAGGAGGTCGCGGCCGACGTGCTGACGAGGACGGGGCGCGCGCTCGGCGCGGGGCCGCTCGGCCACGATGAGGCGCATTCCCGCGCGGTCGCCGATCTGACGGTCTACCTGCGCCAGCACCACGCGGAGCGCGACTTGGCGCGGCTCGGAGAGCTCGTGGCCGAGGCCGGCGACACGTGGTAACCCATGCGGCCGGTCGGCATCCGATTGACGCGCCCGGCACGGACGAGCGAACCTGGGCGGCCTGGCCGTGGCTGAGCACGCTCCCCGGCGCCGGGCCGATCGGCCTGGCCGGGATACGGAGCGCGGTCATCGTGGCCGCGCACCCGGACGATGAGGTGCTCGGGGCCGGCGGCCTGATTTCCATGCTGGCGGCGTCGCGCGCTCGGCTGCGGCTGGTGGCGGTCACCGACGGCGAGCGCTCGCATCGGGGGCATGCCGCTCCGGCTCCCCTCGCCCGCAGGCGAACCGCTGAAACCGACGCCGCGCTGCGCGCCCTGGGCGCCCGCGGCGCGGAGGTCATCCGGCTCAAGCTGCCCGACGGCGGCCTGGCCGACCGCCAGGATGAGCTCGCGGCAGCGCTGGCGCCGCTGGTCGCGGGGTTTGACCTCTGCCTCGCCCCGTGGGACCGCGACCTGCATCCCGACCACGAGGCAGCGGGCCGCGCCGCCCGCGGGGCCGCGACCGCCGCCTTCTACAGCTTCCCGGTCTGGATGTGGCACTGGGCCTCCCCCGGTGACCCCCGGGTGCCCTGGGACCAGGCGCTGCGGGTCCCGCTGGCGCCGCGCACCGTCAGCAGGAAGCGCGCGGCGATCACCTGTTTCGCCAGCCAGACCGAGGACCGGGGGCGTGGCCTCGGGCCGGTGCTGACCCCGGGCATGATCGCCCACTTCACCCGGACCGTGGAGGTTCTGCTGCCGTGACGCTCGACCCGGCTCACTTCCGCGAACGCTACAGCGCCTCCCCCGATCCGTACGGGCTGGCCGACCGCTGGTACGAGGCACGCAAGTACGCGATCACGGTCGCCCTGCTGCCGCGGGAACGCTACGGCGCCGCATTCGAGCCCGGCTGCTCGGTCGGGGTGCTAACCGAGCGGCTGGCATCCCGCTGCGACAGCCTGCTCGCGTGCGACGCGATCCCGGACGCGGTCGCGTCGGCCCGGTCTCGGACCGCTGGCCAGCCGGGCGTCCGAGTTGAGCAGCGCGTGGTGCCGGGCGAGTGGCCGATGGGCTCGTTCGACCTCATCGTGTTCTCCGAGATCCTCTATTACTTCGACGACGCGGATCTGAGCCAGCTGCTGCGGCTCGGCCTGTTGGCGCTCCGGCCCGGCGGGCACCTGGTCGCGGTGCACTGGCGGCATAACGCCCCTGATCATCCGCGCGGCGGCGATGCGGTCCACCAGATCCTGGCCGCGGACCCGCGACTGGCCCGGCTGGCTCGGTACCGCGATCCGGATTTCACCGCCGAGGTCTACGCTCGCTCCGACGGGGATCATCGGTCGGTCGCCCAGGCCGAGGGGATCGTGTGATCCGCTCGGTCGGCGTTATCGTCCCTGCGCACGACGAGCAGGACCTGCTGCCCTCCTGCCTGGCCAGCGTGCGCCGCGCGGCGAGGGCGCTGCGGGGTACGCCGGTGCACCTGGTCGTGGTCGCCGACGCCTGCCGCGACCGGACCGTTCAGGCGGCGCGGCGCGGCGGCGCCTCGGTCGTCTCGATCGAGGCCAGGAGCGTCGGCGCCGCCCGCGCGGCCGGGGCGCGCGAGGTGCTGCGCCGAACCGGGCACCTGGACCCGGCGGACGTCTGGCTGGCGACGACCGACGCCGACACGCTGGTCCCCGCCCACTGGCTGCGCCAGCAGGTGCGGCACGCCAGCCAGGACTGGGACGCGATCGTCGGCACGATCCAGGTAGCCGACTGGTCCGGCTACCCGCCGGGGATGCGATCGCTGTTCCGCGAGCGCTACCAGGGCGTCGAGGGCAAAACCGGCCAGCATGGCCACGTGCACGGCGCCAACCTGGGCTTCCGCGCTTCGGCCTACCTGACGGCGGGCGGGTTCCCCGAGCTCCCCACGGCCGAGGACCACGCTCTGGTGGCGGCGCTGACCGCGGGGGGAAGCCGGGTGCTGCGGACCCGCGCCCTGTCCGTCATCACCTCGGCCAGGCGCGAATCCCGCGCTCCGGGCGGCTTCAGCCACTACCTCGCCCAGCTGGAGGCCACCCCCGCCTGAGCACCGGCCTATGGCCGTGTCATCCCGCGTCGGGCAGGCACACCTGCAGGATGCCGGCCTTCGTCCTGGTGCTGAATACGGGCTGTGGCGCGGTGGCCGGTCCGCGCGCGACCGAGCCGTCCGTCAGCCGGAAGACGCTCCCATGCCACGGGCAGGTGACACAGCCGTCGCCGAGGTCGCCGTCGGAAAGCGGCCCAGACAGGTGGCTGCAGCGCTCGGCGAGCACATGAAAGCGCTCCCCTTCGCGCACGATCAGCAGCGGGACCTCGCCCAGCAGGACCCGGGCCGGACGATCGGCCGGCAGGCTCTCGACCGCGGCGACGTCGTGCCAGCCTGGCTCGACCAGGTGCAGCACGGCCTCGGCGTGATTCACGCCACCTGCCTGCCGGAATGAGATATGCCCGCCGAGCAGGCCTCCGGTCCCGGCCGCGGCGAGCCCGGCGAACCGCAGGAGCCGACCGCGGCGGGGGTCACCAGCCACGAGCGACGCGCCATACAAAGCAGCCGCAGCGGTCACCGCCATCAGGTGCACGACGCCGACCCGCATCTGCTGCTCGTGCTGCTCCGACCAGTCGGCGATACCGGCCAGGGCAGCGGGAACCGCCGCGACGACTCCGAACGCGGCGAGCAGGCGAGCGGCTTGCTCGCATCCTGGCCGTCCGCTCGCGGCGCGCCCGGCATTGACGCTCTGCCACCCGTCGAGCACAGCGGCCGACAGCCAGGCCCCGAGGGGTGCCTGTACGAGGGAGGGATGCACCGCGTGTCCGAGCCAGACTCCGTTCAGCCCGTCCCTGAGCTTGCCGGGGGGCAATCGCCTGGCCGCACGCTGACCAAACCCCACGAGACGGTCAAGGCCCTCGGCCTGCTCCAGCTTGGAAACGATACGCATAGCGGCCAATTGCCCGGCGCTCAGACACCCAAACCGGCTCGGCGCATGGGGTGGGCACGGCCGGGTAACGGAGCACCATCCGTGACGGACCCTGATGAGAGGACACATGATGGCAGCCTCGGCCTTCCAGAGTCCGAGCATGTTCGAGGGCTTCCAGGAGGACCGAGTAGACCTCGGTGAGGCGTCGGCCTTTGTGCGGCACGGCGGTTCGGGGCCGCCGGTCGTGCTGCTCCACGGGCACCCTCGTACGTCGGCCACGTGGCATCAGGTCGCGCCGCGGCTGGTCCGGCGGGGCTTCACCGTCATCTGCCCGGATCTGCGAGGATACGGTCAGTCACTCGGCCCGGCGCCTACCGCCGACCACACGGCGCATTGCAAGCGCGCCGCCGCGGGCGACATCGTGGCGGTCGCGCGAGCGCTCGGCCACCGCCGGTTCGCGCTTGCCGGACACGACCGGGGCAGCTACGTCGCGCTCCGGCTCGCGCTTGACCATCCCGAGGCGGTCTCACGGCTCGCCCTGCTCGACTGCCTGCCGATCAGCGAGCACCTCTCCCGGATTACCCCGGAATTCGCCACGCGGTGGTGGCACTGGTTCTTCTTCGCCCAGCCGGAGATCCCTGAGCGCGTCATCAACGCTGACCCTGACGGCTGGTACCGAGGCGACCCCGAGTCGATGGGCCGGGAGAACTACGACGAGTGGCGGCGAGCCGTCAGGAACCCCCTGGTAGTGCGGGCAATGCTTGAGGATTACCGAGCGGGCCTGACGGTCGACCGGGAGCACGAGGAGACTGACCGCGCCGCCGGGCGCCGGGTCGGGTCACCGCTGCTGGTGCTGTGGTCGAAGCGGGACGATATTGAAGCCCTCTACGGCGACCCGCTCACGATCTGGCGCACCTGGGCAGAGGATGTCCGCGGCCATAGCATCGACTCCGCGCACCACATGGCCGAGGAGGCCCCGGAAGCGCTGGCCGCGTCGCTAGGCGATTTCTTCAGCCCTCAGTAGTCGAGCTGCCCGAAGGGCGGCCTTGCCCTGCACCACCGGGTTGACCAGGGTGCCGTCGATGCCCGGAGATCGTGATGCGGACCTCGTCGCCCGCCCGGAGCGTGAACGGCAGCTCGGGAACCAGGCTGGTGCCGGTGGACAAGATCACCCCGGCCGGGAACTCGCTCTCGCGGAACAGCCAGGCGGCGAGCTCGTCGATCTTCCTGTGCAGGGTCGAGGTCGTCGCGGTGCCTGCCCAGGCCACCCCGCCGTCACGCGCGATCGTCAGCTCCATAGCCAGCGCGTAGGGGTCAGGCAGCTCCCAGGCGGGGACGATCCACGGGCCGACCGCGCAGCTGCCGGCGTAGGTCTTGGCCTGCGGCAGGTACAGCGGGTTCTCGCCCTCGATGGACCGCGAGCTCATGTCGTTGCAGATGGTGTAGCCCATGACCGCGCCGTCGGCGTTGAGCACCACCGCCAGCTCGGGCTCGGGAACGTCGATGCCGGAGTCGGCCCGGACCGACACCGGGGCGCCCGGCCCGCTGACCCGCCAGGCGGCCGACTTGAAGAACAGCTCGGGCCGCTCCGCCGCGTACACCCGGTCGTAGACGTCGGCCGACTGCTCGCTCTCCGCCATCCGGGCGGCCCTTGACCGTTCGTAGGTCACGCCGGCCGCCCATACCTCCATCCGCCCGTCGGCCGGCGCGAGCAGCCGAATCTCGGCCGCGGGCACGGTCTCACCGGCAGCGGACGCGCAGATCTGGCGGATTTCGGCCAGCGGCAGCGCGAGCAGCTCGGCCAGCGAGCCGGCCGCCGTGAGAACGGTTACGGTACCCGTCCCGTCGTCGCCATCGGGGCTGAGGATCCCGACGTGGGGCTCGCCGTCGCCAGCCTGGAATCTGATCAGCCGCATGCCACCACCCTAGTTCAGCCGAAGTCGAGCCTGATCAAGAACGATTTTATTTTCGAGAATGGGATTTTCGTACTTATTCGATGCCAGTGCGAACCCTCAGGGCCTGCGGTCCGCGAAACGAGATGTTGGGATGGAAGGCGAGCCGCTGGTCCGGTGCGAGCCGCAGGCGGGGATAGCGGTCGGCGAGCGCGGTGACCGCGATCTCGGTCTCCAGTTTCCCGAGGTTCGCGCCCAGGCAGTAGTGCAGGCCCCGGCCAAAGGCCAGGTGGCGTGCGGAGTCGGCCCGGCGCAGGTCGAACGCATCCGGCTGGCTGAACGCGGCCGCATCTCGGCCCGCGGCCGCCAGCCATAGGAAGAGCTTCGCCCCGGCGGGGAGCCGCAGGCCGGCCAGCGTCGTCGGCCGGGTGGTAACCCGCCGCCATACCGGCACCGAGGGGTCGTAGCGGAGGGTCTCTTCCACCGCTGCCGGTATGAGTCCCGGGTCAGCCGCGATAGCGGACCAGCGCTCCGGGGCTTCGAGCAGGCGGCGAACGGTGTTGCCGATGAGCCCGGTGGTGGTCTCGTGCCCGGCGAACGACAGCGAGAACAGGATCGAGGCGATCTCCTCGACGGTGAGCCGCTCCGGGTTCTCGCGTTGGATGGCGAGCAGGTCGCTGGTCAGGTCATCACCGGGCGCGCCCGCCTTCGCATCGACCAGGTCCCGCAGGTAGCCGCGGTAGGCGGCCATGCCGGTGGCGATCTCGATCTGGTCCTCGGGCGCGGGGCGCCCCCAGCCAAGCGCTGCCCGGTACCCGCTCCAGTGCTTGAGCTCGGCGTAGTCCCGCTCGGGCACGCCCATCAGCGAGAACACGGTGTTGGCGGGCAGCGGGAAGGCGAGCGCGGCGACCAGGTCGAACTCGACGGCCGCGCCGACCGCGTCAAGTAGTCGCGCGGTGGTCGCCTCGATGACCGGGACCAGGGCGCTGACCCGCTTCATGCTGAACGCCCGGGCGGTCGGCTTGCGCAGCCGGGCGTGCTCTGGTTCGTCCAGGCTGACCATCGACGGCTGCGGTTGATGGCCGCCCGCGAGCAGGATCCGCTGGGCCTCGGGCACGACGGGCACCAGCGGCGCCTGCGCGACCGCCGCCGAGTACGTAGCCGGATCCATGAAGACCTGCTCGATGTCGGCGTACCTGGTCAGGATGTAGTAGCCGATCGACGGGGCGAAGAAGATGGGCTGTTCGAGCCGGGGCAGCGCGGCCAGGGTCGGGTACGGGTCGGCGATGAAATCCGGGGAGAGCGGGTCGAAGGACTCATTGACCGGGCATCCGTCCGCTGCCTCAGTGGTCGTCATCGGGTCACCTGCGTCATCGCTGCCTCCGCGTTGCCTGTGCGCGGATCATGCGTCCTGGCGGCGCACGCCCGCTAGGGAGTTCTCATTCAATGAGATCAATACGCCCCTGGAGGGCGCTGAACAGCGTGGCGAGTTCGGCCGCCGCGCGGCGGAGCTGGGCGAGGGTGGCCGTGCCGTAGCCGATGATGAGGCCGTTCATCGTCGGCTGGCCGGCGAAGTAGCGGTCGAGCGGATAGACCGTGACACCGCGCTCGGCGGCCGCCTCGATCAGGCGGCCGACCGGGAAGCCGTCCGGAAGCTCCAGCACCACGTGCATGCCGGCGGTGTCGCCGAGCAGCCGGAACGGCGCCCGGTTGGGCGTGGTGCCCGCCGTGTCCGCGCTCGCGCTGGTCAGGCCGTCGACCAGGGCGGTCCGGCGGCGGGCGTACTCCAGGCGCATCTTGCGGATATGCCGCTCCAGGTCGCCCGAGCGGAGCAGGGCCAGGATCGCGTGCTGGACCGGCTCGGGGATGCGGACGCCGAGCTGGGGGCGCAGCGCCGCCAGCTGGTCGACGAGCTCGGGCGGCGCGACCAGCCAGCCCGCGCCGAAGGCGGTGGCGAGGATCTTCGATGCGGTGCCCAGGTAGACGATGACGTCGGGGTCCATGCTGTGCAGGGCCGGCAGCGGGCCGACGTCGTACCGGAACTCGCTGTCGTAGTCGTCCTCGACGATGATCGCGCCGGTCGCCCTGGCCCACGCGATCAGTGCCTGCCTGCGGCTCACCGGAAGCCGCCCGCCGAGCGGGTACTGATGGGCGGGCGTGGTGTAGAGCAGCTTGAGATCGCCCGGGAGTTCGTCGGGAACGATGCCGTGCGCGTCGACCCGGCACGGCAGCACCCGCGCCCCGGCCCGGCGCAGCACCTCGCGGCCGGTGGGATAGCCCGGTTCCTCGATGCCGGCCTTGTCACCGGGCGTCAGCAGCACGTCCGCGAGCAGCGCGAGCCCGCTCGACACGCCCTGGGTGACCAGGACCTGCTCCGGCCCGACCGCAAGTCCGCGTGACCGGCGCAGGTAGGCGGCGATCTCCTGCCGGAGCTCCGGGAGCCCGTACGGGTCGGGCCACCGGGACGGGAGGTGCGCGCCCGCCTGCCGCCACGCACGCCGCCAGGCGGCGGGATCGATCCCGTCCGCCCAGGAGATCCCGGGCTGCAGATCGATCGGTTTGGCGGGACCGCCCGGCTGGTCCGCCCCTGCCCCGGCGGGCTGTTCCTGGCGTTGGCGCCTTCGCACCGGATGGCGGAGCGGCCCGGTGGCGTGAAACCCGCGGGACGGCGGGGGGCTGAGCGACGTCGGCCACGTAGGTGCCGGAGCCGTGGCGGCCCTCGAGCCACCCCTCGGCGAAGAGGCGGGCGTACGCGTTGGTCACCACCGTCCTGCTCACGCCGAGCGAGATGGCCAGGTCGCGGCTTGACGGCAGCCTGTCCCCGGCGTGCAGCACACCGTCGGTGACGGCCGCCTCGAGCTGCGCGGATATCTGCACGGCAAGCGGCACCGGATCCGCCCGCTGCACCACGACCGGCATGCCCGACGGCAAAGTGGTCATCAGGAATCCTCCGTGATTGGCTATTTGTGCCAGTCCACCTGCCGCCTAGGCTATGAGATCATGAGCACTGAAACCACGCCTTTGTCCAGCACCCCCCGGACCACCCTGCGCAGGCACCGTGAGCGCGGCCAGGTCGACCGCGCGGCCCTCTACGAGGTGCTCGACGCGGGCCTGATCTGCCACTTCGGGGTGATCGCGGACGGCGCCCCGGTCGTGCTGCCCACCGCCTACGGCCGGGTCGGCGACACGCTGTACCTGCACGGGTCGTCGGCCAACGGGGCGTTCTTGGCGGCGGACGGGCAGCGGGTCTGCGTGACCGTCACCCACATTGACGGGCTCGTCGCCGCCCGCTCGGTGTTCAGCCACTCGGTGAACTACCGCAGCGCGGTCATCTTCGGCACCGCCACGATCGTCTCCGACGACGACGAGCGCCGGGAGGCGCTGCGGCTCATCACCGACCACCTCATCCCCGGCCGGTGGGCGGCCGCGCGGCAGCCGACCGCCAAGGAGATGGCGGCCACGGCGGTCCTGTCCCTCCCGCTGGCCGAGGCCTCGGTCAAGGTGCGCACCGGCATGCCCGCGGACGAGCCGGAAGACCGGGACCTGGACGTATGGGCGGGCGTGCTCCCGATCTCAGTCACCTTCGGCGAGCCGCAGCCCGACCCGCAGCTCCGCGCGGAGATCCCGCTGCCGGCCCACATCCGCGACCGCGCCAGCTAACCGGCTCGACGCGCCTGTCACTCACGCCGCCTGGGCGAACGTCCGGACCAGCTGGTCGTTGAAGGCGTCGAGGTCGTCGGGTTTGCGGCTGGTTACCAGGTCGAAGCCCATGGCTGGGCAGAGCAGGACCTGCTCGTCGCGCCAGACGCCGCCGGCGTTGCTGATGTCGGTCTCCAGGCTGGGCCAGCTGGTGAGCGACTTGCCCGCCACCAGGCCCGCCTCCACCAGGGTCCACGGGCCGTGGCAGATCGCCGCGATCGGCTTGCCGGCGGCGGCGATGGCATTAACGAAGGCAATTGCCTCAGGTACCAGGCGCAGCTTGTCGGGATTGGCGACGCCGCCGGGCAGGATCAACGCGGCGTAGTCTTCCGCGAACACGTCGCCGACCGCGTGATCCGGGTCAAAGGAGCCGGGCTCGGTCTCGTGGCTGACGGTCTGGACGGGCTCCTTCTCCGGCGCGAGCAGAACCGGCTCGCCACCGGCGTCCTTAACTGCTTGCCAGGGGCTGGTCAGCTCCACCTGCTCGACGCCCACATTGGCGACTAGGAATGCGATTCGCTTGCCTGCCAGTTCGTTGCCCATGCGCTTCTCCATATTTCTCGGCGACGGCGCCTCCGGACCGAAACCCGCGCATCAAGACTGAACCCCTCCCCGCGTCGACCGAAGGTATTCGCCTTGCCGCGGCCGCAGTGCCGCGCGCTCAGGGTTTGAAATCGCCACTCGCTGGCAGCTAAGCAGAAGGATTTCATCGATACGGCTCTGCCGGGAGGTAGCCATGCACGCATCCGCGACCGCAATCTGGATCATCATCGTTGTTGTCGTCGTCGCGCTCGCCAGCTGGCTGATCGCCGTGATGCGGGCGGCGCGCAAGCCGCACCAAGAACCGCACGGAGACATGCTCCGCGGGCCTGTTCAGGGCGGAACCCACGTCGGCGGCGGCCGGAGCGTGGCGCCGCGCCGCGACGAGGAGGTCGACCCCGACCAGGTCCCGGCGGGCGACACCGTCACGCCGGAACTGGACTCGACCGAGCTCGGCCCCAAGCACGCCCGGCGGGGCTCCGGCAACCCGCTCGACCTGTAGACCCCGACGACCTGTCGCCTGCCGGCCACGCCATCGACAGGGGTCGCGACCTGTCGGCCATGCCAGCGGCATCGCCTAGTGGGGTCGCTGGCGTCAGTGACAGGCCCTGGTCGGCGGATGGTCGCGTGAGCGGCTAGCCGCTCTGCCGCCATGAGTCCGCTGAGCGTAGAGTCGCCCGTGGGAGCATGGCCCTGATCTGTGAGGACGACAGAAAGAGGACAGCGATGGCGGACGCGGCCGAATTCACGATCGGGGCCGAGGCAAGCTGCAGCGACGGGCCGGTGGGCAAGGTGAGCCGGGTGGTCGTCAACCCCGTCGCCAAGGCGCTCACCCACCTGGTGGTCGAGCCCGGCTTCCGGCCGGGCCCCAGCCGGCTTGTGCCGCTCGGTCTCGTCGACGGCGGCCCGTCCGAGGTCCTGATCGGCTGCACCAAGGCGGAGTTCGAGAACCTCGAGCCCGCCGAGGAGACCAAGTTCATACCGAGGACGACCAGCTACGGCTCCTTCGGGGCGGGGGACGTGCTCTCCTGGCCCTACTACGGCGCGGGCGGCGTGGGCGACCTCGACGGCATCGGCGGGGCCGGCGGCATGGGCACTGAGGACGGCAGCCCCGTCCCCCGGAAGGTCACCTTCGACACCGTTCCGGTGGGTGAGGTGAGCGTGCGCCGCGGCCAGCCGGTGCTCGCCACCGACGGCGCCATTGGTCACGTTCAGGGGCTTGTGGTCGACCCCGGCAGCGGTCACGTGACCCACGTGCTGCTGCAAGAGGGCCACCTGTGGGGGAAGAAGGAGGTGGCCATCCCGATCAGCGCGGTGGACACCTCGGTCGACGGCACCCAGCTCAAGATCGCCAAGCAGGACGTGCAGAGCCTGCCGCCGGTGAACCTCGACATTCTCGAAAACTCCTAAAGCCTTCTCCCGAACGACCGGCCTGGCCGGCTTCCCCGGTTTTGCCGAGCTCAAGCGGAGCCTGCGCGAGCGCCCGCAGCTGCGCAGCTTCGGCCTGGACCCCGGCGCCGCCGGGACGGAAGAGGACTGGCACGCCGGCAGCCGCAAGACGGTGTCGTAGCGCGCGCAGCGCGTGAAGTCAGCGGCTGGCCGGCGCTGCCGTTCCCCGGCCGGCCGCTAGCAGCGGACCCGGGGCGACGTGGTCGCGGTGATGGTGATGGTGGTGAATGCTTTCAGCATTCGCTTTCTCGGGGTCGCGCAACAATCACTCCGCGACCGTCATACCTATATGAGTTTGATCGAATGGCGCGAATAAAAATACGCGGATATTGAATCGGCCGACCGCGTAACGCGCCGGTTCACGCTATCGGAGAGTCCCGGTCTTACCAGTGACAGGGGGCGGCCTCGAAGCTGTCTGTTCCGCTCAGGGTATGGAGGCCGCTGGCGGTGGTCAGGCAGACGAACGCACGGTCCGCGTGACGCCATTGCCCGGTGACGTGCAGGCCGGCGTCCGCGGCGGCGTGCAGCAAGGCCGCCGTGCCCATACGGGCCCAGCGGAAGACCGGGCCGCGCCGGCTGTCGGGATGTTCTAGCCATCCGGTCAGCTGCTCATCGACGTCGCCGGGCTCGGTTTCGATCAGGATCCGGCCGCCTGGCGCCAGCAGCTCGGCGCAGCGGAGCAGGAGCCGGGCGGGGCGGCCGCCGATGCCGATATTGCCGTCCGCGAGCAGTACCGTGGCCCACCGGCCGCGTCCGGGCAGCGGATCGAATACCGAACGGCGCAAGGCGGGCGCCCCGGCCTGGCGCACCCGGTCCACCGCAGTCAGCGAGATGTCCACGCCAAGCGCCGGAATCCCCCGCTCGGTCAGCGCCACGGTCAGCCGCCCCGGGCCGCAGCCCACGTCGAGAACGGGACCGCGGCAGTGCCGGAGCAGTTCCTCGTCGGCCGCGTCGGGCGGGCCGCACCACCGGGAGACCGGCAGCGGCAGCGCGCGGCCGTCGGCGGTCCGCAGGACCAGCGCCTCCGTCTGCTCGCGCAGTGCCTCTTCGTACAGAGCGATCGCCCCGGTCCTCACGCCGTTCCCCCGAGGGCGCCTGCCCCGAGGGCGCCTTTCCCCGGGCGGACCTGGCTCAGGACCGCGGCCAGCTCGCCCGCCCGCGCGGCGAACCGGGTCTGCGGCGCCGCGCGGGCCACGGCCAGGGCATCTGCCGCCGTGTCCACGTCGCGCAACTGCGGCAGCTCGGCCACCCGCAGCCCGGCCGCGACAAGCCGGGCCCGCTGGATGGCGCCGGTGGCCGAGGTTGACATCGGGACGCCGCGCAGCAGGTCCGGATCGGGCTCGCGCAGGCCGAGCGCCCAGAAGCCTCCGTCGGCGGCCGGGCCGAACACGGCGTCGGCAGCCCGCCAGTCGACTGCCAGCAGACCGGCGGTGACCTGCGGTGTGTCCATCCCGATGAGCAGCGCCGGGCCGCGAACGGCGGCGAAGGCAGCGGCCAGGCGCTCGTCGAGCCGGCCGCCGCACTGCGGCACGATGTCGAACCCGGGGGGCAGCCACGGGCCCGGCTCGCCGTCGAGCACCAGGACTCGTCGCGCGGCCGGCGCCATCAGGACGGCGCGCAGCGTGTCGGCCAGCGCGGCCTCGGCCAGCGCGGCGGCCTGCTCGTGGGTGCACGGCGGCACCAGGCGGGTCTTGACCCGGCCGGGCACCGGCTGCTTGGCGATGACGAGCAGGGTGGTAGCTGGTTTCGGCGCTGGCGCCGTCACCGGGCGAGTACCTGGCTCATGTCACGCACGGTCCGCACGCAGCCGCCCACGGTCCCCGTCACCTTGGACTTTCCAACCCGGGGGAGGTAGGCCACCTGGACCTCTGACACGCGCCAGCCGGCCGCGGCCGCGTTCATCACCATCTCAAGCGGGTACCCGAACCGCCGGTCGGCCAGGTTCAGGCCGAGCAGCGCCTCGCGGCCTGCCGCGCGCATCGGCCCCAGGTCACGGATGCCCAGTCCGGTGCGCCTGCGGACCCGCCGTGCCAGTTCCCAGTTGGCCAGCCGGGCCGGCAGCGGCCAGGCGCCCGGCTGCTCTGGGCGGCGGCAGCCGAGGACCAGGTCGGCCCGGCCGGCTTCCAGCGGGCCGGTCAGCAGCGGAAGCTGCCGCGGGTCGAGGCTGCCGTCGCAGTCGCAGAAGCACACCAGGTCGGCCGTCGCCGCCAGCAGCCCGGCGTGGGCGGCCGCCCCGAACCCCCGGGCGGCCTCCGGCACGACCGTCGCGCCGAGCGACCGGGCGACCTCGCCCGAACCGTCGGTGGAGCCGTTGTCGACGACGATCGGCCGGAAGCCGTCCGGCATCCGGTCGAGAATCCAGGGCAACGCCGGCGCCTCGTTCAGGCACGGCAAGATTACGTCAGCGATCACGGCTGCGACGCTATTACCAATGCCGGGCCGGCACTGCCGATAGAGCCTTACAAACCGGAGAACTCGAGCCGCGGGCCCCTCGGATGCCAACTGACCGCGGTCGGATGGGGAACTTATGACAATCCGCGAAATATTTAGGCGGTAATGCGGAATCAGCGCATGATCGCTCCTGGCCGGTCCCCGGCGTTCTTAGACTTGGCCCGTGGATACGCGCATTCTCCTTGTGGAAGACGACTTCACCGTGGCGGAGGTCGTGGTGGACTACCTGCGCCACGCCGGCCTGGAGCCCCGGCACGCGGTGGACGGGCAGACCGCCCTCGAGATCGCCTCCGTCTGGCGGCCCGATCTGGTGGTGCTCGACCTGATGCTGCCGGGAGTCAGCGGTCTGGAGGTCTGCCGCCGCCTGCGGGAGGGTGGGGACGCGCGGA
Organism: uncultured Actinomycetota bacterium; assembly: GCA_963838825.1. Lineage (GTDB taxonomy): Bacteria > Actinomycetota > Actinomycetes > Streptosporangiales > Streptosporangiaceae > Trebonia. The sequence continues at coordinate 20,011 of CAWISQ010000006.1, forward strand.
CGCCGCTGCCGGTGATCATGCTGACCGCGCTCAGCGAGGAGAGCGACCGCGTGCTGGGGCTTGAGAACGGCGCCGACGACTACGTGACCAAACCGTTCAGCCCGCGGGAGCTCACCCTCCGCGTGCAGGCTGTCCTGCGCCGAGCGCGAGCGGCCAACGCGGCGGTAACGGCCGCTGAGCAGCCCGTGCGCTCGGGACGGCTAGAGGTCGACATCGCCGCCCGGCGCGCGCGCAGTGACGGCCGGGAACTGGACCTGACGGTGCGCGAGTTCGACCTGCTCGCCTTCTTCGTCTCCCATCCGGGCAAGGCGTTCACCAGGGCCGAACTGCTTGAGCAGGTATGGGGCTGGTCGTTCGGCGACCAGTCGACCATCACCGTGTACGTTCGCAGGCTGCGGGACAAGGTCGAGCGGGATCCGGCCGCGCCGGACCAGCTTCAGACGGTCTGGGGGGTCGGCTACCGCTGGGAGGCGAGTTCGTCATGAGCCCGCAGATCCAGATCGTCCTGATCGCGGTCGGCTGCGCCAGCGCCGTCGGCCTGGTGGGAGTGGGCCTCATCTGGCTGCTGCGCCGCGCCTCGCTGCGCCTGTCCATCCAGGCGAGCAGTGTCGTGCCGGTGCTCGTGATCGCGGCCGGCACGCTCGGCACGGCCAAAGCTATGTTCCTGTCCCAGCACGATCTCGGTGTTGTCGTGATGGTGTGCATCATCGCCGGCATTGTCGCGTGCGCCTTCAGCTGGCTGCTGGGGCGGCAGGTCGCGTCCGGCAGCGCGGTCCTGCGGCAGGCCGCGCGGTCCCTCGGCGACGAGGCCGACCAGTTCAGGCTCCCCGGCCTGCCGATGGCGGCAGAGTTCGCGGCCCTCTCACGGGAACTGGCGGATACCAGTGCGAAGCTGGCTGCGTCCCGGGGCCGGGAGCGCGCGCTCGAGCAGTCCCGCCGACAGCTCGTGGCCTGGGTCTCGCATGACCTGCGGACCCCGTTGGCCGGACTGCGGGCCATGGCCGAGGCACTGGAGGACGGCCTGGCGGCCGACCCGCCTCGTTACCACAAGCAAATGCGGGTCGACGCCGAACGGCTGGCAACCATGGTCGACGACCTGTTCGAGCTGTCCAGGATCCACTCGGGCACCCTGCACCTGTCGACCGACCAGATCGCGCTCGATGACCTGGTCAGCGACGTGCTGGCCAGCGCCGAAGCGCTGGCGCGGGAGCGCGGTGTCTGGCTCGGCGGCCGGGCGGCCGGGCGGCCCATTGTCCGCGCCGACTCCCGTGAGCTGTCCCGCGCGCTCATGAACCTGCTGAACAACGCGATCCGGCACACCCCGCCTGGCGGCCGGGTGCACGTCGAGACTTGGCGAGAGGGCCGGGACGCCCTGCTGGCGGTCGCCGACGGCTGCGGCGGCATCCCGGAAGCCGACCTTGCCCATGTATTCGAGCTGGCCTGGCGCGGCACCGACGCGCGCAGCCCCGAGCCCGACGGCGGCGCCGGCCTCGGCCTCGCCATCGTGCGCGGCGTCGCGGAAGCCCACCGTGGCAGCGTGCGGGTCGTGAACACCGAGCGCGGTTGCTGCTTCGAGATGAGGCTGCCCGGCTGCCCCTGAACGGTCCGCCGTCAGGCCGGCACCCGGCCGGCGGGCGTCGCCGCGAACTCCGCGACCCCCTCGGCGAACGGCACCGCTGCCCGCCACCCGAGTTCCCTCGCGATACGCTCGCTGGACGCGGTCACGTGCCGCACGTCGCCGAGCCGGTACTCGCCGGTGATGATGGGGGCGGGTCCCCCGTAAGCGTCAGCCAGCGCCGACGCCATGTCGCCGACGGTGCGCGGGGTTCCGCTGCCCACGTTGTAGGCGCGCAGGACGCCGGGCCTGGCCGGGCCGTCGCCACCCGCAACGGCCTCAAGCCCGGCGACGGTGGCGCCCGCCACGTCCCGGACATGGACGAAGTCCCTGCGCTGGGCCCCGTCCTCGAAGACCCTCGGCGCGCGGCCGGCCTCCAGCGCGGAGCGGAAGAACGACGCGACCCCCGCGTACGGCGTATCGCGTGGCATCCCGGGGCCGTACACGTTGTGATAGCGCAGCGCCACCGCGCGCCCCCCGGTGGCCCGGGCCCAGGAGCCCGCCAGATTCTCCTGCGCGAGCTTCGTGTCCGCGTAGACGTTCCGCGGCCCGACTGGCGCGTCCTCCCGCACCAGCTCCGCCGACAGCGGTTCGGCGCACTGGTCGCAGCGCGGCTCGAACCGGCCCGCGTCGAGGTCGGCGGCCAGCCGCGGCGGCGGCGTCGCGGCCATCCCGTGCTCGCTGCATGAGTAGCGCCCTTCGCCGTAGACGACCATCGATGAGGCCAGCACGAGGCGGCCGACCCCCGCGCGCGCCATCGCGGCCAGCAGGACCGCGGTCCCCAGGCCGTTGCAGCCTGCGTACAGCGGTGCATCGTCGAAGTCGGCGCCGAGCCCTACCATCGCCGCCAGGTGGCAGACCGCATCGACGCCGCGCAGCGCGTCATCGACCGCCTGCCGGTCGCGGACGTCGGCCTGCACGAACTCGACGCCGGGGTCATCGGAAAAGGGCCGGCTGCCGTCGGGGTGGACGAACGGCAGCAGCGCGTCGACCACCGTGACTTCATGACCCGCGCCGGCCAGCGCCCGCACGAGGTGCAACCCGATGAAGCCGGCGCCGCCGGTTGCCAGTACTCGCATGGTCCGAGGCTACGGACGGTCATGCCGCGGGGAGGGCTGGCGCGGCACACTCTCATCAGTTTGTAATGAGCTCGACTCAGCCGCGCGCCCGGCACCGGCCGAGAGCTTCCGCCTCCAGCATGAAATACCTCGTGAGAGAGCGTTTCAGGGCAGATTACGAGCGCTGCCAGCGCGCGTAGCGCCGCGATCACCCGGCCGCGAAAAGCGACATATAGCGCAAATCATCCCACGATCTCGGGTTGCCGATACCTCCGCCTAGTGCGTGTAATACACAGCGTGATGCCTCCGACCGCTGATGACTCCCTGGCTGGAGACCGGACGGCCGGGGCTACCGGGTTGGTCACTGCCCGGTCGGTCCCGGCCGATCCGGTCTTCCCGGCGCCGGCCGCCCCCGGCGAACGCCCGCCCCGGTGGAACGCGTCCCGGGCGGTCCGGGTCGTCGCGGCGCTGGCCGGGCTCGCCGTTATCGGCGGCTACGTCGGCATCGCGCTGGCCCGGCTCGGCTATCCGGGCCATCTGGAAATCCTCGAGGGCAACTCTCTCGTCGAGATGCGCCGCATCCTGGCGGGACAGCAGCTCTACCCGCCGCCGTCGGCCGGCTACGTGCCGGACGGCTACCCGCCGCTCTACTTCGCCGTCTCGGCCGCCGCGGCCAGTGTGCTCGGCCAGTCATACCTGCCGCTGCGGCTGGTGTCATTGGCCGCCTCGCTGGCCTGCTTCGCGATCCTGGGACGGCTGGTTCAGCGCGAGACGGGCAGTCGCGCCGCCGGACTGGCCGCCGCCGGCCTGCTGGCCGGGACCTATTTCGCCACCTACACGTGGTTCGACCTCGGTCGGGTCGACTCGCTGTTCCTGGCCCTGAGCGTGGCGGGCCTGTACGCCGCTCGCTGGGCAGGCCGCACGCGCGGGGCGATCGTCGCGGGCGTGCTGCTCGGAGCGGCGTTCTGCACGAAGCAGACCGCGCTGGCGGAAGGGGTCGCGGTCCTGCTGGCGCTCGCGGCCGGTCCCCGCCGCCGGCTGGCCGTGCCCGCCGCGATCGCCTACGCGGCGGTCGTCGGCGGCAGCACGCTCGCGCTCGGGCTGGCCAGCCACGGCTGGTACGTGTACTACGTCTTCGAGCAGATGAGCCAGCACCCGATCAATCCCAGCGCCGCCAGCCAGTTCTGGGTCAGTGAGCTGCTGCCCACCCTGGCCGTCGCTATCGGCGCGGCGGTGCTGGGCGCCAGGCGAATGCCGTTCACGCTGCTCGCGGGCTGTGCCGCGCTGGTGGCGGAGTCCTTTGCCGCGCGCGCGCAAAACGGCAGCAACCTCAACGACCTGCTGCCCGCCTACCTGGCAGTGGCAGTGCTGGCCGGGCTGGCGGCAGGCGGCCGGTCCCGGCTCTTGCCCAGCGGCGCCGCCGGAGGGCTCGCGCGGGCGCGGATAGCCGGCGCGCGGGCGCGGATAGCGGGGCTGGCACCGTTCGATCAGATCGCGCGGTGGCGGGCGGGCTCGGCCGGACCATGGATTCCGGTCACGGCTGGCGCCCTCGTCATCGTGCAGATCGGACTGCTGGCGAGCGGCTTCCGGCTCAGCCAGGCGTTCCCGCCGGACAGCGACCGCGCTGCGGACCAGCGCCTGATGGCGGCCGCGCGATCGCTCGGCGGCACGGTCGCGATCCCGGCCGATCCGGGTATCGCCGTCTCGGCCGGGCTGCCCCCCACCGAAGACCAGATTGCGGCGGCGGACGTCCTGCGCGCTTCCGACCAGAGCGCCAAGGCCGTCTTCACGGCGAGCCTGGCGCAGGCGGTGGCGACGGAGAAGTACAGCGCGATTATCACTGAATTCTACGGGGACCTGCGGGGTTTCCCGGCCGACCTGCCGCTCTACTACTACCAGTGCCCGCAGTTGCCGCAGGACGGCGTCCTGTCCGTCCCGTTCGCCGCGAACGCCGAGCCCTTGAACGTTTACGTATGGCTGCCGATCGGGCCCGGGCCCTCGTGCGCGGCCGTCATCCGGATGCTCGAGCCCTAGGAGACCGCAGATGAGCGACGCGGACCAGCCGGAGCGCGCGGCGGAGCCGCGGACCGGGAGAGCGGCCTCCGCCCGCGGCAGAGCCTCGGCCCGCGGCAGAGCCTCAGCCCGGCGAGAGTCCGCCGATGGCAGAGCAGCCTCGGCGCGAACGACCACCGCGGCGGCCGAGACGCCCGCGGCTTCCCGGCCCGGCGGCCCGGCCCGGCCAACTGGCCCGGCTGCTGATGCCGGCCGAGCCGCCGCCCGGGCCGTTCCGTCGGTCGTTCTGGCGCAGCCCGGTCCGCGGACCGTGGCTGACCTCCGTGCTCGGCCTGGTCCTGCTGGGCGGCATCACGATCTTGTTCGTGACCGGGCTGTTGTCTTACGCGTCTTACAACCCCGACCTCGGCGGCGGCAACGACTACACGTCGGGCAAGGGCTGGCTCGGCTTCTACCTGTTCTCCTGGCCGACCGACCCGGCCTGGTCGTACCAGCTCAATCAGGGTCTGCACGTCACCCTGGGCGTTGCCCTCGTCCCGATCCTGCTGGCCAAGCTCTGGTCGGTGCTGCCGAAGCTGTTCGAGTGGCCGCCGCTGCGCAACCCCGCCCACGCGCTCGAGCGGATCTCGCTGTTCCTGCTGGTTGGCGGCGGCGTCTTCGAGTTCGCGACCGGGATCATGAACATCCAGCAGTGGTACGTGTTCCCCGGTTCCTTCTACACGCTGCACTTCTACGGCGCGTGGGTCTTCACCGCCGCCTTCGTCGTGCACGCGGGCCTGAAGATGCCCACGGTCATCCGGTCGCTACGCCGCCGCGGGCTGCTACGGGAACTGCGCGTGGACACCGCCAGCACGGTGCCGGAACCTCCGGACGTCAGTTCGCTGGTCCCCACGGCGCCGTCCGCGCCGACGATTTCACGGCGCGGCGTGCTCGGCTTCGCCGGGGCGGGGTCACTGCTCTTGATCGCCCTGTCGGTGGGCCAGTCGATCGGCGGCCCGCTGCGCCGGACCGCGCTGCTCGCGCCGCACGGCCAGGACACCGGCAGCGGGCCGCTGGACTTCCAGATCAACGTGACGGCGGCCGAGGGCGGCGTCAATCCCGGGGAGACCGGCGACGGCTGGCGGCTCACGCTCAGCCGCGAGGGATCAGGCACCGGCGCTCCGGTCACCCTGACCAGGGGTCAGCTGCTCGCGATGCCGCAGCGCAGCGCGAGCCTGGCCATCAACTGCGTCGAGGGGTGGTCGACCGGGAACCAGGTCTGGACCGGGGTTCGACTGCGTGACCTCGCGCGGCTGGCCGGCGCGGACAATCCCGGGGCCGTGTTCGTCCAGTCGCTGCAGAAGCACGGCGGGCACGCCGCCCTGTCGGCCGGGCAGATCATGAACCCCGACTCGCTGCTGGCGTTCCGCGTCAACGGCGTGGAGCTGTCCGCCGATCACGGCTACCCGGCGCGCGTGATCTTGCCCGCCAGCCCCGGCGTGCACAACATCAAGTGGGTCACGAGCATGACGTTCAGGAGCTGACGTGCGCCGTCTAACGCGCTGGTACGGCGCCAACCCGCTGCACCTGCTGGCGCTGCTGGCCTGCTTCGCCCTGGCCGGCTACGCCGCGACGCAGCTGGTGCGGTCTCGCCCGGAGAGCGTGGCGATCTGGTTCGTGGGCGCGGTCGTCGGACACGACCTGGTGCTCATGCCGTTGTACTCGATCGCCGACTGGTCCGTGCTGGCAGCGGTCAGGCACCGCGCGCCGAATCTGCCCCCGGTCCCGTGGATCAACTACCTGCGAGTGCCGGCCGGGCTGTCCGCCCTGCTGCTGCTGGTGTGGTTTCCGCTCATCCTCCGGCTGAAGACCCACTACCAGGCGATCCACCACCCTCTCCCCCGACCCGTTCCTGTGGCACTGGCTCGCCGTGACCGGGGCGCTGTTTCTGCTGTCGGCCACCGCGTACGCGCTGCGCCTGCGGGCCGCGCGCCGGGCAGCGGCTCGACCAGGGAAAAGCGGTTTACCGGCGCTGCCATTCCTCGGCCAGCAGCTGGTACGACCGGACCCGGTCGGCGTGGTCGTGGGTGATGGTGGTGACCAGCACCTCGTCGGCGTCGGTGGCGTCCCTGAGCTGCTCGAGCTTGTCCGCCACCTGGCTCGGGGAGCCGACGAACTGGGTGTCGACCCGGTCGGCGACCAGCTCGCGGTCCGCGTCGGTCCAGGCGTGCTGGCGCGCCTCCTGCGGGGTGGGGAAGTTGATCGCGCCTTCGCCGGTGCGGATGCTGCGGACCCAGAGGCCGTAGCCGGCCGCCAGCTCCCTGGCGGTCGCCTCGTCATCGGCGACGACGACGTCGGCCGAGACGCTGACGTAGGGCCGGCCGAGGTCGGCCGAGGGCCGGAAGGCGGCCCGGTACCCGTCGACCGCCTCAAGCACCGTCGCCGGGCTGACGTGGTAGTTGGCCGCGAAGCGGAGGCCGTTCGACCCGCCCACCTCGGCGCTCTGCCCGCCGCTGCTGCCGAGGATCCACACCTGCAGCTGCGCGCCTTCGCCGGGGACGGCGCGCCCGCGCTCGCCGTCGGCCGAGGTGTACGTTCCCCGTAGCAGCGCGAGGACGTCGCTGACCTGCTCGGCGTAGTCCTGCGACTTCGCCCCCGGCAGCTGCAGCAGCGCCCTCTGCATTGCGAAGCGCGGCGAGCCGAGCAATCGGGTGACGTCGAACTTCGGCGGGATAAGCAGGCCCTTCCTGGCCGTGGCGGCCTCGGAAGAAATAAGTGTTTCCTCTGTTCCCTCGGGGGGAGCGATCCCCCCCAGACCCCCCCTGCTCTTGGGGGGGCCACCCGCCCCCCCATTCCCCCCTGGGGACCGGCCGAGGCCGAGGTCAAGCCGGCCGGGGTGCAGCGCGTCGATCAGGCCGAACTCCTCGACCGTGGACAGCGCGGTGCGGTGGCCCATCTGGACCGCGCCCGATCCGATCCTGATCGTGGTGGTCGCGGCGGCGGTCAGCGCCAGCACGACGGCGGGCGAGGTGCCGGCGACGCCGGGGTTGAGGTGGTGCTCGGCGAACCAGTACCTGGAGTAGCCGAGGCGCTCGGCCGCCTGCGCGAGGTCGATGCTGTTCCGCAGGGCCTCGGCGGCCGATGAGCCCGAGCTGATCGGCACGAGGTCCAGAACGGCGAGCGGGGTGGTGGCCATGTCGTCTCCGTTACGCTGGCGAGCCGGTGAGCAGGGGGTCGGGGGCGGGCGAGGGCCACGGCGGGTCGGGGATCTCGCGGCGCAGCTCCGGCGCGATGTCGGACTGGAACAGCTCGAGCGACTCGCGGTGCTGGGCGTCGGTGAGGCCCCCGGCATCGGCGTGCAGGTGCAGCATGCTGTGCCCGAACTGCTGGTGATAGCGGCGGACCTTGTCGATCACCTGCTGCGGGCTGCCGATGAGGGCGGAGCTGCGGGCGACGAAGTCGTCTAGGTCGGTGAAGACCGGCGGCAGCCCGAGCTTGCTCTGGAACGCGCGCTGCGCGTCGAAGATCGGCCGGTAGACCCGCAGCGCGTCCTGGGAGTTGCGGGTGGCGAAGTACGCCGGCCGTGCCCGCGCCGACGATCGCGCTGGCCGGGTCGTGGCCGTAGTGGGCCCAGCGCTGGCGGTAGTAGCGGACCAGCTCGGCGTAGGGCTCGATCGGGTTGGTGACGTTGGCCGAGAACAGCGGGTCGCCGTAGCGGGCCGCCAGGTCGACCGACTCCCTGAACAGCTCGCGCTGGGCGGCGCCGTTGCCCTTGCCGATGATCAGCTCAAGACGCCCGCCCGACAGGTGATCGAGGGTGGCGTAGTCCTCGTAGGCGCGGACCGGGTCGAGCAGGCTCAGCGTCGTCACCGCCGTGAACAGCCTGATCCGCGACGTCAGGGCGGCGATGTGGCTGAGCACGACCGGTGGCGACGAGGAGATGAACGGGCGCTCGTGCCGCTCCCCCACGCCGAAGCCGTCGAAGCCGAGCTCCTCGGCCAGCAGGGCGTTGCCGATCACCTCGCGGAACCGCTCGGTGGTGGACTTCTGCACGCCGGTAATGGGATCGGGGGCGTGCACGATCAGCGTGATCGCGAGGAACTTCATGACGCCGCCCGGTCGGCGGCGGCGGCGTCGAGCGGGGCCAGGCCCAGGTGCTCGCGGAGCGTGCTGCCCTCGTACTCGGTCCGGAAGACGCCGCGTTCCTGCAGCAGCGGCACGACCGTGTCGGCGAACTCGTCGAGCCCGCCCGGGGTGATGTGCGGCACCAGGATGAACCCGTCGCTGGCGTCCGCCTGCACCAGGTCGTTGATGGCGGCGGCGACCGTGGCCGGGGAGCCGATGAACGTCTGGCGGCCGGTGACCTCGATGATCAGGTCGCGGATGGACAGCTTCTCCGCCTCCGCCTTGGCCCGCCACTGGGCGGCGGTCGCCAGCGGGTCCCGGTGCATCCGCACGCTCGCGCGGCCGCGGGCGATCGTGTGCTCGCCCAGGTCGGGGTCGACGTCGGGCAGCGGGCCGTCCGGGTCGTAGCCGGACAGGTCGCGGTTCCACAGCTGCTCGAGGAACGCGATCGCGGTCTGCCCGCTGACCTGCTGACGTCGCACCACCCGGGCCAGCTCGGCCGCGTCGGAGTCGGTGTCGCCGAGCACGTAGGTCGCGGCGGGCAGGATCAGCAGCTGGTCGGGGGTCCGCCCGTACCTGGCCAGCCGCCCCTTGACGTCGGCGTAGAACGGGACGCCCTTCGGCCAGCGTGCCGTGCCGGCTGAAGATCGCGTCGGCGCTCGACGCCGCGAACTCGCGGCCCTCGTCCGAGTCGCCCGCCTGGAAGATGACCGGACGCCCCTGCGGGCTGCGGGGCACGTTGAACCGGCCGCCGATGTCGAAGTGGGCGTCCCGGCGGGTGAACCGCCCGGCGTCGGGGCCGGCCAGGAACTGGCCCGACTCCTTGTCGGCGATGATCTCGCCGCCGTGCCAGGAGTCGAACAGCTCCCAGGTGGTCTCCATGAACGTCCGCGCCCGCTCGTACCTGGCGTCCTGCGGCAGGAAGCCGCCGCGCCGGAAGTTCTCGCCGGTGAACGCGTCCCACGAGGTGACCACGTTCCAGGCCGCCCGGCCGCCGGACAGGTGGTCGAGGCTGGCGAACTGGCGGGCCACCTCGTACGGCTCGTTGAAGGTGGAGTTGATCGTGCCCGCCAGGCCGAGCCGGTCGGTGACGGCCGCGAGCGCGGCCAGCACGGTGAACGTGTCGGGGCGGCCGACCACGTCGAGGTCGTAGATCTGGCCGTTCTGCTCGCGCAGCCGCAGGCCCTCGGCCAGGAACAGGAAGTCGAACTTGGCCCGCTCGGCGGTCTGGGCCAGCCGCTCGAACGAGCTGAACTCGATGTGGCTGCCGGACTTGGGGTCGCTCCACACGGTGGTGTTGTTGACGCCGGGGAAGTGGGCCGCGAGGTGAACCTGCTTGGTCATCGTCAGTTGCTCCCAACGCGCGCGTACCGGCTGGCCGGGCGGCCCAGGCCGAGCAGGCCGCGCAGCGTGCCCGCCTGGTAGGCGGTTCGGAACGCGCCGCGCCGCTGTAGTTCCGGCACCAGTTCCCTGGTGATCGCCTCGAGGTCGTCCGGGATGGCGGCGGGGCGGAGCCGGAAGCCGGACAGGCCGGCCTGCCGCCAGTCGATGAGCAGGTCCGCCAGCTCCGCGGCGGTGCCGGTGAAGACGGTCGCGTCGCTCCTGTAGGCGAAGCCGGCCAGCTCGTCGAGGCGCGCCTTGCGCTCGGCCGCGGCGGCCTCGCTCGGGCCGAGGAAGACGACCAGGTCGCCGAGCACCCGGACGGGATCCTGGCCCTGCCTGGCATCGTCGATCTCGGCCACGATCCGGCGGGCGTGATCGGCGTCCGCTGGCGTCACGAAGCCGACGTCGGCCGACGTGGCGATGAGCTGATAGGGCACCGTCCCATGCCCCAGCGCGGAGACGATCGGCTGCCCCTGCGGCGGCCGGGGGGTGATCGACGGGCCCTTGACGCTGAAGTACTCGCCCGCGAAGTCGATGTAGTGCAGCTTGTCGCGGTCGATGAACCGGCCGGTGGCGGCGTCGCGGATCTCGGCGTCGTCGTCCCAGCTGTCCCAGAGCCGCCGGACGACCTCGACGTAGTCGGCCGCCTCGTCGAACAGCGCGGCCGTCAGTTGGCGCACGGCCGGGTCGTCGCGGTCTGTCAGGTCAAGTTCGGGAAGCGAGCGCCGGCCGAACAGGGCGGCCTCCTGCGGGCTGGCCGAGACCCGGACTCGGACGCCGGCCCGGCCGTTGCTGGCGTAGTCGAGCGTCGCGATGGCCTTGGAGATGTGAAACGGCTCGGTGTGGGTGACGACCACGGTCGGGATCAGCCCGATGTGCCGGGTCAGCGGCGCCACCCGCGCGGCGATCAGCACCGCGTCGAGGCGCCCGGTCACCCGGTCGGCGCGCGCGGACTGGACGCTGAAGCCGTCCTCGATGGTGACGAAGTCGAGCAGCCCGCGCTCGGCCTCGGCGACCACGTCGGTCCAGTACCGGCCGGTGAGCAGCTCAGACGGCCGGGCGTTGGGCTCGCGCCAGGCGGCGGGATGCCACCCGGCCCCGTCGAGCGCGACGGCCAGGTGGAAGGGGGCAGAGGCAGCAGCCACTCGTTCGCTCCAAATCCGTCTAATGAGATCGGGATAATAGAGATAATCGAGTCATCCCCTGTCCTATTCCCCGGATCCGGTGCCTTCGCCGGCGGTTTTGGACTGAGGGGTCAGCGAGCGGGATGATCGGTTGGGGTTTTTGATCCGGCGGCTAGGTAGCGGGCGAGGTGATCGGTTACCTCGCGGGCGTCGTCCTCGATGCCGTAGATGAAGGTGGACTTGCGGCGGCGCAGGACCGGCAGGCCGAGGGCGTACAGGCCGGGGCGGTCGACCACGCCGCCGTCGTGCAGCAGCTGGCCCTTGGCGTCGACCACGGGCACGTCGAGCCAGGCGTAGTCGGGGCGGAAGCCGGTCGCCCAGACGATCGAGCTGATCTCGCCGCTGGCCAGGTCGAGCTCGAGCCGGGTCTTAGCGGGCACCCGGGTGGGCGCGAAGCGCTCGGGGGCGTCGGCCTCGGCGTCGCGCCCGTTCGCGCTGGCCCAGTCGTCGAACGTGCCCAGGAGGCGGTTCAGCTTGAGGTCGGCCAGCGAGAACACGTTCCGCAGGCCGCCCGAGAACAGCGCCCGGCCGTCGCGGACGGCGGCCAGGCGGCCGACCAGCCCGACGCCGATCGAGTCGAGCGCGTTGAGGTCGAGCGTGGCCCGCTCGGGCGTCCCCGCCAGCTGGGGCGAGGGCAGCCGCCGGGCCCGGGTGAGGTCGTCGAGCTCGTCGTAGCGCTGGTCCCAGACCCCGGCCGCGTCCATCCACCAGAGCACGTCGCGGCCCCGGTAGGTGCGCGGCAGCCGGGTGTGCTCGCCGACCGAGAGGGTCACCGGCCGGCCGGAGCGCGCGAGCTCGGCCGCGAGCTGCACGCCGGTGGCCGACGCGCCCACGACCAGAACGCCGCCGTCCGGCAGCCCGGCCGGGTCGTGGTAGTCGAACGGCGTCAGCTGCCGGACTGAGGGCGGCACGGCGGCGCTGACCGGCGGCACCGTCGGCCGGTTGCAGGCGCCGGTGGCGATGACGACGGCCCGGGCGGCGATCTCGCTCTGGTCGGTCGTCAGCTGGTAGCCGTCGTCAGCCGGCCGGACCGACGTGACGTTCACGCCGGTCCGGACCGGTGCGCGCGAGATCTTGGCGAAGCGTTCGATGAACTCGGTCACTTCCGGCACGGTCATGTAGCCGTCGGGATCCGGGCCCTCGTAGCCGAGGCCGGGCAGGCGGCTCTGCCAGTTGGGCGTGAGCAGCCGCAGCGAATCCCAGCGTTCCCGCCGCCAGGAGTTCGCGACCTCGCCGCGCTCGAGCACGACGTGGTCGATCGACCGCCTGGACAGGAAATGGCTCGCCGCGAGGCCCGCGTGCCCCGCGCCGATGACTACCGCGGTGAAGCGCTCAGCGGCCTTCCCGGTCAAGCGACCTCGACGGTCACGTTGGTCGGGTTGGTCAGCGCGTCGAACACGGCCGAGCGCTTCTGGGACTGGGCCACCAGCGCCTCGATGTCCTCACGGGAGGCGTCCGCGTCGATCGTGAACGTCACCTTGATGTCGTTGAAGCCGTTGCGGACGTCGCTGTCGGCGCCGAGGATGCCGCGGATGTCGTGCTCGCCCTCGACGATCGACTCGACCGAGCGGAGCTGGATGCCGCGGTTCTGGGCGACCGACGCCACGCCCGCCGACAGGCAGCTGGCCAGGCCGACGAGCAGGTACTCGATCGGCGTGATGCCGTTGTCGGTGGCCGCGAAGACCTCGGGGTGGTCGGCCTGGAAGACCGACTCCTGCAGGTGGCTGTGCTCCTCGCCGAGTCCGAAGAAGTTCTCGACCTTGATCTCGCTGTGCACGCCGGTCTGCCACTTCGACGACGCCCGCCAGGTGAACTGGGCGGCCTCGGGCGCGCCCTTCAGCACTTCGCGCGCCTCAAGCAGTGCCGCTACGTTGACGCCATTGGTAACTGTGGTCATGTCGCTTGATGCCCCTTCCCCTCATTTGCCCCGTGAAATTCCCTATGGGATCGATTGACAATACACCTGCCCCTACCGGTTACGATAGCTCCCATGTCAGACCCTGTCTCGGCGCTCACGGCCGGTTCGGTCGGGACGGCGGAGACGCTGTACCTCGACCTGCCGGAGCCGGTCCGGCTCGACTGCGGACGGGAGCTGCACCCGGTCCGGGTCGCCTACGAGACCTACGGCACGCTCTCTCCCCGGCGGGACAACGTCATCCTGGTGTGCCATGCCCTCAGCGGCGACGCTCACGCGGCCGGCTTCGCCAAGAGCCCGCCGCCGGAGAGCACCCGCGACGGGTTCGGCGCGACCGACCGCGACGGCACGGCCGGCAAGGGGCTCGGCTGGTGGGACGGGATGATCGGGCCGGGCAAGGCGTTCGACACCGACCGGTTCTTCGTCGTCTCGACCAACCTGCTGGGCGGCTGCCGGGGCACGACCGGGCCGTCGTCGGTTGACCCTTTGACCGAATCACCGTACGGCCCTGATTTCCCGGTGATCACCGTCGCGGACATGGTCAGGACCGAGCGCGCGTTCCTGTCCGAGCTGGGGATCGAGCGGCTGGCGGCGGTGGCGGGCGGCTCGCTCGGCGGTATGCAGGCGTTCGAGTGGGCGATCCAGTTCCCTGACGCGGTCGACGCGGTGGTGGCGATCGCCAGCACGCACGCGCTGCAGCCGCAGGGGGTGGCCTGGAACTCGATCGCGCGCGACGCGATCATGCGCGATCCGGCCTGGCAGGGGGGTCGGTATTACGGGACCGGGGCTACGCCGGACGCGGGGATGGGGGTGGCGCGGATGGTCGGCCACATTACCTACCTGTCGGCCGAGGCGCTGGCCGACAAGTTCGATCGTCGCCTGCAGTCCGGCCCTGACATCCGGTACACCATCACCGAGCCCGAGTTCCAGGTCGAGAGCTACCTGCGGCATCAGGCCGACTCGTTCGTCAAGCGGTTCGACGCCAACACCTACCTCTACCTGTCGCGGGCGCTGACCTATTTCGATCTCGGGCGGCAGTACGGCGCGGGGTCGCTTGACCGCGCGCTGGCGGACGTTTCGGCCCGGACGCTGCTGATAGCGTTCAGTTCGGACTGGCTCTACCCGCCGTCCGCCTCGCGCGAGATCGCCGACGCGCTTGGCGGGCAGGGCAAGCCGGTCGAGTTCCACGTGATCGAGGCGCCCTACGGCCACGACTGCTTCCTGCTCGAGGAGGCGCGTCAGACGCCCATCATCCGCTCGTTCCTTGGCCTGGCCGACGGGTGACCTCAAGGAAGAGGATTGTTTCGTGACCGACGATAACCAGTACCGCAGCGAGGAAGACCGCGCGTTCGGATTCGAGACCAGGCAGCTGCACGCCGGGCAGCGGCCCGACCCCAACACGGGCGCCCGGGCGGTGCCGATCTTCCAGACCACCAGCTACGTGTTCGAGGACCCGGAGTCGGCCGCGGCCTACTTCAACCTGCAGGAGTACGGGAACACGTACTCGAGGATCATGAACCCGACCGTGGCGGTGTTCGAGGAGCGGGTGGCGAACCTGGAGGGCGGCGCCGGCGGGGTCGCGTTCGCCAGCGGGATCGCCGCGCAGGCGGCCGCGCTGTTCACCCTGCTCCAGCCGGGCGACCACGTCGTCTCGTCGTCGGCCCTCTACGGCGGGACCGTCAACCAGTTCAAGCATCTGCTGCGGAAGATGAACGTGGGGCTGACCTGGGTTGATCCTGACGACCCGGACGCCTGGCGGTCGGCCGTGCAACCGAACACGAAGGCGTTCTTCGCCGAGACGATCGGCAACCCGGCCGGGAACGTGCTCGACATCGAGACGGTGGCGGCGATCGCGCACTCCCACGATCTGCCGCTGATCGTGGACAACACGTTCGCGACCCCGTACCTGTGCCGCCCGATCGAGTGGGGGGCCGACATCGTGATCCACTCGGCGACCAAGTTCATCGGCGGGCACGGCACCTCGATCGGCGGCATCGTGGTCGAGTCGGGCCTGTTCAACTGGTCCAACGGACGGTTCCCGGTGGTCGCGGAGCCGTCCCCGGCGTACCACGGGCTGGAATTCCACGAGACGTTCGGCACCTTCGGCTACCTGATGAAGCTGCGGGCCGAGACGCTCCGCGATCTCGGCGGGGCGCTGTCGCCGTTCAACGCGTTCCTGTTCCTGCAGGGACTGGAGACGCTGTCGCTGCGGATGGACCGCCACGTGACCAACGCGCTCGCGGTCGCCTCGTTCCTGGAATCCCACGAGCTGGCGTCGAACGTGCGCTACGCCAGCCTGCCGTCGAGCAAGTACCGGCCGCTGGTGGAGAAGTACCTGCCGCTCGGCGCGGGGGCGGTGTTCTCGTTCGACTGCGCGGGCGGCCGGGCCGGCGGGCAGGAACTCATCCGCGGCGTCAGCCTCTGGTCCCACCTGGCCAACGTCGGCGACGCGAAGAGCCTGATCATCCATCCCGCCAGCACCACCCACCGCCAGCTCAGCGACGACGAGCTGCGGGCGGCCGGGGTGGGGGCGGGGACCGTGCGGCTGTCGGTCGGCACCGAGTCGGTCGAGGACCTGATCTGGGATCTCGAGCAGGGCTTCAAGCGAGTCGCCGCTTCCTCGGGGAAGAAGGTAGTGACGTCATGACCGATGTGAACGTTGAGCTCGATCTTGGGCGCTACCAGGACGTGATGACGATCCAGCGGGTGCTGCACACCGCCAAGACGGTCGCGATCGTCGGGCTGTCGAGCAACCAGCTGCGGGCCAGCAACTTCGTCGGCTACTACCTCAGGCGGCACGGCTACCGGGTGATCCCGGTGAACCCGCGCGAGACCGAGATCCTCGGCCAGACGTGCTACCCGAGCCTGCTCGACATCCCCGAGCAGGTCGACGTGGTGGACGTCTTCCGCGCGCCGAGCGCGGTCCCCGGCATCGCCCGGGAGGCGGTGGCGATCGGGGCCGGCACCCTCTGGTGCCAGCTCGGCGTGATCAGCGCCGAGGGCGCCAGGATCGCGGAGGAGGGCGGGCTGACGGTGATCATGGACCGCTGCGTGAAGTTCGAGCACGCGCGGTACGTGGGGCGGATGCACTGGCTCGGCTTCAACACCCACCGCATCACCTCGGTCCGCTCCGGCCTCCAGTAGCGAGTCAGCTGCGGTCCGTTCAGCCCGGAGCGCTCAAAGTTTGTGAGGCCTCATAACTGGAGTTATGATAGGCCGAGTTATGAGAACCACATTTGAGCAGGAGCTAGGCAAACCGGCTGACATGTTCGACCGCGACGTCGAGTGGATGGCACTCGCTGCCTTCGCGGGCGACCAGCGGCCCGGGGCGACGCTCGGCGTTGTCTTGGGCCGTCGTCGGCAGGGCAAGACGTTTCTGCTGCGAGCGCTGTGCGAGGCAACCGGCGGGTTCTACTTCGCGGCCGACGAAGCGACCGACGGCGAATCACTGCATCAACTCGGCGCCGCGCTCGGCGCGCACCTCAAGCTGTCCGCTGGTTTGCACTTGCGTGACTGGCACGAGGCAATGGACGCCCTGCTCGGCCTGGGCACCGAGCGCCCGATCCCGGTCGTGATCGACGAATTCCCCTATCTCGCCAAGGCGAACTCGGCCCTGCCGTCCATCCTCCAGAACGCGATAGCGCCCCGCCGGCCCGAACGGGAGAGCAGCCGAAGCCGCCTGCTGCTGTGCGGATCGGCCATGACGTTCATGGGAACGCTGCTATCCGGCAGCGCGCCGTTGCGCGGTCGAGCCGGGCTTGAGCTTGTCGTACCGACGCTCGACTATCAGCTAGCGGCAGAGTTCTGGGGCATCACCGACCCGACCCTCGCCGTGAAAGTGCACGCCGTCGTTGGCGGCACCCCGGCCTACCGGCGCGAGTTTGCCAGGGACGACACCCCGGCCGACGGCGCTGACTTCGATAGTTGGGTGCAGCGAACCGTGCTGAACCCGGCGAGCCCGCTGTTCAGAGAAGCTCGCTATCTGCTGGCGGCCGAGTCCGCGCTGCACGACATGGGGCTCTACCACTCGGTCCTGGCCGCGATCGCCGACGGGAGCACTACCCGAGGCAACATCGCGAAGTACATCGGCCGGAAATCGGGCGACCTGGCTCATCCGCTCAACGTTCTCATGGACTGCGGCCTGGTCCTCCGGCGATCCGACGCCTTCCGCGAGAACCAGACGACCTACGAGATCGCCGAGCCCCTCGTCACCTTCTACCACGCGGTGATGCGCCCAATCTGGTCCGATCTGGCGCACACCAGGAACCCGGCACGCCTCTGGGAGCGGAGCCAGCCCCATTTCACCGCCAACGTGCTCGGCAGGCACTTCGAGCAGCTCGCCCGGCATTGGACCCGGTACTTCGCGCCCGAGGAGACCGTTGGCGGCTTCCCGTCTCTGGTCGAGCCAGGCACGGTCAACGATCCGGGCGCCAAGAAGACCCGCCAGGTCGATGTGGTGGCATTGGGGCCGCTTAATGACCGGGAGACGCTGTTGGCCATCGGCGAGGTCAAATGGCACGAGATCATGGGCCTGGAGCACCTCGATCGGCTGCGTCACATCCGCGGGCTGCTGACCGCGCAACGCCGACATGGCGCGGCAACCGCCCGCCTGCTTTGCTTCAGCGGTGCGGGATTCAGCGCCGGGCTAAGCCACGAGGCAGCGCGCGCAGGCGACGTCCGGCTGCTGACTCCGGCTGATCTTTACGGGATCGGCTGACCACTGGTCGTCATCCTCGGCCAGCCGATCGCTGTGATGTATGATGTGGTGTATGAAAAGGACGAACATCTACCTCGCGGAGGGTCAGGCGGCTGCGCTGGACCGGGTTGCGCAGGCGGAGGGCGTTTCCCGCGCGGAACTGATCCGCGAACTCATCGACCGCGCGATCGGCGGCCATCCCGGCGCTGATCTCGCAGCGGACCTCGCTGCGATCGACGGCTCTTTCGGCATCCTCGGCGAGCGGGAGGAATTCTCCCGTGCGCGGGATCAGCGCGCGGATTACCTGGACCGACTGGCCGACGCGTGATATTGGTCGACAGCGACGTGCTCATAGAGCACCTGCGTGGTAAGAGGGCCGCCAGGGACTGGCTCGTGAACGCCAGGCGGTCCTCCGGGCCGCTGGCCATCAGCGTCGTCAGCCTGACCGAGGTCGCCGGCGGTATGCGGTCGCCGGAAGTGCGAGAGGTTATGCGCCTGCTCGGCAGCATGCAGCGGTTCGAGGTAACCGAACAGGTGGCCTGGCGAGCAGCGACTCTCATGAACGAATATCGGCGCTCCCATTCCGGGATCGGCCTCGGGGACTACCTGATCGCCGCCACCGCGCTGACAGAGGGACTGGAACTCGCCACCCTGAACGTCCGCCACTACCCCATGTTCCCCGAGCTCGCGCGCCCGTTTTAACGCCTTGGGTTTGGGGTCGGTGGCGTAGGCGACAGGGGCGCGGGCGGCGGTGTAACGCCAATCCGTTTTCTGGGGTCTAAACGTAGTAGTCGCAGTGGTACCACTACGGCCGTACGGTCATGCCCTGGCGTGCCCGTGCGGCACTACACTACGTAGTAATTTGAACATTCATGGGCCTGGCGGTCAGCGGGAGGTAGCGGCGTGACGCTGGTGCTTATCGGGCTGGTCGGCGGGATCATCACCGGGCTGTCCCCGTGCGTGCTGCCGGTGCTGCCGGTTGTTTTCCTCGGCGGCGGCGCGGCCGAAGCGGAGCCTGGCGCGGTGCGCGACCGGCGGCGGCCCTACCTGATCGTGGCCGGGCTGACGCTGAGCTTCGCGGTCTTCACCCTGTTCGGCAGCTGGATCCTGGCCAGCCTGCACCTGCCGGACGACGCGATCCGCTGGGCCGGCCTGGTGCTCCTGGTGCTGGTCGGCCTGGGGCTGCTGGTGCCATCGATCGGGCACCTGCTCGAGCGGCCCTTCTACCGCTTCCCGCAGCGCCTCGCGGGCACCGGCGGCAACGGCTTCGTGCTCGGGATCGCCCTCGGGGCGGTCTTCGTGCCGTGCGCGGGGCCGGTGCTGGCCGCCATCACGGTGGCGGGCGCGACCGATCACATCGGGCTGCGCACGATCGGGCTCACCCTCGGCTTCGCCGTCGGCACGGCGATACCGCTGCTCGCGTTCGCTCTGGCCGGCCGCGGCCTGAGCCAGCGGCTGGGCGCGTTCCGCCGTCATCAGGGCGCCTTCCGCGCGGTCAGCGGGGTGGTGATGATCGTGCTGGCGGTGGCGCTGACGTTTAACCTGTCCGACATCATCCAGCGCGACATCCCGAACTACACCCAGGCGGTCGGCAACTCGCTCGAGAAGGGCGCCGCCGCGCCCGCGGCCGGCACCGGCGTGTCCCTGCAGGACTGCCAGACGGCCGCCCTGTACGGCGGCTCCGGGATCGAGAACTGCGGCGCCGCGCCTGCCTTCAATAACATCCAGCAGTGGTTCAACACCGCCGACGGCAAGCCGGTGACCCTGGCCTCGCTCAAGGGCAAGGCCGTCATCGTCGACTTCTGGGCCTACTCCTGTATCAACTGCCAGCGCGAGCTTCCGCACGTCGAGGCCTGGTACAAGGACTACGCGGCCGACGGGCTTGAGGTAGTCGGCGTGCAGACCCCCGAGTACGCCTTCGAGCAAGTGCCGTCCAACGTGCTCGAAGGCGCGCGCCGGCTCGGCCTCACGTTCCCGATCGCGCTCGACAACTCCTACGACACCTGGAACGCCTACGACAATCAGTCCTGGCCGGCCGCGTACCTGATCGACGCCACCGGCAAGATCCGGTTCGTCTCGATCGGTGAAGGCGACTACACCCAGGAGGAGCAGATCATCCGGCAACTGCTACTGGCGGCGCATCCGGGGGTCACGCTGCCGAAGGCGACCAACGTCCCCAACACGACGCCCGATAACCCCAACCTGTCACCGGAGACGTACCTCGGGGCCGAGCGCGTCCAGTACTACGACGGAAACTACTACTCCAGCGACACCTTCGCGTTCCCCGCGGCCCTGCCGGCTCACTCCTTTGGTCTGTCCGGCCCCTGGACGATCGGCCAGCAGTCGATCACGGCGGGCAAGGACGCCGAGATCAGGCTGTCCTACAATGCGTCCTACGTCTATCTCGACATCGGCGGCAGCGGCACCCTCACCGTCAACTCGGGCGGCAAGACGAAGGTCATCCGCGTCTCCGGCGCGCCCGGCATCTACACCGTCGCCAGCAAGCCGGCCCCGGGGAGCGGCACCGTCACGATCAAGGTGTCACCGGGTCTGACGGCGTACTCGTTCACCTTCGGCTAGACCTCGACCGAGCCGCCGGGCATCGTCGCCGTTTTGACGCCGGCCCCTGCGCCCTGCATGCCCTGCGCCCCGGTCGGGCTCGACCCAATAACGTCACAGACGACAGAAGCAGCCGCTACGTATGCCCGATGACACCCGATGGCGCCCGAAGATGTCGAGCCCGTCCGGGCTGCAGCAATCTTTCCTCAGGCGTACCGACCGTCGCCGTTCACTGTCCGTCATGCAGTTGATTGTGCAAGATTGTGTGTCTGACCAATGCCTGAAGAGAGGGCAGCCGACGTTGGCACAGTCGATCGTGCAACCGCTGCGCCGCTGGGACCCGGAACGGATCGGCCCTTACGCGATCATCGGCAAGCTCGGCGCGGGGGCGATGGGGCAGGTGTTCCTGGCCCGCTCCACCACCGGGCGGCTGGTCGCGGTGAAGACGATCCGGGTCGAGCTGGCCGAGGAGCAGGGCTACCGGGCCCGGTTCGCCCGCGAGGTGGCGTCCGCCAGCCGGGTCAGCGGCGTGTTCACCGCGTCGGTCATCCAGGCCGACGCGGAGGCGGACCTGCCCTGGGTCGCCACCGCGTACGTGCCCGCGCCGTCGCTGGCCGTGCTGGTGCGCCGGTGCGGGCCGCTGCCGGTGCCCGCGGTGCGCTGGCTCGCGGCCGGCTGCGCGGAGGCGCTGCAGTCGATTCACGGCGTCGGGCTGGTGCACCGCGACGTCAAGCCGTCGAACGTGCTGGTGGCGCCGGACGGCCCGCAGGTGATCGACTTCGGGGTGGCCCGGGTGGCCGAGCGGGTTCAGCTCACCGCCACCCGCGGCGCGGCCGGCACCCCCGCCTACATGGCCCCCGAGCAGGCCCGGGACGCCACCTTGACCTCGCCCGCGAGCGACGTGTTCTCGCTCGGGGCGACGCTGGTGTTCGCCGCGACCGGTCATCCGCCCTACCGGGGCGACACCGTGATGGACATCCTGGTCCGGCTCGCGACCGAGCCGCCCGACCTGTCCGGGATGCCAGCCGAGCTGACCGGCCTGGCCGCCGCGTGCCTGCGGCGGGTGCCGCGCGACCGCCCGACCGACGCGCAGATCCTGGAAGAGCTCGGCTCGTTCGCCCTGCCGGCCGGGCCCGGCCACTCGTACCTGCCCGACTCGGCGATGGCGCTGATCGCCGAGTACCAGCGCGGACCGCGGCTGCCGGCCGACCGGGCAGCCAACGGCGACACCGACGACGACGAGGACGAAGACGAGAGCTACGTCGGCAGCGAGACGGCCGGCTCGATCGCGCTGGTCGCCAACGACGCCACCTCCGGATCGCATACCGCGCTGCCCGGCTTCGCCCCCGCCGCCCTGCGCGACTGGCGGCGGCCGCCGCGCCGGCAACGCTGGCGCCGGGCCCAGGGCCTCGGCCCGCGCGCCCGGCCGGCCCGCGCGCCGGCGGCTGGTGTGGGCGGTCGCCGCCGCCGCGGCGTCGGCGCTGGTCGGGGCCGGGATCGGGATCGGGGTACTGGTCGGCGGCTCAACCGCGACGGCGACGGCGCCGTGCAGCCTGGCCCCCGCCATCGAAAGCGCCGCCCAGATCTGCGTCAACCAGCCGTTCGGCGACGGCTACACCGAGTTCGTCATCCACGGCGTCGGGTTCGTGCCCATGGCGCCGGTCACGGTCGCGGTCAACCGCGTCAGCTCCCCCGATCACCCGACGGCGGACAAGGCGGGGACGTTCAACTACGTGATCGACCAGGGTCACGTCTTCTTCCACTCGAAACCGATCCCGCCCGCCGCCTACGAGGTGGTGGTCACCGCGCCCGACGGCATCAGCGCCACCGCCTCGTTCCAGGTCTATCCCTACAACTCCGAGCCGGCCCTCCAGGAGGTGCCGGGGAGCCCGCCGCCCTCGGGCCCGCCCCCCGGCGGCGGGCCGCCGTAACTCGCGGGTCCACCACAGGTCCTCCTGCCGCGAGCACCAGGCCGGATCGGCCAGCAGCCGCAGGTCGCCGGCCGAGACGACGCCGTGCTCGATCAGCACCCGGACGGCGACCTCGTCCGACAGCCGGACGTCCGGCCCGGCCAGCCCGCGATCGGCGATCTTGCGCCGCAGGACCTTGAGGTGCTCGGCCACCCGGGCCGAGAGCCGGTCACGGAACTCGGGGTTGGCGTCGAACCGCTCGAGCTCGTGGTGCGCGCCGGTCACCTCGAGGGCGGTCCGGGCGATCTCGGGGGTGCGCGGCAGCGGGGACGCGGCGCTCGGGTCGAGCAGCCACGGCCTGCACCACATCAGCGCGACCAGGAAGAGCTTGGTCATCGGGTCCAGGTAGAGCGGCAGCAGCGTGCTGTCGGCGTCGGCCGGCTCCGGGCTGGGAGACGGCACCGCCGCCAGCGCCCCGGAGGGCCGCCGGTGCCGTCCCGGCACCGTGATCGCAAGCTGCAGCCCGTCGTCCATCATGGCGCGCGAGCCCACCATCGCCGTCCCTTCGTGGATCAGCCAGCCCCCGGCCGGGTCCCCGTCGCCCTCCGCCCGCGGCAGCCGGATCCGGTAGCCGTCGCCCGCCACGTACAGGGCGTGCGTGCGGCTGATGTTGGCGATCCAGGCACCCTCGGGCGTGGTTCTGATGACCCCGGCCCGGCGGGACAGCCCCCGCCCAGCCGTAATCGCCAGGTCGACCTCGGGACCCCGCCCGAATACCAGATGACTGCCTTCGGTGAGCCGGATGACCTGGCCAGACGCGGTACTCACATGCGCGGCCACAAAAGCACTATATGACCGGATACTCCGCTGCCGGCACCCCCGGATTCGGGGATGTTCCGGGCGCGCCGGATGCGGTTAACTCCAGTTGACGAGGGGTCGGGCACCGCCGAAACCACCCGGATGGCGGGTGGGAGGGGGGGAGTACCGGGCAGGGGGGCCAGCGATGGCCTCGGGGTAACCCGGTATTACTACGGAGGCGGGGCCCGGCCCCTCGCAATTGACGCGGCCACGCGGTGAACGGTCATGGGGCGGCGGCGTGGAGCCAGGGCCCGTTCGAGATGAAGGTCTTGCGCCGGTAGGCGGCCGCCGGCCGCGCTTCATCCGGCCGGGGTGAAGCATCCGCGCGGGTGGCGGGCGACGATGGGCCCATGACCTATACCGAGCTGGCCGCCTCGCGCGCGGGTTCCCCTGCTGGTTCCCTGGCGGGCGTTCGGATGGACGCAGAGCTGCCGCTCAGGGCGGACCTCGGGCTGGTGTTCAACGAGCTCGACTTCCAGCTCGCCACCCAGGCCTACCTGTGGGCGCTGCCGCTGGTCTCCTTCGCGCAGTGGCAGGCGCAGCATCGCGACGTCTTCGGCGCGACCAGCTACGACCTCGTCCACTACGCGACCTACCAGGACAAGCTGGGGATACTGACCGCCAACGCGACCACGCCGTACACGATGGCGTTCATCGACCTGAACAAGACCGGCCCGGTCGTGATCGAGCTTCCGCCTGGCCCGACTGCGGGCGGCCTGTCCGACTTCTGGCAGCGCGAGTTCGGCATTCTGGGCGAGATGGGGCCCGATCAAGGGCGGGGCGGCAGGCACCTGATCGTCCCGCCGGGGCAGCAGGCGGCCGCGCCCGACGGGTGCTACGCGTACCAGTCGACCGGCATGAACGTGTTCTTCGGCTTCCGCACCCTGGATCCCGACCCGAAGCGCGCGCAGGCCCTGTCCCGGGCGGTGCGGATCACTCCCGCCGACGGCCGGGCTGCTCCCCCGACCAGGATCGTCTCGCCGATGGGGCGGCGGTGGAGCGGCGGGCCGCCGCGCGGCATCGACTACTGGGCCCGGCTGCACGACATCTACCAGCATGAGGTCGTCGACGAGCGCGACCGGTTCTACCTGGCCATGCTGCGCCAGCTCGGGATCGAGAAGGGCAGGCCATTCACGCCGGGGGAACGGCTGACCGCCATCTTGACCCAGGCGTCCGCCACCGGTGAGCTGATGGCGCAGGCGAACTCCTTCGCCAAGCGGTTCGACGGCAGCCGGTACTGGCCCGACCGGCGGTGGGACCTGGTGCTGCCGATGAGCAACTCCGACCAGCGCCGCGATGGCTACGACGAGCTGCTCGAGCGGACGTCGTGGTTTTACGAGGCGGTGACGTTCTCTGCGGCGATGAAGAGCCAGACCCCGGGCAAGGGCCAGGCGTACCTCAGCGCCTACACCGACGCCGACGGCAGTTGGCTCGACGGCGCCCAGAGCTACACCCTGCACGTCCCGGCCGACCCGCCGGCCAAGCTGTTCTGGTCGGCCACGGTCTACGACGCGGCCTCCCGCTGCCTGATCGACAACGACCAGCAGCGAGGCGACCGCGGTTCCCGCGACGACGACCTCAAGCGCGAGGCCGACGGGTCGGTTAATCTCTACTTCGGGCCCACCGCCCCGGCCGGCCACGAGTCCAACTGGGTGCAGACAATTCCCGGCCGGCACTGGTTCTGCTACGTCCGCTTCTACGGCCCGCTCGAGCCCTACTTCGACCGCTCCTGGAAGCTCGGCGACATCCATCCGGGAGCCACGCCGCACCCGCCACGTCCCCGCCGCGGCTAGACATCCCAAGGCTCAGGTTGCAAAGCGGCTGGCCGGACTTCCCGACGGTGGCTCCCAGGCAGTGTCTCGTGTGGCGGGTGAGGCTTGTGGGGCGGCGGCGGTGGATGTCGGCGAGCGGCCGGGGCGGAAGCGATGATCGTGTGCCGTTTTGGACCCCGTTCTCTGGCTGCGGGTGCCATTGTGCGCTGTTTGGGGCGCCCCGCGACCCGAAAGGCCCTCACTAAGCCTCATCTGCGTCCGGCCTGTGGCCCGTGGTGACGGTGAGGACAGTGGGTCAGGCGCAACCGGCTAGGAATGCCTTGCCGCCGAGCGCGGGTTTCTGGCGTCAGGCGGGCAATGCCTGACGGCGGGTGGCGCCGCTTAATTCCGGAGGATGCAGCGGAATCCGAGGTGCGCGGTGGAGGTGTCGACGGCCTCGCCCTGGCGGGCGGCCGGGCGGTAGCGGAGGCAGTAGTTGGGGGCGCAGAGATGGGAGCCGCCCTTGATGACGCGGCGCGGGATGTGCGCGCCGGGCTGGCCGGGGACGAGGCTGTCGGCGGCCGAGGTGACCCTCGGGTTCTTCGGCACGCAGCAGCCATGGCTTTGCGTCGCCGCGGTGAAGTAGTCGCTGGTCCACTCCCAGACGTTGCCGGCCATGTCGAACAGGCCGAAGCCGTTGGGCGGGTAGCGCTTGACCGGGGAGGTGCCGTGCCGGTTTGGCCTGAGGTTCTGCCACGGGAACTCGCCGTGCCAGGTGTTGGCCATCGGCTTCCCCTTCGGGGCGGGGTCGTCGCCCCAGGTGTAGACGGCGCGGTCGAGACCGCCGCGGGCGGCGAACTCCCATTCGGCCTCGGTCGGCAGCTCCTGGCCGGCCCAGATGGCGTAGGCGTCGGCGTCCTCGCTGGTGACGTGGGTGACGGGATGCTGGTCGAGGCCGTCCAGGGTGGAATCCGGGCCTCGTGGGTGCCGCCAGTTGGCGCCCGGGGTGTAGCGCCACCACTGGGACACGTCGTGCAGGCTGACCGGGCCCCGGGTCGGGTAGAAGACCAGCGAGCCCGGTTGCAGTAGTTCCGGGTCGGCGTCCGGGTACTGGGCCGGGTCGAGCGGGCGCTCGGCGACCGTGTCGTAGCCGGTGGCCTTCACGAAGCGGCGGAACTGGGCCACCGTGACCGGGTGCTGGTCGATCCAGAAGCCGTCGACCTCGACCCGGCGGACCGGGCGTTCCTCGGGGTAGAAGTGCTCCGAGCCCATCGTGAAGACGCCGCCGGGCACTTCGACCATGCCCTTCACCCGGCGGCGGGCGTCGGCCGGCGTTGCCGTCACGGGCTCACTCACGCATCAGCATGAGCTGCGCCTCGCGCTCGAGGTCCAGGTACGGGTCGCCGCTGACGTCGATCGCGACCCGGTTGATGGTGCCGCCGGTGAACGCGTACGGCGGCTCGCCCGAGTAGTCGCCGGTGATCGGCTCACCCGGGTCACGGCCCACGTTGAGGCCCGAGCCGGCGATGGCGAACGCGCCGAGCTGGGTTCTGATCTTCCGCTCACCGACCTTGCGGTCGCCGTGGTAGAGCGTCATGGTCCCCACGGCGCAGTCCGGTCGCTGCTCCTCCTTCTCGAAGGACGCGGTCAGGATGAGGTTTTTCCCGGTCGGGATGTCCTCGCTGCCCACGATCCGCTGTTCCTCGCTGCCGAGGAAGTTGTTGACGTAGTGCAGCCGGCCGTCCTTCACGTAGAGGGTGTGGCCGCCGAACCGCGAGCCCATGGCGAACAGGACGCCCTCGGCCGACGGCCCGGTGTCGACCACCGCGCCGATCACGAACGAGCGGTTGCGGGTGCTTACAGCCTGCCACTCGGGGACCGGCGCGGTGCCGGGGAAGTACACGTACCGCGAACGCGGGGCGGTGAGCTGCGGACGCGCGGTCCCCATGATCTCCACCGCGGAACGGTCATCGAGCGGGAACGCCCCGTTCGCGCCGGCCTCGGCGAACCACAGCGCCACCAGCTCCCTGAGCTTGTCCGGGTGCTCGGCGGCGAGGTCGTGCAGCTCGGCCCGGTCGAAGTCGGTGTGGTAGAGCTCCCAGGTGTCGTCGTTGAAGTGACCCCAGCCGGCGATGCACGGATGCGTGGTGATGGCCTTCCAGCCCTCGTGCCAGATCGCCCGGGAGCCGAGCATCGCGTAGAACTGGGTCTTGCGGTTCGACGGCGCGGACCCGTCGTCGATGCTGGAGCGCATGCTGACCCCGTCGATGGGGCTCTGCGTGTGCCCCTTGATCGTCTCGGGCGGGTCGACGCCGAGCACGTCCAGGACCGTGGGCACGATGTCGATCGCGTGATGGTACTGGCCGCGGATCTCGCCCCGCGCCTTCGTGCGGCCGGCCAGGAGATGATGCACGGGTCGCAGGTGCCGCCGTTGAACTCGTACCGCTTCCACATCTTGAACGGGGTGTTGAACGCCATCGCCCAGCCGTTGGGGTAGTGGTTGTAGGTCCTTGGCCCGCCCAGATCGTCCAGCTTCGCGAGGTTCTCGGCCATGTCGTCGGGGACGCCGTTGGCGAACTTCATCTCGTTGACCGAGCCGTTCGGGCCGCCTTCGCCGCTGGCGCCGTTGTCGGAGACCAGGACGACGAGCGTGTTGTCGCGCTGCCCGGTCTGCTCCAGGTAGTCGAGCAGGCGGCCGATGTGGTGGTCGGCGTGCGCGAGGAAGCCGGCGTAGACCTCCGCCATCCGCGCGAACAGGCGCTTCTCGTCGTCGCCGAGCGAGTCCCAGGGCCGGGTGTAGTCGAGCTCGGGGAACGGCTTGCCGTCGGGGCCGGTCCGGGAGTCCGGCGTGCCGATCGGGTTGAGCGGCGGCAGCCCGGTGTTGGGCGGGACGATCCCCAGCTCCTTCTGCCGGGCCAGGGTCTGCTCGCGGATCGCCTCGTAGCCCAGGTCGAACTGGCCCCTGAACCGGTCGATCCACTCGCGCGGCGCATGGTGCGGCGCGTGGCACGCGCCGGGTGCGTAGTAGAGGAAGAACGGCTTATCCGGCGCTACCGCCTTTGCGTCCTTGATGAACTCGAGCGCCTTGTCGGTGATGTCGTCGGTCAGGTGATAGCCCTCGTCCGGTGAGCGCGGCGGGTCCACCGGGTGGTTGTCGTAAACGAGGTCCGGGTACCACTGGTTGGTCTCGGCGCCGAGGAACCCGTAGAACCGCTCGGTTCCCCGGCCGCTGGGCCAGTTGCGGCGGGTCGCCGCGAGGTGCATCTCGTCGGTCGGGCACAGGTGCCACTTGCCGACCAGGTAGGTGTTCCAGCCGCGTTCGGCCAGAATCTCCGGGAGCATGCCGTTCTCGGGCGGGATCGTGCCGCTGGCGTTGGGAAAGCCGATGGCGGCCTCGGTGATGCAGGCCATGCTGTTGCGGGTGTGGTTGCGGCCGGTGAGCAGGCACGAGCGGGTGGGCGAGCACAGCGCGGTGGTGTGCCACTGCGTGTAGCGGACGCCCTGGGCGGCGATTCGGTCGATATTCGGCGTCGGGACCGGCCCGCCGTAGCAGCTCATCGCCGAGAAGCCCACGTCGTCGAGGACGATGTACACGACATTGGGCGAGTCCTTCGGCGCCTTCGGCGGCTCGAACGGGGTCCAGTCGGGTTCCGAGTCGCGGATGTCGACGTTGATGGTCCCCTTGAACGGCTTCGCCATAAAGACTCCTCGTTTATCGTCCCCGTCACCCCGTTCGCAGGGGAGAGGCAAGCCTTTGGTTACCCTTCTACTACGCTGCGATGTCACCCGTAGCGGGTGAAGGCTGTACCTAGCCAGCCAGTCCCGTAATCATGTCGCCGGTTTAGCTTGAACCCCACGACCAGGCACACACGGGATCGGGGACCGGCCGACGGCCGGTCCCCGATCCCTGCCTTTCGTTTGTTTGGGCGCTGTTTGTTAGGCGTTGCTGGTTAGGCGGCGATCATGCGTAGCCGCGGCGCGGGGAGAGCAGTGCCCAGATCACGAACGCGTCGAGGGCGATCACGACGATCGACCAGACCGGGAAGAAGGGCAGGTAGACCAGGTTCAGGAACAGGCTCAGCGAGGCGAAGGCAACCCCGACCACGCGAGCCCAGGTCTTGTCCGCCATCAGCGCGGCGCCCGCCACGAAGACGACGATGCCGGCGATGAGGTGGATCCAGCCCCAGCTGTGGACCGAGAGGTTGTAGGCGTAGTTGGGCAGCGTCACGAAGTACGAGCCCCGGACGAGCTGCGCGATCCCCTCGAGGATGTTGCCGATCCCGGAGATCATCAGCATCACCGCGGCGAAGACGGTCCAGCCGATCACCGCTCCGCTCGCGTTGCTTTCTACTAGCCCCGGCCGGTCGTCATAGCCCGATGACTGCCTCGGCACGTAGCCGCGCTCGGCCTCCGCCGTCGGGCTCGCGTGCTTGCCCATCGGCTCCCCGGTTGCGACTGGCGCGCCGGTTGCGTTGCCGCTCGTTCCCACGCCGGCACCGGTCCCGGTGCCGGCGGCCGGCTGGTCCTGTGCACTGCTCATCGAAGTACCCCCACTCCACATGGACCTCATTTGTGACCTTGTGTAAATTTGAAAGTACCCATAGCTACATTCTCGGAACATCACTCACGGCGGCTGTTTTCCGACGCCGGGGCCTGCGGCTAGTCCCTGGCTCGTGGTGAGCCGATGCCCTGGTGGTCGGGTTCCATCGCCTCGGTGGCGATCGTCTCGTCGGCGAGCGCGCTGCGGACCGCGCGCTGAAGGGTGGCGATACGGGCGCTGACAGGCGGCCGCCTGCTCGGCGGCGCGCTGGCCAGCA
This sequence comes from uncultured Actinomycetota bacterium, assembly GCA_963838825.1. Taxonomy (GTDB): domain Bacteria; phylum Actinomycetota; class Actinomycetes; order Streptosporangiales; family Streptosporangiaceae; genus Trebonia. The sequence continues at coordinate 49,874 of CAWISQ010000006.1, forward strand.
GGTCGTCGAGGACCGCCCGCAGCCGCCGGGTCACCTGGATGCTGCCGGCGCCGTAGACGATGATCTCGTCGACCGCCAGCGCCACGAACGCGTCCCACCTCGGTGCCGGGAAGCGGACCACGACCCGTCCGTCTCCCGCATGCAGCCGACCATCGCCCAGCGACCGCCGGGCCAGCCGCTGCAGGGCATCATCGACCTGGTCGAGGGCCTGAACGGCGCTGGTGGGATCGTTCACGGCCGGCGACAGCGCGCGCAGCGCGATGTCGACCAGGAGCCGGATGCCGTAGGCCGGGTCCTGCTCCAGCGTGCGGAGCAGGCCGATCCGGACCAGGCCGCGGAGCTTCGCCGCATCGGGGGCGGGCCCGGTGCCCGCCGCTAGCTTGGCCCCGCTGACGAGAAAATCGCCGACGGCCGGGATGAACCGGATCTCGGTCCCGGTGCTGACCGCGAGCCGGACCGCGGCCGGCTCGTCGAATGCCTGGAAAATACCCGGGCTGCCGACATGGCGGATCAGCCACGCGGGCGCGGCCTGGGGTTGTCCGTCGCTGCGCGGAGCCGCCGGGCCCGCCGCCGTGCTCGCCGCCGGATCGAACCGCGCCGGGTACATCACGTCGATGACCCCGCGAAGCTGGTTCCCGACCGCCCGGGCCAGCCCGCCCGTGGTCAGCGTGGTGCGGAAGGTGGCCAGCAAGCGCAGCAGCAAACCGACGCTAATGAGGAGCAGCAGCAACGAGAGCAGCACCGAAACGTCCGGTACCTCGTTCTCTCGGACCTGGCTGAGGACTACCAGCGCGAAGGTGAACGTCGCGGTGAACGTCCCGAACAGAATCGGCGTCTTGTCGGTGCGGTCGACCATCCGCATCAGCCTCGGCGACTGGCTCTGCACCGTCTGCACGATCAGCGTCACCGCGGTCAGCACGAACCCGGTCAGCGTGATCATCCCGGCCGCGATCGCGGCCAGCGTCGCCTGAGCGGTCCCTACGTCGTAGGAGATGCCGTCATTCCACCGGTAGTGCGTTTCCACCCTCGGCAGGATGAGCCCGACCGCGATCGCGATGATGACCTCGGCCACCGCGATCGGCCAGCGGGTCCGCCGGAGCCGCCCGGACTTGCGACGCCAAGCCGGACGGCGCGGGATTCGCGCGCCAGCCGAGCGGTCTTCCACGAACGCAGACGCTACGGCCGTGAACGGGCGCTCGCCTCACCTGGCACGGGTGAACGTTACTGGTCGGGCCAGAGGTCTTCCGGCTCGCGCCCTCGAGTCTCCGGGAGCAGCCAGAACAGCGCCGCTAGCGGAACGACGGGAAGGAAGGTGAGCAGCCCGGCGAGCGCGAAGGGCTGCCCGGAGCGCGCCACCACGCCGAAGACGATCAGGCCGGCCACCGCGCCGAGCACGCCGACCGCCAGCGACCAGCCGACCACCGAGGCCCGAACCGCGGTCGGGAAGAGCTCGTTGGTCATGGACCCGATGGCCGGACCCAAGACCGAGGCGGCGAACACCTCGAGGATGTAGCCGGTCACCAGCGCCGGGGCCGAGCCCGAGTAGGCCAGGACGGCGAGCAGGGCCATCGCCACCATCGCGAACGCGCCGGTCAGCCGCCTGCCCACCCGGTCGGCCAGCCACCGTCCGGCCAGCAGCCCGGCCAGGCCGAAGACGCCCGCCCCCACCACCATGCCCGCCGTGGCCACGCCCGATAGGTGGAGGAAGTTCTGCGCGAACAGGAAGATGAAGCTGTTGGCGGGCCCGGTGATAACCGAGACGGCGAAGGCCAGCGCCGCGATCACCGTCAGGCGGGCGCGGAACGGCCGGGCGACCGCGCCGAGGACCGGAATCGGGTGCTTGGGCCCGGCCGCCGCCACCGCGAACCGGTCCGGTTCCGAGAGCCAGCGTCGCAGCAGCGGCAGCAGCGCCAGCGGAACCAGCGCCAGCGCGAACACCCCGCGGAAGCCGAGCGCGCCCGACGCCAGGCTGTGCAGGACGGCGATGGCCCCGGCCCCGAGGCCGTAGCCGGCCGCGACCAGCGCCACCGCCTTGGCCCGGTCGGACGAGGCGGTCTCCTCGGCCACGTCGACCTGGGCCAGGCCGTTGGTGGCGCTGAGCAGCGGCCGCCCGCAGGCGAAGACGATCACGAACCACCAGTAGGTGGGGCTGGCGGCGGCCAGCGCGGTCAGCGCCAGCCCCGCGCCGACGGTGATAAGCAGCATCCGGCGGCGGCCGAAGCGGTCGGCCAGGCCGATGACCGGGAGGCCGCCGAGCGCGGCCAGGCGGATGATGGCCAGCCCGATGCCGAGATCGGTTCCGGACAAGCCGGCCTGGTCGGCGAACGTCGCGCCGTGCGTCACCTGGCCGAAGCCCTTGGCCACGTCGCCGAGCGCGGCCACCACGCCGAACTGCCCGAACCCGGAGGCGAAGGCGGCGACGGCCGCGCCAACCACGGCTCGGTCGGTCCAGCGGTGCAACTGGAGGCCGGCTGTTCGCGGTTCGGGAGCCGTGCTCGGCACGTGGACACTGTATTGCGTAGCCGTCCAATTGCTTAACTGCCCGGGGGTTGCCGAACGGCCCACGGGTAGATGTAGGCCATGCTGAAGAAGATTCTGGAGTTCCTGATCTGCATCCTGCACCCGCTCGCGGTGGTCCTCATCTGGATCAACCTGGCGGTCCGGACGGACATCGGGGTCGGCGCGAAAATCGCCTGGGCGATTCTCTCCATTATCCCGCTGGTGCCCTTCGTCTACGTACTGACCGGCAACGACCTGTGGTGAAGCCGTCCGCCTGAGGAGATAATCCTCGAGTGGAACCGCGTATCCGCACGCTGGTCCAGGTCGAGGGCGTTGTCCAGGGAGTGGGCTTCCGCCCGTTCGTCTATTCGCTTGCCACCAGGCTGGGGCTGGCCGGCCACGTGGGCAACGACGCGGCCGGCGTGTTCATCGAGATCGAGGGACCGCCGCCCCGTGTGCTCGATTTTCTAGCGTCGCTCGAGCATGACGCGCCGCCGCTGGCGCGGATCGAGGCGGTGCGGACCACGGCCCTCGAGCCGAGCGGCGGCGCCGGGTTCGCCATCGCGTCGAGCGACCCCGGCGGGCGCCGCCAGGCGCTGGTGTCGGCCGACAGCGCTACCTGCGCCGACTGCCTGGCCGAGCTGGCCGATCCGGCTGACCGACGGTTCGGCTACCCCTTCATCAACTGCACGAACTGCGGTCCTCGGTTCACGATCGTGCGGGACGTCCCCTATGACCGGCCGCTGACCACGATGGCCGGCTTCGGCCTGTGCGCCGAGTGCGCGGCGGAGTACTCCGACCCGGCCGATCGGCGGTTCCACGCTCAGCCGGTGTGCTGCCCGGCCTGCGGCCCTCGGCTGCGACTGCTCGACGCCTTCGGGGTCGAACGGGTCGGCGATCCGATCGTCTCGGCGGCGGCCCTGCTGGCGGCGGGCAAGGTGCTCGCGATCAAGGGCCTCGGCGGCTATCACCTCGCGGTCGACGCCGCCAGCGAGCCGGCCGCGGCGGCCCTGCGCGAGCGCAAGCACCGGGAGGACAAGCCGTTCGCGCTCATGGCGGCCGACGTGTCGGCGGCGCGGCGGCTCGGTGAGGTCGATGAGACCGCCGCGTCGCTGCTGACCAGCGGACGGCGGCCGATCGTGCTGCTGCCACGTCTCGTGGGCGCCCCGGTCGCGCGGTCGGTGGCACCGGGCGGCCGGCAGCTCGGGGTGATGCTGCCGTACACCCCGCTGCACCATCTGCTGGTCCGCGCGCTGGGCCGTCCGATGGTGCTGACCAGCGGCAACACCTCGGACGAGCCGATCGCCTACGACGACGAGGACGCGCGGGCGCGGCTGGCCGGGATCGCGGATTTCTGCTGCCTGCACGACCGGCCGATCCACATGCGGACCGACGACTCCGTGGTTCGCGTGTTCCGCGGCCGGGAGATGCTGCTGCGCAGGTCCCGGGGCTACGTGCCGGAGCCGATCCGGCTCCGGCGGCGGTTTCCCCGAACGGTTCTCGGTTGCGGGGCCGAGCTGAAGAACACGTTCTGCCTGGGCCGGGATGATCACGCGTTCGTCTCCCATCACATCGGCGACCTGGAGAACTATGAGACGTTCCGGTCGTTCACCGAGGGAATCGCGCACTTCCAGCGTCTGTTCGCCGTGACTCCGCAGGTCGTGGCCCATGACCTGCACCCGGAGTACCTGTCGACCAAGTACGCGCTTGACTGCGAGGGCGTCTCGCTCGTCGCCGTCCAGCATCACCACGCGCACATCGCGTCCTGCCTGGCCGACAACGCCGAGGACGGCCCGGTCATCGGGGTGGCGTTCGACGGCACCGGCTACGGGACCGACGGCACGATCTGGGGCGGCGAGTTCCTGATCGCCGATCTGGCGGAGTTCTCCCGGGCCGGGTTCCTCGCGCCGGTGCCGCTGCCGGGCGGGCCCGCCGCGATCAGGCAGCCGTGGCGGATGGCGGCCGCGTATCTGTCCGCCGCCTATCCGGAGGGTCCCCCGGATTCTCTCGACGTGATGCGGCGCAACCGGGGCCGCTGGGACGACGTGCTGGCCGTGGCCCGCAGCGGTATCAACTCGCCGCTGACCTCGAGCGCTGGCCGGCTGTTCGACGCGGCCGCGGCGATACTCGGCGTTCGGGATTCGATCAACTACGAGGGGCAGGCGGCCATCGAGCTCGAGCAGCTGGCCGATCCCGGCCGGGACCTAGGCGGTTATCCGGTCACCATCGAGGAAGGCGATCAGCTGCGGGTGGTCGGGGCGGATCTCATCCGCGCGGTCGCGGAAGACGTTCGCTGCAGGGTGGCCGGGCCGATTGTCGCGGCCCGGTTCCATCACGGGGTGGCGGACGCGATCGCGCGGACCTGCGCGATCCTGCGCTCGCGGACCGGGCTCAAGGTCGTGGCGCTGTCCGGCGGCGTGTTCCAGAACGTGCTGCTGCTTGACCGGACCGTCGGCCGGCTCGAGGCCGATGGCTTCCGGGTCCTCGTGCACGCGCGGGTGCCGCCCAACGACGGCGGGATCAGCCTCGGCCAGGCGGCCGTGGCCGCGCCGCGCCGCGACCGGCTGTTATTCGGGGTACTCGTCCGGCGTTTCCAGGAATTCCCTGGTCATTACCCCCATGGTTATGTCACCAGGCTGGAGCGTGGTCGTCGGGACGGCCGTCGGATTGATTTTGATAAACGGTGGAAGCTCGGGCTCGGCCCAGACGACCTGTCGCCTTTTGCCGAACCAGCGCCTGATTCTGACCATGTGCGACCGACTACCCGCCGAGGGCGATTTACACCTCCTCCGGCTCATTGATCACGGTCGGACGGACCGGGCGGGTCGGGGATGTGGTCGTTGCAGTCAGCAGGCTTGCCTTCCGCCGCCCGTCTGGGAGGCGCTCGATCCCGTGCCTGATCTGGGCGACGGTGATCGCCGTGGTGCCGAACTCGCCCCGCGCCACCCGACCGCCCACCGCCGCACACGCCTGTCCGCGCGGCACGGAGCGGCGCGGGCGGCTGAGGGGCGTGCGACACTGGACGGGGGCGGCGGCGGAGGAGTCGGCGGGCGGGTCGATCAGGTGCCGCTGGACCAGATCGGGTAGCCGTCACAGCCGACTTCAACGCCCGTGTAGACGACCAGGTTCCCGTCGTTCTGGAAGCACAGGTACGCGCCGCTGTTCCTGGTGCCGGTGGCCCACGGGCGCGGCCGCCGCTGTAGACGACGAAGTTGCCGTCGGTCTGCATCACGGCCTGAGTCTGGTTGTGGATGTCGGTATTCGACGCCCAGAGGGCTCGGCCGCTGGAGTTGTAGATGACCAGGTTGCCGTCGCCCTGGAGCACCAACTCGAAGGTCAGCGGGCTGCCGGTGCAATAGCCGCTGCCCTCGTGGAGGTAGATGTCTTTGCCGACGTTCTCCGGCCACCACTGGAAATCCTCCCCGCTGGTGTTGCCGCACCTGTAGGGGAAGCCGGAGGCATGAGCCGCCCCGGCCGAGACGGGCAGGGCGAGCGCGGCCAGCGTCGTTATAGCGGCTGCGAATCGGAGAGCGCGCTGCGCAGTTTTCTTCATGCACGGAATGGTAATGCAATGGCGAAAACCGCATCAGCGCAGACGCATACCAATACCTCGTTGAGTTTACGCACCAATACCCCAGTTCTGTCCGGACAAGGGCCTGATCGGCCGTGGAGGCTAAGCCAAGGGTCCGTTCGGACAAATGGTATTGACCTTGATTTTGCCTTCGGGGTGGCGTTAGCAGATACGGGGCAGCGGGTCGCCGACGAGGGTGTCGACGATTCTGGTGCCGCCGAATGCCGTCTTTAGCTGGACGATGCCAGGAGGCTCGGCGGTGACGTGGCCGATGACGGCGGCCTGGGCGCCGAGCGGGTGGGCGCGCAGGGCGGCGAGCGCGCGGTCGGCCTGGTCGGGGTCGACGACGGCGACCAGGCGGCCCTCGCAGGCGACGTACATCGGGTCGATGCCGAGCAGCTCGCTGGCGCCGCGCACTTCGGTCCGGACCGGGATCGCGTCCTCGCGGACGAGCACGCCGACGTCGGCCGACTTGGCGATCTCGTTGAGTATGGTGGCGACGCCGCCCCGGGTGGCGTCGCGGAGCGCGCGGACGCCGTCGGTCGCGGCCAGCAGGTCGGCCACGAGGCCGTTCAACGGCGCGGTGTCCGACTGGACGTCCGCCTCGATGTCGAGCTCGCCGCGGGCGAGCATGATCGTGACGCCGTGGTCGCCGATGCAACCGGACACGATGATCGCGTCTCCGGGCCGGGCCAGCGCGACCCCGAGGTCGGGCGCATCCGGGGCGATCAGGCCGACCCCGGCCGTGTTGACGTAGCAGCCGTCGGCCTTGCCCTTCTCGACCACCTTGGTGTCGCCGGTGACGATCTGGACGCCGGCCAGCGCGGCGGCCGCCTGCATTGACTCGGTGATGCGGATCAGGTCCGCGACCGGAAAACCTTCCTCGAGGATGAACCCGGCCGACAGGTACAGCGGGGTCGCGCCGGAAACGGACAGGTCATTGACCGTGCCGTTGACGGCCAGGTCGCCGATGTTGCCGCCGGGGAAGAACAGCGGCGAGACGACGTAGGAGTCGGTGGTGAACGCGAGCCGGGCGCCGCCGATGTCCAGCCGGGCCGCGTCCTCGAGCTGCTCGAGCCGAGGATTGCGGAACGTGTCGAGGAAGACCGCCTCGATCAGGGTCTGGGTCGCCTTGCCGCCCGCGCCGTGCGACATCGTGATGCGCTCTTCCCTGACCTTGGGCCGGCGGCGGCGGGCCCGGTCGATGCGGTCGAGCACCTGCTGCTCGCGGTCGGCGGGCAGCGGGCGAGCGGCCGGCGTCGGCGTGATCGTGACGTTCCCGCTCATCCTGCTCCTCGTGCTCGCGCAGCGCCTCCGCGACCCAGCCGGCCCGGCCGCCGCCGACTGGGGTCCCGTCCTCGCCGACGCTCATCGGCTGATCACCTTCAGCGCCTCGTTGACCCGGTTTCTGTTCATCCGGCCGAAGTTGTAGTAGGCCGCGCAGGCGCCTTCTGGCGACACCATGCAGGTGCCGATCGGCGTCTCCGGGGTGCAGGCGGTGCCGAACACCTTGCACTCCCAGGGCTTGAGCACGCCCTTGAGCACCTCGCCGCACTGGCACGCCTTCGGATCGGCGACCCGGACGCCGGGCACGTCGAACAGCACCTCGGCGTCGAACCGCTCGTATTCGGGCCTCATCCGCAGGGCGGAGTGGGAGATGAAGCCGAGCCCGCGCCACTCGAAGTAGGGTCGCAGCTCCATGGTCTGGCCGATCACCCGCAGGGCGACCGGGTTTCCGTTCCACGGGACCACCCGCGAGTACTGGTTCTCCACCACCGACCGGCCCTGCGACAGCTGGAGCATCAGCATGTAGATGGACTGCAGGATGTCGAGCGGCTCGAACCCCGCCGTGACCACCGGCTTGCCGTAGTCCCGGGCGATGAACTCGTACGGGCGGCAGCCGATCACGGTCGATACGTGGCCGGGGCCGATGAAGCCGTCGAGCCTCAGGTCGGGCGAGTCGAGGATCGCCTTGATGGCCGGGACGATCGTGACGTGATTGCAGAAGACCGAGAAGTTCTCGAGCCCCTCGGCGGCGGCCCGCAGCACCGTCATCGCGGTCGACGGGGCGGTGGTCTCGAACCCGATGGCCATGAAGACGACCCGTTTATCCGGGTTCTGGCGGGCGATCTTCAGCGAGTCGAGTGGCGAGTACACCATCCGGATGTCGGTGCCCGCCGCCTTGGCGTCGAAGAACGACCCGTGGCTGCCGGGCACCCGCATCATGTCGCCGAACGACGTCATGATCACGTCGTCGGCCGACGCCAGGTGCATCGCGTCGTCGACCCGGCCCATCGGGATCACGCAGACCGGGCAGCCCGGGCCGTGCACCAGGGTGATGGACTCGGGCAGGTAGTCCTCGAGCCCGTGCTTGTAGATCGTGTGGGTGTGCCCGCCGCACACTTCCATCAGCTTGTACCGGCGCCCCGGCTCGCACAGGGCCGCGATCTTGGCGGCCAGCGCGTGGGCCTTGTCAGCGTCGCGGAACTCATCGACAAACCGCATGGGCCAGCTCCTATTCGATCCGGGAATCCTGCAGGGCGGCGAGCTCGTCGTCGTAGGCCTGCCCGATTCCCTCGAGGAAGGCGAGGGCGGCGGCGGCCTCGGCCTCGTCGATCTTGGACAGCGCGAACCCGACGTGGATGAGCACCCACTCCCCCGGCTTGGGCATGTCGTCGGCCAGCAGCCCGACGTTGATCACCCGCTTGACCCCGCTGACGTCCACCTTGGCCAGGTCGGGCTGATCGGGCAGGAACTCGATCACCTCACCGGGGATACCGAGGCACATAACGTCACCACCTCCGTCGGGAGCCGCCTGAGGGTCAGTTCCCACAACGCGTGATACATCGTGGTCTGGGCTTCCTGAATCCGGTGGACCGAGGCGGACGGCGCCACGAACAGGTAGTCCAGGGTGTCGAGCTCGGCCATCTTGCCGCCGTCGTAGCCGGCGATGCCCACGGTCAGCATGCCGCGCCTGCTCGCCTCGTCGAAGGCGCGCAGCAGGTTGGCCGAGTTGCCGCTGGTCGACAGGCCGACCGCGATGTCTTTTTGCCGCCGAAGGCGGCGATCTGCCGGGAGAACACGACCTCGACGCCGATGTCGTTGCACAGCGCGGTCATCACCGCGCCGTCGTTGGTGAGCCCGTAGGCCGGCAGCGGCCGCCTGCCCGGGCCGGGGTTGAGGAACAGGGTGACCAGCTGCTGGGCGTCGCTCGAGCTGCCGCCGTTGCCGAAGGCGAACAGGCGCCCGCCCGCCGCGAACCGGTCGGCCATGTCGCCCGCGCACGCCAGCAGGCGCTCGCCGTCGCGGTCGCGGACCTGCCGGCGCAGCTCGATGATCTCTTCCGCCTTCGCCACGGTCGACCGGCGGACCTCCTCGAGGACGGCGCCGACGTCACTCGCCTCGGCGTACAGGAACGGGTAGAGCGACTCGACCGAGCCGACGGGGTCGGCCGGGCCCGGCCGGGTCGGGAACGGGACGCCGGGTCAGGCATCGAGGTCACCGTCCAGCACCGCGATCGCCTCGCCCGCGTGCACCAGGATCGTGTCGCCGATCCCGGCCGTGACCAGGGCGACGCTCGACTTCCTCCTGGCCGGCGTCGGTCTCGACGATCGCGAGGTCGTGGTCGAGCAGCCGCACCACGGTGACCGCCACGGCCTGGTCGGAGCAGGTGATGCAGACCTCGTCGTGGCACTCGGGGACGGCCGGCGCCACCGCCTGCGGGCGTTCCCCGGTCACGCGACCACCTCCGGAGCCAGCACGCCCGGCTGCTCGAAGAACACGTGCACCAGCTCCCAGAGCACGTGATACATGGTCACGTGCGTTTCCTTGACCACCCGGGGGTCGGCCGACCGGGCGACCAGCAGATGATCGACCGCCGGGCTGGCCGCGATCGCGCCTGCATCCCCGCCGACCAGCGCGACCGTCAGCATCCCGCGCTCGTGAGCGGCTGCCAGGCCGCGCGCCGACGCTCGGGCAGTTCCCGTCGGCCGAGATGCCGAGCGCGATGTCGGCCGGCCCGGCCAGGCAGCGGATCTGATGAGCGAAGATCTCGGCCAGGCCCTGGCTGGCGGCTACCCCGGTCACGGTGGCCACATCCGAGGCAAGCGAGATGGCGGGCAGCGCGCGCTTGCCGACGATCACCGGGTGCACGAACTCCACGGCCACGTGCTGCGCGTCGGTGCTGGCCGGGCCGATGCCGAAGACGACCAGCTTGCCGCCCCGGTGGAATCGCATCGCCATGGCGTGACAGGCCGCCGCTACATCCTCCGCGTGGGCGGCCAGGTCACGCACCGGCGCGTCCCGGCGGTCGAAAAGCTCGGCAACTGCGTCGCCTTGAACGGCGCTGCCGCGGTCAGATGATCGCGCCACCTTGGTCACTTCCTCGACGGACTTCAGCGTCCGTAGCGGGCATATGTGCCGTGGTCTCGGCGGCTTGCTGTTACCGGCCGCCAACTCAACACCGTAGGACAGTTGTGGGAGCGACGTCCAGAGACAAGGCGGACACTTTTGACCGGCTTAGGCGGCGCGGCTGAGGTCGACCTCGAATTCGGCGATCACCTCGTCGCGCAGCTTGAGCGCGCCGAAGAATCCGGAGTAGGGCTTGATGCCGAAGGCCGACTGGACGACGGTGACGGTGCCGCGGTACCGGCCTTGAGCCGGGCTGGTTAGTTGCAGCCGGACCGGCTGCGACCGGCCGTTGAGCGTGAGCGTCCCCTCGATCGCGCCGCCGCCGGAAGACGGGATGACCCGGGTGGAGCTGAAGGCGGCCGCCGCCGGGGCGCCGACGCCGAGGATCTTGCGGATGGTCGACTCGATATCGCGGCGGTCGGAGTCGGTGAGCGGCCGGGCGCCGCCGGTGCCAGCGCCGACGACGAGGGAGCCGAGATCGAGCTCGGCGGTCACCGTCGCCGCCGACAAGTCGTCGCCAGGGACAGTTATGTCCGCCGACCACCGGGTGACGTCGAGCGTCAGGTCGTGGCCGACCCGGGCGGCCAGCCCGGCCCTGGTCGTCTTGATGACGACGCGACCGGAGTCCGGCCCGAGCCGGTAGGTACCTGTGGAAGCAGCCATCGCCCCACGGTAAGCGCTCCGGCGGATGCGGTCTAGCCGAGGTCGCGGCGCGCGGGGCGCATCAGGGGAACGGGATGTCGCCGAACAGCTCGCGGATGCGCCGCAGGTCCCGCAGCCGCGGCTCGGTGGCGCCGCCCACCCAGCGGCTGACCGTCTTGACCGACACACCCAGCTGACGGGCGGCCGCCTCCATGGTCATGCCCTCCCGGCGGAGCATGCCCGCCATCCAGTCGGCGAACGACGACGCGTCGTCGCCGGCGCCGTCGCCCGGGGGACGCAGGGCGCCGCCGGACGCGCCCGACCCGCCGGAGTTCAGGAACGACGTCAGCGCGTTGACGCTCGTCGGCGTGCCCAGGTTGGGACCCGAGCGGAGCACGTCGACCTCGACGTGATCGGGGAAGATCCGGAACGAGACGTTGATCGCGCCGGTCGGGCCGGCCGCGTCGAGCAGCGCCTGGGCGACGGTCTGGCCGACCTCGCGGTTGTCTTCCTCCGACAGCGGCGACTGGGCCAGGCAGCGGCGGACGAAGTCGCGAATGTCCGGAATCGAGGACGGCCGGGCGGGGAAGGTCTGCGACACCACGACGACGGGCACGACCTCGATGTTCTGGCTGATCGCGTCGCCCTCTGCCCTGTCCATACCGCAACTCCGCCGTTCCGGTGCAGTTGATTCACCCGACGCCGACCTACTAGCTGCGACGTCATTCATGAGGGTATGTGCGAATGAGCTCGGCCGACGAATCCGGGCACAGGCGGACATGCAGGTGGATGCGCAGCGGGCGCCGGAGGGGGACATGTCTGTCTATCAAGGCGACTTTTTTGTCTTGTGGACGGTCGGTCGCGGGAATACGATGAGCGAACCGGCTGCGTGAGCGTGTAGCTACGGATCCGGTTCTCGGAGCATGAGATGAGCACCGCGAGGCGGCGAATACCGCCAACGACCTGCTGGGCACCGCGAGAACGGACTCGCCCGACCCAGAGGTGCCGCGACGCCCGATCCGGCTCGCCCCCAGACCGCCAGCCCGCGCGCGCGGGCAGCCAACCGAAGGGTGGCATGCGATGACGCAGGAGGAGCCAGTCGTCCACATTCTCTGGATGAACGGGGGGCTCGGATGCGACGGGGACTCGGTCGCGCTGACCGCCGCGACCCAGCCGAGCATCGAGGAGATCGTGCTGGGGGCCCTGCCCGGACTCCCTAAGGTGGCGGTGCACTGGCCCCTGATCGACTTCGAGTGCGGACCCGAGCAGGGCGCGGACACGTTCATCGAGTGGTGGCACAAGGCCGACCGCGGCGAGCTCGACCCGTTCGTCCTCGTCGTCGAGGGGTCGATACCGAACGAGGCGATCAAGTCCGAGGGCTACTGGTGCGGGTTCGGCAACAACCCGGCGACCGGCCAGCCGATGACGACCAGCGAATGGCTGGACCGGCTGGCGCCGAAGGCCACCGCGATCCTGGCGGTCGGCACCTGCGCGACCTACGGCGGCATCCACGCCATGGCGGGCAACCCGACCGGCGCGATGGGCGTGCCGGACTACCTCGGCTGGGACTGGAAGTCCAAGGCCGGCCTGCCGATCGTGTGCGTCCCGGGCTGCCCGACGCACCCGGACAACCTCTCCGAGACGATCCTGTACCTGCTGTACCAGGTGGCGGGGGCCGCCCCGATGATCCCGCTGGATGAGGCGCTGCGGCCGAGGTGGCTGTTCGACGCGACCGTCCACGAGGGCTGCGACCGGGCCGGCTACTACGAGCAGGGCCAGTTCGCCAGCGCCTACGACTCGCCCAAGTGCCTGGTCAAGCTGGGCTGCTGGGGCCCCGTGGTCAAGTGCAACGTGCCCAAGCGGGGCTGGATCAACGGCGTCGGCGGCTGCCCGAACGTGGGCGGGATCTGCATCGCGTGCACGATGCCGGGGTTCCCCGACAAGTTCATGCCGTTCATGGACGAGCCGCCCGGCGCGCGCGTGTCCTCGGCCGCCAGCGGCATGTACGGCTCGGTCATCCGCACCCTGCGGACCTTTACCGCCAAGACGGCGGACAAGGAGCCGAAGTGGCGCACGAAGGGCTCCGAACTGCTCACCGGCTACCAGAAGACGTGGTGAATTAGCGATGACGACGACCGCGGGCGGCAAAAACGAACTCACCGAGATGGCCTGGGACCCGATTACCAGGATCGTGGGCAGCCTCGGCATCTACACGAAGATCGACTTCAAGGCCAAGCGGGTGGCCGAGTGCCACAGCACCTCGTCGATCTTCCGCGGCTACAGCATCTTCATGAAGGGCAAGGACCCTCGGGACGCGCACTTCATCACCAGCCGGATCTGCGGCATCTGCGGTGACAACCACGCGACCTGCTCGGTCTACGCCCAGAACATGGCCTACGGGGTCCGCCCGCCGCATCTGGGCGAGTGGATACTGAACCTCGGCGAGGCCGCCGAGTACATGTTCGACCACAACATCTTCCAGGAGAACCTGGTCGGGGTCGACTTCTGCGAGAAGATGGTCGCGGAGACCAACCCGGGCGTGCTCGAGCAGGCCAACTCGACCGAGGCGGCGCACGCGGCCGAGCACGGGTACCGGACGATCGGCGACATCATGCGCTCGCTGAACCCGCTCGAGGGCGAGTTCTACCGCGAGGCGCTGCAGGTGTCCCGGTCCACCCGGGAAATGTTCTGCCTGATGGAGGGGCGCCACGTGCACCCGTCCACGCTCTACCCGGGCGGGGTCGGCACGGTCGCGACCGTGCAGCTGTTCACCGACTACCTGACCCGGCTGATGCGCTACGTCGAGTTCATGAAGCGCGTCGTGCCGATGCACGATGACCTGTTCGACTTCTTCTACGAGGCGCTGCCGGGCTACGAGGAGGTCGGCCGGCGGCGGGTGCTGCTCGGCTGCTGGGGCAGCTTCAACAACCCCGAGTACTGCGACTTCACCTACCGCAACATGGCCGACTGGGGCCGCAAGATGTTCGTGACCCCGGGCATCGTGGTCGACGGCAAGCTCATCACCAACAGCCTGGTGGACATCAACCTCGGCATCAGGATCCTGCTCGGCCACTCCTTCTACGAGGACTGGGAAGACCAGGAAATGTTCGTCACCCGGGACGAGCTCGGCAACCCGGTCGACCGCCGTCACCCGTGGAACCAGCACACCATTCCCCGCCCGGCCAAGCGCGACTTCGACGACAAGTACTCCTGGACGATGTCGCCGCGCTGGTTCGACGGGAAGGACCACCTGCCGCTCGACACCGGGGGCGGCCCGATCGCGCGGCTGTGGGCCACCGCGCTGGCCGGCCTGGTCGACATCGGCTACGTGAAGTCCACCGGGCACAGCGTGCAGATCAACCTGCCCCGCACGGTCTCCAAGCCCGAGGTCACCTTCGAGTGGAAGATCCCGGTCGACAAGAAGGGCCAGCCGCTGTCCAACGCGATCGAGCGGGACCGGGCCAGGACCTACTTCCAGGCCTACGCGGCCGCCTGCGCGCTGCACTTCGTCGAGCAGGGGCTGGCCGAGATCCGGGCCGGCCGGACCAAGACCTGGGAGCCGTTCAACGTGCCGACGGACGCCGACAGCTGCGGCTTCACCGAGGCCGTGCGCGGTGTCCTGTCGCATCACATGGTGATCAGGGACGGCAAGATCGCCAACTACCACCCCTACCCGCCCACCCCGTGGAACGGCAGCGTCCGCGACAGCTACGGCACGCCCGGCCCGTACGAGGACGCGGTCCAGAACACCCCGATCTTCGAGGAGAACTCCCCGGAGAACTTCAAGGGGATCGACATCATGCGGGCGGTCCGGAGCTTCGACCCGTGCCTGCCGTGCGGCGTGCACATGTACCTGGGCGGCGGCAAGGTGCTGAAGACGGCCCACTCGCCCACCGGGGTTCCGCTGGCCATGTAACGCCGACAGCCGGGTGGAGGGAGGGCAGATGGCCGGAGCCAGGGACGCGCGCGCGGCCGGCGAGCGGGTCGAGGCGCTACTCGCCGAACTGCGAACGCGGGCCGGGCCGCAGGCCGGCGACGTCGCCGAGGAACTGGTGGGCTGCCTGGTCGACCTGTACGGGTCCGGGCTGACCACGATCGTCGCGATCCTCGGGGCCGATCCCGACGCCGGGCCGCGACTGCTGGCCGCGCTGGCGGGCGACCCCCTGGTGGAGAGCCTGCTGCTGGTCCACGACCTGCACCCGCTCGACGCCGACACAAGGATCAGCCGCGCGCTCGAACGGGTACGTCCGCAGCTCGGTTCGCACGCGGGGGCGATCGAGTATCTCGGGCTCGACGACCAGGGCGTCGCCCGGCTCCGGCTGACGACGAGCGGGCACGGCTGCGGTTCCTCGTCCTCGACGGTCCGGCAGACCGTCGAGGAAGCGGTGACGGAGGCGGCCCCAGAGGTCGCCGGGGTGCACCTCGAGGAGGTTGCGGCGCCGCCCGAGGTGCCGCTGCTGCAGATCATGCGGCGCCCGGCTGGGGCCCGGTGACCGGGACCGGGGCGGGGGTGACCGGGCTGCGGCGCTTCGCCGGGGGCCCGCACGCGGAGCCGACCGCGGTCGCGGAGACCGCCGGACCCCGAGCTGTGCGAGATGTGCCGCGAGGTTCTGGACGGGCGGCACGGGCACGTGGTCGAGATCGAGCAGCGGTCGATCGTCTGCACCTGCCGCGCCTGCTATCTCCTGTTCCTCTCCGAGGGCGCCGCGGGCGGCAAGTACCGGTCGGTGCCCGAGCGGGTCCGGCACGACCCGGCCACGCCGCTGGCCGACGCGGACTGGAACGAGCTGCAGATCCCGGTCGCGATGGCCTTCTTCTTCGTCAACTCCGCGCTCGGCCGGGTGGTCGCGGGCTATCCGAGCCCGGGGGGCATGACCGAGTGCGAGCTCGACCTGGCGGCCTGGGACCGGCTGGTCGCCAGGTACCCGCTCTTCGCGGCGATGACGCCCGACGTCGAGGCCGTCTTCGTGAACCGCAACGCGGAATCGGGCAGCGAGGTCTTCCTGCTGCCGATCGACCAGTGCTACTCGCTGGTCGGCGAGCTCCGGCTGCGCTGGCAGGGATTCGACGGCGGCGCCGAGGCGCATGCCGCGCTGACGGCGTTCCTGGCCGGCCTGCGGAGCCGGGCGCGGGCGCTGGCACCCGAGGAGCGCCGAGATGGCTGATCTTGTCTTCGGCTGCACCGGCGCGAGCGCGGAACGATTCGCCGCGACCCCCACGCTGTCGTTCGCGGTGACGATAACCGAGAGCACCGGGGTCCCGGTGCACGCGATCGCCCTGCGCTGCCAGATCCGCATCGAGCCGCAGCGACGGCGATACTCCGCGGCCGAGGCGAAGCGGCTGCACGATCTGTTCGGCGACACCTCGCGCTGGGCCGACACGGTCAAGCCGATCCAGCTCGCGATCGTGACCACGATGGTGCCCGCGTTCAGCGCGCTGACCGAGATCGAGGTGCAGATGCCGTGCACCTACGACCTCGAGGTGGCGTCCGCGCGATACCTGCAGGCGCTGGACGACGGCACGATCCCGTTGCTGCTGCTGTTCAGCGGCACCGTCTTCCTGGCCCAGGGCAACGGCTACTCGGTCGAGCTGGTGCCGTGGAGCTCCGAGGCGTCCTTCCGGATGCCGGTGAGCGTCTGGCAGGACGTGGTCAACCTGCACTTCCCCGGCAGCGCGTGGCTGCGCTGCAGCCGCGAGACGCTGGATGCCCTGTCCGCCTTCAAGGCGGAGCACGCGCTGCCGACCTGGGATGCGACGCTCGGCGCGCTGCTGGCGGAGGCCGAGGCGGGCAGGACGCCGGATGCGCCGCCGATCCCGCAGCGCCGAGTCCAGAGCCGATCCACCGAGGTGACGGAGCCGTGAACTTCGCCGCCGCCCGCGCCGTGGCCGATGCGGTCATGTACGAGGGCTACATCCTGTACCCGTACCGCGCTTCCGCTCCCAAGAACCGGAGCCGGTGGCAGTTCGGCGTGGTGATGGCGCCCGAGTACACGGCGGTGGACCCGTCCGAGCGAGACTTCGCTCAGACCGAGTGCGTCGCTTGAGCACGGCGCCCAGACCACGGTCGCCGTGGTCATCCGGTTCCTGCAGGTCCAGCGGCGGACGGGCGACGGCTCGGGCTGGGACGAGGCAGTGGAGCACGAGCTCGTCATCCGGGTCGATGCCGCCCGGCTGCTTGACGGCGGGCACGTCACCGAATTCGAGATACCCGGCAGGAGAGGAACGCGAGGGGGACATCGTCCGTCGACGGGAGAATCTGACCGCCTCCGTGCTGGTGCACCTCACCCCGCTCCCCGGCCCGTGGGGCGCCGCGCGGCTGCGGGTGCGGGTGGACAATCGCAGCGCCGCTGCCACCGTGCCGCGTACCAGGGACGACGCGTTGCCCACGGCGCTGGTCGCCGCGCACATGATCATCGGGGTGCAAGGGCGGGGCGTTCATCTCGATGACCGACCCGCCGGAGTGGGCCAGCGCCGAGGTGCAGGCGTGCGAGAACGTCGGCTGCTGGCCGGTTCTGGCCGGAGCCGACGGCGGGCGGGGGGTCATGCTGTCCACCCCGATCATTCTCTACGACCACCCGGAGCTCGCCCCTGAGAGCCCGGGCGACCTCTACGACGGCACCGAAATCGACGAGATCCTCTCGCTGCGCACGCTCGCCCTCTCCGACGCCGAGAAGGAGGAGGCCCGGGCGACCGATCCGCGGGCGGCGGCGCTGATTGACCGGGTCGAGGCGCTCGGCGCGGATGATTTCAGCCGCATGCACGGCACCATCCGCTCGCCGCGCGTCGTCTCCGGGCCCACCGGCGCTGGCCACGGCCCGGGTGCGCTGCCCGGGCAGCCGGCCGGCTACGAGCCCGCCGTGCCATGGTGGGATCCGGCCGCCGACGCCTCCGTCTCCCCCGACACCGACGCCATCACCGTGGCCGGCCGCCGGATCGCGCGCGGCAGCCTGGTCACGCTCCGCCCGGGGGTGCGGCGCAGCGACGCCCAGGACATGTTCCTGGACGGACGGCGCGCCCGGGTCGAGGCGGTCCTGCTCGACGTCGACGACACCGCCTACCTGGCGGTCTCGCTGACCGATGACCCGGACCAGGACCTGCGCGTCGCCCACGGCCGCTTCCTGTACTTCTCGCCCGACGAGGTAGAGCCGTGCGAGACGCCATGACCGGAACCGGGCGGACCCTGGTGGCGGGCGTGGGCAACGTGTTCCAGCGCGACGACGCCTTCGGCGTCGAGGTGGTCCGGCTGCTGGCCGAGCGGCCGGTCAGGCCGGGCGTGCAGATCCGCGACTTCGGCATCAGGGGCGTGCACCTGGCCTACGACCTGCTCGACGGGTGCGACCTGTTCGTGCTGGTCGACGCGGCCGCCCGCGGCGCCGAGCCGGGAACGGTGACCGTGCTCGAGGTCGAGCAGCAGGGGGCGCACGCCGACGGCCGCGATCCGCTCGCGGGGCCGATCATCGACGCCCACAGCCTGGCCCCGGACGACATCTTCGCCCTGCTCGCCTCGCTCGGCGGCCGGCCCGGGCGGAGCCTCGTGGTGGCCTGCGAGCCCGCCGACACCGGGGCCGGAATGGGACTGTCGGAACCGGTGCAGGCAGCCCTGCCGCACGCGGTCCGTGCGGTCGAGGACATCCTGCGCGAACACCGAACCGAGGGAATTGGAGGGCAGATCAGATGATCGGCAAGCTGGTGAAGGCGGTCGTGGTAGTCGCGGTAATCGCGGTGGTGATTGATTCGATACCGGACATCAAGCGCTATCTGGCAATCCGGGAAATGTAAAAGGCATGCATGAGTACGGCGTCTGCGAGGGTGTGCTCGACGCGGTCCGCGCTCGCGCCCGCGGCCGCAAGGTAGCCGCGATCCGGGTGCGGTTCGGGGTGTGGCACGCGGTCGACGCGGACTCCCTGTCGGATGCGTTCGAGAGCGTCGCCGCAGGCACCGAGGCGGCCGAGGCCGCGATCGAGCTCGTCACCGTGCCCGCCCAGATCACCTGCCGCGGCTGCGGCTCGAGCGCGGACAGCACCGACCTGCTCGCCGTGTGCCCGCGCTGCGCGAGCACCGACGTCGAGCTCTCGGGCGGCGACGAGATGACGCTGGAGTCGGTCACCTACCTGCCCGACCCAGCCGCCGGCGACGTGACTTGAAGGCGGCGACATGTGCCTGGGAATCCCGGCTCAGCTGGTGGACCGTGACGCGGGCCATCCCGACCTGGCCATCGCGGAAGTGGGCGGCGTGCCCCGGCCGGTCAACCTGGGCCTGCTCGAGAAGCGGCCGGGACCAGGCGACTGGGTCCTGGTCCACATGGGGTTCGCGCTCCAGGCCATGACCGAGGCCGAGGCGGCGGACGCGCTCGCCGCCCTCAGCGCCGAGCGAGACGCCGAGGCGTCCGCACCGTAGAGGAGACGGCGCCCGCGGCGCGAGCCATGATTGTGTGCCGTTAGGGGGCGCGTTTTACCGACAAAAGCGTCAGCGTGTGCCGTCGGGGGCACCCCGCGACCCGAAGTCCCCACGATGACCCCGATATCCGTCCGGCTTGTTGCGCGTGGTGATGGTGAGGGCGGTGTGCACGGCGAGGCGGACAGGCCGCGCGGCCTAGCGGGAGCGGAGGAGGGCGGCGGTGACCAGCACGCCCCAGACCAGGAACCACGGGTCCCAGAGATAGGCGTGCCAGGCCAGGGCCCGGTGGTCGGCGTTGGCCTGGGTGCCGATCACCCCGGCCTGGACGAGCAGGCCGACGGCGGTCAGAATCAGGCCGTAGCCGGTCAGGATCGCCGCCTCGACCCACGTCAGCGCCCGGCTCAGGCGCCGCCGGCGGAGACTGCCGGGCGGGACCGCGCCCACCGCCGGCAGCGGAAGGACGGCCGCGATGACCTTCAGCCCGACCGCGCACCACACCGCGAGCACGACGAGGGCGCCGGCCGAACGGCCCGGCTGGGTCAAGGACGCGCCGACGGTGTCGAGCAGCCAGTTGCCGCCCAGACCCCAGTACACGCTGATCGCGGCGTAGAGCAGGCCGACGGCGCACGCCGCCCAGGCCGCCCCCCGCCCCGAAGCCCCGGCGTAGGCGCGATTGCGGGTCACGACCTGATCCATGCACCCACTCTGCCCTAAATGGGCGCGACAGTCTCCTAACAGACTCCAGGCAGGCTGCGCCGGGACACCCGCCAATGGCCGACGTACGGTGGGAATGAGGAGCTCAGCGCAGGAGAAGGTGCGGTCGGATGAGCCGTTACTTGACCAGGGACCTGGTGGTGATCGCGGTCGCGGTGGCGGCCGGAGGCAACCGGGTCGCCGGGGCGCTGGCGGCGGTGTCGGCCGCGGTCTGGTTCGACTTCTTCTTCACGGTCCCGTACGAGCGGTTCTCGATCGCGCGCTCGTCCGACGGCACCACGTTCGCGCTGCTGTTCGCGGTCGGCGTCGCGGTCTCGCAGCTGGCCGCGCGGGCCAGGCGCCTCAAGAGGGTCACGGTGGAGGACGCCGGCTACCTGGCGCGGATCACCGATAGCGCCGCGCTGACCCAGACGGCGGGGCACCGGACGTCGTGATCCAGCACGTCAGCCGGGAGCTGACCACCCTGCTGGACCTGCGCGACTGCCGGTTCGAGCACGGGATGCTGCTCGGCCACCCGGCCCGGCTCGAGCCGGACGGCCGGGTGCTGACCCGGCACGGTTTCTACCCGGTCGACGAGGCGGGGCTGCCCGATGACGAGCTTGAGCTGAGGACGTTCACCAACGGGCAGTACCGCGACCGGTACATGATGTGGCCCAACCGCGGCGCCCGCCCGTCGCAGCGGGCCCGGCTGGTCGCGGTGACCCTGGCCGATCTGGCCGGCCACTCGCTCGGCGCCGCCACGTCGGCCGCGACCTGAGTTGACGCGGCTAAATCCGTTGCCACGGGGCGATGACGCCGTTACGCTGCGCCGCGTGACCGACCTGTCATCCGCCCGCTCGCCGCAGGCGAGGAACCGCTGTTCACCTCGCTGGCCGATGCCGCGCTGGTCGGCCCGGCCGCGCTCGCGCCCGGTACGCCGAGATCGCCGCCCGCGGCAACTACCGCCCCGCCAACAGCTGGGTGGCGCTGCGGGACGGCGTCGTCGTCGCCCGCGCGGCCTGGTGGGGACGCCCGCAGGACGACGCCCCGGTCGTGCTTGACTGGTTCGACTTCGTCGATCAGAACGCGGCGGTGGGGCTGCTGCGCGCGGCGCCGGGCCGGCCGAGTACTCCCTGGCGCTGCCGCCGGGCTGGCGCGACCGGCCGGCCGTGGCCGAGGCCGCCCAGGCGCGCATCGCCGCGGCCGAGGCGGTCGGGATGACCCGCTGGTAGAGCGGTACGGCTACCGGTGGACCCCCGCCTACGGGCTGCCGGCCCGCCCGGGCCGGCTGGACTTTCGCCCCGAGCCGGACGACGACGTTGTCCTCGACATCTTCCGGCGCGTGCACCAGGGCAGCCTCGACGCGCACGCGCAGCGGGTGATCGCCGAATCCGGGCTCGACGCCGCCGCCGCCGAGGACCTGGAGATCCTGCGGCTGATGCCGAGCCCGCGCGAGTGGTGGCGGCTGGCCACCGTCGACGACGACGTAGTCGGGCTGACCGTGCCCAGCCGCAACTACACCGACCCGGTCATCGGCTACGTGGCCGTGCTGCCCGAGCACCGGGGCCACGGGTACGCCTACGACCTGCTAGTCGAGGCGACCCAGCTGCTGGTGGCCGAGGGCGCCGACCGGATCGTCGCCAACACCGACGTCACCAACCTGCCGATGGCGGCCACGTTCGCGAAGGCCGGCTACCCGGTCACCGACCACCGCATCGACCTCGTCGGCTGAGCCGCCGCCGGACGCCGCCGCCGGACGCCGCGCCGGGCCCCACTGAAGGTGATGCCGCTGGGCCCCCGCTGACGGGCCGCCGAGGGCCGCGCCCGGCCGGGCGGGGGCTAGGCTGAAGCTGATGACGAGCGAACCAGCATCGACGAACGCAGCCCCGGCGCCGGCCGCCGGGGAACGCGGGGTTATCCACACCGAGGACCTGACCAAGGTCTACCCCGGGACCGACTTCACCGCGGTCGACAAGCTCAACCTCGACGTCCGCGCGGGCGAGATCTTCGGCCTGCTCGGGCCCAACGGCGCCGGCAAGACGACCACCGCCGGCATGCTCACCACCCGGGTGGTCCCGACGTCCGGCAAGGCGTTCGTGGCCGGGGTCGACGTCGGCGCCCAGCCGGCCCTGGCCAAGCAGCTGAGCGGCATCGTCTCGCAGCAGAACACGCTCGACCGGCAGCTCACGGTGTGGGAGAACCTCTACTTCCACGGCCGGCTGTTCGGCATCGGGGCCAAGGAGTCGCGGCAGATCGCCGACGACCTGCTGGAGCGGTTCCAGCTCACCAAGTGGGCCAAGGCGTCGGTCTACGCGCTGTCCGGCGGGATGGCGCAGCGGCTGATGGTGGCGCGGGCGATCTTCCACCGGCCGTCGGTGCTGTTCCTCGACGAGCCGACGGCGGGCCTCGACCCGCAGAGCCGGCTGGCGCTGTGGGATCTGCTGCGCGAGCTGCACGCGAGCGGCCAGACGATCCTGCTCACCACGCACTACATGGAAGAGGCGGACCAGCTCTGCGACCGGGTCGCGATCATGGACCACGGCCGGATGCTCGCGCTGGACACCCCGGCGGCGCTCAAGCAGGCGATCGGGGCCGACACCATCGTCACCGTCGAGGCCGCCGGCGACCCCGACCAGCTGGGCGAGCTGCTGGCCAGCGACGTCGCCGGCGTCACCCGGAGCCGCGCCGCCGACGGCGGCTCGAGCTGCACGTGCAGGGCATCGACCGGCTGGTGCCGCGGATCGTGCTCGCGGCCGAGAACGGCGGGTTCGACCTGCGTCGACGTGTCGGTCGCCGAGCCCACCCTGGAGACCGTCTTCATCAACCTGACCGGAAAGGAGCTGCGGGAATGACGACCGCGACCTCGACGACCGCCGACGCGCCGCTCCCGCCGCCCCGGATCGGCGGCGGGCCCACCCGCTCGGTCGTCGCCGCGAGCTGGACCGCGCTCGGCGCGCTGCTGCTGCGCGACCTGGTGGTGCTGCGCAAGCACCTGCCGGAGTTCGTGCTGCGGACGATCATCCAGCCGTTCCTGCTCTGCTTCGTCTTCCTCTACGTCTTCCCGAAGATCGGCCAGGGCGTCGGCGGCGGCAGCGGCCGCGGGGCCGAGTCGGACGTTCGCGACGGTCCTGGTCCCGGGCGTGGTCGGGATCTCGATCATGTTCCAGGGGGTGCAGTCGATCGCGCTGGCGATGGCGCAGGAGTTCGGCTTCACCAGGGAGATCGAGGACCGGGTGCAGGCGCCCTGCCCGATCTGGCTGGTCGCCATGGCCAAGGTGCTGTCGGGCGCGGTCCAGGGCTTGCATCTCGGCCGCCATCGTGCTGCCGATCGCCTCGGTCGTGCACGCGGCCGGGCGTGCACGCCCACATCTCGCTGCACTGGCTGATCATCGTCACGCTGGTGCCCGCTGGCCTGCATCGCGATGGCCGGCCTCGGGCCTGGTGCTCGGGCACCAGCTTCGAGCCGCGCAACATCGGGCTGATGTTCGGCTTCATCATCCTGCCGATCACGTTCCTCGGCGGCACCTACTACTCCTGGACCAAGCTGGCCCCGGTGAAGGTCGGCGGCTGGCACTGGCTGCAGACGGTCGTGCTGATCAACCCGCTGATCTACGTCAACGAGGGGATGCGGGCGGCGTTCACGAACGCGCCGCACATGCACCTGTACGTGGTCTACCCGGTCCTGATCGGCTTCGCCGCGCTCTTCCTGTCGATCGGCCTGCGCAACTTCAGGCGGCGCGTGCTGTCCTGACCCGGGCCGGCTATCAGGGCGCGGGCGTGCTCGACGCCCCGTGCACGATCTCGAATATCACGAAGACGACGAACGCGAGTATCGCCAGCCTCACGATCCACAGCCCGGCCCAGCCCAGACTGCCCGCCCGCGGCCGGTACCGGCGCACGCCGGGCCGGGGCGGTCCGTACGCCGGGGGTATCGGACCCCACGGGTCGGCGAGTTGGTCGGACGGGTCGGCACTGTGATGGTGATGGTGCTCGTGCGACGGAAGCATTCCGGGTTGGAAGCCCGGCTGCCCGCCCCTGTCGCCGCCGTGATGGTGGCCGCCGTCGCTCATATACCGTCCAGAGAGACGGGGTAGCTCGCCAGGCGATTGTCACGGCCATTCCCGGCAAAGTCAATCAAAACCGCCGGGCGGACGACGCTTTAAAGGGGCGCGTGGTTCCGACCAGGTGAAACCACGGTCCGTTCGAGATAAAGATTTTGAATTCACAGTCTCTTTTGGTCCGAACGGGCCCGGGCGACTCTCCCCCGCCCCCGCCAGGAGCTTGTGGATGGTGACGTCGACGCGGCGGCGAAGGTGCTGATGGTGATCATCCCGCCCCGGCGGGGGATGCAGCACGCAGCGGCTTCGACCCCGGCCAGGTGTGCGGGCGGCAGCGGGACGTCTGGCATGTAGGTCGAGCACGGCCTGGTACCGGCGGCGATGTCGCCTGGTCGGCTTGCTCCCGGACAGTGCGCTCGCTCATCCCCTGGAGCATCGCTGCCTGGTCCAGGAGGACCTGGGTCGCGGCCCGGCGGGCGCCACCGCCATGATCTTGAACAGCGCGTCGAGTTGGCGGATCAGGACCGCGGGCATGCCGTCACGGCCTGGCGGATCTTCTCGAATGTTCGCTGCACCAGGCGCTCGTCGCTGACCGGGACGGTGATAGCCGGATGCGGCCGCCGCCGTCGCGGTGCACACCAGCGGGTGCCAGTGACGGCGATCTTGCCAGAGGCTGTCACCGAGCCAGTACAATGCAGGTGAAGGGCGAAACGTGTCGTTGACGGCCGGGGACAGGGCCCGGATCGCGATACTCGACGAGCTGGTCGATGCCGAAGGCGATGTCCTGGGTCAGGGTCCGCATCGGCCCGGTGATGTGCACCGCGCCCGAGCGCGTGCGCCGACCCGTGGCCGCGGCCTCGGGCGGCCAGACGCTCGCCATGGGAAGGCCCTGGGTGAGGAAATGCCCCGGCCGGTAGCGCAGCCCGATGACGGCGTCGTCCTCGGCCGCGATCTCGACCAGCGTGGCGTGCCGGAAGAACCGCAGGTAGCCGCTCGCCGGGCGCGCCATTGCCGTCGCCGCCCGCGGTCCAGCCGGGCCAGCAGCACCGCCCACGCGGCCCGTTGGCGGGCTCGGCCGCCTGCGCGGCTGAAGCCGCTCTCCGCCATCGATGGCCCCGTCCAGTTCGTGCGCAATACTCGGCGATGACCTGCGGCAGCTGGATCGAGGTGGCCGATGTGGTGGATGAAATAGATCAGCGCGCCGAGGTCGACGACCGTCAGCGCGAGCGCGACCGTGACCGACAGGTGCGGCACGAAACGCCGTGCTGCCCGATCGAGATCAGCACCAGCATCGCGTACACGAACGTCGCGACGAACGTCCCGAGGGTCACCTGGGTGCCGCGGTCGCTGATGAAGGTGCGCAGCATCCGCGGCCCGAACTGCTGCGAGGCTAGCGTCAGGGTCACGATCATGATCGAGAAGACAACGCCGACGACGGTGCTGACCGCGCCGGCCAGCGCGGACAGGATCTCCCGGGCGGCGTCGGGCGCGCCGCTGATCACCCACGACGGCAGTCCGAGCGCCGTGGAAGGCGGCACTGTCGATGCTCGCGTCACCGCGAACAGTAGCGAGGGCGGCCACGATCTCGATGGCCGGGACCAGCCACAGGTTGTTCGCAGCGTCTCGTTCCGCCATCGATCAGGGATCCGCTGAGGAGCGTCATACGCAATTACCCCTCGTAGTGCCGGTCGAAACCTTGCCGACCAGGTTTCCCGGCTAAACTGGGCCAAACGAACCATCTGGCTCGGCAAAAAGGGGGGGGGGGGGGGGGGGAAAAAAAAAAAAAAAAGGGGGGGGGAGGCGACGCCGGAAGGGGTAAAAATACGACGGGATAACGAAGATGGGGGGGGGGGAAAAAAAATCAAGGCGCTGGCCCGCAAGACCGGCGGCCTTTACGACAGGTGGCTAGCCCTACCCGCCTGACCAAAACGGCCGATTAAAAACGCGGTCGGGAACTAGGCGATCAGGTACGGCAGGCTGGCGGCTGAGGCTGGCGGGGAAGGCCGCCGCGAAATCGCACGGCGCCAAGCGTTGTTCGAAACGTTCGGTAGCTTATCGCAAAAGGACGACAATGTGGCTAGCAAGGGCGAGACGGGGCAAAAAAAAAATAAAGGAGCAGTTCAGTAAAATTTTAAAAGGCGAACAAAATTACCGTGGCTGCCAAAAAAAAGCTCTCGCAGCTTGAGGACGATCCAGGCGGTAAGATCGGCAAAGGGTAAACCGCCGGAGCACGATGGCGGCGGCGCTTGGCCGGTACATCGAGGCCCGCTGCCAGAAGCACCTCAGGTCCTCCGAAAAAGATCGCGGCGCCCTCGTATGCGGGCGCAGCGCGAGCAAAAAAAGCTGGAGCGGATCGCCGGGTATTTCAAAAAAATTTCAACGGCCCGGCTCAATAGCGCCTGACGCAGGCCGGGCTGTTTCCGGACGCTGCACATCCAGCCTATCTTGGTGAGGCCGCCGCCAGACATGGAGCGCACGTCCTGGACGTCGAGGCCTGGCCGCGACGGCGGCGGTGGCGTGCGGGGCGGGCTGCTGGCCGGTCAGCACAAAAAAAAAAATAACTCGACCCCAGATCAGACGCACGGGTGGATTTTTTTTTTTTCGATGCGGGAAGTCAGCAGGACTGTACCCGCCCGACGATCTATCTGCTTTCGCTCGGATACCATCGCGTCCTCAAGCCCCGTTCGGAACGGCACCTCTTTGAAGTACCTCCTCGGCAAGGATGACGACATCATTCTGGGTGGCCATGTATAAAATAAAAATTTTTTTTTTTTTTTTTTTTAAAAAAATAAAAAAATTCGGCCTTGGCCGAGACGGGCGGGGTCGGCAGCCAGGCCTCGCCCGGCTCCACCACGAAGGTCTCACGCGAGGCGTACCATTGCTAAGTCAGGGACGGCCGCTCGGCGCCGGCTCGACCTGACTCGTGGCGCACGTAGCTGGGCGATCAGCGGCGCGGGTGACGCCGAACTGGGCTTCGCTCTCCAGGTTGGGATTGTTGGCGCTGTAGAGCTGCGAGGCGATGGTCTTGAAGCTCAATCTTGTGGATCAAGGCAATGCAGGTGCGACGGGTCGGAAGGGATGGCGGTGCTGCACGGCCAGAAGCCGGCCCACCGGCCCGCTCCTGGGGCACCGGATAGCCGGCCGGCTTGATGCTCTCGAAGGCGAAAGCGGCCGTCGTGCGTCGGTGAAGAACTTGCCGCGCAGGTTCATCTCGGCCTGCTCTGGGTCCTGGTTCTCGTACAGACCCAACGGTGGAGGCGTGCCACACGTCGACCTCGGCGTCGGCGATGGGGTCGGCCTCGCTGTGTCAACCACCACGCCGGTGAAGAACATCGGCTCGCCCCGGGTGTCGATGAGCGCACGATCGAGGCGCCGTTGGGGCGTGGCCGGGAATGGCCTTGCGCCATAAGGGGCCCAGCAGGTTGGCCGACGTCGACTGACTCCCCGGTGCCGTTGGAAATCAGGGAGACCGAGCGCTGACAGGCCCAGGCTCCCGGCCATCAACCGCACCTCGTTGTGGCTGGCGGTGGTCTTCTGCCCAAGCTTGGCCACCAGGCGGATGGCGGCGGTGCGAAATGCGCCTCGGTCAGCAGCACCTCGCGGGCGAAAGCGTGCAGGTGGCGGACCAGATCCTGCGCGTTCGCGGGGCACCGCGGGTCGACGGAACGCTCAAAATCGGAGCTAGGCCTAAAAGACGCTGACATCTCTTCCGGGAACTTCCAGTCCGCCAAGGGTCTAGCGGTAGATGGCATCGCCGTGACCTGCGACGCGTGCAGCCACTAAAAACGGTTTCAAGTAGGGGTGGCGCGTTGTCACGGGGCGAGCAGCTGCCGGGAGGACGGAGGCGAGGACCTCGCGGTGGGTCGGCGCCGCCGCGGCGTGGCGGTCGCGGCCGCCGGGGGTGAGGGAGACGTAGATGCCGCGGCGGTCCTCGGCGCACAGGAAGCGCTCGACCAGGCCGTCCTTCTCCAGCCGGGCGATCAGCCGGGACAGCGCGCTCTGGCTGAGGTGGACCGAGTCGGCCAGCTCCTGGGCAGCGGAGGCGCTGCAGCCGCTCTCGGCCAGCCGGTCGAGGACCTCGAACTCGCTCATGCCGAGGCCGTGCCGCTCGCCCATCTCGCGCTCGAGCGGCGCAGGCGGCCGCGTGGCTGGCGGCGATGGCCCGCCAGGCGGTCACCACCGGCTCCGGGGCCGCCGCTCGCTCACACGCGCAGTTTAGCGCGCCTCAAGAGTAGTTGCAAGTACATTAATTGCGTTTGCATTAAATGCACGCGCAAGCATATTGTGGCGCATGGAGACATCAAGCCACTCCCAGGCTGTGGACCACGCAGCACTGGAGCCCTCGTCTGTGGGCCACCCTCGATCGTGCTCTGCGGCGCGCTGTTCCTCGACGCGCTCGACGTTTCGATGGTCGGCGTGGCCCTGCCCGTCCATCCGCACCGACCTGGGGCTGTCCACCTCCTCGCTGCAGTGGGTGGTCAGCGGCTACGTGCTCGGCTACGGCGGCCTGCTGCTGCTCGGCGGCCGGGCCGCCGACCTGCTGGGACGGCGCCGGGTGTTCCTGGCCGCGCTGGCCGTCTTCGCGGTCGCCTCGCTGCTCGGCGGCCTGGTCGCACGCCCGGACTGCTGATCGCGGCCCGGTTCGTCAAGGGCATCGCGGCCGCCTTCACCGCCCCGGCCGGGCTGTCGATCATCACCACCACCTTCCGCGAGGGCCCGATGCGCAACCGGGCCATCAGCATCTACACCACCTTCGGCGCGAGCGGCTTCTCGCTCGGCCTGGTGCTGTGCGGCCTGCTGACCGAGGTCGGCTGGCGCTGGACGTTGCTGGTGCCGGCCCCGGTGGCGCTGCTCACGCTGTTCGCCGCGATCCGGCTGATCCCGCGCGGCGAGCGCGCACCGCGGAGCGGCCGGCATACGACATGCCCGGCGCGGTCACCGTCACCGGCGGGATGCTGCTGCTGGTCTACACCGTCGTCGCCGCGCAGCAGGCGGCTGGGGCTCGGCCCGGACGATCGGCTCGTTCGCGGCGGTGGTCGTCGCTGC
This sequence comes from uncultured Actinomycetota bacterium, assembly GCA_963838825.1. Taxonomy (GTDB): domain Bacteria; phylum Actinomycetota; class Actinomycetes; order Streptosporangiales; family Streptosporangiaceae; genus Trebonia. The sequence continues at coordinate 79,190 of CAWISQ010000006.1, forward strand.
TCGCCGCGTTCGTCGCCGATCGAGCGGCGCAGCGCGCACCCGCTGGTGCGGCTCGGCATCTTCCGCTCCGGCGCGCTGACCCGGGCCAACATCGGCGCGATGGCGCTGTTCGGCTCGTACGTCTGGTTCCAGTTCATCGTCACCCTGTACCTGCAGACGCCTGCTGGGCTGGTCGCGCGCTGCAGACCGCGCTCGCGTTCCTGCCGGCCGGGGTGGTGGTGGCGATCCTGTCCACCCGGATGAGCGCCATCATCGACCGGTTCGGTCCCGCCCGGGTGACCGTGGTCGCGTTCGTCAGCCTGGTGGCCGGCTACGTGGTGTTCCTCCGGGTCGGCGTCAGCCCCGACTACCCGTCGGTGATCCTGCCGGCGGTGATGCTGATCGGGGTCGCCTTCGCGCTCGGCTTCTCCGCCCTCAGCCTGGCGGCGACGGCGGGATCCCGGACGACGAGCAGGGCCTGGCGTCCAGCCTGTTCAACACGTCGTTCCAGGTCGGCGGGGCCGTCGTGCTGGCCATCGTGACCGCCGTGGTCGAGGCGGGGGCGCCAGCCAGATCACCACCGCGAGGCGACGCTGGGCGCCTACCGGCCGGCCCTGGCCGTCATCACCGCGATCTCCGCCATCGGCGCGCTGACCGCGCTGAGCGGGCTGCGGCGGGCCCGGCGGCGGGGCGTGGTCACCGACACCGTCTGGCCGAGGTCGCGGCTCCGGCCTCGGCGCTGGGGCCGGTGCCGGCCGCGCAGGCGGCGCCTGAGGAGCGCGTAGCGTGGACGCATGCGAATAAGGATCGGCCTGTCGCTGGGGCGGCCGGTGCCCGGACCAGTTCGGGGCGTCGGTCGCCCTGCTCGAGGCCGCCGGGGTCGACTCGCTGTGGCTGCCGGAGACCGTGTTCGGCCCGGCCGTCGACCCGTTCACCGGGATGACGTTCGCGCTCGCGAAGACCACGCACCTCAAGGTCGGAGCGGATCTCGGTGCTCCCGGGGCGCCATCCGGTGCTGGTCGCCAAGCAGCTCGCCTCGCTGGCGGGGCTGGCGCCGGGCCGGGTGCTGCCGGTGTTCGGGCTGCAGCCGGCCGTCCCGGCGAGCGGCGCTGTTCCCGGTGCCGGCCGGGCAGCGCGGCGCGGTGTTCGACGAGGCGCTGGAGCTGCTGCGGCTGATGCTGACGACCGACCTGGTGGCCTTCGACGGGTCCTTCTTCACCTGCAGGACGCCTCGGTCGCGCCGCGGCCGGCCAAGCCGCTCGACATCTGGCTGGCCGGATCGGCGCCGGCCGGGCTGCGCCGGGTGGGCGGCTCGGCGACGGCTGGCTCGGGTCGCTGCTCACCCCGGCCGAGGCGGCGCGGCGGTGGCGGTGATCAACGCCGCCGCCGACGAGGCGGGACGGCAGGTAGACGACGATCACTTCGGGATCAGCCTGGCGATCGCGTTCGGCGGCCTGCCGACGCGCTCGCCGCCTCGATCCGGCGCCGCAGGCCCGAGGCCGACCCGGTGACGCTGGTCGCCGACGGCTGGGCGGGCGCGCGGGACCTGATCGCGTCGTTCGCCGACGCCGGGCTCAGCAAGTTCGTCGTCCGCCCGGCGACGGCGCCGGAGTCCCTCGAGGACTTCGTCGCCGGGTTCACCCGCGAGCTGGCGCCCCTGCAGACCTGAGGGAGCTATCCTTGTGGACCGAGGCGTCGTAGATCTGCGCGATCGACGCGTCGAGCGGTGCGTTGAACTCCTCGTCGGTCTGGCCGTCGGTCAGCCCCTCGAGCAGCGCCCGGGAGAAGCTGGCGATCATGGCGTGGTCCTGCGCGCAGCAGGCGCGCAGGCCTCGTCGCGGCTGTAGCCGCCGGACAGCGCAAGCACGCGCAGCACCCGCGGATCGGCGGCGAGGTCGGCGTAGAGGCCGGGCTGGGTCGGGATCGTCAGCTTGAACATGATCGTCGCGTCGGCCGGCAGCGCCTCGACGTGCTCTGGAGCGCGTCGTGCAGCAGCGCCTCGGCCTGCGTCCTTGTGCGGGCTGGTGATGCTGACCTCCGGCTCGAGGATCGGCACCAGCCCGGCCGCCGCGATCCGGTCGGCGACCTCGAACTGCTGCTCGACGATCGCCGCGATCCCGGTCTCGCTCGGCGTCCTTGATGACCGAGCGCATCTTGGTGCCGAAGATGCCGTGCTCGTTCGCCGCGCGCGAGCAACTCGTCGAGGGTGTCGATCGGCTTCATCAGCTGGACGCCGTCGCCTCGTCGGCCAGCCCCTTGTCGACCTTCAGGAACGGGACGACGTGCTTGCGCTCCCACAGGTAGCGGCCGGTCGGCAGGCCCTCCACGTCGCGGTCCATGGTCTGCTCGAACAGGATCGCCGCGATGATGCGGGCGCCGTCGAAGGCCGGGCTGGTGATGACGCGGGTGCGCATCGCGTGGACGAGGTCGAACATCTCGGCGTCGGTCGTTGTACCGGTCCTCGGCGATGCCGTACTCGGCCAGCGCCTTGGGCGTGCTGCCGCCGCTCTGGTCCAGGGCGGCGAAGAAGCCCGGCGCGGTCCTGACCTTCTCCAGTTGATCTGCGTTCATGCTGCCACTGTAGGCCAGCGCCGTTATCGCGGTCAGGAGGAGCGTCGCGCCAGCCTGAGCGGCAGGCTGAAGCGGCCCGGGGGCAGGCCGCTTAACGCCGGCGCGGCGACCAGCAGGCGGCCCACGAAGGTGCCGTTGACCGCGTTGATGGTGATATCCGCGTCGCTGAAGCCGAGCGACCGGTGGGCGAGCGGAAACCAGGCCTTGTAGACCGATTCCTTGGCGCTGAACAGCAGCGTGTCCGAGCACACGCGGAGAGTCGCGGGCGAGGTCGCGGAGCCGGTCACGCTCGCCGGGCCCGGTCACCAGCCCGAGAACCGCGCAGGGAAGCGAGCCGGCGGGCTCGGCGTCAAGCCCGATGGTCACACCTGGCCGGCCTGAGCGACGGCGGCGGCGCGGTACCTGGCGCAGTGGATGATGCTGCGGACGATGCCCGACGGCCACGGCGGCGCGCCCGCCTGCCCCGGCAGGATCGGCGTCGGTCCGAGGGGAACGAGCCGAGCGCGTTGAGGGGCAGTGGCCGGACGGTGAGGAACTTAGGCGCGCAGTTTTGCCATGGCCCGCACGAGCAGCGGCGGTTCGGCCGGGAAGAGCGCGGCCTCGGGCGGGTCGCCGAACGCGTCCGCACTTGCCACCACCGCGGGCAGGATCTCGGCGATCACCCGTGTCGCTCCCCGACGGCACCGTTCTCCACCCGCCTTACCGTACGCGCGCCGATCGCCAGCAGCAGCTCGTCCGTGACGCCGAGCAATCAGATGTTGTTCGATAACGCTGAATTAAGTGAAGTTTTGTTGAGAAGCCGTGATCCATCGCCACTGTTCGGATGACCGACATCTGGACACCATCAGAAACTGCACGAGCACGAGGCATACTGCGAGTCATGAGCAGAGTCATGGTGGCCGCGCACCGTGGGGTCGCCGCCGGAGCGGCGGAGAACACGATCGAGGCGTTCACCAACGCGATCGCAATCGGCGCCGACATGATCGAGTTCGACGTCAGGATGACCCGCGACGGCGAGCTGATCGCGTTCCACGACGCCCGCGTCAACGGGATCGCGGTCGGCAGCCTCACCCGCGACGACATCGAGGCGGGGGCCGGCGTGCGGCCGCCGCTGCTGACCGAGGTGCTGCAGGCCTGCGCCGGCCGGGTCAAGCTCGACGTCGAGCTCAAGGAGGACGGCTACGTGCCCGAGGTGATAGCCGCCCTGAAGGCCATATCGGATCCGGGCGAGTTCATCGTGACGTCCTTCCTGCCGTCCGCCGTGGGGGCCGCGAAAATCGCGTTCCCGGCCGTCAAAACCGGGCTGCTGATCGGCGGGAGCGCGCGCTGGGCGGGGCTGCCGACCTCGCTCCGCGAGCTGTTCCCGGTCGGCCTGGCCAGGCAGGTCCGGGCCGACTACCTCGCGCCGCACTACACCCTCGACCAGTTCGGCACCGTCGCCCGGGCCGCCGCGGCGGGGCTGCCGTGCCTGCTGTGGACGGTGAACTCCGACAGCGACATCCGCGCGTTCGCGGCCGACCCGCGGGTTGCCGCCATCATCACCGACCGCGCCGAGCGGGCGCTCGCGATCGTGGCCGGCGCGACCTGAGGCGGCTACGCCTTAGCGAACACCGCGTGGATGACGATGATGTTGTCCAGGGACATCATGCCGAGCTGGTTGAACGACAGGCCGTGGTGGCCCCGGTTGACCGGCAGCTCGGCGTCGAGCGAGATCTCGTCCTGGCCGTGCGCGGAGACCGTGCCGTTGACGGTGACCGGCCGGGTCTGGTCGCGGACGGTCAGCGTGCCCGAGACGGTCGCGCTCTCGCCCCGCCGACAGCGCGACCGAGGTGGCGCTGAACGTGATGTCGGGGTACTTGGCCGCGTCGAAGAAGTCGGCCGAGCGCAGGTGGTCGTCGCGCTTCTTCAGGCCGGTGTCGATGGAGGCGGCCGCGACCCTGATCGTGCCGGTTGCCTGGCCGGCGGCGGAGATCACGGCCTCCCCGGCGACCTGGCCGAAGACGCCCTTGACCTTGACCAGGCCCCACACGCTCTTGGTGCGGAGCCCGACCGAGGACTTGGCCCCGTCCAGGGTCCATGATCCGGCCAGCTTCCCGTCCGCCAGCAGTGCCGCTGTCTCTGATGCCATGTCGGGCTCCCGGGTAATTTGTTAGTAGGCAAAAATAGTTTTGATATCGGAACAATATATAGTGACTCGGAGTCTGGTCAAGGAGAGCGGCGTGAGCGACGAAGCGGGCGGCAGGGAGCACTCGGCGCTGTGCCTGCGGCTCATGCAGCTGTTCCCGCGCGTGTCGCGGGGCATGCGGCGATGGCAGGACCGGGTCGCGCCGAGCTCCGGCACCCCGCTCGGACCCAGGCACGTCGCCGCCCTGCAGCAGCTCCGCGGCGGTCCTGTCACCGTCGGCGAGCTGGCCTCGCTTCTCGGCCTGACCCTGCCCACGGTCAGCGGCGTGCTGGCCGACCTCGACCGGGCGGGCTTCATCGACCGGCAGCCGGACCCGGCCGACCGCCGCCGGACGCTGGTCCAGATCAGGCCGACCCAGGGGGACGTCGTCGAGCAGTGGCTGGACGGGGCCGCCAGCCCGCTCGCCCGGGTCCTCGACAAGCTGGCCCCGAGCGAGCGAGCCGCCTTCCTGAAGGCGATGAGCATGCTCGAGGAGGAGCTGACCGCCGACGACGCCCGTCCCTGACCGAGGGCGATGGCGGGGGGGGCCTGCGTGGGGGTGGGGCTGTTGGGGCGCGCTAGCTAGAGTGCAGGCCGGTCGCGCTGGCGGTCGCTTAGCGCGTTCTCGTAGTGGCGAGTGAGGGTTACGAGGCGGTTGTGGAGGATGGGGACGCACCGTGCGCGGCGGTGTCGGTGATTGTGTCCCTTTAGGGGCGACGGCTTCCGGGCTCGAGCGTCATTGTGTCTCGTTGGGGGCAGCCGCGACTCGAAGTATCCACGCTGTCGCTTTCGGCCATCCGGCCTGGTGGACGTGGTGACTATGAGGACTGTGGGCCTACGACTGCTATTAGGCGGCGGGATGAAGGGGGGCAGGCGGGATGAAGGGGGCCGGGCGGAGGTTGCATGAGGGCAGGCGGGTTGAATGGGCGGCGGGTGAATGAGGGCGGAGGGATGAACGACGGCCGGTCGGAGGTTGCACGAGCGTGCTGCATGGATCATTCACCGTCGCCCGGGACATCAAGGCCGCGCCCGCCCGGGTCTGGGACGCCTACGCGAACGCGGACCTGCGGTCGAGATGGCGGCGGCTGCCGGGTCCGGACGGGGTGCTCGAGCTGGACTTCCGGGTCGGCGGGTGGGAACGGCTGACCGGCACCTCGGCCGCGACCGGGACGGTCGAGGCCATCGCCAGCCACGCGCTGTTCCTCGACATCGTCGCGGGCGAACGGATCGTCTCCGCCCACGAGGTGCTGCTCGACGGGGTACGACGGTGGGTGTCGCTGATCTCGATCGGGTTCGAGCCACCCCGGCGGGCACCCGGGTCACCCATACGGAGCAGTACACGTTCCTCGTCTGGGCCGACGACGGCGGCCACGACCAGGCGCACCTGCGGGGCAGCACCCAGCTCGCCTTCAACGCCCTCGCCGCCCTGGTCGAGGAGCCACAACTCTAGGCGAGCTCCTGCGTCGACGGGCCGGGCCGGGCCGGGCGGCGGCCGGTTACCGATTCCTGGCGAGGCGGCGCACGATGAACACGATGATGAAGACCGGGATCACCCAGCCGAAGCCGATGCCGACCGGGCCGATGGTGACGTGGGCGAGGTGACCGAGCAGGTTCGCCACCACGATCGCGGCGACGACGCCGACGACCACGAACGGGACGGGCCGCCGGCAGCTCGGCGACCGGCCGCTCGGCTCCCGGGCGGCCAGGACGACGGGCCCTGCCAGGACGGGTCCGACCGGGACGGATCCCGCCAGGACTGGCCCGACCGGGACGGGTCCGGCGACCCCCATCGGTCGGCCGACCCGGCGGGCCCCGCGGCGGCCGGGTCGGTTCCGCCGAGGGCGGCGCCGCCGGGGAGATCGGTGAAGAGCTCGGTCAGCTGCTGGCCGGTCTTGGCCTGCAGCGCTCGGGCGGACCGCTCGTCGAATTCGTCCTGGGTGAGCCGTCCGGTCTGGAAGTGCTCGCTCAGCTCGGCGAGGGCCAGATCGCGGTCGGCGTCCGACGCCCGCATCTCACCGGCCGGGAATCCCCGGGTCTGGGTGCTCATGATCGATCCTTTCCAATGACCAGTCGCTGGTTGAGTCGGTCAATGTCGGTTACGCGTGCACGGTGGCGCGGGCCGGGGACGGCGCGGCCGCCGCCGGGAGGCGGCTGGAGCGGAGCCACAGCACCGTCAGCCGGGTGACGACCTCGGCCAGCGCCATCAGGAACAGCGCCGCCACCCAGGCGTCGACGCTGGTGATCGAGTGCGCGACGGAGAACCGCTCAATCGCCGGGCCGGCCCGTGGCTGGTCGCGTACGCGAAGCCCATCCGGGCGCCAATGCCGACCACCCAGAGGATGGCGGCGATCCAGCGGCCCGCGACAGCGGCACGCCGTCGGCGCCCCGGCGCAGGTGGGTCGCCAGCGCGCAGAGCCCGCCGAGGGTGGCGCGGGCCGCCGCCAGGGTGACGTCGAGCAGCAGGTCGTTGCCCGCGGTGGGGACCGAGCGGAGGTAGTAGCAGGCCGCGCCGATCACGATCAGCACCGGCAGCAGCAGGATCTGCCAGGTCAGCCGGGTCTCCCGGATCTGCCGGAGGACCAGCAGGACCAGCACCGCGTTAATGAGGTAATCAGTAGCGTTCATGGCTCAAACGCTACGGAGCCGAGGGCCCGCTGCCATCGGCCGACGAGTTGAGTTGCGATCTCAACCTCTGGGTGGATGTCTCCACCCGCGGCCGGCTCGGATCGGTGGTTATCCGGGCGGGGCGGCTAATATCCAGGTGTTCTACTCACCGTCATGATCCGTCACAGGAGGACCCCGTGGATCCGCAGACCGTGGACCAGAACTACGCCCAGCTGCAGCAGCAGGGACAGCAGACCGCTGCCCTGATCCAGACGCTGGCCGGCAAGCTGCAGGCGGCCGCCGCGGCGGGCGACATGAACGCGCGCGAATGGATGCTCGACCTCAAGGAGGTCGCGCTCGGCGTCCAGCAGGAGGAAGGGCAGGTGTCGCTGCTGCTGCAGTCCATCCACTCGATGGTCGACAACCACGTGCAGTCGACCGGGCAGCCCGGGTATCAGCAGCAGGGCTACCAGCAGCCCAGCCGGGCTACCAGCAGCAGGGTTACCAGCCCCAGCAGGGCTACCAGCAGGGTTACCAGCAGCAGGGCGGGATGATGGGCGGCCGGGGCGGCGGCATGCTGCAGTCGTTCCTCGGCGGCGGTTTCGGCCGCGCGATCGTGACCGGGGCCGGCTTCGGCATCGGCGACGACATCATCAACAGCATCTTCTAGCAGCCCGTGGCCTCCCGCATGTGGTCTTCCCGTGACGCTGCCTCGGCCTAGCCCGCCGCCGGGCCGGCCAGCCGGCCCGGCGCAGGCTTCGGCGTCCCCAGGGCCGCCGCCGGTCCTGGTCGAGGACCACCGTGAGCACCGGATCCGCAAGCCGGCCGACCTGCTGCGCTGCCTGGCCTGCATCGCCGGGGTGGTCGTGCTCGGCGGCCTCGGCATCGTGGCGAGCGCGACCGCGGACGGCCTGGAAACCAACATCGTCGAGGTCAGCAAGGCGGTGCCGCACGCCGTGCTGGTCACGGTGCGGCCGATTGCGCTCTTCGCGCTGCTGGCGCTGTCGCTCGCGCTGGCCATCCGCCAGGTCACCCGCCGCCAGCCGCGGGCGCTGGCGGAGGCGGTGGCGACCGGCGTGCTGGCCGGCGCGGCGGTGACGGCCACCAACTACCTGCTGCGTCATCGGTTCGCGGACCGGCTCTACGACGCCATCACCATGTCCAGGCCCGACGTCAGCCACACGGCTGCGCTGGACGGGTACCTGGCCGCCCTGGTCGCCTACGCCGCCATGCTCGGCCTGGGCGGGCGGCAAGCCCGCTGGCGGACCACGATGGGGGTGCTCATCTCCATCTACGCGCTGGCCAACCTGTCCGCCTCCACCACCACGATCTTGTCGCTGCTCATCTCCGTGCTCGCGGGCGGCGCGATCGGCCTCGGGGTCCGCTACGCGGCGGGGGTGATCCCGACCCGCCCCACCGCCGAGGACATCGCGGCCGCGCTCAACTCGGCCGGGTGCCCGGTGTCGGAGATGCGTCGGGTGTGGCTGCAGGGCACCGAGGCGGAGTCCCGCCGCTACGCCGCGGTCGCGCTGGCCGGGGGCCGGCTCAGCGTCATCGTGTACGACTGGGACCAGCAGGCGGCGGGGCTCCTCTACCGCCTGTACCGGCTGGTCCGGCTGCAGCGGCAGGTCTCCCGGGGGGCGCCGCTGTCACAGGACCGGGCGGTCGAGCGGCTGGCGCTGCTCTCCTACGCGGCCCAGAACGCCGGCGTCCCCATGCCCCGCCTCCGGGCGCTGGTCCAGGCCGGGCAGGAGGCGGCCGTGCTCGCCTACGAGCACCACGACGGGACGACGCTGGCCGACTACGCCCCCGAGCCGACCGACGCCCAGCTCGGCCGGGTCTGGGACGACGTGCTCCGACTGCACGCGCACCGGGTCACCCACCGGGCGCTCACCGCCGACCACATGCTGCTGACCGACGATGCCCGGGTCCTGCTGCTGCCGACCCCCACCGGCGACGTGGCCGCGTCCGACCTGCAGATCCGGCTCGACCGGGCGCAGCTGATGGCCGAGTTCGCCCTGCTCGTCGGCCCGGACCGGTCAGCCGACCTAGCGCTGGTGAAGATCCCGACCGACGAGATCATCACCACCGTGCCGCTGCTGCAGGCGGTGGCGCTCGCCCGCTCCACCCGGCACGAACTGCGCCGCCGCCGGGACGTGCTGCCCGCGCTGCGCAAGCGCCTGCTCGTCCACGTCCCCGGGGGCGAGGTCGCGCCGGTGCGGCTCGAGCGCATCCGGCTGCGCACGCTGGTGACGCTGATCGCGAGCGTGGTGGCGGCCTATCTGCTCGCGGGCGAGCTGGCCAGGGACAGCCTGTCGGCGGTGGTGCGGTCGGCCGACTGGCGCTGGGGCATCGTCGCGCTGGGGTTGTCGGCCGCGACCTACGCCGGCGCGGCCCTGTCGCTGACCGGGTTCGTGACCGAGAAGCTCAGCTTCGGGCTGACCGTGCTGGCTCAGCTCGCGAGCTCGTTCGTCACGCTGGTGACGCCGGCCGCCGTCGGGGGGGCCGCGGTCAACATCCGCTATCTGCAGCGTCGGAAGATACCGGCGGCGGTGGCGGCCGCCAGCGTCGGCGTGTCGCAGGTGGTGGCGTTCGTCATGCACATCTCGCTGCTGGTCATCTTCATCGCGCTGACCGGCACCAACGAGAGCAATCCGATCAAGCTGCCGGTCGTGGCCTACTTCATCATCGCCGGGCTGGTCGCGATCGCGGCCACCGTCGCGGCCCTGCCGGCCGGCCGCCGGCTGCTGCGGGCCCGGGTGGCGCCGACCATCAACCAGGTGCTGCCGCAGCTCCTGCAGATCGCGCAGCATCCCCGCAAGCTGGCCGCGGGAATCGGCGGCACGCTGCTGCTGAGCGCGGCCTACATCGGCTGCCTGGCCGTCTGCGTCCGGGCGCTCGGCGGCTCGGTCCCGATCGCCAGCGTGGCGGTGATCTATCTGACCGGCAGCGCGATCGGCTCGCTAGTCCCGACCCCGGGCGGCCTCGGCGCGATCGAGGCGGCGCTGTCGGCCGGGCTCACGGCGGCCGGGATGCCCGGCGCGGCGGCGGTCAGCGCGGTCCTGCTCTACCGCCTGCTCACGTTCTGGCTCCCGGTGCCGATCGGCTGGCTCGCGCTGAGGTACCTGGAGCGCCGACAGGTCCTCTAGCGGCGACGCCGACGCCAACGGCGCCGGCGCGAATCTGAGTCAGTTTCGCAATTTTGGGTTAATTTCCTGCGGCCGGGTAGCGGAAGCAATTCGAGACTTCGGTTAGACAGGGAGGACATTTCGTCATGACCCCAATCGTCTGGGTGGCCGTCATCCTCGGGGTGATCATCGTGGCCCTCGCGGTCGGAATCCCTTACTACATGACCCATAGGCGCATGGCCGAACATATCGATCATGGTCCTGGCGAAGCATACCTGGAGGGCACCGGCAGGACCCGTCAGGACGTCGATGCAGGACGGCAGGGACACTCGTGGCGGAAGAGATCAGCGAGGACTTGACAGCAGCTGACTCTGCCCGTCGAAGGTCGGCCAGAATAGGCCGCCGCTAATCTTTCTCAGGCCCGTATTACGCCCTACCCGGGCGGCGGAAAGACCGTAGGCTTCGATCGTGAGCGGCCCTAGTGGTGCGAATTCGGTCGGCGAGAGGCTGAGAGAGCTGCGCCGCCGCCTCGGGCTGAGCCAGGAGCAGCTCGCGCGCCGCCTCGGCGTCTCGTTCGCCACCGTCAATCGGTGGGAGTCGGGCCGGACCCAGATCTCCGCCAGACCGCTCGCCGCGCTGGCCGAACTCGAGGCGAGCGCCGCGACTGCCGACGATGCCGACAACGGCAGCGCGCCGCCCGCCGCCAGATCGAGCTTCGTCGGCCGCGAACGCGAGCTGGCCGAGCTGACGGCCCTGCTGCGGCAGTCGCGGCTGGTCACGCTCATCGGCCCGGGCGGCGCGGGCAAGAGCAGGCTGGCGGCCGAGGCGGTCAGCCGCCGCGCCGCCGCCGAGGTCGAGGTCGTGTTCGTCGCGCTCGAGCAGATCCGGCACCCGCGGACGCTCGCCTCCGCCCTCGCCTCCCGGCTCCAGGTCCATGACCAGCAGGGCACGCCGCTGATCGAGTCGTTGCAGAGCGCGCTGGCGGCCGGACCGCGCAGGCTGCTGCTGCTCGACGGGGCCGAGCGGCTGGCCGATCAGGTCGCCGAGCTGGCCGGCCAGTTGCTTGACGCGGTGCCAGAACTGCGAATCGTGGTCACCAGCAGGACGCTGCTGGGGGTACCGGGCGAGGTCTGCTGGACCGTCCCTCCGCTCGGCTGCCCGGCCCCGGCGGCGGAGGCGGCCGACATCGCCGGCTCGGACGCGGTCCAGCTGTTCATCGCCCGGGCGAGCGAACGGCTGCCCGACTTCCGCGTGGCCGACGTCGCGCCGCACTCGATCGCCGAGCTCTGCCGCCGCCTCGACGGCCTGCCGCTGGCGATCGAGCTGATCGCGGGCTGGGTCGGCACGCTCTCGATCAGGGAGATGCTGCAGCAGCGGGCGGTGCTGCTCGACTCCGAGCCCGCCCAGCCCGGCGGACGGCGGCTGGCCGACGTGATGCAGGCGAGCTACGACCTGCTGACGGCCGAGCAGCAGGCGCGGCTGGCGATGCTCAGCGTGTTCGCCGGGCCGTTCCGCATCGCCGATGTGCGGGCCGTCCTCGACGTGGACCTGGCGACGGCCGTCGCCACCGCCCGGGCGCTGGTCGACTCGTCCTGGCTGGTCGTCACCCGGGGCGCCGAGCAGAACGTGTTCTCGCTGCTGGAGACCATCGCCACCTTCGCCGCGCTGCAGCTGGCGCGCGGCTCGGGCGGCGCCGCCGTCCGTCGCAGGCACGCGCTGCACTTCGCCGCCGTCGCCGCCGAGAGCGAGACGGCGCTGGTCGGCCCGGACGCGGCCGACTGGGCCGCGCGGATGGAGGCCGCCGTCCCCGACCTGGATCTGGCCATGCACTGGGCGGGCGAGAACGGCGACGTCGACCTCGGCCTCAGCGTGAGCTCGGCGCTGTGGCGGTGGTGGCTGTTCAGCGGCCAGCTCGCGGTCGGCCGCGACTGGCTGGCCAAGTTCCTGACCACCGTCGGCGATCGCGACGACGAGGTCACCGGCCGCGCCTACTGCGCCGCGGCCGTGCTCGCGGCCGAGAACGGCGACTACCGCGAGGCGGTCAGGCAGGCCGAGCTGGCGATGGCGATCTTCGGCCCGCTCGGCCTGAAGGCGCGGGTGACGCTGGCCGCGACCGTCATCGGCTCGGCCAACCGCTATCTCGGCGACCACGAGGGGGCCCGGCGAGGCTTCGAGCGGGCGATGGAGCTGCGCGGCGAGCTCGGCGACCGGCGGGGCATGTCGGTCGCGATCAACAACCTGGCGCTGCTCGAGCTCGACGGCGGGGACCTGAACCGCGCGCAGCAGCTGTTCGAGCAGGCGCTGGCGATCAAGCGCGAGTTCGGCGAGCAGCGGTCGATCGCGATCGGCCTCGCCAACCTGGCCGACGTGCTGATCAGGACCAGCCAGTGGGACGCGGCCGAGACCGTGCTGGCCGAGGGGGCCGGCCTCGCGGCCGGAAACCCGCAGCTGGTCGGCACCATCGCCTGCAACCAGGGCGCGCTCGCCGCGCACCGGCAGGACTGGGCCCGGGCGGCCGAGCGGTTCGCCGCCGCGATCGCGTCGTCGCAGGCCGGCGGGCACCCGCACGACGTCGTCGAGGCGATGATCGGTCTCGGCCGGGTGCACGCGCAGACCGGAGACCACCGGGCCGCGGTCGCCCGGCTGCGGGCCGCGCACGCGCTGGCGGCCGAGATCGGCAACCCGCAGCGGCTGGCGGAGGCGGAGGCGGCCCTGGCCGAGGTCACCAGCCCGGCTGGCCAGGCCGGAGCCGGAGCCGGATCGGCCTCGCCCCGGCCGGAGAACCTGACCGTCCGCCAGGCCGAGGTGCTGGCGCTGCTGGCGACGGGCCTGTCCAACAAGCAGATCGCGGCCGAGCTGTACCTGAGCACGGCGACGGTCGAACGGCACCTGGCCACCGTCTACCGCAACCTCGGCCTGGCCGGCCGGGTGGACGCGGCCAGGTTCGCGATGGAGAACGGGCTGGCCGGACGGCCGCGTAATCGCGGCGTGTTATAGCTCGGCCGAGCGCACCGGCGTCAACGGCAGGGACGAACAGGACCACGATCCCCTGATGAGCCTTATGTTCCGTTTCGCGACGCGGTGAATTACATGGTTACCGCGATTCGCCGGGGCCCTTGACCCCGATAGAAAGGTTGAGCGCTCTGGGCGTGCACGCACAGCTTCCCGACTGGCGGAGGGGCCAGCCGGGCCGCGTGCGTCGCGCTCAGCCCTGGTTCCCCGGCCAGGCCCCACACCATCCCCACTAGTCGAGGTCGAGGTACCCAGGAACATGAAGCTTCACCCACAGAACGTGCGCCGGACGGCCGGCGCGCTCGCGGTCGGCGCCGCCGCCGCTGGCCTGGTCCTGACCGGGTGCGGCAAGACGACCGGATCGGCCGCGGCGAGCGCGACCACGGGCGCCGCGACCTCGGCCGCCGCGACTTCCGGGGGCGGTTCGACCGCGTCCGCCGCCGCCACCGGCTCCGCCTCGCAGTCCTCCGTCGTCATGGGGTCGCTGCCGTTCCCGACCACGGTCGGCGACACCTGGTCGTACCGCAACTCCAACGGCACCTCGTCGGTGAACAAGATCGCGGCGGCGACCCAGGTGTCGGCCGGCCAGCAGGTGACGATGGCCACCACGTTCACCGACAACGGCACGACCACGCACGACAGCTACGAGTACATCATCGAGCCGAGCGGGCAGATCTCGCTTCCCACCAGTCAGTTCGCCCCCTCCTCGTCAGGGGTCACGTTCAAGATCATCTCCGGCGGCATCTACTGGCCGTCGGCCGCTCAGCTGGCCAGCGGCCAGCCCGTGCACACCACGCTGACGATGGAGTTCACGATCGCGGGGAAGACCCAGAAGATCACCGAGCACATCACCTCGCAGGGCCAGGGCACCCAGTCGGTCACGGTCCCGGCCGGCACCTACAGCGCCTCGGTTGTGAACGTGACCGAAAGCGCGTCCATCATGGGCTACAACACGACCATCGATGACAAGACCTGGCTGGCCAGCGGCGTCGGCCCGGTCCAGAGCGAGCTGATCAGCGTCGACGGCGGCAAGACGAACCTCACCAACAAGGAAGAGCTGACGTCCTTCGTCAAGGGCTGAGCGCTGACGATCGATCACCTGACGCCCGGCTGCCGCCGTGGCCGCCCGATTCACCGCCGGGCGAAGGCAGCCGGGCGTTATGATCTGGTCTGTTGCGGCATGATCACCATTCCCGTCCTCAATTGATCCCCTGTCGCGTTAGGCGAGAAGGATGAGGGATGCAGCCGCTGACGAGCGATGACCCCGCCGCGATCGGGGGCTACCGGCTTGAGGCGCGGCTCGGCTCCGGCGGGATGGGGCGGGTCTACCTGGCGTTCACGCCGGCCGGGCGGCCGGTCGCGCTGAAGGTCGTGCGCTCAGACCTCGGCGACGACCAGGACTTTCGCACCCGCTTCGGGCACGAGATCGAGGCCGCGCGGCGGGTCCGCGGGCTGTACACGGCGGAGTTGATCGACGCCGACCCGGCCGCCACGCCGCCATGGCTGGTGACCGCGTACGTGCCGGGTCCCTCGGTTGATGAGGTCGTCGACCGCGACGGCCCGATGCCCGAGGGGATGGTGTTCCGGCTGGTCGCCGGCGTCGCCGAGGCGCTGCAGGCCATCCACGCGGCCGGAGTCATCCACCGCGACCTCAAGCCGTCCAACGTGCTGCTCGCCCAGGACGGCCCGCGGGTGATCGACTTCGGGATCGCCCGGGCGCTGGCGGCGGCCCCGATGACGCGGACCGGGGCCTCGATGGGCTCGCCGGACTACATGTCACCCGAGCAGATCCTGAACCGGCCGGTGACGCCGGCGATCGATGTGTTCGCGCTCGGCTCGCTGGCCGCCTTCGCGGCGGTCGGCCGGCTCCCCTTCGGCCGGGGTCACATCACCGAGGTCGCGCACCGGGTGGTGCAGGAGCCGCCGGACCTGGCGGGCTGCCCGGCCGGACTGGTCACGCTCATCGAGGCCTGCCTGCAGAAGGAGCCGCAGGCGCGCCCCGCACCCGCCCAGATCATCGAGTTCTGCGTGGCCCGGGCCGCCTTGCTCGGCGATTCCGGCCAGCCCCGGATGGCCCCGGCCCCGGTCGCGGTCCCGACGGGCGGCGCGCCCGCGCCCGGCGAGTGGTCGGCCCGCTCCCCGACGGTCATGCTCCCGGACCCGGCCCGGCTGGTCGGCCCGGGCGGGCCGAGAAGGCGACGCCTCTCGCTCGCCACCGGGCTGGCGATCGTCGCCACCACGGCCATCGTCGCGGCCGCGGTGGCGGTCGCGCTGGCGGCGACCAGCCATCTCGGCGCCGATAGAACCGCCGCCAGCGGCAGCGCCGCGGCCCCGCGTCATTCGGCCGCCGCCCGCGCGCCGGTCCCCCCGCAGCCGGTCGTCCTGCTGTCCCAGGGGCACCCGGTCACCGCGTCGTCGGTGCAGCAGGGCTCCACCTGGGTGGCGGCCAACGCCGTCGACGGGAACACCGGGACCCGCTGGTCAACCACCTTCAGCGATCCTCAGTGGCTCGAGGTCGACCTCGGGGCGGTGCATCCCATCACCAAGGTCGCGCTCAACTGGGAAACCGCGTACGCCGTCGCCTTCCAGATCCAGGTCTCCGACGACGGCACCACGTGGACCGACGTCTACTCCACGACGGCCGGCACCGGCGGCTCGCAGACGCTTCAGGTCAGCGGCGCCGGCCGCTACGTCCGGATGTACGGCACCCAGCGGGCCACCCAGTGGGGGTACTCGCTGTGGGAATTCCAAGTCTTCGGCCGGTGACCACGGCCGACGGGCAACGGGACGGACGAGGCGGAGCCAGGGACCGTTCGGAGCAAAAGAATGTGGATTTTCAGCGGTAGGGACGGAGCTCCTCCCGCGCGATCGAGCGCAGGTGCACCTCGTCCGGGCCGTCGGCCAGGTGCAGGGTCCGCAGGTGCGCCCACGACTCGGCCAGCGGGGTGTCGGCCGAGACGCCGGCCCCGCCGTGCACCTGGATCGCGCGGTCGAGCACGTAGCTGGCCGCCCTCGGAGCGGCCACCTTGATCGCGGCGATCTCGGTCCTGGCGCCCTTGGCGCCGACGTTGTCGATCAGCCAGGCGGCCTTGAGCACCAGCAGCCGGGCCTGCTCGATCGCCAGCCGGGACTCGGCGATCCACTCCTGCACCACGCCGTGCCGGGCGATCGTCGACCCGAAGGTCGAGCGCGACGACGCCCGGGCGCACATCAGCCCGAGCGCCCGCTCGGCCGCGCCGAGGCTGCGCATGCAGTGGTGGATCCGGCCGGGGCCGAGCCGGGCCTGGGCCATCATGAAGCCGCCGCCCTGCGGGCCGAGCAGGTTCGCGGCCGGCACCCGCACGTCGTCGTAGTGGATCAGCGCGTGGCCGCCGTGCGGTCCGTCGTTGTAGCCGAAGACCGAGGTCGAGCGCTCGAGGGTGACGCCCGGGGCGTCCAGCGGGACCAGGATCATCGAGTGCCGGGCGTGCCGCTCGGCGTCGGGGTCGCTGACCCCCATCACGATCGCGAACGCGCACTCGGGCCGCATCGCGCCGCTCGACCACCACTTGCGCCCGCTCACCACGTACTCGTCGCCGTCCCTGGTGATCCGCGTGGCGATGTTGGTGGCGTCCGACGACGCGACGTCCGGCTCGGTCATCGAGAAGCAGGACCTGATCTCGGCCTCGAGCAGCGGCCGGAGGTAGCGCTGGTGCTGGTCGTCGGTGCCGAACATGGCGATCAGCTCCATGTTCCCGGTGTCGGGGGCGGCGCAGTTCATCGCCTCGGGGGCGAGGCCCATCGAGCGGCCGGACAGCTCGGCGATCGGGGCGTAGTCGAGCACGGACAGGCCGGCCCCGAACCGCTCGTCGGGCAGGAACAGGTTCCACAGCCCCTGCTTGCGGGCGACCTGCTTGAGCCCGCCGAGCACCTCGGGGGTGCGGAAGGGGTCGCCCGCGGCGGTGTTCGCGGCCGCCTGCTCGTGATAGGCGGGCTCGGCCGGGTACACGTGCTCGTCGAGGAACGCCCGTACCTGGTCCTGCAGCTCGGTCGAGCGCTCGCTGTAGTTGAAGTCCATGCCTGCTCCTGGCTGGTCGGAAATTCGGACGGGTTCAGCGGTCGGCCAGCAGGCCCAGGGCCGCGTCAAGCAGTTGCGGAACGCGGTCGCCCATCTGCGAGAACCCCTCCCCTACGGTCTTGCCCTGCAGGTAGCGATAGTGGATGCCCTCGGAGATGACCGCGAGCTTGTAGTAGCCGAACGCGATGTACCAGTCCAGCTGGGACAGGTCACGGCCGGCCCCGGCGGCGTACCTGGCGGCCATCTGCTCGGCCGACAGGAACCCGTTATCGGGGCTCATGGCGGGCATGACGCCGTCGCTGACGGCGGCGAGCCGGTGGTAGACCGCCAGCAGCCCGACGTCCGCCAGGGGGTCGCCCAGGGTGGCCATCTCCCAGTCGACGACGGCGGCGATGCCGCTGACGTCGCGGCCGTAGATGACGTTGGTGAGCCGGTAGTCGCCGTGCACGATGGCGGGCGCGCCCTGCGCGGGCATGGTCGCGGTGAGGCGCTCCACCAGCTCGTCCAGCTCCGGCCTGGGCGCGGTCTGCGACGCCTGCCACTGCGCGTGCCACCGCTTGACCTGGCGGGCGAGGTACCCGTCGGGGCGGCCGAAGTCGGCCAGGCCGACGCTGGCCGGGTCGATCGAGTGCAGCTCGAGCAGGGTGTCCACCAGCTCCTCGCACGCCCGTTGGGCCAGCCCCGGGGTGAGCGCCGCGAGCCTTTCGGCCTGGTCGAACACAACGCCGTCAACGAAGGACATCAGGTAGAACGGGGCGCCGAGGACCTCGGGCTCGCGGCAGAGCGCGATCGCCCGCGCGACCGGGACGGCGGTCCCGCCGAGGGCGCTGATCACCCGGAACTCGCGGCCCATGTCGTGCGCGCTCGGCAGGACGTGCGCGAGCGGCGGACGGCGCAGCGCCCAGACCGACGCGCCGTCGGTGATCCGGTAGGTCAGGTTCGACTTGCCGCCCGTGATCAGCTCGCCCGTCAGCCGGGCCGGCGCGCAGCCCGGGATGCTCGCTGTCCAGCCATTTCGTCAGTGCGGCAAAGTCAACGCCAGGGAGCCCGTGCACGAGGTCACCGTACAGACCGGCCAGTCGGTCTGCAAGGCACCCGATCTCGGACAACGTCCGCCGGGGGAATGCCTGCGGCCGCGCGGGCCGTTCTGGTTTACCGTGGATGCCATGTCGATTGCGCAGCACACCGCCGAACTGCCGGAGAGTCTCGATGAGCCGGCGCCCGACGGCGAGCCGACCGATGGCCGGGTCGCGCGCTCGTACCGCTCTCGACGGGCGATCATCGACGCGATGCGCGCCCTGCACGCCGAGGGCGACCTCCGCCCGACCGCCCCGCGGGTGGCCGAGCGGGCCGGAGTGTCCGTGCGCACGGTCTGGCAGCAGTTCGCCGACATGGAGACGCTGCTGGTCGAGGCGGACCGCCGGGACAACGAGATCCTCCGGTCGCTGGTGAAGCGGATCGACCCCGACCTGCCGTTGACCGGACGGATTGCGATGTTCACCAGGCAGCGGGCCCGGATCCTGGAGCAGATGACTCCCACCTGGCGGGCAGCCCGCCTGCACGAGCCGTTCTCGGCCGAGCTCACCAGGAACAAGGCGTGGACGCTGGCGAAGGCCAAGACCGAGCTTGAGACCGTCTTCACCCCGGAGCTTGGGAAACTGCCGGGGAAGAGGCGCCAGCAGCTGCTCGACGGGCTGCACGCGATCAGCATCTGGTCATTCTGGGAGTCGCTGCGGACCGAGCTCCTGCTCGGCCCCGAGCAGGCCGAGGAGCTGTTCCGCGCGACCTTCACCGGGCTGCTCGGCGCGGCCGGGTTCGCGTAACCGCCGTCTGTACCGCTGCCTGCCCGGCGTCTGTTTGGCGCGCGCCTCTCGACAACGTTAACGGCCGGGTCTATGGTCACAGAACGGCTGGTCCTATGGTCACAGCTAATCACCGTCATCGCCGCGACTATTGAATTTGCACGAACAGTGCGGATATCTTGACCTTCGAAGCCCCCAGTTCACGGGGCCGGGCCAACAAGGATGATGGCGAGGTCAGTATGAGTGTGACCGCAGAAGACACGGGCGTATCGCGCCGCGGCGGCGCTTCGTTTCTGTGGCAGCGGCAGCTAGACGCATATCCCGATACAGGGCCGAGGTTTCTGTACCTGGGGATCACCGTTCTTGCCACCATCATGCTGTACTACGAGCTGTACGTGGCCGGATCGGTGTCCACCCTGATCCTGTCCAACCTGCACGCGTCGTTTACGTTCTTCGTGCTGCTGCTGGCGTTCGGGAACCTGATCGGCGCGTTCGGCGCGCTGCTGGCCGGGCTGACCGACCGCCTCGGCCGGGCCAACATCGTGGTCGGGGGCCTGCTCCTCACCGGGATCATGACCGCCTTCGTGCTGCCGAACGCGACCAACAAGTGGGAGTACGGCATCGAGGGCTTCGCCGTCGGCCTGGTCGAGGGCATGTGCCTGGTCGCCACCCCGGCCCTGATCCGCGACTTCTCCCCGCAGATGGGGCGGGCCACCGCGATGGGCTTCTGGACCGTCGGCCCGGTGGCCGGCAGCCTGATCGTCGCCGTCGTCGGCAGCGCCACCGTCCCCGCCGTCGTCACCAACGACCGGATCTGGACCGACCAGTACATCTACTGCGGCATCGCCGGCCTCGTCGTCTTCATCATCACCCTCTTCGGGCTCAGGGAGCTCTCGCCGCGGCTGCGCGACCAGCTGATGGTGTCGATCCGCGACCGCGCCCTGATCGAGGCCCGGGCCAAGGGGCTGGACATCGAGGCGGCGCTCAAGCACCCGTTCCGCCAGCTGCTCAAGGTCGACATCGTCGTCTCCGCGTTCGCGGTGTCGGTCATGCTGCTGATCTACTACACCGCCGTCGGGTTCTCGCTCATCTACCTGACCACGGTGTTCGGCTTCTCGGTGAAGGACGGCAACGGCCTCGGCAACTGGAACTGGGGCTTCAACGTCGTCGCGGTGCTGCTGGTCGGGATCATCTCCGACCGGTTCCGGGTGCGCAAGCCGTTCATGGTGATCGGCGGCGTCATCGCCGCGGTCATGGTCGTGGTCTACCTGGAGCAGGCCGGCCACCACCCGGGCTACTACACGGTCGCGATCATGCTGGCCTTGCTGTCCCTCGGCCTCGGCATCGCCTTCGCCCCGTGGATGGCGAGCTTCACCGAGACGGTGGAGGCCCGCAACCCGGCCCTCACCGCGACCGGCCTGGCGATCTGGGGCTGGATCCAGCGGATCGTGGTCTTCGTCTCCTTCCTGATCATCCCGGCCGTCGTCAGCACCGTCACCCCGCTGGTCACCTACGGGACGCAGGTGCAGACCTACGCGGCCCAGTACGGGACCACGCTCGCGTTCGCGACCAGTCACCCGGCCATCGTGGCCGACGCGAAGAAGGTGCCGCCGACGGTGATCGCCACCGCGACGTCGATCCCCCCCAACGTGACGGCGACGGCGGCGAAGATCCCGCCGGCCGTGATCGCCACCGCCACCGCGGACAGCGTGCAGCTGGCGAACGCGCAGAAGTTCGCGCCCGAACTGGCCCTGATCCAGGCCCACCCGGCCCTGTTCACCAAGCTGCAGGCCGACCCCACCAACAAGACCCTGCAGGCGCAGGCGATCGCCGCGGCCGGCGGCGGGGCCAAGGGGCTCGCCGTGCTCGGCACGATCGGCGCCAACTCGGCCGCCATCGACGGCGTCATCGCGGCCGCGCCGCAGCTGGCAACCCTCGCCCCGTACGCGGCCGACCTCAAGGTCATCGCCCCGTACTCGACCCAGCTGACGACCATCGCGCCGTACTCGAGCGAGCTGACGGCGATGGCGCCGTACAGCGCGCAGCTGACGGCCCTGTCCAAGGTGCCGCCGGCCGCAATCGCTTACCTCACGGCCCACGGCGCCGCCGTGCAGACGGCCGCCGCCACGACCGCAGGCCAGTGGAAGACCTGGTACTGGATCTGCTTCGGCGGGATCATCGTCTTCCTGCTCTCCATCCCGCTGCTGCGCGGGCGCTGGCGGACCAGGGACGCCAAGCGGGACGAGGAAGCGCACGAGGCCATGGTCGCGGCCGAAATGGCCAAGCTCAACGCCTGAGCAGACCGGCTGAGCGCGCGCCCCGCGCGCTCAGCCGCCCGCTCAGCACGGCCCACCAACCGCCGGACGCGGTCCCCTGCGCAACCCCCCCTCGCGCCGGGGACCGCGTCCGGCCTTTTCATGCGCGCAAATGAGATGAGAGGTCGGCCATATGCCGCAGTTCGGCACCAGGCAACTGGACATCAGGGATCAGAACGTGGCGGTCGAGCGGGTGCTCGAGCGGACCGAGAACCCGCGTCACCGGTACCTGCTCGAGTCCTATCTCCGGCACCGCTACCTGGAGTCGGCCGGGCGGTACGAGGAGATTCTGGTGCCCGAGATGACCGTCGAGCACCCCGTCTACCGGTTCAGCCTGATCGGGCAGCCCCGGTTCACCCTCGACGGCCGGGAGCAGGTGGAGGCGGTCTACCGGCACTGGACGCAGACCGACCAGTGCGTGTTCTACGTCGAGGACGAGTCGGTCGCGGTCGGCGACCACCTGATCGTCGGCCGGGGCATCGGCTACCAGCAGCGGCTCGGGGCCGAGCTGGCGGCGTCCGGCCTCGACGCCGAGCCCGGCGCGTGGTACCTCGAGCGTTTCCAGATGGTCATGGTGTGGCCGTACGACGACCAGTGCCGCCTGATCGGCGAGGACCTGTGGGAGTTCGATGACGCCTCCCGCGCGCTGATCAAGCTCGACCCGGCCGATGTGCTGACCGCCGCGCAGGCCGGCCAGCTGCTCGCGCCGCTGATCAAGCCGCTGCCGCCGTTCGACGACAGTCTGCTGCCCGGCGCCGGCGCCTGATGCGGGCTGTCACCGTCCAGCATTCCAAGCTCGAGCTGGTCGAGCTGGCTGACCCGCGGCCCGCCTCCGGCCAGGTCGTCCTCGACGTCCTCGGCTGCGGCATCTGCGGGTCCGACCTGCACGCCCGGCTGCACGCCGACGCCGAGGCCGACGCGCTGACGGCGGTCGGCTACGACGGGTTCATGCGATCCGGTCAGCAGGTGGTGCTCGGGCACGAGTTCGTCGGCCAGGTCTCCGGCTACGGCCCCGGCACCAGGAAGAAGATCGCGGCCGGGACGCCGGTGGTGGCGGTGCCGCTCACCCGGCGCGGCGCCGAGTTGCACGCGATCGGCCTGTCGGCGGCGGCCCCGGGCGGCTACGCCGAGCGGGTGGTGGTCGAGGAGTCGCTGATGTTCGCGCTCCCGAACGGGCTGTCGCCCAAGCTGGCGGTGCTGACCGAGCCGCTCGCGGTCGGCTGGCACGCGGTCCGCCGGGCGGAGGTGAAGAAGGGCGACGAGGCGATCGTGATCGGCTGCGGCCCGGTCGGCCTCGCGGTCATCGCCATGCTCAAGGCGCACGGCGTCGGCACGGTGGTGGCCAGCGACTTCTCGGCCGGCCGGCGGGAACTGGCGACCGCCTGCGGCGCGGACATCGTGGTCGACCCGGGTGTCTGTTCGCCCTACTCGGCCAGCGGGGACCGCGGCTACCTGACCTCTCTGCCGGCCGCGGTCGGGCTGGCGATCGGCACAATGGAGAAGCTGCGGGCGCTGCCGGTGCCGTGGCACCAGGTCTGGCGGGCGGGCGAGACGCTCGGCCAGAAGCCGAAGCACCCGGTGATCTTCGAGTGCGTCGGCGTGCCCGGCATCCTCGACGGCATCATCGCCAGCGCGCCCTTGTACTCGCGGGTCGTGGTGGCGGGGGTCTGCGCCGAGCCGGACACGATCCGGCCCGTGATCGCGATCAACAAGGAGATCGACCTGCGGTTCGTCGTCGGCTACACGCCGCTGGAGTTCCGCGACACGCTCCACCTGCTGGCCGAGGGCAAGGTGACCGCGGCCCCGATCGCGACCGGGACCGTCGGCCTGGCCGGGGTCGAGGCCGCCTTCGAGGCGCTGGCGGCCCCGGGCAGGCACGCGAAGATCATCATCGAGCCTGCTAGCTCGGCCGCAGCTCCTTCTTGAGGATCTTGCCGGTGGCGCCCTTGGGCAGGCTGTCCCTGAACTCGATCGCCCTCGGGTACTTGTAGGCGGCGGCCCGCTCCTTCACGAACTCGATCAGCTCGGCCTCGGTGACCGACTGCCCGGGCTTGACCGCGACGATGGCGCGCACCTCCTCGCCCATCTTCGGGTCGGGCACGCCGATCACCGCGGCCTCGGCCACGGCCGGGTGCGCGTAGAGGACCTCCTCGACCTCGCGCGGGTACACGTTGTAGCCGCCCCTGATGATCAGGTCCTTGATCCGGTCGACGATGAACAGGAAGCCGTCCTGGTCGAGGTAGCCGAGGTCGCCGGTGTGGAACCAGCCGCCCGCGAACGCCTTCGCGGTCGCCTCGGGGTTGTCGTAGTAGCCGGTCATGATGTTCATGCCGCGGAGCACGACCTCGCCCACGTGATCGGACCCGGGCGGCAGCGGGCGGGACGCGTCGTCCCAGATCTGCAGGCTGGTCCCCCAGATCGGCTTGCCCACGCTGTAGACCTTGCGCTCGGTGACGCTGATGTTGAAGGTCGCGGTCGAGGACGACTCGGACAGCCCGTAGCCCTCCAGGATCGGCACCCCGAAGCGGCTCTCGAACGCGTCGATGACCTCGGCCGGGATCGGCGCGCCGCCGGAGACCGCCACCCGCAGCGACGCCAGGTCGTAGTCGCCCGAGTCGACCGCCTGCAGCAGCGCGATGTACATGGTCGGGACGCCCATGAACACCGTCACCCGATCCCGCTGCATGAGCTCGAGGACGGCCGCGGGGTCGAACCGGGGGACGAGGGTCATGGTCCCGCCGAGCAGGACGCAGGTGTTCATGACCGACGACAGCGCGAACACGTGGAACAGCGGCAGCGCCACGATGGCGACGTCGTCCACGCTGAACTCGAACAGCCGGCCGGGGATGTCGGCGTTCATGTACAGCCCGATGTGCGACAGCACCGCGCCCTTCGGTGTTCCGGTGGTGCCGGAGGTGTAGATGATCACCGCCGGGTCGGCCGGGCCGCGCGCGGCCAGCTGCGGGCCCGGTGCGTCGCCGGCCAGCAGGGCCTCGAACGGGGCGCCCGCCTGCGTCGTCGGCGCCGCCTGGGCGGCCGGGTCGGTGACGACGACGTACAGCGACGTGACCGCCGCCGCCTCGGCCGCCTTGGCCGCCTCGCCGACGAAGCCGCCGTAGGTGATCAGCGTCCTGGCGCCGGAGTTCTCCAGCTGGAACGCGATCTCCGGCGCCTTGAGCAGGACGTTCATCGGAACGACGACGCCGCCGGCCTTGAGGATGCCGAAGTAGGCGATGACGAACTGCGGGATGTTCGGCAGCTGCAGGCCGACCCGGTCGCCGGGCGCCAGGCCGGCCGCGGTGAGGCTGGCCGCGACGCGGTCCGACAGCTCGTCGAGCTGCGCGTAGCTGAGCGTGGCGTCGCCCAGGATCACCGCCGTCTTGGCCGGCGCCCGCCGGGCGGACTCCCGCAGCATCACCGCGAGGTTGAAATCCATGCACCGCTCCTCAAGCCGTCCGGGGGCCGACGCAGGCCGGACCTGGTAGTTCGTCCTCAGAATGTCATTGGCGGCAACCGGGTGCAAGGCCGCTCGGCACCCGCCGGGAGCCGCCGCGAGCGGCCGGCCAAGCCCGCGCTGACCCGGCCGAGCGGGGCCTTCCGGGCTGGGGATGACCGCCCGGGCGGCCTCGATCGCGCTCAGGCCCGCGATGAGCTGCCCGGCCGCCTGAGTGTCGTTGCCGGCGCAGTCACGCTGCCGGAGCCGGTTCACGGAGGTCAAGACTAGTCCCGCCGCCGATGCCCGCAGGGTGCGGTGGCACACTCAGGGATGTATCCAACGGGGGAAGGATATTGCCGTGTCTAATGAGGTTATTTCTGGCGAGCCCGGCGCAACCGGATCCGGCTCGCCCGGGGCCGAGGACCTGCGGCTGCGGGAGACTCGGACCGGGACGCCGTGGCGCGCCTGGGGACCGTATCTGAGCGAGCGCCAGTGGGGGACGGTCCGCGAAGACTACAGCGACGGCGGAGACGCCTGGTCCTACTTCACCCACGAGCAGGCGCGCTCGCGGGCCTACCGGTGGGGCGAGGACGGCCTGGCCGGGATCAGCGACGACAAGCAGCGGCTGTGCCTCGCGCTGGCGCTGTGGAATGAGCGGGACCCGATCCTCAAGGAGCGGCTGTTCGGCCTGACCAACGCCGAGGGCAACCACGGCGAGGACGTCAAGGAGTACTACTTCTACGTCGACAACGTCCCGACCCACAGCTACCAGCGCTACCTGTACAAGTACCCGCAGGCCGAGTTTCCCTACAATGACCTGGTCGCGGTCAACCGGGAACGGTCGCGCCAGGAGTTCGAGTACGAGCTGCTCGACACCGGCATCTTCGACGCCGGGAACTACTTCGACGTCGAGGTGGAGCACGCGAAGGCGTCCCCGGAGGACATCTTCTGCCGCGTCACCGTGCACAACCGCTCGGCCGAGGCCGCCGTGCTGCAGGTGCTGCCGACGCTGTGGTTCCGCAACACCTGGTCCTGGGGCGACGGGGAGCCGAAGCCGAGGATCGCCCGGGTCGACGCGCCGTACCCGGTCGTGCGGGCCGAAGATCACCAGCTCGGCGACTTCTACCTGTACGCCGCCCCGGAGGCGGACCTGCTCTTCTGCGACAACGAGACGAACACCGCGCGCGCGTTCGGCGGCGAGCCGACCAGCCGCTTTCCCAAGGACGGCATCGGGGACCACGTCATCAGTGGCGCCGACACCGTCAATCCCGACGCCGAGGGCACCAAGGCCGCCGCCCGCGTCCGGCTGCAGGTGCCGGGCGGCGGCCAGGCTTCGGTGCTGGTCCGGCTCACCCGGCAGCGGCCCGATCAGCTGGCGGCGCCGCTGGCCGGGGCGGACGAGCTGATCGCGCAGCGGCGGGCCGAGGCGGACGAGTTCTACCAGTCCATCACTCCCCCGCAGGTCACCGACGACGCCAGGTCGGTCATGCGGCAGGCGCTGGCGGGGATGCTCTGGTCCAAGCAGACCTATTACTTCGACGTGGACCAGTGGCTGCGCGAGCGCCAGGTCCACCCGCTGCGGGCGCCGGTCCGGCGCGGGACCCGCAACGAGTCCTGGTTCCACATGTACAACCAGGACGTTGTGTCGATGCCCGACACGTGGGAGTACCCCTGGTACGCCGCCTGGGACCTGGCGTTCCACTGCATCCCGCTGGCCATGGTCGACCCGGATTTCGCCAAGGGCCAGATCGACCTGATGCTGTCGCAGAACTACCTGCACCCGACCGGCCAGATGCCCGCCTACGAGTGGAACTTCGGCGACGTGAACCCGCCCGTGCACGCGTTCGCGGCGCTGTTCCTGCAGAATCTGGAGGCCGACCTGGGCGAGGTGGACCTCCCGTTCATGGAGAAGAGCTTCTCCCGGCTGCTGCTGAACTTCACCTGGTGGGTGAACCGCAAGGACCCGACCGGGCACAACGTGTTCGAGGGCGGGTTCCTCGGCCTGGACAACATCGGCGTGTTCGACCGCAGCGCCGCGCTGCCGACCGGCGGCAACCTGGAACAGGCCGACGGCAACGCCTGGATGGCGATGTTCAGCCAGAACATGCTCGAGATGGCGCTCGCCCTGCTCGACCGCGACGACAACTACGAGCAGTACGTGCTCAAATTCGTCGAGCGCTTCTTCTGGATCGCGGCCGCCACCGACCCGATCGGCGACAAGCCCGACGCGATGTGGGACGAGGAGGACGGCTTCTTCTACGACGTGCTCCGCCTCCCCGACGGCTCCGGCACCCGGCTGAAAGTGCGCTCGCTGGTCGGCCTGCTGCCGATCTGCGCCACCACCGTCATCGAGGCTGATCACATCGAGCAGCATCCGCAGATCGCCGCCCAGGTGGCCTCGTTCGTCGAGCGCAACAAGGACCTGCTGTCCAACATCGCCGACCCGCTGGTGCCCGGGGTGAACGGCCGCCGGCTGCTGTCCCTGGTCAACGAGGAGAAGCTGCGGCGCATCCTGGCCCGGATGCTCGACGAGGAGCGCTTCCTCGGCCCGCACGGGATCAGGTCGATCTCGCGCCGGCACCTGGAGGAGCCCTATGCGTTCGACGTGCACGGCGTCGAGCACGTGGTGAAGTACGAGCCGGCCGAGTCGACCAGCGGGATGTTCGGCGGCAACTCCAACTGGCGCGGGCCGGTCTGGTTCCCGATCAACCTGCTGCTGATCCGGGCGCTGATCGCGCACTACCGGTACTACGGCGACAACCTGAAGGTGGAGTGCCCGACCGGCTCGGGGACGATGATGACGCTATTCGAGGTGGCCGAGGAGCTGTCCCGCCGCCTCGCGGCCACCTTCCTGCGGGACTCCGGCGGCCGCCGCCCGGTCTACGGCGGGATCAGGCTGTTCCAGGAGGACCCGCACTGGCGGGACCTCATCCTCTTCCACGAGTACTTCCACGGCGACAACGGGGCCGGGCTCGGCGCCTCGCACCAAACCGGGTGGACCGGCCTGGTGGCCAGGCTGATCCAGGCCCTCGGCCAGTTCGACGCCGAAACCGTGCTCAATGACCGGCACTGGCCGCTGGCCCGTCCCTACCGCCGCCCCGGCGTCCCGCCGACGCCGTGAGGTTACGAGGCCGGCGCCTCATCGAGGCGGTCGGGCTGTACCCGGGCCTTAACCCGGCTCTTGTACAGCCCGACCGCGATCAACGGATAGATCAGGACCGACAGGACGCCCGCCCCGACCAGGGCGGCGGCGGTGGACGGGAGCATCACCCCGTCCTGCTCGCCGATCTCAGCCAGGGCGATGAGGAGCGGCAGCGAGGTCGCGGTGATGAACGTCATCTCCACCCGCTCCCTCGGAGTGAGGTCGTGCCGGTAGATCAGCAGGGACGGCAGGCCGCGGACGACCAGCAGCAGCGCCAGAAGCACGAGCAGTCGCAGCGGGCTGTGAATGATCGCGGTCAGGTCGATGGTCATTCCTGACGAGATGAAGAAGATCGGGATGAAGATCCCGTAGCCGACCGTGTCGAACTTGCGCTCAAGGTGCTCGGTGTCCAGGTTGAGCCTGCGGGTCCAGATGCGCAGCACGATCCCGGCCAGCATGGCGCCGAGCACGACGTCGAGGCCGAATCGGGACGCGAAGGCCAGCAGCGCGAACAGCAGGACCACCGCCCAGCGCAGCGTGATCTGCGCGGTCGCGTCCTGGCCCTCGGTGAGGATCTTCTTTACCGCGTTGCTCTTGGCCAGCCACGGCACCAGGGACAAGATGATGGCGATGGCCCCGACCGCGACCACCGAGGCGAGCGCGATGAAGTGGCCCCGCTTGGTGAGGAACACGGCGATGATCAGGATCGGGAAGAGCTCGCCGACGGCGCCCGCGGCGAACACGTGCCGGCCGAAGTTGCCGCCGAGCATGCCGTTGTCCCGCAGGATGGGCAGCAGCGTGCCCAGGGCGGTGGTGGTCAGCGCCAGCCCGACCGGCACGTAGTCCTTGATGTAGCCGGCCGCGGTGAGTCCCGCCGTCACCGCGACCGAGATCACGGCCGACATCAGCCAGCCGGTGATCGCCAGCCGGCCGGGCCGCTGCCGCAGCAGCAGCGGGTCCAGCTCGTAGCCGGCCAGCAGGAACAGGAACCCGAGCCCCACATCGGACAGCAGCTGGATGCTGCCGGTCTCCGCCAGCCCGAGGACATGCGGGCCGATCAGCACGCCGCCGATGAGGAAGACGACGACCTGCGGAATGCGCGGGCCGGGCAGGATGGCGACCAGCAGCGGCGTGAGGGCAGCCACCAGCGCCACCGCCAGCAGGTCGTTCAGCCCCTGAAGAACGTTCACGATGGCCTGTCGGCCGCACGCCACCTAGCCATCGGCACCCCCCGAGCGATGATCACGGTGGGTGTACCCAGTGCAGCGATTCTTCCCACATAACCCCGGCCGAAGAGCATTGACTTAGGTAAGACTGGCCTAAGTGACGTTCCCCTCCTCCGCCGGGCCCCCCGCTGGCGACGCCGTGACCTCGCGTTAAGGTTGGCGCGGCCGGGTATGACACGCGCGGGGAGGGCGATGAAGCGCAGCACTGCGCGGGGAGCTCTGGAGCTGGGCGCTCTTGGAGTCGTGTTCGGTGACATCGGCACCAGCCCGCTATACACCGTGCAGACGGTCTTCAGCCCGTCTGACCCGCACCGCGTCCACGTGTCGTCGCAGAACGTCTACGGCGTGATCTCGCTGATCTTCTGGGCCGTCATCACGATCGTCACCGTCACCTACGTGCTGCTGGTGATGCGGGCCGACAACGACGGCGAGGGCGGGATCATGGCGCTGATCACGCTGATCCGCCGCCGGGGCGCGCCCGGCGGGCGCCGGACCGCCATCTTTCTGTCGCTGCTCGGAGTGTTCGGCGCGTCGCTGTTCTTCGGCGACAGCATGATCACGCCCGCGATCTCGGTCCTTTCCGCGATCTCGGGCGTCGAGGTCGTGACGCCGTCGGTCGCTGACCTGGTGGTGCCGCTCACGGCGGTGGTGATCATCGGCCTGTTCGCGCTGCAGCGGTTCGGCAGCCACGTGGTCGGGCGGCTGTTCGGGCCGGTGATGGCGGTCTGGTTCACGGTGATCGGCGCCTGGGGCATCCGCGGCGTTGTCAGCAACCCGCAAATCCTGAAGGCGCTGCTCCCCTCCTACGCGCTTGAATTCCTGTTCGGCCACTTCGGCACCGCGTTCTTCTCGCTGGCGGCGGTGGTGCTGGCCGTCACCGGGGCCGAGGCCCTGTACGCGGACATGGGGCACTTCGGCCGCGGGCCGATCACCAGGTCGTGGCTGTTCCTGGTGTTCCCCGCCTGCATCCTTAACTACCTCGGGCAGGGCGCGCTGGTCCTGCCGCGACCCGAGCGCGATCAGCAACCCGTTCTACCTGCTGGCGCCGCACTGGGCGCTGATCCCGATGGTGATCCTGGCCGCCGCCGCGACCGTCATCGCCTCGCAGGCGGTCATCTCGGGCGCGTTCTCGCTCACCCAGCAGGCCGCGCAGCTCGGGTATCTGCCGCGGCTGCGGATCGAGCACACCTCGGAGACGCGGATCGGCCAGATCTACGTCCCGTGGATCAACTGGGCGCTGCTCGTCGCCGTGCTCGCGCTCGTCTTCACGTTCCGCAGCTCGACCGCGCTCGCGTACGCCTACGGCGTTGCGGTCACCGGCACGATCACGATCACCACGCTGCTGTTCTTCTACATCGTGCACGAGCAGTGGAAGAAGCCGCTCTGGCTCGTCCTCCCAAGCGCCGTCGTCCTGATCACGATTGACCTGCTGTTCTTCGCCGCCAACCTCACCAAGCTGCCGCACGGGGCGTGGCTTCCGCTGGTCGTCGGCGTCGCGGTGTTCACCGTCCTGACCACCTGGCAGAAGGGCCGGCTGCTGGTCTCCAAGCAGCGCGCGCTCGACGAGGGATCGCTGCATGACACCATCGAGCAGCTGCACAACTGCGTGCCGCCGCTGTACCGGGCGCCGGGCACCGGGATCTTCCTGAACCGGGGCAAGGCCACCACGCCGCTCGCCCTGCGCGCGAACGTCGAGCACAACCACGTCCTGCACGAGCACGTCGTCATCCTGGAGATCAAGACGCTGCCGGTTCCGCACGTGCCCGATGCCGACCGGCTCGAGATCGACGACCTCGGCTACAAGGACGACCACATCTACCACGTCAGCGCCCGCTTCGGCTACATGGACAACCCCAGCGTCCCGCCGCTGCTGCCGCTCATCCGCCGGACCCCGACCGAGGCCCCGCTGTGCGACGACGACATCTCCTACTTCCTGTCCACCATCGAGATCCGCCGGGGGAAGGCCCCGGGCATGAGCCAGTGGCGCAAGTACATCTTCATCGCCACCGCCCGGCTGACCGCCGACGCGGCCGAGTACTTCCAGCTCCCCCGGAACAGCACCGTCATCATGGGCTCCCGCATCGAACTGTGACCGGGCCGGCCCCGGCCTGTACACGGTCTCACCCAGGGACGATGCTTAGGTTCATGGAGTTTGAACACGTCCTGGTCGAGCGCTCGGATGATTTCACCACGATCACGATGAACCGGCCGCAGCGCCGCAACGCCCTGTCTCTGGAGCACATGCGGGAGCTGATCGCGGCCTTCCGCGCGGTCGGCGACAGCGACGCCCTGGGCATCGTGCTGGCGGGCAACGGCCCGGTGTTCAGCGCCGGTCATGACTTCGCCGACGTCGCCGACGCCGAGCTGCCGGCCGTTCGGTCGCTGCTGGTGACCTGCACCGAGCTGATGACGCTGATGCAGCAGGTGCCGCAGCCGGTGGTGGCGCGGGTGCACGGGCTGGCCACCGCGGCCGGCTGCCAGCTGGTCGCGAGCGCCGACCTGGCGGTGGCGAGCGAGGACGCGGGCTTCGCGGCGCCGGGCGGCAAGGGCGGCTGGTTCTGCCACACCCCGATGGTGGCGGTGGCCAGGAACGTGGGCCGCAAGCGCGCGGCCGAGCTGGCCCTGTCCGGCGACGTCATCGACGCGCGCACCGCGCTGGACTGGGGCCTGGTCAACCGGGTGGTGCCGGCCGGGCAGCTCGACGAGGCGGTCGGTGACCTCCTCGAGCGGGTGACCCGCGGCTCGGCCGAGAGCAAGGGGATCGGCAAGCAGGCGCTCTACGCCCAGATCGATCTCGACCAGCCGAAGGCCTACGCCTACGCGATCGAGGTGATGGCCGCGACCAGCCAGCTCCCGGACGCGCGGGAGGGAATCCGCGCGTTCCTTGACAAGCGCAAGCCGCGCTGGCGCCATGGCCGCTAGGCCCGGCGCGGCCCGGACTTCAATCGATCAGGATTCGAGAAGCGTTACCGCAGCGCCCGGACCTAGCCTTTAAGCAGAGGGCGACCTGACAGCAGGCCCTCAGCCTCAGGAGGGAAACCGGGAATGACCGCTATCACCGCCACGACCGAGTCCGACGGCTTCAGCGGCGCCGAGCGCGCCGCGA
The DNA here is from genome assembly GCA_963838825.1 of uncultured Actinomycetota bacterium. GTDB lineage: Bacteria > Actinomycetota > Actinomycetes > Streptosporangiales > Streptosporangiaceae > Trebonia. Next base: position 111,732 of record CAWISQ010000006.1, read on the forward strand.
TGAAGAAGCGCGCGGCCGAACTGCGCGCCGAGGGCAAGAAGGGCGCCAAGAAGGCGGACGGCTTGCAGGCGGTCCTGGACAGCATCGCGGCGATGGCGCCGGAGGATCGCGCGCTGGCCGAGCGCGTCCACGTGACCGTCACCTCGACCGCGCCCGAGCTGGCGCCCAAGACCTGGTACGGGATGCCCGCCTACGCGAACGCGGACGGCAAGGTCGTCGTGTTCTTCCAGGACTCGGGCAAGTTCAACTACCGCTACTCGACCCTGGGCTTCCAGGACGCGGCGAACCTCGACGACGGCGACGTCTGGCCGGTCTCTTACGCGCTCACGCAGTGGAGTCCCACGGCCGAGCAGAAGGTCGCCGAGCTGGTGCGGGCCGCGATCTCCTGACCGGCGGGCAGGCTAGGCCGAGTTGCGTGATATTGCCGTCGTCTCCTGCCTGCTCCAGGGGCGCCGCTGTCGGCGGCCCTGGAGAGGTAGACCAGCGGCGGTCGCCCGGCTCGCCGGGCGCGAGCTCGCGCGCCAGCCCGAACAGGCGGAACAGGGCCGGCTCGAGGAAGATGACGATGCGGGTGATCAGCGAGCCGGTCAGGGTGAGGACGATCATCGCGTGCGCCCGGTAGACCCCGTCGGCGTCGCCCAGGTAGGCGGCGAAGGCGGGCTGCCCGTTGGCCGCGGCCGGCACCAGGCGCATCCGGCCCGCGGTACCGCCCAGGTTCGAGGCCACGTAGCCGAGCACCCTCTCCCGACCGGAGAACCAGGTCGCGAGCGGCGGCATCTCGAGCGCGACGTCCTCCCGCAGCAGCGCCGCCAGGGCGGTCACGTCGCCGTCCTCGAACGCGGCCGCGAACCGGTCGAGCAGCGCCCGCGGGTAGGTCTCCTGCACCACGTCCTCGGCTCCCTCGGCCGAGCGGAGCATCCGGTGGCAGTGCACGAGCAACTCGGCCCTGAACTCGTCCAGGGCCGAGAATTCGTCATGAGCCGCCACGCTGAGCCCCCGGGTCGATAGCGGCGGCGCCCACGCGGCGCGGCCTTCCTCTATAGACCCGGCGGCCCGCCGGAACTCACCGGCGGGCCCGCCTCAGGCTTCAAGACTCCAGTGCATCCGGTAGGTCCGCACGGTCCTGTCTGTCCCGTCGGCCATGGACAAAGAATAAGCCGGAGCCTGCCGGTGGGAGCCACGGACCGTTCGAGATAAAGATCTTGAATTTTCGAACGGTCCGCGGTTTCACCCCCGCGGCCGGGCTAGAAGTCGGCGTCGAACGAGACCTCGCCGGTGACGCCCGTCTGGTAGGCGGAGACCCGGCGCTCGAAGAAGTTCGACAGCTCCTGGACGTCTTGCAGGTTCATGAACGCCAGCGGGTTCTTGGACCCGTAGAGCGGTTCGAGGCCGAGCTGGGCCAGCCGCCGGTCGGCCACGTGCTCGAGGTAGCCGCGCATGTCGGCCAGGGACAGGCCCGCCACCCCGTGGCCGAGCAGGTCCTCGGCGAACTGCGCCTCGCAGTCGACCGCCTCGGCCAGCATCTCGCGAACCTGCGCCGCCAGCTTGTCGTCGAACAGCCCTGGCTCCTCGGCCCGGACCACGTCGACCACGTCGAAGGCGAACGCCATGTGCATCGACTCGTCCCTGAACACCCAGTTGGTGCCGGACGCGAGGCCGTTGAGCAGGCCGCGCGAGCGCAGGAAGTAGACGTACGCGAACGCGCCGTAGAAGAACAGGCCCTCGATGCAGGCGGCGAAGCAGATCAGGTTGAGCAGGAACGCGCGCCGGTCGTCGGCCGTGCGCAGCTCGCGCAGCTCGTGCAGCGAGTTGATCCACTTGAAGCAGAACTCGGCCTTGCGGGCGATGGAGGGGATGTTCTCGACCGCGTCGAACGCCTGCGCCCGTTCCTTCTCGTCCGGCACGAACGCGTCGAGCAGGTTGAGGTAGAACTGCACGTGCACGGCCTCTTCGAACAGCTGCCTGGACAGGTACAGCCGCCCCTCGGGCGAGTTGACGTGCTGGTACAGGTTGAGCACGAGGTTGTTGGCGACGATCGTGTCGCCGGTGGCGAAGAACGCGACCAGCCGGGAGACCAGGTGCCGCTCGGCCGGCGACAGCCGGGTCAGGTCGGCCAGGTCAGAGTGCAGGTCGACCTCCTCGACGGTCCAGGTGTTCTTGATCGCGTCGCGGAACCGGTCGTAGAACATCGGGTACCGCATCGGCCGCAGGGTCAGGTCCAGGCCGGGGTCGAGCAGGGTGCTCACTGGCAGGCCTCGCAGGTCTCGGGGTTCTCAAGGGAGCATGCCAGGGCGGCGGAAACACCGGCGGCCGCCTCGTCGGCGCCCCGGTCGGCCTTGGCGCGGGCGTCGGGGCTGGGCGTGGCGACGGCGACGGTCGCCTGCTGGATGCGGGTGGCGGGCCGGGAGCGCAGGTAGTACGTGGTCTTGAGGCCGCTCTTCCAGGCGTGCAGGTACATCGAGGAGAGCTTGCCGATGGTCGGCGCGGCGATGAACAAGTTGAGCGACTGGCTCTGGTCGATGAACGGCGCCCGGGCCGCGGCCAGGTCGATCAGCGCCCGCTGGGGCAGCTCCCAGGCGGTGCGGAACAGCCGCCGGGTCTCCTCCGGCAGCGCGGTGACGCCCTGGACCGAGCCCTCGGCCCGCTTGATCTCCTCCCGGACCTGGGGGGTCCACAGCCCGTGGGCCTTCAGCTCCGCCACCAGGGCGGTGTTGATCTGCAGGAACTCACCGGACATGGTCTCGCGCTTGAACAGGTTGGAGACCTGCGGCTCGATGCACTCGTAGCAGCCCGCGATCGAGGCGATGGTGGCGGTCGGCGCGATCGCGATCAGCAGCGAGTTGCGCAGCCCGGTCTGGCTGACCCGCGTGCGCAGCGTTTCCCATCTGGCTCGCTGCGTCACCTCGGCGTTCCACAGGTCGGGCTGGAGGTCGCCCCGGGCGGCCCGGGTCCGGCTGAACGCGGGGTGCGGCCCGTGCTGCTCGGCCAGGTCGGCCGAGGCCTCGAGCGCGGTCAGGTAGATCTCCTCGGAGATCCGGGCGGACAGCTCGGACGCCGCGGGCGAGTCGAACGGCAGCCGGAGCGCGAAGAAGACGTCCTGCAGGCCCATCACCCCGAGGCCGACCGGCCGCCAGCCCGGGTTGGACGCCGCCGCCTGCTCGCTCGGGTAGAAGGTCCGGTCGATGACCCGGTCGAGGAACGGCACCGCGGTGCGCACGGTCTGGCGGAGCTTGGCCCAGTCGACCTGGCGGCCGGTCTCGCCGCTGTGGCCCTCGGCGCCTTCGGTCAGGTGCTTGGCGAGGTTGACCGAGCCGAGGTTGCAGACGGCGGTCTCGCCGTCGGTGGTCACCTCGGTGATCTCGGTGCACAGGTTCGACAGGTGCACCACGCCCCCGCCGTCGGCGGCGTCGCTGGTCTGGTTGCACTTGGCGTTGCTGGCGTCCTTGAACGTCATCCAGCCGTTGCCGGTCTGCGCCAGCGTGCGCATCATCTTGCCGTACAGGTCGCGCGCCTTGACCTGCCGGACGTAGCGGCCGGCCGCCTCGGCCTCCCGGTAGGCGGCGTCGAAGGCGGCCCCCCACAGGTCGGGCAGGGCGGGCACCTCGTCCGGGTCGATCAGCGACCACCACTCGTCGGCTTCGACCCGGCGCATGAACTCGTCCGGGATCCAGTTGGCGAGGTTGAGGTTGTGGGTGCGCCGCGCCTCCTCGCCGGTGTTGTCCTTGAGCTCGAGGAACTCCTCGATGTCGGGGTGCCAGGGCTCGAGGTAGACGCAGGCCGCGCCCTTGCGGCGGCCGCCCTGGTTCACCGCCGCGACCGAGGCGTCGAGCGTCCGCAGGAACGGGACGATGCCGTTGGAGGCGCCGTTGGTGCCGCGGATCAGCGTGCCGCGGGAGCGGACCCGCGACCAGGCGATGCCGATGCCGCCGGAGAACTTGCTCAGCCGGGCCACCTGCGCGTAGCGGTCGTAAATGGAGCCGAGGTCGTCTCGCGGGGAGTCGACCAGGAAGCAGGACGACATCTGCGGGTGGCTGGTGCCCGAGTTGAACAGCGTGGGCGAGCTCGGCAGGTAGGCCAGCGACGACATCATCCGGTAGAAGCCGATCGCCTCCGCCGCCGTTCTGCTCAGGCCGCAGGCCACTCTCAGCAGGAAGTACTGCGGGGTCTCGACCACCAGCCGGGCGGAGGGGTGGCGCAGCAGGTAGCGATCGTAGACGGTCTTGATGCCGAAGTACTCGAACTCCCAGTCGGCGCCGGGCGCGATCGCGTCGTCGAGCTTGCGCGCGTTGTCCTTGACGAACGTCGCCGTCTGGTCGCCGATCAGCCCCTCGGCGTGGCCGAGGCTGACCGACTGGCTGAACGACGCGATGCCCTGCCCGCGGACTTCCTTGTCGATGTAGCCGGCCAGCAGGCGGGCGGCGAGGCGCGAGTACTGCGGCTCCTCGCCGGTCATCTCGGCCGCGGTCTGAATCGACAGCAGGTCAAGCTCGGCCGTGGTCGCGCCGTCGTACAGGCCGCTGATGGTCTTGGTCGCGACCCGGAGCGGATCAACCTCGCCGAGCTCGACCGCGCAGCGCTGCACCGCGCGGACGATCTTGTTCACGTCGACCGGCTCGGACTCGCCGTTCCGCTTGCGGACCTGCATGCCTGCGGACCCTGATCTAGTCATCGCTCTCTCCTCGCGAGCTCGCTCCGGAGGCCCGGGTCACGCGAGCACGCGACGAAGACGGCCGGCCGCTTTTTGCGCGGGCGCCGTGCTCGTCGGTCGTCCCGCGCGACCGGAGCCGCCGCGCGCGTGATCGCGCGCGGCGCGCTGGCAGGTCTTCGGACTCACGGGCGCGGCGTCGCCGTTGACGCCTCCTACCGGCCGTCGCTTCCCAGGCTGATCAGGCCCAGTGCTGTTCCCGCCGCGCGCCTGCGCGCACGACCCGGACGGCTGTCGTTCCCGTTCACCGCTGCGGGGCAGTCCCGGATTCACGCCGGGTTCCCTGTTGCCTCCGCCTGCCCGAGGGCCGACGGAACCAGCTGCGTGGAACACCATATATGGAACGCGCCGGGATTCCGAGCACCAGATGTCGTATCGGCGTGTCGGATCAACGGTCCGGCGCGGCTGGTTGCGCGGTGCGTGCTCAGATGCCCGCGGCGAGCCGGTCGAGGGCCGCGCGGAAGGCTGGCTGGTCACAGCCCGCCAGCGGCTCGAGCAGGTGCCTGCGGACCGCCGCCGCGTGCACCGGGCTTCCGCGGAACCAGGACCCCGGAGGAGGCCGCCGTCGTCGCCCTGCGCCCGGCGACGCTGAGCCCGGACGGGCCGACCGGCGCGGTATTCGAGGATGAGACGCGGCTCGCCTGGTAACTGCTGCGGGCCGTGGTGCGCGTGGGCGCTGGCGTGAGGCGGCGGGCTCGGGCTTGCCGCCCATCATCTTCAGCATCGCGGGGCCGCCGGTGCGGGTGAACCTGACGATCAGGGCGGCCGCCAGGACCAGGAAGACGACGTTGAGCCAGGTGGTGTAGTCCCACGACACGCCCTGGTCGGGGATCTTGGCGGTGGCCGGGCTCGGGATCAGGCCGAGCCCGCCGAAGATCAGCTCGACCGCGTAGCCCGCCAGGGCCATCGCGGCGAAGAAGGTGACGAGCAGGAACGCCGCCATCCTCTGCCCGTAGTACTTGCGGTAGATGTTCAGGATCGGGGCGATGATCAGGTCGGCGAAGATGAACGCGACCACCCCGCCGAAGCTGATCCCGCCCTTCCACAGCACCACCGCCAGCGGCACGTTCCCGATCGAGCAGACGAACGAGATGATCGCCACGACCGGGCCGATCAGCGGGCCCCAGAGCTTGGCCGCGAGCGGGTGGCCGGAGAAGAAGAACGCCTGCCAGAAGCTGTCAGGCACCCAGGCGGCGATCGCGCCCGCGACAAACAGGCCGATCACCAGGTCGCGGATGATCGCGGCCCATTCCATCACGAACACGTGGCTGACCGAGGTGAAGCCCTCCCCCGACAACAGCCGTCGCGCGAACGAGCCGTCGCGCTGGATGGACATGTCCATCGCCGCGTGGCCCTCCATCGAGCCGGCCAGGCCGAGATCGGCGTGCTCGCGGGCCTCGCGCAGCAGGCGGTCGCGGAGGAAGATCCGGAACAGCACCGCGACGACGACGATCATGATCGGGCCGCCGACGAACTCGGCCACCGTGAACTGCCAGCCCATCAGCAGGGCGAGGATCACCCCGAGCTCGATCACCAGGTTGGTCGAGGCGATCTCGAACGCGATCGCGGCGGTGAAGTCCGCGCCCTTCCGAAACAGCGCCCGGGCCAGGGCCACCGCCGCGTACGAGCACGAGGACGACGCCGCGCCGAGCCCGGCCGCGACCGCGAGCGTGCGCGGCCGCGCGTCGCCGAGCAGCCGGACGATCGTGGACCGGCGCACCACCGCCTGGATCACGGCCGAGAGCGCGAACCCCAGGATCAGCGCCCAGGTGATCTCCCAGGTCATCGATCCGGTGATGGACAGCGCGTGGACCACCGCATGCATGCCCCTCGACCTCCCCCGCCCGCTCGCCGACCACACCAAGCTATACCCCCATAGGGTATAAGGCTAGGTCAACCTCCGACGCCGGGGAGAGCTTGCCTGCAGGTACGCGATGGCTAGGTCGAGGGCGGCCTCGAGGGGGGTGGTGTCGCCGGTCGACATGAGCATGACCACGCCGCCCTGGATGCCGGCGACGATCGCGGCCGCAGTCCGGACGGGGTCGAGCCCGGGGGCGATCTCGCCTGCCGCCTGCATGTGCCTGACGCCCGCGGCGATCTCGGCCTGCCACTGACCGATGAGCTCGGACACGACCGCCTGAGCGCCGGGGGTGGCCCGGCCGAGCTGGGTGGTGAGGGCGCTGAGGGGGCACTGCGGACCCTGCTCGCGGTAGCGGGCGACGACCGTGTCACGCCACGCCCGCCAGGACGCCCACGAGGTCAGGTCGCCCAACTGCGGCTGCTGGTCGGCCAGCACGCGGTCGGCCTCGTAGCGGGCGACCGCCAGCAGCAGCTGCTCGCGGCCGTCGGGGAAGTAGTGGAACAGCTGGCTCTTGCTGGTGCCGGTCCTGACCCGGATGTCGTCCAGCGTCGCCGTGACTCCGTTCTCGCGGATCTCGGCCGACGCGCCCCGGATGATCCGGTCGCGGGTGGCGGCGCCCTTCGGCGTCAGCTTGGCGGTCATGCCCGCACCTCGTTTCTTGGACTTGCGAGTCCATTTTATCGCGGGCACAGTGAACCGGTGACGAGTCGCTTTCGGCAAGGAGAACTCACATGAGCGCACGCTTGCAGGGCCGGACTGCCCTGGTCACCGGCTCAACCGACGGCATCGGGGCGGGCATCGCCCGGGCGCTGGCCGACGAGGGCGCGTTCGTCGTCGTCAGCGGCCGTAACGCGGCCAAGGGCGAGAAGGTGGTCGCCGAGATCGCCGAGCGCGGCGGTGCGGCCGCCTTCGTCGGGGCCGACCTGGCGGGCGGCATCGCGGCCGCCCGCGAGCTGGCGGACGCCGCCCCGGCCGCGGCCGGGGCGCCGCTCGACATCCTGGTCAACAACGCCGCCATGCTCATCGCGCCGGGACCGACGGCCGAGATCAGCGAGGAGCTGATCGACGGCGCGCTGGCGGTCAACGTGAAATCGGTCATCTTGCTGACCGGGCTGATCGCGCCGGGCATGGCCGCCCGCGGCGGCGGCGCGGTCGTCAACGTCGGCTCGATCAACGGCCTGGTCGGGATGGCCGGGTCGGCCCTCTACAGCGCGACCAAGACCGCGATCCACTCACTGACCAAATCCTGGGCGGCCGAATACGGGCCGGCGGGCGTGCGGGTGAACACGGTGGCGCCGGGCCCGACGATGACCGAGCGGAACGTGGCCTTCGCCGACCACATCGCCCCGCTCATCGCCCGGGTGCCGTCGCGCCGGATGAGCACGCTTGAGGAGGTCGCCAAGGCGGTGGTGTTCCTGGCCAGCGACGACGCGTCCAACATCCACGGCTCCACCCTGTCCGTCGACGGCGGCTTCGCCGCCGTCTAACCGGAGTTAGGCGGGCAGGCGGTTAGGTGGTCGTGGTGCGGTCGGGCAGGAACGCGTCGACCAGGCGCTGGGCGGCCAGGCCGGGGGTGATGGTGCCGTCCCTGACGTCGGCCTCCAGCCGGGGGGCGAGCGCGTTCAGCTCGCCGCTGTCGCGCAGCCGGTCCAGCAGCTGGTCCCGGACCAGCGACCACATCCAGCTGACGCGCTGGTCGCGGCGGCGGCGGTCGAGCTCGCCGCTGTCGCGGAGCATCCGCTGGTGGCTCTCGACCAGCGACCACACCTCGCGCAGGCCGTTCCCGGTCAGGGCGCTGCAGGTGACGACCGGGGTCGACCAGCCGTCGTCGGGGCGGCCGAGCAGCCGCAGCGCGCCCGCCAGCTCGCGGGCGGCGCGGCGGGCCTCGTCCTCGTGCGGGCCGTCGGCCTTGTTCACGGCGACGACGTCGGCCAGCTCGAGCACGCCCTTCTTGATCCCCTGAAGCTGGTCGCCGGTGCGGGCCAGGGCCAGCAGCAGGAAGGTGTCGGTCATCTCGGCCACCAGCGTCTCCGACTGGCCCACCCCGACGGTCTCGACCAGCAGCACGTCGTAGCCGGCGGCGGCCATGACCACCAGCGATTCCCTGGTCGCGCGGGCGACGCCGCCGAGCGTGCCCGGCGGTCGGCGACGGGCGCACGAACGCGGCCGGGTCGGTGGCGAGCCTGGTCATCCGGGTCTTGTCGCCGAGGATGCTGCCGCCGCTGCGGGTCGAGGACGGGTCGACCGCGAGCACCGCGACCCGGTGCCCCTGGTCGATCAGCTGCCCGCCGAGGGCGTCGATGAAGGTGGACTTGCCGACGCCGGGGACGCCGGTGATGCCGACCCGCTGGGCCGGGCCCGCGTGCGGCAGCAGCCGAGTCAGCACGTGCTGGGCGAGGACCCGGTGGTCGGGGCGGCTCGACTCGACCAGCGTGATCGCGCGGGCGATGCCGGCCCGGGACCGTTCGAGGACCGCGTCGGCGTACCGGGCGGCGGCGTCCGGCCCGTTGGCCGCGTCGGTCACGATGCCGCCCTGATCAGCGCCGTCACCCCGGTCAAGCTGCCACCCGGCTCACGGCGTCGTTTCGCGTCTGGCGGTCAGCTCGGTCAGCAGGTCGTAGGCCGCGTCGGGGATGACAGTGCCCGGGCCGAAGATCGCGGCCGCGCCGGCCGCGCGCAGCTCTTCGTAGTCCTGGGGCGGGATGACCCCGCCGACCACGACCATGATGTCGCCGCGCCCCTCGTCCGCGAGGGCGGCCTTGAGGTCGGGCACGAGGGACAGGTGACCGGCGGCGAGCGAGTTGACGCCGACGATGTGGACGTCGGCCTCGATGGCCTGGCGGGCCACCTCACCGGGGGTCTGGAACAGCGGCCCCACGTCGACGTCGAAGCCGAGGTCGGCGAACGCGCTGGCGATGACCTTCTGGCCGCGGTCGTGGCCGTCCTGGCCCATCTTGGCGACGAGGATCCGGGGACGGCGCCCCTCGGCCCGCTCGAACTCGGCCGCCGCGGCGCGGACCCGCTCGATGCCGTCGGTCTGGCCAGCCTCCTGCCGGTACACACCGCTGATTGTACGGATGTGCCCGGTGTAGCGGCCGAACACCTTCTCCAGCGCGTCGGAGATCTCGCCCACGGTCGCCTTCGCCCGGGCGGCGTCGATGGCCAGCGCCAGCAGGTTGTCGTCGTCCGCGCCACTGCCAGGGCGGCCGGCGGCGGCGGTCAGCCGGTCGAGCGCCGCCTGGCAGGCGGCCGGGTCGCGCTCCTCGCGGAGCCGGCCCAGCTTCTCGATCTGCTGGGCGCGGACCGCGCGGTTGTCGATCTTGAGCACGTCGATGTCGTCTTCCCCGGCGACGCGGTACTTGTTCACGCCGATCACCGGCTGGCGACCGGAGTCGATCCTGGCCTGGGTGCGGGCGGCCGCCTCCTCGACCCGCATCTTGGGTATGCCCTCCTCGATCGCGCGGGCCATCCCGCCGGCCGCCTCGACCTCCTGGATGTGGGACCAGGCGCGCCGGGCGAGCTCGTAGGTGAGCCGCTCGACGTAGGCGCTGCCGCCCCAGGGGTCGATGACCCGGCCGGTGCCCGACTCCTGCTGCAGCAGCAGCTGGGTGTTGCGGGCGATCCGGGCGGAGAAGTCGGTCGGCAGCGCCAGCGCCTCGTCGAGGGCGTTGGTGTGCAGCGACTGGGTGTGGCCCTGGGTCGCGGCCATCGCCTCGATGCAGGTCCGTGCCCACGTTGTTGAACACGTCCTGGGCGGTCAGCGACCAGCCCGAGGTCTGGCAGTGGGTGCGCAGCGACAGCGACTTGGCGCTCTTCGGCTCGAACTGCCTCACCAGCTTGGCCCAGAGCAGCCGCCCGGCCCGGAGCTTCGCCACCTCCATGAAGAAGTTCATGCCGATCGCCCAGAAGAACGACAGCCGCGGCGCGAACGCGTCGATGTCCAGACCGGACCCGAGGCCGGCCCGCAGGTACTCGACGCCGTCGGCGAGCGTGTAGGCCAGCTCGAGGTCGGCCGTGGCCCCGGCCTCCTGGATGTGGTAGCCGGAGATCGAGATCGAGTTGAACTTCGGCATCCGCCGGGAGGTGAACCCGAAGATGTCGGAGATGATCCGCATCGACGGGGCCGGCGGGTAGATGTAGGTGTTGCGGACCATGAACTCCTTGAGGATGTCGTTCTGGATGGTCCCGGCCAGCTGCTCGCTCGGCACCCCCTGCTCCTCGGCCGCGACGACGTAGAGGGCGAGCACCGGCAGCACGGCGCCGTTCATGGTCATGGACACGCTCATCCGGTCGAGCGGGATCCCGTCGAACAGCTGGCGCATGTCGTAGATCGAGTCGATCGCGACGCCGGCCATCCCGACGTCGCCCGCCACCCTCGGGTGATCGCTGTCGTAGCCGCGGTGGGTCGGCAGGTCGAACGCGACCGACAGGCCCTTCTGGCCGGCCGCGAGGTTGCGCCGGTAGAACGCGTTGGACTCCTCGGCGGTGGAGAACCCGGCGTACTGCCGGATCGTCCAGGGCTGGTTCACGTACATCGTCGGGTACGGCCCGCGCAGGTAGGGCGGCAGGCCGGGGTAGGTGGCGAGGAAGTCGAGCCCGTCGAGGTCCGCCCGGCCGTACAGCGGCTTCACGTCGATTCCCTCGGGGGTGACCCACGCCCGCCCGCCGGCTTGGCCGCCGGCCGTGTCCCTGCCGCCCGCGCCGTGCTGGCCGGCCGCGGTCAGCGCGTCGTGCCAGCGCTTCTCGTCGTTCGGACCGGGGGCCGACGGCTCGGCCAGCTCGACGTCGGAGAAGTCGGGGACCTCCCAGTCGCCCGTCATCGCGCTACCCCGAGCGCATCGAGCATCCGGCCGCAGAACGCGAGCACGTCCATGTCGTCGATGATCCTCTCTGCGGCGCCGGGCACTGGCGCCTGCGGATCCCCGGCCGCTACTACCACCGTGGACGCCCCCTGCGCGCGGGCTGTGTTCACTGCGGCGCGCAGCTCGTCGGCGGTGGCGTCGGGTCCGCCGCAGACGATGACGACGAAACCAGGGGAAGGGCCGGGCCGCTTCGGCGGTGATCGTCGTGATGCCGGCCGGCGCGAGCAGGGCGCGCACCCGGTCGACCTGGGCGTTGGTCGCCCGCGAGGCGTCCAGCGGCGCCAGCGTGATCGTCGGCGGCGACCCGGTGGCCACCGCGTGGACGTCCGCGCGGTCGCGAAGCTCCTCGTGCCATTGCGACCAGCGGATGCGGGGTAGCCCGGCCGGAGCGCCGCCCGGGCGGGCGGCGGCGGGCCTGCTGAGCAGGGTCTCGCCGATCAGCGGGAACTCGCTGACGCCGGTGATGGCCTCCCGTCGTCGGGCCAGCGCGTCCCGCCGCTCCTCGCGGCTGGCCGTCAGCCGGTCGGCGATGACCCCGGCCGCCAGCGCCGCCCGCAGTCCGCCCGACCGCTCGATCTCCTGGAACCAGGCCCAGGCCTTGGCCGCGAGCTGCTCGGTGAGGTCCTCGACGTACCAGGACCCGCCGGCCGGGTCGATCACCCGGGCGACGTGGGACTCCTCGACCAGCAGGGCGTGCACGTTGCGGGCGACCCGCCGGGCGAGCCGGTCCGGCCGCCCGATGGCCGCGTCGAAGGGCGCGACAGTGATCGCGTCGGCACCGCCGACGCCGGCCGAGAAGCAGGCCAGGGTGGCGCGGAGGATGTTGTTCCACGGGTCCCGGCGGGTCAGCATCGACCACGAGCTGACCGCGTGCTGCCACTGGCCGCCGGCGTCGGAGGTGACACCGCACTGCTGCGCGACCCGCGCCCAGACCCGGCGGGCGGCCCGCAGCTTGGCGATGGTGGCGAACTGGTCGGCGGTCGCGGCGTAGCGGAACTCCAACTGCCCGAACGCCGCGTCGGCCGGCAGCCCGGCCGCCCGCATCGCCCGCAGGTACTCCAGGCCGGCCGCGAGGGCGCAGCCGAGTTCCTCGGCGTCGGAGCCGCCGGCCTCGTGGTAGGGCAGCGCGTCGACCACGATCGCGCGGATCCCGGGAAAGTCGGTCGCGCAGCGGCGGGCCAGCTCGACGGCGGCGGTCAGGCCGGCCCGGTCGGCTGCGGCGTCGCTGTCGGGGTCGATGCCGGTCCGGGCCAGCACGCCGAGCGGGTCGGCCCCCAGGCAGCCGGCCAGCGCGCCGGCCGGGACCCCGCGGCCCGCGGCGACGTCGAGGTACACCTCCGCCGCCTCGGCGAACCGCTCCCCCGCGTCGAGCACGATCGGCGCCAGGTCCAGGTAGGTCTCCGCGAGCACGTCGGGCAGCGCGTCGACCGGGATCCGGCCGTCGCCCAGGCCCAGCCAGAGCGAGCTCACTCCGCCCTCGAGGTCCTCCATGATCTGCTCACGGGCCGTCGCCGGGTCCGGCTGCTCGTGCCGCTGCCGGACATCCCACCCGCCGCGGTTGCCGGCCGGCCCGCGGCCGCGCACGAACGGAGACTGCCCGGGGTAGCCCGGGACGGGCCGGCTGCCGTCGGCGACGTACAGCGGCTCGATCTCGATGCCGTCGGCGGTGACGGTCGCAAGCTGCCGCTCGGGCGAGTCGACGTCGCCGTCGACGCGAAGCACCTTGGCCACCAGGCGCTGCCACTGCTGCCGGGTGACGGCGGGGAATTCGGCCGCCAACACCAGGTCGTCGGGCTCGCCGGCGGTGACGCCGGTCATCCGCGGGACCCGATCGCGCAGATCGGCCGGCTCTGACCCGGGCGGGTCGTCGTCGAGTCGCTCATTGGTCACCCCTGGGCAAAATGGTACCGAATCCCGTTCTGATGGTACCGAATCCCGCGCCGCTGGTACAGAAGCGCACGGTAGCGCTCGGCCTACCGACTGAGTAACTAGCAGTTAGATGGTCGCTACGTGAGCAGCATGCCCGATCGTGAGGCGATCAAGTTGGACAGCCGCGCTGGTCGCGACCGTGCTGATCACGGCGACGGCGGCGCTCGCGGCGGGCGGCCAGGCGGCCATCGCCGGCCAGGCCGAACGCTACTGGCATGACACACTGTCCTCACCGTCACCACGGACAACAGGCCGGTTAGATTTTGGGGTCATCGTGGGAACTTCGGGTCGCGGGGTGCCCCCAGCGGAACACGCTGACGTTCGCGGCCGGAAAACGCGGCCCCCAACGGAACACAATCATGGCTTCTGCCCCGACCGGCTTGTTGGCATCCACCATGGCCGCCTCATAGCCCGCACGGGCCACTACGAGAACACCGCCTAGGGCCGCCGCAAACCTGGCAAGCCGCCGGTTGACAGGCTAAGCCCGTGGGGTGTCTGGCGCCGGGCGGCAGATCAATCAGGCGAGCTGCGGGTAGAGGCCGGCGACGCCGGACGAGAGGGCGGCCAGCACCTGCTTGCTGAGCTCGTCGGCGATGATCTCGGCGTCGCCCGCCGCGATGCCGTCGAGCGCGATCTTGGCGATGTCGGCCGGGTCGGACTTGGCCGAGCTGACGTGCCTGGCCCGTACCGGGAGCCAGGCGCCCGCTCCCGGTTCGCCTACCGGCTGACCCCGTCCGGGCACGAGCTGCAGGTGGTGCTGGCCGCGCTCCAGCAGTGGGGTGACGAGCATCTGCCCCGGCCCGAGGGCCCGAGCATGCGCGGGGGTCGCCGGGAGCGACGCCCCCGTGCACGTCGGCTACATCGACCCCGACGGCCGGGAGGTCTCCCCCGACGGCTTCGCGATGATCCCGGCCTACCCGCCGCCGGGAAAACGGCAAATAAAAACTTGTGACACTAAATGGGCCGGGAAAGCGGTGGAGAAAGTCCCAATTTTCCGGAAATTCGGCTAATACCGGCCGTTGCGGGTGACGACTTTGGTCAGTTATGGTGTGCGTCGACAGGCACGTCGGCGGCAGTTATACGGGGCATTAGTTGAGTGCGATTTTCGGGCTGATTAGCCCCAAAGGCGGCGGCCCGCCCGACCGCGCGCTGCTGCAGATGCGCTCCGCCCTGGCCGCCCATGGCGGCGACGGGAGCAGCACCTGGACCGGCGACGGGGTCGGCCTCGGGCTCGAACTCAAGCGGGTGACCCCGGAGGACCTGGCCGAGCGGCAGCCGCTGATCAGCCGGGACGGCCGGCGGGTGCTGGTCAGCGACGGGCGGATCGACAATCGGCGCGAGCTGGCGGCCGAATTGGGGCTGGCCTGGGAATCGCTCCAGGTCCCCGATTCTGCGTTCATGCTCGCCGCCTATGAGCGATGGGGCGATGACTGCGCCGCCCGGCTGGTCGGTTCGTTCTCCTTCGCGATCTGGGATAAGGAATTCGGGCGGCTGCTGCTTGCCCGGTCGCCATTCGGCGCAAAAACGGTCTTCTACCATCAATCCGGGGAATTCGTCGCCTTTGCCACCATGCCGAAGGCGCTCTTCGCGCTGGCCGGGGTGCCGCGCAGGCTCAGCCACCAGGGCATCGCCGACCTGCTGGTGCTGGTTCCGCCGGAGCCGGGCGCGAGCCTGTACGAGGGCATCAGCAGCCTTGAGCCCGGTCAGCTGCTCACGACCGACCGCCGGGGCGGCCGGACGCGGCGGTTCTGGTCGCCCGCGCTGGGCAAGGAGCTGCGGCTGCGGAGCGACGCGGAGTACGAGGAGGCGTTCACCGAGCTGTTCGACCGGGTGGTGGCGGACCAGCTGCGCAGCCTTAGCCCGGTCGGCCTGCTGCTCAGCGCCGGCCTCGACTCGACGTCGGTCGCGGCCGCGGCGGCGCCGCTGCTCGACAAGCGCGGCGAGCGCCTGACGGCCTTCACCGGCGCGCCGATGATCGGCTTCCGCGAGCCCGACCGGCCCGGCTGGACGCTCGACGAGGCGCCGCTGGCGGGCCGGGTCGCCGCCAGGTACGGCAACGTCGATCACCTCGTCGTCCGCGCCCAGGGGGTGTTCCTCGACGACCTCGACCGGTTCTTCGACGTGGCCGAGACGCCCTACACCGGGACCGCCAGCCGGGTCTGGTACGAGGGGATCATGGCGGCGGCGCAGCGACGGGACATCTCCGTCCTGCTCACCGGCAAGAGCGGGAACTACACGATCAGCTGGCCCGGCACCGGCCTGATCCGCTCCCTCGTCGGCAAGGGACGATCGCGCCAGGCCTGGCGCGAGGCCCGCGCCCAGGCGCCGACCGGGGGACTCAAGTCGACCGCCCGGATATTCGCGCGGGGCGGGCTGGTCGCGCGGCTGCCCGCGCACGCCCAGCTCGCGATCACCAGCCGCCACTACGACGATCCGCTGCTCAGCCGCGAGGACTGGTGGTTCCCGCTGTCGCCGATCAACCCCGAGTTCGCCCGCGAGCAGCGGGTGGCCGAGCGCAGCCGCGCCCGGGACTGCGACCGCTGGCTGCTGCGCCGGGTCGACACGCCCGCCGCCCGGGTCCGCCACCTGATGGATGACGTTCATCACATCAGCGGGATCAACGGCGCCTACTCGGCCCTGTACGGAGTCGACATCCGCGACCCGACCGCGGACGCGCGGATCGCGCAGTTCTGCCTGTCGCTGCCGGAGAGCCAGTGCTCGCGCCAGGGGGTGTCCCGCTCGCTGATCCGCCGGGCGATGGCGGACCGGCTGCCGGCCGAGATCGTGACCGGCACCAGGCACGGCATCGACACCGCCGACTGGTTCGAGCGGCTGTCCGACGCCCGCCCGGCCGTGCAGCAGGAACTGCGGCTGCTCGACCGGAGCGAGACCGCCCGGGCCGTGCTCGACCTGCCCCGGCTGCGGGAGCTGGCCGACACCCTGGACTCTCCGCCGTCCGACGCCTACCAGCGGCTGCTCCGCTATCGGCACGTGCTCGAGCGGGGACTGATGGCGGGCCGGTTCCTGCGCTGGTTCGAGGGCGGCCAGTCCTCCTTCTGATGGGCGGGGCCCGGCGCTTAGCATGGGAGGCGCCAGCCCCGAAGGCAACCCAACGGAGGGACCCACATGACAACCGCAAGCGCAGCCGTCACCGGCGCCATGTACATCGCGGGAGAGGCGGTCGTCGGTGACGCCGGGTCCTTCCGCGCGGCCGACCCGGCCGACGGCAGCGCGCTTGAGCCCGGGTTCCAGTTCGCCGACGGCAAGCTCGTCGCCCGCGCGGTCGAGCTGGCCGAGGCCGCCTTCGAGCCGTTCCGCGCAGCTCCCATCGAGCAGCGGGCCCGGCTGCTCGAGCTCGCGGCCGACGAGATCGACGCGGTCGGCGCCGAGGCGGCCGAGCGCGCCCACCGCGAGACCGGCCTGCCGCTGCCCCGGCTGGCCGGCGAGGTCGGGCGGACCACGGGCCAGCTCCGGCTGTTCGCCGCCGCGCTGCGGGAGGGCAGCTGGAACGGGGCCCGCATCGATCACGCGCTGCCCGACCGCAAGCCCGCCCGACGGCCGGACGTACGGCAGCGGCGGGTTCCGGTCGGGCCGGTGGCGGTGTTCGCCGCCAGCAACTTCCCGCTCGCCTTCTCGGTGGCCGGCGGCGACACCGCCTCGGCCCTCGCGGCGGGCTGCCCGGTGGTGGTCAAGGCGCACGAGGCGCACCCGGGCACCTCGGAGATCGTCGCGGCCGCGGTCAGCCGCGCGGTCGCCGCCAGCGGCCTCCCGGCCGGGGTGTTCTCGATGGTCTACGCCGACGGCCCGACCGTCGGGGTGGAGCTGGTCACCCACCCGGCCATCGCCGCCGTCGCCTTCACCGGCTCGCGCCGGGTCGGGCTGGCGCTGGTCGCCGCGGCGGCCGCGCGGCCGGTCCCGATCCCCGTGTTCGCCGAGATGAGCGCCGTCAACCCGGTCTTCCTGCTGCCGGGGCGGCTGGCGGAGGCGGCGGCCGAGCTCGGGGCGGCGTTCGTCGGCTCGCTGACGCTCGGCGCGGGCCAGTTCTGCACCAACCCGGGGATCGTCATCGGGATCGACGGCCCCGACCTCGACCGCTTCACCGGGGCGGCCCGCGACGCGGTCGCCGCCAGCCCGGCCGCCCCGATGCTGACCGGCCGCATCGCCGCCGCCTACGCCGACGGCGCGACCAGGCTGGCCGACCATCCGGGAACCGAAGTGATCGCGCTCGGCGAGGACCCCGGCCGCGAGAACGGCCGCGCGACCTGGGGCTGCGCGGCGCTGGTGGCCACCACCGCCGATGAGTTCCTGGCCGCGCGGGAGCTGCACGACGAGGTGTTCGGCGCGACCTCGGTGATCGTCCGGGCGGCGGATCCGCGCCAGCTGATCGACGTCGCGCGGGCGATGGAGGGCCAGCTCAGCGCCACCGTGCACGCCGCCACGGCCGACGCGCCGCTGGCGGTCGACCTGCTCCCGGTGCTCGAGCGGCTGGCAGGCCGGATCCTGTTCAACGGCTGGCCGACCGGGGTCGAGGTGGTGCCGTCGATGGTGCACGGCGGGCCGTTCCCTGCCACCTCCGACAGCCGCACGACCTCGGTCGGCACGCTGGCGATGGACCGGTTCCTGCGGCCGGTGGCCTACCAGGACGTGCCCGACGAGCTGCTGCCTGACGCCGTCCGCGAAGCCAACCCCGACGGGCTGCTCCGCCTCGTCGACGGCGCGTACACCCGGGACTGACGCGATGAGCAGGGCTAGTATCCGCATCACCGGCGTCGCCATCACCCCGGTCGCGTTCGCCGACCCGCCGCTGCTGAACTCGGTCGGCGTGCACGAGCCGTTCGCGCTGCGGGCGATCATCGAGGTCGCGACCGACGTCGGCCTGACCGGGCTGGGCGAGACCTACGCGGACGAGAAGCACCTGGCCGCGCTGCACGCCGCAGCGGCCGCCATCGTCGGCGCCGACGTCTACCAGACCGAGGACGTCTACCGCCGGGTCCAGGCCATCGGGGCGGCCGAGACCACGATCTCGTCCGGTCTGATCGGCCACAGCGCGGCCACCGACCGGGTGTTCTCCCCGTTCGAGGTGGCCTGCCTCGACATCCAGGGCAAGGCGGCCGGGCTGCCGGTGGCCGACCTGCTCGGCGGCGCGGTCAGGGACGAGGTGCCGTTCTCGGCCTACCTGTTCTACAAGTGGGCCGGCCACCCCGGCGCCGACGGCGACGACTGGGGCGAGGCGCTCGACCCGGACGGCATCGTCGCCCAGGCCAAGCGGCTGGTCGACGGCTACGGGTTCACCGCGCTCAAGCTCAAGGGCGGGGTCTTCCCGCCGGCCGAGGAGATCGAGGCGATCCGGGCGCTGCGCGACGCCTTCCCCGGCCACCCGCTGCGGCTCGACCCGAACGCCGCCTGGACGCCGGAGACGTCGATCGGCGTCGCCCGCGCGCTGGCCGGGGTGCTCGAGTACCTGGAGGACCCGACCCCCGGTATCGAGGGCATGGCGCAGGTCGCGCGGGAGGCCTCGATGCCGCTCGCCACCAACATGTGCGTGGTCGCGTTCGATCACCTGCCCCCGTCCATCAGGCAGGACGCGGTCCAGGTGATCCTGTCCGACCATCACTACTGGGGCGGCCTGCGCCGGTCGAAGCTGCTGGCCGGGATCTGCGAGACCTGGGGCCTCGGCCTGTCGATGCACTCCAACTCGCACCTAGGCATCAGCCTGGCCGCGATGGTGCAGCTCGCCGGGGCGGTGCCCAACCTCACCTACGCGTGCGACACGCACTGGCCCTGGAAGACCGAGGACGTCGTGGCGGGCGAGCCGTTCAGCTTCAGCGGCGGCGCGATCGCGGTGCCGGACCGGCCCGGGCTCGGGGTCGAGCTCGACCGCGACGCCCTCGGCCGGCTGCATGAGCAGTACCTCGCCTGCGGGCTCCGCAACCGGGACGACACCGGCTACATGCAGCGGATCGTCCCCGGCTACGAGCGCAGGTCGCCCCGCTGGTAGCCGGGCCGCCGCGAGCGGGAGGGTGGACGCCACGACGGTGGCGCCGCCCATGATCGCGGCCCCGATCGCGAAGATGAGACCGACCTCCGTGAAATCCCGGGCCGCGGCCGCGGCGTACGGAACGAGCACGGTGAACAACGTCGCGACGGCGAGCAGGATCTGCTGGCGGCGTTCACCGAGGCGGCCGGCCTGCCGGAACAGGTCGACCTGGCGCAGCGGCTGGCCGCGGTCTGGACCGGCCAGGACGCCGCGCCCGGCCCCGGTGAGCTCGTCATCGGCTCCGAGTCGGTCCGGCTGCGGATCGCGGTGGCCCAGATCGTTCGACCTGCTCGAGCACGGGCTCAGCGACGTCACCGACCGGCCGGCCGGCTGACGGGAGGCGCCGGGCCAGCCAGAGTCATGCAGGGTCCGTTCGGAGGAAAAGAATTTGAATTCCTGTCGCTAACGGTCCAGGGCGGCGCGGGCGCGGGCGGCGATGGCCTCGGCCAGCGACTTGGCCTCGGCCGTCTGCGCGAGCGCCTCGGTCGGGGTGGCGCGGCCGGTGCAGACCGACCACACGCTGAGCACCAGCGGGCGGGCCTGGGCGATGGCGGCCAGCCGGTCGAGCTCCTCGTCCTCGAGCGTCACGTGCCTGCGGTACCCGGCCAGCACCACGTCGACCCGGCGCAGGTCCTTGGCCCCCTCGGCGTAGAGCAGGAAGGCCAGCGACCAGGCCCGGGGGCCGCGGCCCGCCCCGGCCCAGTCGACCAGGACCATGCCGCCGGGGGTCGCGACCACGTTGGCGAGCACGAAGTCGGGGTGGGTGAGCGCCTCCGGCAGCCCGTCGCCGGTGTCGATCGCGTCGACCTCGGCCTGCAGCGCCTGGTAGGCCTCGCGCTCGGCGTCGGGGACGAGGTGGGCGATGCCCGCCAGCAGCCGCGCGGCCGCCTCCGCCTCCGCCGCGGGCGCGCCGTCGGCCAGGTGATGCCAGGCCCCGCCGGGGCGGGCGACCGCGCCGAGGCCGGGCGGCAGCGCGTGCAGCCGGCCCAGCAGCGCCCCCAGGCGGCCGAGGCCGCCGGCCCCGCGGATCGCCTCCCGGCGTTCCCGGCGGGGCACCGGGCCGGCCCACTCGGTCACCAGCACGGCCCGGCCGTCCAGGGTCGAGACCGGCTCGTCGGCCGCGCACCGCTCGGCCGGGAACTCGCGGGCGGCCACGTACCGGAGGATGGCGGCGTCCCCCGCCACCGCCTCGGCCGGGCGCCGGGCCGGGAACCAGCGCGCCACCCAGTCCGGGCCGTCGGCCCGGCCGACCCGCCACACGCCCACGTCGAGGTCGGTCATCGCGGTCACGTCGATCCCGTACCGCGCCTCCAGGTGCAGCCGCAGCCGCTCGGCGGTCTGGCTCGGCATCGGCGAGCCGAACCGGATCAGGTTGCCGTCCGGGTCGACGTGCGAGCCCTCGCGCAGCTCGTACGGGGTGTCGCCGACCCGCCGGGTCAGCCCGCCGACGCCGGGGCGGGTCCACTCGTCGTAGAGCGCGTCGGCGTCCGCCACGTAGAGGTAGGCGGTGCCGACGTGCTCATGGTCGTGGCCTTCGTCGCCGCCGCTCGTCGTGCTCGTGCCCGGTGTCGAGGGACAGGTGCAGGCTCACCCGGTCCCGATCGGCGAAACCGTAGCCGTCGCCCTCGGTGTAGGGCTGCACGTCGAAGCCGAGCGATGCGTAGTGCGCGAGGGCGCGCCGCAGGTCGCGAACCGGGAAGACCGGGCTGAAGCTGCGCAGCCGGGTCCGGGCGGTGGCGGGTTCGTCCATATGACCAGCATTCCATTCTTGTCGCTGACGGATCTTGTTGCTGACGGGCGGCTACCAGCCGACCGCGACGATCATGTACTGCGTGCGGGTTGGCGACCGAGATGTCGGACGACTGGTTCGCGTCGTCGTCGTAGGGGAAGCCGTACTGCTTGCCGTTGATGGCGTTCTCATGCCAGAACTCGGCCTAGGCGGCTGCTTTGGCCGGCGCCGTCGTGCCGGCCGAGTCTGGCTGCACTCCTGGTCGAGCTGCGCGTCAGATGGCTCATGCACTGGAGACCCCGTCCGGACCTGCCAGATAACAGAAATTTCGGGGCTTCTTAGAAATCGATCGAACTCTCTGGGCGCTGGCTTCCGGGGGCGATTCGTGGTGCGGCCGGGCGGATCAGCGTCAGCGACTGGAAGCGTAGCCTCGGCCGCCGACGTTGCTCACGGGGTCGCTGCTAACGGGTGGAGGAGGTGCCCGGCGACGTAGGTGATCAGCATTGACAGGCCGCCGATGCAGGCCGTGCGGACCATCGGGATCAGCGGGTGGACGTGGGCGATCCGCGCCGCGACCCAGCCGGTCACTGCCAGCGCCGCCAGCACGATCGCGAACGTCACCGGCGCCCGCGACGGCCCCGGGATCAGCACGATGGCCAGCCACGGCAGCACCGCCCCGGCCGCGAACGCGATGCTCATCGCGACCGCGTCCCGGAGCGGAGCGATGCGGGAGGCGGTGGTGATCCCGTATTCCGCCTCGGCGTGGGCCGCCAGCGCGTCATGCGCGGTCAGCTCGGCGGCTACCTGCCTGGCCAGCCCGGGCGAGAGGCCGCGGGACACGTAGAGCTCGGCCAGTTCGTCCAGCTCCGCGTCGGGCGCGGTTTCCAGCAGCACTCGCTCGGCGGCGAGCTGCGCTGCCTGCCGGTCATGCTCGGCCCGCAGCTTGGAGTACTCGACGGTGCCCATCGCCAGCGTTCCGGCCACCAGCCCGGCGAACCCGGCGAAGAACAGCACGCTGGAGCTGACGCCGGCCCCGGCGAACCCCTCGCAGATCCCGGCCGACGTCAGGATGCCGTCGCTTGCCTCCGGGATGTGCGGACGTACCCACCCGAAGACGCTGCTGGACACCTTCAGCCCACTCGCCCCCCGACGCTGCCGATGACGGGGACGCGTTCACCGCCTGGCAATGACCCTGATGCCTGGTCGTCGCCTTCTGTTTACCCAGATCCGGGCGGATGAGACCGTCCGCCGACGAGGGTGACCGCCGGGCCGAGTCATGCCACGATGAGGCCATGCGCACGCAGCGGTTCCACGCCCTGGTCGCCGACGCCCCTGGCGGTCGCGCGGCCATCGTGGTCCCGTTTGACCCGGGCAAGCTAGCCGGCCGGGAGGGCGGGGGGTGGCGTCGTGCCCTGGCCAAGCTGCGCCTTGAGCGCGGCGAGCTCGTTGTCGACGTCGTTTGACGAGGTAACCTCGTCGAGCTCCTTCTGAATGTCATCGCCGCCGCCGCCGACGTCCTCGAGGACGCCGGACTGGAGCAGCTCGTCCAGCGCGCCGGCCCGGGCCTGCATGGTGGAGATCTTGTCCTGGGCGCGATCGAGGGCGGCCCCGGAGTCGCTGATACTGGTCGAAATGCCCGCCGCGTCCTCGTTGACCGAGTTCATCGCGCTGGCGGCCGTGTACTGCGCCTTGAGGACTTCCTTCTGCGAGCGGAAGTTGTTCACCCGCTTCTGCAGCTCGGCCAGCCCGTGCTCCAGCTTCTCCTCCTCCTCCGCGAGCTGCTGGCGCTGCGGTTCCAGGTTGTCGATCTGGCCCTGGGCCGCGCCCTTCCTCGACAATGCCTCGCGGGCCAGGTCCTCCCGGCCCTGCCCGAGGGCGGTCTTAGCCTGATCGTTGAGGTGGTCGATCGAGTGCTGGAGCTGGGTCTCCTGCAGCTCAATCTGCTTGCGGGAGGCCGCGATGTCGACCAGGGCCCGGCGGATCCTGGTGATCTGCTCGAGCATCTGGTTGTACGAGTAGTCGAGCATCTCGTCCGGCTTCTCGGCGGCGTCGAGCGCCTTGTCCGCCTTGGCGGCAACTATGTCGTGCGCCCGCTGAAAAAGGCTCATACCGGCCCGCTCTCTATCGGTTGCGCTAACTAAGCCGGACAGTACCAGCATCGCCCATTCGGCTCGATAACCAGGCGGTTGCCTTTTCATAGGCTGCGCAGAGTCTCGCGAGATCTGGAGCTCGCGAGCGGCGGCAAGGCGGTCCCGCCACCATCGGCGGCGAGACGGTCTACCCCGGTGCGTTCGAGATCCAAATCGTTTCCCTCGAACGGACCGGGGCGACTGCGGCGGCTAAACGGCTCCTGTTCAGGCGGTGACGTCGCTGCGGCGGAAGACGATCATCGACGCCGCGACGGCGGCGATGACGTAGACCGCGCCGAGCAGCAGCCCGTGCGCGTAGCCGACGCCTTCGTTTCCGGCCGAGGCCACCGCGAGCAGGGAGGCGCCGGGCATCCACTGCTGCACGCTCGGCACGATGCGAACGATGATGTTCTCGACCGCGATGAGCCAGGCGAAGCCGATGATGACCGCGAAGACGGCCGACCGGACGAACTGGCCGACCGCCATGCCAAGCACGCTGTAGCCGACGGTGGCCAGCGCCAGGTCGCCGAGCTCCTGGAACATGTCGGTCAGGCCGGTTCCGGTAAACCACGCGTGGCTGGAGACGCCGCGGCTCTGCGCCGCCACCACCGCGACGACCAGGGCGATCACGGCGGCGAAGCAGAGCGCGGCCACCAGGAAGGTGATCACGCCGAGCATCTTCCCGGCCAGCAGGGTGGCCCGGCGGGGCTGGCGGACCAGCAGCTGGCGAAGCGTGCCGAGGCTGTACTCGCTCGCGAGCTGCGAGGCGGCGATGCCGAACGCGACCACGCCGAGCAGCATCGAGGCCCGCGCGACGCCGATGACCAGGCCGTTCGGCCGGGCCAGCTGATGCAGCGTGACCAGGCCGCCGTTGTTGGTGGCCTGGGAGAACATCAGCACCACGAACAGCGAGGCCGCCGCGGCGAGGCCGAGGAAGGTGGACAGGAACAGCGTCTTGCGCTTGAGCTTGGTCCACTCGCTGGTGAAGGCCGCCCAGATCATCGTCATCGAATGGATCCCATCTCCTGGCCGTCGGGCACGTCGGCCGACTTGGTCCCGGTCAGCGCGAAGAACGCCCGCTCGAGGCTCTGGGTGCGCTCGCCCAGCTGCCGCAGCGTGATGCCGTGCTCGGCGGCGAGCCGGTTCACGTCGGCCGCGCTCGCGCCGGGGGCGGCGACGACCAGCTCGCCGTAGCCGCCGCCCTCGGTCACCGTCCCGCCGCCCTGCTGCATCAGCTTGATCAGCAGCTCCAGGTCGGCGTCGTGCTCCGGCGCGATGACGAACTCCGCCTGCTGGGTGGCCCGCAGCTCGGTCACCGGCCCCTGGTGGACCAGCCTGCCCGCCCGGATCATCACCACGTAGTCGCAGATCTGCTCGATCTCGGAGATCAGGTGGCTGGAGACCAGGACCGTGATCCCGTCGCCGGCCAGCGACCTGATCAGCCCGCGCATCTCGACGATGCCGGCCGGGTCGAGGCCGTTGGTCGGCTCGTCGAGGATCAGCAGGTCGGGGCCGGCCAGCATGGCGGCGGCGATGCCGAGCCGCTGCTTCATCCCCAGCGAGTACGAGCGGTACTTGTCCCCGGCCCGGGCGAGCAGGCCGGACCGATCGAGCACCGGGTCGACGCCGGCGAGCGGGACGCCGCCCAGCCGGGCCAGCGCCTTCAGGTTCTCCCGGCCGCTCAGCTGCGGGTAGAACGCGGGCGACTCGATCAGCGCGCCCACCTTGTGCAGGTAGCTCGCGGGCTCGGCCAGGCTGCCGCCCAGGATCGTGCCGCTGCCCGAGGTGGGCCGCACCAGGCCGAGCAGCATGCGGATGGTCGTGGTCTTGCCGGCCCCGTTCGGGCCGACGAACCCGCACACTGCCCCCTGGGGGATTTCCAGCGCCACATCATCGACAACTGTGCGCTCGCCAAAGCGCTTGGTAAGCCCGGCCGTCTGCACGGCGAGCGGCCCGCCGGGCCGCCCGCCTCCCGGCCGTCGCAACGTCTGTTCAATAACCATGCGGCACAAGCTACCGACGCGGCCGACCGGACCCCGCCCGTCGCCGCGCAAATCATCCTCAGGTCGGACGCCGCCCTCTCAGCGCCCTCTCAGCTGCGACAACCACTAGTCGCCATAGTGGTAGCGGGCCTGAATGATGATCAGCTCATCATCGGTCACGCCGTAGACGAGACGATGCTCATCGTCGATCCGCCGAGACCAGAAGCCGGAGAGATTGCGCCGCAGCGCCTCCGGCTTGCCGACACCTTCGAACGGCGTGCGCCTGGTCTCCTCTATCAACCGGAGCAGCCGACGCAGCATCTTCTTATCGGCTTGCGCCCAGTAGGTGAAGTCTTCCCAGCCCTGAGCATGGAAGACGATGTTCCTCACAACGGCTCGCCCTCATCAGCCAGCGCCTGGAGTTCCTCTATGGACTTGGTGATGAGGGATCGCCCCTGCCGCACTTCCTCGGCGGCAGCCAGCAGGCGGGCGGCGTTGACGGGCGAGCGCAGCAGGTAGTCGGTTTCCGCCATGGACTCGTAGTCCTCGGCCGAGATGAGGTAGGCCCGGCCGTGGTTAGAGACGATCTCGACCGGTTCGCGGTCGTCATTCACCTGCTTGATCAGCGGGAACAGCCTCTTGCGGGCGTCGGATGCGGTGATCGCCATGTCCACCTCTTTTCTCGGTACAACATCATGGTACCAGCTGAGTGGTACCGCGATGCCGTACCACGGTTATCCGACTTGAGGATGAGGGCCGGGCGGCGGATTTCCTCCTCCGGGAGGTCCTCCCGGGCGGGCGGGGTGGTCTATGTTCTGCCTATCGTCTCGGGCTCACCGCGCCCGATCAGTCACCAGGTCTGGGGATAGCATGCCAGCCGAACTGCCGCCGTCGTCGCTTGGCCGCGCTCTGGAACTCGTGCGGGTGGACCTGGCCCCGGCCCATCGTCAGCCGTCGTCCCTGCAGATCGCGATCGCGACCGCCGTCTCGGTGGCCGGGTCGCTGGCGGCCGACGCGCTGCTGGTCGTGATCGGCCAGGCGGTTTTCCCCTCGACCAAGGGCTACGCCCACTTCCAGTTCTCCGACTACAGCAAGCTGACCATCATCGGCGTGCTGATCGCGTGCGCCGCGTGGCCGATCGTCACCCGGATCAGCTCAGACCCGCGCTGGCTGTTCTTCCGGATGGCGATCGCGGTCACCCTCGTCCTGTTGCTGCCCGACCTGTGGATCCTCCACCTGGGCCAGCCCGTTCAGGCGGTGGCGGTGCTGATGGTCATGCACCTCGCGATTGCCGTGGTGACCTACAACTGCCTGGTGCACATCGCCGCGATCCGGTCGAACCGCCGCTGAGACGTTCACCGGGCGGGCATGGTGGAGCCGCGAACGACCAGCTCGGGCTCGAAGATGACCTGGCGGTGGCGGTGGTTCTCGTCGTCGGCCGCCTCCTCGAGGAGCAGCCGGGCGGCGGTGCGGCCGAGTTCCTGCCGGGGCTGGCGGACGGAGGTCAGCGGGACGGCGGCGGCCGCCGCGAAGTCGATGTCGTCGTAGCCGATGATCGAGATGTCGTCCGGCACCCGGATATGATTGCGGGTCATCTCCTGCAGCACGCCCAGCGCCATCAGGTCGTTGGCGCAGAACACGGCCGTCGGCCGGGACGACGCGGGCATCTCCGCCAGCGACGCGCCCGCCCGCTGCCCGGCGAACACGTTCAGCGCGTCGGTCTTGATCACCATCAGGTCGTCGGCCGCCACGCCGACCCGGCGCGAGCGCGCGCAGCGCGCCCTCGTGCCGGTCCGCCACCTGCCGGATGCTGGCCGGGCCGGCCACGTAGGCGATGCGCTCGTGGCCGGCCGCGAGCAGGTGCGACATCGCCAGGTCGCCCCCCATCACGTCGTCGACCGCGACCGAGCACTGGCCGCGGGACGGGGACCGGCTGTCGACCAGGACCACCGGGGTGCCGCGCTGCTGCAGGCTCGCCAGCCGGGTGCTCGCGCCGACCACCGGCGTGATCAGCACGCCGTGCACCCGGTGCTCCTCGAGCACGTCGAGGTAGCGGTTCTCCTTGCGGGCCTGGTCGTCGCTGTTGCAGAGGATGACCGCGAGGCCGGCCTTGTTCGCCTCGTCCTCGACCCCCCGGGCCACGTCGGTGAAGAACGGGTTGGCCACGTCGAGCACGACCAGGCCGATGGTCCGGCTGCGCCCGGCCCGGAGCTGGCGGGCCGACTCGTTCCTGACGAAGCCGAGTTCGGTGATCGCGGCCTGCACCCGGTCGCGTGTCTGCGGCGCGACGATCTCCGGACGGTTGATCACGTTGGAGACCGTGGCGACGGAGACCCCGGCCTGCGCCGCGACCTCCCTGATGCTGACAGGCACGTTCACCAGCTTTTCTTGTGGACTGAGAACAGTCTCTGGTGTGGGTTTGGAACGTGTCAAACCAGGCGCGCCGCCGCGCTCTCCCAGGCGTCGCCGTGGCCTGCCGGGGCGAAGGTCCGCAGCGCCAGGCAGGACCGGAGGATGGCCCGCATGCCCGGCAGCGTGGCCGGGGCGGCGCCGAGCGCGCGGGCCTGGACGAGGACGTTGCCGAGGGCGGTCGCCTCGGCCGGGCCGGCCACCACCGGCAGCCCGGTTGCGTCGGCGGTGAGCTGGCAGAGCAGGTCATTGCGGGAGCCGCCGCCGACGATGTGGACCACGTCGGCGTGCTGCCCGGACAGCGACTGGGCGTCAAGCAGGGCGCGCCGGTAGGCGAGGGCGAGGCTGTCGAGGATGCACCGGACGAGCTGGGCGGGATCGGACGGCGCGGGCAGGTCCCGCGCGGCCAGCCAGGAGCAGATCCGGGCGGGCATGTCGCCCGGCGGCAGGAACACCGGGTCGTCTGCGTCGACCACGAACTGCAGCGGCTTCTCCCGGGCCGCCGCGGCGAGCAGCGAGTCAAGGTCCTGCGGCGCCGCGCCCGACCTCGCGGTCGGCCCGGCCGTCGCCTGGGTGCCCGGTTCGGCGCCCGGTTCGGCGGAAACCCGCCAGGTCCGCAGGCACTCCTGCAGGAGCCAGAGCCCGGTCACGTTGCGCAGGTAGCGGACGGTCCCGTCGAGGCCGGCCTCGTTGGTGAAGTTGGCCAGCCGGCTCTGCTCGGTCAGCACCGGCCGTGCCAGCTCCAGCCCGACCAGCGACCAGGTGCCGGAGGAGATGTACGCGAAGTGCGGTCCCGACGCGGGCACCGCGACCACCGCCGACGCGGTGTCGTGCGACCCGACCGCGACCAGTGGCACCGGCTTGGCATCGCCGACGAAGGCGCCCGGGCCGTAGCCTCCGCCGCCTGAGCCGACGCCGCCTGAGCCGACGCCCGCCTGGCCGGCCGTGATCGGCCCGATCAGATCACCCGGCTGCCGCAACGGCGGGAAGATCCCGGCCGGTATCCCCGCCTGCCCGATCAGCCCGACCGCCCAGGTTCTGGTGGTCACGTCGAGCAGGCCGGTGGTGGAGGCGTTGGTCACCTCGGCCCCGACCGACCCGGTCAGCCAGTACGCGAGCAGGTCAGGGATGAGCAGCAGGGTTCGCGCGGCCGACAGGGCGGGCGTGCCCGCCGCGGCGGCGAGCTGGTAGATCGTGTTGATCGGCAGGTGCTGAATGCCGGTGACGGCGTAGAGCGCCTCGGCCGACACCGGCACTGTGACCCCGTCGGTGCGCGAATCACGGTAGTGAACCGGGTTGCCGACCAGCGCGCCGGCCGCGTCAAGCAGCCCGTAGTCCACCCCCCAGGTGTCGATGCCGACGCTGGCCAGCGAGAACGTCGAGGCGGCGGTGGTCAGCCCGGAGCACACCGACCGGTAGAGCCCGAGGATGTCCCAGTGCAGCGTCCCGCCCGCCCGCACCGGCTCGTTCGGGAACCGGCTCACCTCGTGCAGCTCGACCGCCGAGCCGGACACCCGGCCCGCGATCACCCGGCCGCCGGACGCCCCGAGGTCGACCGCGGCCATCACCGCCGAGCGCACGGGGGCGGCCGAGCTCACACCAGTCCCCGCCGCGCCGCCCAGGCCACCGCCTGGATGGAGGTCCCGAGCCCGAGCTGGTCGCAGATCCCTCTGACCCGGCGGCGCACGGTCCGTTCCGACTTGCCCATCCGCCGGGCCACCGCGTCAAGCGGTAGTCCGCCCGCGAGCAGTCGCAGCAACTCGAGGTCCTGCTGACTCAATTCGGTCGCCAATCCCGAGGCGGCCGGACTGGGGTTAGCCATGGGTCGTACCTCCGCGTCATCGCAGGAACGCCGCCGCCACCCCGGCGTCCACCGGGATGAGCAGGCCCGTCGTGAGGGGCAGGTTCCCGCCGCAGAGGGCGAACACGGCCGCGGCGATGTGCTCCGGCAGCACCTCCTTCTTCAGCAGCGTGCGCTGCGCGTAGAAGGCGCCGAGCTCCGACTCGGGCACCCCGTAGACGGCGGCCCGGGACGCGCCCCAGCCGCCCGCGAAGATACCCGAGCCGCGCACCACGCCGTCCGGGTTGACGCCGTTGACCCGCACCCCGATGCCGCCGAGCTCGGCCGCGAGCAGCCGCACCTGGTGCGCCTGGTCGGCCTTGGCGGCGCCGTAGGCGACGTTGGACGGGCCGGCGAAGACCGCGTTCTTGCTCACGATGTAGACGATGTCGCCGCCCATGCCCTGCGCGGTCATCGCCTTCGCCGCCTCCCGCGAGACCAGGAACGACCCGCGCGCCATCACGTCGTGCAGCAGGTCCCAGTCGGCCGTCGTGGTCTCGGCCAGCGGCTTCGAGATCGACAGCCCGGCGTTGTTGACCACCAGGTCCACCCCGCCGAAGGCCAGCGCCGCGGCCGCGACCGCCGCCGCCACGTCCGCCTCGCTGGTGACGTCGGCCGCCACCGATACCGCGACGTCGGCCGTCCCGAGGCCGGACGCGACCTCGGCCGCCGACGCGGCGTCGCGGTCGGCGACCACCACGCAGGCGCCCTCGGCCGCCAGCCGCCGCGCGGTCGCCCGGCCGATCCCCGAGCCGCCGCCGGTCACCAGCGCGATCCGGCCGGCCAGCGGCCTCGGCTTGGGCCGCCGCCGCAGCTTGGCCTCCTCGAGCTCCCAGTACTCGATCCGGAACTTCTCGCTCTCCGGGATCGGCGCGTAGGCCGAGATCGCCTCCGCCCCGCGCATCACGTTGATCGCGTTGACGTAGAACTCCCCCGCCACCCGCGCGGTCTGCCTGTCGGCGCCGTAGCTGAACATGCCGACGCCGGGCACCAGCACGATCGCCGGGTCGGCGCCGCGCATCGGGGGCGAGTCGGGGGCGGCGTACCGCTCGTAGTAGGCCCGGTACTCCTGGCGGTAGGCCGCGTGCAGCTCGCGCAGCCGCGCGATCACGTCCTCGAGCGGCGCCGACGGCGGCAGGTCGAGGACCATCGGCCGGACCTTGGTCCGCAGGAAGTGGTCCGGGCAGGAGGTGCCGAGCGCGGCCAGCTCCGGCAGCCGCTCGCTGCCGGTGAACTCGAGCACGGCGGCCGAGTCGGTGAAGTGCCCCAGCTGCGGCTTGTCGGTGGAGGCGAGGCCGCGGATCACCGGCGCGAGGGCTGCGGCCCGCGCCCGGCGCTCGGTCTCCGGCAGCGGCTCGACCACCAGTTTCCCGAACGGACGGGTGGCTCCGCGTTCATCGATGAATTTCTGCGCGGCCGCGATGATCTCAAGCGACCGCGCCTCGCACTCGTCGCTGGTCTGCCCCCAGGCGGTGATGCCGTGCCCGCCGAGGATCACCCCGATCGCCTCGGGATGGTCGCGCTTGATGGCGGCGATGTCGAGGCCGAGCTGGAATCCCGGTCGCCGCCACGGCACCCAGGCGACCCGATCGCCGAAGCACTCGCGGGTCAGCTTCTCCCCCTCGGCCGCGGTCGCGAACGCGATGCCGGCGTCCGGGTGCAGGTGGTCCACGTGCGCCGCCTCGACCAGGCCGTGCATCGCGGTGTCGATCGAGGGGGCGGCCCCGCCCCGGCCGAACCCGCAAAAGTCGAACGCCGCGACCATCTCGTCCTCGCGCTCGACCCCGGGGTAGACGCCGACCAGCGCGCGCAGCGGGTCGAGCCGGAGCACGGCCAGGCCCGTCTCGGTCAGCGTGCCGAGATCGCCGCCGGAGCCCTTCACCCACATCAGCTCGGTCGGCTGGCCGGTGACGGGGTCGGTCGCGGTGCCCTTGGCCGACGCGTTGCCGCCCGCGTAGTTGGTGTTGCGGGGGTCCGAGCCCAGCCGGTTGGACCGCGCGAGCAGCGCGGCGACGGCCTCGTGGGCGGGCGCGCCGTAAGTAAGGTCAGCCACCGTGATCAAGCTCCCCAGCCTGCGGGAGTCCCCCCGGTCCGTTCGGACGAGATCTTTTCGCCGTAGCCGGACCCGAGGTAGGCCGCGTACGGATCCGGCGCGAGGCCCATCTCCTCGCGGAGCTCGGCCAGCAGCGGCCGGACGTCGGTGTTGTAGGCGTCCATGAGGGCGGCGTTGGCGGCCAGGACGTCGCCCGCCAGCTGCGCCGCCCGCAGCGCGTCGGCGTCGATCAGCAGCGCCTTGGCCGTCGCCTCCTGCACGTTCATGACCGAGCGGATCTGGGCCGGGATCTTGGGCTCGATGTTGTGGCACTGGTCGAGCATGAACGCGACCCCGCCCGCCGGCCCAGCGCGCCCGCCTTGACCACCTCGTGCAGGATGCGGAAGAGCTGGAACGGGTCGGCCGCCCCGACCATCAGGTCATCGTCGGCGTAGAACCGGGAGTTGAAGTCGAACCCGCCGAGCCTGCGCGCCTTCAGCAGCAGGGCGACGATGAACTCGATGTTGACCCCGGGCGCGTGGTGGCCGGTGTCGACCACCACCTGCGCCCGCTCGCCCAGGGCCTGGCAGTGCAGCAGGCTGGTGCCCCAGTCGGGCACGTCGGTGGCGTAGAACGACGGCTCGAACAGCTTGTACTCCAGCAGCATCCGCTGGCTCTCCCCCAGCCGCCGGTAGACCGCGCCCAGGGCCTCGGCCAGGCGGTCCTGGCGGGCGCAGATGTCGTCCTGGCCCGGGTAGTTCGTGCCGTCGGCGAACCACAGCTTGAGATCGGCCGACCCGGTCGCGTCCATGACGTCGACGCACTCGAGCAGGTGGTCGACGGCCTTGCGGCGGACCCGCGGGTCGGGGTTGCAGACCGAGCCGAGCTTGTAGTCGTCATCCTGGAACACGTTGGCGTTGACGGTCCCGATCCGGATCCCGTTGCGCTTGGCGTGCGCCGCCAGCGCCTCGTAGTCGTCGACCCGGTCCCACGGGATATGGACCGCCATGCTCGGGGCGACGCCGGTGTGCCTGTGCACCTGGGCCGCGTCGTCCGCCTTCTCATAGGGGGTGCGCGGCACCCCCGGCTGGGCGAACACCTTGAACCGGGTCCCGCTGTTCCCGAACGCCCAGGACGGCAGCTCGATCTGATGGTTCCTGAGCGCGTTCTTGACGGCCGTCAGGTCACGCATTTCCGGCTCATCTCCTAATTCAGATGAAAAACTTCGGCGATCCGCGTGAAGGACTGATCGGGCGGACCGTCGGCGACGAAAAACTTCGACATTTCGGCTTGCCAGCGCTCGTTGACCTCGGTGTTTTCCATTGCCGCGAGCGCTGCCTGGTAATCGGCGGCCTCCAAGTAGCCGCCCCCCTTTTTCGCCCCACCCCTCTTTCGCCCCGCCCCCTTTCGCCCCGGGCGCGGGCCCTGTCGGCTACGCCATCGACAGGTTTCGGTTCCTGTCAGCTACCCCACCGACATCGCCTATTGGTGTCGTTGGCGTAGGCGACAGACTCCGTTTGGGGTCGCTGGCGTAGCTGACAGGTCCGCAACTCGGTGGGGCTAGAAGTTGAAGTTGTTGATATTGGCGGCGGTGAAGACGTAGGGGGCGCCCAGCAGCGCCGTGTTGCCGGCCCCGACGGTGAACTTGCCCAGCTTGCCGGCCGTGAAGGTCTGGCCGGCCGCGCCGGTGATCGAGCCCGAGGCGAGTCCGACCGCCGCGTAGGCGGCGAGGTAGCCGAGGTCGGCCGGGTTCCACAGCTCGAACGACTTGACCGTGCCGTCCTTGACGTAGGCCTTCATCTCGTCGGGGGTGCCGAGGCCGGTGAGCATGATCTTGCCCCGGTACTTGGCCGTGTCAAGGACCGCGGCGGCGGCCGCGATGCCGACCGTGGTCGGCGAGATGATGCCCTTGAGGTTCGGGTACTGCTCGAGGAGACCCTGCGTGACCGAGGTCGAGGTCGCGGTGTCGTCGTTGCCGTACACGGTCGAGACCAGCGACATCTTCGGGAACTTCTTGAGCTCCTGCTTCATGTAGGTGATCCAGGTGTTCTGGTTGGTGTCGTCGGCCGACGCCGAGACGATCGCGATCTGGCCGCTGTCGCCGATCTGCGAGGCGAGCAGGTCGACCTCGCTGTCACCGAGCGCCTGCGCGGTCGCCTGGTTGATGAACAAGCTCCGGCAGGTGGGGGCGTCCGAGTCATAGGTGACGACCTTGATGCCGCGCGCCATCGCGGCCTTGAGCGTCGGGCAGAGCGCGGTCGGGTCGGTGGCGGAGATGACCAGCGCGTTGGCGCCCTTGCTGATCGCGGCCTGGATGGCCGGGATCTGCGACGACGGGGTGTCGGCGGTGCCGCTGGTCTCCGACGCGGTCTCGCCCAGGGTCTGCAGCGCGGCCAGCGCGCCGCCGGAGTTGACGCTGTCGGAGGTGGTGAAGTACGAGTTCCCGAGGTTCTTGGGGATGACGAAGACCTTGAGGCCGGACTTGAGCGAGCCGCCCGACGCGGCGGCCGAGGACGAGGCGGAAGTCGAGGCGGCGGCGGAGGCCGGCGCGGTCGTCGCCGCCGGAGCGGACGAGGAGGAGGACGATGAGCAGGCAGCGAGCGCCGGCGCAACGAACAGGAGCGGAAGGGCGAGCCACGTTGCCCGTCTCAGTCTCATTGTTTGTATCCTTTCAATTTTCGGTTTGAGGTTCGGTCGAAGTCTTGTTGTCGGCGGCGGTTAGGTCGTCTTGGCGAGACGCGCCCGGTACCTGGCGGCGCACCACCGCCACAGCGGCGCCGTGTTGGGCAGGAACACGCTGACGAGCAGCAGCCCGCCCGCGACGATCCCCGACGCCTCCTGGTTGAAGCTGGTGAGCAGGAGCGCGTTCTGGATGCCGGCGAACGCGAGGACGCCGAGGACCACGCCGATGACGGAGCCCTTGCCGCCGAAGATGGAGACCCCGCCGACGAGCACGATCGCGACGACGTCGAGTTCCAGGCCGACGCCGTTGTTGGCGACGGCGGTGGAGAGCCGGAACGTGTAGAGCACGCCCGCGAACGCGCAGACCAATCCGGAGACCATGAACAGGACGGTCTTGACCCGCTTGACCCGGATGCCGGCGAACAGCGCCGCCTCCGAGCCCGCGCCCATCGCGAAGATCGACCGGCCGACCCCGGTCGCGTGCAGGACCACCCCGAAGATCAGCGCCAGCACCGCGAAGATGAGGGTGGAGTAGGAGACGGCGCCGTCGGTGAACGGGACGGCGTTGACGCCGAGGTTGGTGTAGGTCGAGGGGAAGCTGGCGACCGTGCTCGGCCCGAGCAGGATCTGGGCCACGCCGGCGTACAAGGTGAGCGTGCCGATGGTGACCGCCAGCGACGGCAGGCCCAGCCGGGTGACGAGCAGCCCGTTGACCGCGCCGGCGGCGAGGCCGACGATCGCGATGACCACGAAGATGGCGATCATCGGCCAGTGCCGTTCCCACAGGAAGCCGAGCAGGCAGCTCGACATGCCGAGGGTCGACGCGACCGACAGGTCGATCTCGCCGCTGATGATGATCAGCGTCATCGGCAGCGCCATGATCGCGATCTCGCCGTTGGACAGGCCCAGGTTGAACAGGTTGTAGCTGGTCAGGAACTCGGGCGAGGCAGCCGTGCCGCCGGCCGCGATGACGATCACGATCAGCGCCAGCAACGTCTCCCAGCGGAAGGCCCACCGGAACCGCTCGCGCAGGCCGTCCGGCCGCGAGCGCTCGCCGGTCAGGCCGGGCTCGGTCAGGCCCGGCGTCGGCACGGCGTCTTCCTTTACGGCGGGGTCATGCTGCACGGCGGGAGCTCCTTAGCCGCAGGGCCTCGGTCAGCCGGACCGAGATGACCCGGTCCAGGGTGATCGCGAAGATGAGCAGGAAGCCGGCGATCGCCTGGTCCCAGAAGGACGAGATGCCGAGCACGTAGAGGGCCGAGTTGATGGTGGCGAGCAGCAGCGCGCCGAGCGCGGCCCCGATCGCGCTGCCGCTGCCGCCGAAGATCGCCACCCCGCCGACCACGACCGCGGTCACCACGGTGAGCTCGTAGCCGGTGCCCGCGGTCGAGTCGACCGTCCCGTACTGGGCCGCCCAGAGCACGCCGGCGACGCCGGCGATCGCGCCGCTGACGGCGAATGCCATGAACACCCGGCGGCCGGCCGGGATGCCCGCGAGCTTGGCCGCGTCCGGATTCGAGCCGATCGCGTACAGGTCGCGCCCGGACCGGAACGAGCGCAGGTAGTAGGCTCCGGCCGCGACCACGACGGCCACCACGATGGCGACGTAGGGGATGCCGAGCACGGTGTCCTTGGGCAGGCCGGTGAAGGCCGACGGCAGCGTGTTGGCGGTGACCATGCTGCCGCCCACGATGAGGATGTCGATCCCCCTGATGATGTAGAGGCTGGCGAGCGTCACCACCAGGCTGGGCACCCGGCCGGCCGCCACCAGCAGGCCGTTCACCAGCCCCCAGCCGAGGCCGATCCCGAGGCCGACCAGGAACACGACCGGGACTGCGATGCCGGGGTGGCTGCCGAACAGGCTGGCCGACAGGTAGGCCGACATGCCGAGCACCGAGCCGACCGACAGGTCGACGTGCCGGGCGACCACCACCATCGTCTCGCCCAGCGCCAGAAGCGCGAAGATGACGGTGTTGACCAGCACGAACTGGATGTTCGAGGCGGACAGGAACCGGTGCTGGAGGCCGGCCGTGACCGCGATGAACAGCGCCAGCACGACGACGATGCCCGATTCCCTGATCCGGAAGACGCGCTCGGCCAGCCCTCGCCCGCTGGTATCGACGGGGGCCGGTGGGGGCGGGGGCTCCCGGCGGAGCACCTCGGCGGTCATGGCTCACTCCGCTGCGTCGCTGCTCGGGCCGTTGGCTGGTCGGCTACCTGATCGGCTGACTCGTTGTTTGAGTTGCCCGCGGCGTCGGCGGCCGCGGGCTCGGGAGACTGTCCTGTTCCGGCGGCGATGATTCGCTCCTCGGTCGCGTCGGCGCGGGCGAACTCGGCCGCC
Organism: uncultured Actinomycetota bacterium; assembly: GCA_963838825.1. Classification (GTDB taxonomy): domain Bacteria; phylum Actinomycetota; class Actinomycetes; order Streptosporangiales; family Streptosporangiaceae; genus Trebonia. The sequence continues at coordinate 148,270 of CAWISQ010000006.1, forward strand.
AGCCGCCCCTCCCGCATGACCAGGACCCGGTCGCTGACCAGCAGGACCTCCGGCAGCTCGGAGGAGATCATCAAGATGCCGACGCCGTCGCGGGCGAGCTGCAGCAGCAGGTGGTGGACCTCGGCCTTGGTCGCGATGTCGATGCCCCGGGTGGGCTCGTCCACGATCAGCACCGTGGGCCTGCGGCTGAGCCACTTGGCCAGCACGACCTTCTGCTGGTTGCCGCCCGACAGCATGGACACGGGGTCGGTCAGGCGGCCGTACTTGATGGCCAGCCGGGTCGCCCAGTCGGCCGCCAGCGCGTGCTCGGACGATGACCGGATGAACCCGGCCCGGCGCAGGCGGCCGAGCGAGGCGAGGGCCACGTTCTGCTGCACCGACATGTCCATCACGAGCCCCTGCTGACGCCGGTCTTCCGGGACGAAGCCGACTCCGGCCGCCATCGCGCCGGTGGGCGAGGCCTTGCGCAGGGGTTTGCCGCGAACCTTGACCGCGCCCGCGTCGTACCGGTCGATGCCGAACACGGCCCGCGCGACCTCGCTCCGTCCCGACCCCACCAGCCCGGCCAGCGCGACGATCTCCCCCGCCCGCACGGTCAGCGATATGTCGATGAAGACGCCCTCCCTGGTCAGCCGGGAGACGTCGAGGACGGTCTCGCCGGGGGCGGCCTGGTCGCCGCGCGATCGCTTCTCCAGCTCCCGGCCGACCATCGCCCGGACCAGGTCGTCGGCGGTGAGGCCGTCGAGGTCGGCCGACAGGACGTGCCTGCCGTCGCGCATGACGGTGACCCGCTGGCAGATCTCGAAGATCTCCTCCAGCCGGTGCGAGATGAACAGCACCGCCGCCCCCTGGGCGCGCAGCGTCCGCACCACGTCGAACAGCCGGGCCACCTCCGAGGCCGACAGCGCGGCGGTCGGCTCGTCCATCACGATCACCCGCGCGTCCAGCGATAGCGCCTTGCCGATCTCGACGACCTGCTGGTCGGCGATGGACAGGCCGCGGGCGATCCGCCCGGGGTCGAGCGGCACGCCGAGCCGGGTGAAGATCTCGGCCGCCTCCGCCCGCATCGCGTGGGTGTCGATCCGGCGGCCGGAGCGCAGCGGCTGGCGGCCGATGAACATGTTCTCCGCCACCGTCAGGTCGGGGAACAGCGTCGGCTCCTGGTAGATGACCGCGATGCCGGCCGCCCGGGCCGCCGCCGGGCCGTGCAGGGTGACCTCCCGGCCCGCCACGGCGAGCGTGCCGCTGTCGGGCTGGTGGACCCCGGCCAGGATCTTCACCAGGGTGGACTTGCCCGCGCCGTTCTCGCCCAGGAGCGCGTGGACCTCGCCCGCCCGCAGTTCGACCGAGCCGTCGATCAGCGCCTGCACCGCGCCGAACGACTTCGCGGCGTGCTGCAGCGACAGGGCGATCCCGCCCGCTGGCGGCGGCGCACCCGCGTCGTCGTCGGCCGTTTCGCCAGCACCCATTTGCCGCTCCTAGAACGTTTCAATTCCTGCCCCGTAGTCTCAGCGCGGGCCACAGGGGTGTCAATGGGTGCATCTGCGCTCGAAACAGAATCGTTACAAGCCGGCTGGTCGGGTCTCATCGGGGGCCTACGATTGTTCCGCTGGCTACCAAGTCGGCGCGTCGGATGCGACGCCTCACCTCCCGGTAGGGGCCGATGTCTGCCCACGACGTTGACCACGTGCTGAACCTGCTTGGCGTTCGGCCAGGTCGGGTCGTGGCGCTCAAGGACGTGCCTCTCGGGAACGGGAACTGGCTGGTCGAGACCGCTGACGGGCAGCGCCTGGTGCTGCGCCGGTACCATCCGCAGACCACGCGGCCGGACCTCGCCTATGAGCACGCGGTGCTCGGTCATCTCGCCCGCGTCGGCTGGGTGGTGCCGGCCGCGGTCGGCGAACCCGTCCGCTGGCAGGGCCGGTGGTACTGCCTGACCCGGTACGTGCCCGGCCAGGCGGTCCGCGGCGAGGATCCGGGGCAGCGCGCTCGGCGCGGCCGCGATCTAGGCCGGCTGCACCTGGCCCTGCGCGGTGCGGCCGAGTCGCTCGGGCAGCGTCCCGGGTGGCGCGCGCAGCATCTGGCCGTCACCGTGAGCTCCGGCCATCCGTGGGAGGAGCGCGTTCGCGGCCTCGCCTCGGTCAGCCCGCGGCTCGCCTCGTGGGCGCAGGCCGCCGCCGGGCAGGCCCGTGAATCGCTGGCGACCCTGCGCGCCGACGACCTGCCGGTCATGGTCGTGCACGGGGACTTCGCCGAGTGGAACGTGCACTACGACCGCGACCGGCTGGCCGGCGTCATCGATTTCGGGCTCACGCACGTGGACAGCCGCCCTTACGAGCTCGCGATCGCGCGCGCCTACCGGGCGCCGGAGCTGGTCGATGCCTACCGCGCGGAGCTGGCCGCCTGCGGGTGGCCCCTCAGCGAGCTCGAGGAGGCGGCCGTGACGCCCGTCTATCACGCCTTTCGGGTCGGCATGGCCGCCGCGGAAATGGAGGATGGCCTGCTCACCGGCGGCTACGACCTGGCCATGATCGAACGGCAGCTGTCAAGAACGTCAACCGCGGCCCCGTTACGGCCCGGATTGGGCCACTATTAAACGGTGCTGACCATGCTGAGAACGGCATTTCTGGTCTACGTGCGCGTGCTCCTGTGCCTGCAGGGCCTGTGCCTGGTGGTGTTGCCGTGGTTGATCTTCCCCTATCGGGGCGGCGCGGGGCTCTGGCCGCTGATCGCCTTGGCGGTGCTGGTTACCGTCCTCGGCCTGGCCACGATCGCGACCGCGATGCTGCTCCGGCGGGGCCGGCGCCGGGCGGCGGTGGCCGCGATCATGATCGAGTCGGCGTGGGCGGTGGCGGCCTGTGCGATCGTGCTTGAAGACCTGCGGACGTCGGTCGACGCGTTCGAGTACGGGTATGGGTATGGGGGCATCGGCGCGAGCGAGGCGCTGCTGTGGCGGTTCCTGGCCATGGCGGCGGTATTGCTGGTCACGGTGGCGGGGCTGCTGCTTCGGCCGGTCCGCGTGTACGCCGGGCTCGTTCGCCGCTGACCGACCCAACCGCGACGGCCGCGGTATTGTGAGGTTTTGTTGCTATTACTCGTTACTGGCCGCAGCCCGCATTGGCCATACGCGCAATAGCAAGCTTCGATTGCGATATCGAAGGCGAAGATCATAAGGCGGTCATCAGGCCCTTCGAGCGGACAATTGCCCAATGCGGCCCGGCTTTGCCGACGAAAATGACGTCCTTAATTGCCCGGCTACAGGAGCCTGCGGCCGTCCCGCCTGTACAATGTGATAATGGCCGTGGGGGGAAGTCGGGCCTGCCATTCACCGCCAGTCCGGGCGCGGGGAGCGAGCGGACCGGGAGCGGAAACGGCGCGCCCGAGATCAAGTAGTCGTCGGCTGACGACACCGGTGAACGCTGGGGGAAGCCCGACGTGAATACCTTCCTCAGCGGCTGTCTGTATGCCTTCGCCGGCTGTACCGTGCTCGGGATCCTGCCCCCTTTCGTCATCGCCGGGAAAGCGCGCCAGCCCCTCATCGCGGTGATAACGCTCATCGCGGCCGGCTTCGTGATATTCGTACTGGTCACCGCCGCGATGAAGCTGTGAAAATGGTCAGCGGCCTCGGGTAAGCCCGCCACCAGGATGTGCAGATTCCTGGGGCCGTGCACGCCCTCGACCCGGATGAGCTCGATGTCGCTGGTGGCCGACGGGCCGGAGATGAAGGTGTGCGGGCGGGCCGGATCCAGCCGGGCGATGGCGTCCGGCAGGTCGGCCGCGACCTGGTCGGCCCGGACCACGACCAGGTGGAAGTCCGGCACCAGGGTGAGCGCGCGGCGGCCCTGGCCGGGGCCGTGGTCGAGGATGACCGTCCCGGTCTCGGCGATGGCGGCCGCGCAGCCGGTGATCACTCCGGCCACCGAGTCCAGTTCGCGGGCGGACAGCGGGGGGTCGTCGCGAACGACCCGGCCCCCGCTGAGCGACCCGGTCGGCTCGGTGGCGGCCGCTTCGGCCAGGTCGCCCACCGACGCTCCGGCCAGCCACTGCGGCGGCAGTCCGTCCGGGACCAGGAACTGCGGGACGTCGGCCAGTACCCGGGCGATGGCCGCGGGCAGGTCCGCCTCCCGGACGCGCTCGACGACGGCGCGGTAGTCGGCCGCCCGCTCGGCGAACAGCGCCACGATGTCGGTGCCGGCCGCGTCGTGGTGCGCGCGCCGGTAGTCTCGCGGCAGCGCGGCGTAGGCGGCGTCGACCTCGGCCGGGGTTGCCGCGCGGCCGGGACCGGGCTGGCTGACGGCGGCGCGAATGCGGTCCAGGATCTCCTCGCGGGCGGTGCTCACGCGGACCCTCCTCTGGTCCGGGACCACCAGGCGCGGAAGGACTCCGGCGGCGGGGCCGGGGCGTCGCGGGTGTCGGTCCAGGCCGACAGGGGCGGTGGAAGGCGGCGGATGCGGCCGGACCGGCCGACTAGGTGCCGCCCGGCCGACGCGGCCCGCTGGGCCGCAGCCAGGCGGCGGGGCGAGCTCAGCACGTAACCGGACAGCCGGAACACGGCCCGTTCGACCGGATGCTTGTGCTCCTGCACCGACCGGCCCCGCAGCTCCAGTAGCACCTCGGGGATGTTGATGGCGACCGGGCAGACCTCGTAGCAGGCGCCGCAGAGCGACGAGGCGAACGGCAGCGACGCGTCGATCTCGCTGGTCACGCCGCGCAGCTGCGGGGACAGGATCGCGCCGATCGGGCCGGGGTAGGGCGAACCGTAGGCGTGCCCGCCGGCCCGCTCGTACACCGGGCACACGTTCAGGCAGGCCGAGCAGCGGATGCAGCGCAGCGCCTGCCGTCCGGTCGGGTCGGCCAGGGTGGCGGTGCGGCCGTTGTCGAGCAGCACCAGGTGGAAGTTCCTCGGCCCGTCGCCGTCGGCCACGCCGGTCCAGATCGTGGTGTACGGGTTCATCCGCTCGGCGGTCGAGCTGCGCGGCAGCAGCGCCAGGAATACCTCCAGATCCTGCCAGGACGGCAGCACCTTCTCCACCCCGACGACCGAGATCAGCGTGTCGGGCAGGGTCAGGCACATCCGGCCGTTGCCCTCGGATTCGACCACGACCAGCGACCCGGTGCCCGCGATGGCGAAGTTCGCGCCGGAGACCCCGACCTTGGCGCCCAGGAACTCGTTGCGCAGGTGCGCGCGGGCGGCGGCGGCCAGCCGGGCCGGGTCGTCGGTCAGGTCAGCGGGCGCGTCGCTCATCTCGCGCACGAAGATGTCCCTGATCTCGGACCGGTTCTTGTGGATCGCGGGGACCAGGATATGGCTCGGCCGGTCGTCGCCGAGCTGCACGATGAGCTCGGCCAGGTCGGTCTCGACGGCGCGGATGCCCTTCGCCGCGAGCGCCTCGTTCAGTCCCGTCTCCTGGGTGGCCATCGACTTGACCTTCACCACCGTGTCGGCGTCGGCCTCTGTGACCAGCCGGGCCACGATCGCGTTGGCCTCGGCCGCGTCGCGCGCCCAGTGCACGTGGCCTCCGGCCCGGGTGACGTTCTCCTCGAGCTGGAGGAGATAGGTGTCGAGGTTGGCGAGCGTGTGGTCCTTGATCGCCTTCCCGGCCTGCCGGAGCTGCTCCCAGTCGTCGAGCTCGGCGACGGCGCTCGCGCGCTTGGCCCTGATCGCGGTCGTGGCGTGGGTGAGGTTCCGGCGAAGCTGCGAGTCCGCCACCGCTTCCCTGGCCGCGTGCGGGAAGGAGGGCATGCCGAGGTAGGTCGGCATCGAGCCGACCGGGTCCGGCCCGGCCCCGGCCGGCAGTCCGCGCGGACCGCCGGTCATGCGCCCGCTCCGGTCGACGCGAGGATCTCCGCCAGGTGCATCGTCCGCACCCCGGTGCGCTGCCTGCTCAGCGCGCCGCCGATGTGCATCAGGCACGAGTTGTCCCCCGCGCACACCACCTCGGCCCGCGACTGCCTGATCGCCGACACCTTGTCGGCGCACATCGCCGCGGACACGTCCGGGTTCTTGACCGCGAACGTGCCGCCGAACCCGCAGCACGTCTCCGCGTCGGGCAGGTCCGCCAGGTCGATGCCGCCGACCGCGCGCAGCAGCCGCAGCGGGGCGTCGCCGACGTGCATCATGCGCAGCGAGTGGCAGGTGGGGTGATACGTCACCCGATGCGGGAAGTGCGCGCCCACGTCGGTCACGCCGAGCACCCCGGTCAGGAACGTGGCCAGGTCGTGCACCCTCGGCGCGACGTCGGCCACCTGCCGTCCGAGGGCGGCGTCGCCCGCCTCGGCCGCCAGCACCGGGTGGTACTCGCGCACCATCGCCGCGCACGACGCCGACGGGGTGACGATCGCCTCGTAGCCGTCGAAGGCCCGGGCGAACCCCCGGGCCATCGGCACCGCCTCGCGCCGGTAGCCGGTGTTGAAGTGCATCTGCCCGCAGCACGACTGGCCCGCCGGGAACTCCACCTGGTGCCCGAGCCGCTCAAGCACCGTCACCACGGCCTTGCCGGTCTCCGGGAACATCGTGTCGGTCAGGCACGTGACGAACAGGCCAATCCGCATGATGCGCACGTTATCCGACGTAGCCGCCGCCGCGCGAGGGGGCTCCCCGCCCGGAATCGGCGCAGGTAGCTCCCGCTGCTCGCTACTGTGGATAACCATTAAAGATCCGCGGGCCGAGGAGTCAGGCAATGGAGCCGAGTGCCGCCGCCGAGCCGCGCCGACTGCGGGCCGACGCCGCCCGCAACCGGCAGCGCCTGATCGACGCGGCCGAGGAGATCTTCGCCGCCCGCGGGCTCGACGCCACCCTCGACGACATCGCCCGGCACGCGGGCGTCAACGTCGCCACCGCCTACCGGCACTTCGACAGCAAGCACGAGCTCGCCCGGGCGTTCCTGCAGGGCACGATCGACCGGGCGGCGGCGATGGCGGAGGAGGCGGCCGCGGCCGACGACCCGCTGGCCGGCCTCGGCCAGTTCCTCGGGCAGGCGCTGGACCTGATGGCGACCAACCGGGGCCTGGTCGACGTGCTCACCAACGCCTACGGGGCCGAGTGGTTCAGCCAGCAGCTGCATGACCTGATCACCGGGCCGATCAGGGAACTGGTCAGCCGGGGCCAGCAGGCCGGCCTGGTGCGGGCGGACGTGGACGCGACTGACTTCGCGGTCATCCTGCCGATGCTGAGCTCGGTCAGCGACCGCGCGGTGGTGGCCGGCCTGGCCGCGCCCGCCCGCCGTTACCTGTCGCTGATCCTGGCCGGCCTGCGCCCGGACGACGTCCCGCTGCCCGGCCGGGCGCCGACCGACACCGAGCTGCGGGCCGCGCTGGCGGGCAAGCGGGACCAGCCCCGGGCCCGCCCGATCCCGTAGCCGGACCGCGGCGACCGCGTCGACCACGCCAACCCGGGCCGACCGCGGCAGCCGGGCCGCGCTCAGGTCCCGCCGCTGCCCGGCGTGCCGGCCGGAACCCGCCGCTCGGCCAGCCGTTTCTCGAGCTGGGCGCCCTCGATGTCGGGGTCGGGGACGTACTTCGAGAACCACTGCGGGTGGTACCAGAGCTTGGCCCGGATGATGGCCATCGCCGCCGGGATCAGCGTCAGCCGCACCAGGAACGCGTCGACCAGCACGCCGACGGCGAAGCTGACCGCGATCGGCTTGACCGCGCTGAGGTTGAGGGTGGTGAACGCGGCGAAGATCGTGAACATGATCAGCGCCGCCGCCGACACCACCCGGACCGAGACGCCGGTCCCCCGTTCCACCGCCCGGCGGGCGTTGCCCTGCTTGGTGAATTCCTCCTTGATCCTGGACACCACGAAGACCTCGTAGTCGCTGGACAGGCCGAAGATGATCGCCACCAGGATCGTCGGCAGATAGCTGAGGGTGACCGGGGATTTCGCCGCCCCGAACAGGCTCGCGCCCCAGCCGAACTGGAATACCGCCACCGTGGCGCCGAGGGCGGCCGCGATCGACAGCAGGAACCCGAGGATGGACGTGATCGGGACCAGGATCGTCCGGAACGCGAACGTCAGCAGGATGAACGCGAGCCCCACCACCACCAGCAGGAAGATCGGCAGCGCGTCGGTCAGCTTGGTCGACACGTCGATGTTGGACGCGGTCGAGCCGCCGACCAGCAGGTCGATGCCGGGCGAGCCGGACAGCTGGGTGCGCTCGCCCCGCATCGTATTCACCAGGTTGGTGGTGGCGCTGTCGTTGGGCCCGGTCGTCGGTATGACCTGGATGACGGCGGTGTCGTTCTGGAACGCGACCGGCTTGGCCGAGATCACACCGGGGACCTTGGACACCCTCGACGTGATCCCGGCCACGTCCCCGGCGCTGGTGACCGGGTTGGCCACCACCAGCAGCGGGCCGTTGTAGCCGGGGCCGAAGTGGTCGGTGATCGTGTCGTAGGCCTGCCGGGCGGTGCTCGAGGTCGGCTGCGAGACCGCGCTCGGCAGCCCGAGGTCGATGCTGAGGGCCGGGATCGCGATGACCAGGGCCACGCCGACGCCGGCGATCAGCACCGGGATCCGGAAGCGGACGACGAAGCGCCCCCAGACCGCCCCCGCCGCCGTCGACGGGTCGGTCGCCGAGCGCCGAGCGATCCGCTCGGCGTGCCCGACCTTGCCGGTCTTCTCCCTGGCGCGGCGCCTGGGGCCGACGAAGTGGGTGATCTTCTCCCCCGCGAAGCCGAGCAGGGCCGGCAGCAGGGTCAGCGCGATCAGCACCGAGATGAGCACGGCCGCCGCCGCCACCAGGCCCATCGTGCGCAGGAAGGGGATGCCGACCACGCTGAGGCCGCACAGCGCGACGATGACGGTGGCGCCCGCGAACACGACCGCGCTGCCGGCCGTCCCGACCGCGGTGGCGACCGATTCCTCCATCGGCTTGCCCGCCAGCAGCTGGGACCGGTGCCTGGACAAGATGAACACGCCGTAGTCGATGCCGGTGGACAGGCCGAGCATGATCGCGACCGTAGTGGAGACGGTCGCGATGCTGAACAGGGCCGACAGCGCGGTAATGCCGGTGACGGTGATCGCCACCCCGATCAGCGCGCTCAGGATCGGCAGCACCGCCGCGGTGACCGCGCCGAACGTGATCAGCAGGATGAGCAGCGCGATGATGATCCCGATGACCTCCGGCGTCTCGGTCACCTTCGGGTTCCAGCCCGGGTAGACGGCGCCGCCGTACTGGACCTGCAGCCCGGCCTGGGCCGCCGGGGCGGCGGCGGTCTGCAGGTCTGACAGGCTGGAGTCGTTGACGGTGGCGGCGGGGGTGTTCCACAGCAGCGTGGCCAGCGCGACCTTCCCGTCGGGGGAAACCGACTTGGTCAGGATCGGGTCCTTGACCTGGGCGACCTGGGGCACCTTGGCCATCTGGTCGATGGCCTGCTTGATGGCGGCGGAATCGGCCGACGACGTCACGCTCTGCGATCCCGTCGAGACGAACACGATCTGCGTCTGGGCGCCGCTGAAGGCCGGGATCTTCGCCTGCAGCAGGTCGACTACCTGCTGCGACTCGGTCCCGGGGATGGTGATGCTGTTGTTCTCGGTGCCGTGGCCGAGCACGCTCAACACCACGACCACGATCACCGCCAGCAGCCAGCCGGCCAGCACCCGGCGACGGCGCCGGAAACACCACCGCGCGAGGCGGTACAGGTACGTCGACAAGAGCCCTCCCCCGACTTGTGGCCCGCAAACGAAGTAAGTGACTTCACTTACGCTAGCACAAGCGAAGGTGACGCCTGCGCTTACCCCGGCCAGCCCCCCGGCCAGCCGTTACCTCGGGATTGAACTACCCACCGCTCAGGCCAGCGACGCTTCCAGGGTGATCTCGGGCACCCCCGCCAGCGCCCGGCTGACCGGGCAGCCGGCCTTGGCCGCGGCCGCGTGCTCGGCGAACGCGGCCGCGTCGATGCCCGGCACCCGGCCCACCGTCACCAGCGCGATCTTGGTGATGGTGGGCGCCCCGTCGACCATCCGGAGGGTGACGGTGGCGTCGGTCCTGACCGACTCCGGTGGGGTGCCGGCCTGCGCGAGGGTGTTGGACAGGGCCATCGAGAAGCACGACGCGTGGGCGGCCGCGATCAGCTGCTCGGGGTTGGCCCCCGGCCCGTCCTCGAACCGGGACTTGAACGAGTACTCGCCGCTGATCGTGTCGCCCGCGGTGAACGTGCCGCTGCCCGACGGGACGTCACCCTTCCATTCCGCGAAACCCTTTGCCGGCATGCTGCCTCCTCGGTCATCCATTCGGTGCTGGAACGTCTGCGCTAGCGATCGTACGCGCCGGGCCGGCCAGCCACCGGGCGACCACGACGGCGATGAACTCGTCGGTGACCGGTCGTCGCTCGAAGAAGATCCGGGCCAGCACCGGGCCGGACAGCAGCGCGTACTCGTCGATGCTTATCCTGGTGCCGGACGGCTCGAGCAGCTCGTTGAGGGCGGCGTTGCCGTAGTCGGTCAGCTGCCCGAGCGCCTGGGCGCTGTCGGGGTCGGAGTCGGCCTGGGCGGCGACGCCGAGCACGGCGATCCGCCGGGCCGGGTCGCGCAGCCCGTCGCGCAGGCTGGCCAGCCAGGCGGCCGCCACCGCGCCCGGGTCCGAGCCGGGCTCGGGATAGTCGCCGTCGACGCCCTCCAGGATCAGGCCGAGCAGCAGGGCCGGGCGCGCGGGCCAGTGCCGGTACAGGGTCTGCCTGGTCACCCCGGCCCGCTCGGCCAGCAGCGAGTACGTCAGCCCGGCCGGGCCGACCTCGGACAGCAGCTCGCGGGCGGCGGCCAGGATGCGCTCGCGGGTCCGCCTGACCCGCGGGTTGCCCGCGTCCGGAGTGCGATAGGGCATGACAGTGATCCTACCCAACAGTCATACAGGATGTGTGATTCAGCTCACAGTAACAATCATCCAGCTCGTGTGATTGACGGGAACACCAATCACACGTCTTGTGTTATTCGGGCGCCTGCAGTTCGGACCTCACCTCAAGGAGCAAGCAATGTCCACCGCGATCACGTACTCCCGCTACGGCGGCCCCGACGTCCTGACCGTCACCTCGGCCGATATCCCGCAGCCGGGGCCCGGCCAGGTCCTGATCCGGGTCCGCGCGGTCGCCGTCAACCCGCTCGACCTGAAGATCCGCAGCGGGCGGATGGACGGCATCATCCCCGTTCGCTTCCCGGTCCTGCCCGGCTGGGACGTGGCGGGGACGGTGGAGGCGGCCGGCCAGGGGCCGGCCGCGCGGTCGGCGACGCGGTCTTCGGCGTCGCCTCGGTCGGCGGGTACAGCCAGTACGCCCTGCTCGACCACCCCGTCGCCAAGCCCGAGGGACTCTCCTGGGAGGCCGCCGCCTCGGTCATCTCGGTCGGCGAGGCGGCGTTCCGCGTGCTCAAGCACCTCGGGCTCAAGGCGAGCCAGACGCTGCTGATCCTCGGCGCCGGCGGCAGCGTCGGCACGATCGCGGTCCAGCTGGCAGCGGCCCGGGGCATCAGCGTGATCGGGACGGCCGCCGAGGGCGACCTCGACCGGCTGACCGGGCTCGGCGCCATCGCGGTGCGCTACGGCGACGGCTGGGCCGACCGGGTCCGGGCGGCCGCACCGGGCGGGGTCGACGCAGTGTTCGACGTGGCCGGGGCCGGCCTGCTGGCCGACGCGATCACGCTGGCGGGCGACGCCGCCCGGGTGATCACGATCGCCGACGACAACGCGGCCGACCACGGCGTGCGCTTCACCGGCGCCGACCCGGCCGACCGGGCGCCCGAGGCGCTGCCGGAGCTGGCCGCGCTGATGGCGGCGGGCCGGCTGGACGTCCCGATCTGGCGGACCTATCCGCTGGCGCAGGCCGCCCAGGCGCACGCCGACATTGAAGCCCGGCGTAATCACGGCAAAATCGTCCTGCTGCCGTGAGAGAAATCGGCGAGTGACGAGTCACCCAGGGTCCGTTCGAAATGAAAAGATTTTGAATTCTTTTCTTCCGAACGGACCCGGGCGACTGTCTAAAGGCAGAACTAATTCACCGGCGCCGGTGGTTAGCGACGACCGCGGCGGCCGCGGAAGGAGCTCGACGCGGCGGCCGCGCCCCGGCTGCCAGGCTGGTTGGCCAGGGTCACCGGGCGGGCCGGGGCCGCGGGCCGGTGCACCCGCTTGACCGGCGGGCCGGCGATCTCCCGCAGCACCGTCGAGCCCGGGCCGGCCACGGACACCTGCGGGCTGACGCCCGCCTTGCGCATCAGCGTGCGGACCTCGCCCACCTGGGCGGCGGTCTGCACGGTGACCACGGTGCCCTCAGTGCCGGCGCGGGCGGTCCGGCCGGACCGGTGGGTGTAGGCCTTGTGCTCGGTCGGCGGGTCGGCGTGCACCACCAGGTCGATGCCGTCAACGTGGATGCCGCGGGCGGCGATGTCGGTCGCGACCAGGGCGTTGACCTCGCCGTTGGCGAACGCGGCGAGGTTCCTGGTGCGCGCGCCCTGGGTCAGGTTGCCGTGCAGCTCGGTGGCGGGCGTGCCCGCCACGGCGAGCTGCTTGACGAGCTTGCGCGCCCCGTGCTTGGTCCTGGTGAAGATCAGCACCCGGCCCTCGCCGCTGGCGAGGGCGGCGATCACGCCGACCCGGTCGGCCGGGGTAACGGTGAGCAGGTGGTGGGTGAGCTCCGGCGGCTTGGAGTCGGCGTCGACCGAGTGCCGGGCCGGGCGGTGCAGGAACCGGCGGGCGATGACGTCGATCGCGCCGTCGAGGGTCGCGGAGAACAGCATCCGCTGGCCGTCGGCCGGGGTCATGTCGAGCAGCCGCCGGACGACCGGGAGGAAGCCGAGGTCGGCCATGTGGTCGGCCTCGTCGAGGACGGTGATGTCGACGTCGCCGAGCTGGCAGTGGCCCTGCTCGATCAGGTCAGCCAGCCGGCCGGGGCACGCGACCACGATGTCGGCCCGGTTGCGGAGCGCGGCGACCTGCGGGTTCTGCGACGTCCCGCCGAAGATGGTGGCGACCTTGAGGCCCGAGGCGTGCGCCAGCGGGGTGAGCACGGCGTGCACCTGGGCGGCGAGCTCACGGGTCGGCACCAGGATCAGGCCGCGCGGGCGGCAGGCCATCGTGTGGCCGTCGGCCAGCCGGGCGACCAGCGGGAGGGAGAAGCCGAGGGTCTTGCCCGAGCCGGTCTGGGCCCGGCCGAGAATGTCACGGCCGCCCATCGCGTCCGGCAGCGTGGCGGCCTGAATCGGGAACGGCTCGGTGATGCCTTGCTTGGCCAGCACGGCCACCAGCGGCGCGGGGACGCCCAGGCTGGCGAAGGTGGGGTTGGTAACGGTGATGTCCTCAGTGGACAGAGCTGACAAGAGATGGTCTCCAGGAATCGGGGGTGGCCGCGTGTCGAAGGCGCCACATCCGTGGAAACCATTTCGCTCACCGAGCGACGAGCGACCGGCGCGCCCTCGTGGCGTCGCCTTTACCGCGCGTTCTGCGCAGCCCCAGTCTACCGCACGTGCAGCGGCCGGCGTCGGCCGACGCCAGAGGGCGGTTCTGGGGTCGAAAATTTATGGGGTGTTATGCCGCTTTTAGGGGTTGACACTTGACACGGGTGATGCTCAATCGACGTGACAAGGCCGCCGCATGGTGTTAAATGAAGCAGGTTGTAGTCGAAGTTCGTGCTCGTGTCACAGCGCCTGCGAATTCTGACCGCGGGCGCCGTGGGTCCCTTAGACCCAAGCCTTCCAACGGCAAGCGGTCACAGCAGCCCGGGGATTCACGCCCGTGAAACCCCGATGATCGTCTCAGCATGGAGGAACGCAGTGGCTCAGGGAACAGTGAAGTGGTTCAACGCGGACAAGGGCTTTGGTTTCATCGCCCCCGACGATGGCACGCCGGACGTCTTCGTGCACCACTCCGCGATCGAGGCTGACGGGTACCGCAGCCTTGCTGACAACCAGCGGGTGGAGTACACCCCCGTGCGGGGCGCCAAGGGCCCGCAGGCGGAGCAGGTCCGCCCGCTGTAGCAGTTGACGCCGTAACGGCGCCGCCGCGGCCCGGTCACCCAGGAACCCTCCTGGTGACCGGGCCGCAGTGTTTCCGGGGTATTTTGAGGACAGGCCATCGTCGGGACCGACTGCGATCAGGCTGACCGCGCATGACGATCTCGAGGAGCGCCGATGGCGTACATCCCGCGTGTTCCTGAGCCGGAATTCGCCCCGCCGTCCGCCGACGGCCCCCCGCGCGGCAGCGAGTACGCCGCGCTGTCGCGGCACGTCCGGCAGGCGGGCCTGCTCGATCGCCGACTGGGGTACTACTTCTGGAAGATCGGGCTGACGGCGCTGGCGCTGGTGGCCGGCTGGACCGCGTTCGCGCTCATCGGCGACTCGTGGTGGCAGCTGGGGGTCGCCGTCTACCTGGCGGTGGTCTTCGGCCAGCTGGGCTTCCTCGGCCACGACGCCGGGCACCACCAGGTCTTCGAGTCCAAGCGGGCCAACTACATCCTCGGCGTGCTCTGCGGCAACCTGGCCATCGGCCTCAGCTACGGCTGGTGGACGACCAAGCACAACCGGCATCACGCCCATCCGAACACCGAGGACGCCGACCCCGACATCATGATCAGCGTGCTGGCGTTCTCCGGCCGCCGGGCGCGGGCCAGCCGGGGCGTCCAGCGCCTGATCTTCCGCTACCAGGCCTACCTGCTCGGCCCGATGCTGCTGCTCGAGGGGGTCGGCCTGCACGCCTCGAGCGTGCGGCAGATGACCCGGCGGGCGTGCAAGAACCGGGCCTGGGAGGCGGCCCTGCTCGGCCTGCACGTCGTCGGCTACCTGGCGTTCGTGTTCGTCGTGCTGTCGCCGGTCAAGGCGGTGGTCTTCATCGTCATCCAGCAGGGCCTGTTCGGCTTCTACCTGGGCGCCTCGTTCGCGCCCAACCACAAGGGGATGCCGGTGCTGGCGGCCGGCGACAAGACCGACTTCCTCCGCCGTCAGGTGCTGACCTCGCGCAACGTCAACGGCGGGTGGCTGACCGACTTTGCCCTGGGCGGTCTGAACTACCAGATCGAGCACCACCTGTTCCCGTCGATGCCGCGGCCCAGCCTGCACCGGTCGCAGCCGCTCATCGCCGCGTTCTGCGCCGAGCGCGACGTGGCCTACTGCCAGACCAGCCTGCTCGAGTCGTACTCGCAGGCGCTGCGGTACCTCAACGCCACCGGCAAGCTGGCCGGTACCAGCGGCGGGAATGCCGCGGGGAGGTTCGGCATTGTCCTGACTGATGAATGAGAATGAGGGATCGCTCCCGCTCGCGGTACTGGACTTCGTCGGGATCGAGTACGGCGAGGCGGCCTCCGACGCGCTCGTCGGCGCGGTGGGCATCGCGCGGGCGATCGAGGCGGCGGGGTACCGCCGTTACTGGGTGTCCGAGCACCACAACATGCACAGCCTCGCCTGCAGCGCGCCCGAGCTGCTGACCGCCTACGTCGGCGCGCAGACGTCGCGGATCCGGGTCGGCGCGGCCGGGATAATGCTCCCCAACCACGCCGCGCTCAAGGTCGCGGAGACGTTCAGGACCCTGCTGGCGATGTACCCGGGCCGGGTTGACCTGGCGCTCGGCCGGGCGCCAGGGACCGACCCGCTGACCGCGCACGTGCTCCGCCGCGGGCTGCGGACCGACCCCGGCGCGGAGTTCCCCGGGCAGGTCGCCGAGTTGCTGGCGTTCCTCGGCGACGGGTTCCCCGAGGGGCACGCCTACGCGCCGCTGGTCGCCGCGCCGGTCGTCCAGGAACGGCCGGAGCTGTTCATCCTCGGATCGAGCGGCTACGGGACCCGGTTCGCGGCCGTGAACGGGATGAGCGCCGTGTTCGCCCACCACATGAGCCCCGAGCTCGCGGTCGAGGCGCTGCGCGAGTACCGGCGCGACTTCACCCCGCGCACGCCGGGGGCCGAGCCGTACTCGGCCATGTCGGTGCTGACGTTCGCCAGCCATGACGACGAGGCCGTGCTCGAGTTCGAGGCGGGCTGGACGCTGACCATGCAGAACCTGCGCCGCGGCATCCGCGAGCCGATCCGCCCGGAGACGGTGCGCGAGTTTGCGCTGTCGGCCGAGTTCCGGGCCGGGCGCCAGGAGGACGGCCGGATGGTGACCGGCGAGCCCAAGGTCGTCGCCGAGCGGCTGCTCGAGATGAAGGAACGCGCCCAGGTCGACGAGATCGTGGTCGTCACCCCGAGCCTGGACCGGGCTCGCCGCACCGGCAGCTACGTGGCCGTGGCCGACGCCTGGCGCAGCGCCGCCTGAGCGGCGGTCAGCCTGCGCCCGTGCTGCAGGACCGAGATCATCGCCAGCGTTGACTCCGCGCCCTGATTCCGATTGCGGCTGTTGCTGGCGAGGCCGTCGCAGCCGCCGCCGGTCCGCTCGTCGAACATCGGGACCTTGGCGTCGTTGTCGCCGAAGAACCAGGCCACGCACCGGGCCACCCCGTCCAGCCAGGCCGGGTCGCCGGTCACCGCCGCCGCTCGGGTGCACGCGTCCGCCAGCGCGGCGACCTCGATCGGCCGCTGCTCGAAGCCGGGTCGCTGCTCGCCCGGACCCCAGCCGGCGGCCGGCACCACCGACAGGTGGCCGTCGCGGGTCTCGCCCGCCACCAGCCACTCCAGCATGCGCAGGCCATCGCGGAGCACGGGTTCGCGGCCGCGCTTTTCGCCGATCACGATGACCGCCTCGGCGAGCGCCGCGTTGGCGTAGCTCAGCCTCGGCGTCGGCCAGGGCCAGGCGGGGTCCAACGACGGCTCGCCGATGACGGCCGCCGCATCCTCGAGCAGGCTCAGCGCCCCCAGATGACCCGGCAGGACGGCGAGCACCTCGGCCGCGCCAAGGACCGCGAACGCCATCGCGTGCGGCGACGGCGAGCGGACCCGGGCGCCCGAGTCGAACAGGGCGAGCGCCTCGCCTCGGATGCCCACCGTCGGGCCCCGGGCGGCGGCGGTGCCGAGCCCCCACAACGCCCGGCCCCAGCAGTCGCCGGTCCCCGGCTGATCGCGCCAGCGCCGGTCGTAGCCGAGCCGGTTACGGTATCGGCCGTCGGGCCCCTGGGCCAGCGAGAGGAAGTAGAGGTAGCGCCGTGCGAGCGTAATCAGCTCGTCCCGCGGCGACGGCTCCCGGCACAGCACCAGCAGGCCGCGGGCGTTGTCGTCGACGCAGTAGCCGTGCTCAACCCGCGGCACCACGCCCTCAGCCTGGTGCAGCAGCCCGACCCGATCGGTGAGCCTGAGCAGATGCCGGAACGGCGGAGTCACCGCGTTCATGCGATCGTGAAGCCGAGCACGTCGGCGGTCCCAATCCTCGGCGCTAGGCGCGCCCGATCGCCAGGGCCGCAGACGGCGCGAGCTTGACCGCCGGCGTTCGAGGTGCCCCGGCCCTGTCCCCATCATCACACACAAGCGAGGGTGCGTTGACGATGGAGACGTGTTCGGTCACTGACGGTGCGACGTCCCCGGGTATAAGCCGGGGTCAGGTCAGCTAGGTCAGGTCAGCGGGGTGAGGCCCGCCGGGGTGAGCAGGTAGGCGTCCCGGTCGTTGCCCGGGTCGGCGGCGAGGTCGAGGACGGACTGCCCGACCTGCTGGGCGGTCAGGGCGGGCCCGGTCTTCGCCAGGTAGCTGGCGACGTCCTCGCCGTCCCTGGCCGCGTACGCGGCGACCGCGGCCGCGCCGAGGTCGGTGGCCGGCGTCAGCTTCGGCAGCAGCGAGATGAACCTGATACCGAGGCCCTCCCGCTCGGACTCGGCCGCGGCGTAGCGGGTGAGGAACCGGATGGCGGCCTTGGCGCCGGCGTAGCCGCCGCTGAGCGGCGAGCCGTTGACCGCGGCGCCGCTTGACAGGGCGATCACCGCGCTGCCCGGGTCGAGCGGCAGCAGCAGCGCCTCACGGGTCCAGTTGAACGCCTGCTGGACGTCGACCTCCCAGTTGCGGCTGAACGTCTGCCAGGTATGCCGCTGCAGTGGCCGCGCGAGCGGGCTCGCCCCGGCGTTGAGCACGAGCACGCTCGGCCGGTACTGGTCGATGAGCTGGCCCGCGCTGACCGGGTCGGCCGCGTCGGCGACGACCGGGGCGAAACCGGGGCCGAGCTCGGCCCGCAGCTCCTCCAGCCTGATCCGGTCGCGTGCCACGCCGACGACCTGCGCGCCCGCCTTGGCCAGGGCGGTGGCGATGGCTCGGCCGAAGCCTCGGCTGGCCCCGGTCACGAGGACGCTCGCACCGGTAATTTCGTGCGCTGTCATTGGCTGCTCCCTTGGTCCGGGGTTGCGGCCGGACGGGAAGCGCCCGGCCTACTAGTACTGATCCGGGGGGCGGGCGGAACTCACCGCCTGACCCGACCTGCGTTCGTGAGCCATGGTTTCCTTGGCGTCATGGCAAACGGCGACGATCGAGCCCTGGAGATTCACGAGATCACCTTCGACGCACGGGACCCGCACGCGCTGGCCGCATTCTGGGCGGCGCTGCTTGACCGCGAGATCCGGCCGGGCGACATGCCGCAAGACGACTCGGTGCTGGTCGCGGCGACTCCCGGTCAGCCCGGACTGCTGTTCCTGCGCGTCGCGGAGGGGAAGACAGCGAAAAACCGGATTCACTTCGACCTGTGGCCGACCTCAACCAGGCGCGACGAGCAGATCGAGCGGGCGGTCGGCCTGGGCGCGGTGGTGCTTGATGATCGACGGCGAGCGGACGGGACCGGGTGGGTGGTGTTCGCCGACCCGGACGGAAACGAGTTCTGCATCGGGCGCGGTGCCGCCGAGCGGGCGGCCACGTAGCCTCGGGGCGGGGACCGCGAACGGCCTCGCCCTGCGTCGCGTCATGGTCGGCAGACGCGTTCGGCGAGGTCCTGCCAGGCCTGCCCGATCCGGTGCTCGACTTCGTCGGCGTCGGCGAGTTCGCCCGACGACAGGTAGAGCAGCACCGGGCCGTCGAGGGCGGCGGCGAGCTGGATGGTCAGCATGTCCAGGTCGGCCCGGCCGAGGCTGAGCTGCCCGAGCAGCATCCGGATGTGGACCTGCGACATCGGTGTCCGCGGCCCGGCCGGCGTGGGCTGGCTGCCGTCCAGGGCGGCGCGGGCGATGTCCCGCCGCCTGACCATGAAGACGGCCCGGGCGCGGCCGTAGGCGATCAGCCGTTCCAGCGGGGCGGCGCCGGGTCCGAGCGGCGGCGGCCCGGACAGCACCCGCTGCTGGAACTCCCGTTCGTCGTCGTCAAGCAGGGCCTGGAAGATGCCCGCCCGAGTGCCGAACCGCCGGAACACGGTGCCCTTGCCAAGACCCGCCCGTTCCGCCAGCCCGTCCATGGTCAGCCGAGCCGCGCCCTGTTCGGCGATCATCTGGCGGGCGGTGGCCAGCAGGTGAACCCGGTTGCGGGCGGCGTCGGCGCGCTCGGCGGGCGGTGGTCCCCAGATAACGGGCTGGCTCACGGAGCTACTCTACGGCGGAATACTAACCGGGGTGTAGTCCGTTTATGCTCAGCGATCGCGGCGACTGACCGCGGCGATCACGTCAAGCGACGCGATTGGAAGGTAGGGACATGCCTCTCACCGGAGAGTACGCACCGAGCGAGTTCGACTTCGCCCGAGACCAGGTGGAGCTCTACGAGCGCTCCGGCGGCACCGAGGGCAACCGGAATCCCGGCGGCGAGCCGGTCATCGTGCTGACCTCGGTCGGCGCCAAG
The DNA here is from genome assembly GCA_963838825.1 of uncultured Actinomycetota bacterium. Lineage (GTDB taxonomy): Bacteria > Actinomycetota > Actinomycetes > Streptosporangiales > Streptosporangiaceae > Trebonia. The sequence continues at coordinate 167,910 of CAWISQ010000006.1, forward strand.
ACCGGGAAGCTGCGCAAGACGCCGCTGATGCGGGTCGAGCACGACGGCGAGTACGCCGTGGTCGCGTCGCTGGGCGGCGCCCCCAAGCACCCGGTGTGGTACTACAACCTGACCGCGAACCCGCACGTGGAGTTGCAGGACGGCCCGGTCAAGAAGGACTACCAAGCCAGGGAGGTCCACGGCGAGGAGTACGCGACCTGGTTCGAGCGAGCCGTCGCCGCCTATGCGGACTACGCCGAGTACCAGAAGAAGACCACCAGGACGATGCCCATCTTCGTCCTGACGCCCGTGGAATAGGCTGGCCGGGACGCCGGCGACGCGGCCGGCCTTCGGGGACGGGGACTGGTCATGGCTAATCTTCAGGTCGTCGCGATAATGACGGCCAAGTCAGGGTCGGTGAAGCTGGTCGGCGAGGCGCTGCAGGCGCTGGTCGAGCCCGCCCGGGCTGAAGCCGGATGCAACTCGTACCAGCTCTTCACGTCGGCGGTTGACCCGGCCACCTTCATCACGGTCGAGACCTGGAGCTCACGGGAAGAGCTGAACGCGCACTACCAGAGCCCGCAGGTGCAGCAGGCGCTCAGCGCGGCCTCCGATCACCTGGTGCAAGCTCCGGCCATCCACCCGCTCATCCCCGTCAACACCAGCTGACATCGCCCGGCATCCTTCCTGATCACGAAGGCTTTTTGCACTTATACGACGATTTTCCTTCGTCAGGATAAAAGGCTTCGTGATCACGGGCCTGGAGGCTTGGCTCAGGGTGCTCGTGATGCGTTGGCGCCCTCGTGCGGCGTTTGCTATCTGCGGGCGGCGAGCAGCACCGGCGAAACGGCCCGGCCGGGCGGCAGTCGGCTAACCGCGCGGCTCAGGCGAGCTCTCGGAGGGTCTCCATCAGCTGCTGGGCGAGCTCGCCGGGGGTCGTTCCGCTGCTTGACAGGATGCCGACCGGCTCGGCGTTGCCGGGCAGCGGGACGTTGAGCTTGCGCAGCCAGCCCCGGTCGAGGTCGAGCTGGACCGCGTGCTGCGGGGTGATCCAGACCGTGTCCGACAGCAGCGTCAACGCCCGCGCGACCGAGACCGACTGGGTCTCGGTCCGGCCGGGCGGCAGCGCGATCCCCTGCGCCTCGAAGAACCCCTCCACGTCGTGCCTGGGGGCGGTGCCGCTGCCCGGGATGACCAGCGGGTAGCTGAGCAGCGAGAGCAGCGAGACCGGCCGCCGGCCGGCGCCAGCGCCGCCAGCCGGTGCTCCGGACGGGTGACGACGGCGAGCGACTCGGCGTAGAGCAGCTCGAACGAGACGCCCGCCATCATCGCCGGCTCCGCGATCCGGCCGACCGCGAAGTCGGCCTCGCCCGCCCGCAGCGCCGCGATCAGCTCCGGGTTGTGCCCGGTCTGCACCCGCACCCCCGCGTGCGGTCGGCGTCCGCGCAGCCGGGCGATCGCCTGCGCCAGCAGCCCGCCTGCGGCCGTCGGCAGCGCGGCCACGCGCACGGTCGGATAGCGCCGCGGCTCGGCCTCGGTCAGGGCGGCGGCGGCCGAGTCGAGCGCCCGGGTCACGTCGACCGCGTAGCGCAGGAACCGCTCCCCCGCCTGGGTCAGCTGGGTGCCCGCGCGGCTCCGCTCGACTAGCTGGTGGCCGGCCAGCCGTTCCAGCTCGGTCAGCGTCTTGGAGACGGCCGGCTGGCTCAGATGAAGCCGCTCGGCCGCCCGCGCCAGCGTCCGCTCCTGGGCGACGACCACGAAACAGCTGAGGTGCCTGAGGCGAATGCGCGACAACGCGGCCGATGTCGCCAACCCGCTGCGATCGCCCGACTCCGGCCTGCCATCGCGCATTTCCATAACCTCAGGTTATGAATTGATGATCAACAAGTCAATTTACTTCACTTGAAAGAAACTATAGAGTCACATATGACGCGACCGACCCGTTCGCCAGAGAGAACTCATTCGTCACAGGACGGAAGGGGGCGACTACGGGCAGTGTCGCGCCGCAGCACCGCGGGCATTTGTGGAGGCGAGATATGGCTCGGATTATCGGCGGCGTGGCGACATCGCACACGCCGACCATTGGCTTTGCCTATGACCAGGACAAGCAGGACGACCCGGACTGGGCGCCGATCTTCCAGGCGTTCAAGCCGGTGTCCGGCTGGCTGGAGGACAGGCAGCCCGACGCGATCGTCTACATCTTCAACGACCACGTGACGTCGTTCTTCTTCGACCACTACTCCGCGTTCACGCTCGGCATCGGCGATGAGTTCCCGGTCGCCGACGAGGGCGGCGGCGCCCGTGAGCTGCCGCCGGTGCCTGGCAACCCGAAGCTGGCCGCGCACATCGCGCAGAGCCTGGTGACCGACGAGTTCGACCTCTCCTACTTCCAGGACAAGCCGCTCGACCACGGCTTCTTCTCGCCGATGTCGGTGCTGCTCGACCACGCCGATGGCCGTTGGCCGACGACGATCGTGCCGCTCCAGATCGGCGTGCTGCAGTTCCCGATCCCGACCGCCGCCCGCTGCTACAAGATGGGCAAGGCGCTGCGCCGCGCGATCGAGTCCTACCCCGAGGACATCACGGTCGCAATCGTCGCCACCGGGGGGCTCTCACACCAGGTGCACGGGGAGCGGGCCGGTTTCAACAACCCGGAGTGGGACGCCGAGTTCCTCGAGCGGTTTACCGACGACCCGGCCTCGCTGCTCGAGATGACCCACGCGGAGTACGCCGAGCTCGGCGGCTTCGAGGGCGCCGAGGTCATCATGTGGCTGATGATGCGCGGCGCGCTGTCGGACAACGTGGACGTGGTGAGCAGCTCCTACTACCTGCCGTCGATGACCGGTATCGCCACCCTGGTCCTCGACGACAAGGGCGGCAAGACCCCCGCGTCGGTCAGGGAGCGGCACCGCGAGCGGATGGCGCTGCAGCTCAAGGACTCGGTCAGGCTCACCGGCAGCTACCCGTTCGACATCGCCGCGAGCGTGAAGGCGTACCGGATCAACAAGTTCCTGCACGCGATGATCGACCCCGACCACCGCGCGCGATTCCTCGACGACCCGGAGACCTCGTTCAAGCAGGCCGACCTGACCGAGGAGGAGAAGGACCTGATCAGGAACCGGGACTGGCAGGGGATGATCCACTACGGCGTCATCTTCTTCATGCTCGAGAAGCTGGCCGCCGTCACCGGGGTCTCCAACCTGCACGTCTACGCGGCGATGCGGGGCGAGACGCTCGAGGAGTTCCTTAAGACGCGCAACACCCAGGTGATCTACTCGGTCGCCGGGAACGACGCGGGCAGGAACCTCGGCTCGCCCGCGCCGGCCGCGCGCTGAGGAGACGGCGAAGCTGCGGGGTGAAATCGGGGTCCGTTCGGGGATAAAAGATTTTGATCTCGAACGGGCCCTGGCTCCGCCTTTCCCGCATATTGGAACACCTGCGCGAGCGAGCGCCCGGGGCCCGGCGCGTCTAGGTGACGTGCATTTATTCATGTATGTTCCGTTTGTGCCCGACAATCCGACGCTGATCCCGACGCTGGCCGGGTCCTATTACACAGATCCCGACGTGTTCGACCGCGAGCAGCAGGCGATCTTCGAGAGCGACTGGCTCTGCGTTGCGCGGTCGGGCGACCTCGGCCAGCCCGGGCAGTTCCAGACCGTTCAGGCGGGGCGCGAGAGCGTGCTCGTCGTGCGGCAGCGCGACGGCGGGCTGCGGGCGCTGCTCAACGTCTGCAGGCATCGCGGCGCGCGCGTCTGCACTGAGGAGTCCGGGCAGGTCAGCCGGTATCTTCGCTGCCCTTATCACGCGTGGTCGTACGAGCTGAACGGGCGGCTGGCGGCGGCGCCCAACCTCGCCCGGATGCCGGATATCGACCGCTCCGAGCGCGGGCTGGTGGCGGTCGCCGCGCGGGAGTGGCTGGGGTACGTCTGGGTCTGCCTGGCGGCGGCACCGCCGTCGTTCGAAGAGCGGGTGATGGGCGCGGTTTCCGGCCGGCTCGGCACGGTGGACGCCATCGACGCGTACCGGCTCGAGTCGCTGGCGGTCGGCCGGCGGATCGTCTACGACGTGGCCGCCAACTGGAAGCTGATCGTCGAGAACTTCATGGAGTGCTACCACTGCGCGACCATCCACCCGGAGCTGGTCAGCGTGCTGCCCGAGTTCGCGGGCGGCTACGCGGCCCAGTACTACGTCGGGCACGGCGCGGCCTTCGCCGACCGGGTGGCCGGGTTCACGGTCGACGGATCGTCAGGATTCGGCCGGCTGCCGGGGCTCACGGACGAGCAGGACCGGAAGTACTTCGCGATCACGATCAGGCCCCAGGTCTTCATCAACCTGGTGCCCGACCACGCGATCGTGCACCGGATGACCCCGCTCGGGCCGGACCGGACGACGGTGGCGTGCGACTGGCTCTTCTCGCCCGAGGTGATCGCCTCGGGCTCCGACGTGTCACGGTCGGTCGAGCTGTTCGACCGGGTCAACCGGCAGGACTTCGACGCCTGCGCCCGGACGCAGCCGTCCATGTCATCGCGCGCCTACCGCGACGGCGGCGTCCTCGTGCCCAGCGAGCACCACATTTCCGACTTCCACTCCTGGCTCCGCGCCCGCCTCGCCTAGCCCCATCGCCCGACGCCTCAGGTTTCCCTCAGTTACGGCCGGTATCGTGTCCGTGTCGATCTATCAAAATGCCCTCTGTCCTGCTGGATTAGCGGTGGCTGAGCGACAACCGGATGACAATCAGCGGGCACGGGCAGTGGGCAGAGCGGTGACAGGTAGACCAGATGAGTGAGAGCGCCGCAAGTGCCGTAGCGGCCGGCGACGACCAGAAGCCGGCCAAGACGGGCTGGTGGCGGCGGACCGGGGCGCCCCGGCAGCGGCTGCGGTGGGCAGGCGGCCTGCTGCTGGTCGGCGCCGCCCTGTTCACGCTCTACCTGTTCCAGTCGGGGGTGGGGCCGTTCAACTCCGACGGCGCCTCGATGATCTTGCAGGCCCAGGCGATGCTGCACGGCAACCCGCTGCTGCACGGCTGGCGGGTGGCCGACGTCTCGTTCTACACCACCGAGCTTCCCGAGTACGTGCTGGTGACGGCGCTGCGCGGGCTGCGGCCGGAGGTCGTGCACATCTGCGGAGCGCTCACCTACACGCTGACCGTGCTGCTGGCCGCGTTCCTCGCCCGCGGCCGTGCCACCGGGCGGGCCGGCGCCGTCCGGGCGCTGCTGGCCGTCGCGATCATGCTCGCGCCCGGCATCACCGGCGGCACCGAGGTGTTCCTGGAGAACCCGGATCACGCCGGCACCGCGGTGCCGATCCTCATCCTGCTGCTGCTGCTGGACCGCGCCCGGGAACGCTGGTACGGGCCGGCCGCCGTGTGCGTGCTGCTGGCCTGGGTCCAGGTCGCCGACCAGCTCACGCTCATCGCGGCGACCGCGCCGGTGGCGGCGGTGGCGGGAGTGCGACTACTCATGCTGGCGGCGCGACGCCGGCCCCGCAGTGAGCTCAGGTGCGACGGACTGCTGCTGGCGGCGGCCGTCGCCTCGGTCGTGGTGGCATCGCTGGCCGAGGCGGTGATCCGGGCCCTCGGCGGCTTCCGGGAGAGCCCGCTGGTGTACGGGCTGCTGGCGCCGGTGTGGCAGATCCCGGCCAACGCGCGGATGATGGGGCGGACCCTGCTGCTGCTGTTCGGCGCGAACGATCCGGACCGGGGCCACGGCGGAACGCATCAGCTGTTTGAGATCAGCGCCCAGCTCCACCTGATCGGGCTGGCTCTCGCGGCGGCCGGGTTCGCGCTGGCCGTCATCATGTTCTTCACCAGGCGGATGGACCGGGTCACGCAGATTGTCGCGGCCGGCATTGCGGCCACGCTGGCGGCGGGCATCTTCGGCACCGTGCTGCCCGACCTCCCCCACGCCCACGAGGTCGCCATCCTGCTGCCGCTCGGCGCGGTGCTGGCCGGGCGGATGCTGCCGCCGCTGGCGTCCGCGCGCAGGCCGTCCGGGCGCAGGCCGTCCGGGCGGAGGCTGCCGGGCCGGACGGCGGCGGCCGCCCTCGGCGCGTGGCTCGCGGTCGGGCTGGCGGCGCTGTGCTTCGCGGCCAGCCAGCCGCCGGTCCCGCCGACCAACCAGGGACTGGCGAACTGGCTCGTCGCCCACCACTACACCGACGGGCTGGCGGGCTACTGGCAGTCGAACGCCACCACCGTCGCCAGCGGCGGCAAGGTCCTGGTCACGCCCGTTACCTACCAGGCGACCGGGCAGTGGAGCTGGGAATCGCCGGCCGACTGGTACCAGGCGAGCGACCGGCGGGCGGACTTCGTCGTCGCGGTGGCCGATCCGACCGCGACCGGCTTCATCACCACCGCGGCGGCGCTCCGCTCATTCGGGCCGCCGGCCCACCAGTACCAGGTCGGCCAGTACGTGGTCATGGTGTATGACTACAACCTGCTCACCCGGATCGGCTGAGTCGCGGGCCGGCGGGCTTCGCGCCTGACCTCACCGTGCCTCCCAGGCCTCGCCGGGCCTATCCGACGCCGGAGACACCGCAGGCCGCCCCCGGCTGGGGGCGGCCTGCGGCTGGTCGGAAGCGGAGCCCGCTAGCCGACCGTGTACTCGTAGGGCAGCGCGCTGAGCTCGTCGCCCGAGATCTGGCCGTACGGCGGGATCGCCGCCAGCTCGTCATCCACGAACAGCGTGCCCTTGACCACGGTGCCCGCGGCCGCCGACGGCGTGATGGTCACGTCGATGGTGGCCGACTGGCCGGGCCCGATGACGACCGCGCCGTTGGTGAACTTCCCGGTGCCCGCGGTCGCCCACAGGTCGCCGGCGACGGAGGTCACCGCCGGGTCGAACGCCCTGGTGGTGACCGTGGCGGTGACGGTGGCGGTCCCGGCCGGGGCGGGCCCGGGGTAAGGGCCGCACTCGCTCGGCAGGGCGAACCAGCCGCCTTGCGACACGGTGCCGCCGGACGGGCTGACGGATCCGCTCGCCGTGTCCCCGCACAGACCAGCCGTGCCACCGGTGCTGGTGCTGGCGGTGTCCGGGTCGCCCGCGAACGGGCCGAAGTCGAACATGGCCGGCAGGCTGGACGTCTGCGACACCTTGATGCCGGACGTCTCGGTGGGCACCAGCCACTCCGGCTCGTTGGTCGGCGGCAGCGGGATGGTGCTGGCCGTCAGCGGCGCCAGCGTGAGCGAGGTGTCGGTGTCCAGCCGGGGGTCGATGAAGAAGTCCTCCGGCTCCGGCCCGTTGTTGGTCACCGTCACCGGGATCGTGACCGGCTTGCCCGCCGCCAGCGTGGTGTGGGCGCTGTCGGGCAGGCCGGCCGCGCTGGCCCTGGTCACGTTGAACCTGATCGACCCGGTGTACGGGTCGGCCAGCTCGTTGCCCTCGACCGGCTCGGTGAAGGCCACCACCAGGGTCCAGGTGCCGGGCGTCGGGTCGACCGTGTACGCGGTCTCCCCGGTGCTCGCGTTCCCGGTCAGCGGGTCCTGGTTCTGGCCGTAGCCGAGGGCCTCACCGTCGGGGGCGACGAGGTACGAGCCGATCGGGTCGCCCGCGTCGTTCGCGAGCTTGACGCTGGCGGCGATGTCGCTCACGCCCCTGGGCACGTTGAACTCGTAGTACTCTTCCTGGCCCTCGCCTGGCGCCCGGCCGTTGCCGCCGGTCAGCACGCCGGAGAACGCGCCGCCGCGAGTCGGGTCGACCTTGCTCCGCAGCGTCACCGGGATGGAGGTGGCCTGGCTCGATCCGCTGGCGGAAATCACGATGGAGCCCGCCGCGTCACCCGGCGCTGACGGGGTCCTGGCCACCACCCAGGCGGTGCCGCTCTGACCCGGGTGCAGGGTCAGGGCGGACGGGAAGACCGCGCCGAATGGCGTGAACGTCTGCGTCGACACCTGCCAGGGGACGGCGCCGTTGGTGCCGTCGTCGGCCTTGGTGTCGCCGAAGATGACGCCGGTCCAGGTCCCGGCGGCCGGGTACCTGACGTCGACGCTGCCGTAGTTGCCGTCGCCCTGGGGCAGCGAGTGGGCCGCGAGCTTCCCGGTCGGGTCGATCAGGATCATCCGCACCCGCGAGTTCAGGCTGCTGAGGTCGCCCGAGGTGTACGCGAGCTCGGCGAACAGCCGGTCCTGGCCCGGCCGGACGGTGAAGTGGAAGACGCCGTAGTTGTTCGGCAGGCCCTGGTAGTTCGCGACCTGCGGGCTCGTGGCGTCGTTGAGCGTGACAGTTCCTGACTGCGTGTTCTGCAGGGCGCCGAGGCCGCGGCCGAACAGCCGCACGGTCTGGGTGCTTGCGCCAGTGTTGGTGACCTTGACCGGCCAGAGCTTCGGGGTGCCGGGCTGGCCGACCGCGTTGAGCTGGCTGACCGACGTCTTAATGGTCTCGCCGACCGGGGCGGGCGAGCCTGCCGAGGTCTTGATCGACTCGGCCAGCTCCACCGCCTTGTACGCGTTGACGAGGCCCGCGCCCTGCTCGGTGGCGGGGGCGCCTAGGTCGGTCGCGGTGCTGAGCAGGATCTGCTTGACCCGCGCGGGCGTCGGGCTGGCGCCGCCGTGGGTCTTCCGGTAGGCCTGGATGACGTCGGCCGCGATGCCAGCCACGAACGGCGACGACTCGCTGGTGCCGCCGGACTCCTCGATGTCGGACGGCTGGCCCTGGAAGTTGGTGCACTCGGTGTACTTCGCCGTGTCGGTGCTGCACGAGGCGAAGCTGAGGTCGCCGGGGGCGACCAGGTCGACCGTGCGGCCCTGCTCGTTGAAGCCGCCCGAGCTCAGCGAGCTGATGTTGTCGCTCAGCCAGCCGGTGGTCGAGAAGTCGCGCGCGAGGGCGTAGTTAGTCTGCTCGTACATCTGGAACTGGGTGGACGCGCCGACCGAGATGAGGTTCGGGTCCGTCGCCGGGGAGCCGGTGGTGTTCTGCGAGCCGGCGTCACCGGTGGAGACCACGACGGTCACGCCCGCGGCCACCGCGGCGTTGTCGAACTGCGTGGTGGCGTCGAGCGCGCCGACGTCCGGCAGCTGGTTGGAGCCGAACGACTCGTTGAGCACGTTCACGTGGTCGGTCTGCACCGCGTAGTCGATCGCCTGCAGGAAGTTCGACTCGGTGGTGAACACGCCGCTGGCCGAGTTCTCCTGGAACACGTCCAGCCCGACCAGGCTCGCGCCCGGCGCGGTGCCCTGGATCTTGATGTTGCACGGGGTCGGGTAGGACTGGGCGGAGAAGCCGTTCACGTTGTAGGTGACCAGGCCCTGGCCCGCGATCGCGTTCGCGTCCAGGAACGCCTCGTCGCCGCCGGTCGGGGCGCCCGGGCCGCCGCCGGTGAAGTCCTGGTAGTCACCGCCGGTGGCCGGGTCGAAGACCGACGTGCCGTTGGCCCGGATGAAGTTCTCGTTGTTCGGGTCGAGGCCGTCCGCGATCCAGCCGACCTTCACCCCCGCGCCGGTGATGCCGAGCGACGCAGCCGTCTTGGCGCTCGGGTTGTCGGAGGCGGTCTGGGTCAGCGACAGTCCCTCCGGCGCCAGTTGCGGCTTGGTGCTGCACGCGCCGGGGATGACGTTCGGGGTCGGGATGGCGGCCGAGGCCTTGACCGACGTGGCTGACTTGGCCGTCGTCGCGGGGGCGGTCGTGGCGTCCGGCCCGCCAAGGCTCACGTTAATGATCGAGTTGGGGATGACCTGGGCGACGGCCGGGTTCGCCTTGAGCCTCGACTCCTCGCCGGCCGAGACGGTGGCGGCGAACGAGTTGACCGTCCGGAACTGCCGGACGTGGGTGGCGCGGACCTGACCGAGCTCGGTCATCAGCGGCTTCTGGTCGGCCAGGATGGCCTTCCCGCGCTGCGACTCGGCCGCGCTGCCGACGGCCTGCTGCGCCAGCTGGCTCTTCAGGATCACGATGACGCTCTTGCTGACGTTCTTAGACAGCTGCGCCGCCAGCGCCGAGGTCATCGGCGCGGTCGACGAGCTTGACGCCGCGACCGGAGCGGTCGTGGCCGCCCCTGCCGCGGCCGCCGGGACGATCGCCAGCGCCGGGACGGCGGTTACGGCAATCGCGGCTGTCCATACTTTGCGTCGGGCGAATGCCCTCGGCAGGTGCCTTGCCATGCGTTCGTGCATGCCAACCTAGCCTCACTGTGAATTACTGCACCATCAGGCGGTTCCGCCGCCTGGACCCGGAGGCCGCCGTCGGGCCGCGCTTAACTCCCCGCGCCCGGCCGGCGACACACATATCGCGAACGTTAACAGGAAGCTCAGAGGTTTGGGAGACCCCAAGGGAAGCTGAAAGTGGCGCAAAAAGCTAACCGTCACATCAACGACACAATCCGACGACGAAACTTGCGGGCTCGGCGTTCTCCCGCCCGATTTCGAAATTGAATCGCCGAGCATACTTGATAGATGATCTTGGATATCAGTGGTTCTAATTGGGCGCGATGACCAGAGCGACGCCGCCCGGCCGCGATCGCGGGGGTCTCCTGGACCCTCGACGTCGACCCGTGTCCCGGTTGATCGCCTAGCGCCGCTAAAATCGTGGTGCGACCAGATGACGCCCTGGGGTGGAGGCGCCGGCTTCCCGAACCGCTGCTATTCGCGGCTGATGGCTTCTAGCTCCGATCCTGAGCCCGAGGAGTGCTCCCGCGTGCCAGAGCCAGCAGCCCACCCGACAGAATCGAGCGCCTCTGGCGCCCCCGATGGGAACAGCGATTTGCCACCGCGCCGTCGGCCTCGGGCCGCGCTGCCCAGGCCGGACCGGCGCGAGGTGGCGGCGGTCTTCGCCGGAGGGGCGCTCGGCACCCTGGCGCGGGCGGGGCTGGCCGAGGCGTTCCCGCATTCCGCTACCGCCTGGCCCTGGCCGACGTTCGAGGTCAACATCGTGGCGGCGTTCCTGCTCGGCTACTTCGTCACCCGGCTGCAGGAGCGGCTGCCGCTGTCGTCCTACCGGCGGCCGTTGCTCGGCACCGGGCTATGCGGCGGGCTCTCCACCTTCTCCACCATGCAGCTCGAGATCGTGACGATGCTCGACGCGCACGCCTGGGCTCTCGCCGCCGGGTACACGGCGGCATCGGTCGCGGCTGGGTACGCGGCCATCCAGCTGTCGACTGCCATGGTCAGAAGGGTGCGGGTGCAGGTCCGATGAGCATCCTGGTCTGGACCTTGGTCGCGCTGACCGGCGGCGCCGGGTCGCTGCTGCGGTTCTACGTCGACGGAGTCGTCTCGGCCGTGGCCGGGCGGGACTTCCCGGTCGGCACGATGGTGATCAACGTGTCCGGCGCGGTGATCCTGGGGCTGCTGAGCGGGCTGACGCTCAGCTCTTCCCAGTATCTGCTGCTCGGGACCGCGGCGGTCGGCTCGTACACCACCTTCTCCACCTGGATGCTGGAGACGCAGCGGCTCACCGAGGAACGGCAGCACCGCAAGGCGGTGCTCAACATAGTCGTCAGCCTGGCTCTCGGCATCGCCGCGGCCGCGCTCGGGCGGCTGATCGGGTTGCACCTGTGAACGCGGACGCGCTGAAGCTCACCAGCTATTTCGGCGAGCGACAGCGGACCGCCGACAACGGCTTCGCCGCCGATGCGCTGCTCGACCTGTACGGACAGCAGGCAATCGCGACCAGCATTCTGCTGCGCGCCGTCGAGGGCTTCGGCGCCAGACAGCACCTGCGCACCGACCGGTCCCTGACCATGTCGCACGACCTGCCGTTGATCGCCGTCGCGGTAGATACCCGACCCAGGATCGAAGCTCTGCTCGAGTCGACCTCGGGCCTGCTCCGCAGCGGGCTGGTCACGCTGGAACGGGCACGGCTGCTGGCCGGCGACATCGAGGCGGCCGCGCCGAGCTCGGCGCCGGGCGAGGAGACCAAGCTGACCGTCTACGTCGGCCGTCAGGAACGCGTGTACCGCGTCCCCGCCTTCGTGGCCATTTGCGATCTGCTGCACCGGCGGGGCGTCGCGGGCGCCACCGCGCTGCTCGGCGTGGACGGTACCGCGCACGGTCAGCGCGAGCGGGCCGCTTTCTTCAGCCGCAACGCCGCTACGCCGATGATGGTCATCGCGGTGGGCTCCGGGCGCCGGATCGCCCAGGTGCTGCCCGAACTCGGCGGCCTGCTCCGCCGGCCGCTGCTGACGCTTGAGCGCGTCCGCATCTGCAAGCGGGACGGCGAACTGCTCGGCCGCCCCCCCTCGGTGCCTGAGGCGCTGCCGCTCGCGGGCGAGACCCGGCTGCCGCTGGCGCAGAAGCTGATGGTCTACACGTCGGAGGCCGCCCTCCACGACGGCCAGCCAATTCACCGCGCCATCGTCCGCCGGCTCCGCTCGGCCGGGATCAGCGGCGCCACCACGCAGCGGGGCATGTGGGGGTTCCACGGCGATCACCCGCCGCACGGCGACCGCCTGCTCCAGCTGGGCAGGCACGTCCCCGCAGTGACGATCGTGATCGACACGCCGGAGCGCACTCAGATCGCGTTCGACCTCATCGACCACCTCACCGCGGAGCACGGCCTAGTCACCTGCGAGAGGGTCCCGGCCGTTCGCCCGGTCGGCACCGGGCACCCGATCGTGGGACTGCCTGCCTCCTGATCAACCGGGGCGCCCGGCGGGACTAGTCGATGACGGTCTGCCGACGTAATGTTGCGGCAGCCAGACGACGACGTCTTGGATCGGAGCGCGCCTGTGGACGAGGAGTGCACGGTACTGACCAGCTATCTCACCGAGCGCCGCCGCGCGGACGGCGTGTCTTCGGGGAAGGCCCTCATCGGTCTCTACGCCCGGCGGCAGACCATGGCCAGCATCCTGCTCCGAGGCATCGAGGGCTCCGCGCGTCAGCAGCCGCGGGTCGGCCGATCGCTCTCGCAGGCGGCGGAGTCGACGCTGACGGCGATCGCGATCGATACCCGCCCGAACATCGAGACGTTGCTCGAGGAGACCCTCCGGCTGGCGCGGCCTCGGCTGGTCGCGATGGAGCGGGCGCGCCTGCTGTCGGGCGAGATAAACCCGGTCCGGCTGGGCGAGGAGCCCGGGGAGGCAACCAGGCTGACGCTGTATTGCGGGCAGGGCGATCGCGCCTACCAGATCCCGGCCTTCGAAGCGGCCTGCGAGCTGCTGTACCGGCGCCGGATCGCCGGGGCCACGGTCTTGTCCGGCGTCGACGGCGCCAGCGTCGCCCACGGGCGGCTGCGGCCCGGCCAGTTCCTCCACCGCGACGCCGACGTTCCGCTCATGGTGATCGCCGTCGGCGCCGGCGACCGGATGGCGAGGCTGCTCCCCGAGCTCGGCAGCATGTTCCGCCGCCCGCTGATGGCGATCGAGCGGGTCCGCCTGTGCAAGCGGGACGGGCACTTCGTCAGCCGTCCGCAACTTGCCGCAGGCACCGCCGACGCCTACCCCGACGCGCGGATGTCGGCCCAGCTCAAATTGACGATCTATACCTCCGAGGCCGCGCGTCACGATGGCCAGCCGGTGCACCGGGCCATCGTCCAGGGCCTCAGCTCGGCCGGAATTGACGGGGCGACCAGCGTGCGCGGCATCTGGGGTTATCACGGCGATCACGCGCCGCATGGCGACCGGTTCCCCCGGCCGGCCCGGCACGTCCCGGTGGTGACGACGGTGATCGTCGGCCCCGAGCAGATCTCGGCCGCATTCGACGCGATCGACCCGCTGACCACCGAGCACGGCCTCGTGACGGCGGAAAGCCTTCTGGCAGCGCGGCCGACGGCCGACGCGGAGATGCCGGCCTGAACGTCGGGCACCGGTTCGCGCATCCTCCACAGGGGTAGCCCCGCGCCCCGCTTGGATCACGTGCACAGCGGACATAGGCTCTTGTCATGACAGGGAACCGTCCACATGTTCCCTCGATGGCCGGATTGCTGGCCTTCGTGTGCGCCCTGGTTCTGGTCGACACGGTCTTCTTCACCGCGCTCACGCCGCTGCTGCCGCACTACACCCGCGAAGCCGGGCTGTCCAAGGCCGGCGCCGGCCTGCTGGTCGCCTGTTATCCGGCCGGGACACTGGTCGGGTCGCTGCCAGGCGGAGTGCTGGTCGCCCGGCTCGGCGAGCGCCGGGTCGCGCTGCTCGGGCTCGGGCTGATGAGCGCGGCGACGCTGGTCTTCGGGTGGACGCACACCGCGGCGGTACTTGATGGCGCCCGTTTCGTCCAGGGGCTCGGCGGCGCCTGCACCTGGGCGGCGGGCCTGGCCTGGCTCTCCGCCCGCGCCCCGGACGACAAGCGCGGTCAGCTGCTCGGCACCGCGTTCGGCGCGGCGGTGGTGGGAGCGCTGCTCGGCCCGGTCGTCGGCTGGGCGGCCACCCAGGTGGGCACCGGGCCCGCGTTCTCGGCCGCCTCGGTCGCGGGGGCGGCGCTGATGCTGGCCGCGTTCGCGGTGCCGCCGCCGGCGGCACCAGCTGGATCCCCGGCCCCGCGCGAAATCCTGCGCGCGCTCCGCGATCCCCGGCTGGCCAACGGCATGTGGCTGACGGCGCTGGCGGGCATCGGCTTCGGAGTGGTGGACGTGCTGGCGCCGCTGCGGCTGGCCCGGCTGGGCGCCGACAGCACGCTGATCGCGGCCACGTTCCTGGGCGGGGCGGTGATCGAGTCATGCGTGTCGCCGCTCGCGGGCAGGTTCAGCGATCGCTACGGCACCCGGCGGCCGGTGCTGATCGGGCTGACGGCAGGCGCGGTGTTCAGCGTCCTGGTCTGGCTGCCCGGTGGTGAGCCGTGGCTGGTCGCGGTCCTCGTGCTGGGGACGCCGTTCTTCGGCTCGCTCTACACTCCGGCCGCCGCCATGGTCGGCGAGAGCGCGCAGGACCAGAAGCTCAACCACGGCATCGCGTTCGCGCTCACGAACCTCACCTGGGCAGGCGGGCAGGCCATCGCGGCCTCGGCCAGCGGCGCGCTGGCCGAGGCCACCTCCGACGCCGTCCCGTACCTGCTGCTCGGCGTCGCCTGCCTGGCGACGCTGGGCGGCATGCTCCGGCCCGGGGCCGGCCGAGGGTCCGCTCAGAAGCCCGTCGTCGGCGGGAGTCAGGTGCCGGGCGGGAAGGCGTAGGACGAATGCGGCGGGACGTGCGGTCCGACCTCGAGGACGGTCTCGGCGTGCCTGCCGGGCGGGAAGTCGTAGGACGGGTGCGGCGGGCTGTCACTGGAGTCCGCGTTCGGTCTCGAACTTGAGGCCTGCCGCCAGGATGAAGCCCGCGCTGGGCGCGGCGCCCCAGCTCAATGTCCGGAGGAAGTCGTCCGGGCGGACCAGGTGGCGCTCGTCGATCTCGTGCTGCGGATCCCAGCGCAGGAGCTCGACCCGGGCCCAGAAGCGGGTCTGGTAGTAGCGCCAGGGCCCGGTCGGATGGTCAGGATCGTCAACGCGCTGGCAGCCGATGTAACGGCTCTCGACGACGCGGGCGCAGCCTTCCTCCATCACCTCCCTGACCAGGCAGTCCTCCAGCGTTTCGCCGGGCTCGACCCCGCCGCCGAGCAGGTTCAGGTACCGCTTGCCATCGAATTCGGCCCCGCCAAGGACGATCATCCCGGCCTCGGTGAAGCAGATGCCGTAGGCCTGAGTGGAGTGCGGCGGTTCCGGCCGGAACGGGGGATCGAACCAGGTAAACGTCAGCCGGCGGCCGTGGTCGTAGATCTGCTGGACGGATCGCGCCTCGGGTTCGGCCAGGCCGGTTGACCAGCCGCCGGGCGGCGTGACACGTTCCACAGCCCCTGACCTTACGTGAATTCAGGAACGGGGTGAAAGCGGCGGGAAATCGTTTCTGCTGCGGCAGCGCCGCCCGCATTAGGTCGTTACGATCGGAGAGTGACCGTCCCCAATCGCTCCGCCACGTCCGCCGGCCGTCCGTCCGCCGCCGACGCGCTGAACCTGATCTCGTCGCTCGCCGACACCGCCCGCGCTAGCGCGGATCCACTGGCCACCCGCGAGGACGCGGCCGGCTGGCTTCGCGCGGCGGCCCTGCTCCCGCCCGACGACGCGACGCTGAGCGGCTCGGAACACGGGGCCCTGCTCCGGCTGCGCGACGCACTGCGCGACGTCCTCGCGGCCCGCTCCGCGCGGCGGCCGGACGCCGACGCGGCCGCCCGGCTGACTAGGGCGCTGGCCGACGGTCGGCTGATCGTCACGGTCGAGCCGGACGGCACCGCCGGGCTCGCGAGCTCCGCCCGCGCGGTCTACTCCAACCTGGTAGCCGCCATCGCCATCGCGCTAGCCAGAGCGCTCGGGTAGAACCACGGACCGTTCGAAAATTCAAAAGATTTTCCCCGAACGGTCGGTTGCTCCGCCCGGAAAGCCCGACCCGAGCCCACCGGCGGCCCGACCGGCGAGCCAAAGCGCGCGCCGCTGTCGGCGGACTGAGGAGGGAGGGAGGGAGGGCGGGAAGAGGAAAAGAGCGCAGCGACTGACCGACGAGGGAGCAGGCAGTGGCCTCAAGCGCGCGGAGGCGAGCGCGGAAGACACAGCGCGGGGAATGAGCGCTGTCCGCATGCGTTATACGGACCGTACGCGCTTGTCCCCCAGAACCGCTGAAGGAGCGAAGATGAGCACCGTCGCACTGACCGAGGAGACGTTCGAAGACGTCGTCGCCAAGGAGGGCATCACGCTCGTCGACTGGTGGGCTTCCTGGTGCGGGCCGTGCCGGATGTTCGCACCCGTCTTCGAGGCCGCCAGCGAGACCCACACCGACATCACGTTCGGCAAGATCGACACCGAAGACCAGCAGGGGCTCGCGGGCGCCGCGAAGATCACCTCGATCCCCACGCTGATGGCGTTCAGGGACGGTGTGCTGGTGTTCTCCCAGGCCGGCGCCCTTCCCGCCGCATCGCTTGAGAAGCTCATCGAGGCCGTCAAGGGCCTCGACATGGATGATGTACGCGCCCAGCTGGCCGTGCAGCAGCGCGAGGACGCGCCGGGCCAGGCCTGAGCTCCCGGTCCGGCGCGCCCTCGGCGCGACCCGTATCGGGTCAGTTCAGGCCGAAGCCGTCGAACTCGCCGTTCCTGACGCCGCCGATGAAGGCGTGCCACTCGTCCGGCGTGAACCGCAGGACCGGTCCGGCCGAGTCTCTGCTGTTACGGACGCCGATCTCGCCTCCGCGCAGGTCCGCCACCTCGACGCAGTTGCCGTTGGCAAAGCTCAGTGAGCTTTTGATCCAGGTGTCAATCTTCGTAGCCCGCACGGGGCGGCTTCCCACCATTGGGGTTCCCACGATGTCCCTTCGCTGACATGAGTTCCGCTGCGTTTTCGCAGTGCCGCGGCCGGGACGGTGAGCCTCCGGGGGCTTTCGGCTCACCGTCCCGGCCTAGCCCCTGCGGGCAGTCCGCGCCCGCGCGACATCGGGCTGGGACTGCGGTGTGGAATCGCGGGATCGTCACAACCGTTGCCCGCAGGGGAGCTAAGTGCCCAACCGAGCTGAGCCACAGCCGCTAGGTTGGACCCGGCAAGCGGGCCCGTGCCTCTGCTCGTGCTCGGAAGCGCCCGTTGCCGGTTGACTTTTGCTATAAGAATGGTGCTGCAACTTTCAGCGCAAGACATCGGTCAGCTGCCGTATTTCGAAGCCCGTCAACGAAGCAGCCCGTCTCTTTGCAGTGTTTGCGCCACTTCACCGTCCGGGTCGACTCACCGGGCGGCGGACCGTGTGCTGTCGCGGCATCGTGGGTCGTTGGGGGCGCCCCGCGACCCGAACATCGCACAATGCCGGAAAGGCACACAAAGCGGGCGGGCTTGGCGGCGGGCCTTGGCGGCGCGTCTCGGCCGCCGGGCCTGTGACGGGGCCGGAAACGGCGAAAGCGGGCTCCCTGAGGGGGGAACCCGCTTTTTCGCGCTAGTACAAGTGGGCCGATCAGCCGCCGAAGCGGTCGAATTCACCGTTCCTGACTCCGCCGATGAACGCGTGCCACTCGTCGGGCGTGAACCGCAGGACCGCCCCTGCCGCCTCCCGACTGTTGCGAACACCGATCTCGCCGCCGGACAGGTCCGCCACTTCGACACAGTTGCCGTTGGCGAAACTAAGCGAGCTCTTCACCCACTCTGGCTGACTACCGAGCGTAGACATAGTCACGCTACCCCTCACTGATTGGTGTGCTTCCCTCACACACGGCTACCAGTAATAACACCAAGAGTAGCCGCATGCGCAGATTAACAGCACCACACGCATCATGGGCCTGCTTTAACCCAACTGGCACTACTGGCCAGCCAAGCGGCGCGCAGCCCCTAATTGATCGAAAATTCACATAAGTATTTGAAAAGAACATTGGCGCACGCCAATAGCGCCTAACGGGTATCCCGCCAAGCGCGGAAGTGACCGAGCGCCGAAGGCTTAGGAGGCGGTGGCGCGGGGGGCGTCGGCCTGGGCGATCGACCAGCGCGACTCGGCGGTCTCCAGGATCAGCTTCCTGGAGTCGGCCGGGGTGAGCGCCGCCTCGGTCAGGGTCCGGAACGCGACGCGGTGCAGGTGGGTCTCGCGCTCGCCCTCGAGGATGAAGCCGCTGCGCATCTGCTCGGTGGAGACGACGTCCTGCAGCACCGCGTCGCCGTCGGCCTCGAAGCCGAACAGCACGAACGACTCGCCGATGACCGTGTGCTGGGCGTCGAGCGGCAGGATCTGCAGCGTCATGTTGGGCCGCTCGCACTCGCGCGCCAGCCGCTGCAGCTGGTCGTACATCACTCGGTCGGTGCCGATCCGGCGCAGCAGCACGGACTCGTCGAGCACGACCGAGATCTTGAGCCCGAGCCGGTCCAGCACCTGCTGGCGGCGGAGGCGGACCCGGACCAGCCGGGTGACCTGGGACGGCGCGATCGGCTCGACCCGGTCGTAGCTGTCGATGATGTGCCGCGCGTAGCCCTCGGTCTGCAGCAGCCCGGCGACCACGTCCACGTGCCAGATCGCGACCGCCGTGGCCTCGTGCTCGAGGCCGATGAACTGCTGGTAGTCCTCCGGGACGGAGTCCGCGAACTCCTCCCACCAGCCCTTCTGGGAGGCGTCCTGGGCGAGCGCGAGCAGCATCTGGCGGTGCGCGCCCTTGACCGCGTAGTAGTCGAGCAGCCGCTCGACCTCCCGCGGCCGCAGGCCGGTCTTGGCCCGCTCATAGCGGCTGATCTTCGACGGCGACCAGCGGAGGTTGCGGGCGACCGTCTCCCCGCTGACCCCTTTCGCCTCGCGCAGCGATCGCAGCTCGGCCGCGAGCCGGAGGCGACGGACCGTGGGACTGCCCTCTTCGACCACGGGTATGCCTCCTTCCAGGCTGTGGACGGACAAGTGGTGCCGATCTTGAATATTTCACGGAAAGAATTGCCGAAACTAGTAGTTCAGCCTATATCTTCCCCCAGGTGATCCAATCGTGTCTACGCACGCACTTGCGGATGACACGGATGACAAGGGAGCGATAGCAGTCAACTAAGTGGCTGGTGGTAATGAGATCCCGATGAGGCTCCGGGCAAAGCAGCGGCCCGCCGTCGATTGAGTAATCGACGGCGGGCCGCTGACCGGGCGCGCTAGATCAGGTGTGGTAGATGTACGCGTTGCCGCCGGCCGCCACCGAGGTGGCGGCGGGGGCGACCGAGGTCATAGCGGCCACCGCGGGGGCGGCGACGAGCGACCCGATGGCGCCGATGGTGAGGACGAGGGGGGCGATGATCGTGCGTCGAATGCGCATGATTCCTCCATGCGTAAAGCCGTGGCCAGCAGCCCGCCACCCGGCTCAGGCGGCCCGCACGACGCGGCACGTCTGTCGCGTCGATCATCGCCAGCGTTGGGCTGATTACAAATCGTAGCGTACGTTAACGGACAGTATGGACGCAAGGGGTAGTCAATATATTACTTTGCGTCATTTAGCGACCGGGCTCTGCCAGCGTCGCGGCGGCCTGGCGTTGACCCGACGCGCATGTGACGAGACAGATTCACCGATGGCAGAGTGGCAACCGATCCGCGACAGGCCGACTGATTAAATCGGCCCCTGCTGAGAGCAGCTGATCAATACGTCGATTCACGTGCTGCGCTTGGCTGACGGTCCTGCGGTGACGGAAACCGCCGCGAGGTGCCGCGCGGCAGGGACACCGTCGAATGGCGCATTAAGAAAATTCTCAGTTCTTCTTGCGAACTTTTCCGGCCGCTTCGCGGCAAAAGCCAGCAGCCCGCAGCCGATTGGAGAATCGGCGGCGGGCGGCTGGCCGGGCTTGTAGCTTACCCGAAGTAGTAGATCGCATCAGGCGAGGTCGTGCGGCCGACGACGGTCGCCGGGGTTACGGCGGTTAGCGCGGTTACTGCGGGGACGCCGCGAGGACCCGACGGCGCCGATCGTGAGGATGAGAGGAGCGATGATGTTACGCCGAATGCGCATGATTCCTCCATGCGTTTGCCAAGGCCAATTGCCTATCGACCTGGATCCGGCGGCCCCACACGAGACCCTTTGTCTGTGTTTTTCATTCACCAGTCTGTGGCTGATTACATGCACTATAGTGACATATAGAGCAATCGAATTAGAAGAGTCAGAACCGCGTCCACTCTTTGCTCTGGCAATTTCAAGAAAATTCTCTATATAGATGCTAATAAATTATTAAGATAAAGTGCATGCATGCGTTGCACTGCAATTTTCACTGCACATTACGAGGCAATTACAATACGGCGACCCGGGCGCGAGGATCGAATTCGCCGAATTAATGTCCTAAAACGTTCCGCTTGTTCGGTAGATGCGCAGCTAGTACGCTTCGTCACATGCATCCGGTAACCCCGGCCGGCGTGCTGGCCGGGCGTGATGACGAGCTTGCGCTGCTCGATGGGCTATTGAGGGATCTCGCCCAGGGCAGTGGCAACGCCGTGCTCATCGAGGGCGAGCCCGGCATCGGCAAGACCGCCCTCGTCCGCGCCGCGCTCTCGGCCGCCGCCGACGGGTTCCAGCCGCCCACGGGCGCGCAGTCACGGGCTCGCCGGGCGGCTGCCAGGTCTTCTGGGGCGCCGGGGACGAGCTCGGCCAGGAACTCCCGCTCCTTCCGTTCCTCGACGCGCTCCAGGTGCGAGCGCCGTCGGCGAACGCCAGGCGGACCACGATCGCCGGGCTGCTCCGCGGCGAGGTCGCCACCGACCGCGGCGCCGACGTGCCTGCGCTGCTGGCCGAGCAGCTCATCGCGCTCACCATCGACGAGACCAGCGCCGCGGCCGGTGGTGCTGGTCATCGACGACCTGCACTGGGCCGACCCGGCCAGCGTCAAGCTCTGGGGCCGGCTCGCCAGGACCGCGCACCAGGTGCCGCTGCTGCTCATCGGGATCACCCGCCCGGTCCCGCAGCGGGAGGACCTGCTCGCGCTGCGCCGCGCGGTGCGAGGACGCGCATCGCGTCCAGCTCGGCTCGCTCCCTCAGCCGGCCGTGGCCGAGCTCGTCGGGACGCTGGTCGGCGGCAGGCCGGACTCGGGCTGCTCGCGCTCGCGGCCGGCGCGGCAGGCAACCCGCTCTACCTGACCGAGATGCTGGCCGCCCTCGCCCGGTCGGGCGGCATCTCGGTCACCCACGCGGGCACCGCCCAGCTCGCGGCGGGCACCGTGCCCGACTCGCTGCCCGGGCGCGATCGCGGACCGGCTCGGGTTCGTCTCCGCGCCCACCAGGGAGGTGCTTCGCGCGGCGGCGCTGCTCGGGGTGGAGTTCGCGATCACCGACCTGACGGCGGTGCTCGGCAGAACCGTCGCCGCCCTGGTTCCCGCGCTTGACGAGGCCCGGGCGACCGGGGTGCTGGCCGATTCCGGCAGCGGCCTCGCGTTCCGCCACCCGCTCATCAGGGAGGCGCTCTACGCCGAGATGCCCGCCTCGGTGCGCGCCGCCTGGCACCGGGACGCCGGGCACGCGCTCGCCTCTGCGGGCGCGGCGCCGGACCGGGTTGCCAGGCAGCTGCTCAGGGCGCTGCGGCTCATCCGGCGGCCCCGCCAGCGGCCACGATCAGGATCAGGTCGGCGCGGCCGGGCCAGGCCGAAGGCCGTGCCTCGACGCTGCCCGCGAACTGCGAGCGAGGTTGACCGGACCCGGCGAGACCGCGGCCGGACCGCGCCCGGTCCCAGCGGCGCTGGCCATCGAGATCGAGCGCCCGCCGGTCGGCCCGGATTCGACCTGGTCGTCCGGCCCGGTGGACGAGTGGATGATGGACTGGCTCGCCACCTCGGCCGACTCCCTGGTCGGCCAGGCGCCCGCGGTGGCGGCGGAGCTGCTCGCCCAGGCGGTCGGCGGCATCCCGGCCGGGTCCGCCAGGCACGGCTGGCTGGCCGGCCGACTCGCGGACGCGCTCTACCGCACCGGCGACAGGGCGGCGGCCGAGCGGGTGGCGGAGCGCGCGCTCGGCTACGCGAGCGACCCCGACCTGGTCGTGGACCTGCACTGGACGCTGGCCCAGTGCCGGATGCTGGCCGGGCTCGAGCGCGGAGTCCCTCACCACGCTCGACCGGGCGCTCGCCTCGCCTGGGCTGTCGGCCAAGCATCGTGCCCGGCTGCTGGTGCTCGGCGCGCGCACGTACCAGTTCCTGGGCGAGCTCGATGCAGCCGATCGGGAGGCCGACGGCGCGCTTGCCTCGGCCGAGGAAGCGGGCGATCGCGTGGGCGACGGGCTGGGCGCTGCATGTGCTGGCATTCGGGGCCACGATCCGCGGCGACCTGGCCGACGCGCTGCCGCTCTACGAGCGGGCGCTCGCCGTGACCGAGACCGACCCCGCGCTGGCCGACCTCGGGCTGCTGCTTCAGATCAACAAGGCGGTCACGCTCTGCAACCTCAACCGATACGACGAGGCGCTGGCCACCGCCGAGCGGGCGCGGCAGCTCGCGGACCAGGTCGGCACCGACGATCCGGCTGGCCCAGGCCCACGGCGTGCTCGGCCAGCTGTTCTTCGAGACCGGGCGGTGGGACGACGCGCTGGCGGAGATTCGAGACCGTGCCGACTGGACCTGAAGGAGCCGCGGGCGCCAGCGGCGAGCTCGGCATAACGCGCCGTCATCAGCTTTCACCGGAACGAGCCGGCAGCCGCGCGCCACGTAGCTGGCCGCCGCCGAGCCGCACGCGCAGCGGATCGGGCAGCGGCCGATCCCCCCGCTGATCCTGGCCCGGTCGCTGGACCGCGAGCAGGCGGTCGATCTTCCCGCCGCGCTGGCCGTGCTCACCGGCCGCGTTCGACGGGAACCCGGACGACCTCGGCGATATCGAGGACCTGCTCGATGGACGCGGTCCGGCTCGCGCTCAAGACCGGGGACAAGGACGACCGCGCAGACGCTGGCCGGGCAGGCCGCCAGCCTTCGCCGAAGGGCTCGCAGATCCCGCACCGGCAGGCCAACGCGCTGTACTGCCAGGGCATGGTCGACCGGGACGCGCGGGACGCTGCTCGAGGCAGCGCAGCGGTTCGCGGACGCCGGGCGGCCGCTGCCCCGGGCCAAGGCACTCGAGGCCGCCGCCGAATGCATGGTCGAGGTCGAGGACCGGACCGGCGCGCGGCATGCGTTCGAGCAGGCCATGGAGGTGTACGAGTTCCTCGGGGCCGAGGCGGACCTGAACCGGGTGCAGGCCGAGTTCCGCGGCTACGGGATCAGGCGCGGGCCGCACAGCAAGCACCGGCGGGCGCAGAACGGCTGGGAGTCGCTGACCGACGCCGAGCTTAAGGTCGCGGCGTTCGTTGAAGAGGGGCTCTCCAACCCGGATATCGCCGCGCGGCTGATGCTGTCGCGCCGCACCGTCGCCACCCACGTCTCGCACATACTGAAGAAGCTCGAAGTCGCCACCAGGACCGACATCGCCCGCGAATCGGCGCTGCGGGTCCACGCCTCTCAGTAGGCCCACGAGGAGTCCCCGCCGCTCGTGCCACCCCCGCGGGTGGCGGGGACGTTGTGGTCCCGTTCCGCATGGCCGCCCGCTGCGGATCCCTGGCTGAAATTGATCACCAATAATGCAAATCGCGCTATTCGGTAGGTAATAGTGTTGAAAGTTCCCTTTGTTCCGCAAAAGGCCAGCTAGTGCCATTAACGGCCACTACGCTGTATTTCGTGCATCCGGTAACCGCGGCCGGCGTGCTGGCTGGACGCGCTGACGAGCTTGCGCTGCTCGACGGGCTGTTGAGAGACCTCGCCCGGGGCAGCGGCAACGTCGTGCTCATCGAGGGCGAGCCCGGGATCGGAAAGACCGCCCTGGTCCGCACCGCGCTCGCGTCCACCGCCCACGGGTCAAGCGCGGGCGCGCATCACGGATCGCAGTGGGGGTGCCAGGTTTTCTGGGGGGCCGGGGACGAGCTCGGCCAGGAACTGCCGCTGCACCCGTTCCTTGACGCGCTCCGGGTGCGGACGCCGTCGGCGAATATCAGGCGAACGGCGATCGCCGGGTTTCTGCGCGGCGAGGTCGCCACCGACCGCGGCGCCGACGTTCCGGCGCTGCTGGCCGAGCAGCTCATCGCGCTCACCATCGACGAGACCGCCGCCCGGCCGGTCGCCCTGGTGATCGACGACCTGCACTGGGCCGATCCGGCCAGCGTGCGGCTGTGGGGCCGCCTGGCCAGAACCGCCAGCCAGGTGCCGCTGCTGCTGATCGGGATCACCCGCCCGGTCCCGCAGCGGGACGACCTGCTGGTGTTGCGCCGCGCCCTCGACGGCGGGCAGCGCGTCTCCCTCTCCTCGCTCTCCGAGCCAGCCGTGGCCGAGCTCGTCGGCGCGCTGGCCGGCGGTCGGCCCGATAGCGGGCTGCTCGAGCTGGCGGCCGGCGCCGCGGGCAACCCGCTCTACCTGACCGAGCTGCTGGCGGCGCTCGCCCGCTCGGCCGGCGTCACCGTCGACTCGGCCGGCCACGCTCGGCTCGCGGCCGGCCCGGTGCCCGACTCGCTGCCGGGGGTCATCGCCGACCGGCTCGGGTTCGTCTCCGCTTCGACCAGGGAGGTGCTCCGCGCGGCGGCGCTGCTTGGCGTCGACTTCGCGATCGGCGACCTGACCGCCGTGCTCGGCCGGGCCGTCGCCGACCTGGTCCCCGCGTTCGACGAGGCCCGCTCCACCGGCGTGCTGACCGATTCGGTCAACGGCCTCGCATTCCGCCACCCGCTGATCCGGGAGGCGCTGTACGCGGAAATGCCGACCTCGGTCCGCGCCGCCTGGCACCGGGACGCCGGGCAGGCCCTCGCCGCGGCGGGCGCTCCGCCGGAGCGCGTCGCCCGTCAGCTGCTGCGCGGCACGGCCGACGACGGGCCGGGCTGGATGATGGACTGGCTCACCGCGTCGGCCGACTCGCTGGTCGGCCAGGCACCCGGGGTGGCGGCCGAGCTGCTCGCCCGGGCGGTCGACCGCATCCCGGCCGGGTCGGCCAGGCACGGCTGGCTGGCGGGCCGGCTCGCCGACGCGCTGTACCGCACCGGCGACCTGGCAGCGGCCGAGCGGGTGGCGGAGCGGGCGCTTGGCCACGCCGCCGACCCTGACCTGATCGTCGATCTGCACTGGACGCTGACGCAGTGCCGGATGAGATCGGGTTCGGCCGACGAGTCCTTCGCCGCGCTTGACCGGGCCCTTGGCACGCCCGGGCTCTCGGCCGGGCACCGGGCCCGGCTGCTGGTGCTGGGCGCGCGCACCTACTTGTACCTCGGCGACGTCGAGGCGGCGGGCCGGGAGGCCGACCGGGCGCTCGCGTCGGCGGCGGAAGCGGAGGACACCTGGGCCACCGGCTGGGCGTTGAACGTGCTCGCGGGGCGGGCCACCGTGCAGGGCAAGCTCCTGGCCGCGCTGCCGCTCTACGATCATGGTCTGGCGGTGACAGAAACCGACCCCGCGCTGACCGATCTCGGGCTACTGCTGCTCATTAACAAGGCCGTCACGCTCTGCAATCTCAACCGCTACGACGAGGCCCTGGCGGTGGCGGAGCGCGCGAGGCAACTGGCGGACCAGGTCGGCACCGCGATCCGGCTGGCCCAGGCGCACGGCGTCCTCGGCCAGCTGTTCTTCGAGACCGGGCGCTGGGATGACGCGCTGGCCGAGATCGAGACCGTGCCGACCGACCTGAAGGAACCCGGCGCGGCCTGCGGAGAGCTGGGCACGCTGGCCGTGATCAGCTTCCACCGAAACGAGGCGGCCGACGCCCGCGCGCAGCTGTGCGCCACCGAGCCGCACGCGGGGCGCTTCGGCCAGCGGACGATCGCGCCGCTGATCCTGGCCCGGTCGCTCGACCGCGAGCAGGCCGGAGATCTTCCGGAAGCGCTCACCGTGCTCACGGCCGCGTTCGACGCCAACCCGGACGACCTCGGAGAGACCGAGGATCTGCTGATGGACGCGGTCCGGCTGGCGATCAAGGCCGGGGACAAGTGGACCGCGCAGACGCTCGCGAGCCAGGCCGCCACCCTGGCCGAGGGGTCGCAGGTTCCGCACCGGCAGGCCAGCGCGCTGTACTGCCGGGGCCTGATCGACCGGGACGCCGCCGTGCTGCTCGAGGCCGCGCAGCTGCTCGAGGAGGCCGGCCGGCCGCTCCCCCGGGCCAAGGCGCTCGAGGCGGCGGCCGAGTGCCTGGTCGAGCTCGACGAACGCACCCCCGCCCGGCTCACCTTCGAGCAGGCCGTCTTGGTGTACGAGTTCCTCGGGGCCGAGGCCGACCTGAACCGGGTCAACGCCGAGTTCCGGGTGCACGGCATCAGGCGCGGGCCGCACAGCAAGCACCGGCGGGCGACCAGCGGCTGGGAATCGCTGACCGACACCGAGCTAAAGGTCGCGGCGCTGGTGGTGGACGGGCTCTCGAACCCCGAGATCGCCGCCCGGTTGGTGCTCTCCCGACGCACGGTCACCACCCACGTCTCGCACATACTCAAGAAGCTCGACGTCGCCACCAGGACCGAGATCGCCCGCGAGTCGGCCCTGCGCGCCCGCGGCGCGTAGACGACGGGAGCCCGCTAAGCATCGCAGGCGGCGGCGTTCCAGTGGTAACTGCTGCGTGTTTTGAGGCCGTGGAACATGTCCACGACCCTGCGCGGCCGTTAGCCGTCATTGTGTTCCTTTGGAGGCCGCGTTTTCCGTCCGCAGGCGTCAGCGTGTGCCGCCGGGGGCACCCCGCGACCCGAACTTCCCACAATAACCCGCCTACCCATCCTGCTTGTTAACCGTGGTGACGATGGGCGTGGTGTGTCGGTGCCTGGCCGCCGGACCGGGTGCCTGGCCGAGGGCCGAGGCTGTCGCCTGCGCCACCGATCCGAAACGCCACCTGTCGGCTCCGCCGTCGACCCTGACAGGCGCTGTCGCTGGCGTAGGTGACAGGCCGGGATGCCGGTCGCCGGCGTAGCCGACAGGCCCGGCTCCGGTCGCCGGCGTAGCTGACAAGGCCGCCGGACGCTGCGCTGCAGCCGAGCGCCGCCAGGCGCGGGCCGGGTAAGGGCACGGGGACGTACGAGGGCGGCGCGCCGGGTGAGGGTCCGACGCGCCGCCCGTAGGTAGCGCCCGCGCAGCGGCCCATGGAGCGCGGACGCATTAGGTGGGAGCGCTGCACCTGCGGCGTCCTCGCGGACCGGGGGGCGGATCCCCGGAACCCCGGCTACGGGACAGGCCCGCGCAGGGAAGCTGAGACGACGACGGGCGCAGCGCACCCACGTTCTATGGCCCCGGTAAGCGGGGCGGGGCGGCCTCGCGACCGCGGGCTCGGCGCGATCGCAGGGGCGGTGCGCCGCGTGCGGCGCACGACACACCACCCCCACGTCTGGCCCCGCCAGCCGACCGGCGGCCCGGGCACCGCGCGCCATCAGGTCGCGGTGCCCGGTTGGCCCGGGGAAGGGACCCCGGGAGGGGCGGGGCGGCGGGGATGGCGGCGCGAGTGCGGCTCACGGGCGACCACCCCCACGGGGTTGCGGGGATGGGGCGCGAGTGCGGCTCACGCGCGACCACCCCCACGTGCGCTCCGGCGCATGCCCCAGGTGGTGCTGCGGTGCAGCCCCCAGGTGGTGCTCCGGTAGGAACCCCAGGTGGTGCTCCGCAGCGACCCCCAGGTGGTGCTGCGAGGCGACCCCCAGGTGGTGACGGTGGCGCTCCGCTGCGGCGGCCGATGCTCGGTCAGCCCGGGCCTGCGTACGTGTTCGACGACCTTCATGCGCTTGCTCCAGACGTGTCGGGCCCGGTCTCGCCTGGGCCGGTTCGCTTCCTTATCCCCGACCAGAACGTGAGGCGGCAGCGGACCACCCGGTCCCTGACGCCGCGCGCGTCGGCGCCCTGCCAGGCGGCGCCGCGCAGGCCCCGGCCGTGGAAGCCGATGCCGCGCAGGTCGGCCTGACGGCACCCGCCCGATCCGACGGCGGGGGCGGTGAACCTGCGGGGGCTCACGATTCACCGTCCCCGCTCGTGGTCCCCTGCGGGCTGGGCCCGGGCCCCGCTGCGGCGCGGGGAGCGAGGGAGAGCGTGTAGAACACGGCTCGGCCCGCGGGGGTGCGGTAGTGGCCGGACTCGGCCGCCAGGGCGGCGGCGAGCAGCAGGCCACGCTCTGCGTCCGCGTCGGAGGCGGCGGTCTCCCAGGAGTCGCCGTGCACCGACGCGTCGTGAATCTCGACCCGGAACTGGGTCGCGGTGCAGCGGATGGCGAGCATCAACGTCTCGCCCGCGCCGTTGGTGACCGCGTTGATGATCAGGTCGCAGGCGAGGATGCCGGCCACGCCCGGGTCGACCGGAACCCGCCACTCGGCGATGGCGGCCCGGACATGACCGGCGGCGTGCGCCGCCGCGGCCGAGCCAGTGGAGAGCCGGACCCGGCGGTGCCGGAGCTCGGCCGGCTCGGGCTCGGCCGCCCGGCTCGAGAGCGCCGGACGGGCCATCGGGGCCTGCGCCATCATGGTCATCGGTTCCTGTTCCTCGGTCTGGGCCTGGCGATGATGCGAGATTTGCGGTGGTCCGCGGCTTGCGGCCTTGCCCGCGAAGTTGCGCTACAAATGGTGCTGAAATTTGCAATGCGAAACATCGGTCAGCTGACCGATCTTGGATCATGCCCGGCCGGGTGGTCGATTACGGTCCCGTGAACATCGGGCTGAGCTTCCAGAGTGAAGTACACGGCCTTTCCGCCGGGGGTACGGTAGAACCCCCACTCGGCCGACAGCGACGTCACCAGCAGCAGTCCCCTGCCCGTCTCCGCATCCGCTTCGGCCGGGCAGTCGCCAAGCACAGGGAGATCCCCGGAACCGTCATGGACATCCACCCGCAGCCCGGCCTCGTCGGCGGCGATCACGAGGAGCACGGCCTCGGCCGCGAAGCCCCGGCGCGCCGCTCTCCGGTTCCGGCTCGGGCCCGGGCTGGCATGCGTGACCGCGTTGGTCACCAGCTCGCTGGCGAGCAGGATCGCCACGTCCGGGTCGACCGGGACGCACCAGGCGCAGATCGCCGCCTCGACCTCGGTCCTGGCGGCCGCCACGGCGGACAGCCGCTGCGCCAGCCGGACGACGCGGCAGAGGCGAACGCTCGCGCCGGAGGCCGCGCTCGAGCTGGTCGCGGCGGCGATGTCGGTCGGATTGGGCGGGCGGATCGGGCGAGTCGGCGCCATCGGGGTCATGGGCTTTCCTTAGCGGGCCGTGTAGTGCCGGTTGCAAGACAAATATGTCTGCAATTTGCACTGACAGACATCCGTCAGCTGACTGATATCCCATCTGACCAGGTCAGAGCGCGTAGGCTATCCGCCACAGGGGTTATTCCAAGTTCCTATCCCGCCAACCACGCACTCGCGTGCGGCGCGGCCACAAGAGTCATTCAGGGACCGTTCGGGATAAAAGATTTTGATTTTTCCCGAATCAGTCGTGGTGTCTCAGGAGATCTCAGCGGCCACCTTGAGCCTCAGAGGTCGCCGAGGATCAGGTCGGCGGCGCGATAGCCGACCAGCATCGCGGGCGCTCCGGTGTTGCCGCTGACCTGGACCGGAAGGACCGATGCGTCGGCCACCCGGAGCCCGTCGGCCCCCCTGACCCGCAACTGCGGATCGGTCACGTCGTCGGCGCTGACGCCCATCGCGGCCGCACCGACCGCGTGGTAGATGCCGGTGCCGGCCGCCAGCGAGTAGCGCACCGCCTGCTCCGGGGCGGCCACCGCCGGGCCGGGGAACTCCTCGCCCGCGATCAGGTCGGCAACCGGGGAGCTGGCGAGGATCTGGCGGGCTAGCGCGAGGACCGGGGCGACGGCGTCGCAGTCGGCGTCGGTCTCGAGGAAGCGCGGGGCGATGACGGGCGGGTCGGCCGGGTCCTGGCCGGAGATGTGGACCGTGCCGGCCGTCTGCGGGCGGATCGGGTAGGCCATGAAGAGGATGCCGGGATGGCGGGCCAGCTTCAGGTCGGCGCTCGAGGTGTCCAGCGCCATCGGGGCGAACAGTCCCTGGATGTCGGGACGGGACTGATCTGGGGCCGACTTGAACTGGCAGACCAGGTCGTAGCCGGCCGTCGCCAGCAGTCCCCGGCCCGATCGCAGGTACCTGACCGCCTCGGCCGCCTGGCCGCGGCGGCTGCTCAGCCTGCTGGCCGCGACCCGATCCGGCCTGAGCGTGACCTGCAGCGCGATGCCGCGCTGCTCGATGACGCGCTGCCCGACGTTGGGCGAGTCGACGAGGGGCTCGATGCCCGCCGCCCGGAGCAGGCCGGGGCGGCCGATGCCGGACCGCTCGAGCAGCAGCGGCGTCTCGACCGTGCCGGCGCAGACGATCGCCTCGCGGCGGGCCTTGATGTCTCTCAGGCTCCCGCCGTGATCGCGGACCCGCACGCCGACGCAGCGGCGGCCGTCGAACAGCAGGCGGCCGACCCGGGTCCTGGTGACGACGGTGAGGTTGGGCCGGCCCCGGCTGCGGCCGGCCAGGGCCGGGCGGACGTAGGCATCGTAGGACGTGGTGCGGCGGCCGCGGCTGATCGTGGACGGGGTGAAGGCAATCCGCTCGGCGTCGGACGCGTTGGCGTCCTCGACGTGCTCCCAGCCGTGCTTGACCGCCGCGGCGAGGATCGCCCCGGTCACCTCGTCGCCGCCGGTGGCGACGGTGATCCCGAGCGGCCCGCCCGCGCCGCGCAGCGGCGAGGGACCGAGGCTGTGGTTCTCCATCGCCCGGTACGCGGGCAGCACGTCGGCCCAGGACCAGCCCTGGTTGCCGCGCGCCGCGAGCCCGTC
The DNA here is from genome assembly GCA_963838825.1 of uncultured Actinomycetota bacterium. GTDB lineage: Bacteria > Actinomycetota > Actinomycetes > Streptosporangiales > Streptosporangiaceae > Trebonia. The sequence goes on from CAWISQ010000006.1 coordinate 198,941, forward strand.
CCAGTCGGCCTGGGCGCCGCGCATCCACATCATCCCGTTCACCGCCGCCGACCCGCCGAGCACCCGGCCGCGCAGCCACACCTCGTTGGCGCCGCCCGGCGTGACCGGCTGCGTCTCGTACCGGTACAGGTACCGGTCGCCTCGGAGCGTGTAGTAGAAGCCCTTGGGGATGTGCAGCAGCGGGTTGACCGCCCGCCCGCCGTACTCGATGAGCAGCACGCTCGGCCGGGACGGGGCCGCCGCCAGCCGCCCCGCCAGCACGCAGCCGGCCGCGCCCGGCCCCGACGACGATGTAGTCGTACTCCACACCGACCATCTTCGCCGATCGGGGTGGGCGGCTGGCGCGGCGGTCAGCCGGCCGGGTCGATCCAGAGTCGGGCCGCCAGCGCCAGGCCGGTCAGGGCGACCAGCCAGCGGAGCAGGGCGGGCGGCAGCCGACGGGCGACGCGCGGGCCGATCAGGGACCCGGCGAACATTCCCGCCGCCAGCGGCGCCACCGCCGTCCAGTCGACGTGAGCGAACACCGCGAACAGCACCGCCGAGGCGATCGTGGCCGCGCCGACCAGCATGTTCTTCAGCGCGTTGGCGGTGACGAGCGCCGGTTCGGCGGTGAGCAGCAGCAGGGCGAGCAGCAGCACGCCCGAGCCGGCCCCGAAGTACCCGTTGTACACCGACAGCGCGAACAGGCCGACCGGCAGCAGCAGCAAGCTCCCGCGGCCGGGCTTCTCCCGCCGGGCCTGCCAGGCGGCGATCCGCGGCTGCAGCAGCAGCGCGAGCGACCCGATCACTACCAGGAACGGCACCACCTGGCCGAACACGCCGGCCGGGGTGACCAGCAGCAGCACCGAGCCGGCGGTCCCGCCCAGCGCGGCGACGACGCCCCAGCGCCGCAGCCACGCGCCTCGCCGGGCCAGCTCCGGCCGGGAGGCGACGGCCGAGCCCGGCCAGCACGCGACCAGCGCGACGATGTTGGCCACGTTCGCCTGCAGCGGCGCGATCCCCGCCAGCAGCAGTGCCGGATAGGAGACGAGCGAGGTGATCCCGCCCGCCGTTCCGATCAGGCCGGCCAGCGCGCCCGCGCCCGCGAGGAACAGCTCACGAGTAACCGGCGTCACCGGGTGCGCCGCCTGCAGCTCATCACCACGCGGGCAACGGTACCCCAGCCGTGCTCCCAAGTCGGTCCGCGATTATGCCAGCAGGTCGTGGATGGTCGCGGCGGTCAGCGCAGCCAACCTGTGACTCGCGCGGCCGGGCTGACGCAAGCGTCCACTGTTCCACCGGCTGCCGCCGCACAAGCGCATGATCTTGGAAACTTTTTTCCTGACGGAAGAAAAGCACGCTATACAAGTGCAAAGTCTCCGCGATAGAACAACCTTCCATGATCTTTCCGCCCGCTCACCCTGTATGTCCTAAATGTCAGGCAAATGGCGGCGCTCGGCCGCGCGACGCCCGGCGGCGTTGGGGTGAGCCGCTGTTGCGAGAATGTCGGAGTCCACTTGCGCGGCGGTCAGCCGGAACGGGAGCAGCACGTGACAGAACCGGTGATCCATCGGTACGGTACGGACCCGGCCCAGTTCGGGGAGCTCTCGCTTCCGGACGGGCGGCCGCTCGGCACCGTGGTGGTGCTGCACGGCGGGTTCTGGGGGGCCCGGTACGACCTGTCGCTCGGCCGCCCGCTCGCGGCCGACCTGGCCGCGCGCGGGTACGCGGCCTGGAACCTGGAGTACCGCCGGTCCGGCAACGGCGGCGGCTGGCCCGCCACCTTCGAGGACGTCGCGGCCGGGATCGACCTGCTCGCCGCGCTGCCGGTCGACGCGTCCCGGGTGACCGCCATCGGGCACAGCGCGGGCGGGCACCTCGGGGTGTGGGCGGCGGCTCGGGCCGGGCTGCCCGACGGCGCACCCGGCGCGCGGCCCGGCGTCGCCGTGACCGGGGTGATCTCGCAGGGCGGGGTGCTCGGGCTGGCGGACTGCGCGCGCGACCGGCTGGGCGAGGACGCGGCGATCAAGCTGATGGGCGGCGGACCCGACGCGCGGCCGCAACCATACCGGCTGGCCGACCCGATGACGTGGCTGCCGTCTCCCGCCGACGTCGTGTGCCTGCACTCCCGCGCCGATCAGCGGGTGCCGTACTCCTACAGCGAGCGGTACGTCGCCGCCGCGCTGGCGGCGGGCGGCCGCGCGCGCCTGGTGGAGACGTTCGGCGACCACTTCACGCTGATCGACCCGGCTACGCCCGACTGGGCGGTCGCCGTCGCCGCGCTGCCGGAGTTGCTGGCGGGCTGACAGTCGCCCCGGTCCGTTCGGGATAATCAAGATCTTTAGCATCGGGTGGACGCCGCCGTGCCGTTGATCCAGACCGAGGCGCCGAGGCCGACGTAGTCAGGACGGGAGCAGCGCGACGGCCGCGAACCGGCCGGACGGGCGCGCGGCGCGGTGGGAGAAGAAGTCGCCCGCGTTAGTTCTGGTGTCGATGCCCAGGTCGTGGACGTTGGCGTCCTTGACCCCCGCCCGGCGGAGCTGGATGCGAAGGCCCCCGACCAGGTCGAGCGTGCAGTGCCCGGGCCGGGTCGGCCTGAGCAGGCCGGCCGCGTCGGGGCCGAACGCGGCCGCTACCTCGGCCGCCTCCGCGTCGCCGACCTCGTAGCTCTCCGCCCGGATGGCCGGGCCGATGCCCACCAGCAGGTCCGCCGGCGTTGACCCGAAGGCCCTGGCCATCGCCTCGACCGTGTTCGGGAGCATGCCGGACACCGTTCCGGCGCGTCCGCAGTGCGCGACCCCGATCGCCCGGTGCACCGGATCGAACAGCACGACCGGAGCGCAGTCGGCCACCACGACCGCCAGCGCGACGCCCGGCAGGTCGGTGACCAGCGCGTCGGTCGCGGGGAAGGCGCTGCGCGAGCCCGCAACTCCGTCGTGGCCGCGACCGGCGGTTCCCCGATCGACAACCGCCACGCGGTTCGTGTGCTGCTGGGCGGCGATGGTCAGCCGGTCCACGCCGACGGCGGCGGCCACCCGGGCCCGGTTCTGCCGGACCGCCTGCGGGTCGTCACCGACCTGCGCGCCCAGGTTGAGGCTGGCGTAGGGGCCGGCTGACACGCCGCCGTGCCTGGTGGTGACGATGGCGGTCACCCCGTCCCCGCTGAAGGGGAACGGGCGCAGCGGAAGCTCCGAATTCACCCGGCCACTCTAACCGCCAGATCCGCCTGCGCGTCGGCGGCCGGGCGGCGGCGGGAGATACTGGCAGCCATGAGCGACGTTATCGAACGGACGGAGACGCTGGCGGTCGGGCCGGCCGATGCCCTCGGCGGGCTGCTTGACGTGCCCGTGCCTGACCTGGCGGGCGGGGCGGGGCTGCCGCTGCTGTGGCACTGGTGCTATCTGCTTGACCGGCCGGCCCAGGCTGACCTCGGACCGGACGGGCACCCGGTCCGGGGGGTGCTGCCGGCGCCGCCCGCGCCCGGGCTGCGCCGGATGTGGGCCGGCGGCCGGGTGCGCGCCTCCGGGGTGCTGCGCTGCGGCGAGCCCGCTATCCGGCTGACCCGGGTGCTCTCGATGACCGACAAGGTCGGGCGGACCGGGCCGATGACGTTCGTCGTGGTCGGCCACCAGATCGTGCAGCGGGATCAGGTGGTCGTCGACGAGGAGCAGGACATCGTCTACCGAGCGGCCGTCAACGCCGCGGGCGGGTCGGCCGACGGTGGCGGGCCAGCGGCCGGGGACGGGCCGGCCGCCGGTGGCGGCGTCGCCGAGGCGGCGGATACGATCGTGCCGGCGGGCGACGGCGAGCGGGAGATCCCGGTCTCGCCGACCATGCTCTTCCGGTTCTCGGCGCTGACCTATAACGCGCATCGCATTCACTACGACCGTGACTTCGCCCGCGACGTCGAGGGGTACCCGGGGCTGCTGGCGCACGGGCCGCTGCAGGCGCTGGCGATGGCGGAGGCCGCCCGCGCGGCCGCGTTCACCGGCGCGGCCGGCTCGCCCGCGCGGGAGCGGTACTTCGAGTACCGCCTGTTGTCGCCGCTCTTCGACCACCAGGGCATGATCGTCAGCGCCGTCCCGGGCGAGGCCGCGACCGGCACCGCCGTCCGCGACCGCTACGGCCGCCGGACCGCCCAGGGGACGCTTCGCTAGCCAGTGCGCGCCTGTCCTGGCCGAGCGAGCCCTGCCGCCGGCCGCGCTTAAGCCGGGTCGCCGGGCTGGCCGTCGTCGTCCGGTCGGCAGCGCATCAGGGTGGTCCTGGTCACCAGGGCCACCACCTCGCCGTGCTGGTTCCTGGCCACGTGGTCGAAGACCACGATGCCCTGGCCCGGCCGACTCGACGACAGCCGCTTCTCGCGCACGGTCGTCTCCCCGTAGATCGTGTCGCCGTGCCGGACCGGGGCCGGGAAGCGCGCGTCGCCGAAGCTCAGGTTGGCCACGATCGTGCCCTGAGTCAGATGACCGACCGAGAGACCGACCAGGACCGACATGGTGAGCAGGCTGTTGACCAGGCGCTCGCCGAACTCGGTCTGCTCGCTGAAGGCGGCGTCGAGGTGCAGCGACTGCGGGTTCATGGTCATCGTGCTGAACAGCGTGTTGTCCGCCTCGCTCAGCGTCCGCCCGGGCGCGTGCTGATAGAGGACGCCGGTCTGGAGCTCCTCGAACCACAGCCCGCGCTGGCGCACCACTGGCACGGCCGCTGACTCGCTCATCCTGCCTCCCTGCTCGCTGACGATCCGGACGATTCTCCCCTTGCCGCTCGCGCGCTGCACCGGCGGCCCGTCTGCAACCGTTTGCAGGTCGTGGGCGCTTTGGGTGGAACCAGGGCCCGTTCGAGCGACTGAATTTGATCTTTCATGTTTGTGATTCTCATGTTTAAGCGGCGTGAATAAACTGTTAAAACCAGTGAATAAAACGTAAAAACGTCGGCCTCTGCCCGGTTTGACCAGGGATTCCGAGATAGATTTGCCAAAATAACCACGGCGGGACGAGCCGCCCTGGCAGCAGGGATCCGGGATGAACCAGGCACACACTCCGCGGGCGACTGCGTTCGAGCGTTCCTACCTGGGAACGATCGAGCAGGTCGGCGAGGTGTGCGCGGACCTGACCGCGATCACCGACGGCTGCCCGCTATCGGACGACCTCGTTCTGATTACCTCGGAGTTGGCGACCAACGCCGTCATTCACAGCCGTTCCGGGCGGCCGGCCGGAATGTTCACGGTCCGGGTCACCCTCTATCCGGACGATTACGCCTGGGTTGAGGTCATTGATCAGGGCGGCGAGTGGACCAGCAGCGGCCGCAGGCACGGGCTCACCGCCCTGGCCGCCATCGCCGGGGACGGCAACTGGGGTGTCGACGGCGACGAGGCCTGCCACGTCGCGTGGTTCCGCCTCGACTTGCCCAAGCCGCACCCGGCGCCGCGGCTGCCCTCGAACGGCTAGCGCGCGGCCGGGTCCAGCCAGCCGCGGGCCGCGCTCGTCAGCGCCGCGATCCCGGTGCGCAGGGTCGGCTCGATGAGCGGCGCGAACAGCGGCGAGTGGTTGGACGGCAGGGTCTCGACGATCGCCCTGGCCTCGTCAAGCGACGCGATCCCGGCGAACAGGGCCGGGTCGGCGCAGCCGAGCAGCCAGTAGGCGCAGGGCGCGCCGGACGCGGTGGCGAGCAGCCCGACGTCCTCGCTCCCGGTCACCGGGCCCGGGTCGAGCACCAGCCCGGGCCCGATCCCGGCGGCGAAGGCGTCGCTGACCCGGGCGCACGCGGCGGGGTCGTTCACCACCACCGGGAACGCGCCGAGGGAGGCGATCTCGGGCGCGGCCGTCGCCCCGGACGCGGCCGCCTCGGCCGTGACGATCCGCTCAATAGCGGCGAGCACCTTGCCCCGCACCCCCTGGTCGAAGGTGCGGACGGAGACCAGCAGCTCGGCCTCGTCGGGGATGACGTTCGACACCGTGCCCGCGTGCAGCGCGCCGACGGTGACCACGGCGGCGTCGGCGGCCGGGAGCTCACGGGCGACGATGCCCTGCAGTCGCTGCACCACCGCCGCCGCCATCAGCACCGGGTCGACCGTGGTTTCCGGGCGGGAGCCGTGACCGCCCTGACCGCGCAGCACGATGCGGAGCGAGTCGGTGGCGGCGAACGCCGGACCGGACCTGACCCCGAGCAGCCCGGCCGGGATCGGCGCGACGTGCTGGCCGAGCACCACGTCGGGCACCCCGAACCGGTCGAACAGGCCGTCGTCGATCATCGCCTGGGCGCCCCGGCCGACCTCTTCGGCGGGCTGGAAGACGAGCAGCACGGTGCCGCTCCAGCTGCTCGCGTCGGCGGCGAGCTCGGCGGCCGCGCCGAGCAGGCAGGTGACGTGCGCGTCGTGACCGCAGGCGTGCATGACCGGCACGTCTTTGCCGTCCGCGCTCTGGCCGTGGTCGGCCGAGGCGTAGTCGAGGCCGGTCCGCTCGAGCACCGGCAGCGCGTCCATGTCGGCCCGCAGCAGCACGGTCGGGCCGTCGCCGTTGGCCAGCAGGCCGACCACGCCGGTGCGGCCGACGCCCGTCGTCGTCTGGTAGCCGAGCTCGCGCAGCCGCTCGGCGACGATGCCGGCCGTCCGGTGCTCGGCGAACGCGAGCTCGGGGTGCGCGTGCAGATCGCGATAGATCCCGGTCAAGTCAGCCAGGTCAACGGCACCCGTCACAGCGTTCCTCCACATTTAGCCAGCGATGTGGGTAGACGGTACTCCCGTGGCGCCTGGCGCCTTATTCAGGGTTACCTGATGAGGCGGTCGGCGGCGGCTGGCCGGAGGCTAGGCGGCGGATCTGGGCCAGTTCGAGCTTGCCGGTCGGGGTGCGCGGCAGGGCGGGGAGCAGCAGGATGGAGCGGGGCACCTTGTAGCCCGCCAGGCGGCGCCGGAGCGCGTCCTTGAGCTGCTGCTCGGTCACCGTTGCGTTCGGTGTCGCGACCACCGCCGCCACCCGCTCGCCCCAGGTCTCGTCGGGCACGCCGACGACCGACGCGTCGGTGACGCCGGGCTGCGCGAGCAGCAGGTCCTCGACCTCCTGCGGGTGCACCTTCTCACCGCCGGTGTTGATCACCCCGCTGCCCCGGCCGAGGAACCGGATCGCGCCGTCGGCGTCGACCGTGGCCAGGTCGCCCGGCATCGTGTAGCGGACCCCGCCGACGGTGCGGAACGTCGCCGAGGTCTTGGCCGGGTCCTTGTAGTAGCCCGCCGGGATCGGCCCGCCGAAGGCGAGGGTGCCGACCTGGCCGCTGCCCGGCGCCACCTCCGCGCCGTTCGCGTCGAGCACCCGGGTGGCCGCGGCCGGGAAGAACCGGGACGGCAGGTCGGCCGCCGACGAGGTGATCGCGAACGCGAACGGGCCGCCCTCGCTGGACGCGAGCGCGTCCGTGATCGTGACCGCGGCCCGCTCGTGCAGCGCGCGCTTGAGCCGGTCGCCCAGCACCGTCCCCGAGCTGACAACCGCGTCGAGCGAGGTGAGGTCGTGCGGGCGGCCGTCCGCCTCGGCCGCCAGCAGCTCGTCCACCAGCGGCTGGCAGACCGCGTTGCCCGCCACCACCAGGGTGGCGACCCGCTGCGCGGCCACCGTCTCCCAGACGTGCCTGGGGTCGAGCCGGCCGGGGCGGGCGGTCACGACCCGGCCGCCCGCGAGCAGCGTCCCCATGCAGTTGAAGAGGCCGGTCGCGTGCATCAGGGGGACGGCCGGCATCATCACCGGCGACATGCCCGCCGCCCGGGCCTGCCGGGCGATCGCGACCGCCTCGTCGACCGTGGCGGGCACCGCGTCCACGCCGAGTCGCTTGAACACCGAGACCTGCATCGAGTGCAGCAGGTCGGACAGGTGCCAGATCACTCCCTTGGGCCGGCCGGTGGTACCGCCGGTGTACATGAAGAGCTGGTCGGCGCCGGGGCGCGGCTCGGCCCGGCGGGGCGCGGTGGCGGCGTACACATCGGCCAGCTCGGGCGCGTCCGGCCCGACGCCCGCGGCGGGCTCGGCCCCGACCCGGACCAGCAGCCGCAGCGACGGGAGGGCGCGCGCGGCGTGCGCCACGTTGGCCGCGAGCTCGCCGCTGAACACCAGGGCGGCGGCATCGGCGTCGGCCAGCAGCGCGGTCAGCTCGTCTTGGGTGTACCGGTAGTTCGCGTTGACCGGAACGGCGCCGATCTTGAACGCGGCGAAGACCGTCTCCAGGTAGGCGGCGCCGTTGTAGAGGTAGCACGCCACCTTGTCGCCCGGTCCGAGGCCGGCCCCGGTGAGCGCGGCCGCGAGGCGGGCCGCCCGATCATCGAACTCGGCGAACGTGTAGTCCCGGCCGGGCTCCGAGATCGCCACGCCGTCGGGCTGATCGCGGGCGATGGCCTCCCAGATCGTGCCGAACGAGACGTCCACCCATCAAGCCTGCCAGCGGCGGCCGAGGCTGTCGATTAGGCCAATCGACACCAATGGGGCCTATCAACTGGGGCCGGCGGCCAACCGGGAGCCCGTCGGTAACAACCCGGCAACGACTGGCGTGTCCGTCCCGCTAAATCAACACGATCAGACAATGCTCTGCGTAGATGTCGTATGACTAAAAGTAATCGCTGCCGATGGCTGCTGCTGCCCGGGCTGATTCTCATCTTGGTGCTGGCCGCGTGCAGCAGCAGTTCCAGCGCTTCCGCGACGCCCAGCGCCACCGCCACCGGGTCGCCTGCGGGCCAGCAAACCGGAACGACCGACACGATCGTCATCAAGAACTTCATGTTCTCGCCGGATTCGCTCACGGTCGCTCCGGGCGCCGTGGTCACCGTCAAGAACGAGGACTCGGTGACGCACACGCTGACCGACAAGACCGATCAGTCCGCGTTCAGCACCGGCCCGGTCGGCCCCAATCAGACCAAGACCTTCAAGGCGCCCGGCAAGGCGGGCAGTTACGCGTTTTTCTGCACGATCCACCAGTACATGACCGGAACCCTGGTGGTTCGGTAGCCACGCACGTCCGAATGCGTCATTGAGCCGGATAGCCCCAGTCAAGGAGAGCACGTGGAGATCGACGAGACCGCCCTCAACGGCCTGATCGAACAATCCCGGGATACCCACGCCGACGCTCAGCGCGCGGCCAAGGAACCCCTGGCGGACCTGGTTGACCTGGGCCGCCAGAGCCGGGCGGTCAGCGCCCCGGATCCTGACGAGAACCGCGCCTTCGCGGGCGAGAACCGGCGGCGGCTAGCCTCCGTCGCCAAGCGGGCGGGCGGCCTGCTGGCGGGCACCGGGCTGATCGCCGCCATCGCGGACTACATCGGCAGCCCCGCGTTCGCCGCTTCAGGCACTGACGTCCAGGTGCTGCAGACGGCGTCCTCGATCGAGGTGCTGGCCGTCAGCACCTACAAGACCGCGCTCGGGCTGCCCTATATCGGCGGCAGCTCGGCTAACCCGGTCGTCAAGGCGTTCGCGACCACCACGATGGCCCAGCACGCCGATCACCTGGCCGCCTTCCAGGCCGCGACCACCGCGCTCGGCGGCTCGAAGCAGACCAAGCCCGACCCGGCCTTCGTGCCGGTGGTGGACAAGGCCGTCACCGCGATCACCAAGGCGTCGGCGTCGGCCGGCGCGCTGCAGGTGGTGGCCCTGGCCCTGGAGCTCGAGAACATCGCCGCCGAGACCTACGTCAACAACATGAGCCTGCTCAGCAACGCGAACGCGAAGAAGGTCACCGCCAGCGTCATGGGCGTCGAGGCCCAGCACGTCGCCATCCTGCTCGCGGTGCAGGCGCTGCTGAAGGGCGGCGCCGGGGCCGACATCACCCTGCCGCCGCCGGTCGCCAAGCTGCCCGCCGCCGCCGGTTCTGTCGGCTTCCCGAACGCCTTCTACCCGACGACCAACGCCGCCCCAGCCAGCCAGGGAGCCATGTAAATGAGCGCCAAAGATCCCGCCGCCCACCTGTCAGAGGCGGAACTGCGCAGCATGACCGCGGACCTGGACGCCATGCACCACGACCTCGCCATGCCGGCGCTGGCCGACAGCCTGGCCGAGTGGACCGACGACATCCGGGCCCGCGGCCAGGCGGGCCGCGACAGCGACGCCGTCCAGCGGCCCGAGTTCGACCGCCGCCGCTTCCTGACCAGGACGGCCGGCACGGCCGGGGGCATCGCGGGAGTCGCGCTGCTCGCCGCGTGCACCAGTTCCTCGTCGTCGGCTTCCTCGTCGGCCACCGCGTCGTCGTCGGCCACCGCCACCGGGTCCGCCGCCGCCGTGAAGGCCGGCGGCGAGGGCCAGGCGCTGTCGGGGGACCTGCAGGTCGTCGCCATGGCGGCGAGCCTGGAGAACACCGCGATCGCCACCTACATGGCCGGGATCAAGGCCGCCACGGCCGGGAAGCTCGGCACCGTCCCGCCCGCGGTGGTCACCTTCGCCGAGACCGCGATGGCGCAGCACCAAGATCACCAGAAGGCGTGGAACGCGGTGCTCACCAGCGCAGGCAAGCAGCCCGTCACCGCGGTCGACCCGGTCATCCAGCCCACGGTCAGCGCGGCCTTGGGCAAGGTGACGAGCGTCACCGGGCTCGCGCAGCTGGCCCTGCTGCTTGAGGACACGGCCGGCCAGACTTACCAGAACGGCCTGTCGGTGATCAAGAGCGCGGCCGGGATCAAGACGGCCGCCTCGATCCAGCCGGTCGAGTTCCAGCACGCGGCGATCTTGAACTTCGTGCTTGGCAAGTACCCGGTGCCGAGTGCCTTCACCGGCGTCAGCCTCGCCCGGCCGCCGAGCGACTACAAGGTCTCGTAACGGCGCGACGAGCCGCCCCGACAGATCGCGCGTCCGGCCAGCACGGCCGGACGCGCGATTTGTCTATCCGGAGGACGTGACCGACAGCTGCGCGGTAACCGCCTTGACCTCGCGACGACCGGCGCACGGAGCCGAGCTTTCTGCCTTGCGTGGTCAGCTTCCGCATCGGCATGATGATTGCATGCCACCGCCACGCTCGAGCGGCGCGCGGTACGTCGCCGAGACCCAGGCGTTCTTCGGCTGCAGGGCCGCGACCTGGGACACGAAGTTCGGCGACGACCTGCCCGCGTACCGCGCGGCGGTCGCCGAGGCGGGCATCCGGCGCGGCGGCGTGGCAATCGACGTCGGCTGCGGGACCGGTCGGGCGCTGCCGCGGCTGCGCGAGGCGGTCGGATCCGACGGCTCGGTCATCGCCGTCGACCTGACCCCCGAGATGCTGGCGGCGGCCCGGCCCAAGAGCAGCGCCGCCGGGGCGGCGGTTATCCTGGCCGACGCACGCGCGCTGCCGTTCGCCGACGCGTCGGCCGACGCGATCTTCGCGGCCGGCCTCGTCGACCACCTGCCGGACACCGAGGCGGGTCTGCGCGAGCTCGCCCGGGTGGTCCGGTCGGGCGGCCTGCTGGTGCTCTTCCACCCGTCCGGGCGGGCCGCCCTCGCAGCCCGGCACGGACGGGTTCTCGCCGCCGACGAGCCGCTCGCGGACGGGATGCTGCGCCGGTCGACTGCGGCCGCCGGGTGGCGGCTGACCGTCTACGACGACGCGCCACAGCGCTTCTTCGCCGTCGCCGAGCGGCGCTAGCGGCCGCCCCGGTCGACCCCTAGCTCTGGGCCGGCCTGATCCGGTCGATGAAGTCGAGTGCCGCCAACGCGGTCGCCTGACGCCAGGCCAGCAGGGTTGCGTCGAAGCCGGCGCTGGCGGCGTGGCGGCCCTCGATCGCGGCCGCTATCGGCACCAGCACCGCTCGCTGGGCGTCGAGCAGGCCGGCCGGGTCGTCGCCCGCCCGGTCGAGCAGGGCGAGCTTGAGCAGCAGGTGGGAGCGGATGTCGCGGACGTGCTCGACCGGGGTCTGCAGCCAGCGCGCGGCCGCCGCGCTGCCCGGCGCGGTGGCCGTGTACACGGTCCGCTGCGGGCCCGCCCCGCGCTCGGTCCCCTCGGGGGCGATCAGGTCCGCGTCAAGCAGGCGGCCGATGGCCCGGTAGACGACCGCCTTCGGGATCTGCCAGACCCGGCCGAGCTCGCCGTCGGTCGCGGTCAGCTGCGCGACCGCGAAGCCATGGGCGGGCTGCTGGCGCAGGATCGCGAGCACCAGCCATTCCGGCAGCGACATCTCGGGAAGCGACGTCGCTGCCGGGGCGTGCGATGACTGGGCGCTCATAGAACAGGAGCGTAGCCGCCTCCTGCGCCCAGGCCGGCATCTGCGGGAGTCGAGATGCCGATGCGGCCGAGCTCACGGCCGGTGGCGGGTTCGATGACGGCCGCGCGCCACCGCCGCAGGCGAGCCAGCCGCCGGGGTAGAGCTTGCCCTGCCCTGCCTCGTCGTTGAGAAATGCCATGATTCGCTGCCGACGCCTTTCCTCTTGTGAGATACCCCAACTCTGCTGAGGGTGAGGTTGTCAGGCACGCCGTAGGCGGCCGCCGGCTCCGTCCCTTGGCGACTACGGGCTCGGCGGCTGGGTGTGGACGCCCGACCTGGACCGGGCGCGGCGCGTGGCATACCGGCAACGCCCACTCAGCCGTGATCACGAAGGCTTCTATCCTGGCGAAGGATAATTCGCTTATAGGTGCAAAAATCCTTCGTGATCATGCGGTGGCCGCTGGGCGGGCCGGGTGGGGGGCGTGCCGTCCGACGGTGGCACCGTCCGGTGATGGCGGTCGGCGCAAGTGGCGCTAGACGGTGATGGAGACGCTGGCCTCGGTGGTGTAGACGGAGAAGGTGAAGGACTCGACGAAGTAGAGCTCGACCCGCTCGGCGTCGTGGGACAGGTAGCCGATCGACAGGTCCTGGCCGAGGCGCAGCTCGTAGTCGCCGCCGCGGCCGGACAGCAGCAGCGCGCCGTCGATCGCGGGCGCCCAGATGATGTCGCCGTCGAGCAGCCTGGCCAGGTGCTCGCGGATCGGGTAGCCGTGGTCGGAGGTCTCGCTGACCGCCGTCCACGCGTCGGCCGACAGCAGCAGCGAGTACGGGCCGGCCACGCCCGCCAGCCGGAGCTGGCTGAGCGCCTTGCTGACCACGTCCGGGTACGCCCTGACCTCGGCCGGCAGGGTCAGCCCGGGGTTGGTCGAGGCCGGGCCGACGCCGGTGATCTGGGCCTGAGCGTAGCCGTCGAAGACCGCCCGGTCCTCGGCGAAGGCCATCTTCTTGGCCGCGTCCTTGACCGGCTGCCAGTCCGGGTCCATCGAGCCGCGCTCGACCGAGTCGATCTCGGACCGGCTCAGCGTGAACGGGACCCGGAGCTCGACCGCCGGCTGCCAGGCCCGCAGCGTCGCCTGGATGCCGGGCGCGGGCGGGTCGATCGATTCCGAGTGACCGGTGCCGACGCCGGCCAGCGTCGGCCCGTCGGGGCCGGTCACGTCGACCGACTTGCGCGCGGCGGCGTGCCTCGCGAACGTGCGCTTGGCCTCCTCCTCGATGCCTGCCCAGGCGGCGGCGGAAACGGGGGCGAGTTCGCGATGCAGGTTGTTCATAGCTGCCTATCCCTTCAGAGAGCCAATGCCAAGCGAGCCATCCCCGGCCGGGGCGTTCCCAGGTGAAACGTTATCCGCGGCCGCCGGACCGGCGGCCCCCCGGCCTGCCGCCGACGGCGGGTCCGGCGGGTCCTCGAGGAATTCGGCGGGCGGGGCGAAGAACAGGGTGCCGGTCACTGCGGTCGAGAAGTCGAGTATCCGGTCTGTATTACCCGGCGGCCGCCCGATGAACATGTTCACCAGCATCAGCTCGATGATGTCAGCGGTAGCGGCGTAGGCGATGTAGTACGTACCGAACTCGCCCTTGCTGGCGTGGCCGAACGGCATGTTCGCCCGGACGATCTTGATTTCCTCGCCGTCGGGCCCGGTCACCGTGTTGAGCGCGACGTGCGAGTTGACCGGCTTGACGTCGTCCGGCATCTCGATGTCGTCCAGCTTCGACCGGCCGATCACCCGCTCCTGCTCCTCGACGCTGATCGCGTTCCAGGCGGGCAGGTCGTGCAGGTACTTCTGGATGATCACGTAGCTGCCGCCGGCGAAGTCGGGGTCATCGGCGGAATCGACGATCCCGGCCTTAACGCCGCGCGACCCCGAGGGCGATTCGGTGCCGTCGACGAAGCCGATCAGGTCCCGCTCGTCGAAGTAGCGGAACCCGTGCTCCTCGTCGACGACCTTGACCGCGCCCGCCAGCCGGGCCATCACCTGGGTGGTGTACTCGAAGCAGAGGTCCATCCGGTTCGCCCGGATGTGAAAGAGCAGGTCGCCCGGCGTCGCGGGAGCCCGGTGGCGGGGCCCTTGGAGCTCGCGGAAGGGATGCAGCCCGGCCGGGCGGGGGCCGGCGAACAGCCGGTCCCAGGCGTCCGAGCCGATCGAGGCGACCACCTGCAGGGCCCCGCCGGGAGTACGGAAGCCGACCGAGCGCTGCAGCGTGGTGACGTCGCCGAGCAGATCGCGGACGGCATCCTCGCCGCCCGGTTCGATGGTCAGCACCAGGAACACGGCCGCGGCTGTCAGCGGGCTGAGCACCGGCTGCGGTTCTGGCGCCTCAGTTGACTCCTGTGGCACGGGCATCCCCCTCGACGCTGGTCGGCATCTAGCGTCCCACACCGGCCGTTCGGGCGAAGCAACGGGCCGTTCGGACCAGAGGCCTTTGCGTCTTTGACCTTGCCGAGCGGTTTCCCGCCTTAGCACGCCCCGCTATGCCGATGCTGCGCGGGCGCGGGCGACGCGGAGCGGATCGTGCCGATCGGGCAGTCGCAGACCTGCGCGGCCTCGGCGTAGGAGCAGCCGAGCAGCTGGGTGAGCCAACGCGGTCCGGCGGTCGCGCGGCTCAGATCAAGATCAGCAGCATGAAGGCCATCGCGGCGCCCATCACAACCCGGGCGCCCACGGTGACCGCGGGCGACAGCAGAAACTGGCCGACTGGGCCGGGGGCGGCGCCTCCGGCGCCGCCCCCGACGGCGTCGAGGCTGACGTGGACCGCGTGGCCAGCCGCGCGACCGGCCGACGGGCCGGCCGCTTCCGGGGCGACGCCCTCGGACGGCAGGCCGGTGAACGCGGCGCCAGCCGGCTGGGCCGCCGCCATCGCCGCGGCACCGGTTCGCGGGATCCCGCCCAGCGACACCCGCGTGCTGGTGAGGCTGTAGCGCCTGCCGGAGAGCTGGTCGAGATCCCAGATGCCGTAGCCGATCAGAATGAGGGTGAACGCGAACGCGAGCGTCGGGTACCTCAGCATCTCCATGCCGCTCATATCGCTCATGCCCGCCATCCCGGCCATCCCGGCGACCGGGCCGATAGCCAGGAACATGTAGAGCATCGAGGCGCTGTGCACGAGGTGCGGGGCGCAGTGTCCGCCGGCCAGGGCGCGAACCCCGTTGACCCGCGCGTCCCGGACGACCCGGAGGCCGAACACGGCGATCAGCACGCCGAAGATGACATCCCACACGGCGCTGGGGAAGGTCCGCAGGCTCGGTGCCAGCATCCCCGCCATGGCGATGGCCATCAGCAGGTGCGCGATGTCGGTGTCGATGATGACCGAGCCGGGCCGCCACGGCCGGGCCGCCGTGAGCCTGGTCGCGCTCACCCCCGCGACCACGAGCATGATCGCGGCGACTACGCCCAGCAGCCAGCTGGGGGTCATCAGGCCGGATCCCCTTCTACGACGGCGGACGCGGAGGACCGGGCGGCTGGTTTGCTGAGCGCCGTCCTGGCCGGCCAGTAGGCGAGCGTCAGCAGCACCAGCAGGGGTCCCGAGTTGGGGTCGGTCGCGCCCGACGCGAGGATCCCGCCCAGTGCCTGGGCGGCAACCCAGATGACGGCGGCCACCACGATCGCGAGCAGCAGCGCCGCCCTGGCCGTGCTGGCGGCCCGCGGCGGCAGATAGACGCTGACGGCGATCAGCACGAAGGCCACCGCCAGCACGACCGACACGGCGAGCCCCTGGCCGGCGACGAGCGAGGCCGCGCCGCGCAAGATAGCCGCCAGCCAACCTGGCTCGCGGCTGTTCATGCTCGCGATCATGCCGCTCACCGCCTGCGGCCCGCGGTTCGCGGGTAGCAGGGTGAAGTAGCCGAAGCTCAGCCACAGCACCAGCCAGAGCGCCCTGGCCACGTGCCCGCCGACCGCCCGGGCGGCGATGAAGGGGGCCGGTCTCCCCGGCCGGTCGGCGGGCCAGACCAGCACCGCCAGCAGCGCGTAGAGGATCACCGCGCCGGGGGCGCCGTTGACTGGATCGGCGCCGCCCTTCAGCACTCCGCCGAGCCCCTCCCCGAACCACCAGACGCCGAGCGACCAGGCGATCGAGGCGGCCAGGGCAAACCGGACGGTCGGGCGAAAGGCGATGCCAACGCCGAGCAGGAGCTGGGTCGTGGCGAAGATCGTGTTCAGCAGCACGACGTGATGCTCGACCAGGGCCGCGTCCCAGGTGATCGGGCGGGCGATGACGGCCGGATTGCCCGCGGCGCCCGCCGCCAGCATCTGGCCGAACGCCTTGGTGTACATGAACGGCTGGTACTGGAGGACGCCGTCGAGCAGCCAGACGGCCGCGAGCCCGAGCTGCAGCGCCCGCCTGGAGTCCGGCCGCACCGCGGCGGACTGGGCCTCCGTGCCGAGCCGTCCCCGCAACGCGGTACGGCCGCCGGCGGCGACGGCAACATCACTCATCGGAGCTCCTCAGATACTTCGCGGCCGGGAATGCCACAACCCACGATAGAGAGACGTCACCGACGCCGCAAATTAATCGCATGAAGTCGCAGACAATTCGCTTGATTTCTCTAACACGCAGGTGAGCGCCTGGTTACAAGCCAGTTTCCAGCGCCCCCGGATAAAACCTGATAGGTATCCGCTAAACCGGGCGGGGGTATTTTATAAACCCGCCCAGGGTATCTCCGGGAAAGTATGGTTGGCCGGGAACTTCCCGGGCGGAATCGTTCCTGGCGCTGCCGGGCTCGGCGCGGGCGGCACGGTCGACGGCCGCGAGGTCGTCATCGGCCAGGCCCCGGAAGCAATTGCCCGCCTCGTTCGTTCCTGATCTTGGCACCTGGAGCAGAAAGGCATCCCTCGATGACAACCACGACCTACAAGGTCACCGGCATGACCTGCGAGCACTGCGCGAACGCGGTGACGGCCGAGGTCACCGCGCTCGACGGCGTGTCCGCGGTCCAAGTCCAGCTCGTGCCGGACGGCGTCTCCACCGTGACCGTGACCAGCGCCGCCCCGCTCCCCGAGGCCGCGGTCAGCGGGGCGCTCGACGAGGCCGGCGGCTACCAGCTGGCCTAGCTGAGCTGGCCGGCCTAGCCGACTGGGTGTCATGGACTTGGGAGAGTCGGGCGGGACCGTTCGATATGACCTGATTTTTGATTTTGCTAGGAGGCGCTGCCGCCGGTGGCGAGGCGCATCAGGTCGCTGTCGATGTTGATCCCGAGCTCGGTTCCGCCCGCCGAGCCGAGCTCGTGCTGGTAGTTCTGCCAGGACTCGTCGCGGACCTTGCGGGCGAAGCCGGACTCCATCAGCAGCACCAGCTCGAACGCGGCCCGGTCGATGCGCTGGTTGAGCGCGTCGTCGCTCCAGTCCTCGGGGGCGGCGAACAGCGACGTCGGCACCGGCAGGGTGCGCAGGTACGCGAACAGCGAGCGCATCTGGTCGTCCACCACCAGCGCGTGCCGGGCGGTGCCGGCCGTCGCCGCCAGAATCACCGGCTTGCCGATCAGCAGGTCGTTGTCGAGCGCGTGGAAGAACGAGGTGAAGATCCCGCTCGGGCCGGCCTTGTAGACCGGGGCGGCGGCGATGATCCCGTCCGCGCGGCCGAGCGCGTCGATCGCCTGCTGCAGCTTGGGGGTGATCAGCTGGCTGGTCAGCGCCGTGGTGACGTCGGTCGCGAGCTCGCGCAGGTCGATGACGCGGGTGGTGACGGCAGCCCCCCTGACCTCGGCCAGCGCGGCCACCCGCTGGGCCGTGCGGTCGGCCAGCAGCCTGGTCGAGGAGGGGTCGGAGGTGCCTGCGCTGACCACCACGAGGTTCAGCGGGTCGTCTTGGGCCGGGTTGCTCATGTTCTTCTTCCTAACGGGCCGGGGCGGCTGTCAATTTGGCGCAGATCGCTGTCAGCTGGTCGAGCTCGGCCGGGGTGAGCTCCGAGCGCATCGCGTGCGCGACCGAGCGGGCGTGCCGGCGGCCGACGCGGCGCTGCAGCGCCCGGCCGTCTTCCGTCAGCGCGAGCCGGACGGTGCGCAGGTCCCTGCTGTCGGCGATCCGCTGCACCAGCCCGCGCGCGGCCAGCCGGTCCACCAGCCGGGACAGGGCGGGCTGGCTGAGCAGCACGTGCTGGTTGAGGTCGGTCGGCCTGATCGGCTGGGGGCACTTGGAGAGCGTGTAGAGGACGTCGTACTCCTTCATGGAGATGTCCTCCCAGACCTGTTCGGCGCTGAAGCGCCGCATCAGCGACGCGTGGGCGGACAGCAGCGCCTCCCACGCGTCGTTGGCGGGGTGCCGGGGGTCGGCCATTTCCTGGTTCAGCCTTCTGCTTGATTTCAGGCGATCGAGGGGTACTCGACCTCGACGTTCTCGGTGCTGTCCTGGTAGGGGGAGGCACCGGTCACGTTGTCGCCGCGGTTGGCGTTGGGGCGCGGCTGGCGCGGCGGGTTGTCGCCGTACTTGGCCTTGACCAGGCTCGCGTGGGTGGGCGCGTCCGGAACCTCGGGGTCCTTGCGGGCCGCCAGCTCCTTGCGCAGGACCGGCACCACCTCGCCGCCGAGCAGCTCGAGCTGGTCGAGGACCTTGCCCAGGGGCAGGCCCGCGTGGTCCATCAGGAACAGCTGGCGCTGGTAGTCGCCGAAGTACTCGCGGAACGTCAGCGTCTTGTCGATGACCTCCTGCGGTGACCCGACCGAGAGCGGCGTCATCTCGGCGAAGTCCTCGAGCGAGGGGCCGTTGCCGTAGACCGGGGCGGCGTTGAAGTACGGGCGGAACTCCTTCCTGGCCTCCTGGGAGGTCTTGGCGATGAACGCCTGGCCGCCGAGGCCGACGATCGCCTGCTTCTCGGTCCCGTGGCCGTAGTGCGCGTAGCGCTGCCGGTAGAACTTGATCAGCCGCTGGTAGTGCTCCTTGGGCCAGAAGATGTTGTTGGCGAAGAAGCCGTTGCCGTAGAAGGCGGCCTGCTCGGCGATCTCGGGCGACCGGATCGAGCCGTGCCAGACGAACGGCGGCACGTCGTCGAGCGGCCGCGGGGTGGAGGTGAACCCCTGCAGGGCGGACCGGTACTTGCCCTTCCAGTCCACCACGTCCTCGCGCCACAGCCGGTGCAGCAGGTTGTAGTTCTCGAGCGCGAGCGGCAGCCCCTCGCGGATGTCCTGGCCGAACCACGGGTAGACCGGGGCGGTGTTGCCGCGGCCGATCATCAGGTCCATCCGGCCCTTGGACAGGTGCTGGAGCATCGCGTACTCCTCGGCGATCCGCACCGGGTCGTTGGTCGTGATCAGCGTGGTCGACGTGGTGACGACGAGGCGCTTGGTGGTGGCCGCGATGTAGGCCAGCAGCGTGGTCGGCGAGCTGCTGAAGAAGGGCGGGTTGTGGTGCTCGCCGATGGCGAACACGTCCATGCCGACTTCCTCGGTCTTCTGCGCGATCTTCACCACCGCGTCGATGCGCTCCGCCTCGCTCGGCGTGTAGTTGGTGGTCGGGTCGCGGGTGATGTCGCTGACCGAGAAGAGTCCGAACTGCATGGCAGGCCTCCCTGGCGCTGTGCAGCGGGGTTGCGTTCGCGTCGCTGCGATATATGCGTTTGCATATATCGTAAGCCAGCAACGCCGTCCGGTATTCCCGTTCCCTACCCAGCTGGGAGCCGGCGGCACGCGCCGTCAGTTGTACTCGATCAGGAACGCATGTGGGTGACGGTGCCGAAGGAGCGCTGGCGGTACAGGAGCGGCTCGAACGAGTGGGTGTCGGCGTGCTCGACGAGGCCGATGATGATCACGTGATCGCCCGCCGTGACCAGCTGCTCGGTGCGGCAGACGAGCCACTGGCCCTTGCCCGCCAGCCGGGGCGCGCCGTGATCCATGTACCAGGCGACGTCGGCGAACTTATCGTCGCCCTTCCTGGCGAACGCGGTCGCCAGGGCCTGCTGGCCGACCGCGAGGACGTTCACGCCGAACCGGCCCGTCTGGGCGATGATCTTCAGCAGGTCGGACCGCTGGTCGAGCGAGACCAGGATCATCGGCGGTTCAAGCGAGAGCGACGAGAACGCGCTCACCGTGGTGCCGTGCGGCCTGCGGTCGACGTGCGAGGTGACCACCGTCACCGGGGTCGGCACCCGCGCCAGCGTGTCGCGAAAGACCGTGGCGTCGACCTGGTCACGTCCCTGGCTAGCGCCAACAGCGTCCATCTGGCCAGCCTACGTTCACCGGGCGGCGTTCGGCCAGAGCGCGATCGGCCGAGACGATGAAGTTCTGCGCAGAACGGAAAACGCGCGCATATGTCGGTCTACGCGCCGACGTCGATCGTGCGCCGCTGGTTCGACGGCTACCGTGCCGCCGCGGCTAATCTTGGCTACGTGCCCGACTCGGAGAAGATCGCGTTCTCGGTTCCGATCTACGTCGCCGGCACCGACGAGCAGGCCCATCGCGAGGCTCGGCCGGTCCTGGAGTGGCTCTACCGCAAGGGACTCAAGCAGACCGCCCAGATGGTGACGCCCCCGGGGTACATGTCGCCCGGCTCGCTGCGCGGCGTGCTCTCCTCGGGACTGCGCTCGCTCGGCGCGCTCTCCTACGAGGATCTGCTCGCCAACGGCCAGGCGGTCGTCGGATCGCCCGCCGCCGTCGCCGACCGGCTGGCCGAGCTCTATGAGAAGCTTGGCGGGTTCGGACAGCTGATCGGGCTCTTCGCGATCGGGCCGTCCACGCATGAGCAGGTGATGCGCAGCGCGGAGCTATTCGCCGCCGACGTGATGCCGGCGCTCCGCCCGCTGGGCGTCGCCGCGGAGAGGACGACCGCATGAGCTCGCTGCGCGAGGAACTGCTGGCCGGCATTCGCAGTCACCGCGAGCAGTTCGAGGCCGCCGGTGACCGGGCCGAGGAGCTTCGGACCCTCCCCAACGACGCGGTGGCGACGCTGCGCGCGCTGGGGCTGTTCTGGCTCAAGACCCCGGCCGAGCTCGGCGGCACCCCGCTCCCGCCGGTCGAGTTCAGCGAGGTGATCGAGGAGCTCGCGTACATCGACACGTCGACGGCGTGGGCGGCGATGATCGGGGCCGGCTGCAACGGGCTGGCCGGCGGCTGGCTGCCGGAGGCGGGCGCGCGGCGGATCTTCGGTCCGGCCGCGGACCGCGCCTCGGGCGGGCCTGGCGGGCGGCCGCTCCCGGTGATCGCGGGGCAGCTCGCGCCGCGCGGGACCGGGACGTCGGCCGCGGGCGGGTACCTGGTCCACGGGCGCTGGGGCTTCTCCAGCGGCATCGTGCACGCGGACTGGCTGATCGGCGCGTTCAAGGCGGACGGCGTGGCCAGCCAGGCGCCGGCAGCGCCGACGGGGGCGGCGCCGACGGGGGCTCGGGCGGGACCGGGTTCGGCCGGATGATCGTCTTCGCCATCCCCAAGGTCGAGGCCGAGGTCATCGACAACTGGCACGTGGCCGGCCTGCAGGGGACCGGCAGCCTCGACTTCTCGCTTGACGGCACGTTCGTGCCGGCCGAGTTGACGTACGAGCTCGGCAGCGCCGCCGTCCGGGGCGGCGACCTGTTCCGGCTCGGCATGCCCGCGTTCGTGTCCAACGAGGTGCCGCCGCTCGCCATCGGCCTCGCCCGCCGCGCCATTGACGACATCACCGAGCTGGCCGCCCACACCGCCCGCTTCCCGGGCGGCCCCACGGTCAGCGAGCGCGCGGTCTTCCATCATGAGCTCGGCCGGGCCGAGGTCCGGGTCAGGGCGGCCCGGGCGGTGCACCGGGAGGCGATGGCGGCCGCCTACGCGAGCGCGGTGGCCGGCCGCGCGCCGTCGGAAGAGCAGCAGCTTGCGGTCACCACGGCCTCGGTCTATGCCGTCGAGACCTGCGCCAACGTGGTCGGCGAGCTGTTCAAGTTCGGCGGCGGGCGCGCCCTCGCGCTGACCAACCCGATGCAGCGCCACCTGCGCAACGTGCTCGCCGCCCGGCAGCACGTGGCCCTCTCCGAGGAGAACTACGAGGCGGCCGGCCGCTACCTGCTCGAGTCAGCCAAGGCCCGCCGGGCCTGATCGGTCAGTGGTGGCCGCCCGCGGCGGCATGGCCGCCCGCGTCGTGCGCCGCGCTGTGGGCCGCGTCGACGGCGGCCGAGATCGCGGCCTGGGTGGCGGCGTCGATCGCGGCGCTGACCGCCGCGTCGGTGGCCGCGCGGACCGCCGCGTCCGTCGCCGCCGTGGTGGCCGCGTCGACGGCGGTGTGCTGGGCGGCGACGGCGCCGTCCACGGCCGCGGTCGCGTGCGCGGTGGACGGCTGGCGCTTGGCCGCCTCCCGGAGGCGTTTGCGGGCGGCGGCGCCGGCCCGGCCGGGGAAGACGTAGCGGGTCACATCGATGGCGGAAGCCAGCCCGGCCAGGGCCGCCTGGGCCGGCTCGAGCGCGCCGCCGCGCGCCGTCGCCTCCAGCCGGGCGCGCGCCTGGGCCGCCCGGGCGGGGTCGGTCACCACCCACCGGGTGACCGGGATGAAGCCGAGCGCCTTGCGGCGTTGCTTGCTGATCGTCCCGGCGATCTCGGCCCGGGCGAGGTAACGCTCGACCAGCCCCGGGCGGATGCGCTTGACCCACGCCTTCGCCGTGGGCTCGCGCCACCCGCTGGTCATGCTGGCGAGGGCGTCATCAAGCAGCGGGTCACTGGTCCGCTCGGAGTTGCGTATCACAATCCGGCCGCGCACGATGTCGACGCGGCGGGCGGCGGCGAGCCGGACGAGCTCGGACCCGGCCAGCCCGTACCGAAGCTTGACGGGGAGAACGAGGGTGCCGTCGGGATTAACCGCGATTAGCAGCAGATCCTGGCCAAGCTCATGCATGGGCATCACCATAACCGGCCGCGGCCAACCGGGTACAGGACTAAGTAGCGGCCGGGGATCACCAGCCTCGGCGCCGCCTGGTAATCAGGCGGCGCCCGGCGGATGCGCTGGCAGTCAATGTGCGGAAGCAGTACGGCGGGCGGAGACCGAGGACGCCAGTGCCGCCAGGGCGGCCTCGGTCATCTCGATGTCCAGGCAGGCGTCGGTGACGGACTGGCCGTAGGTCAGGGTGGCCGGGTCGCCCGGGTCCTGGCGGCCCGCGACCAGGAAGGACTCGAGCATCACGCCGGCCAGGCCGGTCTCGCCGCCCGCGATCTGCTCGGCTAGCGATTCGGCCACCGACGTCTGGCGGCGGTAGTCCTTGCCGCTGTTGCCGTGGCTGGCGTCCACCATGATCCGGCGCGGCAGGCCCGCCGCCGTGATCAGGTCCAGCGCCTTGGCGACATGCGAGGCCGAGTAGTTCGGGCCGCTCCGGCCGCCCCGCAGGATCACGTGGGTGTCGGAGTTGCCGGTGGTCGTCACGACCGCAGCCGCGCCCGCCTCGGTGACGCCGAAGAACGTGTGACTGGCGGCCGAGGCGCGGAGGGCGTCCACTGCTACCTGAACGTCGCCGTCGGTGCCGTTCTTGAAGCCGACCGGCATCGACAGACCCGACGCAAGCTGGCGGTGGACCTGGCTCTCGGTCGTCCGCGCCCCGATCGCGCCCCAGGTCACGGCGTCGGCGATGTACTGCGGGGTAATCGGGTCGAGCCACTCGCAGCCGACCGGCAGGCCCGCCGACAAAATGTCGAGCAGCAGCCGGCGGGCGGTCCGCAGGCCGCGGTGCACGTCGTACGAGCCGTCCATGCCCGGGTCGTTGATCAGACCCTTCCAGCCCGTCACCGTGCGCGGCTTCTCGAAGTAGACGCGCATCACGATCAGCAGGTCATCGGCGTGCCGGTCGCGGAGCTCGGCCAGCCTGGCGGCGTACTCGAGGGCCGCCTTCGGGTCGTGCACCGAGCACGGACCGGTGACAACGAGCAGCCGGTCGTCGGCCCCGTCAAGCACCGCCCGGACCTCGGCCCTGGTGGCCTCGACGGTCCGCGACTGGGCGTCGCCGAGCGGCAGTTCAAGGAAAAGCGCGGCCGGGGAAAGCAGCGGCTCGTAGCCGACGATCCTGGTATCCGTCACGCGTGGCATCGGGGTTCTCCTCCCGGGCGCGCCTCGCCCGGGGTCATCCGCGAGCCAGCTACGCCCTTGATTACGGCGATGCAGGTCTGCCTCGCCGTGGCTGGCTCCGGGTAGTGGTAAGCGCGCGTAACAACAACGCTCGGCTCCACCCGGAGCCAGCGTAAAACGCCAATACCACTGGGACATGGGACAGATCATACACGGCCGACGCGGCCGGGACGGCAGTGTCCGGTCGGATACGGAAAGCATCCGAGCCCCCAGTGGCTCCTCCCGGGGCCGAAGTTACTCTTAGGGTCTTGCCGGGCCTCCTGGCTTCCGCCGGGGCGGCGTGTCACGCCGACGGCGGCACGGGACAGGGGAGATCATCGGCCCATGGACAGCCTCAACCTCGCTGACACGTTCATCACGTTCTTCGCGCTGTTCGGGCCGCAGAAGGTGCTGCTGTCATTCGGACGGCTGTCTCGCACGCTTGACGACCGCTCGGTCCGCACGGTCGCCGCCGCCACCGCGTCCACCGCCGCGATCATCGGGGCGGTCTGCGCGCTCACCGCCCCCTGGGTGACCACGTTCTTCCACATCGGCTCGCCCGAGCTGGACCTGGCGGCCGGCCTGCTGTTCATCATCTACGCCGTCGGCATGGTGCTCGGCATCCACTTCGATACCGAACTCCCGCACGAGGCGGCCGCGGCGGCGAACGCCGCCAGGGACGAAAACGAGGACGTCGACCCGGTTCACCCGCTGTCGAGCGGGTTCCGGGCGATGCTGCTGCCGTTCGTGGTCAGCCCGATCGCGATCGCGGCCGACCTGGAGGAGTCGATCTCGGCCGGCGGCTGGGGCGGCCGCTGGACCGTGGCAGGCGCGTTCGCGCTCGTCGCGCTGGTGGACATGCTGTGCACGTGGGCGTTCGCGCCGTTGCTGCGCCGGATGCACGACAGCCTCCTCGAGGTGCTGTCGCGGCTGCTCGGCACGCTGCTTGTCGCCGTCGGGGTCGGCGTGTTCCTGGACGGGCTGGTCGCCCTCGGGGTCGCCCTGCCCGGCCATCACTGACCATCGGCCCGGTACGTCAATCATTTGTTTTCTGCGATTTTCATTCGACGCAGCGAACAAAATGAACATAGAAATAACCAAATGTCAATGTATTGAATAAGAATCGGCTGCTAGTTAACATCTGGGGCAACTGTGGCCGCCACAAGGGGCCACTGAGCCAGAGAGGTCCCCCATGGCAAAGCGTCCCCGTAGGTTCTTCCTCTACTCCTTCGCCGCCATTATCCCGGCAATCGGCCTGCTCGCAGGCACCGCGGCCGTTGCGAGCGCGCACACGATCAGCGCCCCCGCCGCCACCCATTCCGCCGCCGCGGAAGCAAAAGCAATCGCGATCTCGGAGATCAAGAAGCTCACGGTCGGGTATCACCCCACCAACCACCGGGTGGGCGTCACGTCCCCGGGGTTCAAGGGCCTGAGCGACGTCACCTCCACCAACTGGTCCGGCTACGCGGACACCGGCAGCTCCTTCAGTAAGGTCAGCGCCAGCTGGACCGAGCCCGGTGCCACCTGCAGCTCGCGGACGACCTCGCTGGCCGCGTTCTGGGTCGGCATCGACGGGTATAGCTCCAACTCGGTCGAGCAGGACGGCACGATGATCGAGTGCTATAACCGGACCGCCTACCAGTTCACCTGGTGGGAGATGTACCCGACCAACGACGTCCAGGTGGTCGGCCAGACCGCCGCGGCCGGCGACGCGATTACCGCCTCGGTGGTGCGGACCGGCACCAGCTACAAGCTGACCGTGACGGACTCCACCCACTCGGCCAACAGCTTCACCACCACGCAGACCTGCTCCGCCTCGAGCTGCGTGGACAGCAGCGCGGAGTGGATCGCGGAGGCGCCGACCGGTTCAAGCGGGGTTGAGCCGCTGACCAACTTCGGCACCTGGACCGCCTCGAACGCCGCCGTCACCGAGGGCAGCACCGCCGGCAGCATCTCGTCCTTCACCGACGACGAGATCACCATGATCGACAGCTCCGGCGCCACCAAGGCCCTCCCCGGCGCCCTCAACGGCGCAGGAACCAGCTTCTCAGTCGCCTGGAAGAAGGCCAGCTAAGCAAGAGAGCAGGAACCCCGCCTCCGGTTTGCGGCGCAGCCGCACCGGAGGGTCCGGGGGGTCGCCCCCCGGTGTAAAACGACGAGGACCCCTGCACGCGCTCTCTGCGTGCAGGGGTGCCCCAGTTCTCGTAGCCCCGACCGGATTCGAACCGGCGTTACCGCCTTGAGAGGGCGACGTCCTAGGCCTCTAGACGACGGGGCCCTACGAGTAGCCGGGGGTTCCGCTTCCCCGGCGAGCTAAACGATACCGCCTCCGGATGAGTGCAGCCAACACGAGTCACCTCAGGGACGGCAAGTATCGGAAATTTCATCACTCGCGGACGAGGCGGACAGCCGCGGCCACCAGGTCTGCGTTGCCCGCGACGACCGAGCCGTCGGGCAGGAAAGTCGTGTCCTCGAGGCCAACCCGGATGTCTTGCCCCATCGCCAGCGCCGCGCGCATCACGTCCCAGGTGGCCAGATCGTAACCATGGTGCACCTGAGGCGCGGTAACGCCGAGCCTGGCGAGCTCCGCTGCGGCCTCGGCGGCGGTCGCGACCGCGCCGGCCGGGTCGCGGTCGACTGGTTCCATCAGCACGCGGAGTATCCGGTCCCTGAACGGGGCCGCGCCGAGCAGGCCCGCGTCGGCCGCCGTCCACACGCCCGCCTCGATGGCGATGCCGAGGCTGGTGAGGAGGTCGGCGAGATCGCTGGTGCCGGGCTCGTTCATGTTGATCGAGGCGTAATCCGGGCGGTCGGGCCCGGTCCACCGGGCGACGAGGTCTAGGCGGCGGGCGACGTCTCCGTCGACGGTCCAGAGGCCGGTCGTCACGCCGACCGGCAGGCCGGTCGCAGCCCTGGTGGCGGCCACCGCCGCCAGCACCTGGCCAGGGTCGAGCGTCTGCGCCCCGGCCGCGTCGCGCGGGTGCAGATGCAGCGCCTGCGCGCCCCGTTCGGCGGCGGCGCGGGCCTCGGCCGCCAGTTCGGCTGGCGTGAGCGGCACAGCCGGATGCTCCGCCCGCGTCGTTCCCCCGTTAAGAGCAGCCTGAACAAGCATGCCCACCCTCCGCGTGCGGTAAAAGCGAAACGCCCCGGTGCCGACCACGCACTCAGGGCGCTCAACGCTTGTCGCTTGGGTACCCCGGGGTGTGGGGGTGGTACCCCCCACAAGACACCCAAACTACGGGAAGGCGGCCGCAAGGCCACCGAACGCTGGGGTACCAGGACTCGAACCTAGACTAACAGAACCAGAATCTGCTGGGCTGCCAATTACCCCATACCCCATTTGGCAACGCGGGCCGGAAGCTTCCGTACCGCGCCGATGTAGTGTATCGAATCCCGGACCCCAGAGCGAACGGGAAGCCCGATGGCCGCTCTGGCGGCGCTTGGCTGCAGGCGGGCGGGCCTGTCAGCTACGCCAGCGACATCGCCTATTGGGGTCGCTGGCGTAGGCGACAGCCTGCGTACTCGGCCAGGCCCGGTCCGGCCGGTCTGCAGCCAGGCACGGACACTCCGTCCTCATCGTCACCACGCGCAACAGACCGGACCGCGGTTGCCTGTGGCGGATGCAGGCGAACTGCCGCCGCCGGCACGACCGCTAGAGTCAGCTGTCATGCCTTGGTATGACTTGCCGCTTGAGCGGCTGCGCGAGTATCGGACCAGCACGCAGGAGCCGGACCGGCTCGACGACTGGTGGGCGGCCCGGCTGCGGGAGGCGCGGGACCGGGCCCGGCCGGTCACGGTCACGACCCACCAGCCCGGCCTGTACGCGCCGTTCGAGGTGTCCGACGTCGAGTTCTCCGGCGGGGCCGGGGAGCGCGTCCGCGGCTGGTACATCGCGCCGCCCGGCCAGACCGCGAGCGGCGTGGTGCTCAAGTTCATCGGCTACGGCGGCGGCCGGAGCGTCCCGGCCGAGCACATGCTGCTGCCCGCGCTCGGCTACGCGGTGCTGGTGATGGACAGCCGGGGCCAGGGCGGCCGCTGGTCGAGCGGGGCGACGGCCGACGGGACCGGCACCGGGCCGGAGAACTCCCTGGTCATGACCCGCGGCATCACCACCCCGGAGGAGTACTACTACACCCGGATGTTCACCGACGCCGCGCTCGCGGTCGATACCGCGCGCGAGCTGGCCGGGCGCCCCGACGCGCGGATCGCGGTCAGCGGCGGCAGCCAGGGCGGCGCCCTCGCGCTCGCGGCGGCCGCGCTGCGGCCGGACGCGGTGGCCGTGTGCCACGCCGACGTGCCGTTCCTGTGCGACATTCAGCGGGCGATCACGCTCGCGCCGAGCGCGCCCTACACCGAGATCCCGGAGTTCCTGGCCGAGAACGTCGAGCTCGTCCCGCGGGCGCTGGACACGCTCCGTTACATCGACTGCGCGCTGCTGGCGCGCCGGATCACGGCGTCGACGCTGGTCAGCGTCGGGCTGATGGACGACATCTGCCCGCCGTCGACCGTGTTCGCGGCCTACAACGAGATCAACGCGGCCGACAAGGAGATCGCGGTCTACCCCTACAGCGGGCACAGCTGGCCTCAGGCGCACGTGGAACGGCAGCTCAGGCACCTGCGCGAGCGGATCGGGGCCGAGGGCGCCGAGGGCGCCTAGCCGTCTAGTCCCGGATCGTGACCCGGTTGGTCAGCGTGCCGATCGACTCGATCGTCACGCTGACCTCGTCCCCGGCGGTCATCGGGCCGACGCCCGCGGGGGTGCCGGTGAGCAGCACGTCCCCCGGAAGCAGGGTCATCACCGACGACACGTACTCGATCAGTGACGGCACGTCCCACAGCAGCTCGCTCGTCCGCGCGTGCTGCCGGACGTCCCCGTTGACGGTGGTGGTGATCCCGAGGTCGGCCGGGTCGGCGGCGGTCTCCATCCACGGGCCGAGCGGGCAGAACGTGTCAAAGCCCTTCGCCCGCGTCCACTGCCCGTCACGGGCCTGCAGATCCCGCGCGGTCACGTCGTTCGCGCAGGTGTAGCCGAAGATGACCTCGGCCGCGCGCTGCTTCGGCACGTCCCGGCAGAGCCGGCCGATGATCACCGCGAGCTCGCCCTCGTGGTCGACCCGGTCGGTCAGCTTGACCGGGTACGCGATCCGGTCGCCGTGGCCGGTCACCGAGGTCGAGGGCTTGAGGAACAGCACCGGCTCGGTCGGCCGGTCGGCCGAGCCCATCTCGCGCACGTGGCCCGCGTAGTTCTTGCCCACCGCCACCACCTTGGACGGCAGCACCGGGGCGAGCAGCCGCACCTCGGCCAGCGGGTAGCGGTTGCCGGTCAGCCGCACGCCAGCCGGGTCGATGCCGAACGGATGGCCGTACAGTTCCTCGACCGTCTGCGGCTGCCCGGACTCGCCCTCCACGACGCCATAGGCGACGCCGTCGCCCTTGGCGAACCTTGCGATACGCACAATGCTCCTTCGCACTATCGGCGGGACGGCGGCGCTACTGCTGGTACCCCTCCACCTCGGCCGCCGGACGCACTGCGGTGGCGTCCGGGCTCTCGCCGAACTCCCGCTTGGCCCGTCGCTGGCGCAGCAGGTCCCAGCATTGGTCAAGCGCCTCTTCTGCAGAACGAAGACGCGCCCGCTCCTGTTCCGAGCTCAGCGTGCCGTCGGCCAGCTGAGCGCGAAGCTCGTGCTCGGTCTCGATCAGCCCGCTGATCCGCGCCATGATCTCCTTCTCATCCATGTGCCTAAGGTATGCCCGCCGGCGCCAGGCCCGCGATCGGGGTAGCAAATCATTCATATCGAACGGTCCCGTGCTCCGCGCATTCCGCCCGCTCCCGCCGGTCAGTCGGGAGTGCGCCCGGCCCGCAGCAGACCGTAGCTGACCGCCTCTTCGAGCGCGTGCCAGGACGCGGAGATGACGTTCTCGTCCACCCCGACGGTGGACCAGGTGTCGCCGCTGCCGTCGCCCGACTCGACCAGCACCCGGGTGATCGCCCCGGTGCCGGACGTGCCCTCCAGGATGCGGACCTTGAAGTCGGTCAGCTGCAGGGTGGCGAGCTCGGGGAAGGTCTGCTCGAGAGCCGACCGGAGCGCCCGGTCGAGCGCGTTGACCGGGCCGTTGCCCTCGCCGACGGCGATGACCCGCTCGCCCTTGGCGACCAGCCGGACCGTCGCCTCGCTGGTCACCGTTTCCCCATCGGAATCCGCGCGCTGCTCGACGATCACCCGCCAGGATTCGACGGTGAAGTGCCGCCTGCGCTCGCCCGCCAGCTCGTCACGGAGCAGCAGCTCGAAGCTCGCGTCGGCGGCCTCGAAGGAGTAGCCGCGCGCCTCGAGCTCCTTGACCTTGTCGGTGACCCGGCCGATGACGTCCTTGCTGCCCGACAGGTCGAAGCCGAGCTCGCGGCCCTTCAGCTCGACCGAGGCCCGGCCGGCCATGTCGGACACCAGCATCCGCATGTCGTTGCCGACCAGCGCGGGGTCGATGTGCTGGTAGAGCATCGGGTCAACCCGGATGGCGGAGGCGTGCAGCCCGGCCTTGTGCGCGAACGCGGAGAACCCGACGTAGGGCTGATGGGTGTCCGGGGTAACGTTGGTGACCTCGCTGATCGCGTGGGCGATGCGCGCCATCTCGCGGATGCCGTCGCCCTCGAGGACGACGCTGCCCTTCTTCAGCTGCAGGCCCGCGACCACGCTGAACAGGTTCGCGTTGCCGGCCCGCTCGCCGTAGCCGTTGGCGGTGCCCTGCACGTGGCTGACGCCCGCCTCGACCGCGACCAGGGTGTTGGCGACGCCGCAGCCGGTGTCGTCGTGGCAGTGGATGCCCAGTCTCGCCTGGGTTGCCTGCGCGACCGCGTGGACGACGTCGCCGAGCTCGGTCGGCATCATGCCGCCGTTGGTGTCGCACAGCGCGACCACGCTCGCCCCGGCCTCGACGGCGGCCCGGACGCATTCCACGGCGTAGGCCGGGTTGGCCCGGTACCCGTCGAAGAAGTGCTCGGCGTCGACGAAAACCCGCTGGCCCTCGGTTGTCAGGTGCCTGACCGTGTCGGCGATCATCGCCAGGTTCTCGTCGAGCGTGGTGCGCAGGGCGAGCTCGACGTGGCGGTCGTGGCTCTTGGCTACGAGGGTGACGACCGGGGCGCGCGATTCCCGGAGCGCGGCCACCTGCGGGTCGTCGGCCGCCCGGACCCGGGCCTTGCGGGTCGAGCCGAACGCGGCCAGGGTGGCGTGGCTCAGGTCGAGCTCGGTCTGCGCCCGCCGGAAGAACTCGGTGTCCTTCGGAATCGCACCCGGCCAGCCGCCCTCGATGAACCCGACGCCGAGACGGTCCAGGTGCCGCGCGATCACCAGCTTGTCGGCAACCGTGAGGTTCAGGCCCTCCTGCTGGGCGCCGTCGCGGAGGGTGGTGTCGTAGACGTGAAACTGGTCGTCGACCATCGTCGCTGTCCGTTTCTTCCGGGTCGGGTGACAAACAAAAGACCCCCCGCGGAACGCGAGAGGTCTGCGCATCGGCACTGGATCTTCCTAGCTGCCGATGCGCCCGCCGATAATAATCAGGCCGGTCGTCACGAGGCTTAGTGTGCCATACCGGCGTGACTGGTCGCTAGCTGACCGTCTTAGAGCCGACCGTCTTCAGGAAGTCGCCCGCCAGCGACGCCGCCGCCTGGCTGGCCGTGCTCCCGGTCTCGATGGCCGCCACCGCCAGGTCGCCCCGGTAGCCCACGAACCAGCTGAGGTAGGCGTTGGCGCCGGTCTTGACGGTGCCCGCCTGGCCGTAGACCCCGCCGCCGGGCAGGTCGGCCGGGTGCGCCGCCCCGGACTTGACCGCCAGCCGCATGAGCTGCCTGAGCTCGCTCAGGCTGGTGGCCGACATCGGCAGCTGGCTGGCGGCCGCTGGGTCGCCCGCGATCAGCTGGGGCGACAGGCCGACGCCGGAGTCGACCTCGGCCGCCACCATCGCCATGCCGAGCGGGCTCATCAGCACCCCGCTCTGGCCGATCGCCTGCGCGGCCATTTCCGCTGCGCCGGAGGCGGTCGAGGCCGATCCGGAGAAGGCCGGCACCCCTACGTGCCAGGTCGAGCCGATGCCGAAGCCGCGCTCGGCCCCGGTGAGCTGGATCGAGGTGAGGGTCCTGGACAGCGTCGCGAACGCCGTGCCGCAGCCGGAGGCGAAGTCGGATGCGAACGTCGCCGTGCTCGGCCCGCTGGCCTGGTAGCTGAACGTCACCCCGCCGACGGTGGCCGTCGGCTGGCACGGCAGCGGCTGGTTCTCCGCGACATGGGCCGAGAGCAGCGCCGCCGCCGACACGATGCTGAAGGCCATCCCCGGCGCGACCTTGCCGGTCAGCGTGCTGCCGTCGTCCGGCAGCGGCACCGACCCGCTCTGGTGCGACGCCAGCGCCCGGATGTCGCCGCTGCGGGTGTCGACCGCGACGAGCTCGCCGGAGCCGGACTGGGCCGCCAGGGCCTTCGCGGCGGCCTGCTGGGCGGTGGCGCTCAGCGTCGTCCGCAGCGTCGTGCCCGGGTGCCCGGGCACGTTCCACAATGTCGCGACCGTGCGCCCGGCCGAGTTCACGACCACGATCGAGGCGGTCGGGGTGCCGACCAGGGCGTCCTGGTAGGTCTGCTCAAGGCCGGACTGCCCCACGGTCATGCCGGGCTGGTAGGCAGCGCCCTCGGCCCGCAGCACCGGCGACTCCTCGGTCCCGACCTCGCCGACCGCCTGCTGCTCGGGGGAATCGAACAGCCGCTGCATCTGCCGCACGTAGCCAAGGCCGGGTACCTTGGCCAGGTTCGGCCACTGGGCGGTGAACGAGTCCGGCTGCAGGGTCAGCAGGGCCAGGAACGAGTTTGGCGGCGCGGCCTGAATCTGGCCGAGCACCTGCTGATGGTCGAGCCCGGTGACCGCGCTGAACTTAGCGGCGGTCGCGGCCTCGTTGGTGAGCCGGTCCGGGTACACGCCGACCTGATAGTCGGCCGACTGGGTGACCAGCGACTGGCCGTTCGCGTCGGTGATCTGGCCGCGCTGCGGGAAGGTGGTCACGGCCGCCAGCCGGTCGCCCGCCGCCAGGCTGGGGTTGATCAGCGAGGGCCTCCAGTGAATGGTCCACTGGCCGCCGGACGAGGTCACCAGGAACCGGCCGGTGTAGGTCCACTGCTGCCCGGACTGGGCCAGGTCCACGGTCGCCTGGAACTGCGCCACCGCCGTGGACCCATGCTGGGTGACGGACTTGAGCGAGAAGAACGCGTCGGTCGCGTCGACGTCGGTGTAGGCGGCGGCGAGCTGCGCCGTCACCTGGCCCGGGGTGCCGTCGGTGAGCGCGGCCGCCTGCGCGTAGTGGCCCTGGTCCCAGGCGAGCAGGAACGCCTGCACGACCGGCTCGGCCGACGCCTCGGTGCCGAAGCCGTCGGTCAGGCCGAAGCCGAACGCGGCGACGACGATGGCCAGCACGGCCGCCATCTTCTGCTTGCGGGACAGCCAGCCCTTGCGGGCCGTTTGCTTGCGATGCCGGCTGCCGCCCGATCGCGGCGGCCTGCCCGACGGCGGCGCGGCACTCGGGAACGGCTGCTGGACGCTCGAGCCGCCCGGCGGCACCAGGCCGCCCGGCCCTTCCGGCGCATCCGGAAGTCTCGGTACCACGGGGTCGGCGACCCCGTCACCGCCGACAGGCTTGACCGGGGTCTGCGTGCCTAGCCCGAGGGTCGGGAACGGCACATGTCCCCGGGGTCGGCCGGCGTGGCTACCCCGCTCACGAGAGCGCGCAGTCACCGTCAGCCTCCGGAGTCACCGTCGTCGCCGAATGGCACGCTCAACCTCCCTGGCCGCGTCTTTCTTGGCCAGGTCTTGTCTCTTATCATATGTCCGTTTACCGCGGGCAAGTGCGAGCTCCACCTTGACTTTGCCGTCCTTGAAGTAGAGCGACAGCGGGACCAGCGTCAGCCCCTGCTCCGACGTCTTGCGGACCAGTCGCTCGATCTCCCCCCGGTGCAGCAGCAGCTTCCTGGTCCGTCTGGGCAAATGGTTGGTCCACGTCCCCTGGGTGTACTCCGGGATATGAACGTTGTGTAGCCAGACTTCCCCGTCAACGACCTGCGCGAACCCATCCGCGAGCGACGCGCGGCCGGCGCGCAGTGATTTGACCTCGGTACCGGTTAGCGCGATCCCGGCTTCAAGCGTTTCCTCGATGGCGTACTCGTGCCGGGCCCGCCGGTTCGAGGCGATGACCTTGTTTCCCTGCTCGCGTGCCACGTCTCTCCCGTCGGACCTTCCTCAGACTACAGAAGATACCTAGACCCTCAGGTAGCGGCGAAGGGTCACGAACGCGGTGACACCGCACAGGGCCACCCCGATGACCATCGCGAGCACGATGACCTCGATCAAGTCGCCTGCCGAGAGCCCGACGTTATAGCTGAAGTACTGCTGGAGGTTGTTGAGCAGCAGCGATTTGACCCCGATGAGCAGCGCCGCCGCGATCACCCAGCCGAACAGGCCCGCGATCACGCCCTCGAGCAGGAACGGCAGCTGGATATAGAAGTTGGAGGCGCCGACAAGCCGCATGATGCCGGTCTCTCTGCGCCGGTTGAAGGCCGACAGCCGGATCGTGTTGGCCACCAGCAGGATCGCGGCGACGACGAGGATCAGCGCCACCACGACAACCGCGTTCCGCAGGCCGTCGAGCAGGTTGTAGAACTTCTGGAGGATGGTCATCTCGTCGATGACGGAGTCGACCCCCGGTGCCCCTTGGACCGCAGTCGACACGATCTGGTAGTCGGCCGACGGGTTGCGCAGCTTGATCTCGAGCGACGGCGGCAGCTCGCTCGCGGTGACGGTCGAGACCAGCGACTGCTCGTTGGACATGGCCGACTTGAACAGCGTGTACGCCTGCTGCTGGGAGACGTAGGTGACCTTCTGGACATCGTTCGGCATGCCGTTCAGCGTCGTCTCGAGGCTCGACAGCTGGGCCGGGGTGATCGCGCCATGGCAGCTCGGGTTGATGTCGCCCTTGTAGCAGAGGTAGACCGAGATCTCCACCTGGCTCTGCCAGTACGTGCGCGTGCGGTCGACCTGCTTGACGAAGAGCAGGCCCGTGCCGAGCAGGGAGAGGCTGATCGCGACCACGACGATGAGCGCCATGGTCATGGTGAGGTTCCGGCGCAGCCCGACCCAGATCTCCTGGAACACGAAGTTAGAACGCATACTGGCCTTATCTCATCCTTGGTAAGTCATGTGCCGTCGGTCGAGGCACCCGGTAAGCGGGCGGTAATAACCCGGTCGCTCAGTAAGCCTGGCCGTAGACGCCGCGGTTCTGGTCGCGGACCACCTTGCCGTACTCAAGCTCGATCACGCGCTTGCGCATCGAGTCGACGATCGCGGCGTCGTGGGTGGCCATGACGACGGTCGTCCCGGTTCTGTTGATGCGGTCGAGGACCTTCATGATGCCGATCGACGTGGCCGGGTCGATGTTCCCGGTCGGCTCGTCCGCGAGCAGGATCATCGGCCGGTTGACGAACGCGCGGGCCATCGCGACCCGCTGCTGCTCGCCGCCGGATAGCTGGTCGGGCATCCGGTCGTGCTTGCCCTCCAGGCCGACCAGGTCCAGCACCTCGGGGACCACGCGGCGGATGAACCGCCGGGGCTTGCCGATCACCTCGAGCGCGAACGCCACGTTCTGCTCGACGGTCTTGCTCGGCAGCAGCCGGAAGTCCTGGAACACGCAGCCGATCTTGCGCCGGAGGGCGGGGACCTTCCAGTTGGTGAGGCGGGCGAGGTCGTTGCCCGCCACCAGGATCCTGCCGTCGTTGGGACGCTCCTCGCGGAGGATCAGCCGGAGGAACGAGGACTTGCCAGAGCCGGACGGCCCCACGAGGAAGACGAACTCCCCCTTGTTGACCGTCAGGTCGACGTTCTCAAGCGCGGCCCGATTCTGGTTCGGGTAGACCTTGGTTACGTTCTGGAACTCGATCACTGGGCCATCACACGATCTCTCGATGAAGGGCTGCGGTACGCCCGGCCATAAGCGCGTCGGCGCAGGTAGGCCGCCACACGGGTATTTCCGGCCGAGCCGGGCAACTTGCGGGTAACCTGGGTTGGCCAGGGAACAGTCTAGGGGGAAACTGGCAGCTAAGGCTCCAGATCACGCCAAGTGCGCCGGGGCACTGCCACCGGAGGGAGTTTGAAATGAGCTGCGAGCACCTCATCTGCGCCAACTGCGCGGGACCCGTGGTCGAGGGCCGTTGCTCGGTCTGCCGGGCCGCCCGTGAGCACGTCCACCACCACGGCCTGACCCTCACACCCCAGCTGCTCGTCGCGGTCGCGCTGCTGCTCCTGCTGGGCCTCCTCATCGCCGCGCACGTAGTCCCGTAAGCCGGAGGCGGCTATTTGAGCAGGCGGTTACTCGCCCTTCTCGTTGCGGCGGAGCCAGCGGATCTCGGCGTCGATGAAGTCGTCGATCTCGCCTTCGAGGACCGCCAGCGCCTGGCCGGTCTCGTAGCCGGTGCGGACGTCCTTGACGTTCTGGTACGGGTAGAGCACGTAGTTCCTGATCTGGGTGCCCCAGGCACGGCCGCCGTCGCCGCGCAGCGCGTCAAGCTCCTTGGCCTCCTCGAGTCGTCGCCGTTCGAGCAGCTTGGCCTGGAGAACGGCCATCGCCGAGGCCCGGTTCTGGATCTGGGAACGCTCGTTCTGGCAGGTGACCACGATCCCGCTCGGCAGGTGGGTGATCCGCACCGCCGAGTCGGTCGTGTTCACGCCCTGGCCGCCGGGGCCGGATGAGCGGAACACGTCGACCCGGATCTCGTCGTCGGGAATGTCCACGTGGTCGGTCTGCTCGGTCACCGGCAGCACGTCGACCCCGGCGAACGAGGTCTGACGGCGCCCCTGGTTGTCGTACTTGGAGATGCGGACCATCCGGTGCGTGCCCTGCTCGCCCCGGAGGGTCCCGTAGGCGTACGGCGCCTTGACCGCGAACGTGGTCGACTTGATGCCGGCCTCGCCGTAGGAGACGTCATAGACCTCGGCCGGGTACTTGTGCCGCTCAGCCCAGCGCAGGTACATCCGCTGCAGGTTCCCCGCGAAGTCCTCGGCGTCGGCGCCGCCCGCCTGCGAGTTGATCGTGATCAACGCCTCGCGGACGTCGTACTCGCCGTTCAGCAGCGTGCGGACCTCGAGCGCGTCAATGTCCTTGCGCACCGCCGCGAGGTCGGCTATCGCCTCGTCCCTGGCGGCCTGCTCATGCATCTCCTCGGCGAGCTCGAACATCACCTGGGTGTCGGCCAGCCGCTGGCGCAGGCTCTCCATCCGCGCCAGCTCGCTCTCCAGGTAGGAGAGCCGTCGGGTGACCTGCTGCGCGCGGGTCTGGTCCTCCCAGAGTCCGGGGTCGGCGGACTGCTCGCGCAAGTCGGCCGCCTCGATGCGCATCGCCTCAGGGTCGACCACTGCCTCGATGGTGTCGAGCTTGGACGACAGTTCCGGTATCTCGTCTGCGGGATCGGTAGCTGCCATGAGGGAAAGCCTACGCGAATCAGGGCCTGCCAGCGTATCCAGCACGCGCCGACCGCTTGCAGCGCCGCGGCCCGATATCCTCACGATCTGTGGCACAAGAAAAGCGCGGGGCTCGGTTCATGCTGGCGCGCCCGACCGGGAGGCGGTCGGGCCGCGCCCGTCTGGCGGGCGCGGCCGGGTCGGCCCTGACGGCCGCGCTGGTCCTCGCGGGCTGCGCCTCGGCGTCGACCGATACGACCGCGACCAGCGCAAACACCGCCAGCGGGGGGGCGCTTAGCCAGGCCGCGGCGCTGCAGGCGTTCGACGCCTACGTCGGCACCAGCAACCAGGCCGCCGGGAGCAATGACGGCAAGCTGGCGCTATCGGTGGTCACCGGCGCGCAGCGGTCGCTCGTCGCGGCCACGCTCAAGAGCCACGCCGTGCAGATCTACCGCAGCGGCTCCAGCGCCAGCGCGCACAGCAGCACCCTCACTCTGCAGCCGTCCCTCGACCAGTACACGTACGGCAACCCGACGCTCTACCTGCCCGAGCCGTCCGGCTACCCGCGCTTCTTCCTGGCCGACGTCACCCGGGCGCCAGCGGTCAAGGGCGCGCGCAAGGATGCGACCACCTCGGTCGGCGGAGCCCAGGTGCCGGTTGACGGACCGGCCCTGATGGTCTTCGAGCAGTCAAGCTCCGACGGGCCATGGCAGCTGGCCAGCGTCGCCCAACTCGCCTCGGGCACGACCTTGCCCCGGCTGCCCGCGGACAAGAACGGCTACATCCCCCAGGTGCCGCTGACCTCGACCGACCTGCTGGCGCAGCCCTACGCCACCGGACCGCTGCAGGCGGCCGTGGTCGACGACGGCCCCGCCAGCGCCGCCGCCAAGGCGGTGGCGGCCGGCCCGCTGACCACTGGCCTGTACCAGGCCGCGCGCGACCGCTACCAGGAAGCGTCCGACCGCGTGCTGACCGGCCTTCAGGTGCCAGCGGGCGACACCTACCAGTGGTCGATGGAGGGCACGCCCTATCCCGCCTTCGCGCTCCGCACCGCCGACGGCGGCGCCCTCGTGCTCTACGCGATGTACCTAAACAGCACGGTCGCCGTCCCCGGCTACTTCGACGACGCCTCCCCGATCCAACCGGGCGCCCCCATCAAGATCCCGCTGGACCTGCTCCCCCTCCTCCCGTCCGGCCAGCCAAGTCCCCGGGTAAGCGTGGAAGCCCAGTCGCTCTTCTCCTTCGCCGCCATCGACCCGCCGGCCACCTCATCCAAGATCACCGTCGTGGCCATCGGCGGCGCCCTCAACTACGCCACCGCCTCCTAACCCCTCCGCCGCTCCTTAGCGCTGTGGCCCACAACGCTAAAACACCATTATCGCGGTGGCCCACCGCGCCAATAGGTTTGCGCATGGCCCACCGCGCCAACGGCGACCTGTCGCTGTGGCCCCTTGGCGGAGGGTGGATGCGGGGGGAGGTGTAGAGAGCTGACCTGAACGCGCTACGCACGCTCACCGGCGCGGAAGAGGGATGGGCGGCGGCATGCGGGGTTTGACCTTGATCTTCGACTACGAAATCAACGTCCTAATTACGCGAACCGCGACCGAGAGGGTAGTGAAGGTAAACCGGTCGCTCTCCCAGATCTCCGCCAGCGTCGCCGCCGCCCGCGCCACCGCGTCCGAGTTCCGCGCCTCCCAGGCCGAGACCAGGGCCGCGGCCTCTTCTGGCGACGCCCCGTCGGCC
Organism: uncultured Actinomycetota bacterium; assembly: GCA_963838825.1. Classification (GTDB taxonomy): domain Bacteria; phylum Actinomycetota; class Actinomycetes; order Streptosporangiales; family Streptosporangiaceae; genus Trebonia. The sequence continues at coordinate 238,307 of CAWISQ010000006.1, forward strand.
GGGCAGCCGACGGCGAGCACGTCCCGGGTGAGCGCGGCGTGGGCGCCGTAGAGGTCGTCGCGCAGCGCCGACCTGGACATCGCGGCCCAGCGGTCCTCCCGCGGGAGCGCGACGACCAGGTCCCGCAGACGCCCGAGCTGAAGCCGGTCCGCCACCGCGAAGTAGACCGCCGCGGTCTCGGCGATACCGCACGAGCTGGCCGAGGCGCTCATCACGATGTCGAACGCCGAGTACGACGGCACCATCGCCGCTACCTCGTCGGCCAGGCCGTCGGGCACGCCGAGCCCGGCGAAGGAGGCACGCCGTTCCTCGTAGCCGGCCAGGTCCCGGCCGGAGAGCACCTTCGGCAGCGCGGAACGGACCGCGGCGACGCCCTCGGCGAAGAAGCCCGCCGTCTCGGCGATGCCGAACGGCGGCCGCCGGTTCACCAGCAGCCACCTGGTCGCCCGCTCGACGAGCTTGCGCGCTTCGAGAACGACCGCGATCCTGGCGCCGGAGTCCACCACGCCCGCCAGCCGGTCGACCTGCTGCCAGAACGACGACATGCCGAAGACCTCGCGGGCCACCAGCCACGCCCGGGTGATGTCGGGCACCGGCAGCCCGGTCTCCTCGCCCAGCCGGAACAGGAACGTGGCTCCGCCGGTGTCCACCATCTCGTTGATGACCGAGGTGGTGATGATCTCCCGGCGCAGCCGGTGCACGCCGAGCTGGTCGGCGAACCGCTCGCGGAGCTGGGCCGGGAAGTACCCGGCCAGTACCGACCGCAGCGCCGGGTCGTCCGGCAGGTCGGAGCCGAGCACCAGCTGCCCGGCCGCGATCTTGGTGTGGGCCAGCAGCAGGGCCAGCTCGGGCGTGGTCAGCCCGGTGCCGGCCGACCGCCGGGCGGCGATCTCCTTCTCCCCCGGCAGCCCGTCGCCCTGCAGCGAGACCCGCTTCTGCCGGGCGAGCTGGCGCAGGTAGCGGGCGTGCACGTGGAGCAGCCTCGGCGCCTGGTGCCGGGCGACCGCGAGCGCCATGTTCTGGCCGTCGTTGTGCCGCAGCACGTGCGCGGCCACCTCGTCGGTCTGCGCGTGCAGCAGCTCGCCGCGCTCCTCGGTCCGGATCTCGCCGCTGGCGATCGCCCCCGCCAGCAGGATCTTGATGTTGACCTCGTGGTCGGAGGTGTCCACCCCGGCCGAGTTGTCGATGAAGTCGGTGTCGACCAGACCGCCGCCGAGCGCGTACTCGATCCGCGCCGCCTGGGTGAGGCCGAGGTTGCCGCCCTCGGCCACCACCCGCGCCCGCAATTCCGGCGCGGAGACCCGCACGGCGTCGTTGGAGCGGTCCCCGACCTGGGCGTCGGTCTGGTGCGAGGCCTTCACGTAGGTGCCGATGCCGCCGTTCCAGAGCAGGTCGACCGGCGCCCGCAGGATCGCCGAGATCAGCTCGTCCGGTGAGAGCGCGGCGAGGCCGGCGTCGAGGCCGAGCGCGGCCCGGGTCTGGGCCGAGATCGGCACCGACTTCGCCGACCGGGCCCATACCCCGCCGCCGGCCGAGATGAGCGACGAGTCGTAGTCCGCCCACGATGACCTCGGCAGGTCGAACAGCCGCTGACGCTCGGCGAAGCTGACCGCCGGGTCCGGCTCCGGGTCGACGAACACGTGCCGGTGATCGAACGCGGCCACCAGCTTCATGTGCCGCGACAGCAGCATCCCGTTGCCGAACACGTCGCCCGACATGTCCCCGACGCCGACCGCGGTGAACTCGTCGGTGTCGGGATTGAGCCGCAGCGCGGCGAAGTGCCAGCGGACCGATTCCCAGGCGCCGCGGGCGGTGATGCCCATCTTCTTGTGGTCGTAGCCCTCGGAGCCGCCCGAGGCGAACGCGTCGCCCAGCCAGTACTGGTACCGCAGGGCGATCTCGTTGGCGACGTCGGAGAACGTCGCGGTCCCCTTGTCCGCCGCCACCACCAGGTACGGGTCGTCGCCGTCGAGACGGACCACGCCCACCGGCGGCACCACCGCGTCGCCGACGATGTTGTCGGTGATGTCGAGCATCGCGCTGATGAACATCTGGTAGCAGGCCAGCACCTCGCCCTGGTAGGCGTCGCGGTCAGCCGGGTCGGGCAGCCGCTTGCAGACGAACCCGCCCTTGGCGCCGGACGGCACGATGACCGAGTTCTTCACTTCCTGCGCCTTGACCAGGCCTAGCACCTCCGTGCGGAAGTCCTCGGGCCGCTCCGACCAGCGCAGACCGCCGCGCGCGACCGCGCCGAAGCGCAGGTGCACCGCCTCAAGCCGGGGCGAGTAGACGAAGATCTCGAACTTGGGCCTCGGCTCCGGCACCCCCGGCACGCTGCCGGGCGCGAGCTTGAGCACCAGGTAGGGCGCGCGCTCGCCGTCTCCGAGGAGCTGGAAGTAGTTGGTGCGCAGGGTCGCCTCGATCAGCGCGAGGTAGGAGCGCAGGATCCGGTCGTGGTCGAGGACCATCACATCGTCGAGCGAGCCCCTGAGCTCCTCGCCGATCGCCGTGCAGCGCTCCTCCGCGCCGTCCTGCCAGACCGGGTCGAAGCGGGACTCGAAGAAGCGGACCAGCAGGCGGGTGATCGCCGGGTTGGAACGCAGCACCCGCTGCAGGTAGGCCTGGCTGAACTGGGTTCCGGCCTGGCGCAGGTAGCGCGCGTACGCGCGCAGCAGCACGACCTGACGCCAGGTCAGCCCGGCGTCGAGCACGAGGCCGTTGAAGTCGTCGTCCTCGGTCTGGCCGCGCCAGACCGATCCCAGCGTGGACTCGAACCCGGTGCAGGCCGCGGTGACCTCGGCCGCGGTCAGCTGCCCGGTCCGGGTCCGCTGCAGGCTGAAGTCGTAGATCCAGAACGAGCGGTCGCCGCCGGCGAACTCGTACGGGTGCTCGTCGAGCACCTCGAGCCCCATGTGCTGCAGCTGCGGAAGCACGTCGGACAGCGTGATCGGGGTGAGGCGGAACAGCCGCAGTCGCCACGGTCCGTTCGGGCTAATCGAAAGACGGATGTCGAACTGGCCGGCACCCTCCTGCAACCGCAGCACCACCGCCAGGTCCTCGACCGCCTGGACGGGGGTGATGTCGGTCTTGTAGGCCTCGGGGATTTCCTCCGACAGGCGCAGCAGCGCGGCGGCCCGCGCGGGGCCGAGCTGACGCTCGGCCTCGGCCGCGAGGTCCTCGTCCCACGAGCGGACCGCGGCCGCGATCCGCGCCTGCAGAGCGGCCTGATCGACCTCGGCCAGCGGATGGCCCTGGGCGGCGTAGACCACCACGTGCAGCCGGGCCAGCGCCGAGTTGCCGACCATGGCGCCGTAATCGACCGAGTCGCCGCCGAGAGCGCTGCGCAAGATCTCCTGGACGCGCAGTCTGACCTGGGTCGTGTACCGGTCCCTGGGCAGGTACACCAGGCAGGACACGTACCGGCCGTAGGCGTCCGGGCGCAGGAAGAGGCGGACCTGCTTGCGCTCGCCGAGCCCGAGCACCCCCCGGGCGATCGGGACGAGCTGCTCGGTGCTGATCTCGAACAGCTCCTCGAGCGGGTATCCCTCGAGGATCTCGGTCAGCGCCTTGCCGTCGTGGCTGTCCTCGGTCAGCCCGGCGGCGGCGAGCACGCCGTCGAGCTTGCGGCGAAGCACCGGGATGCGGGTGATCGACTCGGTGAAGGCGGCCTGCGTGTAGAGGCCGAGGAACCGGTACTCGCCGGTTACCTCCCCGGTCTCCGGGCTGAACGTCCTGATCGCCACGTAGTCGAGGAACTTGGGCCGGTAGACGGTGGACCGGATGGACGACTTGGCCAGCACGAGCAGCCGCGCCCGCCGCCCGCCCGCCCGGTCTTTGGGCGGCGTGACCGCGAACGATTCGATGCGGTCGTGCCGGAGGATGCCAAGTCCGGTGCCGGGCACGGGCCTGAGCTCGGCCCCGCCCGGCTCCTCCCCCTCACCGGCCCTGACCAGGTCGTACTTGCGGTAGCCGAGGAAGGTGAAGTGGCCGGCCGACAGCCAGGCGAGCAGCTCGCTCGCCTCCGCTTCCTCCGAGCCGCCCTCGTCGGTCAGCGCCGCGACGAGTTCCCTGGCGGCGCCGCGCATCCGCCGCTGGTCCTCCATCGCGACCCGCAGGTCATCGAGGACGCGGCGCAGATCTTCTGCCAGTCGCTGCTCGTCTGCCACCTGGCCGAGTTCGACGTGGATCCACGACTCGCTGATCGACCCGTCGCCGGCCAGGGCGATCCCGTGGGCGGTGCCCGCCACGTCCCGGCGCACCGTGAGCACCGGGTGCACGATCAGCCGGATGTCGGCCGCGTGCCGGTTGAGCTCCATCGTCACGGAGTCGACCAGGTACGGCATGTCGTCGGTGACGATGTCGACGATGGTCCCGGCGCTGGTGAGGGCGCCAACGGCCGCACCGCTCGACTGGGCCGGGCGGACGCCGACGGCGGGGCGGCCCTGCGGACGGCTGGCGCCGAGCGCGGCGTGCCTGGCCACGGTCTCGGCCAGCCGATCGGGTCCGGCCGCGATCAGGTCCTCGGGGGCGACCCGCCGGTAGTACGCGGTGACGAAGGCGATCCGGTCGGCGACCTCGTAGCCGGGCGCGGCGGAGGCGTCCGGCGTCGCGGGCGGCGCGGTCGAGCCGCCCTCCACCCCGCCATCCGCCCACAGCGAGGCCGCCTTCGCGAGCAGCGCCTTTGTATCGTCCCTGATGTCGTCCGAGGCCGTCATCGCCTCGTCCGCGCTTTCCGGCATTACTCGTCCACTCCTTTGTGGTGGCCCAGCGGCACGTCGTTGTACCGGGGGGCTGGGTTGGTGCGCATAGACAGCGGCGGCCCGCCACGTGATGTACCGCGACGGCCGCTAACGTGCGGCTATTGATCACCATCAGTCACGACGAGCGCACGTTGAGATGATCCTCACACGCACTTCGATGTCTCCTGCCTACAGACTAGAACGCGAAACGGACGCCGACGACACTTCCGGGACACACGTCGGTCAGGAACCGGCCGAGGTGACGAATGCGACAAGGGCTTCGAGGTCGGTCAGATCGCGCAGAACCCCGTCGGCGCCGGCATCGCGGAGCTCGGCCGAGGACGCGCGCCCGCTCGCTACCGCGATCGAGGTGGCGCCGCCGGTCCTGGCCGCCTCGACGTCGCGGGGCGAGTCGGCGATGTAGATCGTCGCCCGTTCGGCGAAGCTGGCCCGGTGCTTCTCCTCGGCCCGCAGCCGGGCCGCCCGCAGCAGCGCGCCCTTCGGGTACACCTCGGAGCCCGCGAAGCCGCCGATGGCCAGGTCGAGGTGCCGGTCAAGGCCGAAGGCGCGGAGCTTGAGCATCGCGTTCGGGCGACTCGACCCGGTCAGCACCGACTGGACAACGTTCGCCAGGCCGCCCACGGCCGTGACCGCCTCGGCCGCGCCCGGCATCAGGGTGCCCTGCTCGGTCAGCAGCTTCTTGCGGGCGGCGAGCCGGGTCGCGAACTCCGAGCCGAACGGGGCCAGCAGCCGCTCCGAGTCCCCGTCCGCGCGCAGGCTCACGCCGTTGCGGCCGAGCGCGTCGAAGAAGATCTCCGGTTCCGTGTACCCCACCATCTGCGGCAGCTGGACCAGCGGCCGGCCGGTGACCTCGGCGAACGCCTCGGCGTAAGCCGCCCGGGTGACCTTCGTGACGTCGAGCAGCGTCTGGTCGATGTTCCACAGCACAAGCCGATGAATCGCACGCCTCCGTAATCGCCGCCCGCAGCCGCCAGCGGCCGCCGCGAAATCAGCCCATATGGGGGTAACGGTAGCCGGTGGCGGCGGCGGTGGTCTGCTTGATCGGGCGGTGCGGCCGCGACCGCGGCCACGCTAATCCAAGTACTCGAGTTCCTGGGTCGCGTACCACGACAGCTCCCGGGCCTCGGCCGAGTCGACGGTGAAGGACGCGTCGTCATCGCCCGCGTCGGCGGCGGCGATCGCGTCCGCGGCGGCGGCCACGTCCGCCGCCGAGCCGGGGTCGTCGACGTGCCCGGCGGCCACTGCCGCAACCGGGATCACGGCCTCGACCACGACTGCGGCCGACTCGTCGTCGTACGCCTGCCAGGTCACCTCGGCGTCGGGGACGTCGGCCGCGAGCACCACCCGGCGGCGCGGCGCGTCCAGGTCGCCGTCGAGGAGCCGCAGCGACTGGCGCGCGGCCGCCAGCATCGCCATGTACTCGAGCTCTTCGTCGTCGCCGCTCGCATACGCCTCACGCAGGGCCGGGGTGACCGCGAAGGCGCGCAGCGGGGCCGGGCCGACCCGACCGTCCGCCAGGATGTCGGCCAGGCCCGGCAGCGTGGACGCCAGGTAAACCCGCATGACCGATCATCGTAGCGACTTCGGCTCGCCGACGGCGTCCACCACCAGGGCGACCGCGTCGGCCAGCGGGGTGTGCTCCCAGAGCCGGACCACCGTCCAGCCCGCCTGGGCCAGGGCCTCGTCGGCGGCGCGGTCGCGCTCGACGTTCCTGGCCAGCTTGGGCGACCAGTACCACTCGTTGCTCTTGGGCTTGGAGCCGTGCTCCGGGCAGGCGTGCCAGAAGCACCCGTCGATGAACACCGCGACCTTGCGCCGGGTGAACGCGACGTCCGGGCGGACCCGGCGCAGCGGCAGGTCAAGCCGGAAGTCCTTGCGGTACCGGTACCCCAGGGCGTGCAGCGCGGTCCGGAGCGCGAGCTCCGGCTTGGTGTCGGTGCGCCGGTTCGCCTTCATGTTCGCGGTGACGCCGGCCGACGTCGGGAACGGGTACGGCTTCGCCGCCGTCCCCGCAGGCTCGCTGGCAATACTTTGCGCTATCTCCTGCGCCACGCGGGAGAGCCTAGTACGCACGCCCGCCGTTGTCGGGGCCTCCCGCGGTTTTTGCGGGGCCAGCTGGTGATCTCGGCGTGGCGAGCGCGACAGGCCGGGCTGCGGCCGGAATGTCGGTGGGGGCGGGTAGAAGTGGAAGCGCAAGCAGTTGCCGCACGCCGCGGTTGGCCCGCTCCCCTGGATGAATCCCATGCCCATCGAGCAAGCACTGTCGCCCGACGACCTGTCCACGCTGCAGATCCTGACCGTGCCCGACCTGTGGCCGCCGGTTGACGGCCGATTGCCGGTCGACCGGCCCGGTCAGCAGCCGGCCGGGTTCACCCTGCCCGGCGGCAGCGGCCGGGTCGACCAGCCGGTTGACGGCGGGCAGGCCTGGCCGCGGCAGTTCGCCGTGCTGCTGGCCGAGGCGCTGACTGGCGACCGGCCGGCCCGGCAGCTCCTGCCGTGGCTGTCCCAGCGCGGCAGCGTGCAGCTGCACCGGCTGCAGCCGCTCTTCCGGGGCGGCCAGCGGGCCCGGGTGCAGCGGGTGCTGACGACGCAGCCGGCACCGGACGTCATCGAGATGACCCTCATCGTGGCGGTCGGCCCCCGAGTACGAGCGCTGGCCGTCCGGCTGACGCTCGCCCCGCCGGAGCAGCGGCCCGGATGGCGGGAGAAGCGGCCGGCCCGCAGCCCGGCCCCGTCGGCGGCCGCGCCGCCGGGCTGGCTCTGCACCGATATCGAGGCGGCCTAGCGCCCGCCCGGCGAACAAGAACCGCCGGGCGGGCTTAGCTCAGGCCGCTACGAACGCCCGGCGCCGCCGTGGCAGCGTTTGAACTTGCGGCCGGAGCCACATGGGCACATGTCGTTGCGGCCGACGCTGGCGTACGGGTCGAGCGAGGCATCACCGTGCGTCTCCACGCCGCCGCCATCGGCCGGGGCCGAGTACTGGAGCTGGCGCGGCCGACGCGGCTCAAGCCCGGCCGGCGCTACCACCTGGGGACCGGCCGCCTGGGCGGCGACGCTGCCCGGCTCTTCGGTTGCGGCCGGACCGAACGTCTCGGCCGCGCCCGATGCGTGCGCCCCGCCGCTGCGGGCGGCCGCCTCGCCCCGCCCGGCCGCCGTGGCGTGGCCTCGGCCGTCGTTGGCCGCGTGGCGGCCGCGAGCGCGACCGCCCGGCTGCTGGCCGGCCGGCTGATCCGGCTGTGCGTTCCTCGGCTGGCTCTCGGCCGACCGCTTGCCGAAGGCCGCCGGCGGCGCCACCGGCTCGGGCACGCTCGGCGGCGCAGGCGGCTGCCGCCGCCGGGCCGGGGCCGGGGCGGCGGGCGCGGCCGCCGGGGCGGGCGCGGCCGGAGCGGCGGCGGCCGGAGCGGCAGGCGCCTGGCCGCCCGTCACGCCCGGCAGAGTGCCGCCGAACCCGAGCTGAGCCCCGGCGCCGACCTCTTCGACGATCGGGTTCTCCTGGATCTCGAACTGCCGGTTGAACAGGTTCCCGACCGACTCTTCCTTGATCCCGTCCATCATCGCGTTGAACATGTCGAAGCCCTCGCGCTGGTACTCCACCAGCGGGTCGCGCTGCGCCATCGCCCGCAGGCCGATGCCCTCACGGAGGTAGTCCATCTCGTACAGGTGCTCGCGCCACTTCTGGTCGAGCACCGAGAGCACGACCAGCCGCTCGATCTGGCGCATCAGCTCCGGCGTGTACTCCTCCTCGCGCCGGTCGTAGGCAGCCTGGGCGTTCTCCTGCACCATCTCGGTGAGCAGGTCCGCGGTCAGGTTCCCCTTTTCGCCGCCGGCCTCCTCGATCACCTCGTCGATGGTGAGCGTGATCGGGAACAGCTGCTTGAACGCCTTCCAGAGCTTCTCCAGGTCCCATTCCTCCGGGTACCCGTCGGCGGTCGCGGCGGTCACGTACGAGGCGGTCACCTCGTCGATCATGGAGCGGACCTGCTCGTGCAGGTCGGCGCCCTCGAGGACCTCGTGCCGCTCGCCGTAGATGACCGTGCGCTGCCGGTTGAGCACGTCGTCGTACTTCAGGACGTCCTTGCGGATCTCGAAGTTCTGCGACTCGACCTGGCTCTGGGCCGACCGGATGGCGCGCGAGACCACGGAGTTCTCGACCGGGACGTCGGCCGGGATGTTCAGCCGGTCCATGATCGCCCCGACCCGCTCGGAGTTGAACATCCGCATCAGGTCGTCCTCGAGCGACAGGTAGAACCGGGACTTGCCCGGGTCGCCCTGACGACCGGACCGGCCGCGGAGCTGGTTGTCGATGCGCCGCGACTCGTGCCGCTCGGTGCCGAGCACGTACAGCCCGCCCGCCTGCACGACCTCCTCGTGCTCGGCCGCCACGGCCGCCTTCGCCTTGGCGACCGCCTCCGGCCACGCCGCCTCGTAGTCTTCCGGGGTGTCCACCGGCGAGAGGCCGCGCTGGTGGAGCTCGGCATCGGCGATGAACTCGGGGTTGCCGCCGAGCATGATGTCGGTGCCGCGGCCGGCCATGTTGGTCGCCACCGTCACCGCGCCGAGCCGCCCGGACTGGGCGATGATGGTCGCCTCTTGCTCGTGGTACTTGGCGTTCAGCACGTGGTGCGGCACGCCCCGGCGCTTGAGCATGACCGACAGGATCTCGGACTTCTCCACGCTCACGGTGCCGACCAGGACCGGCTGGCCGGCCTCGTGGCGCTCCACGATGTCCTCGACCACCGAGTCGAACTTGGCCTGCTGGGTCTGGTAGATCACGTCGGTCTCGTCGGCCCGGACCATCGGCCGGTTGGTCGGGATCGGGACGACGCCGAGCTTGTAGATCTGCATGAACTCGTTGGCCTCGGTCTGCGCCGTGCCGGTCATGCCCGCGAGCTTGTCGTACAGCCGGAAGTAGTTCTGCAGGGTGATCGTGGCGAACGTCTGGTTCTCGTTCTGGATCTGCACGCCTTCCTTGGCCTCGATGGCCTGGTGCATGCCCTCGTTGTACCGGCGGCCGTGCAGCATCCGGCCGGTGAACTCGTCCACGATCAGGACCTCGCCGTTGACCACGACGTAGTCCTTGTCCTTCTTGAACAGCTCCTTGGCCTTGAGCGCGTTGTTGAGGAACGACACCAGCGGCGTGTTGACCGGGTCGTAGAGGTTGTCGATGCCGAGCCAGTCCTCGACCTTCTCGACGCCGGACTCGGTGATGCCGACCGTTCGCTTCTTCTCGTCGACGTCGTAGTCGCCGTCGCCGTCCTCGCCGCGCCGCAGCCGGGGCGCGATCTTGGCGAACTCGGTGTACCAGCGTGAGTTCTGCTCGGCCGGGCCGGAGATGATCAGCGGCGTCCTGGCCTCGTCGACCAGGATCGAGTCGACCTCGTCGACGATGGCGAAGTGGTGGCCGCGCTGCACGCACTCGTCGATCGACCAGGCCATGTTGTCGCGCAGGTAGTCGAAGCCGAACTCGTTGTTCGTCCCGTAGGTGACGTCGGCCGCGTACGCCTGCTGCCGCTCCTGCGGCGTCATCTCGGCCAGGATCGCGCCGACCTCGAGGCCGAGGAAGCGGTGCACCCGGCCCATCCACTCGGAGTCGCGCTTGGCCAGGTAGTCGTTGGTCGTGACGACGTGCACGCCGTTGCCCGGCAGGGCGTTCAGGTAGGTCGGGAACACGCCGGTGAGCGTCTTGCCCTCACCGGTGCGCATCTCCGAGATGTTGCCCAGGTGCAGGTTCGCGGCGCCCATCAGCTGAACGTCGAAGGCGCGCTGCCCGAGCGTGCGGCGGGCCGCCTCGCGGACGGTGGCGAACGCCTCGGGGAGGATGTCGTCGAGGGTCTCGCCGTCTTCAAGCCGCTGCCGGAACTCGCCGGTCATCGCCCGCAGATCGTCGTCGCTCATCGCGACGAACTCATCCTCGATGGAGTTGATCTGCTCGCTGATCCGCTTGAGTTGGCGCAGGATCTTGCCTTCGCCCGCGCGAAGGATGCTGTCTAGGATCGAAGGCACTGTTCGTCGTGCTCCTTGCGGACTTGCGGATCGGCTTCGGCAGAATTAAACATGCCTCGCTCACCATCGTAGGCGAAATGGGGGCCGGCTTCCGAGTCGCCAACCCGGTTGGGGTATTTTCGTGACACTGCATCAGGGGCGGGCCCCGAGCTAGAGCGGCCCGAGTTCGGAGGAGGAGTCGTGGCTGACCAGGCAACAGGCACCGAAGAGGGCGTGGTCGATGCGGTGACGATGCTGCCCGGTACCCCCCACGCAGAGGACCACAACCCGGGTCGGCCCATCTCCTGGATCGGGACCGGGGTCACGATTGTCGGGTTCATCATCGGCGGTATCGCCTTCTTCCCCGCCCCGCACTGGACGATCTTCTGGATCGGCACCGCGGTCGCGATCGTAGGCTGCCTCGTCCTGTTCTTCTCTAAAGCGATGAACACGGACTGGTACTAGAAGGTTCCCGTCTGAACTGTCAGACCCCTTCGCTAGGGTCATGTGCGTGGCAGAGTCGGCCGGGACCGTTCGATATGAGCATGAGGCATCAGCCCTGGGTGGCCTTACGCTGAGCGCGGACGAGGTCCGGCGGCTAACCCTCTATTCCCAGGGTTTTCTTGGCGCCGCCGCGAAGCGCGGCGGCGTAACCGGGGTGCTGCGACGGGTCGGGGCGGTCCAGCTCGACACGATCTCGGTCCTCGCGCGGTCGCATGAGCTGGTCGCGTACGCGCGGCTAGGGCCGATCGGGCGGACGGCGGTCGAGGCCGCCTATTGGCCGTCGACCAAGCCGAAGACGTTCGAGTACTGGGCGCACGCCGCCTGCATCCTGCCGCTCGAGGACTGGCCGTACTACGCCTGGCGGCGCCGGGCCATCACCGCCCGCGGCCAGCGCTGGCACCAGGTCAGCGAGCGGGCCTGCGACGAGGTACTGGCGCGGCTGCGCGACGAGGGCCCGCTGACCGCGACCCAGCTCGGCGGGGCCAAGGCGGGCGGGCCGTGGTGGGACTGGTCCGAGGTGAAGATCGCGGCCGAGTGGCTGCTCGACACCGGCCGGGCCGTCTGCGTGCGCCGGGTCGGCTGGCGGCGGGTCTACGACCTGCCCGAGCGGGCCGTTCCCGGGCCGCTGCTTGACCAGCAGCCGACCGATGCCGAGTGCCTGGCCTACCTGGTCAGGGCGACCGCCCGCGCGCTCGGGGTGGCCACCCAGGCCGATCTGATCGAGTACCTGCGGCTCAACGGGCAGGGCCTGCACATCCGCGGCGGCGCCGCCCTCGCCGAGGCGGCCGAGGCGGCCGGGCTCACTCCGGTCACCGTCCCCGGCGTCAAGACGCCGCTCGGCGCCTGGGCCGACCCGGCGGCGCTGGCGTGGCTGTCCGGCGGCGGCCGGGGCACCCACCGCACGACCCTGCTATCCCCGTTTGACTCGCTGATCTGGGACCGGAAGCGGACCCGGCGGATGTTCGGCTACCACCACCTGTTCGAACCGTACGTGCCCAAGGAGAAGCGCGAGCGCGGCTACTTCACGATGCCGCTGCTGGCCGGCGGCCAGATCCTCGGCTGGGTTGACCCGGCCCGCGAGGGCAAGACCCTCGTCGCTAGGAACCTGCTACTGGAAAAGCCCGCAGCCGTCGAGCCCATGGCCCGAGCTCTGGCCGAGGCGGCTCAGTGGGTCGGCTGCTCGAATGTTCAGATCGAACGGACCTCGCCGACTGCCTACGCCCAGCCGCTCGCGGCGGCGTTGACGACGCTCGGCGCTAGTTGAACCCCGGGGCCTAGCTGATCTCGATCAGCTTCTCGCGCACGGCGATCATCACCGCTTCCATCCGGGAGTGGATCTGGAGCTTCTCCAGGATGTTCCGCACGTGGTTCTTGACCGTGTTCTCGGAAATGAACAGCTCCTTGGCGATGTCGCGGTTGTTCATGCCGCGGGCCACCAGGCGGAGCACCTCCATCTCCCGGTCGGTCAGCTTGGGGGCGGGCGCGTGCTTGGCCGGCTCCTCCTCGGCATCCCTGCGGGCCAGGGTGGCGAACTCGCTCAGCAGCTTGCCCGCCATCGACGGGTTGATCAGGGACTGGCCGCCGTGCACGGCCCGAACCGAGTCGGCCAGCTCGTCGAGCGGAATGTCCTTGAGCAGGTAGCCGCTCGCACCCGACCGGATCGCCTCGAACAGGTCCTCCTCCTCGTCGCTGATCGTCAGGATCACGATCTTGGCCGACGGGGCGACCTCTTTCATCTGGCGGGCGGCCTCGATGCCGGTGATCTTCGGCATCCGGATGTCCATCAGCACCACGTCGGGCAGCACCTCGCCGGCCAGCTGCACCGCCTCGGCACCGTCGGAGGCCTGGCCGACGAGCTCAATGCCGGCGTCCTCGCTGAGGACCATTTCCAGGCCGCGCCGGAAAAAGGGGTGGTCGTCCGCGATCAGCACCCGGATCGGCTCGCCGCTGGGCGCCACGTCCGCGTCCGTCGCCGGCGCGGAAACCGCCGGCGGCGCCGACGCTGGCACCGTCGGGGGGGTGGGAAGACTAACGCTTCCCAGCGCCGTCTTCCTGGCCGTAGATGACCCGTCGGTCACGGGGACTCCTTCTTATTTGTGCGGGGGCAGTTCTCCTGCATGGGGGCTCCCGCCCCCATACCCCCTGGCCCCCTGCGCCCCTCGCGCATGGGGGGCGCCTGCCCCCCATACCCCCCAGCGGGAGGGCGCCCAAAGGTCGGGCACCCTCCACGCGGTGGCTGGGCTTAGAGCCTTGTGGTTGCTGTTGCAGGCGACGCAGAGAGCGCGCCGCCTTGGCTGTGGCTGGGGTTAGAGCCTGGTTACGGCTTCGTTCGAGCGTAGCTAGGGCTCGGGTTAGAGCTCCCCTGTGGCTGGGGTTAGAGCCTGTGGTTCCTGTTGCAAAAGATCGGCTCGGGTTATCTTGCAGCCACTTAAGGTTAGTTTCTCTCTGCTTGAGGTTACTTGTCGGGGGTGCTCTGAGCTAGTGCCTGTGACTATTCGTCGACCAGGCGGATGACACCGTAGTCGTAGCCTCGGCGACGGTAGACCACGCTGAACTTGCCGCAATCGCTGTCGTGGAAGGCGAAGAACGCGTGCCCGACCAGTTCCATCTCGAACAGCGCCTGGTCGATCGTCATCGCGTGCGAGGCGTGAAATTTCTCCCGCACCACCAGGGGGCCGTCGCCCTCCATCTGGATCGGCAGTAGGCCGGATACCGCGGCCTCGGCCTCGGCGCCGTTGCGGAAGCCGACGAAGTCGTAGTCGTCGTCATGTTCAGGCATCGCGGGCAGCGGCACCACCGTCTCACCGCGGCGATGCCCGTTGGCCCGGCCGTTCGCCCGGTCATTGGCCTTGCGCCCGACCGGCGTGCCCTTGAGCATGGCGGCGGCGTCGGGGGCGGGGATGGCCGGGATGGCGACATCGGTCAGCGCCGTCGCGTCCGCCATGGCGCTCGCCTCGGCCGGCGCGGCCGCCACCGCCGCCAGCGCGTCGGTCGACCGCACGGTCAGGTCTCCCTTGCGGACCTTCCGCCGCTCGGCCGCCTTGCGCAGCCGGCCTTCGAGTTTGGTGAAGGCGAGATCGAGGGCCGCGTACCTGTCATCGGCGGCCGCCTCCGCCCTGATGGCGGGACCCCGGGATCTGACCGTGAGCTCCACCCGCTCGCTGCGGTCGGCCTGCCTGGGGTTCCGCTCCGTCGAGACCTCGACGTCGATCCGAATCGCGTTGTGATCGAGCTTCTCGAGCTTTGCCAGTTTTGCGCTCGCGTGCCTGCGGAAGCGCTCGGGGACACTGGTATGCCTGCCCTTGAAGGTAATTTCCATCTCGATCCCCCTACGGAGTGAGATAACCGGTGGTGGACACTCGCCCGGCCGACCTGGTCTTCGACCCCACATCCGCCTGCTGAGGGGTTCGCGGCCTTCTGTGGCCACTACTGCCCTTCTCCCGTATCGGGGAACTATGTATCCCCCGGCGGGGCAGGACTTACTACTAAGCCGCACCGTGATCGATCGACGAGAAGTCGCCTTACGTGGGCCGTTTTGCCTGCGGCTGGCGTCGGCTTGCCTGATAGGCCCTGCGGATGCGGCGACCGCATCGAGGGCCTGCCCGGCGCAACCACGGACCCGGGCGAGTGCCATAGGTGAACGCTAGTCCTCCGGAGCCAAATTGTCAGGAGGGACATTAGTGGCAAAATGTCACATGGGCCGCACAGCATGACGTTTCGCTCTTGAGGTTGTTGACGTTTCAGCCTGGGTAGGTGGGTGAGTTGCCCTTGACCGGGGCGCCGCCGCCAGCCAGGATCGACGCCCAGGCGCCGGTCAGGGTCGGGGCCTCGATCATCTCGCCCTTGGACACCCCGGCGATCAGCGCCTCGGACGAAGTGGCGGTAATGGAGCCCACCGTCTGATCGAGCATCTGCGAGGTCGGCGTGCCGCCGTTCACCGGGTACTCGGTCAGGGTGGACCCCGGTCCGCCGAGCGTGATGACGTTGTCCGGCCCGTACCACGTCACTGCTGCGAATCCGCTGGTGAGGTTGCTGACGTAGAAGGGCGAGAGGGATATCTTGACCGATCCGAGAGCGGGACCGGTCCCGGCCTCCCACTCGATTGCGCCGAAGGCCAGCTCGTCGGTGTCGGTGATCATCGCCACCCGGACGCCGTCGGGCGCGATCTGCAGTGCGGTGTACTGCTGACCGGTGGGCGTGCCGTAATCGGACGTCACGGTGACCAATATCGGCCTCGCCTGCCGGGTGCCCGGGGCGGCGCCGGTGCGGAACACGAAGATCTCGTCGCTGTTGCCGGTCGTCGCCCACAGGTTGTCGGTGGGATCCCAGCTCAGCGTCGCGTAGCCGGCGCCCGACTGGCGCGCCAGCGGACCGCGGATCGGGCCGATGAACAGCTCGCCGCCGCGCAGGGCGGCCAGGTACTTGCCGTCCTTGGAGACCGCGATCTTCGAGTACCCGGCGCCCAGCTTGACGATGAGCGTCTGCTTGGCGGTCGCCCCCACGCCGTCGCGGCTGTAGACGTCCCCCCCGCTGTCGGTGTAGTAGAACACCTGGCTGGCGCCGGTCGCGCTGGCGCCGGTCGCGCTGGCGCTGTCGGCCGGCCCGTAGCTCGCCTGGGACTTATTCTGCACCGGGTTGGCCCCGCTGCCGACCGGATAGTACGGCTTGCCGTTCACGGTCAGCTCGAGGAACTGCACCTGGGAGCCGCCCTGGCCCGAGCCGACCAGCGTCCACAGCAGTTGCGAGGCCACCTGGGCGAGCTGGACGTTGCTGATTTTCCCGGTCAGGTTGACCGTGGCCACATTGTCGGTCAGCGTGGTCAACGCCTTCGCGGACGCGGGAAAGGCGGTCTGGGTCGCACCATCGGCCAGCCAGTCCTGGGGCTGCTTTTCCAGGTAATTGACCAGCCGGGTCGTCAGCGTGCTGGCCGAGGCCTGCAGCGGCACGTACACCGGGTCGGGGACGAGGTAGTGATAGTTCGGATCGAAGAAGTACAGGTTTCTCAGCTGATAGTCGTCCGCGAACTGGATCGGGGTGAGCAGCAGCTCCTGCGGCGCGACGGAGATCCGCCACTGGCCGTCGGTGTTCACGAGGGTGAAGGACAGCGGACCAGAGCCGTCGGACCTGGACGCCGAGGGGACCACATAGGTTCCGTCCTCCGAGGACAGGATCGCCTGGATCTTGCCGTTGACCGCGACCGTCGCCGTCTTGGGTTCCTGCTGGCCGGCCTTGCCCGGCTGGCCGGCCTTGCCGCTGGTGGCGCCCTGCCTGGGCGCTGCCGCCGGGTAGACCGGATTCCCGACGCTTGGCTTGATCTGATAGACGAACGCGCCCCGGGACGGGTTCCACTCCTTGCTCTCGGCCGGCGTCAGGTACTGCCTGGCCACCTGCGCCTGGTTGCCGAAGGCGGCGGCGGCGAGCAGGAACCCGTTCACGATAGCCTGCGGATTCCAGCGGTTGCCGGGCGGCTGCACGATCAACTGCATGTTCTGGCCGTTCTGGCCCCCGGTCTCCTGAGTGACCGGGTAGGAGAGCACCGGGCCCGCGCTCGGCATCGACACGCACCCGGTAACGGCCAGCGCGGCCGCGACCGCGGCCAGCAGCGCGATCAGGGGCCGCCGGGCGCGGCTACCCATGCCCGCCGCCGGCCAGGTCGGTCTCGAGCACGGTGACGATGCTGGTGACGATCTCCGCCTCGTCCGGGCCGAGCGGGAGCGGCGACCCCGCCAGCGGCTGCCCCGCCTCCCTCGGCACGGTCAGCCGGAACACCGAGCCCCGGCCCTTCTCCCCCCAGGCCTGCAGCCACCCGCCGTGCAGCCGCGCGTCCTCGTGGGAGATGGCGAGGCCGAGACCGGTCCCGCCGACCGTCCGGGCCCGCGAGGGGTCCGCCCGCCAGAACCGCTCGAAGACCAGCTGGTCCTCGCCCGGGCCGAGCCCGACCCCATGGTCACGGACCGCGATCGCGACCGTGTCCCGGTCCGCCGCCACGGTGACCACGACGTCCCGTCCCTCGCCGTGCTCGACGGCGTTGACCAGCAGGTTGCGAAGGATCCGCTCGACCCGGCGGCGATCGACCTCGGCCATGCAGGCCTGCGCGGGCAGCCGGAACTCGATCCGGCAGCCCCGGCGCTCCGCGAGTTGCTGTGCGTCGTCGGCGCTTCTGCGCACGATGTCGGAGATGTCGGCCAGCTCGGCGTCGAGCGTGGCCACGTTGGCGTCGTGCCTGCTCATCTCCAGCAAGTCGGTGAGGAGGGTCTCGAACCGCTCGATCTGGCTCTGCAGCAGCTCGGCCGAGCGGGCCGCGGCCGGGTCGAGCTGCTCCCTTGACTCGAAGAGGATCTCGGCCGCCATCCTGATCGTGGTCATCGGCGTTCTGAGCTCGTGCGAGACGTCGGAGACGAACTGCCGCTGCGCCTTGGAGAGCTCCTCGAGCTCCTGCAGCTTCTCCTGCAGGCTGGCCGCCATGTCGTTGAACGACGAAGCGAGCGAGCCGAGGTCGTCCTTGCCGCCGACCGCCATCCGTTCCTCGAGACGGCCCGCCGCCACCCGCTGCGCGGCCCGGGCCGCGTGCCTGACTGGGAGCACCACCCAACGGGTCACCAGCGAGGCGATCGCGGCCAGGAGCAGCACCAGCGCGATCCCGGCGCCGATCAGCGTCGTCTGGACCAGCTGCAGCGTCTGCTGCTCACTGTCGAGCGGGAAGAAATAGTAGAGCTGGTACCAGTTGCCGAGCGGCGCGCCCACGACGATGGCCGGCTTGGTCTGTCCGTTGAGGGTAAGCCCGGTGGGGGCGTAGTAAAGCAGCGTTTCCGGCTTGATGCCGTCGGTGGCGGCCGCCTCCTGCTCCGCCGCGACGTTGTTGAGCAGCGTCTGCGGCGGCTCGGTTTCGACGTTGGTGTCCCACTTCACCGCGAACCCCGCCTTCGCCTGCAGGCTGGCGCTGGGGCAGATTGCCACGTAGTACCTGATCGAACCGCTGTTGCTCGGTTGCAGCACGCTGCTGAGCTGGCTCATCACCGTCTCGGCGTCGGACCCGCTGGCCGGCTGGGTGTTGACGTCGGACTGCCCGCGAGCCGTGTTCAGCCCGGCCAGCATCTGGATCTTGGCCGAGCTCTCGGCGTTCAGCACCAGGCCCTGGGCGATCTGCTCGGTGAGGAAGAAGCCGAGCACCGCGATCATCGCCGCCGAGATCACCAGCGTGGTCCCCACTACCCGCAGCTGCAGTGACCGGTGCCAGCGGTATCTGACCTTGGCGACAATCAGGTGCTGGACGCGCAGCAGCGACCGGATCAGTATCGTCAGCCGGTGCGGAAGCCAGCTGACGATCCAGCGCACCCACTTCCGGCGGCGCAGCGCCATCTCCCACGCCTCGCGCACGTCCCGGTGCTCACGATGCTCGCGTTGGTCGCGGTGCGAATCCGCAGCGGGCTCGAGCGCAGACGGAGCTAGCTCCGATTCCGGCCCCGGAGGGGGTTCGGGCACGACGGCACCCGGCGCGGGCGGCAGGCCGACCCCGTCGGAGTTAACCGCAGACCACTCCATCCGCCGATCAGCCAGGTCCCGCCTTGTATCCGACGCCGCGCACCGTGACCACGATCTCGGGGTGCTCGGGGTCCTTCTCGATCTTGGCCCGAAGACGCTGCACGTGCACGTTGACCAGCCGCGTGTCGGCCGCGTGGCGGTAGCCCCAGACCTGCTCGAGCAGGACCTCTCGGGTGAAGACCTGACGGGGCTTGCGGGCGAGGGCGACCAGCAGGTCGAACTCGAGCGGCGTAAGGCTCAGCGTCTCACCGCTGCGCTTCACCGAATGACCCGCCACGTCGATTGCGACGTCGCCGATCTGCAGCATCTCCGGCGCCGGGTCGTCCGTCCGCCGCAGCCGCGCCTTGATCCTGGCGACGAGCTCCCTCGACTTGAACGGCTTGAGTATGTAGTCGTCCGCGCCCGACTCGAGCCCGACGACCACGTCCACGGTGTCGGTCTTGGCGGTCAGCATGACGATCGGCACGCCCGACTCGCCCCGGATCTGACGGCAGACGTCGATCCCGTCGGTACCCGGCAGCATCAGGTCAAGCAGCACCAGATCCGGCCGGGTGTCACGGAAGGCCTCAAGCGCCTTATCCCCGTCGGCGACGAACGTCGGCTCGAATCCCTCACCGCGGAGGACGATGCCGAGCATCTCCGCAAGCGCCGCGTCGTCATCGACGACTAGCACGCGTCCCTTCATGGGCCCCATCGTTCCATGTGTATTGCTCCAAGCGAGCGCTCACGGCGGCAGACGGTCCTGCCCGCCGCTTGACCCGCCACCACCATGCGCAGGTTAACCCCTTTTTACCAGCTCCGCACCACCGGCGAGCCCGTTTGACGGTACGCGCCGCTGCCGCCCCACGCGTCCCGCCAGCGGTCGGACCGGACTCCCGGCGGCGATGCGGCCCTCCCCGCTGCCGCCGCCGACCAGACTCGGACATATTCGTATATTTGCCCTTACGGGTTAATAAGACTATTATGGCAATTTTATTTGAACCACTGGAGACCATAATACGTTAACGGACGGAAACAGCAACGAAAACGCATCATAGGTGGTCACGACGGCCTGCAGTGCCGTCCCAGGCGGCCATGGAGGCAGGTCCGACCACCAGAGATAACCTATCGGTCGTGCCGGTCCCAGGTGGATAGATAGAGCAGTCTGAGGGTAGGTAGGCGACGTTCGCAATCGCGGGAAAAGGATATTACTGGCATACGGCTGGTAATCAGCAAGGCAACCGGGGGAATCATGGGTATCTTCGACAAGGCCAAGTCCGAAGCCGAGGACGAGGCCGAGAACCAGCAGCAGAACATGGGCCAGCAGGGCGGGATGCAGGACAGCCAGCAGGGCGGAATGCAGACCGCGCGGGACACGATCGGCGGGCAGGGCGGCGGCCAGGGTCAGGGCATGAGCCAGGGCAGGGCCAGGGCCAGGGCCAGCAAGGCATGGGACAGGGCATGAGCCAGGGTCAGGGGCAGAGCGGCCAGGGCATGGGCCAGGGCCAGCAGGGCATGGGCCAGGGCATGGGGCAGGGCGGCAGAGCGGCCAGGGCATGGGGCAGGGCCAGCGCGGCATGGACCAGGACCAGGACCAGGACCAGGACCAGGACCAGGATCGGGGCCGGGACCAGCAGGGCATGGGGCAGAGCGGCCAGGGCCAGGGCCAGGGCCAAGGCCAAGGCCAAGGCCAGAGCCAGAGCCAGCAGGGCGGCCAGGGGCAGGGCTGGTAGGTAGGTAAGCCACACGCAGGCCGCAACCCACCGAGGCGTCTGCCAGCTGGGCTGGCGGGCGCCTCCCGCGCGTGGTGCGAAGGCGTGGCGGTTCATCGTCGGAGCGACCGCCGTCTCCCGAGTCACCTGCCGCCATGGCGCCGGGTCTACGGCCGGGCGGCGGGCGGGCTGCTGGGGGCGGCTCTTGGGGCGCTCGGGAGGCGCGGGTGGGTGAAGTAGCGCTCAAGGGCACCGCCCCCTTAAGCGCGGTCCACCGGAAGAGCACGCCTTCGCGCACTAGAGTTCTGTGCATGCCGGAGCCGTTGAATAAGGTCGTCGAGGCGGGCTGGGCGGACGCCCTCGAGCCAGTCGCCGACCAGATCACTCGGATGGGCGCATTCCTGCGCGCGGAGATCGCCGCCGGCCGGCGGTACCTTCCGGCCGGAGAGAATGTGCTGCGGGCCTTCAGCCAGCCGTTTGACGACGTGCGGGTGCTGATCATGGGCCAGGACCCGTACCCGACGCCGGGCCACCCGGTCGGCCTCAGCTTCTCCGTCGACCCCGCCGTCCGGCGGCTGCCGGGCTCGCTGCTGAACATCTTCCGCGAGTACTCGCAGGACCTGGGCTACCCGGCGCCGACCACGGGCGACCTAACCCCGTGGACCGAGCGGGGCGTGCTGCTGCTCAACCGGGTGCTGACGGTCCAGCCGGGCAAGCCCGGCAGCCACCGCGGCAAGGGCTGGGAAGAGATCACCGAGCAGGCGATCCGCGCCCTCGTCGGGCGCGATAAGCCGCTGGTCGCCATCTTGTGGGGGCGTGACGCCAGGAACCTGGCCCCGATGCTCGGCAACACGCCGATCATCGAGTCCGCGCACCCCAGCCCCATGTCCGCGCACAGCGGATTTTTCGGCACACGGCCGTTCAGCCGGGCCAACCAGCTGCTCGAATCCGGCGGGGCTGCGCCAGTCGACTGGAAGCTGCCGTAAGCCGGCCACCCGATCGGCGGGTCAGCCGCCGGGAGTACCCCTCAGGGCCGACGCGGCTGATGCCTCGGTGAACGTAACCTGAGTAACCGTGGGAAGCGAGTCCTCGACAGGGACCGACGACGCTGAGGTAACGGGGCAGCAGCTCCAGTCGCCCCAAGCGCACGACGAAGAGCACCGGCACGCGGCCGACAGCGCGTCCGCCGGTCATTTTGACCTGCCCAGCCGACGGGCGATGACCTGGTGGTTCGCGGCCTTCACGGTTTACGCCGGGGTGACCATCCTCACCGGGCACGCCGACGGCACGTGGGCGGCCTGGGCCTGCGGCGGCTACGCGGTGACGACCGTTCTGCTCCTGGTCACCAGGAACTGGCTGGTTCCGCTGGCGGCGGCGGCCGGCGGCGCGCTCATCGCGCCGCTGTTCTGGCTGATTACCAAGGCGGCGCCCACCGGGGAGGTAGTCGTCATCAGCCAGTCGGCGAGCTACCTGCTCAAGCACGGCACCCCGTACCTGCCGCAGAGCCTGCTGACGGGCTGGGAGTCCTACAACCCGTACCTGCCGTTGATGGAGATCTTCGGCCTGCCGCGGTCGGCCGGCCTTGGCCGCGTCATCGGCGACCCCAGGATCTGGACCACGCTGGTCACGATCGGCGCGCTCGCCGCCGCCTTCACCGTGGTCTCACCGCACCGGATCCGCGACTGCCGTCAGTGCCGGAACCGCCTCGGGTGGCTCACCACCGTCGCCACCGTCTCACCGGTCATCGCGTTCCCGCTCTCGGTCGGCGTCACCGACCCTCCGGTCATCGCACTCACCTGCCTGACGCTGGCCCTGGCCTACCGGGAGCGGCTGGTGTGGGCGGGGTTTGTCCTCGCGCTGGCCTGCGCGATGAAGACCACCGCGTGGGCGGTCCTCCCGGTGCTTGGCGTGATGGCGTGGGTCCGTTACGCGCCGCGCGCGGCCGCCCGGTTCGCCGCCGCCGCCCTCGGGCTGACCGCGATCCTGGCGGCCGTCGGCGCGCCGGCCGCGCTGGCGTCGCCGAGCGCGGTCAACGCGGTCAAGCAGAACCTGATCGAGTACCCACTCGGCTCCACCAAGTACAAGACGCCCGCCCAGAGCCCGCTGCCGGGCCACCTGATCGCCGAGCTCGGCCGGGCCGGGCACGCGGCGGCAGTGGCGCTGATGGTCATCGCGGTCATCGCGTTCGTCGCGTGGCTGCTGCTCCGCCCGCCGCGCGACGTCCGCGATGTCGCGTTCCGCCTTGCCGTGGGCTACGCGGCCCTGTTCACGCTCGACCCGTCGACCAGGTTCGGCTACTACGCCTACCCGCTGGCGCTGCTCGGCTGGCTGGCGCTGACGCCGTCCGATAACGGCCGTCCGGGGTTGCCGTGGCTGACCGCCGCCCTCGCTAGGACCCGAGTCGCCAGCTCGCCAGGTACGAGCGCTGGGCCGGGGTGAGGGAATCGGTCCTGGTGCCCAGGGCGGCCAGCACCATCTGAGCCGCCTCGGCGTCGATGTCCGACGGCACCGGGTGCACGGCGGCCGGAAGCCGCTCCGCCTGGCGGGCGAGTCGCGCCAGCGTGAGCGCCTCGATCCCGAAAGCCAGGTCCATGACCTCAGGCGGGTGGCCGTTGGCGGCGACCAGGTTGACCACGCGGCCCTCGGCCAGCAGCAGCAGACGGCGGCCGTCGGCCAGCTCGTAGGCATCGGCGTGCGGGCGCACATCGGAGTGCACGCCCACCGCCAGGGCGGCCAGCGCCCGGACGTCGATCTCGACGTCGAAATGGCCGGCGTTGGCGAGGATCGCCCCGTCCCGCATCACCGCCAGGTGCTGGCCCGTGATGACGTCGGCGGAGCCGGTTGCGGTGATGAACACCTCGCCGATCGGGGCCGCATCGGCCAGCGGCAGGACCAGGAAGCCGCGCAGCACCGCGTCGAGCGCCCGCACCGGGTCGACCTCGGTGATCACGACCCGCGCCCCCAGGGCGCGGGCGGACTCGGCGATGCCGACCCCGCAGGCACCGAACCCGGCCACCACCAGCGTCTTGCCCGCCAGCAGGACCCCGCTGGCGCGCAGCAGCCCATCGATGACCGACTGGGCGGTGCCGTGCCGGTTGTCCACCAGCCGGGTGACCGGCGTGTCGCTGGCCGCGATGACCGGGAACGCGAGCGTGCCGTCGGCCGCCATCCGGCGCAGCCGGAGCACGCCGGTCGTCGTCCCCTCGCACCCCCCGCGGACCCGGTCGAGCACCGCGCGCCGCGCTCGCGTGTGCAGGGTCGACACCAGGTCGCCGCCGTCGTCGAGGACTAGGTCGGGGCCGTCAGCATCGCCGACCCGGCCGGCGCCGTCGGCCCCGAGCGCGAGCGCGATGTGCTCGTAGTACGTGTCCCGGTCGACCCCGGCCCGCGCGAAGACCTCCACCCCGTCGCCGGACGCGAGCGCCGCGGCGATGTCGTCCTGGGTGGAGAGCGGATTGGACGCCGCCAGCCGGACCAGCGCGCCGCCGGAGCGCAGCGCGCGGACCAGCACCGCCGTCTCCGCCGTCACGTGCAGGCAGGCGGCGATGACCATGCCGTCGAACGGCCGCTCGCCCGTGAACCGTGAGGCAAGCGCCGCCAACAGCGGCATCGACCGTTCCGCGTAGCTGATACGGCCGTCCCCGAGCTCAGCGAGCCCGGGGACGGACCGGTACCGGCGCGGCGCGTCGGTACTCATCTGTTCACTGACTGACGAGAAATCAGTACCGGTAGTGGTCGGGCTTGTAGGGGCCCTCGACCGGGACACCGATGTAGTCGGCCTGGTCCTTGCTGAGCACGGTCAGCTTGACGCCGAGCGCGTTCAGGTGCAGCCGGGCGACCTTCTCGTCCAGGTGCTTGGGCAGCGTGTAGACGCCGACCGGGTAGGCCTCGGGCTTGGTGAAGATCTCGATCTGCGCCATCACCTGGTTGGTGAAGGAGTTCGACATCACGAAGGACGGGTGGCCGGTCGCGTTGCCCAGGTTGAGCAGGCGGCCCTCGGACAGCACGATGATCGTGTGGCCGTCAGGGAAGACCCACTCGTCGACCTGCGGCTTGACGTTGATCCGCTTGATCCCGGGGATCGCCGCCAGGCCCGCCATGTCGATCTCGTTGTCGAAGTGGCCGATGTTACCGACGATGGCCTGGTGCTTCATCTTCGCCATGTCGGAGGCCTTGATGATGTCCTTGTTGCCGGTCGTGGTGACGAAGATGTCGACCTGGCCGACGATGTCGTCGAGCGTGGTGACCTGGTAGCCGTCCATCGCCGCCTGCAGGGCGCAGATCGGGTCGATCTCGGTCACGATCACCCGCGCGCCCTGGCCGCGCAGCGACTCCGCGCAGCCCTTGCCCACGTCGCCGTAGCCGAGGACCAGCGCGACCTTGCCGCCGATGAGGACGTCGGTGCCGCGGTTGATCCCGTCGATCAGGGAGTGGCGGCAGCCGTACTTGTTGTCGAACTTGGACTTGGTGACCGAGTCGTTGACGTTGATCGCCGGGAACTTGAGCGAGCCGGCCTTGTGCATCTCGTAGAGACGGTGCACGCCGGTGGTGGTCTCCTCGGTGACGCCCTTGATCGTCTCGACCGCCTTGGTCCACTTGCCCGGGTGATCGGCCAGCGAGTCGCGGAGCTTGTCGAGGATGACCACCCACTCCTCGCTGTCGTTCTCGGACGGGCTGGGCACCGCGCCGGCCGCCTCGTACTCCGCGCCCTTGTGCACGAAGAGGGTGGCGTCGCCGCCGTCGTCGAGGATCATGTTCGGCGCCTCGCCGTTCGGCCAGGTCAGCGCCTGGTCGGTGCACCACCAGTACTCCTCGAGGGTCTCGCCTTTCCAGGCAAAGACCGGGATGCCCTTGGGGTCGTCCGGGGTCCCGTCGGGGCCGACCGCGATCGCGGCGGCGGCGTGGTCCTGGGTCGAGAAGATGTTGCAGCTGGCCCAGCGGACCTGCGCGCCCAGCGCGACCAGGGTCTCGATCAGGACGGCGGTCTGGATGGTCATGTGCAGTGAGCCGGTGATCCGCGCGCCGCGCAGCGGCTGGGATTCGGCGTACTCCGCGCGGGTGGCCATCAGGCCGGGCATCTCGTGCTCGGCCAGCTGGATTTCCTTGCGGCCAAAATCAGCCAGGTGAATGTCGGCGACCTTGTACGGTTCGGCGCTCATGCGCGTGACTCCTCCATTGACGTGTGTGCGGCCGGCATGCGGCATCGGACACGACGCTATGCGATCCCGGGGCCCGGCTGCACGCTCGAGGTAGGTTTTTTGACAAATAAATGTTAGGTTAATCATCATGCGGATAACGGAGGCCGCCGCGCGGCTCGGCCTTTCCCCCCGGATGCTCCGCTACCGGGAGGATCTCGGTCTGCTGCCGCCGCTGCGGGACCGGCCGAGCGGGCGCGGCCAGGCGCATCGGCAGTTCACCGACGAGGACATGGCCGCGATCACGACGGCCCTGCGCATCGAGCAACAGTACGACATCACCCCGGCCGCACTGGCGTTCGGGCTCCGCGTGCTGACCGACCCGGCCGTCCGCGCGTCGGTGGCCGATCTCGGCCGTCGCACCGGCCACGTGCCGTCGGGTCCCGGGGCCGGCCGCGCCCTCGACTTCGAGAAGGAACGCGCCCTGCGCGCCCTCGGCCGCGGCTGACCGAGCCCGGGGGCTGACCGGGCAGAGGCCGAGTCAGAAGAGCTAGCCCGTCGGTTTGCGGCTCCGGCGGCGCGGCAGGCCGGGTCGGCTGCCTCGCACCACCTCAATGGACGGGTCGGTCGGGTCCTCCTGATCCGGACGGTAGATATCGGGCTCGAGGTAGATGGTCTCCGCGATCGGCACGGCCGCGCGGATTCTCTTCTCGGCCGCGTCGATGCCCGACCGACAGCTCCGCCGCCGTGAGCTGCCGGGCACGCCGATCTTCCCGGCCACCAGCAGCGTGTCCGGCCCGATGTGCGAGGTCCGCATGTGGATCAGCCGGAAGTCCTCCGGTCCGCTCTCGAGCGCGGAGACGATCTTGCGCCGAGATCTCCGGGGTGGCCGACTCGCCGATCAGCAGGCTCTTGGTCTCGTAGCCGACGATGAAGGCGGCGCAGGCGAGCAGCACCCCGACTCCGACCGACCCGACCCCGTCCCACTCATCGTGCCCGGTCAGTTGCGACAACAGCACCCCGAGGAAGGCGAAAAGCAGCCCGATCAGCGCCGCCGAGTCCTCCAGGAGCACCACCGGCAGCTCGGGAATCTTGGTGAGGTGCACGAACGCGCGCCAGCCGCGGCCGCCCCGATGCTCGTTCGCCTCGCCGATCGCGGTCCGCAGCGAGAAGGACTCGAGCACGGCCGACACGCCGAGCACCACGTACGCGACCACCGGGGAATCGAGCTGGCCGGGCGCGATGATCTTGTGGATGCCGTCGTAGAGGGAGAACGCCGAGCCCACGGTGAACAGCATCACCGCCACCACGAAGGCGTAGAAGTACCGCTCGCGGCCGAACCCGAACGGGTGCTCGGCGGTCCGGGCCCGGCGTGACTGGCCCCCGCCGATCAGCAGCAGGACCTCGTTCCCGGTGTCCGCGACCGAGTGCACCGCCTCGGCCAGCATCGACGCCGACCCGGTGACCAGGAAGGCGGCGAACTTCGCGATCGCGATGGCCAGGTTGGCCGACAGCGCGGCGATGACTGACTTCACTCGCGCCCGGTCAGGTCTCGCAGATCCTTGATCGCCGCGATGGCCAGCGGATCGATCCCGCTGGCGATCCCGAGGTAGACCGAGGCGTAGTCGATCAGCTGCACCATCCCGGCCAGCCGCCGCAGCGGGCCGCCGCCCTCCATCGCGATCTCCGACACGTCGATGCCCCGCGTCTGCGCCAGCGACGCGGCCGCGATCCTGGTCCGCTCCACCATCGGGTGCTCGCCCGCCTGATCGGCCAGCAGCACCAGGCGCAGCTGGGCCTCGTCCATCGGCGGCCCGTCGAGGCCGAGCTCGGCGTCGCCCGCGTCGGAGAACGGGTCGAAGTCGCCGTCGTCGAATCCGTCCTCGGATAGCGCGCCGAGCCGTCCGAAGTCCTCGGCGGCCGGGAACTCCGGCTCGGGCGGCGGCGCGTAGGGGCCGTCGAACGCGGCCACCTGGTCGTGCCCGGCGGCCGGCAGCACGCCGGCGATCGCCGGGTACTTGGCGTTCGCGGCGAGCTGGGAGGCGAACCGGCGCGCGGCCGCCGCCGCCAGCTCCGACCCGCCCCAGATCATCGGGAGCCGGCCGATCAGGTCAAGCGCCAGCGACTTGGCCGGGTTGACGAACGACTCGCTGGACGGGCGGCACTGGTGCGACACGTCCTCCATGACGGCGGCGGCCGCCTCGTAGTCCGCCTCGTCGATGCGGGCCGCGCCGAGTCTGGCCGCCGCCACCAGCACCGGCACGGTCAGCGCCCACGCCATCGCGCGGCCCGGCCCGACCGTGGTCACCGGGATGAACGTCCCCCGGGCGCGGGCGGCGAGCTCCTGCAGCGGCGAGTCCGGCGCGCCCACCCCGACCAGGTGGCAGCCGCGCCGCGCGGCCTCGGCCGCCAGCGCCATCGTCTCGGCCGTGTGGCCGGACCTGGACACCGCGATCACCAGGTCGGCGGCGCCGATCCAGCCCGGCAGCTGGTACCCGGACACGCCGGTCACCTGGACCGGGACCCCGGTCCCGCAGATCGCGGCGAGCGCGTCGCGCGCGAACACCGCCCCGCCCGCGCCGCCCGACCCGGCGACTACGATCGCGCGCGGCCGAACGTCGGGGCTGAGCTGGGAAAGGTCGGTTTCTGCGCAGGCGCTCAACGCGGTCCGGACCTGCGCCGCAGACGAGGCGACCTGCCTGAGCATGCCGCCCGGGTCGCCCGACTCGATGAGCTCGGCGTCGTCGAGGCGGAGGGCGGCCAGCGCCACCCCGCCCTGCGGCGTATTCACCCCGCGCTACCCTCCGCCTGCGGCAGCCGCGTCTGGCGGGCCTCGTCCACCAGCAGCACCGGGATGCTGTTGCGGACCGGGTAGGCAAGCCCGCACCCGGTGCACACGAGCTCGCTGGCAGCCTCGTCCGCCCGCAGGTCGGCTCGGCACTTCGGGCAGACGATGAACTCCATCACCCAGTCTTCAATTTCCATGCAGTGTCCTTCTGAGTTAGCGACCGGCGTCTTCGCGGATCAAGCCGAGTACCTCGTCGCGGATGGCGGCCACTTCCGCTTCGCTCGACGCTTCCACGTTGAGCCGGAGCAGCGGCTCGGTGTTCGAAGGACGGACGTTGAACCACCACGTGTCCCCCGCGACGGTGAGACCGTCCAGCTCGTCGAGGGTAACCCCGGACCGTTCGGAGTAAATGCTCTTGATCTTCGCAGTGGCGGCGGCCTGGTCGGAGACCTCGCTGTTGATCTCGCCGCTGTCCGCGTAGCGGGAGAACTCGTTGAGGATGGCCGACAGCGGGCGGGCGTCGTGGCCGAGCGCGGCCAGCGCGTGCAGCGCCGCCAGCATGCCCGAGTCCGCGAACCAGAAGTCCCTGAAGTAGAAGTGGCCCGAGTGCTCGCCGCCGAAGATGGCGTTGTTCTCGGACATCTTCGCCTTGATGAACGAGTGCCCGACCCGGGTCCTGACCGGGGTGCCGCCGTGCTCGGTGACCAGTTCGGGCACCGCGCGGGAGGTGATCAGGTTGTGGATCACCACCGCGCCGGGCTCGCGGGCCAGCTCGCGGGTGGCGATCAGCCCGGCGAGCACGGACGGCGAGACGATCTCGCCCCGCTCGTCGACGATGAAGCAGCGGTCGGCGTCGCCGTCGAACGCAAGGCCGATGTCGGCCTTGTGCTCCTTGACCGCCCGCTGCAGGTCGCGCAGGTTCTCCGGGTCGATCGGGTTCGCCTCGTGGTTGGGGAACGAGCCGTCGAGCTCGAAGTAGAGCGGGATGAGGGTGATCGGCAGCCCCTCGAACACGGTCGGCACGGTGTAGCCGCCCATCCCGTTGCCCGCGTCGACGACGACCCTGAGCGGGCGGATGCCGGATAGGTCGACCAGCTTCTTCAGGTACTCGGCGTAGCCCGGCAGCAGGTCCTTGTCGGTGGTGGTGCCCGGCGCGCCGTCGTAGGCGGGGACGCCGCGGGAAACCATCGCCTTGATCTCGGCCAGGCCGGTCTCGATGCCGACCGGCTTGGCGCCGGCCTTGCAGAGCTTGATCCCGTTGTAGCGGGCCGGGTTGTGGCTGGCGGTGACCATCGCGCCGGGGATGCCGAGCGACCCGGAGGCGTAGTACACCATGTCGGTGGAGCCGAGCCCGCCCCTGATGACGTCCGCGCCCTGGGACGTCGCGCCGCGGCCGATCGCGTCGGCCAGCGGGCCGCTGCTCGCGCGCATGTCGTGCAGCGTCACGATCGTCTTCGCCCCGGTCAACCGGACAAACGCCGCGCCGACGGCCTCGGCCACGCTCTCGTCAAGCTCGTCAGGTACGACACCCCTGACGTCATAAGCCTTGAAGATCTTGTCAAGGTCGCTCACGTTAAGTCCCGCCTTCTGACTGATCCCGTCTAACAGACTCTTCCCTGGACCAAACCTATCGGTCGCGGAAGGTGTTTACCCCCAGGGGACGGCGCTCGGCGGCCCGGATCAGCCAACGGGCTCGAGTTACGCCTCCGGCGCGGGCGAGGGAGCGGAGCGCAGCACCCGCAGGTGACCGCGACGGCCGACCTCGACGCCCTGGCCGACGGGCTCGGACACGGCCGGGCGCGGCTGCGCCGCCGGACGTCCCTGACCACCAGGGCGCGGCGCAGCGGCCGCCCGTGACGGGGCCGGCACCGAACGCGACCCGACCTCACGCACCACGTTCGCAAGCGCCTCGAGATCGTCGGCCCGCTCCCGGGCCGGGTCGGGCGGCAGCCGGACCACGTCCCAGCCGCGCGGCACCACCAGTCGACCGGCGTGCATCTCGCACAGGTCCCAGGAGTGCGGGTCGACCGAGACCGCAAGCGGCCCAAGCACTGCCGTCGAGTCCCTATACACGTATGTGAGCGTGTAAACGGGAGGCTTCTTGCACGCGGTCCGCGAGCAGCAACGGGTATTCACCAGCCCACCTCGCTCACCAGACGGTTAACGGCACACGAACGACGCGTGTCCGTGTGAGCGCTAGCGCAGTCGTCAGACTGTCCGGCCGGCGCCGCCCCCCGGGTCGCCGGCAGGTTTTCGTTCTCGCTCACAACGGCTGACGGTACCTATCCGCAGCCATTTTCGCCACCACCCCGGGCCCGGTTCGCGATCGTGTCGTTTTGTCTGCCTCCTGTCCGGCTGGCCAGTATCCGATTGCCACCCGCCGGGGATACTCTCAGTAACTGTGAGCAGCGGTGAGAACGGCGCTATCGAGCCCGCCCGGTCCCCTCGGATCCGGCGGCGCGACCGGCACGGACGGGGCCTGCGGGGCCGCCTGGTGTCCCCGGCGGTGCCGCTCTACCGCACCAGGTCGCAACAGTTCGACGACATGGTGCTTGACGCCGTGGCGCGCCTTGAGGGGCGCTGGGAGGCCGAGCTGGCGGGGGTTGAGTTCGCCGTCCAGGAGGTGCCCGAGGCCGACGAGCTGACCGACGACAGCGTCCCGCTCCCGCTGGCGAGGACCGCGCCAGGGTCGCCGGAGTCCCGTGACCCGGCCCGCCCGGCCACCCCCGCCCGCATCATCGTGTACCGCCGTCCGCTGCTGGCCCGGGCCGAGAACGACGGCGAGCTGAGCGATCTGGTGTTCGACGTCGTGGTCGAGGAGTTCGCCGACTTCCTCGGCGTCGAGCCGGAATCGGTTGACCCGGGTTACCGGGACGGACTCGACTAACCCGGCCGCCTGGTCGGCCGAGGCTGCCCGGCTCAGGGCAGGACGGCGGTGTAGGCGTTCTGGACCGGCGGCAGGGTGATCTCGGTGAGGGCGCTCTGCACCGGCAGCAGCGACGTCAACGCGGCCGTGAGGCCGCCGGTACCCGAGGTCACCACCCGGGCGGCGTACAGCGGGCCCGAGCCCGCCTTGGGCGTGAGCACGATCGCGAACGAATGCCCGCCCGACGGTCGCGGCACCGCGACGGCGAGCGTGCGCCCGGCGCCGACGGTCACATTCTGCAGGGCGGCAGGCGAGGTGACGGTGCCGTCCGGGTCGATGATGTTGACGCTGGCGGTGGCGGCCGCCCCGGGCGCGGTGAGCAGCAGGCCGACGGTGAGACCGCGAGTGGCCGGGTTCCCCGCGATCACGCCCTGATCGGCGACGGGGGTGGCCCCGGCCGTGAACGAGCCGATTCCCGCGCCGGGGACCAGCACGCCCGCCACGATCGGCACGTTCGACGTCAGCTCGAGCCCGGCCGCCGACGCCCCCAGCGCGCTGAGCGTCACCGGGGTGGTCGCGGCGGCCGAGGCCTGGACCGGATTGCTGCCGCTGCCGAACTGGATGTTCGCGCCGGCCGGGGTGTAGGCGACGACCTTCAGCTTGGCGTCGGTCGCGCCGGGTACCGTCACGAACAGCCGCGCGGAGCTGCTCGCCACCGTCAGGCCGGGGATCACCACGGTCGTCGACGGCGCGGCCGCCTGCGGCAGCCAGGCGCCGTTGCCCGACCCGGTCCCTTCCCAGACCGAGGCGGCGATCTGGCCGGAACTCGTCTGCACGTGCAGGGCGATTGCCTGGGCGCCGCGCACGTAGGGTGACACGTTCTCCGCGATGACCTGATCCGGCGCGACCGTGATCGCGTTCGCGAGCCCGCTCTGCTGACCGGTGTCGGTCAGGATGGTCACGTCGACGCTGGCCTCGGCGGAGCCGGAGTTCGTCAGGTACAGCCAGACGTCCGGCTCACCGGAACCCGCGAACCACATGTCCGAGCTCGGGTGCGAGCAGCTCACCAGGCCCATGCCCGACGAGTCGGCCTGCTCCGCCTCGAACCCCTCGGCCATCTGGCCGGTAGCCGACACCGAGCTGCCGCCGCCGTTGGCACCGCCCGGGGCGGTGACCGTGGTCGCCGCGGCGGGCACGTCGACGGTGACCGGCGCGGCCGCCGCGGCCGTGGCCGCCGGCCTGCCCTTGCCCGGCGGGGAAGTGCTGCCTGGCGTCGGCGTCCCGGCTGCCGTCGGCTTGCCCTTGGCCGGGGTCGCGGCGGCGGGCGCGGTTGGCGCGGCCGGGACTGAGCTGAGCGTGGCGGAACCGGCCGCGACGCCCGCCTTGGCCGTGCCCGTGGACGCGCCGGCTGGCGATGACGACGCCGGCTGCGAAGGCACCGCGATCATGGACACGTGCGCCGGGCCCTCGCCCGGCGCCGACGGCGGGCAAGATCGCATGACCGAGGTCACGGCGGCGGCCTGCCCGGCCGCGACCGTGGCCCGGCTGGCGGCCGGCTTGGTCGACAACGCGAACAGGGTGACCGCGGCGAGCGCGAGCAGCACCCCGCCCAGCAGCGCGAAGCGGCGAATCATGACTCCCCGTCCCGGCCGGGGCGATCGGCCGAGCCGCGCCATCGGCTCGGCCGCCCGTGCTTGCTCGCCCGGTGCGAGTGGCGTTCCGGCTTGCCGGCCGCACCCGGGCCGACCCCAGCACCCGGGCCGACGGCAGCGCTCGCGCCGGTCGCGCCGGGTACGGCGGAGGCCGTGGGCCATGGTCCGGACTGGTCCGCGGGCCCGCCCGGATAGTCGTCGTCAACCGGGTAGGCGGGCTCGCCGAAGTGAGCAGGCCGCTCCGCCCGGGCCGCCCGCTCCCACTCGCCGGTGTCGTGGTTCCAGCCCGTTGACGCGGGCAGCTGCGTCCACGGGTCGGCGTTCTCACGCTGCCCGCCGCTGCCCCAGTCGCCCACCATGTCCCACGGCGCCTGCTCGCCGAAGCCGGCCTCGCCGTGGCCCTGAACGTCACCGGGGACCTGGTCCCGCCCGGCCGGCCGGGCGGCACCGTCACCATCGAGGTGCTGCGCGCCCAGCCCGCCCAGGCCGGGGCCGCCCGCGGTCGCGCCGACTGGCCATTCCGCCGCCGGCACGGTCTCCGGCAGCTCATCCCGGCCGAAGTCACCCGCGCCGAGGTCATCCCGGCCGAATTCATCGCGGCGGCTATCGTCTTGGCCGTCGGCCTTCCTGCTGCCGCCGCGCCTGCGGGTCATCGCCAGCCGGGCCGAGCCAAGGCCCGCGATGGCGACGCCAGGACGGCGGATCCGCCCGCGGCGGCCCGCGGCCTCGGCCGTCGCGGTCTCGGCCGCCGCAAGGTCGTCATCGGCCGCCGCAAGGTCGTCATCGGCGACGCCGGTGCCGGCCACGTCGGGGTCAGCCGTAGCGCGCGCGAACCGCCGCGATCCCCGCGACGCCCGCCTGACGTCCCTCGCCGTCTGCAGCGCGGACATCGCTTCGGCCTGTTCGGCCGGGTCGGCGCGCTTTCCTGGCAGCGCCAGCATGCAGACCGCGAGCAGCACGATCAGCTCGGCCAGCAGCGACGCCTCGCGAGCGAGGTCGTCTCTGCTCAGCGACAGCTTGCCGCCGCCCGCCGGGAGCACGAACCCCTGGGCCCAGCCGTCGACCGGAGTCGCGACCGGGCGCAGCGCGCGCCCGTTGAGGGTCGCGGTCCACCCGCCGTACGGCTCCGCCAGCACCAGCGTGCCGCCATCGGCCGGGGCGGCGGTCCCGCTCATGCTGACCGGGTTGGCGGTGAGCGGCGTGACCGTGCCGTCGGCCGCGATCACCCGGGCCCGCGCGACCGTCCCGGACACCTTCCACAGGTCATAGCTCGACGAGCTGGTCAGCGCGTCCAGACCCAGGGCGGCGTCGAGCCGCTCGGCCAGGGCCGGGTCAACCGGTCCGGGCAGCAGCACCCACCTGATCCCGAACGAACCGAGGACCAGGCCGGGATCGCCCGCGTCGGCCCCGTCGGGCGCGCCCAGCGCCGCGACCTGACGGCCGAGCGCCCGTTCGGCGGCGGAGTCGGTGGTCAGCTCGGGCTCGCCCAGGGTCGGGTCGCCCTGCCGGACGACCGTGTAGTCAAGCACGTTGCCGTTCGGCCGCAGGATCAGCGTCCGGTACTGCTGGCCCGAGGTAGACGAGGCGGAGACGAAGGCGGGCAGCAGCGGCGAGGTCACGCTGCCGATCGGCCCCTGCACGCCGTCCTTGACCCAGGACAGGCCGGCCAGCACCGGCGCCGACGCCGCGCCGACCAGTGCGATGATCGCCAGCGCCCGGCTGAAAGTCCCGTGCCCGCCCCGGGCGGCCGCGCTCGGCCCGGCGACGGCGGTAGCGGCGTCGGCTGAGGTCTCGCGCTCGTTCGAGGCGATCTCGGCCAGCCAGCCGGCTGCGGGCGCGGCCGCCAGCAGCAGCCCAAGCGCCGCCAGTGCCAGCGCCACCCCGGGCCAGCCGGCCGCGGGCTGGCCGCCGCCGGCCGGCGTGACGTTGATCCGGCTCAGCGCGACCGCGGCGATCAAGCCGACGACGGCCGTGCCCCAGCCGACGCTGGTCACCCAGGTGCGCCGGGTCGGCAGCACAACGGCGACCAGCGCCAGCCCGAACCCGATCGTGACCCACACCGGCGGCAGGCCGGGGCCGCCAGGGCTGAGCGCGAGCAGCTGCTGCGGCCCGAGCCCGGTCGTGGTCAGGCCGGCGGTCTGCACCCCGGCCTCGGTCACGAACGCGATCGGGTCGGTCAGCAGGTGCAGCGACCAGGGGAAGAGCACGAAGAACGGCACGATGGCGACGATGGCGGCGTTCACCGGGTCGGCCACCAGCAGCCAGCGCCGGGCGGCGAGCACGCCGAGCGCGAACACCAAGCCGAGGATCCAGGCCAGCGGCGCGAAGGCGGCCGCCACCGCGACCAGCAGGCCGACCGCCCAGGCGGCCCGGCGCGCCTTCTTGGGGGTGCCGGTGAGCATCCGCGCCGCGCTGATCCCGATCAGCGGCAGCAGGACGAACGCGATCGCGGTGCCGAGACGGCCGGCCGCGATGGCGCCCATCGCGACCGGCAGCAGCGCGTAAGAAGCCGCCAGCAGCACCCGCGCGGCGGTCGCCCTGACCAGGCGGCGCGCCGCCAGGTAGGCGGTCAGCCCGGCCAACGGCACGCAGCCGAGCAGCAGCACGTCCACCGCCAGCCAGGCCTGGCCGCCGAGGATCGTGCCCAGGGCCGCCACGACCGCTAGGTACGGCGGGGCGGAAGCGGTCGATCCGACGCCGACCGCGTGGAAGCCCGCGAGGTACTCCGACCACAGCGCGCCGGAACCGCCCCAGGCGGGCACCAGCGCGCCGCCGCCGAGCGGGCTGGTACCGAGCAGCCGCCGCTCGGCGATGAGCGCGATCACCAGCAGCGCCGCGGACAACTGGACGCCGGGGTTGCCGAAGATCTTGCGCATGACCGACGTCGTGTCGACGAACTGCTCGTCTTCCTCTGAATCCTCCGAGGCGGCCTGGTGACGCCCGCCCGACGCCTGCGGCGGGCCGTCCGATATCAGCCCCGCGACCTTCTCCGCCAGTCGCGAGAGCGTGCGCGCGGGCGGGATCAGGGTACGGACCGCGGCATAGGCGTCCGCCCGCCCGGCCGCCCGCCTGCGGCGGCCCTGCCAGAGTCGGATCGGGTGCAGGAACAGCCAGCCGACCGCCTCGGCCTGCGCCCGCGCCATGTCGAGCTGCTTGGTCGCGGCGAAGTAGGCCGCCTTGATGATCGAGCCGGCCACCGCCCCGCCGACGATGCGCAGCATCGCCAGCAGCGGAAGGTTGACGGCGAGGACGTAGAGCGCGTTGCGCCGGTCGAGCCTGCGCGAACCGCCGCCCTCGGTCGGGCGGCGTCGCCGGGCCGCCAGCTCCCGGTGGTAGAGCACCGCGTCGGTGACAACCTGCACCCGGTAGCCGGCCGCCTGCACTCGCCAGCAGAAGTCGAGGTCGTCGCGGAACAGCCGCAGCCGGCTGTCGAACCCGCCGAGCTGATCCCACACATCGCGCCGGACGAGCATGCCCGCCGAGCCCACCGCGAGCACGGCCCGGTTGTGGTCGTGCTGACCCTGGTCGATCTCGCCCGGCTCGATGCCGGTGATCCGGCGGCCCGCCCGGTCGATGGAGACGCCCACCTCGCGGAGCGTCCGCCGGTCTTGCCCGTCGAGCACCTTCGGCCCGAGCACCACGACCGAACGGTCCTTGCTGGCCGCCCGCAGCAGCCGTTCCAGGTTCTGCGGGGCCGGCTCGCAGTCGTCGTGCAGCAGCCAGACCCACTCAATCCGGGTCAGGCTCGGGTCGGTCTGCCCGGAGCGCCGCCGGGTGGCGTGCCGCAGGGCGACCGAGACCGCCTCGCCGTAGCCGGTGGACCGCTCCATGCCGAAGACCGCGTCCTGCCCGATCAGCTCGGACAGCACCGCCCCGCTGCGATCCCGGCTTCCGGTGTCCACCCCGACCACCTGGTCGACCGGATAAGTCTGCGCTTGGAGCGCCTGGACGAGGCCGGGCAGCAGGCGAGCGCCGTCATGCGCGACGATGAGCGCGGTAACGGTGTGCCTGGTTTGCGGTGCAGTAGTTGACACGTGGTCCAGCGCAGGTCGGGGGTCAGGGCCGCCCCGCGTGGAGGCACGCAGAAGCGCTCACCCTCCCCGCGGGAACCCGGTTCACATTACAGTGCATGCACAGCCGACGGCAGGATTACGGTCAGATGCCCTAAACCACCTGGCGTTTGATCCGCCGTCGCTCGCGTTCGGACAGGCCGCCCCAGATGCCGAACCTCTCGTCGTTCTCCAGCGCGTACTCCAGGCACTCGGCCCGGACTTCGCACCCCCGGCAGACCCGTTTGGCCTCCCGGGTGGAACCGCCCTTTTCTGGAAAGAACGCCTCCGGATCCGTCTGCGCGCACAGCGCCTGGTCCTGCCAACCCACGTCATCTACGTCTTCCGGACGGACAACAACCTGCGTTAGCGGGACGATGACCTCAGTCAAAGCGCATCCTCCCCTCATGGAGCCCCCTTGACGCTCACTGCCCTTCCCGTGACAGCGAGAATCACACCAATGAAATTACACCCGCGTGTCTTGCTTCACGTCAAGCGAGGAAGGTGGTATTGGCCACCTGGTTGTCCAAGTTGCACGATAAATTCTTCAAAAACTTCGCTCTGCACATACTTCACTACTCACCGCAATTGCGACAATGGTGGACGGCCGACCCGCCGGCGAGGTCCGACGTCCCCCGCATGCAACACTGGCGATATGCGGATTACCGTGCTCGCCGGCGGCGTCGGCGCCTCTCGCTTCCTACGCGGGCTGGTCGCGGCTGCCCCCGACGCCAAGATCACCGTCATCGGCAACACCGCCGACGACATCACCCTGTTCGGGCTGCGCGTCTGCCCGGACCTGGACACGGTGATGTACACCCTCGGCGGCGGCATCAACCCCGATCAGGGCTGGGGGCGGGCGGACGAGACGTTCAGCGTCGGTCAGGAGCTCGCCGCCTACGGCGCGGAGCCATCCTGGTTCACCCTCGGCGACCGCGACTTCGCGACCCACATCCTGCGCAGCCAGCTGCTGGCGTCCGGCCTGCCGCTGTCCGCCGTCACTCGGCGGCTGTGCGACGCGCTGGCAGCCGGGGGTCGAGCTCATCCCGATGTCCGACGACACGATCGAAACCCACGTCAAGATCAACCCCGCTGATATCGAACGGACCGTGGTTTCACCTCTGGTCGCCCCGGCTGACGGCCTGATTCACTTCCAGGAGTGGTGGGTCAGGCTGCACGCGGCGGTCCCGGCCTCGGCGATCATCCCGGTCGGCGCGGACCGGGCCGTGCCCGCCCCGGGCGTGCTCGAGGCCATCGCCGAGGCCGACTTCGTGCTCTTCCCGCCGTCCAACCCGGTGGTCTCGATCGGTCCGATCCTGGCCGTCCCCGGCATCAGGGACGCGGTCGCGGCCAAGACCGTGGTCGCGGTGTCCGGCATCATCGGCGGCGCGCCGGTCCGCGGCATGGCCGACGCCTGCCTGACCACGATCGGGGTGGAGACCACGGCGGTCGCGGTGGCCGCGCACTACGGCGCCGATCTCCTCGACGGATGGCTGGTCGACGACGAGGACAAGGCGGCGGCCGACGACCCGGCGCTGGCCGGGATCGCGGTGCGCGCCCTCCCGCTGTACATGCGCGACGTCCCGTCGACGGCCGCCATCGCCAAGGCCGCCATCGAACTCGCCCAAGAGCTGGCCCGATGACCGCGCAGGTCACCATCTCCGGCCTGTCCGGCATACCGGAGGTCTCGTCCGGCGACGACCTGGCGCGGCTGATCGCGGACGCCGCGCTCGCCGCGGACGGGCCCGGCCTGCGCGACGGCGACATCCTGGTGGTCACCTCGAAGGTGGTCAGCAAGGCCGAGGGCCGGGTGGTGGCGATGTCGCGCGACGACGCGATCGCGGCCGAGACCGTCCGCGTGGTGGCCAGACGCGGCGCGACGACGATCGCGCAGACCAGGCACGGGCTGGTGATGGCGGCGGCCGGGGTCGACGAGTCCAACACCGCCCCGGGCACGGTGGTGCTGCTGCCCGAGGACTCCGACGACTCCGCCCGGCGGTTGCGCAAGGCGCTGCGGGCCCGGCTCGGGGTGACGGTCGGGGTGGTAGTCACCGACACCATGGGCCGGCCGTGGCGGGCCGGCCAGACCGACACCGCGATCGGCGCGGCCGGGGTGCTGCCGGTGCGCGACCACCGGGGCGAGCAGGACACGTTCGGCAACACCCTCGAGGTCACGATGGCCGCGGTGGCCGACGAGATCGCCGCCGCGGGCGACCTGGTCAAGAGCAAGGCCCGGCAGCTGCCGGTGGCGCTCGTCCGGGGACTCTCCGCCCTGGTCACCGACGACGACGGCCCGGGCGCGCGGGCGCTCGTCCGGGTCGCGAGCGAGGACATGTTCCGGCTCGGGGCGGCGGACGTGCTGCCCGCCCGGCGCACGGTCCGCTCGTTCACCGATCAGCCGGTCGACCCGGCCGCCGTCTCGCGCGCGATCGAGGCCGCGCTCACCGCCCCCGCGCCGCATCACAGCGAGCCCTGGCGGTTCGTGATCGTCTCGTCCGCCGCCGCCAGGACCCGCCTGCTCGACGCGATGCACGACGCGTGGGTGGCGGACCTGCGCGGCGACGGGTTCACCGAGGATCAGATCGCCCGCCGCACCCGGCGCGGCCTGCCGCTGCGCGGCGCGCCGCTGATCGTCGTCCCCTGCCTGGAGCTGTCGGCCGCCCACGGCTACCCGGACGAGCGCCGGTCCCGGGCCGAGCGGGACATGTTCACGGTCTCCATGGGCGCGGCGGTGCAGAACTTCCTGGTTGCCCTGGCGGTCGAGAACCTCGGCTCGGCCTGGATCTCGTCCACCCTGTTCTGCCAGGAGCTGGCCGCCCGCGCGCTCGACCTGCCGCCCGGCTGGCGCCCGATGGGCGCGGTCGCCGTTGGCCACCCGGCCGCGCCCCCTCCCGCGCGCCCCGCCCGCAACCCTGACACCTTCACCATCACCCGTTGACCAAAGCGCGCCAATTCAGGATCGTGATCACGAAGGCTTTTATCTTGCCGAAGGATAATTGTCGTATAAGTGCAAAAATCCTTCACGGAAATGAAATCCTTCGTGATCACGACGCCTGATTCCTCGACTAGGCGTCGCCACCACGGGACGAGGACGGGCAGCCCCGCGATGACCAGTAGCGCGCCGGCCGCGAAGTAGCCGATCGACGGTGTCGTCGAGCTTGTCGGCCCTAGGCCGAGAGCCGCACGCGGCGAGGCATTCCCCTCATTAGCAACCCTTCGCGTCTCTTGCGATGGCGAGAAAAATCGTCGCAGAGGTCCCGTAGACAGCACGCCGCATCTCAGGGCCGCCGACGTCAGGTAACCTTTCCGGCCCGGCCTCGAATGCCTTGCTGTCCGACTTAGCCGTGGCGCCGCTGGTGCAGGTGCTCGTACGAGACGCCGGTGAAGGTGGCCAGACGGTCGCGGAAGGACGTCGCCGAGTCCGGCCACAGCAGCGTGACCCGGCCGGTCCGCTCGTCGCGGTACCAGCTCGTGCAGCCGCCCTGCACCCAGACCGTGTCTCGCGCCATCGTGTCGATGTCGCGCATGTACGAGTGCACGGCCTCGGCGGTGACGTCGAGCGCGTCGGCGCCGCTGGCGGCCAGGTGATCGAGCGCGCTGAGCACATAGCCCACCTGGGTCTCGATCATGTAGATGGCCGAATTGTGGCCGAGGGCCGCGTTCGGCCCGTCAAGCACGTACATGTTCGGGAAGCCGTGCACGGTGGTGGAGGCGTGCGCGGCCATGCCGTTGCTCCACTCCTCGCCGAGCAGCCGGCCGCGGCGGCCGCCGATATGGCCGGCGATCGACGGGCGGGTGGAGTTGAACCCGGTCGCGAGAACCAGCACGTCCAGCTCGTAGCTGCTCCCGCTGGCCGCGATCGCCGTCCGGCTGCCGCTGCCGG
Organism: uncultured Actinomycetota bacterium; assembly: GCA_963838825.1. Taxonomy (GTDB): domain Bacteria; phylum Actinomycetota; class Actinomycetes; order Streptosporangiales; family Streptosporangiaceae; genus Trebonia. The sequence goes on from CAWISQ010000006.1 coordinate 279,159, forward strand.
CGACGGTCCCGCCTCGTCCGGAGGCGAGCGGGACGGCACTGCCGTCGGCGATCCGGGCCAGCGGGGTCGGCTCGAGCCGCACGTGGTCGCGCTGCAGCGCGCCGTAGTAGTCATCGGAGAACAGGATCCGCTTGCAGCCGATCTCGTAGTCCGGGGTCAGCCGGCCGCGCAGCCCCGGGTCCGGAACCGAGGCGGTGAGATGGTCAAGCGCCCGCTGGCGAAGCAGGTCAATGTCCGGATGCCGCCGCTGGCGGGCCCCGAGGCCGCGTTCAGCCTCGGCGAACAGCTCGTCCCGCAGGGCGGTGACGGTTCCCGGGTCGGCCGCGAAGCGTTCCATCTCCTCCCGGCTGTACTCCCGGTCGCCGCGCGGCAGCACGTACGGGGCGGAACGCTGGAAGACCACGACCTCGCTGGCCTCGGCCGCCAGCCGGGGCAGGATCTGGGTCGCCGAGGCGCCGGTGCCGATGAGCCCTACCCGCCTGCCGACCAGGGATACCTTCGCGTTCCAGCGGGCCGAGTGCCACCACCGTCCGCCGAACCCGTCCAGGTTCTTGATCGGGGGGATCTTCGGCTCGGACAGCCGGCCGGTGGCGATGACCAGGTTGGCGGCCGAGAAGTCGCCCCGGGTGGTGCGGACGTGCCAGCGCGCGTCGTCGTCGCTCCACTGCGCCTGCGACAGCGCGCAGTTCAGCCGCAGGTGGTCGTCGAGTCCCTCCTCGGCCACGCACGCCCGCAGGTAGGCGTGGATCTCTCGCCCCTCGGCGAAGACGCGGGACCAATGCGGGTTCGGCCGGAAGGAGAACGAGTACAGATGCGAGGGGATGTCGCACGACACGCCCGGGTAGCGGTTGTCCCGCCAGGTGCCGCCGACGTCGTCGGCCTGCTCGATGATCACGAACGACTCCCGGCCGCGGCGGGCGAGCTTGATGCCCATGCCGATCCCGGCGAAGCCCGCCCCGACGATCAGGACGTCGACCGCCGTCACCCCGGCGTGATCAGACACCGGCGACGACCTTGCCGTAGCCGGTGGTGCGCTGCCAGACCGGCCGGCCGAGCTCTCGTGCGACCCGGTCCACGTCATCGAGGGTCAGCACGAGGCCTGCTTCGGCCCCCGCGTCCGGCGCCAGACGGCCGTCGAGGAGCAGGCCGCCAAGGTCGTTGGCACCGCTGCGCAGCAGGTCGACCGACGCGTCGAGACCGAACTTGGGCCAGGCCGCCTGGATATTGCCGATGCGCTGGTGCAGCATCAGCCGGGCGACCGCGTGCACCGCCAGGACCTGCCGCCAGGACGGGCCGGGAACGTCCGCCCCGACCAGGCCGGGGGCCGGGGTGGGGGCAGGGATGCCGGCGGGGGTGGGGGCGGGGATGCCGGTGGCAAGAGGGGCGGCCGCGGGGACGAACGGCATCGCGATGAACTCGGTGAAGCCGCCGGTGCGGTCCTGGATCGCGGCCAGCGTCCGCAGGTGCGCGACCTGCTGCGCGGGGGTCTCGATGTGCCCGAAGACCATGGTCGAGGTCGAGGTCAGCCCGGCCCGGTGGGCGGCCTCGATCACCTCGGCCCAGCGCGCCACCGGAAGGTCGGGGCCGCCCGCCAGGCGGGCCCGCACGTCGTCGTCGAGGATGCGCGCGGCGGTGCCGGGGACCGAGCCGAGCCCGGCCTCCCGCGCGGCGAGCAGGAACTCCTCCAGCGGCATCCCGCGCCGGGCCGCGCCGTCGAGCAGTTCCGCCGGGCGGAAGGCATGCAGGTGGATCTCCGGCGCGGGCGCCTTGACGGCGGCGATGAGATCCAGGTAGTCGTCGTCGCAGTCACGCGGCAGCGGTCCCTGCAGGCAGATCTCGGTCGCGCCGAGGTCACGGGCCTCGGTCACCAGGGCGGCCAGCCGCTGCCGCGACCCCGGGTCGCGGCCGGCCACGGCGGACGGATCGAGATTCCGGTTGACCACGTAGGTAAGCCCGCTGCCGACGGCCTGCTCGCGGACCGAGTCGGCCAGCTCGCACAGTTCGGCCAGCTGCGGGCCGTCCGCGCCGAGCAGGGCGGCATAGCCCTCGTCGGGCAGGCCGACCGGATCCGCGGTCGCCGCGCGGAGCCACCGGCCGACCAGATCGGATGACGGAAGGCCAGCCTCGGCCGCGTCATGACTCATCGGATCAGCATAAGCGGGAGAGGGCGCGGCCGCCCCCGGCGGCGGGCTCAGGCCGCGGGCGGCCCTGCGGCCTGGCCGACTCGTCGGCCAGGCCGCTGGCCGGGTCGGCCAGGGCGGCCACGTGCGCGGCGACGCGCGGGTCGAGCCACGGCGCCCGCTGGTACGGCGGGTAGATCGTCAGGCGCTCGCGCAGCGTGAAGCCCCCGTTCTTGGTGACCTGGGCCAGCTCGTCGATCTGCGGCCACGGGCGCTCGGGATTCACGTGGTCCGGGGTGAGTGGCGAGACACCGCCCCAGTCGTCGATCCCGGCGTCCAGGATCAGCTGGTACTGCTCACCGACGAGGTTCGGCGGCGCCTGGATGCGGGCGTCCGCCCCGAGTACCAGCCGGGTCACCGCGATCGTGGCGGCGAGGTCGGCCAGCTCGGCGTCGGGCGTGTCGCGCATCTTCGTGTCCGGCTTGGCCCGGAAGTTCTGCACGATGACTTCCTGGATGCCGTGGTGGGCACGGGACACCTGCTGCAGGGCGAAGATCGCGTCGACGCGTTCGGCCGGGGTCTCGCCCAGGCCGATGAGGATGCCGGTGGTGAACGGCACCTGGGCGCGCCCGGCGTCCGCCAGGACCTGCAGGCGGACCTTCGGGTCCTTGTCGGGCGAGCCGTAGTGCGGAGCGCCGCGCTCGGTGAACAGCCGCTCGGCGGTCGTCTCGAGCATCATCCCCATCGACGGGGCGACCGGCTTCAGCCGCTGGAAATCCTGCTCGTTCATGACCCCGGGGTTGAGGTGCGGGAGCAGGCCGGTCTCCTCAAGCACCAGGATCGCCATCGCCCGGACGTAGGAGAGCGTGTCGTCGTAGCCGTGGGCGTCCAGCCACTCCCTAGCCTGCCGCCAGCGCGCCTCCGGGCGGTCGCCGAGGGTGAAGAGGGCTTCCTTGCAGCCGAGGGCGGCGCCCTGCCGGGCGATCTCGAGCACTTCGTCCGGGCTGAGATAGAGGCTGTCGAGCCGCCCGGGGACGGTCGCGAAGGTGCAGTAGCCGCAGCGGTCGCGGCACAGCCGGGTCAGCGGGATGAAGACCTTCTTGGAGTAGGTGATGACCCCCGGCCGGCCGGCCGCCGCCAGCCCGGCGTCACGGGTCCGGGCCGCGAGGCCGAGCAGCGCGCGCAGGTCGTCGCCCCGCGCGCGCAGCAGGACGGTCGCGTCGGCCTGGTCGAGCGGTCCGTCGGCGGCCCGGGCCAGCGCTCGGCCGACGGCCGCCGCGCTGACGCCGTCGTCTTCACCCTGGCCGATGCTCGAAGCGCTCATATCTTGCACCCTACGGCAGCTCGCGGCGGGCTTTGCGCCCCTGGCGACGGCAACAACCGCGACGGCAGGCTCAGAATTTCCGGTAGTCGCGGACGGACATCCGCGGCCCCCGGCGCTGCGGCCGGACGGCCCCGTAGCGGGCCGGGCCGGAGCCCGCAGGACGGACCGGCCGGCCGCCGTCGCTCAGCCCGATCAGCCGGGTGGCGCGGTGCCGGTGCCCCTTGAACGGCTCAAGCAGCGCCAGCATCTCCTCGTCGGTCGACCGGTCCTGGCCGGCCAGCGCCCAGCCGACGATGTTCTTCAGGTGGTAGTCGCCGACCGAGACCGCATCCGGATCGCCCGCTGCCCGCTGCCTGGCCTCGGCCGAGGTCCAGATGCCGATGCCGGGGATCGTCCGCAGCTTGCGGTCGGCCTCCTCGTGGCCGACCTCGAGCAGCCGCTCAAGCGACGCAGCGACCGTCGAGGCCCTGATGATCGTCTCCGCCCGGACCCCCTCCACCCCGGCCCGGTGCCACTCCCAGGACGGAATGCGCCGCCACACCGTCGGCTCAGGGAACACCCGCATCCCCGTCGGCGCGGGCCCGGGCGGCTCCGTCCCGAACTTGGACAGCAGGATCCTCCACGCCCGGTGCGCCTCCAGGATCACGACCTTCTGCTCTAGGATCGCCGGCACCAGCGCCTCCATCAGCCGCCCGGACCGCCCCAGCCGGAACCCCGGGTGACTCCGAGCCGAGTCCCAGATCAGCGGATGGCAGGACGCATCGAATCCGGAAACGTCGTCATCGCGCCCGAGAGCAGCAGGAAGCGCCGACAGCAGCCACTCCGCCCCCGCCCCCCACGCCTGCGCCCGCACTCGCGTAGACGCGGAAGCACCGTCCGATCCCGGGACCCAATGCGCCGGCGGCAGCACCCGAATCGTCCCCGGCCCCTCGGGCGTCAGCGAGGTCCGCCAGATCCCCCCGCCATCATCGACCCGAAACGTGGGATCCCCGCGCCCGCGCCCCTGCACCCCCAGAGTCACCCGGACGTCGAGCGCATAGGGCGCCGCCCAGTCAGCCTCCACCATCGGCTCACCCATACGCTGCACCCACGCGCCCCATCGTAAGGCCGGCGTCAGCCCAGACCAGGGCAATCCGACGTGTCGAGGCAATCACCGCTGCAGAGCGTGAAGCGGGGGGCGGATGAGGTGCGCCCCCGCGTGTTCGGTCCGCCGGAGAGGTTTTACCGGCGGGCCGACTGCGCGGGGAAGCTCCTCACCGCCCCCGCGACCCCTCAGCTATGCGTCCGTAGAGAACCGGACCGAGGTCGGCTCGATCCGCGTGCCCGGCCACACCCGCAGCCCCTTGAGCAGCTCGTTGCCCGGACCGACGTAAGCGCCGTCGCCGATGACGACGCCGTCGAGCACCGCGCCGCGGACGGTCGCCCCGGCCACGGTCGCCGGGCCGGCGATGGTGGCCCGGTAGCCGACGATGCTGTTGCGGACCTCAGCCCCGGCCCCGATGGTGGCCCCGCCGCAGATCACGCTGCCCTCGACGACCGCCCCGGACTCGATGACGGCGCCCGCGCCGACGGTGGTGCCGCTGGTCAGCAGGGCGTCGGCGGCCACGCTGGCGTCGCCGAGGACCAGGAACGCGCCGACCGCGCCGGGCAGGGCAGGCGACTGCAGCGCGCCGAGGACGACATCGCACGAGCCGCGGACGAACGCCTCCGGGGTGCCGACGTCGAGCCAGTACGCCGCCTCGGCGTAGCCCATCACGACCGCCCCGGCCTCGATCAGGCGGGGGAACGTCTCCCGCTCGACCGACACGACCTGGCCGGCCGGGATCTGGTCGATGACCGACCGGCGGAAGACGTAGCACCCGGCGTTGATCTGGTTGGTCACCGGGTTCGGGGTCTTCTCAAGGAACGCGGTGACGTGCCCGGCCACATCGGTCGGCACGCAGCCGTAGCGGCTGGGGTCGTCCACCGGCACCAGGTGCAGCGTCACCGCCGCTTCCTTCTTCCGGTGCAGGTCAACCTGGGCGGGCAGGTCGTGACCGGAGAGGATGTCGCCGTTGAGCACGACGATCGGCTCGTCCGGGCCGCCGCGCAGCAGCGCCGCCGCGTTCCTGATGCCGCCGCCGGTGCCAAGCGGCTCCGACTCGTAGACGTAGTCGATCGACAGGCCGAACTGCGCGCCGTCGCCGAAGGCCTCGGTGAACATCTCGGCCCGGTAGGAGGTCGCCAGCACCACGTGCGTGATCCCGCACTCCGCCGCCATCGCCAGCTGGTGCGCGAGGAACGGCACCCCGGCCGTGGGCAGCAGCGGCTTGGGCGCAGACAGGGTGAGGGGGCGCAACCGGGTGCCTTTACCCCCGACGAGCATGATCGCTTCTAGCGGTTCACGCGGCATATGTATCTGCCTTAAGCGGTCGGTTCCATGGACAGCGGTAGCCGCCGGGCGGCGCCGGCAACCCACGCAGCATACTCAGATGACGCCTGAACATCGCCTGGACACAAGAATTCGCCCCGAGAGCGTTACGCCCAACGGCACCCTCACGGTGATAACCGGGACTCCGCGGCCCGCTTGTAGCTCGCCGCGTGCGCGGCCGCCGACGCGGCCCAGGTGAACTGCCGGGCCCGGGCGTGCCCGGCCTCACCGAGGGCCACCCGCCGGTCCGGATCGTCGAGCAGGGCGCGCAGCGCGGACGCGATCGCGTCCGCCTCCGGCTCGGTGTACGCCACCGCGTCCCCGCCCACCTCCGGCAGCGACGTCCGGTAGGTGGTCAGCACCGGGGCGCCGCACGCCATCGCCTCGAGCACCGGCAGCCCGAACCCCTCGCCCCTGGATGGCGCCGCCACCACCAGCGCGCCGCCGAGGAAGCCGGCCAGGTCGGCGAACGGCAGGTACCCGGGCCTGACCAGCCGCAGGGTTGACGGCACGGCCGCGACGGCGTCATCCAGGTCGTCGCTCCAGCCGCCGCCGCCGGCCAGCACCAGGGCCGGCGAGTTCTCCAGATCGGCTACCGCCTGGGTCCAGCCGCGGACCACGGCCGGCGCGTTCTTCCGCGGCGCCAGCGACCCGAGGAAGGCGATGTAGGGCTTGCCGTGCAGCCCGAGCCGCGCGGTGACGTGGCTGACCTGCTCGGGGGTGGGGCGGTGGAACAGCTCGTGGTCGACTCCGTGATAGGCCACGTCGATCCGGGCGGGGGCGACCCCCAGCGTCCGAACCAGCTCGTCGCGGGTCGCGTTGGACGGGACGATCAGCCGGGTCGCCTGCCTGGCGGCCGTCTGGGTGGCCGACTTCAGCGACATGACGTGTGACGGCGCGTAACGCTCGGGGTCGGTGAAGAACGTGACGTCGTGGATGGTGACCACCGTCGGCAGGCCAGGCCGCATCGGCATCGAGTAGTAGGGCATGTGCAGCACGTCCGCGCCGACCCGCTCGGCCAGCACCGGCAGCCCGCTCTGCTCCCAGGCGAGCCGCTCGGTCCGGTGCCCGAGCCCGACCGGGCCCGCCACGATCGTGGCGTCCGGCGCGTGCCGGCGGTACCGCTCCTCGTCGGCCAGCTGGCAGGCCACCGCAAGATCCGTCCCGGTGCCGCCGAGAGCGCCGATCAGCCCGTCCACGTAACGGCCCAGCGCGCCTCGGTCGGCCGGCACCCCGGTCGCATCGACGAGTACCCGAAGTGCCACGACTCACGAGCTCCCTTCGCCTTGCCTACCTAGCCGAAGCCTACGCCCGCGCTCCTGAGGCAGCGAGCGTGCCCAGGTAACAGTGACATCCGTCAGCACGAGGGGACCGTCTTGCCCGCCTTAATCGCCTCAAGGTCAGACACCGCCTGAGACAGCGTGGACACCTTCACCAGCCGCAGCCCGGCGGGCACCGCGCCGGCGGTGTCCGAGCAGTTGGCGGCCGGGGTGAGGAAGACCGTGGCGCCGGCCGCGCGGGCTCCCACCAGCTTCTGCTGGATGCCGCCGATCGGCTGGACCTGGCCGGCGGCGGTGATCTCGCCGGTCCCGGCGATGAACTTCCCGCCGGTGAGGTTGAGCGGGGTGAGCTTGTCGATGATCCCGAGCGCGAACATCATCCCCGCGCTCGGCCCGCCGATGTTGCCCACGCTGATCGACACGTTGAACGGGAACTTGTACTGCTCCTGCACATCGACGCCGATGACCGCGGTGCCGGCCGACACCTTGCTCGCGACCTCGATCGTCTGCGTCGTCCCCGCCCGCAGCACCTCGAGCGTGAGCACCGAGCCGGCCGGGTGCGCGGTGATCATCGAGCTCAGCGACGTCTGCCCGTTCACCGCCTTGCCGTCCACCGCCTCGATGACGTCCCCGGCCTTGAGGACCTTGCTGGCCGGGTAGCCGGGTACGGTCGACATCACCGTCGCCAGCGTCTGGTACGGGATGCGGAGCTCGGTCAGCGCGGCTGCGGTGGCCAGCTGCTGTGAGCCGGTCATCTCCTCGGTGTCCTGCGCCTGCGTCTGCTGAGCCGACTGCCCGGCCGGGTACAGCTCGGTCTCGGGGACCACGGCCTCGGACGGGTCCAGCCAGGCGCGCAGCGCCTGGAAGACGTTCATGCGCACGCCCGGGCCGCCCTGCAGGCCGACCGTCACCATGTTCAGGTTCCCGGTCGTGGGGTACGTCTGGTGCCCGGTGATCTTCACTACCGGCTGCCCCGAGTAGCTGCCGAGCGTGTTCAGCGTCGGACCCGGGCCGAGGATGACGTAGGGCACGGGAACCAGCACCGCCACCGCGATCGCGATCACCGTCGCGAGGCCGGCGATGGCCAGCGTCAGGGAACGTCGGGACATGATCGGAAGACTACGCGCTGCCGACCCATTCGTCGGAACCGTCGGCGAACCGCTGGTGCTTCCAGACCGGGACCGACGCCTTGAGCTCGTCGATCAGCGCGTGGCAGGCGTGGAACGCCTCGGCCCGGTGCGCGCAGGACACCCCGACGACGACCGCCAGGTCCCCCACCGCCAGGTCGCCGACCCGGTGCACGGCCGCCACCGCGATCGCGTCGGGGTACTTGGCCGCGACCGACTCCGCCACCCGGGCCAGCTCGTCGGCGGCCGACGGGTGGGCCGAGTAGGACAGCCCGGTCACCCCGCGGGCGTCGTCGTGGTCGCGCACGGTGCCGACGAACAGCACCTCGCCGCCCGCCGCCGGGTCCGCGATCGCGGACCGGACCTCGTCCACCGACAGCGCCGTGTCGCGGATGGCGATCAGCCTGATCTGGTTCACCCGACCACGGTACCTCGCCGCCACGCGGGGGGCCGCGACGAGCCGATCGGTGCCACCACGCGACCGTTCGGAGAAAAGTTTTTAGGGTTTATTTCTTTTGCGGGCGTGCCGGACGATCGCGGCGGTGCCGAGCACGGCGGCGGCCGTGCCCGCCGCGCCGGCCGCCGTCAGCGCCGCGTCCTTGCGGGCCAGCCGGCGGCCCACCACCGCGTGGTGGCCGCCGCGGGCGGCCAGCAGCACGGTCAGCGCCTCGGCGTTGGTGACCGACGGGTGCCAGCCCGCCGCCCGCAGCGCCGCGCCGTCCACCACCCACGGGTAGACCACGTAGCGCAGCTCCGCGGCCGGGGCCGGGGTCGCGCCGAGCCGGTGCAGCCGCTGGGCGGTGCCGAAGGTCAGCCGGGCGGGCAGCTCGAGCGACTTCATGCCGCTCAGCGCCTCCACCTCGGCCTGCGAGAGCGACCCGTCGCAGCCGACCGCGAAGTCGCCGCCGATCGTCCCCGCCGCCGCCAGCTCAAGCGCGGAGACCAGGTCATCGACGTGGCAGAACTGCCAGCGCGGCCCGCAGCCCCGCACCGCGAGCAGCCGGGGCGCCTCGAAATGCCTGGTCAGCAGCGTGTCGACCGCGTCCCCGACCAGCGCCGCCGGGCGCGCAACGATCACCTGGGTGCCCGGGTTGACCCGCCGCGAGCGGCGGGCCAGCTCCTCGATCTCGACCAGGTCCCCGGCCACGCTGCCGTCCGCGTCGGCCAGCAGCGGCGCGTCCTCGGGCAGCGGGACTGGATTGTCGGGCCGCGCCCCGTACACCATCGCGCTGGTCAGCAGCACGACCCGGCCGATGCGCTCGGCCGCCGCGGCGGTCAGCACGGTCTGGGCGCCGCGCACGTTCCTGGCACGGCGCTCCCTGGGATCCTGATCGACCGAGGTGGACAGGTCGGTGTGCACCACCACGTCCACCCCGGCCAGCCGCGCCGCCAGCGCGGGGTCAGTAACGTCGGCGACCCGCCAGGTCACCCCGGCCGCGTCGCCCCGGTGGTCGTCGATCGCGACCACCCGGCCGATCAGCGGCGAGTCCGCGAGCCGGACCGCGAGCGCCTGCCCGACCCCGCGGGCCGCGCCGGTGACCGCTACCACCGGCGGCACCGGGGCGGTGCTACGCTCACGGCGAACGCTGCGCTCATGGCGAACCTGCCGTCTGCCGTTTCTCAAAATCGGCTGCTCCCGAATAGCGTGGCAATGTATGACCCTTCTATCCTGCCCGACCCCTATCAGCTGAGGGGGCGCATCATGGCTGACCGTCCACCCTTTGGGTTCGGCCCACCCAGCCGGCCCGGCGACGACGAACCGACGCCGCCAGGCGGCCAAGGGCCGTCCGGCCCGTTCGGATTCGGACCTCCCGGCGGTCCCGACGGCCCTGGCGGCCCCGGCAACCCGAACCAGTTCGCCGACGCGCTGCGCCAGTTCGCCGACCTGCTCTCCTATAGCGGAGGGCCGGTCAACTGGGACCTGGCGAAGAACCTGGCCCGGCATTCGATCGCCGGCCGGGGCGATCCGAGCGTGCTCGGCAACGAGCGCGCGACCGTGACCGAGGCCGTCCGGCTGGCCGACCTGTGGCTCGACGACGTCACCGCGTTCCCTTCCGGCATCAGGAAGATCGAGGCGTGGTCGCAGTCCGAGTGGCTGGAGGCGACCTTCCCGGTCTGGTCTACCTTGTGCGAGCCGATCGCCAACCGGGCAATCGAGGCGATGGGGTCGATGACCGCGTTCGACCCCGCCCAGCTTGACGACGAGAGCGTGCCGCCGGAGATGCGGGCGATGCTGTCGGGGATGGGCGGCATGACCGCCTTCGCCCCGATGCTTCGCCAGCTCGGCGGGGCGATGCTCGGCGGCCAGGTCGGCACCGCGATCGGCGAGCTCGCGAGCGAGATGGCGACCTCGACCGACATCGGCCTGCCGCTGGCCCCGGAGGGGACGGCGGCGCTGCTGCCGGCCGGAGTGGCCGGGTTCGGCGACGGCCTGTCGGTCGACCCGGGCGAGGTGCGGCTGTTCCTGGCGCTGCGGGAGGCGGCTCACCACCGGCTCTTCGGCCACGTGCCGTGGCTCCGCCAGCACCTGCTGGGCGCGGTCGAGGCCTACGCGGCCGGCATCACCATCGACATGAGCAAGCTGCGGGACGCCCTGCCGGACATGGACATGGCCAATCCCGAGGAGGCGCTGCGGGGCGCGCTGAGCGGCGAGACGCTGTTCCGCCCGGAGGACTCGCCGCAGCAGAAGGCCGCCCTGTCCCGCCTTGAGACCGCGCTCGCGCTGGTCGAGGGGTGGGTGGCGACCGTGGTGGCCGCCGCCGCCGATTCCCGGCTGGTGCACAGCGCGGCGCTGGCCGAGGCGATCCGGCGTCGGCGGGCGTCCGGCGGCCCGTCCGAGCGGACCTTCGCCGCCCTGGTCGGGCTCGAGCTGCGGCCGCGGATGCTGCGGGAGGCGGCGGTGCTCTGGGACCGACGTCACCCGGGAACGCGGCATCGAGGGCAGGGACGCGCTGTGGGCGCACCCGGACCTGCTGCCGACGGCCGACGACCTGGCCAACCCGGACGGGTTCCTGCACGGCGCGACCGAACTGGACATCTCCGATCTCGAGGACGGCCCTGCCACTACGGAGGACGGGCCTGCCGCTACCGAGGACAGGCCTGCCGCTACCGAGGACGGCCCGGGTGCCACCGAGGACGACCCGGGGACGACGTGACCGGGCGTTAACCGGGACCCGGGACGCGGGGCTGGCCCGCTCGCCGACCGACGGCTGCGCCGCAGGTGCAGGCGGGATGGGCGGGCCAGCCGCGGCGCTGCCACTGCCAGTCGGGCAGCACCAGCTCGAGCGTGCCGTTGGCGGCGGCGGGCTGGCCGGCCCGGTCGATCAGCATGAGCGCCTGCGCGGTGGCGAGCGGCGGCGGTCGCCGCCGCGAGCGCGGTGTCGCACGCCTGCGGCACCGTGAGCGGGCCGCCTGCGCCGCCTGCCTGCGCGAGGATGCGCGGCCAGGCCGGGTCCCGCGCCGTCTTGCTCAGGTCAAGGCAGCGCACGCAGGCCGACCGGCCCGGCAGCACCAGCGGCCCGACTACCCCGATCGCCTCGTCCGCCGCCACCACCAGATGCGGCACGCCGTGCCGCGTCAGCTCGTCGACAATCACCGGGTCGGGGCGGCCGGTGAGCACGGCCAGGTCGGGCAGCCGGCGGCGGTCGTCGGCGGTCCGCACCTCCCGCGCCACCCGGTGCACGGCGCGGGCAACCCCGGCCGACCTCTTCTCGCCGACGTCGGCCACGCCGAGCCCGCCCGGGGTGATGTCAGCCGGCCCCGCCGTCCCGGAGTCCACGCAGCTCACCCACGCGACGCCGGACGCTGCCAGGAACGTCGCGATGCAGGCGCCGACCCGGCCCGCGCCGTAGACCCGGGCGAACGCGGCCCGGCGGCGGGCGAGCACCGCCGCCCCGCCGTCGCCGTGCCCGTAGGCGAGCGCGGCGCAGGCCAGCTCGGGGGTGATCCGCTCGAGCAGGTACCCGGGCAGCGTCGCCCGCAGGCCGGCCGGGAAGTCATCGAGCACCCCGGCCGAGGCCAGCAGGCCGAGAATCTTGTCCACCGCGTGCTGGCCGATGCCGTAGGCCGCCGCCGTCCGCGCCACCTCGGCCGTGTCGCGGGACCCGTCGAGCAGCGACACGATCGCGGCCGCCTTGCCGAGCCCGGTCAGCGCCCGGGCGCGCCTGGGGATCGACGCCGATCTGCAGCGTGTCGCGGTCCCGCCAGAGCGGCCGCAAGCCCTGCCTTCAGTGCTGGTCTCATGCAACAAATCGTGACGGCCTAGGCCGACATTCCGGCTAAACGGGACGCTTCGCCGGTCGGTGTTCACCTGTCGGCTACGCCAACGACATCGCCTATTGGTGTCGGTGGCGTAGCTGACAGGTTTCACGGCTCAGGCTAGAGGCTCGACCCCGATGCCCTAGCACTCAACGGCGCGGTTCAACGTGGCCAAGTCTCTGGCGCAGGTCGGCCGTCCACTGAATGCATGGCCACGCGGACGCGACCCCCACCCCCGTGCTCGTATCCGAGCACCAGATCGCTCGGACGCTCGCCCAGTCCGGGCCAAGCCTCCAGTGGCACTCTCGACGCACTGAGGTATTCATCCTCTATCCATCCTTTTCGCCACCGACACGACGGTTTCGAACAGAACTCCGCAGCGCATAGCCCCGTGACAACGAACGCAACTTCATCACACCATGGCTCAACTGCGCATTCGCCTGGCGTAAAGACCTTAAGGCTTGACCCAGTCCCAGCGACTGGTTTGCTTTCATTGGGGCCGTCGACTGCAGGTTGGTTACGGACGGTAGCGATTCCGGGCAAACGCCTCTGGGGGGCCGGATCGGAGCATCTCCCATCCGGCATCAGTGATGAGCAGGCTGAGGAACGTATCTGATGTGCCCTCGTCGTTTCCCGACGTGGGTTCCTCGTCCTCGTCTTCACCCCACCAGCGATCGTACGCGGCGACAGCCGCGCGCCCCTCGTCGGGGAAAAGCAACACGCTCTCGCCGGGGCCGACATGCTCCTCGTAGATCTCGATGAGCCCTGCGTCGATAAGAGACTCGGCGGCCGCCGCGATGCGCGGCACATACTTCGCCTTGACCTTCAAATCGGGCGTCGGCTCTCCCCAGTCGTTAACCGCTTCAACGAGCAGCGCAGACTCGGCCGCCTCGTTAAGCACGTGCCACTCTTCGTCGGTCAGAGCGCGCCTGCCGACTGGATGCTGAGGCTCATTCACCAGGCGCCCCGAAATCAATTCCGTCGCCCAAGCTAACTGGACCAGTGCTACCCATTGAGTCTATCACAACGCTGGGTACGTCAGGGTTGGCGATAGCTGCGTTGCCTTCGGCCGCAGCCCAATACTTCAGCCCGCCTATTTTTACGTTAATATAGTCGCCACCATCGTGTATAGCCTCCGCCGCCTGGCCAGCACCAGCGCCCGGCGCCCCCTCGACGTACCGTACCATCCCCAATTTACCTTGACCCGGAGATAGGAATCTAACACCGGACAGGCTGCCCTTGCTGAGTGGCAACTCCGTCCAGCCCTCGGGGACCAGTGCACGGACCTGGTCTAGAGTGGCTCCGACCATTGACTCCGGATCCGCGAGACTGCGCCATTCTGCTTCGTCTGCGCTGTCCCCACCACCGCCACCCTGGCCACCCCCGCCCTGGCCAATGAAGAATACGCCGCCCCCGAGTACCGTGGTGGGAGTGCCTCCAGGCAGGAATGCCCGCAACAGGGTGAGGTACATGCTGGACGGGCACAATCCGGCGTTCTGCTGGCAGATCTGGTACCAGACAGCATCATTTTGAGCTGCATTGGTTATTCCCGAGCTGCCATATCCATTGAAATGCAGGAAGGAATTGTACGCCGTCCGCAACGCGGTTGATTTCGGATCGCCGTTCCCGACTTCGACCCCGGGACCCAAGCCCGTGTACCCGGTTCCGCTGGAGGTGGAATTGCCGTTTCCGTTCGAGCCGGTGCTGCCGCTGCCGGACGGGTTCGGGCCGCCGCCGCCGGTCGGGTCGCAGGAGGAGGAAGCATCCACGCCGCAGGGGTTCGGCGGGGTGCCGTTGCCGCCCGCCATCATTCCGGTCGGGTCAGAGAGGGTCGACGGGTTGTCCTCGGCGTAGTCGTAGGGGTCGAGGTCGTTCGGGTCGTAGGGGTTGAGCACCGGGTCGGTCGAGGTGAACGAATCCGTGCCTGAGTTGTACTCACGCGCGCCAAGGTTGGTCAGGCCGGTCGCCGGGTCGGCCGTGCCGCCCACGAAGCCGCGGGTACCTGGCCACGATCCCGCTGTGCCGATCTGGTTGCCGTAAGGGTCGTAGTAGCGGGTGCTGACGGCCAGGTTGGAGGCGTTGATGGCGACGGTGTCGGTGCCCTGCTGGTTACCGGTCAGGTAGTAGATCATGCCCGCGCTAGTGCGTGCGGCGACGCTCTGCCCGCCGAGGCTGTAGTAGCGGGTGCCGCTCAACGTCGCGGGCGACGAGCCCGTGTTCGCCGTGATCTGCTCATCCGGCAGGTACAGGGTGGTCGTGGTCCCGTCGGTCTGCAGCAGCAGGTTCCCCGACGCGTCGTAGACGTAGCTCGCGACCGTGCCGGAAGAGTTGGTGGCCGCGGCCAGCTGGCCGGGGACCTGGCCGGCCCCGTCCCAGTTGAGGCTGTCGGTGGCGCCGTTGGCGGTGATCGAGGTCGTGTCGCCGGCGTCGTCGTACCCGTAGGTGGTGGTGCCGGTAGTGGCGCCCGACACCTGGGTCTGCTGCTCGGCGATGGCGTGCGGGCCGTCGTTCCCGCTGGTGGCGGGGAAGGAGTTGTCGTAAGTCGTCGCCGGGCCGCTCGCCGGGGTGCTGGTCTGGCCGGTCAGGTCGTTCTCGCCGTTGTACTGGTAGCTATCCCAGTACGGGGCGGCGGCACCGGCCTCAGCGCTCTGAGACGGCCCCGAGGAGCAACCCGCGCTGCCTTGCGACCACGCGGTGGAGAGGCGGTCAAGGTTGCCGTACTGGAAGCACTGCACTTGGGCGGCGCCGCCCGAGGGGGTATCGGCGTCAGCGGTGATGTCACCGTTGTTGTCGTAGCTGTAGTTCTGGTCGTCAACGGTGGCGTCAGAGCTGTCGGTCGACGTCGGCCCGACGACTGTCTGGGCCTCCTGGAGCTGGCCCTGATAGGTATAGCTGGCGTCGTAGAGCCAGGCCGGATCGTTGGTAGGTCCGAACGCGTACTCGTACGGCTGGTCCAGCTCGGTGTAGCTCAGGTCGCTGACATAGGTCCCGAGGGTGCTGGTGACGCTGGTCGGCTCGGCCAAGTCGTTGTAGCCGAGGTCAACGGTCTCCTGCGGTAGTCCAGCGTTGGCGGAGTCGATGTACTCGTCGAGGTCCCCGGCGTTGTCGTAGTAGTCCTCGGTGTAGTACGTGCCCGCGAGCGGCCCCGAGGCGATCTTCAGGTACATGCCCTTAGACTCGCCCGCGCTGGTGTAACCGAAAGAGGTCTCGGCGTAAGCGGTCCCGCTAGTGCCCCCGACGTAAGCCGTGGAGGAGGTCGGCATGCCCTTCGCGAGGGTGTCATAGACCCACGCCGCTACCTCGTTAGAGGTCGACTGGCTGGCAACGGGGGCGGCGTACTCGGCGGTCTTCCGACCGTCGGCGTCGTAGGCGTAGGACACGGTGCCATCGGAGTCTGTGGCCGACAGCAGGTTCCCGTCGTTGTCGTAGGTGGAGGTGGTGGTGCCGGCGTCCGGGGTCTTCGCCGTGAGCTGGTCCCCGGCCAGGTCGTAGCTGTAGGACCAGGTGTTCCCGGCCTCATCGGTGATCGTCTGGAGCTCGCCGGCGTCGGTGTAGCCGTAGGAGGTCTGGTCGTAGTTGCCAGCCGAAGTGCCGGATCCGGGGGCGGGCGGCGAGGCTGGGGCCGTGCTGGCGTCGTACTGGTAGAGGTAGGTGGTCTCGCCCTCGCCGTTGGTGTACGTGGTCTCGGGCGTGCCGCCCTGCGGCGGGGTGGTGGTGGTCCAGTCGCCGCCGTAGCTGGTGGCGGTCTCGTACTGCTGGATCCCGTCGCTGTAGGTGACCCGCTGGGTAAGCCGGCCGGCCCCGTCGTAGTCGTAGCCGGTCTGATACGGCACCGCGTTGTTGTTGGCCGACACGAACGTGGGAGGAGTCGTCGGCGTCCCCGAGGCGTAGAAGGAGTTGAAGTCCAACTCCTTCCGGCCGTGGCTGTCGTAGAACGACATCGTGACGTCCATGTTGCCGAGCGCGGTCTCGGTCTGCGTCTCGATCTGCTGGCCATCGGAGTCGTAGAACGTCTCCGAGGGCAGGGCGCTGGTGCCATTCGGCTCGATGGTCTCGGTCGTGACGACCGACGGGCCCGAATTGCTGACGTCGTAGGTGTAGGCGTAGCTGGGGTCGGCGCCGGCGGCCTCGGACGCCGTCGGCAGGTACTCGGCGGTAATCCGCCCGAGGGCGTCGTAGGTCTTCGAGGTCACAACCGACGTATCCGGGTCGGTGACCGAGAGCGGGACCTCTCGCAGCGGGTCGAAGGTTGTCGTGGTGAGCAGGCCGCTCGGGGCGTTCGCGGTCGCCGGGGTGGTGACGGCGATCGACGTGGGCTCGGCCCCGGTCGCCGGAGTGTAAGCCGTCACGGTGGTGGCGCCGTCGGCATTGGTGGCGTCTTCGACCCGGCCGTACTCGTCGTAGGTGTCTTGCGACTCGGTGGTGAACTCCTCGGTCGAGTTCAGGTACGAGGTCGCCTCGGTCGTTTCCGTCAGGTTTCCCTGAGCCGGCGCGGAGCCCAGGGTGGTTGATGAGTCGTAGTAGAGACGGGTATCCGATATCAGCTCGCCCGACGTTGGAGGCGACGAAGGCGAATACGCGCTCACGCAGGAAGTCGGGGCGAGGTTGGTGACGACTACTTCCGAGGGCAGGTCCACCAGGTTGGTGGTGGTGTTCTGCGCGTAGTTGGTCTGGGTGCAGGTGTCCTCCGCCGCCTCGGCCGCAGATTGGGTGCCATCGACGAGAGCGTCCGGCGCCTGAGACTCCCAGATGACCAGGCCGTCGGAGTCGTATCCGTAGGCGGTGTCGGACTCCCGGTTTCCGCCTGAGGCCAGCGCGGTGAACGTCTGCACCTTGTCCTGACCGGTCAGGTAGGCCGTCAGCGCGGGCAGCGGTGACGGCTGCGACTGCGATCCGGTTTCCTCGCTCCAGGGGGTGGTCACGGTGTCGGTGAGCATGGCGCCGCCGTCGCCGTCGTAGACGGTGTGCTCGAAGTCCATCCCCGCGTACTGGTCGTCGTCGGGCTGCTGGACGCCGCCGACCTGGCTGGTCAGGGTCGCGCTGGTCAGGGGGTTGCCATCTTGGTAGTCCCCGGTCATGCCGCGGAAGTACTGGTCTTCGGTCTCGGTCTCGGGCGAGGTTCCGACTGTCGTCCATACGTACTGGAAGCCGCGCCATTGATCCCAGGTTCGTTGGTCAGAGCGAACGAGGGTGTCGTCGTCGTAGTGCCATGCCCCGCCGGAAAGGCAGCTCGACTGGGAGCCGTAGCAGTAACTGGTGGTGACGGCCGGCTGCGCGTCCTGCGTGTAATCGTCCTCCTCGGTCACGCTGGTCACCACGTACTTGTTGAACCAGTCCTCGAAGGAGACGCCGTTGCTGGGGGTCCACCACGACGGGAAGCACAGGCTGGTGTTGTCGTCGTCGGCGGGACGTGTCGACGGGCAGGACGCCGCCGAATAGTCGACCACGATGTCCTGGCCGGTCTCGGTGGTGATGTCCTCGAGCCGGTAGCGAGTAAGGGGGTCGTACCCGTCGGTCAGATTCACCCTGTTGGCGAATGCCTCCGGCGAGGAGAACGTGACCGCGGGGAGCTTGATGGTCGTGGAGCCGTCGTCTCCTGTCCGCTGAATCGACGACAACCACATGGAGGGCGATGTGGTCGAGTCCGTCGCCGGATAGGTCTGGCCCAGCGCCCATGAATCGACCGGCTTCAGCGTCGTCCCGTCCAGTGCCTCGGTGGCGACGGTGGTGAGCTGGTACTTCGACCAGAACGTGGGCGAGGTGACCGAGCAGGTGGCCCCCGATGCGCAAGCGAGGTCGGTGTTCCCGTTGCTGGTGCTGGTCGGGATGTCGGTGCGGGTCTGCGGAGCGGTGAAGTTGACCTCGGCGGCGGGCGTGGCCGAAGTGCTGTAGACCGAGCCGGCCCGGAACCCGTACTCGATGTCCTTGAGCGCCGCCGCCTGGATGTAGGACGCGGTCGCCTTCGTCCCGTTGTCGGCGGCGTAGTAGTTCGTCTCGGTGTTGTAGAAGTAGGCGATCGCGTCGCCCTTGGCGTCGGTGACGTAGTCGAGCTCCCACCGCCAGGCCTGCGGGCACGCGGCCTTGGAGAACGTGGCGTTGTAGCAGGGGTCCCCGGAGACAGGACCGTAGACCGGAACGGTGAGCGCGCTGTTGGTCGTGGCGTCACCCGACGCGTAGCCGGGCAGTTCACTCCGCCCGAAGTAGTAGCTGGTGCCGTCGGTGTCAGTGACCACCCAGTAGTCGTCGTCATGGGTTCCGTTGGCACCCGTGCCCGTCTCGTAGGTGACCTTCTCCCCGTTGTCAGCCTCGGCCGTCCAGCCGTTAGTCGGATCGTCGACCAGAGTGGTCGAGGTTCCGTTGAGCACCAGCGTGGTTACGTCGGCGCTGGCGTTCCAGCACAGGTCTCCGGTCTGGTCGGCGGCTGGCAGAGACTTGTTGCTCGCACACGTCTGATAGTCGCGCTCGATATAACCCGGGTCGTAGCTCCAGCCGTCGCCGATCCATGACGCCTGGTTGTTGGTGGAGGAAGTGAGGCCATCCACTGACTGGGAGTCGTAGTCGAAGGACACCAAGGGCTCGAGGCCGCCGGGGACCGGCGGCATGCCCAGGCTGTAGGAGTAGGTGAACGCGCCGGAGTTGCCGCCCGCGGACCAGTTGGCTGACCCGGTCAGCGGCTCGGCTCCGAAGTTCCCGCTCGATCCCGAGCTTCCCTCGGTCGCCGCCAGCACCGTCGCCCCGGTCTCGGCCGCGGCGGTGGCGGTCTGGACCGCGGCCGCCTGGACGACGGCGGTCTGGCCGCTCGTGCCAGCCGGGTGCGCCGGCAGTGTGACATCGCCGCCGATAGCGCTGGTCTGGACGTCGTTGTACGACTGGACCGAGGTCTCCCGGCGGCAGGCCGCGACCTGCGGCGTGGTAAGCGCGCAGGCCGGCAGTTCGACCAGCCGCAGCCTTCCCGCGTAGCCCCAGTCTGCGCTGGCGAACGAGGCGTAGTCCAGGCTGACGTGCACCGGGTCGGCGACCGCGCTGCCGTCGGCTCGCGCGAGGGTGAAGATCACGCCGCTGACTCCGGCCTTGAGCGCCGCGGCGTGCGAGGCGATGGTCACCCGAACGCTGGCTGGCGGCTGACCGTCGAGGCGAGCAGCCGCGGCAACGGCGGCGGCCGAGTCCGGCGGCCCGACCTCCACCGGCAGCGACCCGGCCCGGGCCGATCCGGCCGAAGCCCGAGCCAGGGCCACCGCCCCGCGCACGACGGCGGCGGTGCCCTGGGCGGGCAGGGCGACGGTCGCCGCCCCGGCCGCAGGCCAGGTCACCGCCGTCTGCGGCGCCGACCGCATGACCGGGATCTTCACTCGTGGCCTGCCGGGGGTGAGCTCGCGCACCGGCACCGGAACCTCGGCATGCCCATGGAGCCCGGCCGCCGGCTGCGCCGCACCGCTGGTCAGCATCGACGGCACTGCCAGGCCGCCGAGCAACGGCACGACAGCGCCGATCGCCCCGACGCGGGCGAAGCGCCCACGGCCGGGAGCGCCTCGCCCAGCCAGCGACGGCCGGGCCGCACGTCGGATGCGGCCGAAGAGGCCCCGGGTGTTGAGCGGCATGGCAGAGCCTTCCTCGGACAGGCGCAGGAAACGAAGACGGGGCATCAGGTGCATCAGCTGGTGGAGCAGGTACTGGGGTCGTAGCAGTTCGGGTATAGGTCGGCTGCTGTCACTGCCAGCGCGGCCTGCGCGTATCCGGCAGCGCTAAGGTTCATGTCGTCGCCGGTGCCATATCCGGTGGCGAGCGCCTCCTGGCCGTCGCTGCAGTTGGTCGGCCCGAGAGTGGACACCTCGCAGTCCGTGTTGGCTTCCACGCCCGTGTCCGGGAATGGCTCGCCGATGAGAGCGAGCGAGCTCGATTCGTTGCCCATCCACTGGTTGACCGAGTCTTGCCGGATCTCGTCCACGCTGCCGGTCGCATCGCCGGTGGGGCACGAGTCGGCCGGGCTGCCTAGCCGGCGTATCCGGCGCACGGCGTCAGCGTGGCGTACACGATCGTGATCCCGTTGGCGTTGAGGATGTTCGTGAGCTGGCCGTAGGCCGTGGTCACGGCGTCGCCGATGCTGCTGCCGTTTCCGGCCGCGACACCGAGGAGCAGGTCCTGCAGTCCTTCGTCGATCACGACCGTGCCAACCCCGGGCTCGGCGAGCACATCCCGGTCGATCCGGTCAAGCAGGCTCACCCCGCCGGCCCCGGAGTCACTGGCCTGGACCTGGTTGTTCTCGATCCCGGCGTCGACCACGCCGAACCCGGCTGCGGTAGGACCGGTCTGCCCGGTTGGGGTGGAGTTCGCGAGCTGACCGGCGAGCCGGATGCTCGGCGCGGCGTTGTCGGTCGCGACGGTGACGCTAGCGCCGCCGTTGTCGGTCACGTTATCCCCGGCCACGACGACCGTGGGCTCACCCGCGCCCACCGTCGACTGATAGGTCACGGCGCTGTCCGGGCTGGTGGTCACGTCGACCCCGGACAGCAGCGAGTCGGCGTCGGACAAGGCCGAGGCGGGGAAGTCCGCATTGCTCGTGGCACCGGTCTGATCGTCGGTGCCGGCTGCGCTGATCCACTCCTCGGCGCCGCTCGGCGACTGCGACCCCGGCAGGTAGGGAAGCGACCCTGACGGGTTCGACACGTACAGGCTGACGAGCAGGGTCTGCCCGGCCGTGATCGCGAAGTCCTGCGCCGTCAGCGTCAGCGGATCGGAATACACGTCGCAGCCGGCGCAGAGCGTCGCCGTCGGATTCCCGCCAAAGGTCAGCTTCACCGGCGTAGCCGTCGGTACCGGCGAACCGGCGGATTGCTGCAGCGCGACGGTGGCGTCGCCGATGTCGATGGGGCCGTCACCGTCGTTCCAGAGGAATCCCGGGTTCGACAGGCGGATCCGCAGCTGCGAGCCAACCGGCGCGCCGGTGTTCATCGCGACCGCCAACCGGATCGTCTGGGCGCCGGAACCGCCCGACTGCGCCCAGCCGGTCTCGATCGGCGACTCGTATGCGCCGGTCCACGCGCACCCGCACGACGATGGCGCGGGAGCCGACGTGGCGTTCACCTCGGGAGTGGCACCGGCGGTGTTCCTGACCGACATCCCGAAAATATGCAGCGACGAGACCGACGCGGTCACGCCCGTCTCGGTCGTGGTGTCGCTGACGTCTGGCAGCGTCACCGAGGCGACGGTAAGCGCCGGGTCCATCGGCACCGAGAACGCGAAGATCTTGGGATCGGCGACCTGCAGAGCACCCGTGGACAGGTTCCGGTCCACCGTGGCGACCGCGGCCAGATCCGTCGGCCCGCTGACCCAGTCCGGCACGCTGAGGTAGTAGGTCTGGGACGTCCCGTTGCTGTAGTTGATCTGCCCGGTCGCGGGCACGCAACCCACGTACGACCAAGCGCTCGCCGTCAGCTGGTTACAACCGGTGCCGCTGACCTGCGTACCCGCTCCCACCGGGGGTGCGGTGGTGTCGGAGCCGAAGACCTGGTCACCCGGCTCGCCCGACCCAGATGGCATCTCGGCGAAGGAGTTCGTCGAGGTCGCCAGGAACACCATCGCGCTGCCCTGCCCGCCGGTCGTGATCGTCTGGTCGGCCGCCAGGACGTTGTCAGTCGCGCAGCTGCCGAAGGCAGGCAGCGTGAACGAGGCACCGTCGACGGTCACGTTCCCGCTCGGTTTCCAGCCCTGATCCGCCAGCTGGGCCTCGTTGATCTGCCTGCCGCCGCCGTCGCCGGCCGTGGCGCCGCAGCTCCCGCTGCCGCCCGACAGCATCGAGTTGTCGAAATTCTCCTTCACCACGGTCCCGGCTGAGTTCGTGCAGTCATCGGTCATCGCGGCGGTCCAGCTTGCGCAGGACAGGGCCGGATCGGGATTGACGGAGTAGGTTGCGGCCCCGGTTGTCGTCGGGTTGACGTTGTTGCTGCAGTTGGCGTAGGCGTCGACCTGGTCAGGGCCCGGCGACCCGGCGATGATCGTCAGCGTGTAGGTCCCGTTGACCGCCGTCTCCTGCGTCTCGGCGCCGGACACGGGCGGCGCGTTCAGCGCCCATTCGAAGGTCGACGCCTTGCAGTCGGCCGGCGTGGCCGCCGCGAACGTGAACGAGATGTCCTGGCCAGTTCCGACGTTGCCCGCCGACTCGGTGATCTTCGTATCGCCCGACGCGGTCGGGTACACCTTGAACGAGCACGTAACCGACGACGATGTCTGGTCGGCCGGGTCTTCCGACCACGTCTTGACGTCGACCGTGTCGTTGTCGGACATCTTGTTCAGCGTTGCCTGCGGGATCGTCACCGGCGCGGAGACCGTCCCCGACGAGCTCCCGGCGACCGTGGTCGACAGCTCCGCGTTTGTCGTGTCGGTCTGCCCTTTGGTTACATCCCAGTACTGGAAGTAGGCCGTCAGGTTCTCGGCGTTCTTCTGCGAGTACTTGGCCTTCAGCTGAACGCCCGAGCCGGACGAGGCGCCCAACTGCGGCAGCGATCCGGACGACGGGCAGGCCTGCATATCGGAACTGTTGTCCCCGACTTCGACGTTGACCGGCGAATTGGGCGCGAAGTCATACTCGATGGTCATG
Source organism: uncultured Actinomycetota bacterium (assembly GCA_963838825.1). Taxonomy (GTDB): domain Bacteria; phylum Actinomycetota; class Actinomycetes; order Streptosporangiales; family Streptosporangiaceae; genus Trebonia. Next base: position 302,271 of record CAWISQ010000006.1, read on the forward strand.
TTCGGGTTGTTGGTGAACCGCTTCAGCGAGTCTCCCGAGGAGTCCTGCGAGCTCTCGGTCATGACCAGGGTGAGCGACGACTCGTAGGGGGACTTGGCGGCCGTCTTGACGGCCGAGGTGATCGTGAAGCCGTACGGCTCGCTGTCCGACGACGGGCCGAGCGTCCCCACGTCACAGTTGATGTCGCCGTCGGCGGTGTCAGGGACGCCGGTCCCGTTCTGCGTCACGTCGAGGTCGGACGAGTACCAGGTCGGCTGGTGCTCGTAGTCGGTGGTGGAGCCGATGCTGCCGGTCTCGATCAGATTCACGTTGTGGTCGGTCGAGCATGAGGCCGAGTAGTCCTCGGCGGCGTTAAACGTCGCCAGGTCGATGGTGGCGCCGTCGACCGCCGAGGGGATCGGCATCGTGTAATAGGCATTCTGAGTTCCGTAGCAGCTGCCGAACGACGACGGGAAATACCCGACCCCAAGGGAGTCCGGATTCTCGTCGGAGTTCTCATTGTCGTAATACGACACGCCATCGCACGGCGACGCCTCCTGGACCATGTCGAAATGCGACGCGACCGGCGCCGGCGACACCGTCTGCCACGTCGGGTCGATGTAGATCGGGAAGGCCGCGGGCGGCGAAAGGAGCATGGACTTATCGGGGACGATCGTCAGTTCGGCGCCGGCCAGCCGCATTCCCGCCCCGGCCAGCCGCGCCGCCGTCCCTGGTCCAGCCACCGACGAGCGGAGAACCGTCGGCTGCGCCCGCGACCTCGTCCGCGCCTGGACGGTGGACTGCGACCGGGAGCCTGCCGCGACGCCGTCTGAGGAGTCCCACATGAGCGGCGGCTGCGCGCTGAACACCTCGCGGCCACCGGGGGCGAGCGCCTCCAGCGCTCCATCCCGCTCCTGGACGACCTTGACGCCGTCCCCGGCGACCCCCAGTCGCAGCGAGCTAAGGGCTGGGTTGCGCGCGGCAGCGGCGTCCTGCACCACCACGACCTCGGACAGGCCGGTCACGCTGGCGGTGACGACCAGGTCCGCACCCGGCACCGGCACATCGGGGTACGTCGCCTGAGCGCCCGACACCTGAGGGGCGGGCAGACGGGCAGGCCACGACAGGGACAGGCTTCGCCCGCCGGTTCCGAGGACTGCCAGCAGCCCGCTGCCTCCGTCGGACAGCGACACCGCCTCCGGCAGCGCAACCGGGATCAGACGGCCACCCAGGCCGAGCCGCAGCGAGGGGTTCACCGGTACCCAGCCGTTGCCGCGCCGTACCCGCACAGGAAGGACCGACTGCGATAGCGACAGCCGGCCGTCCGGGAGCGCCGACACCGTTGACGAACCCGTCGTCAAGGCTGCGACCGGCACCGTCCGGCCGGTCGCTTTCGCGGTGGCCGACGCCGATTTCATCGCCGATAGCTGCGTCGGGCTCTCGCCTGGGGTACCCGAGTAGTCGCCTACGCCGACGACGGCCGACGGGGTGGATGGCTGCTGGGGCTGGACCTGATAGGCCGACGCGGGGGAAGCTGACGAGGCGGCAGAGTGACGGACTGCGGCCGACGCCCCCTGCTCCCCCACCGCGACCGACGTCATCGGGAGCAAAGCGACCGCGCACGCGATAATAAGAACACGACTAAAGCGCCGGATCATCCTCAGCCTTTCCCGCAGTATCGCGGATTCCATCTGAATATGACTGAAGAACCGGCTACTCAATTCACTAAGAAAACACTAACCTTAGCGAACTCGCAGGCCCCTTCATTCAGCTTGCCGAGGGAAATCATCAGAGAAACCATCGGGAGAAGTCAATATCAACATCTAGTGACCACACCGCCCAATGCACCTACGCTGCGTCATCTCCGCACTTCAGAGACCGACGCCCAGGTCCAACATGATCAAACATGAGCCAAAAATTAAGTATTGAACTCTCGTCGATTTGAACCAAAAATTAACTATTCCCGTCGGGGCGGGCTCTGGCCGCCCCGCTCTGTGGCGGCTCCCGACGCCGGTTTCCGAACCGCGCCCGCCCAGCCCGTAGCCGGCAACGCCACCGGACCACGCCCCCAGCCACGGCCGCACCGGAGCTAGAGTCATAAGTATGGCGGACAGTGTGGAAGCGGGCGACGTCCCCAAGAACGGCGATGTCCCCCGCGGCAGCGTGCAGCGGACCGCCAAGCTAGCCGGGCTGCCGCTCGGGTACTTCGGGCGGACCGCACTCGGCTTCGGCAAGCGGATCGGCGGCATGTCGGCCGAGATCGTCGGCCAGGAGATCCAGCAGCGCACCGCCGACCAGGTCTTCCGCGTCCTCGGCGAGCTCAAGGGCGGGGCGATGAAGTTCGGCCAGGCGCTGTCGATCTTCGAGGCGGCGCTGCCGCCCGAGATCGCCGAGCCGTACCGGGCCACGCTGACCAAGCTCCAGGAGTCGGCGCCGCCGCTGCCTGCCAGCACCGTGCACCGGGTGCTCGCGGGCGACCTCGGGGAAGACTGGCAGGCCGAGTTCGCCTCGTTCGACGACACCCCGGCCGCGGCGGCGTCGATCGGCCAGGTGCACCGGGCCGTCTGGAAGGACGGCAGGCAGGTCGCGGTCAAGATTCAGTACCCCGGGGCGGGCAAGGCCCTGATCAACGACTTCACGCAGCTCGCGCGGGTCGGCCGGCTGTTCGGCCTGCTGATGCCCGGGCTCGACGTCAAGCCGCTGCTTGACGAGCTCCGCGACCGGGTGGCGGAGGAGCTCGACTACCACCTCGAGGCCGCCGCCCAGCAAGCCTTCGCCGACGCCTACGCGGGCGACCCCGACATCTACGTGCCGCCGGTGGTCACCGAGACCGATCACGTGCTGGTCACCGAGTGGATGGACGGCACCCCGCTGTCCAAGATCATCAGCGACGGGTCGAAGCTCGAGCGCGACCGGGCCGGCATCCTGCTGACCAGGTTCCTGTTCTCCGGCCCGGCCCGGGCCGGGCTGCTGCACGCCGACCCCCACCCGGGCAACTTCCGGCTGCTGGCCGACGGGCGGCTCGGCGTGCTCGACTTCGGCGCGGTGGACCGGCTGCCGGACGGGCTGCCGCCGATCTTCGGGCGGCTGCTGCGCATCATGCACGACCCCGACCCGAACATCACCGAGGTCGAGCGGGAGCTGCGGGCGGACAACTTCCTGCGGCCGGGCATCGCGGTCGACCTCGACGCGCTGCGCGCGTTCCTGGCGCCGCTGGCCGAGCCGTCAAGCGTCGAGACGTTCAAGTTCAGCCGGGAGTGGATGCGCGACGAGGCCAGCCGGATGACCGACCTCAACGCGGTCGCCCGCAAGTTCAACCTGCCGCCGTCCTACGTGCTAATCCACCGGGTGTCGACCGCTGGGATCGGCGTGCTGTGCCAGCTCGAGTGCGAGGGCCCGTTCCGGGCCGAGGTGGTCCGCTGGGTCCCCGGCTACGCCGACGACAGCGTCGGAACCGACAGCGTCTGAACATAGCAGGACCCGGGATGGCCCTCGCGCATCCCGGGTCCTGCCTGATGGTTACGACCGGCTGACTACGTCCGGCTAGCGGACGGCCTGGATCACCGACCGGAGCTGGTCCACGGCCTGCCAGGCGTGCAGGAGCTCACGCTCGGCCCGCTCCTGTCGCCGCTCCATCCGGTGCAGCTCGGCTACCTGGCTCGCGGTCCTTTCTTCGTGCGCCTGCCGAAGGCGCTCCTCGTGTCGCTCGCTGGCGAGACACTGTTCGATATACATGGTGGTGAAGACCTCTTCGCATGGTGTGCGTACGTTTGTCGGGCATGAGTGCTTGTCGCATCAATTACCAGAAGATGTGTTCGTCAGTTAAGACGTTGGCTAGGCGGCTCGTTCATCGGTCTTGGCCGCACTAGTTAGCTCCTCGGCGGACGCCTTGCGGGGACGGCCCCTGGGCCGCTTGCGCGGGACCACGATGCCGCGCAGGAGTAGTTCCCCGCCCCAGACGCCCCACGGCTCACGCCGTTCGAGCGCGCCCTCAAGGCAGACTTCACGGGCTCGGCAGCCCTGGCAGAGGGCCTTCGCCGCCTCGACGTCCTCCGGCGCCTCGGCGAAAAACAGCTCTGGGTCGTCCGCGCAGGGCAGATCGAGACCCGTGGGAGCCTCGGCCTGACCGAAGATCATCGCGATCCCGGTCGCGCTAGCGCCCTGTCCGGCATGCTCGTCGACGTACGGGTCGATCACGGCGACCGCCTCTGACCTCGACGATATTGACTCGAACCCCGCCGCGCTGGTCGCGCTCGCGGAGGCATCGGGCCGCAGCATCGGTGCCATCCCCTCTCGCTTGCTGGTCCTTTAGTGCTGGTCTGACGGGACCTGGCCGGCAAAATAAATCTGGCCACGGACCCTGTGTTCGGGTCCGCGGCCTGAGGGGATTAGCGCCGGCCTAAGTTAGGCCGGTTCCCGTTCTGGATGCGGACCCGATGCGCCATCGCCGCCGGCGTTAACGCGGGTCTTGTAGACGTTGTGCTTACGGTTGTCGGTAGCGGTGAGCAGCCCGGTCGCCGGAGCGACTTCAAGCTGCTTCTGCGTCATGGCCGGGATCTGCCCGAACGCGGCGAGACGCGCGTCGGCAGCCAGGACGACCGGGACGGGATACGGCGTGCGGACATGGTTCATCCCCACAGCGGACAGGCCGATGGCCTGCGGCATGGTCCACGGCGAGCCGGCACCCGGGAACGCGGCGCCACGCGGGGCGGCCGTCACGTCAAGCGTGTTGTTCAGCACCGGGGCACCTCCTTCCACAGGGGTCGTTGCTCTGGCCCACGGACATGACGTAACTCTACGAGAGCCTTCACAGCAGGGCAACACATTTTTGACCTGGGATTTCTCTCCTGAAGAGAGATTTCTTTTCCGGGGCTGATTGGTCTTCGTGAGCGCTCAGTAATTGGTCTTTGGAGTGGTGCGGATGAGGCCCTCTTGGACCACGGAGACGACCAGATCGCCGTCGGCGGTGAACACCTCGCCGCGGGCGAGGCCGCGCGCCCCCGAGGCGGAGGTCGACTCCTGGGCGTACAGCAGCCACTGGTCGGCCCGGAACGGCCGGTGGAACCACATCGCGTGATCGAGGCTCGCCCCCGAGACGGTCCCGTTATGCCAGCTCAGGCCGAGGTCGAGGAGCACCGTGTCGAGCAGCGTGAGATCGGACGCGTAAGTCATCAGGCAGACGTGCAGCAGCGGGTCGTCCGGCAGCTCCCCGTTCACCCGCAACCAGACCAGGTTGGCGGCGGATGGCCGCAGGGACGGGTCCATCGCCACCTCGACCGACATCGGGCCGACCGAGCGAACGTCGATCGGGCTCTCCCGCATGTGCTCGGGGAGGGTGACGCCGATCGCCTCCGCGTACCGCTCGGAGTTAGGTCGCAGCAGCTCAGGCGAGGGCGCGGCGGGCATCGGGAGGGCAAACCCGGGCCCGGGCTCGGGATGGTGGAACGAGGCCGAGAGCGTGAAGATCGCCTTGCCGTGCTGGATCGCGGTCACCCGACGAGTGGTGAACGAGCGGCCGTCCCTGACCCGGTCCACGCTGTAGATGAGCGGGACGGTCGGGTCGCCCGGCCTGATGAAGTACGCGTGCAGCGAGTGCACCGGCCGGTCGTCGGGCACGGTGCGGCCGGCCGCGACCAGCGCCTGCCCGGCGACCTGCCCGCCGTAGACCCGCTGGACCGTCTCGTCGGGCGACCGGCCGCGGAAGATGTTGACCTCTATCTGCTCCAGGTCGAGGAGGCCGAGGAGCTTGTCCAGCGCGTCGCTCACGAGCTCGCCGCCGCGGCCGGGACCGACGGGAACAGCGCCGCCAGGAAGCGCGACCGCTGCCGCGACGCCTCCGCGCCCGGTGTGCGGGCCGGCGCCCAGGAGAGCAGCAGACGGACCCGTGCCCTGGTCACCGCGACGTAGAGCAGTCGCCGTTCTTCCTCGATGGCCTCGGCCGTTCTCGCGTGCACGATGGGCATTATGCCCTCAACGAGCCCCGGGATCAGCACCGCATCCCACTCCAGGCCCTTCGCCGCGTGCATCGTGGCCAAGGTCACGGCGGCGGCGACGGGGGCGTGCCCGGTGTCCTCCCGCTCGATGAGCTCGGCCGCGAATTCCGCCAGCGTCGCCGTCGGCCGCGCCGCCGCCAGGTCGTCGGCCAGCCCGGCGATCGCGGCCAAGGACTCCCACCGCTCCCTGACCGCGCCCCGCGCGGCCGGCGGGACCGCGGTGAGCCCGGCCGACGCGAGCACGTGCCGGACGGCTGCGGGCAGCTCCCCGGGCGGCCCGCTGGCGTCCGTGCCCGCTCCGTCGGCCCTGGCCGCGCCGCGGATCAGTACCAGCGCCTGGCGGACCTCGGGCCGGTCGTAGAAGCGCTCGGCGCCGCGCACCACGTAGGGCACCTTCGCGTCCGCCAGCGCCCGTTCAAACCGCTCCATATGCGCGTTTATCCGCAACAGGACGGCGATCTCGTGCGGCGGCACCGACTGGCCGATCAGCTGCGCCGCCGCGGCGGCGACTCCGGCCGCCTCCGTCTCCTCGTCCGGGTAGCGCGTCATCGCCGGATCCGGCCCGCCGGGCCGTTGCGCCACGAGCTCGCCGGACGACTCGGCCGGCGCCAGCTCGCCCGGCGCCCCCGGCCGTCAGGCGGTTCGCGGCCGCCACCACCTGGGGCGTCGACCGGTAATCGCGGACCAGCCGGACCACGCTCGCGCTCGGGAAGTCCCGGCCGAACCCCCGCAGGTACTCCGACGTCGCGCCGGTGAACGAGTAGATCGTCTGCTGCGGGTCGCCCACCACGCAGAGCTCCTCACGCCCGCCCAGCCAGGCGTCCAGCAGCAGCTTCTGCAGCGGGTTGACGTCCTGGAACTCGTCCACGGTGAAGTAGCGGTAGATGCCGTGCACCTCGCGGGCGACGGCGGGCTCGGTCAGCAGGATCGCCGCCGTCAGCTCGAGCACCGACTCGAAGTCGATCAGCTGCCGGTCCCGGCGCAGCGCCTCGTAGGCCTGGTACAGCCGCCCGACCTCCTCCAGGCCGGCCGAGGGCGACCGTCCGGCCTCGGCCGCCGCGAACACGTACGAGTCCGGGTGCGTCTGGCAGACCTTCGCCCACTCGATCTCGGTCACCGCCTCCGCGAGCGCGCCCCCGGCGACCGACAGCCCGAGGTCACGGGCCGCCTCCCGGAGGATCGGGAGCTTGGACTCCACCAGCTTCGGCGGCCGGCCGCCGATCACCTTGGGCCAGAAGTAGCTGAGCTGGCGCAGCGCGGCCGAGTGGAACGTCGCCGCGCGGACGCTCTCGGCGCCGCCGCCCAGTGCGCGCAGTCGCCCGCGGAGTTCGCCCGCCGCGCGCACGGTGAAGGTAAGCGCGAGCACGTGCCCCGGGCTGACCACCCCGGTCGCGACCGCGTAGGCGATCCGGTGCGTGATCGCCCGGGTCTTGCCGGTGCCCGCCCCCGCGAGCACGCAGACCGGCCCCCGGCAGGCCAGCGCTACCTCGCGCTGTTCGGGGTCGAGGGCGGCCAGCAGGTCATCGGGGTCCATCCGTCCCATCTTGCCGCATCCGGGCCGGGGAACGCCGGCTGGCGCGGGAAGGCCGGGACGGCGAAAGTTGTTGCAAAGACCCGAAGACCCCGTGCAAAGCAGGCAGCTCGCCCAGAACAACGAGGAGATCCCCGTGCCGCTGACGATGTACACGACCACCTGGTGCGGATTCTGCAAGAACCTCAAGCGTCAGCTCGGTCGGGCGGGCATCGAGGTCACCGAGGTCGACATCGAGCTCGACCCGGCCGCAGCCGAGTTCGTGATGAGCGTCAACGGCGGCAACCAGACCGTCCCCACCCTGCTGTTCGGCGACGGCTCGACGATGTGCAACCCGTCCGCCGCCCAGGTGCAGAAGAAGCTCGCGCAGCTCGCCAGCACGACGAGCTAAGTCAAAATCGATTTTATCGAACGGACCCTGGGTTCCCCTCCCCCGTTTACGAATTCATTCGCGAATGGAATTCGGGGTCTGTGGCATTGTACGGATAGTGTGTTGCTGGTGGCCGGCGGTAGCCAGTCTGGGGAGGCGGGACAGGCATGAGCGAGAGCAGATCAAACGAGGCTGGGCAGACCGACGATGTGGTCGTCCGCAAGGCCGAGCGCGGCTGGGTCGTCGGGGAGGAGAACGTCTCCGACCTGACCAGCGCGATGGTGCTCGCGGACCTGTTCGCGGCTGACCATGCGGTCACTCAGGACACCGGGATGCTCGAGGCGGTGGACGCCGACGGCGCACCGCGCCGATCCGCCGGGCCGCCCGCCCCCCGGCGCAGCAATACCGGGCCGCTGCCAGCAGTGGACGTGACCAACGAGCCGCAAGAGGCGGAGCGACTGGCGGTCACCGTTGCCCAGCTTGAGCACGCGCTGGCGTCGCGGGTCCGGGTTGAGCAGGCCATCGGCGTTCTCGCCGAGCGCCACCGGCTCCATCCGCGCGAGGCGTTCGACCTGCTCCGCGGGGCGGCGCGGGCGCGCGGGTCCCGGGTCACGGAGATGGCGCAGGACGTGGTGGCGAGCGCCGCCAACCCGCTAACCCGGCTGCCCGATGAGCTGTCAAGGAAGGCTCAGGAGGCCCGGACGCCCCGCGGCACCCGGTCGGTGCGGCGCGGCCGTCACGCGGCCGACCGCTGACACAAGGCCGCCCTACTGCGCCACCGAGGTCGGGCCGAGCAGGGACTTGATGTCGGCCATGAAGCTGTTGGTCGGCTCGATGGCGAACATGGTGAGGTTGAGGCGCGTCCCGCCGGGCCGGCCCGGCCTGCTCACGTTCATGTGCACCGGGGCCTTGCCCGGGTGGGCCTGGAGGATTCGCTTGAGCTCGTGGGTCAGGTCCGAGGTGATCCGGTCCTCGCGGACGTTGAGCACCACGGGCGGGAGGGCGCCGTTCTGGGCGGCGGTGACGTCGAGGACCTCGAGCAACTCGGCGCTGAAGGACACCGTGGTGTTGCCGTCGCTCGTCTCTGACTTGCGGATCTTCCCGGTCACCGAGACCACCGCGTCGGGGATCAGGGCCTGGACGTAGAGCTGGTAGGTGTTCGGGAAGCAGGCGACTTCCAGCGCCGCCTCGTGGTCCTCGAGCCCGACCAGCGCCCACACGTTGCCCTGCTTGGTGATCTTCTTGGTGACGGCGGTGATGATGCCGGCCACGCGCACGCTCCCGTTGCCGCCCGCGCCGTCGAGAATGTCGGCGATGCTGTGGTCGCGGCTGCGCTCAAGCAGCGCCTCGGCCCCGTCCAGCGGGTGGCTGGACACGTACAGGCCGAGCATCTCGCGCTCGAAGGCGAGCGTGTCCTGCTGGCTCCACTCGCTGTCAGGGATGGGCACCTCGAGCGCCGAGCCCGCCTCGGACGGGCCGTCCATCGGGCCGAACAGCGAGTCCTGGCCGATCGCCTCGTTGCGCTTGACGCTGATCACCGCGTCGACCGCCTGCTCGTGGACCAGGATCAGGCCCTTGCGGGGGTGCCCGAGGCTGTCGAAGGCACCCGCCTTGACCAGCGACTCGACCACCCGCTTGTTGCAGACGGGGAGCGGCACCTTGGTCAGGAAGTCGTTGAAGGTGGCGAACCTGCCCTGGGCGGTGCGGGCGGAGATGATGCCGTCGACGACGTTCTCGCCCACGTTGCGGATCGCGCCGAGCCCGAACCTGATGTCGTCGCCGACGGCCGCGAACCGCAGCTGCGACTCGTTGACGTCGGGCGGCAGCACCTTGACGCCCATCCGGCGGGTCTCGGCCAGGTAGACCGCCATCTTGTCCTTGTTGGTGCCGACCGAGGTGAGCAGGGCCGCCAGGTACTCGGCGGGGTAGTTCGCCTTGAGGTAGGCGGTCCAGTAGGAGACGAGCCCGTAGCCGGCGGTGTGGGACTTGTTGAACCCGTAAGCGGAGAACGGCAGCAGCACGTCCCAGACGGCCTGGGTCGCCTCCTGGGAGTAGCCGTTGTCCTTCATCCCGGCCGAGAACATGGCCCACTGCTTGTCCATCTCCTCTTTCTTCTTCTTGCCCATCGCCCGCCGGAGGATGTCGGCGCCGCCCAGGGTGTACCCGGCTAGCTTGCGGGCGATGGCCATGACCTGCTCTTGGTAGACCACCAGGTGGTAGGTCTCGCCCAGGATCTCCTCGAGCGGCTCCTTCAGTTCCGGGTGGACCGGGGAGACCGGCTGCTGACCGCTCTTGCGGAGCGCGTAGTTGATGTGCGACTTGGCTTCCATCGGGCCCGGGCGGCCGAGCGCGAGGACGGCCGAGATGTCCTCGAACCGGGCCGGGGCCATCAGCTTGGTCAGGTCCCGCATCATCGTGGAGTCGAGCTGGAACACCCCGAGCGTCTTGCCCGCCGCCAGCAGCTCGTAGGCCTTGGCGTCGTCGAGCGGCAGCTTGAGCATGTCGACGTCGACGCCGCGGTTGGCCTTGACGTTCAGCACCGCGTCGGAGATGACGGTCAGGTTCCGCAGGCCGAGGAAGTCCATCTTCAGCGAGCCCATGTACTCGCAGCTCGGGCCGTCGAACCCGGTGATCCGGGCGCCGTCGTCGGCCCGGCGGTGGATCGGCATCACGTCCACCAGCGGCTCGGATGACAGGATCACGCCGGCCGCGTGCACCCCGGTGCCGCGGATCAGCCCCTCGATGCCCCTGGCGGTGTCGATGACCTTCTTGACGTCGGGGTCATCGGCGTACATCGAGCGGAGCTCGCCGGCCTCGGCATGCCGGTCGTGCTCGTCGTCGAAGATCGCGGCGAGCGGGATCTCCTTGCCCTGCACGGCGGGCGGGAACGCCTTCGTGATCTTCTCGCCGACCGCGAACGGGTAGCCGAGGATCCGGTTCGCGTCCTTGACCGCGGCCTTGGACTTGATCGTCATGTAGGTGATGATCAGCGAGACGTTGTCCTCGCCGTATCGCTCGGTGACGTACCTGATCATGTCGCCGCGGCGGCGCTCGTCGAAGTCCAGGTCGACGTCGGGCATGCTGATGCGCTCGGGGTTGAGGAACCGCTCGAACAGCAGGCTGTGCTCGATCGGGTCGAGCTCGGTGATCCCGGTGACGTAGGAGACCATGCTGCCGGTGGCCGACCCGCGGCCGGGGCCGATCGCGATCTGGTTGTCCCGCGCGTACTTGCAGATGTCGGCGACGACCAGGAAGTAGCCGGGGAACCCCATCTGCTCGATGACCCCGAGCTCGAACTCGATCCGCTCGGTGATGTGCGCCGGAACGTCGGCGCCGTACCGGCGGACCGCGCCCCGCTGGGCCTCCTTGCGGAGCCAGGTCATCTCGGTCTCCCCGTCCGGTACGGGGAACTTGGCGGCCAGGTCGCGGTGGGCGAAGACCTCCTTGTAGGACTCCACCCGCTCGGCGATCAGCAGCGTGTTGCGGCACGCCTGCGCCCACTCGTCCGAGGAGTTCAGCGCCCGCATCTCGTCGGCGGTCCGCAGGTAGTACCCGGCGCCGGAGAAGCGGAACCGGGTCGGGTCGTCGACCTGTGAGTTGGTGCCGACGCAGAGCAGCGCGTCGTGCGCGGCGGCCTGGTCCTCGGTGACGTAGTGGGAGTCGTTGGTCGCCAGCGGCGGAATGCCGAGATGCTTGGCGATGCGGAGCAGTTCCTCGCGGACCGCGGTCTCGATCGGGATGCCGTGGTCCATCAGCTCAAGGAAGTAGTTCTCCTTGCCGAAGATGTCCTGGTACTTGCCCGCGACCTTGAGCGCCTCGTCGTACTGCCCGAGCCGCAGCCGGGTCTGCACCGCGCCCGAGGGGCAGCCGGTGGTCGCGATGATCCCCTCGTGGTACTGCTCGAGCAGTTCGTCGTCCATCCGCGGCCACTTGCGGTAGTAGCCGTCGAGCGATGCCAGCGACGAGATCTTCATCAGGTTCCGCAGGCCCTGGGCGGACCCGGCCAGCAGCGTCTTGTGCAGGTAGGAGCCGGACGCGGACACGTCACCGCCGCGGCCGGTGGCCTCGTCGGTCTTGCGCTGGGTCTGGTCGCCCCAGTAGACCGGCTGCTTGTGCAGCCGGGACTCGGGCGCGACGTACGCCTCGATCCCGATGATGGGCGTCAGCCCGGCCCCGGCGACCGTCTTCTGGAACTCGTAGGCGCCGAACATGTTGCCGTGGTCGGTCATCGCCACCGCGGGCATGCCCAGGTCCTTGGCCCGCGCGGCCAGCTTCGCGATCTTCGCGGCACCGTCGAGCATCGAGTACTCGGTGTGGACATGCAGGTGCACGAACGAATCGCTGGTCACGACATCCTCCTAGAAACCCCGCCGGCGGACAATCCAACCCTAGCCCCGGGCACCGTCTTCTGAGGCTAAGTAGCGGCGCGCCGCGCGGGCTTAGAGGAGGATACGGCAGCGCGACCAGACCGCGCCCGGCTAACCCCGCCAAGCCGCGGCGATTACAGCGACACCTCTTCTCGCCCTAGGTGACACGCGGCGTCGGCGCGTTACGTTGGCGCTAGGCGGGATCTGAAGCCGCTATCGATCGCGATCTACCGGACGCCTAACTGCGACCCTCGGCCCGGCGGCCGGGCATCGACACGCTGTCCCCACTGTCACCACGCGCAACAAGCCGGACGGACATAGGGGTCATCGTGGGCACTTCGGGTCGCGGGGTGCCCTGTGATGTCTCAAGACATAGAGGACAGGGTGCCTCACATTTCGGGGGTTGGGTTTTTTCTGGTGCGGCCGGGTGGTGCGCCGGTGGGCTGGTAGTCGCGGGTCGGGTCGATGGTGAGCTCGCGGAGGACCTCGCCGGTGGCGGCGTCGGCGATCTGGATGGCCGGGCCTGCGCTGATGACCAGGACGGGGGTTCCGGCGTGGCGGCGGCCGACGGCGATGTGGCGGCGGCGCCCGTGGTGGCTGTGGGTGATGGTGCCGTTGGACGCGACGCGGCCGGTTCGGGTGACGGGGCGGCCGTTGTCGGGGGCGGGGGCGGCCTTGGGGCGGGCGGCGTAGGCGGCGGCCGGGGTGCGCCGATCGAGGGAGCGGTGCGGGCGGCGCTGGTTGTACTCGTCGGCGAACCGGCCGAGCTGATCTTGGAGGGCGGGCAGGTGCGGGGCGGGGGGCTGGCGGGCGAGCCAGCGCTTGAGGGTCTGGTGGAGCCGCTCGACCTTGCCCTGGGTCTGGGGGTGGCTCGGCTTGCCGTTCTTGCGGGTGACCCCGAGGGCGGCCAGCTCCTGCTCGAGGGCGCCGGCGCCGCCGGAGGGCAGGAGCCGGGTGGTGAACACCAGGCCGTTGTCGGTCAGGGTGGCGGCGGGGGCGCCGTGCGCGGCGCACGCGGCGCGGAACGCCTCGACGACGTCCTGGCCGGTCACGGGGGCGTGCGCGGTCAGCGACAGGATGTACCGGGAGTGGTCGTCGATCCAGGCCAGGATCTCCGCGTCCCGCCCGCCGGCCAGCGGCCAGTGGGTGAAGTCGGACTGCCACAGCTCGTTGGGCTGCTCGGCGGCGAACCGGGTCCATGACGAGCGGGGCCGCTTGCGGGGCTGCGGGGTCACCAGCCCGGCCCGGGCCAGGTACCGGTGCACCGTCGCCGGCGACACCCTGAGCTGGTGATGGGCCTGCAGGTGCCACGCGATCGTGTGCGGCCCGGCGTCCAGCCCCGCCCCGTCCAGCTCCTTCCGCAGCCGGGCGATCAGCTCGGCGGCGTCCGGGCCGATCGCGGACGGCGACGAGGCGGGCCGCCGCGACCGAGGCTCGAACGCCGCCTCGCCCTCCAGGCGGTAGCGGGCCAGCAGCTTGTAAACCCAGGACCGGGCCACCCGGTACTCGTCGGCGACCTCCCCGACCGGGCGCTTCTCGACAATGACGGCGGTGATAACCAGGCGGGCCTTCGACATCCCCGCAGCGTCCGGCCGCGCCCGCGCTCAGCCCCCGCGACACGCCGGACTTGTCCTCTATGTCTTGAGACACCTGTCCTCGATGTCCTGAAACAAGACAGGTCGCGGGGTGCCCCCAACGGACCACACTGACGCCTGCGGCCGGAAAACGCCGGCCCCAACGGCACACGATCACGGCTCCCAGCCCAGAGCGCCTCCCCGGCTTCACTCACGGCTGCCTCAATATTCGCAGCCGCCGCCAGGACAACACCGCCAGCCCGCCTCCGCCACCGCCACCGCCACGGCCACGCCACCGCCACCGCCACCGCCAGCAAGCCAGCAGGCCGCCGCTTGACCGCCCGACCCTGGGATGCCTAGCCGACCGGAGGGGCGACGCGGCCTACGCGGGCCGGATGGCGGCGAGGACGGCGGCGGCGATGGCCGACTGGCCGCGGGCGTTGGGGTGGAACGGCAGGGCCCAGGAGCCGGGCAGCAGGCCCTCGACGTCCCTGATGCGCTCCGGCTGGCAGAAGTCGTGCCCGACCGTGGGCGTGTAGGTGTTGACGAAGGTCGCCCCGGCCGTCTTGGCGTCGGCGGCCAGCATGGCGTTCAACTGCAGCTCAATGCCGCGCAGATAGGCGATGTCGCCGTCGGTGATCGGCACGGCCGGCCAGCAGCCGCCGCTGAGCGGGAACATGTCGGGGTAGCCCACCAGCACGATCCGCGCCTGCGGGGCGCGCGCGGCGATGTCCGCCAGGATCGCGGTCATCTTCGGCGCCTCGGCCTTGACCAGGGCGGCCAGCCGGTCGGTGCCGCCGCTGGTGTAGTGCGCCCGGCAGGGGCTGCCCCACGGGTCGGTGAAGGAGAGCTCCATGCACTCGTCGAGCACGTTCTCGAAACCGAGGTCGTCGCCGCCGAGCGTCAGCAGGACCGCGGAGTCGTCCGGGGCGAGCGCGTCAAGCTGCGGCCGGTTGGTGCCGAGGTCCGTCCGCTGCGGGGCGGTCATGTCCGCGATCCCCGCGCTCGAGCAGGCCGCGTCGGTCAGCGACGCGCCGAGCGCGGCGGCAACGAGCACCGGGTAGGCCCTGGCGGAGCGCAGGCAGCCGAGCGGCCTGGCCGCCAGGTCGGACGGCAGCAGGGCGCCCGCCGTGTAAGAATCGCCCAGCGCCACCATCGGGCCTGGCGGCCGGTGCCGGCCGCCGACGCCGCGCGGCCCGCCCGCGAGGGCGGCGTCGATGCGTGGCGGGGCCGTCTGCGAGCGCTCCCACCGATGGTCTGGTCGGGTCAGCCGCGAGCGCAGCGGCCGAGGCGCGACGCTTCCAGCGCGGCCCTCGACGCCCCTACGGCGGCTGGGGGCCTCCCCGAGCCGGCGTGGCCAGCCAGGCCGCCGCGATCACAGTCGCCGTGAGAGCTCCGGTCCCGGTCAGCCAAACCCGCTTAGAACTCCACACGGTAGCACCTTTCATGCAGAGAGTTACCAATAGCAGGCTAGCATCGCGCGGCCCCGCCTAAGGTTCAAACCGCCTAAATGGTGCTATACACCTCAAAGCCTACGTATTGCGTATCCTCGTTACTTCAGGGGCGGGCGTAGCCGACGACCACGGTGTCGCCCGGCGCCGACTGGGGCGTGCCGAACTGGGAGACCCGGATCGGCGTGCCCGGCGCGTACGCCTCCATCATCGTGTGCTTGCCGACCACGAGGCCGACATGCCCTGGCGCCTTCACGGTGCCGTCCCCCCCGGCAAAGAACACCAGGTCTCCGGGGAGCACCTTCGAGGCGGGGATGTGCGGCAGGAGCTTCCACTGCTCCTGGGAGGTGCGCGGGATCGTGACCCCGGCCGACTCGTAGGCCATCATGACCAGGCCCGAGCAGTCGTACGCGGACGGCCCGGTGCCGCCCCACAGGTAGGGCTTGCCGAGCTGCTCCTCGGCGTAGTTGACGGCGTTGGCCACGATCGCGTTGGGCGCGACGAAGGAGGCGAGCTCGCTGTCCTCCTTGCAGTTGGTGCTTGACAGCACGCTGGCATCGGCGGTGCCGTCGCCGTTGGGCGTGACCTCGGAGATCGTGTACCCGCCGCTGGCGTAGGTCGAGGCCCAGGAGAGCACCTCCTGGACGTACCAGTCGGCGTGGTTGTAGGCGAAGATCGCCTCGGGGACGTTCTGCTGCACCCCGTGCGCGATCAGGTACTTGGCCGCGGCCGCGATCGCGTCGGCCGGGTCGTAGACGTTGGCGGGGGGGTTGCCGTCCTCGACGGTGGCGTACGTCGCCCACGCGTCGCCCGACGCGCCGCGGATGCCGATCTGCATCGGGCCGGCCGCGCCGAACGCGTTGGACCCCGAGTTCACACCGGGCAGGGAGGTCTGGCCGTCGTCGCTCTCGACCTTCCCGATGCCGGCCAGGATCGTCCACGGCACGTTGTACTGAAGCCCCACGAACTGAAACCAGTGCAGGTAGTTGGACGGGATCGAGTTCGCGGCGACGTTGCTCTCCGTCGGCTGCACGGCTGCGGCCGCGGTGGACCCGCAGGTCGATCCGTCACCGCCCGCGAACAGCATGGCGGTGCCGCCGACCACCAGCATCGGCACCACCAGCAGGCAGAGCAGCAGCGCGAGGGCGAGGCCGATGATCGTCGGCCCGGTCGCACGGCGGTTCACTGGTTACCCAGCGAGGCTAGCTGGATGTTCTCGACCTGCCAGCCGGTCGCGGTGGAGACGGTCGTGATGGCGTACTGCGGTGTGCTGCTGATCGTGCCCGAGGTCGAGGCGAGTTTCTGGGCGATGGTGACCGCGAACGTGATCGACGGAGGACCCGGTGGCTCCGGCGGCTCGGGGCCGAACGAGCTGATCGAGTCGATCGTCGGCGTCCCGGTCGCCACCTGCTTGTCGGCTGCCCTAGTGGCGCTGATGCCGGACGTCTCAAAGTCGCTCACCAGGCTCGCCGCCTCCTGCGGGGTGGTGAGCCCGGCCAGCTTCCCCGCGTAGGCGGCCTTCGACTCGGTGTAAGTCGTGTTGGCGTAGACGTTGGCGAACGCGACCGTCGTCTTGGCCGCGGCGGCCAGGTCCGACTGGGTGAACGGCAGCCACTGGTAGATGTTCGCGCCGCCCGGCGAGGCGGACGGGGACGCGGCCGCGAGCGAGGCGGCGGCCGACGGCGCGGCGGTTGGCGTCCCGGTCGCGGCCGCGCTCCCGGCCGGCCCGCTCGCGGCCTGCGTCGGGGACGCGGCGGGCGCCGCCGTGTTCTGGTGGTTCCGACCGTGGATCACGAAGATGCCAAGGCCGGTGAGCGCGATGACGACGACGACAAACAGCAGCCGCTGCCGGCCGGGCGAGAGTTCCATGGCCGGCTCCGCTAACTGAGGCCGACGGCGGGACCGCGACCAGAACGGCGGTGCGGGCGGCGGCGTGGACTGAGTCGGCGCCGGCGGCGTCGACGTCGTCCGGGTCGGCGGCGTCGACGTCGTCCGGGTCGGGGCGGTCCGGGTTGCCCCGGGCGGCCTCGGTGCGGGCGGCGTCGGTCGCGGCGGTGGCGTGGATGACGCGGGCATCGGCCCGGTCGTGCGGACCGGCGGCTGCGCCGGGCCGCGCGAGCCGCCGCCCCTGCCCCGCCACCGCCCCTGGCCCAGCCCGCCGCGCCGCCGTTCGGCGTCGGCCCGGCGCCGTTGGTCGGCAGTGGCAGGGGCGGGGCCGTGCGCCCGGTGCCGACTCCGGCCTCCGGCCACTGCCGCCCGGCCGAGTGGCTGTCGGCCGTCGGCACCCCGGAGGTCATCCCGTCCGAGGAGGTCGCGCGGACGCCCTCGGCCGGGCCGGTCCCGGTCCCGTCGGCGGCGCCGCCGTCCGGTGCGGTCCGGCGCGCCCAGCGGGACGCGCGCACCGCGCCCGCGCCGGGCACGACGGTGCCCGCCGTGGTGGCGGTCACCCGGCGGAACCCGAAGGCCGACTCGCGCCACGAGGTCTCGGCCCGCTCGTTGGCGCCGAGCATGCCGTAGCCGACCGAGGAGAACAGGTGCTGGAACGGCTTGCGGTAGATGAACACGGCCACGGTGACGAGCGAGATCATCATGATCTTGAGCGCCCAGGGCAGCTCTTGATCGGTGGTGCTCATGATCAGCGAGTAGCAGTAGAGCAGGACCGAGAGGACGAGCGCGACCGCGACCTGTTTCAGCAGCACGCCGACGAGCATCTCGAACCAGCGGATCGCGACCACCCGCCCGAACCCGGGATGCACCCCGACGATCAGGAAGAACGGCCCGGCCACGAGCAGCAGCAGGAAGCCCAGCTTCAAGATGATCAGGGTCAGCGCGATCAGCAGCACTAGCAGGCCGGCCGCGATGGCGGCGAACAGCGCCGTGAACGCGATCTCCAGCCGGGTCGTCCACTGATTGCCCTGGAACAGCGAGTACACCGCTGGGTCCTGAGTCTGCAGGCGCATGGCGATGCCGTTGTAGACGGCCTGCTTCTCCTGGATCATCGCCGGGGAGTCGGTCTCGTTGGTCGCGACCGCCTGGGCGAACAGCAGCGAGCGGCCGTACTCGTTCACCACGTTGGTGCCGGCGGCGGCGGAGTTGATCGGGGCGTACTCGCTGGTGCCGAACTCGCCAACCAGCCACGGCTTGCAGACCAGGACCGACCAGAGCTCGTTGGCGTTCTCGTCCACCAGGCCGCTGCCGGAGGTGAACGCGAAGTTCGGCGTGACCGAGTCGGGGTCGCTCTGCTGGATCGGCAGGCAGTTGCTGCCGACGCCGGTGGTGCTCGCGGGCAGGTTGGCGAACGCGGTGTTGAGGACCGAGGTGACGCCGTTGGAGACGGTGGTGCCGACGTCGGTGAAATCCTGCGGCTGCCCGATCAGCCAGATCGCGGCCGCGCAGGCGATGACCATCCAGATCGTGCCCTCGATAGTCCTGGTGGCGCGCTTGCGGATCAGGCCCTGCCAGGCGAGCCAGATCGCGCCGATGATCACGACCGGCGCCAGGAACGGGAAGTAGACGGCCTTGCCGAGGTCCGTGATCAGCGTGTCGACCGAGCTGCTGAGCCAGCTCAGAATGTTGGGCCCGGCCGCCGACTGGTACACCGTGATCGTGACCCGGTCGAGCGATTTGGCCATGTCGAAGACCATGCCGGCCACGTTGTTGCCGATCAGCGACGTCATCTGCGAGCACTGCAGCCCGTACGCCGCCCAGTACTGGCCGGCCAGGTTGTAGTGGTCGTAGAGGGTCACGCCGGTCGGCTGGCTGCCCGGCGTGGTGATCAGCGAGTTGATGCCGGACCCGGCCACTTCGGGCTGCGGGGTCCCGGGCGTGCAGATGTTGTTCAGCTCGCCGCCCAGGCCAGACGAACCCGTTTGGCACAGGCCCGCCAGGGAGCCGATGTCGCCGATCCCGGGCACGCTGCAGATTCCGCTGTCGGGCTGGAGCAGCGCGTTCCTGCTGTTCACGGCCAGCAGGACGGCGGGCGCGGCCTTGCCCGACGGCGCCGCCCCGGCGGTCTTGGCGGACTCGGCCGCGTTGACGGACTTCGCCGCCCTGGCGCGAGACGGCGGCCTGCGCGCTGACGGTGCGGCCGCCCGCGCGGAGGCTGGCCGCCCGCGCGGAGGTGGCCGCCTGGGCGGAGGTGGCCGCCTGGGCGGCCGGGGCGTTGGTGGCGGCGGACGCGGGGCGGGACATGAACAGCCCGCTGAACACGACCGCGAGTATCGCCGCGGCTATGAGCAGGGCACGGGTAGGCCGTCGGGCAGGCCGTGACCGGCCTGCTCGTAGGAGGGATGCAGCCATCTCGGGAGGCTCCTGTATTCGGCGGTGCTTACTGAGGGGTTGCCGCCGGCTGTGGTTGCCGACGGGCTCGTGTCGGATTTGTGTCGATCCAGTCCCGGAGTTCTTCGGATACGAGATCGACGCCGATGCGGCCCGCGCGGTCGTCGAGATCACGGAAAACACATTCACCGTTGCCGAGAGCGCGAAGGATGCTCTTGTGCTCCTCGGACGGCTCAACCCCGAGGAGCGACAGCACGTTCGCCACCTCGGAACGTTCCGACGAGCGGAACGCGAAAACACTGGAAATGCAGTTGGTCACCTGTTCGTGCAGCAAGTCCCCCGCATTCTGCGAGATGAGCACGAGCGCCGTGTTCCTTGAGCGCCCCATCCGGGACACCTCGGGAACCAGCTTCGCGCCCTCCGGGGTGGACGTGATCGCCCACGCCTCGTCGAGGAAGATCGCCTTCGGGGCGGTCCTGTCCACGGTGTTCATCAGCCGCCGGGCGAACTGGGAGACCAGGTAGAGCAGCGCCACCGAGAGCCGCTGCTCGTACGAGTAGTCTTCCCTTCCGGTGTTGGTGTCCGGCAGGGTGAGGCCGCCGAGCGTGAACACGGTCGTCCACCCCTCGGCGTCAATCTGCTGCCCGCCCGACGGCGAGAAGCAGAGTCTGGCCAGGCGCATCTCGGAGACCGAGCGCATCACCGCGCCGAGGTTCTTCCAGGCCGGGTCGTCGGACTCCTCGAGGTGCCTGACGACCTTGCCGAGCGACGGCCGCGGCCCGACGGCCACCGCGCCGACGGCCTGGATCATCGCCGACTCCCGCTCCTCGCTCATTCTCGGCAGCAGCAGGCGCAGCGTCTCGGTCGCCATCGTCCGCTTTTCCGCCAGGTCGTCACCGAACGAGAACGGGTCGAGCAGCCCCGCCGCGGCCGACGAGAGCGGCAGCACCCGCGCCCGCCGCCCGGTCTGCGACAGGAACTCGGCCAGCGGCTCGGCGTCGCCCTTGGGGTCGATCACCGCGATCGTCGCCCCGCGCAGCGCGAGCTGGTAGATCAGCAGCATCGCGAGCGTGGTCTTGCCGCCGCCGGGCTCGCCGGTGATCGCCACCGCGGTCGGCCGGTTCCGCGCCGCCGCCAGCATCGGGTCGAAGTGCACGACCGATCGCGCCCGGCCCAGGGTCTCGCCGATGTACGGGCCGATCCAGCCGACGCCGTCCGCGATCCGGTCGCCGAGCTCGACCGTCGCGGTCGGCATGCCGCCCGCGATCGTGTAGAGCGGCTGGCGCTGCACGTACGAGGACAGCCGGACCCGCTCGCCCGGCAGCGACTCGCTCAGCAGCGAGAACTGGTCACCGGTGGAGTTGACCAGGTCGATGCCGATGTCCCGGTAGTGCTCGGTGACGGCCTCCACCCGGCGCACGCACAGCTCCCTGGTCGGCGCGGTCACGATCAGCCGGTGCCAGCCGTACACGAACGGCAGCCGTTCCTTGGTGATGCCGTGCTCCAGCATCCGCGCGGCCGCGATCTGCTCGGCCAGCGCGATCGGCGCCTCGGCGCCCGCCTCGCGGATGTGCGCGTCCATGTCCCGGGCGTGCGCGAGCCGCCGCGACACGTCCTTGGACGCCTTGGCCGGCGGGATCAGGCGCATCCGCGAGGAGACCTCGACCGGGAACGGCAGCGAGTCGGCGTAGTGCAGCCACGGCTCCCCCTCGGGGAACGCCATCAGATCGGGGAACCGGGCGAACGACAGGAACGCCGCCCACGATTCCCCCTCGACCTGCTCCAGCCGGAGCATCGTGCGGCCGTTGTGCACGGTGCCCTCGTACAGCTGCTCGATCTCCCCCGCGCCCCACCGGCGGCGGCGGGTCGCCGACGGCGGCGCGTCGCTCAGCGAGCCCATCAGGGTGTGCCGGAAAAGCCACGCCACCTCGCGCGAGGAGGCGTGCCGGGCGGCCAGCGCGGACGCGGTCAGCGCCCGGCCGAGCCGCTCGGCCTGCTCGGTCCACTTGCCGACCTCGCCCGCGGGCAGCGCGTCCTCCTCGGGCCCGCGGGAGCGCTCGGCGGCCTTGAACGGGTTGCCGAAGTTGCCGAACAGACCGCCGGACAGCTGGGCCCGAACCGACCGCTGGCCTAGCCTGACCCCGAGGTAGATCTCCTTCGACCAGAAGTCCTTCGCCCACACGTGCTGGTAGATCCGGTCCAGGTACTCGCGCCAGCCCGGGCCGCCGTCGGCCGTCGCGTCGAGGCCGGTCGCCCACTCCACCACCGGGTACGGCCGGTGCGCGATCCGCAGGTGCACCTCGGCGTCCTGCATCCTGATCGCGGCCAGCGCCACGGTGATGTTGGTGGCCAGCGCCTCGCGCTCGTCCGGGGTGGTGAACTCGTACGAGACCGACGGCACCCGGTAGTACGCCCACGCGTGGGTGTCGGTCAGCAGCACCCGGTCGTCGAAGTATCGGATCGCCAGGCGGCTGCGCCCCTTCGACTTTCCGCTCACCACGTCCCCCGAGTCGTTGCGCCTGCAGAGTAAGCCCGGTCCGTTCGATATCTCATTGCTTTTTCCTCACCGCGGCGGTGGCCAGACCGGCGACCAGCACCCCCGCCAGCGCCGTGTAGGCGACGCGCGTCTGCGGGCGGAGCGTGGACGGGCCGGCCGCCGCCACCGGCAGCATGTCGTCCCACGGGATCCGCACGATGGCGCGGGACCGGCCGCGGGCGATCGACTCGGCGTGCTCCACGTCGGGCAGCGAGCGCCGGGAAACGCCGTTGATCACCGTGACCGATTGCATCGCCAGCTCGGCGTGGCCGTTGTTGTCGAGCCAGTCGCGGGTGTCGGCGAGCGCGCCCGCCGCCTCCGCGTTGGCGGGCACCACCACCACGAGCTGATCGGTGACCTTGAGCAGCCTGGTCAGGAACGCCGGGACCCGGATCGAGCACGGTCAGCGGGTAGTGCCGGTTGAGCTGCACGGCGAGCTTGATCTCGTCACCGTCGCGCGGCTGGTGATGGGAGGCGATGACATCCAGCCGGGCCGGGCTCGGCTTCGGGGTCGGGTTCAGGCCGTCGGGCCGCGAGGACGTTATCTGCTGCGGCGGACGGCCCGCCAGGATCTCGTCGAGCCAGGCGGCGGGCGCGCGGTAACGGGCGAGCGTCCCGTCGTGCAGGTCCACCACCGCCACCGGGTGCTCGCGCAGGCTCGCCAGCATGTAGCCGGTCATCAGCGCGGTCACGGTCTGGCCGGCCCCGCTGGTGGCGCCGAGAACGAGGATGCGCTTGGGCTCCGGTACGTCCAGCCTGGCCCGGTTCCTGTCCAGCGCCTCCTGGTCCCTGGCGCCAGGGCCGTGCGAGGCGCCGGCCCCGGTGACGATCTTGACCTTCCCGTGCCAGGACGGGTTCTGCTCCCTGGCCGGACCGCTGAGCGCGCGTTCGATCGACGGCACCGCGCGGTTCTGGGTCTCCTGGACCGCCGCCACGGTGGCCTGGGCGGGCTCGTGGGAGTGCTCGAGCCTGGGCTGGTCAACGGGTGCTGGCGGGAACGCGGCGGGGCGGGGCCGGGAGCGGCGGGGCGGACATGACCGGGACAGCCGGGGCAGCCGTCTCCCGCTCGGGGACGAACCCCGGGGCCGGGGCGGGCCGAGCAGGCTCGGCTTCGACCGATGCGACCTCGACCGGTTCAGCCTGAGGGCAGCACGGCGCGCAACCGGCGCAGGCTCGACCGGCGCTGGCTCGACTGGCGCTGGCTCGACCAGGTCGGGCTCGGCCACTGCTGTCAGCTCAGGCTCGACCTGGGCTGGCGCAGGCTCGGCCGGGCAGGCTCGAGTCGGGCAGGCTCGGCCGGCGCAGGCTCGAGTGGCGCAGGCTCGGCTGGGGCAAGGCTCGACTGGGGCAGGCTCGGCCGGGGAAGGCTCGACCGGCGCGGCTTCGACGGCGAGTGGCCTCGACTGGAGCGGGCTCGGTCCGAGTGGACTCGACGCGAGCGGACTCGACCGGAGCGGCTTCAGTCGGAGTGGACTCGACCGGAGCGGCTTCCACGGGCGCGGGCGCGGCGTCCACGGGCGCGGCCTGTACCGGGGCGGTGTCTCCCCGGGACGGCTCGGCCGGCGCGGGGGCGGTCCGGACCGGACGAAGCGGACGGGCGGGAGACGGCCATGTGGTCCCGACGCTGCCGGCCGGCCGGGTCGTCACCGGACGGGCGGCGACGGGCGGGGCCGACGGCTCGGCCGGCGCCGAGCGCGAGCCCGGCCGGTCGTGCGAGACCTCAAGCGGCGGAGCTCCGGCCGCGCCAGCCCGGGCGCGAACTGGCACGCCCTCGATCACCGCGGGTATCACCGGCGGCCGAGCGGTGGACGGCTGGGAGGTCGTTGAACGCTGGAACCGGGCGAGACGGAGGCAGCGCGGGAGTCGGCCGGCTGCCGCCGCCGGGGCCAAGCGCGAGCACCCTCGGCCGGGTGGCCGAGCCTGGCGTCAGTACCTGCCCGTTGGCCGGGCGGGACGTCCGGCCGGCCGGCCGGCCGTGGTCGCGGACGGGGACCGGTGCGTTGAGCGCGACCGCAGGCACCCGGGCCTGCGACCGGCCGCGTCGTGCCGCGGCCCCCCTGGCCGCGCCGCCCGCTGCCGGCGATGCCGCGGCCGACGCCGCCGCAGCGGCGGTCATCGCCGCGGCGGCCCGCTCGGACGCCTGGCGACCGCGCCACACGCGGGCGGAGACGACGATCTGGTCCTTCTCGGCCAGCGGCGTGAGCCTGACCCAGGTCCGCGGCTCAGTCAGGTAGCGCACCTGCGACTCAACCAGCTCTGGCAGTCGCTTCTGTTCGAGGACTGGCCTGGTGGTCGCCCAGGTAAGCAACCCCGGAGGCAGCACGTACAGCCAGAGCAGGGTGTGACTGAAAGGCAGTCCTATTGCAATCAGCAGAACAACGTAGGGGAGCGTGATGCCGATGAATACGGCGATCCAGTTGATCGGCAGCGGCATGGGCAGCCGGAAGTCATAAAGCTTGTAGAGCCGCTTTTCTATCCGCCAGATATTCGTATACGTGGGCAGGTCCACAGGGCTGCGCTCCTCAGCGAGAAATCACTCAGTGAACCCCGAGTGCGTTGGCTATCCCCGTGGCCAGCAGCTGAACGATGTTCGGAGTGTAGAAAACCACGGCGATCAAGATGGCCAGCACCATGAATTGCACGAACCGGGTGATCTCGCGAGTAAAGAGGAAGAACAGGGCCACGATGCCTACGAGGCCGAGGAACAGCGGGCCGAAAAGGCCTTGCAGGTATTTGACGAGACCTTGGGTGTTGATCGCCGCCTGCCCGGCCGCAGCGACGATGATCGATACGGACATTACCCTTCCCTTCCGTGGACATCAGTGCGCTTGCGGGGACGCAACGGGGTCATCGGCGACCCGCAGGAACCTTCGGCCGCGTTGGTCCAAGGGACGACCAACGATGACGCGAACCAAGCCATTGGGTTCCCATCGGCTGCGTAGATGCACGGATGTCCTTTACATACCATCTTCCGCTGTGCCGGTCGATGACCGACATGTCGTAGGTTGCGGCGAGTCGCGGCGCGCCCGGCCCAGACCTGTCCGCGAAACGGTTCTGGACCGTAAACGGGCGACTCCGCACCGCTATCGAGGCTAGCCAAGCTGAGCCTACGCACCATCACTCCTCCGCCCGCCGCGCCTGCCAGCCAGACACGGGCGAACTACTGCCGTACGTGCTCCATTGTGCGGCATAAACCGACCACACGTGTGGCATTGGAACCGAACAAACCGCATCGATCCTGTACTGGAGTAACCTCCAGTCACAACCGACACAGTTACGGTTTCGCTACCGCAACAGAGCCCCAGCCGACGGTAACTCGTTACATACTGATACGCAACGACCTACGCGGCGGTTCACCAAAATACGGAAAAATCTTCATCGCCGCCGGTAATCGCCCTGCGGCGCGCCAACGGCAGCCAATCGTCCAATACTCTCCGTAACAATCGGAGATCAAGGCCAGCTTCCGAACGACACGTGGCTGCGCTGCTACCGGGTTCCGGTCGGCCGCCAGACGGCGTCGCCACGTACCAGATCGACCACTAAGTTACCAGCGAGATTCGCAGAGTTAGCGAACCCGGCCCGGGCAATGCCGTCGCGCCACAGGCCATGCGTCGAAGTGTAGTTCCCTAGCGCTCTCGGCCGACTCGGCACCGGGGTGCCCGGCCGACTGGCCCGGACCGGTCGGCGCTTGTCAAGCGAACCGCCGGGGGATGTCTAGCCTGCCGCTCAACGGCGCGGACGCGGGGGCCGAGGCCGTGCGCTCGGGGTGACGCTCTCCGCCTGCTCCTTGGTCAGCTGTCGCACCCGTCCGCAGTTAATGCAGGTATCGGTGTACCGGCCCGGGCCGAGCGGGAACACCGGGACGAAAAACAAGGTGAACCATCGACGCCGGCGGACCACACGGTGAGCCGCCGCCACTCCGCAGGTTTCGCAGATATAGCTGAGCGTCGCCAGGATCGCGATGCGGGTACGGAAACCAAATATCAGAAACACAGGGTTAGCTCCTAGATGCACGTGCGACGCCAGCCTCACCGAGGGCTGGTTCGTGAATATCGAGGCTTATTGTGCACCTATCGCCGCATTTATGACAACTGCTACACGTTGAAACGGAAGTCCACGACGTCGCCGTCTTGCATGATGTAGTCCTTGCCCTCGATGCGGGCCTTGCCCGCGGCGCGGGCGGCGGTCACCGAGCCGGCCGCCATCAGGTCGCCGAAGGAGACGATCTCGGCCTTGATGAAGCCGCGCTGGAAGTCGGTGTGGATGACGCCGGCCGCCTCCGGGGCGGTCGCGCCGATCGGGATCTCCCAGGCCCGGGTCTCCTTCGGCCCCGCCGTCAGGTACGTCTGCAGGCCGAGGGCGCGGAAGCCGGCCCGGGCGAGCTGGGCCAGGCCGGGCTCGCCGAGGCCCGCCTCGGCCAGCAGCTCCGCCGCCTCGTCGTCGGGCAGCTCGGTCAGGTCGGCTTCGGTCTTGGCGTCGAGGAAGATCGCCTCGGCCGGCGCCACCAGCGTCGTGAGTCGCTTTTTCAGGTCATCGTCCGACAGATCCGATACGTCCATGTTGAAGACGTAGATGAAAGGCTTGGCCGTCAGCAGGTGCAGTTCCCTGAGATCCTTGAGCGATATCCCCGCCTTGGCCGCGCCCGCGAATAGCGTCGTTCCCGAGTCAAGCACGGCCACGGCCGCCTCGGCCGCCGCCGCCGTCGCGAGCTTCTCCGGGTCCTTGGAGAATTTCGTCTCCTTGGCGAGCCGGGGCGCCGCCTTCTCCAGCGTCTGCAGGTCGGCCAGGATCAGCTCGGTGACGATCGTCTCGATGTCGCCCTCCGGATCGGCCGATCCCTCCACCCGGGTCACGTCAGGGTCGCCGAACACGCGCACGACCTGGCAGATCGCGTCGGTCTCGCGGACGTGGCCGAGGAACTGATTGCCCATCCCCTGTCCCTCGGAGGCACCGCGAACGAGCCCGGCGATGTCGGTGAAGCGCACCGAGGCGGGCACCACCCGGGCCGAGTTGTAGAGCGACGCCAGGGCGGCGAGCCGGGGGTCGGGGACGCCGACAACGCCGACGTTGGGCTCGATGGTGGCGAACGGGTAGTTCGCGGCCAGCGCCCCCGCCTTGGTCAGCGCGTTGAACAGGGTGGACTTGCCGACGTTGGGCAGACCGACGATTCCGATAGACAGGCTCACGAACGGCGAGTCTAGTGCCGTCGCGCGAGCGGGCAGGAACGCCAAAGTTTCGCTGGGGTTGTTGTTGGCGTTCCCGTCGGCTCCGCCTCTTGTACACATAATGCAATCGGGGGGATGCAATGAGTGACTTCAACGCGGCGTATCCGGGCTATGAGACCACCGCCCGGCTCGACCAGCTTCGGGCGACCGAGTACTCGTACCTGGACGAGGGCGGGCACGTGTACCTGGACTACACCGGGTCGGGGCTGCCTGCCCGGTCCCAGCTGCACGCGCACGCGGCCCGGCTGCGGTCCGCCGTGTACGGGAACCCGCACTCGGAGAACCCGACCTCGTCGGCCGCCACGCTGCTGGTCGAGCGGGCCCGGGCGACGGTGCTGAGGTACTTCAACACCAGTCCGGACGAGTACGCGGTGATCTTCACGCCGAACGCCACCGGGG
The DNA here is from genome assembly GCA_963838825.1 of uncultured Actinomycetota bacterium. Classification (GTDB taxonomy): domain Bacteria; phylum Actinomycetota; class Actinomycetes; order Streptosporangiales; family Streptosporangiaceae; genus Trebonia. The sequence continues at coordinate 329,974 of CAWISQ010000006.1, forward strand.
CCTGCCGGCTGGTCGGCGAGTCGTACCCGTTCGGACGGCGGACCAGGCTGGTGCTGACCGCCGACAACCACAACTCGGTCAACGGGATCAGGGAGTACGCCGCCCGGGCGGGCGCGCGGGTGGCCTACGTCGGGCTGCACGGCCGCGAGCTGCGAGTGAGCGAGTCGGACATGCTGGCCGCGATCGGCCGCGGGCACGGATCGCGGCCGGGGTTGTTCGGCTACCCGGCGCAGTCCAACTTCAGCGGGGTCCGCCACCCGCTCGCGTGGGTCGCGCGGGCGCAGGCGGCCGGCTACGACGTGCTCCTCGACGCGGCCGCGTACGTGCCGACCAGCCGCCTTGACCTGTCGATCGTGCAGCCGGAGTTCGTGGCGATCAGCTGGTACAAGGTGTTCGGCTTCCCGACCGGGGTCGGCTGCCTGCTCGCCCGGCACGACGCGCTGGCCCGGCTGCGGCGGCCGTGGTTCGCCGGCGGCACGATCATGGGGGTGAGCGTCGACGGGGACTGGCATCAGATGCTGGCGGGCGAGGCCGGGTTCGAAGACGGGACGGTGAACTTCCTGTCGATCCCCGACGTCACGGTCGGGCTCGACTGGATTTCCGGCGTCGGGATCGACCTCATCCACCAGCGGGTCGGGATGCTGACCTCATGGCTGCTCGACTGCCTAGCTCGGATGCGGCACAGCTCGGGAGCGCCGATGGTGCGCGTCTACGGGCCGCCGACCGGGATCGCGCGGGGCGGCACGGTCGCGCTCAACTTCCTCGATCCGGACGGGCAGGTGATCGACGAGCGCGCGGTCTCGCGTGATTCCAGCGCGGCCGGCATCTCGCTGCGGACCGGCTGCTTCTGCAACCCGGGCGCGGGCGAGGCGGCGTTCGGGCTCACCCGGCGGGATCTGCGCACGGCCTGGCGGGCGGTGTCTCGCGGACGCGGCGCACCGGCCATGGACCACTACCTGTCGCTGGTCGGGCTGCCGACCGGCGGCGCGGTCCGGGTCTCGCTCGGCGTCGCCTCGACCCTCGACGACGTGGACGCGTTTCTCGACTTCGCCGAGCGCACGTACCGCGACCGCCGTCCCGACCTGGCCGCCCTGCCGCCGCGGCACAGCTGCTAGGAACTCCGCCAGGCCCGGTCGGGAGAGCGGCAGCCGTCGGTAGATGATCGCGGTCGTGGCGGCCAGCAGCGCCACCAGGCACGCGGCCAGCCCCAGCCAGTTGCCCCAGACCGGGCGGTGCAGCAGGGCGAGCACGGCCGCGGCCAGCAGGACCGGCGGCAGGCAGCAGGCGACGACCGGGGTCAGCGCGCGAGGCTGCGCGGGCGCCACCGCCGACAGCAGCAGGCCGAGGCTGAGCGCGACCGCCGATGACAGCAGCACGGTCACGAAGACCGGGCCGTACCCGCCGTCGTCCAGTCGCCCCGACAGACCGGGCACGAGCAGCATCACGGCGTCCGCGACGGCCACCGGCGGGACCAGCACGGCCGCCTTGGCCAGCACGTACGCACCGGGGCTGAGGCCGCTGAAGCGCTCCGCCCGGAGCGTCCCGAGTTCGGGGCGGATCTGCGGCAGGCCGTACGCCAGCCCGACGAAGAACCCGCCGAACACCATCCAGAAGGACGGGCCCGGCCGCGCCGGGTCGAACGCCCCCAGCCCGAGCAGCACCAGCAACGCGAGCAGGACCGCGACCGGCGCGCCCGCGAGCGCGGCCAGCGTTGGCCTCGACCGGACCAGCACGTCAACGTTCCGCCTGGTCAGCACCAGCCATTGCCGGGACGGGCCGATCACCGGCCCGGCCCCGCGGCGCGCCCGGCGGCCCGCATCGGCCCGGCCGGCCGGCTCCACGCCGCCCGGCCCGCCATCCAGGTCAACATCGAGGTCGGCATCCAAGTTCGCATCCAAGTCCGCGTCCAGATCGGCCGCGGCCAGCTCGTCGTCGAGCAGCCCCACCAGCGGTCCGGTGGACGCCCGGCCGGCCGAGTGCGGGCCGGCCGTGTCCGGCAGCAGACGGGCCGGCCCGGGCGGAGGGGGAACGGTCGGCGAGGCGGTGAAACCAGGGACCGTTCGGGAAAACTGGGGGAAGCGGCGGGACCACGCCGCCGCCGGGTCGCCGAGACCAGCCAGCCGCTCGTAGATCTCGTCGAGACTGTCAGCCGCGAAGTATTCGCGGGCCGCCGCGGGCGCGCCGAAGAACGCCAGGTGACCGCCGGTGGCGAGGACCGCCACCTTGTCGCAGCGGGCCGCGTCGAGCGGGTTCTGGGTGGTGAGCACCACCGTTACCCCGGTCTCGCACAGCCGCCGCAGCCGGCGCATCACCTCGGTCCCCTGGGCGGGGTCGAGGCCGATCGTGGGCTCCTCGAGGAAGAGCTGCGACGGCTCGGCCAGCAGCTCGACCGCGATGGCGGCGCGCTTGCGCTGGCCGGCGTCTCAGCTGGCCGGCCCGGGTGGCCGCCTGCCCGGCCAGGTCGACTGCGCGCAGCGCCTCGGCGGCCGGTCCGCCCCGGCCTTCGCCCCAGCGCAGCGCGGCCGTGTACTGGAGCGCCCGATCCAGCGACAGCGCCGGGTGGACCGTGTCGGCATTGGGGATATAGCCGGCATACCACCCGGCGTGCCCCGGTCGTCCGATCGACCGGGTCACCGTCCCCGAGGACGGCGGGCGCAGCCCCGACATCGCGTCGAGCAGCGTCGTCTTGCCCGACCCGCTGCCGCCGATGATCGCCACCAGCTCGCCATGACCAACAGTCAATGACACGTCACGTAGAGTGACTTCTTCGGACGATCGGGCCCGTTGGCCGATCGCGCGCACCTCAATGGCCGCCTGCACGGAAACCATTGTCTCCGGTCCTTCGCGTGTCGGCCCACGGGGTGGGCGCCGGCGCGCCGATACTAGAACATGTGATCATCTTCGCCTTGCTGGCCGGCCTTGCGCTCGGCGCGGTGCTCGGATACCTGATGGCACGCAATCGCCTCGGCACCGCCGCGGCGACGGCGGAGGAGCGCGCCCGCTCGGCGCAGGAGCGGGCCGCGCTGCTCGAGCGGGCGGCGGCCGAGAAGACCGCGCTGGCCGAGGGCCAGCTCGCGCAGCGGTTCGACGTCGAAACGCTGGTCGGGCCGATGAAGGAGACCCTGGCCCGGGTCGAGCAGCAGCTGCGCGACTCCGATATCGCGCGGGCCAGGTCGCACGCCGAACTTGCCCAACAGGTGGAGTTCACCAGGCACGGCGCCGACCAGCTCCGCCTGCAGACCCAGGCCCTGGTCACCGCGCTGCGGCGGCCGGAGGCGCGCGGCCGGTGGGGCGAGCTGCAGCTCCGCCGGGTGGTCGAGCTGGCCGGGATGACAGCCCACGTCGACTTCGACGAGCAGGTGGTCACCGGCGGCGGCCTGCGGCCCGACATGGTGGTCCGGCTGGCCGGCGGCAAGAACGTCGTCGTCGACTCCAAGGTCTCGCTGGCCGCCTACCTGGAGGCGGCGGCGGCCAGCGACGACGGCGAACGGGAATCGCGGATCGCCGCGCACGCCCGCCACCTGCGGGCGCACGTGGACCAGCTGGGCTCGAAGGCGTACTGGTCGGCCCTGCCGCAGACGCCCGAGTTCGTGATCATGTTCGTGCCCGGCGAGGCGTTCCTCGCCCCGGCCCTCGAGCACGACCAGGGACTGCTCGAGTACGCGCTCGCCCGGCGGGTGCACCTGGCCACGCCGACCACCCTGGTCTCGATGCTCCGCACCGTCCAGTACGCGTGGCAGCAGCAGGCGCTGTCGGAGAACGCCAGGGAGGTGTTCGAGCTCGGCCGCGAGCTCTACGACCGGCTGTCCGGCCTCGGCCGGCACCTGGACAAGCTCGGCAAGTCGCTGACGAACGCGGTCGGCGCCTACAACCAGGCGGTCGGCACGATGGAGAGCCGGGTGCTGGTGAGCGCCCGGCGGCTGTCGTCCCTTGGCCTGGTGGACGCCGAGCTGAGCGCCCCCGCCCCGGTCACCGATACGGCGCGGCCGCTGTCGGCGCCGGAACTTGTCACGTCGGAGCAGTTGTAAGGGCAAGGTCAAAAGCCGGTTCATATCGAACGGTCCGGGGCGCCTGTGGCCCGCCCGCTACTTCCTGAGCTCGCGGGGGAGCTGGAAGGTCATCCGCTCCTTGACCGCCTCGACCTCTTCGACGTCGCCGAACCCGAGCGCGGCGAGCCTGCCGAGCACCCCGGCCACGAGTTCCTCGGGCACCGAAGCGCCGCTGGTCACCCCGACCGTGGACGCGTCGCGGAGCCATTCCGGGTCGACCTCGCCAGCGTCATCGACCAGGTAGGCGGCGCGCGCGCCCGCGTCCTTGGCCACCTCGACCAGGCGAACCGAGTTGGACGAGTTCGGCGAGCCGACGACGATCACCACGTCGGACTGCGGCGCGATCGCCTTGACCGCGGTCTGCCGGTTCTGCGTCGCGTAGCAGATGTCATCGCTCGGCGGGTCGATCAGCTGCGGGAACCGGTCCCGGAGGGCGGCGACGGTCTGCACCGTCTCATCGACCGACAGCGTCGTCTGGGAGAGCCAGACCACCTTGGCCGGATCGCGCACCTCGACGTCGTCGGCGCCGGCCGGGCCGTCCACCAGGTGGATGCGGGCCGGCGCCTCGCCGGTGGTGCCGACGACCTCCTCATGGCCCTCGTGGCCGATCAGCAGGATGTCGTAGTCGGTGGCGGCGAAGCGCCTCGCCTCGTTGTGCACCTTGGTGACCAGCGGGCAGGTCGCGTCGATGGCCGTCAGCCCGCGCGCCCTGGCCGACTCGCGGACCTCGGGCGCGATGCCGTGGGCGGAGAAAACGACCACGCTTCCCTCGGGCACCTCGTCGGTCTCCTCGACGAAAATCGCGCCGAGCTTCTCCAGATCGCTCACCACATGCTTGTTGTGCACGATCTGCTTGCGCACGTATACCGGTGCGCCGAACCTGCCGAGCGCTATCTCCACGGCTTGCACGGCCCGGTCGACCCCTGCGCAGTAGCCACGTGGCTTCGCCAGCAGGACCCGTCGGTGGGTCTCAGACATGTCTCCCATGGTAGGCGAGAGCAGCCGCCCGTCAGGCAGCCGCCGGCATCTTGCCGCGACTGCGTAAAATCGGGTAGGTACCAGCTTAATCAAGACAGAACGGATGAGGCCTTTCCTGCGGCAGACTGGGGCATACCCCATCCCATTTGAGGAGAGTGCGATATGCGCGTCAACGAGCGCGTGAAGGAGGCCCCGGCGCACGCGCTGCGGGCGGTGTTCGGCGGAATCGGCTCGCTGCTTTCTGTCAGCGACAAAATTCGCAATAAGCCGGCTAGGCCGGAGGCGCCGGCAAGTGCCCCGACGGCAGCACCGGAAACCGCCGCCCCGGCGGACGCCACCGCGCCGGAAGACGCCGCCGCGCCCGAGGACGCCGCCGCGCCCGAGGACGCCGCCGCTCCGGTAGAGGCCGCCGCTCCGGTAGAGGCCGCCGCTCCGGTAGAGGCCACCGTTCCTGTGGGGGCAGGTGTTCCTGTGGGGGCAACTGTTCCTGTAGAGGCAGCCGCCCCTGAGGACGCCGCCGCGCCCGAGGACGCCGCCGCCCCGGAAGAGGCGGCCGCGCTGCCGCTCGCGAATTATGACGCCCTATCGGTCGCGTCGCTGCGCGCCCGGCTCCGCAGCCTTTCGGCCGATCAGCTGACGCGGCTCATCGGTTACGAGAAGGCGCACGCCGATCGCGCGGAAGTCATTTCAATGTTCGAGCGCCGGATCACGAAGCTTAACCTCGGGCTCACCCAGTCGCTGCCGAAGCTCACCGAGTAGCGCGTCGCAGGCTAACCGGGGCCCGGCGTCGTGATGGGATAGGTCGTATGGCCCTAGAGACGTCCGCCGAGGCGCCGGTTCCTGTTCGGACCGTGCTGCAGGCTGTCGGCGGCTGGATCAGCAAGCTCGGCCGCATCTGGGTCGAGGGACAGATCGCCGAGTGCAAGAAGCGCGGCAACACGGTCTTCGTGACGCTCAGGGACCCGATCGCCGCCGTCTCGGCCCAGGTGATCTGCACCCGGCAGGTTTTTGAGGTGGTGTCCCCGGTCGAGGGCGCGCGGGTGGTGATGTTCGTCAGGCCGGACTTCAACGCCACCCGCGGCTCGTTCGCGCTCACCGCGCTCGAGATCCGCGCGGTCGGCGTGGGGGAGCTGCTGGCACGGCTGGAGAGGCTGCGCGTGCAGCTGACGGCCGAAGGTCTTTTCTCGGCCGCGCGGAAGCGCGCGCTGCCCTTCCTGCCCGGCGTCATCGGGCTGGTGTGCGGACGGGAATCGGCCGCCGAGCGGGACGTGGTGCAGAACGCGCAGCGGCGCTGGCCGGCCGTCAAGTTCCGGATCGAGCAGTCCGCCGTGCAGGGCCCCTACGCGGCCGCCGAGGTTATCGAGGCGCTGCGCAAGCTGGACGCCGACCCCCAGGTCGATGTGATCGTGATCGCCCGGGGCGGCGGCTCGCTCGAGGACCTGCTCGCGTTCTCCGACGAGGCGCTGCTGCGGGCGGTCGCGGCCTGCCGCACTCCGGTGGTGTCGGCGATCGGGCACGAGCAGGACGCCCCGCTGCTCGATTACGTGGCGGACCTGCGCGCCTCCACGCCGACCGACGCGGCCAAGCGGATCGTGCCCGACGTCGCCGAGCAGCTGGCGCTCGTCACCCAGCTGCGCGACCGGGCCCGGCGGCACGTGCGCGGCTGGCTCGACCGCGAGCAGGCCTGGCTGGACGCGACCCGCTCGCGCCCGGCCCTGGCCGATCCCGTCCGCGAGATCGAGCGGCAGGCCGAGCAGGTCGACGCGCTCATCCGCCGCGCCCGCCAGTCGCTCGACTCGAGCCTGGCCAGGGCGGGCGACGATGTCGCCCACACCCGCGCCCGGCTGCTCGCGCTCTCCCCCGCCGCGACCCTCCGCCGCGGCTATTCAATTACCCAAGACGCCGACGGGGCCGTCATCCGGTCGGCCAAGGAGCTCTCCCGCGGTGAGCGGCTGACCATCCGGTTCGCCGAAGACCAGCTGACCGCCACCGTGGATCACGAGTAGGATTTTTGCTGTGACTGATCGTGAAGCCCTCACTTATGAGCAGGCCAGGGACGAGCTGGCCAGCGTGGTGAAGCGGCTCGAAACGGGCGGGCTCACCCTCGAGCAATCGCTCGACCTGTGGGAGCGCGGCGAGAAGCTGGCCGCCGTGTGCGCCGAGTGGCTGGACGGCGCCCGCGCCCGGCTGACCGCCGCCATGGCCGCCCGCGAGCCCGCCGACGGCCCGGCCGCCGAGGACGCTCCCTTCTGAGGATTCCCAACGTCACACTCACGCGGGATACCCGGCGCCGGGCGGGCATTCTAGGCTGTAGGCATGCGCGTGGATATCTGGAGCGACGTCATCTGCCCGTTCTGCTACGTGGGTAAGGCACGGTTCGAGAAGGCGCTCAGCTCCTTCGACCACCGCGATGAGGTCGAGGTCGTCTACCGCTCGTTCGAGCTCGACCCCGGCTACCCGAAGCACCAGCACGAGACCACGTTCTCGATGCTGAGCAGGAAGTACGGCATGTCGGAGGCGGACGCTCGGACAGCCGAGTCGCGGGTGGCGGGGCTGGCCGCGGCCGAGGGCCTCGGCTTCCATCCGGAGCGCCCGGTCGGCAACACCTTCGACATTCACCGGGTGCTCCACCTCGGGCTGGCCAAAGGCGTGCAGGCGGAACTGCTCGACGCGGTCAACCAGGCCTACTTCGGGCAGGGGCGGCAGGTCTTCGACCGCGACGTGATCACCGAGATCGCGGCCGGGGCAGGTCTAGACGCCGCCGCCGCCGGGGAGGTTATCGACGGGGACGCCTATGCCGAGGAGGTGCGCCAGGACGAGTTGCAGGCGCGCGAACTCGGCGTCAGCGGCGTCCCGTTCTTCGTATTCGACATGGCGCTCGGGGTTTCCGGTGCGCAGCCAACTGAGATGTTCGCCAGCGCGCTTCAGCAGGCCCGGGACCGGCGCGGCTAGCACGCCGCGGGCGACGGCCGTGGTAAATGTGCGCCCTGAACGGTAAAGCGGACGTAACGGAACGGGTAGGTATTCACCATGACCGACGATGAGAACGCGACCGGCGTCCCCGGGACGCCCGAGCCCGCCGAGCACGCGCCCAACCGGAACCTGGCCCTCGAGCTCGCCCGGGTGACCGAGGCGGCGGCGATGGCCTCGGCCCGGTGGGTGGGCCGAGGCGACAAGAACGGGGCCGACGGCGCCGCCGTGCACGCGATGCGGACGCTCATCAACTCCGTGTCGATGCGCGGCGTGGTGGTGATCGGCGAGGGCGAGAAGGACAACGCCCCGATGCTGTTCAACGGCGAGGAGGTGGGCGACGGCAGCGGCCCGGCGGTCGACGTCGCGGTCGACCCGATCGACGGGACCCGGCTGTGCGCCAACGGCATGCCGAACGCGGTATCGGTCCTCGCGGTCGCCGAGCGCGGCTCGATGTACGACCCGTCCGCCGTCTTCTACATGACCAAGCTCGCCACCGGTCCCGAGGCGGCCGCGGTGGTGGACATCAACGCCCCGCCCGCGGCCAACATCGCCGCGGTTGCCAAGGCCAAGGGCATCTCGCGGGGCGACGTGACCGTGGTGATCCTCGACCGGCCCAGGCACGAGGGCCTGATCGCCGCCGTCCGGGCAGCCGGCGCCCGGATCCACCTGATCACCGACGGGGACGTGGCGGGCGCGATCATGGCGGCCCGCGCTGACACCGGCATCGACCTGATGCTCGGCGTCGGCGGCACCCCCGAGGGCATCATCGCCGCCTGCGCGCTCAAGTGCCTCGGCGGCGTCATCCAGGGCAAGCTCGCCCCTAAGGACGAGGCCGAGCGGCGCAAGGCGCTCGACGCCGGGCACGACCTCAGCCGGGTGCTCACCACCGACGACCTGGTCTCCTCGGACGACGTGTTCTTCTCCGCGACCGGCATCACCGACGGCGAGCTGATGGCGGGCATCCGCTATAAGCCGGGCGGCCTGACCACGCACTCGCTGGTGATGCGCTCGAGGTCGGGCACCATCCGCTCGATCCGGAGCGAGCACGCCCTGTGGAAGCTGAGCGCCTACTCGGCCGTCAAGTATGACTGAGGCAACGTCCCTGGGTCACGGCAGCGACGCGCGGCCCCAGCGGAGCCAGCGGCGGGGGCGGGGCGGGGTGCGGGCGAGCACCTCGCTCACGGCCACGTAGCCCCGGACCTCGACCACCGGCGTCTCCGAGGACGTCGGCACCCGCCTGGTGGTGCCGCCGCGCTGACGGCCGAGGATCTCGGTGCCGTTCATCACGACCTCCACGCCGGACGGCACGATGATCCGGACCCGGCCGAAGACCGCGTAGACGCTGAGCACGACGTGCCGGTCCTGCAGCAGGGCCTCACGCAGGTCGAGCACCACCTCGCCGAACGCGGCGACGCAGGTCATGGTGGCGGGTACCACCCACCGGCCGGTCCGCTCGGCGTTGCCGAAAAGCGCCGCGACCGGCTGGCCGCCGTTCAGCTGCACCGGCTGGTGCTCAGGGGCGGCCAGGTCCGTCGTCAGCTGGGCGAGCTCGCCCAGCGTGCGGGCGGAGAGCGCGGCCGACATCCGCTCCCCGTGCTCATCGTGGGAAATGCGGCCGTCGGCGAGCGCCTCGCCGAGCACGGCCACCACTCGTTCACGGTCGGCGTCGGAAGCGCGAAGATCGCGCGGCGCTGGGCGCGGGGGCATGACCTGAAGATACCTGCGCCGGTGGGCTTTCCGCGCTCCTCCTAATCTGCGCCCGTGCGGAAGATGGCCTGCGACGGCTTGGCGATGACGGACAGCGGGGTGGCCACGTCCTCGAGGGACCTGCCCTCCGCGTTGACCCCGAAGAAGATCGCCGCGAGGCCGCCGAGGACCATCGCCACCGCGCCGACGATATAGCCGACGAACAGCGTGTTCCTGTCCTGGCCGGTGCCGATCAGGTGGCCGTACCAGGCCGAGCCGAAGGCGCCGAAGCACTGCGCGATGGCGAAGAACACCGCGATCGCCTTCGCCCGGACCTCCAGCGGGAAGACCTCGCTCGCGGTCAGGTAGCCGGCGCTGGCGCCGGCGGAGGCGAAGAAGAAGACGATCGTCCAGCAGATTGTCTGCGTGACCGCGTTGAGCGAGCCGTTCTTGAACAGCACGGCGCTGATCGCGAGCAGGATCCCGGACAGGATGTAGGTGCCCGCGATCATCTTCTTCCGGCCGATCGTGTCGAACAGCCGGCCGATCGTCAGCGGTCCTGCCAGGTTGCCCGCCGCGAACGCGAGGAAGTAGTACCCGGTGTTGGTGGTGCTGACGTTGAAGAAGAAATGAAGGACCAGGCCGTAGGTGAAGAAGATCGCGTTGTAGAGGAAGGACTGGGTGCTCATCAGTGCAAAGACAAGCACCGAGCGTCCCGGGTACTGCCTGAACAGCGCCCGCAGCAGGGCGAGGTAGCCAATCTGGGTGGCGGGCCGGATCTCGAGTTCCTTGCTCTCGTCGACCGGCGGGAGCGAGCCCTTGGTCCCCCCGACCTGTTCCTCCATCTCCCTGATCGATGCCTCGGCCTGGTTCTGCCTGCCGTGCATGATCTGCCAGCGTGGCGACTCCGGCAGGTTGCGCCGCACGTAGATGATGCACAGCGCCAGCACCGGGCCGACGAGGAAGGCGATCCGCCAGCCCCATTCGGCGGCGACGTGGTTCAGCACCAGGAGCGTGATGACCGTGCCGATGAGCGCGCCCGCCCAGTAGGTGCCGTTAACCGCGAGGTCGATCCGGCCGCGGTACTTGGCCGGGATCATCTCGTCGATGGCCGAGTTGATCGCGGCGTACTCGCCGCCGATGCCCAGGCCGGCAATGATCCGGGTGGCGTAGAGGAACCAGATCCAGTTGCCGCCTCCTGGCGTCGCCGCGGTGAGCCCGCTGCCGATCAGGTAGACGCCGAGGGTGATCATGAACAGGTTCCGCCGGCCGAGCTTGTCGGAGAGTCGTCCGAAGAACAGCGCGCCGACGACCTCGCCGATCAGGTACCACCAGGCGATGTCGCCAACCTGGCCCGCCGTCAGCGCAAGCGTGCTTTTCGAGGTCAGCTGAGTCCCGACGTTGCTGGCGATGGTGATCTCAAGGCCATCAAGGACCCAGGCGACGCCAAGGGCCACGACCAGCCTGGTATGGAACTTCGACCAGGGCAGCCGGTCGATCCTGGCCGGGATCAGGCTGCGGATATTCGGACTGTCTGTCGTGGCTTCGGCGGATTCAGTTGTCATTCGAAACCCCCCGGCATCCCCCGCCCCGAGCTGCTCCCCTTACCCATCACGTACCCTTTCGCCTTCGTTACCCCGGTGTTTCAGGTATACGTCCGCCCGGCTACCCGCGCGATTTCGAAACATGCATGTGGTGAGGCACTTGGCGTGGGAGGGCTCCGGTCCGTATAGTTAGCTCTGTGAACGATGCATATGCGGCCGAGAGCGCGGCGCCGGCCGAGGCGGAAGCGGCCAAGGCCGAGGCGGCCGAGCTGCTCGCCGCCATCGGCGCGGTGCGCCGGGTGGCGCGCCGCGCGGTGCGCGGTTCGGCCACGTCGGGGGCGCTCCCCCCGGCCCGCTCGGAGCTGCTCAGGCTGGCCGCGCGACGGCCCGGCATCGGCGTCGCCGAGGCCGCCCAGGAGCTGCGCCTGGCCCCCAACAGCGTCAGCACGATGGTGAGCCAGCTCGCGGCGGCCGGCCTGGTCAACCGCGGCCGCACCGAGGAAGACGGGCGCTCGATCCGGCTCACCGTGACCGAGGCGGGCGCCGCCCGGGTCGAGCAGTGGCGGGACATGCGGGCCGAGCTGGCGGGGCGCGCGCTCCAGCGGCTGCCGGGGGCCGACCGCGAGGCGATCCGCGCCGCCGTGCCCGCGCTCAGCCGACTGGCGGAGCAGATGGAGGAGCTCTGATCATCGACGCCGCCGGCCGGGCGCCATGCGCCTAGCCAGCCGACAATTTAATGCATATCGTCCAGTTCACACCCTCCAGGTAATCTCCGGGAAACACGGCGCGAGGACGATATGCAGATGACGGATCGACGGCGCCTCAGCATCGGGTGCATGTTCACGTATGTGGCAGAGATCCCCACCCCGACCGTATTCATGGTGCGCCCGGCGATCTCTCCTGCGGTTAGCACCGAGGGCGATCGGTGGCTCAGCGATCCGCCCGCCCAGGTGCACGCGTACGCCGACATCTACGGCAACGACTGCGCGCGCACCGTGCTGCCGGTCGGCCGGTCGCAGTTCGGCTTCTTGGCGGTGGCGGATGTGCCCGATGCGACCGAGGACGCCGATCCCGACGCGCCCGAGGTCCCGACGAATGAGCTGCCGGATCACACGCTGATCTACACCCTGCCGAGCCGGTACTGCCTGCCCGACCTGCTGGCGGCCGAGGCGTGGCAGCGGTTCGGCGGGCTTGCGCCCGGCTACCGGCGAGTCCAGGCGATCTGCGATCACGTCAACGGGCATCTGACGTTCCAGTACGGCAGCTCGACCGCGACGTCGACGGCGGTGGACGTCAACAACTCGCGGTACGGGGTCTGCCGGGACTTCACCCACCTGGCGATCTCCTTCTGCCGGGCGCTGAACATCCCCGCCCGCTACGCGTTCGGCTACCTGCCGGACCTGGACGTCCCGGCCGACCCGGCGCCGATGGACTTCGCGGCCTGGATGGAAGTGTGGCTGGGCGATCGCTGGTGGACCTTCGACCCGCGCAACAACGCCCGCCGCAAGGGCCGGGTGGTGATCGGCCGCGGCCGGGACGCCACCGATGTCGCGGTGGCGACCACCTTCGGCGGCCCGTTGCTCGAGTCCATGACCGTGCAGGCCGAGGAGCTACGCTGAGCGCTGCCCGATCGTCGGCGCGCTCCCCGATTCCACCGTGATCCACGCGTCAAGCCGCTCCCACCAGCCAAAAAGCCAGCCGATCTGTGTCTCGTGATCGGCACCGCGCGGCAGCTCGGCGGCCGGGACCCGCCACCAGCGGGCGCGCACGGTCACGTCGGTCCGCAGGCTCTGCCACACGTCGCGCACACTGACCAGCTTGTCCAGCCCGGTATGGGCCACGAAGATCACGTCGGCGGACGGGCAGGCGCCGATGGCGGCAAACGCCCCGCCGGGGCGAGGCGGGAGCAGATTGGGCATCGCCGCCGCCCGTTCGGCCAGATCGGCGTGGCCTGCCCGCCGCAGACGCGCGATGCCACGACGCCAGCGCTGCGGCGTCCAGTTCCCGCCCTCGGGAAACAATAGGAGCGCATCGCGCCCGCCGAGGCCGGCCGCCAGCCGTCTGATCTGCCTGATCTGGTCGGCTTGGGGCCTGCGGCCAATGGCTCCGCTGCCCGCGGGCGCGGGTGACCGGTGGCGCAGAAAGGCGTTCGGCACACGGTTGGCCACTACGTCCAAGCTCGGGTCCAGCTGGAGGGTTGCCTTCATGACCACCCGGGGACGCCGGCCGCAGACCGTGAGCAGGTGGTGGACGACGAGCAGCGAGTCGCCGGGGCCGGCGTGCCGGCTCAGCACGATGATCGGGCGGTCGTCGGCCAGGGCCCCGTCGGGCGGCCCGGCCACCTCGACCCGGAGCCCGCAGGCGCGCTCGGCCGCCCGGTAGATCTGGTTGAGGAACCGCCCCATCACCGCATAGTGGCGAGTCTGGTAGGGCTCGGTGTCAAGCCGCCCGCCGAACCCGCTCACGATCCACAGGCAGAGCAGCACGGTGAGCGCCGCCATCTCGCCGACCGACCAGGTCAGCGCCAGCCACGCCACCCGCAGCGGCCGGGACCGGTGCCCGTGTCCCGTCCACCGTCTGACCAGCGCCGAGGCCCAGCTGGCAAGGGCGACCAGCGGGGTCAGGGCGATCAGGCAGGCCGCGATCACGACGACGAGCGGCACCAGCGTAAAACGGCGTACCAGCGTCGGCGGAAGCATCGGTGTCTCCTGGGGCGGGTCAGCGACGGGCGCCCTGCTGGGCCAGGTAGCTCGCTGAGGCCGCGTAGGCGCGGTCGATGCTGTTACTTACCTTAATTCTGCTTCGGTAACGGAACTGGCCCAGTCCGGGCTGGAGCTGGTCGCCGCCCGACGGCAGCACGTGCACGCGGACGCCGGGCGGAATCGCCGCCATCTCCTCGTGGAACCGGTGCCTGCGCGCGATCTCGAACGCGACCAGGCCGACCTCCCACGGCCGCGTCGGCACCGGGAGCTGGCTCTCGATCCGTCCCACGTGCAGCACATAGACGGTGCTGGCGCCGAGCGCGATCGCCCGGCCGACCGGGATCGAGTGGACGAGCCCGCCGTCGAAATAGTGCCGCCCGTCGATTTCAACCGGAGGCAGCAGCCCCGGCACGGCGCACGACGCCATGACGGCCGGCACCAGCGATCCGGCCGCGAACCAGTGCGCGGTCGCGTCCTCGATGCTGGCGGCGACGCAGTGGAAGGGCACCTTCAGGTCGGCGAAGTCGCCCACCGGAAGGGTCTCCGCGAGCATCTTCCGCAACGGCTCGATCGCGTGCAGGTGGGTGCCCGACCGCACCAGCCGTACGGCCCGCCCCAGCACCGTCTCGCTGAACACCACCCGCAGGGACTCCCCCTGCCAGAGCTCACCGAGCCGCCCGGCCGCCCCGTCCGGGTCGGCCGCCACGAACGCGCCGTTCACTGCCCCGATCGACGTCCCCACGACCATGTCGGCCCGTACTCCCGCCTCGGCCAGCGCGCGCAGCATCCCGACCTCATGCGCCCCGAGCAGCCCCCCGCCGCCAAGCACGAAAGCAACTGTCACGCTTCGATGGCTTTCCGCCCGTCGCGCCCGCAAACCCGCGAGCGGGTCACAGGCCGGTGGCGGACCAGTTGATCGTCTCCGGAGCGACCAGCGGTGTGCCCACGTCGAGCTGGAGGTTCTCGTGGGAGCCGAGCGGCACGTCGCGCGGGTTGCCCTTGAAGACCTTGCCGTTGACGATCGCGGTGACCTTGCCCTTGGCCGGGCCCACCTGGTCGGGGCCGAGGGGCTGCCCCCACTCGTCAAAGAACTCGCCGAGCGTGTAGGTGCGCTGCACCGGCGACTCAATGTGGATGATGCCGTCGGCCGCGTGCGTGTGCAGCCAGTAGAAGCAGGTGCCAGAGCCGATGAACGGGCCGGCGTTGGTCTGCTGGGCGACCGCGCCGGGAATGCCGATCGCCGCCGGGACCTGGCGCTGCCTCCCGTCCACGAAGATCGTCAGATGCGTGTGGATGTGGAAAACCGTCTGCTCGCTGGTCTCGCAGCTGATCCCGTCGATCGTCTGCCCGGTCGTCGCGGCCGACGTCCCCGCCAGTACCGGGGCGCTCGCAATCGGCACGTTCTCCGGCCCGAGCGCCCCCGCCGCGGGCGCTGCCGTGAGCGTTCCGAGGGTGGATAGCGGGAGGTAGTCGGCCGCGTTACCGACGACCCCGGTGCCGCCCTCCCCAGTGCCGCCGTTGCCGCCGGAGACCGCAATCCCGACCCCGACCCCGGCGCCTGCCACCACCACGATCGCGCCCGCCGCCAGGCCCAGCCGCACCCGGCCCTTGCGCCGGGCCGCTGCCCGCCTGGCCTCCTCAATCGCCCGACGTCTGCTCTCCCGCGGACCAGATCCCGACACCGGCACCCCCAAGATCTACTATCTACGTACGTACATAGTAGCTGACTATCCCGAGAGCGGGCGGGCGGGATATTGCAAAGGATCGCGGACCGAGTATCCGTCCACAGCCGCCGGCCGTGCCAAGTCCTGGCCTCGTGGCCCCCGGAGACGTAAGGGATTAAGAGAACCCACGTCACGGTTTGCGGGCGAAGCCCGCCGCAGAGGGTACGGGGGGCGTCCCCCCGTAGACGCCAAGGAGACGGGGCGGGTGGGCGAAGCCCGCCGACCACAGGGATCCCAACGTTTAATGCGGCGGCGCGACCGCTCAGCCGCCGCAGACGGGGGCACTGCGTGGCGAGCATTTCCAATCGCGGACGGGGGGACCGCGTGGTCGCAGCGCCGCCGCACACCGTCACCATACAAGGTTGCGGATACCCAAACAAGTCGGGCAGTTCAGGACACGCCGGCGAGTTCGGCCCGGGCGGCGGACGCGACCAACGTCACGCCGCCCCGGGTCGCCGGACGGTCCTAAGCTTGGCCCATGGCCGAGTTCTCCTTCACCGATCTGCTCCCGCTTGGGCACGACGACACCACCTACCGGAAGATCGCCGACGGTGGAGCTATAGCCAAGGGACCGTTCGGAAGAGACTTTCTTGAAGTTGACCCTGAGGCGCTGACCCTGCTCAGCCGGACCGCGTTCAGGGACATCGCCCACCTGCTGCGCCCCTCGCACCTGCGGCAGCTGCGGGCCATTCTGGATGACCCCGAGGCGTCGCCGAACGACCGCTACGTCGCGCGTGACCTGCTGCAGAACGCGAACATCGCGGCGGGCGGGGTGCTGCCGATGTGCCAGGACACCGGCACCGCGATCGTGATGGGCAAGCGCGGCCAGCAGGTCCTCACCGACGGGCGCGACGAGGAGCACCTAGCCCGCGGCGTCTACGACGCGTACACCCAGCTGAACCTGCGCTACTCGCAGATGGCCCCGCTCACCATGTGGGACGAGAAGAACACGGGATCCAACCTGCCCGCGCAGATCGAGCTGTACGCGACCGACGGGGACGCCTACAAGTTCCTGTTCATGGCCAAGGGCGGCGGCTCGGCCAACAAGTCGTACCTCTACCAGGAGACCAAGGCGGTGCTCAACCCGACGCGGATGGCCTCGTTCCTCGAGGAGAAGATCCGCGCCATCGGGACGTCGGCCTGCCCGCCTTACCACCTGGCCATCGTCGTCGGCGGGACCAGTGCGGAGTACGCGCTGAAGACGGCCAAGTACGCCTCGGCGCGGTACCTGGACACGCTGCCGACCGAGGGCTCGATGGCCGGTAACGGCTTCCGCGACGTTGAGCTCGAGCAGACCGTGCTCGGCATCACCAGGAAGATCGGGATCGGGGCGCAGTTCGGCGGAAAGTACTTCTGCCACGACGTGCGGGTGATCAGGCTGCCCAGGCACGGGGCGTCCTGCCCGGTCGCGATCGCGGTCTCCTGCTCGGCCGACCGGCAGGCGGTCGCCAAGATCACCGCTGAGGGGGTCTTCCTCGAGGCGCTGGAGACCGACCCGGCGCAGTACCTGCCGGATCCGGCGTCGGTCGCCTCGGACGCCACCGAGGTCGTGTCGATCGATCTCAGCCGGCCGATGGCGGAGATTCGGGCCGAACTGGCCCGGTACCCGGTCAAGACGCGGCTTTCGCTGACCGGGACCATGGTGGTCGCGCGCGACATCGCCCACGCCAAGATCGCCGAGCGGCTCGACGCGGGACAGCCGATGCCGTCGTACCTGCGCGACCACCCGGTTTACTACGCGGGGCCGGCCAAGACCCCGGCCGGGTACGCGTCCGGCTCGTTCGGGCCGACGACGGCCGGCCGGATGGACTCCTACGTGGAGCGGTTCCAGGCGGCGGGCGGGTCGCTGGTCATGCTGGCGAAGGGCAACCGGTCCACAGCTGTAACCGAGGCGTGCAAGCGCCACGGCGGGTTCTACCTCGGCTCGATCGGCGGCGCGGCGGCGCGACTCGCGCAGGACTGCATCACCAAGGTCGAGGTGCTTGAATACCCCGAGCTTGGGATGGAGGCGGTATGGAAGATCGAGGTCAGGGACTTCCCCGCCTTCATCATCGTCGATGACAAGGGGAACGATTTCTTCGCCGAAGCGGCCGGTCCGCTGCTGTCCATCGGCAGCCACCCCTAATCGCTGATATCGTCCGGTCTATGCCCCCTATGACAGGGCGGGTCATCGCCGGGCGTTACAACCTCCAGCACCCCATCGGCCGTGGTGCCATGGGTGTGGTTTGGCGTGCTCGCGACCAGATCCTCGACCGCGAGGTCGCCGTCAAGGAGGTCCTGATCTCCTCCCTGCTCGGCGAGGAGGAGCGGCGGAACGCCTATCAGCGAACGCTGCGCGAGGCGCGGACCGCCGCGCGGCTGTCTCATCGCGGCCTCGTCGCCGTCTATGACGTGGCCGAGGAGGACGGCAGGCCCTGGATCGTGATGGAGCTGGTGCCGTCCCGCTCCCTCGACCAGGTGCTGACCGTGGAAGGGCGGCTGCAGCCGCTGCGGGTTGCCCGGATCGGCCAGCAGCTGCTGTCGGCGCTCGCGGCCGCGCATATCGCCGGGGTCCTGCACCGGGATGTGAAGCCGAGCAATGTGCTGATCGCGACCGACCGGACCGGCACCGGCTGGGATGAGCGCGCGGTGCTGACCGATTTCGGCATCGCGCAGTTTGAGGGCGATCCCCGGCTGACCCAGACCGGGATGGTGATGGGCTCCCCCGGTTTTACCGCGCCCGAGCGGATCCGCGGCGGCGACGCCACGCCCGCGTCCGACCTCTGGTCGCTCGGGGCGACGCTGTTCGCGGCGGTCGAGGGGCGCGGCCCGTACGAGCAGCGCGGGGGCGCCATCACCACGATGTCCGCCATCATCAACGAGGACGCGCCGGTCGCGGCGCACGCCGGGCGGCTCGCCCCCGTGATCGGGGCGCTGATGCGCCGGGACCCCGCGACTCGGCCCGCCGCGCCGGCCGCGGCCCGGATGTTCGCCTACGTGCTGCCGCTGCTTTCCGCCGCCGAACCGGAGCCGCCCGCCGCGCCGCACCCGCCTACAGTGCAGTCGCGGGCCCTGCCGCCGGCCGTCGCTATCGCGTCCGCACCGGTGAAGCCGGCCGCCGACGCGCCTGCGTCCAGGTCCTCCGGTCGGGGTAGGCCGCAGTCGGCTCGCGAACTGGCCGCGGCGGCCGCCCCGGCCGCGATCGCACCGCCCGCGGCCGCCGTCGCGGCGACAACGCCGGAAGACCGGGCGCCGGCCCTGGCCCGGCAGCCCGCCCAGCGGCCGGCCGAAGCCCAGACGCCGACGTCGCTCGCGTCGGCGCCGCCCGCCGAGGGGTCGCCGTCGGCCGAGGCGTCGCCGTCGGCTCAGGCGAAACCGGACGCTGAGGCGAAACCGAAACCGGCGTCGGACTCGGCGGCCGAACCGAGCCCGAAGGCTCAGGCGCCGAAGGCAAAGACGTCCGCGGCCGGCGCGCCGGCGGCCGCCGTCAAGGCGGAGGTCGCCGCGAACGGCGGCGAGCCGTCGGCGCGAAAGCCGCCGACGCAGGAGCGAGCGACGCGGGAGCGGGCGACGCGGGAGCGAGCACTGACGCCGCCGAGGAGGCGGCACCGAAGCCGGCGACTGACGTGGAGACAAGCCCCGCGCCGAAGGCGGGTGGCGCCGTGAAAGCAGGCGTCGCCGCGAAGGCGGGTGCGGCAGCGAATGCAGGCGCAGCCGCAAAGACGGAAGCTGGCTCCGACGCCAACGCCGATGCCGAAGACGCCGAAGTAGCTCCGCACGGCGACGCTGACCCGGCCAAGGACATGGCGACAGAGGTTGCCGACGAGCCCGTGCACGCCGACGAGCCCGTGCACGCCGAGGAGTCAGCGCCCGCTGACGAGCCCGTGTCCGCTGACGAGCCCGTGTCCGCCGTCGATGCGGCATCCGCAGTCGAGGCGCCGCAGGCGCCCGCCGACGCGGAGGACGCCGACGGGCCGGGTGCGGATGTCACCGTCCACGCAGCCGGGCGGGTGGCGGCGAGCGCGGCCCACGGCGACGCCGAGGTCGCCGGGAGCGATCCAAGCCCGACCGCATTCCGGCAGCAGCCGAAGCCGAAGCCGGCTCCGACGTTCACCGCCGCCAAGCCCGGGGAGCGGCCGGCCGCACCGACATTCTCGGCCGCCCGGCTGGATCAGCCTGGCGCGGCCCAGCGGACGCCGCCGGCCGCTCGCGGGACCGGGCAGCCCTCGGTCCCGGCCTCGGGCGTGCCCTCGTACTGGCCGGCCCCGCAGGGGACGGCATCGGCGGGCGGGCAGTGGCCGGCCGCGGCGAAGCCCGAAGGAGCGTCCCCGCAGTACGGCTCTTACGCGGGTAGCACGGCCGCGCCCGGCGCTGGCGGCCAGTACGCGGGACCGTCCAAGCAGTACGCGGACCTGGCCGCGCAGTACCCGCCGGCGCCGGTGGGCGACGCCGGGCGACGCCGCCGAGGATCGCGGTGGTGGATCATCGTGGTGATCTGCGCCGTGCTGGTCGCCGCGGCGATCGGGGCGGGCGCGGCCCTGGCCTTGCACAACGGCAATGGCGGCGCCGGGACAACGGCTCTGGTCCAAGGCAGCCCCAAGACGCCGTTTGGATCGGTCAACGCGCTCAACCAACCATCGACCTCCGTCCCGGCGGGCTGGCAGGCCAAGACGGTGCCCCCGTCGCAGTACAACACGACGGCCGGCTTCACGGTCGACGTGCCGCCCGGCTGGACCGAGAAGCCGAAGGGGCTCGCGACCTACTTCTACGGCCGCGACGACATGGTGCTCGACGTCGACCTGAGCCCGCACACGTACCCCGACAACATGGTGCAAGAGGCCGAGCACCTCCAGCAGCAGCAGGCCGTGCTCGGGGACGCGTTCCCCGGGTATCAGCGTCTGCAGCTTCAGGCGGTACCGGTCCGCGGCGCCGATGGCGCGTTCTGGCAGTTCACCTGGTCGCTGAATGACCTCAGGATGCGGACCGAGGACATCTTGTTCGTGCTGCCGACCTCGGCCGGCAAGCAGTCCTACGCCATCTACCTCAGGGCGCCGAACAACGGTTGGAACAACATCTACCTGTCGATATTCGAGAAGATCCTGCCGACCTTCGCGCCCGTCACCACGTCTTAGCGTGAGCGGCCCGGTCCGCGACCCCAGGCAGTCGCAGACCGGGCGGTCGCCAGTTGTCCGCGCGCCTAACGCCAGCGGGCTAATACCAGCAGCCGGATGCTGAAGGGCTTCGGATTCTGGGCGGTGACGTCCCAGCCGCTCTCGCGGTCCCAGGGCGGTTGGAGTCACGAGAACTGCTGCTCGACCAGCCGAACTGGGTCGCGGACCTGTTCCCGATGGCGCTGGCCGAGGTCGTCGTCGCCCCGGGGCGGACCGACTAGCTCCGAGCTGGGTGCGACCGAACGGACCGCGAATTAGCCATTTCGCAATACACGCACGGCGCGCCTGCAATAAACCAAATACGGCCGAATAAAATGAATGGAGCGACGGCGCGCGGGAATGGAATTAGTAGTACCCGTCTGCCTCTTCGTGCGCCCACGCGCCGCACGGCGTGCCGTAGACCGATTTGATGTAGCCGAGGCCCCAGATGATCTGCGTCGTCGGGTCGGTCTGCCAGTCGGCGCCGACGCTCGCCATCTTGGAGCCGGGCAGCGACTGCGGGATGCCGTAGGCGCCGGACGGGTTCTCGGCGTAGACGTTCCAGCCGCTCTCCTGCTGCCACAGGTCGTACAGGCAGGGCCACTGGGTGGCCTTGCTGAACCCCTCGTCGACGAGTTCGTTCTCGCCGATCACCTCGGCCGAGCTCGGGTCGGCGGGCGGCGGCGACCCGGTGATGCCGGTACCGGTCTGGATGCCGGTACCGGTCTGGGTGCCGGATCCGGCCGAGGCCTGGTCGGCGGCCGCCTTCTGCGCGGCCAGGATCTGGGTCGGGTCCGCCTGCGCGGGCTTGGCGGCGACGGTCAGCGTCTCGGCCGCGTCGTTCATCGCGATGATCGTCGCCCGCTCGTTCTCGAGCGCGGTGACCTGGCTGCTCTGCCCGAGCGAGTCGATGGACTGGAAGAGCCCGCTGGCGCCGCTGCCGCTCTTGCTCATCATCTTCACCCCGACGAGGACCCCGACGACGAGCAGCACCGCCATCACCAGCGCGGGGACGACGACGCCGGTCCGGTGGAACAGGCCCCGCTTCTTCTTCCGCGCGCTCCGAGGCCCGACCGGGCTGACGGGGCCGGCCACGGGGGTCTCCGGGTCGATCTCCGGTGCCGAAGTCGAAGTCGTGGCATCGAGCATCGCCGTCCGATGTCGTGACAAAGCAGTCCCTTCCGGTGCATGTCGTGCATATACCGCACCCATCTACCGCTGCCGAACAACGATGCCAGAAGGAGACATCGGCCGCCTGCGACTTCCCCAAGAAAGGCCGCGCGGTCCTCTTACCATTCTGTGACGCGAATCACGGGACAATAACACGGACAGTGATCGGCGGCATGACAGGACCCGCAAACTGCGAGATGATCGGCGCCATGAACGACGTAGCGGCACCCCCGGCGACCCCCTCGGCGGCGGATCCCTTTGCCCGCGCGGCGGCCAGCGCCGCCACCCTGAAGAGCCTCACCGGGGCCGACGGCTTCGACGCGGCGGTGGTGCTGGGCTCCGGCTGGCTGGCCGCGGCCGATGCGATCGGGACGCCGGAGGCAGAAATGTCCATCGCGGACCTGGGCGGATTCGAGCAACCGACGGTAAAGGGTCACACACCGTCCGTTCGATATATAAGAAAGGGCCAGCTCCGCGTCCTGCTGTACCTCGGACGAATTCATCTTTACGAAGGACACCAGCCGCACGCCGTGGTGCACGGGGTGCGCACCGCCATCGCGGCCGGCTGCCGGACCGTCGTCCTCACCAATGCGGCGGGCGGCATCAACGCCGACTACGCGGTCGGGCAGCCGGTCCTGATCAGCGACCACATCAACCTGACCGGCCGATCCCCGCTGGCCGGGCCGCTGCCGGAGAGCGTGCCCTCCCGGTTCACCGACCTCACCCGGACGTACTCGGGCCGCCTGCGCGAGCTGGCCAGGCAGCTGGACCCGACGCTGGCGGAGGGCGTCTACGCCGCCGTTCCTGGGCCCCATTTCGAGACTCCGGCCGAGATCAGGATGCTGCGCACGGCGGGCGCGGACCTCGTCGGCATGTCCACCGTGCTCGAGGCGATCGCCGCCCGCCATCTGGGGGCCGAGGTGCTCGGAGTCTCGATCGCCAGCAACCCGGCGGCGGGGCTGTCGCCCGAGCCGATCAATCACCAGGACGTGCTCGCCGCCACCCAGGGCTCCGCCGCCCGGGTCGGCGAGCTCCTATCGGCGCTGCTCCCCCGCGTTTAGCCGCGCCCGGTCGTGGTCGCCCTGTGCGCGGCCCGGGCCGACGTCTTAAACTGCGGGGATGACCGTCACCTTGACCGAGGCCGAGCGTGCCTACCTGCAGAGCCAGCCGCTGGCGCGGCTGGCCACGGTGGATGGCGGCGGAGCGCCGCAGAACAATCCGGTCGGCGTTTTCCTCGATGCGGAAACCGGCGACATCATCATCGGCGGCCACGCCATGGGCGCCAGCCGCAAGTTCCGCAACGTCCAGCGCAACCGCCAGGTCGCGCTGGTCATCGACGACCTCGTCGCACGCGACCCGTGGACGGTGCGCGGGCTGGAGATCCGCGGCACCGCGGTGGCGCTTGAAGACGTCGACCCGCCGGTGCCGTTCATGAGCCGCGAGGTCATCCGGATCACGCCCACCTGGGTCACCAGCTGGGGGGTCGACCCCGACGCCCCGGGCCGGTACAGCCGCCGCGCCTGAGGTGAGCACGCCGCCATCGCCATCGCCATCGAGAGCGGAGCCGGCCGACGGACCAGCCGTCCGGATCGGCGCGCTCGTCCCGGTCACCAGGCCCGGCTGGGTCGAGGCCGGCCGGCACCTGCTGGCCGGCCTCGAGCTGGCCGTTGGCGACGTCAACGACACGGGTGGGATCGCCGGAAGACCACTGGAGCTGGTGGTCGCCGACACCGCCGCCGATCCGCAGCGGGCGGCGACGGCGGTCGATGAACTGGCTCGCCTGGGCGTGGCCGCCCTGGCCGGGGAGTATCACAGCGTCGTGGCTCGGGCCGCCGCCGCCCGGGCCGACGCCATCGGCCTGCCGTTCCTGTGCTCGTCGGCGGTCCTTGACGCGCTCACGGACCAGCCAACGGACTGGGTCGCGCGGCTCGCCCCGGCGCAGTCACACGGCTGGCAGATCTACGCCGACTTCCTGCTGCGCGCGGGACACCGTCTCATCGCGGTGGCAGCCGAGCCAAGCGTCTACTGGGCGTCAGGGGCTCGCGTTCTGCGGGACTGCCTCGCCTCCCGCGGCGGTACCGTCATCGAACTCGATCTGCGCGCGCTCACCCCCTCCGCCGTGTGCGACGAACTCGCGGGCAACCGCGCCAGCGCCATCCTGGTGCTGGCCGGGTACCCGGAGCCGGCCGTGTCGATCGTCCGGTCCGTCCGCCGTGACCAGCGCCTGGCCGAGGTCATGATCGGCGCCCCGGCCGGGCAGCCGGAGTTCGCCCAGTGGGCGACGCTGCTCGGCGACGACGGCGCCGCGATCCCGTTCCTGCGTTATCTGCCCGAGCGCCTCAGCCCGCTCGGCGTGCGGGTCGAGACGGGCCTGCGCGAGCGGCTGGGCGAAGCGCCGTCATTCGTCGCCTTCGAGGGCTACGACACGATCGCCGTCCTGGCCGATGTGCTCCGCTCCACTGGCGCGGACCGGGCCCGCGTCGCCGGTTCCTGGCCATCCGTGGCCGTTGAAGGCACCCGCGGGCAGATCCGGTTCTCCCGCCAGCGGGGCATCAGCGCCTGGCAGTGGGCCTGGGCGCCGGTCCAGGTGGTGGACCGAGATCCGGCCGCGCCCGGTCGCTTTCGAGTCCTCCACGGGTTAAATGATCTTCATCGAACAGAGTGTCGGTACCTCCGTTTAGGGTGGCCTTGAATGTCATCCGGACATGGAGGAGGAATCGCATGTGCTGGGTATGTGATCACCCGGGGGCCAGCCGACAGGACTGGATCGACCACCTGCGCCAGACGCTGGCCGAGGAGTGCTGGGTCGTGATCTCCGTGCAGCGCGAGAAGTACCGGCCGCCCTACTCGTACACGGTCGGGCTGACCGACCACGGCAAGCCGGAGATCGTCGTGACCGGCCTGCCCCAGCAACGGGCGGCCGACGTGCTGAACGGCGTCGCCGCGCACTTCGTGCACGCGGACCCGCCGCCGCCGGGAGAGCGGGTGCCGCTGGTCGGCGGCCCGCTGATCGAGATTGTCCGCGTGGCCGAGCCGTCGGCCCACCTGAACGTGGCCGTCGAGCTGTGCGGGCCGCAGCTCACCGCGCTCCAGCTCGTGTACGCCGACGACCGCGGCCACTGGCCGTGGGACCGAGGTTTCCGAGGCGGCCGCGGTGGGCAGCCGGTCCTCGGAGCGCGGGCGGAAAACCGCGTGAGTTAGGCTCCGCTCATGGCGCAGGTGCACCGTCTCAGCCGGCCGGACGCGCGGCGGATCGCCGTTCGGGCACAGCTTCTAACCGGACAACGGCCCCCCGATCTGCTCACGGTGGTCCGCCAGCTCACGATGCTGCAGCTCGACCCGGTCAGCGCCATCGCTCCAAGCGCCGACCTGGTCGCCTGGTCCCGGCTCGGGTCGGCCTACGAGCCCAAGCACCTGCAGGGCGCGGTGGCGGACCGGGACCTCATCGAGTTGCGGGCCTTCCTGCGCCCGGCCGAGGACCTGGCGCTGTACCGCGGCGAGATGGCCGAGTGGGCCGGCAACGGCGAGCCGAGCGAGTGGAAGGCCTTCCGACGCGAGTGGGTCGCGGCCAACGACCGGTGCCGCCTCGACATCCTCGATCGGCTGCGCAGGGAAGGGCCGCTGCCGTCCCGGGAGCTCCCCGACACCTGCGACAAGCCGTGGGAGTCGACCGGCTGGACTAACAACAAGAACGTGACCAGACTGCTCGATTTCATGGTCGGCCGGGGCGAGGTCGCGGTCGCCGGGCGGAAGGGCCGCGAGCGGCTCTGGGACCTGGCCGAGCGGGTCTACCCCGACCATCCGGTCGTCCCGGCCGCCGAGGCGCGGCGGGAGCGGGACCGCCGGCGGCTGCGCGCCCTGGGCATCGCCCGGGTGACCGGTCCGGCGCAGTCCTTCGAGCCCTCGGTCGTCGGCACGGCCGGCCAACCGGCGGTGGTCGAGGGCGTCCGCGGCGAGTGGCAGGTCGACCCGGCCTATCTCGACGGCCCGGCCGGGCTGGCCGAGCCCTTCGAGGCCCGGGCGGCGCTGCTGTCGCCGTTCGACCGGCTGGTGCACGACCGGGTTCGCGCGGCCGACCTGTTCGAGTTCGAGTACCAGCTCGAGATGTACAAGCCCGTTGCCAGTCGCCGCTGGGGGTACTACGCGCTGCCGATCCTGTACGGCGACGAGCTGGTCGGCAAGCTGGACGCGGCCGCCGACCGCAAGGTCGGCGTGTTCACGGTCAACGCCGTCCACGAGGACGTTCCGTTCACCGCGGAGATGGCGGAGGCGATCAACGCGGAGATCGCCGGCCTCGCCGCCTGGCTCAACCTCGACCTCGTCGACCGGCGCTAGAACCCGATGGTGAGCGAGCCGGTCTGCAGCGCGCCGGCGGTCGTCACCGGCTGATCCGTCGTCACGTCGGTCATCGTGATCGGCGCGGCCGCGGTCACCACGTTGGCGATGGTCAGCAGGACCGCGCTCACCGTCGACGGGGTGAAGCAGACCGGAATGACGCCGAGCAGGTTGCCGCAGAGCTTGGTCGCGTAGAGCGTCATGCCGTCGCTGAACCCGAGCGTCGGGCTGCTGGTGTCGGTGGTCAGCCCGCCCTGGGTCACCGACACGGTGACGTCCCCCGACAGGTCGGCCGAGCTGGCGGTGAACTGCATCATCTCTTCGGTCGTCCCGCCGGAGGCGGGCATGCTCACATTGCCCTGGTACTGGAAATCGGTCAGGGTGACCCTCCCGGCGGTGAGCACCGAGGAGGCGGCGGAGACGGTGAGGTCGGCTGGCGCGGCGGCGTCCTTCTGGGCGACCTTCTTGCCCTTGGCCCCAGCGGGCTTGGCGGCGCCGGTCGACGTGCCGCTGGGGGACGGCGAGGCGCCGCCCGACGACGAGGGCGTCGGCGTCGCCGAGGGGGCGGCGGTTCCTGACTGACCGGCCGAAGGCGTCGGGGTCGGGCTGGCCGGGGCGGAAGGCGCGGACGAGGACGACGGCGGGGACGGCGCCGAGGATGAGGACGACGAGGGCATCGGCGTCGGTGACGGCAGGCAGATGATGCCGAGGATGCAGGTCCCGCCGGATTGCGGCGTCGAGGCCGCCTTGGCCACCCCGCCGGTGCCGAGCATCCCGGCCACCAGCAGGGCCGGCATCGCGACGACGGCCAGCGTCCGGTGCCCGCTGGCGTCGCCGAGGCGAAGGCCGCCGGCGTCCGATCCCGGGGCGGCCTCCTCCGCGACGGTGGCGGTCCCCTCCCATTCCCTGCGCGGCTCGGTGATCAGGTCGAGGCCGGCCGACGACGCTGCGCCCCGATCATCGCGGTCGGCCGCCGCGTCGTCGCCGGCCCGTCCGCCGGGCGCGGCGTCGACGGAGCCGGGCTCGGCCGGAACCCAGGCGAAGGCGAGCGCCCCGCCGATGATCGCGAGCAGCATGCCGAGGACGAACCCGCCGAGGTTGGAGGCCGGGAACGAGATGATGCCGAGCACGATCCCGGCAATGCCGTAGAACACCCGGTGAGTCGGATTGACCCAGAGCACAATGCCCGCCGCGATCAGCAGGATGCCGATCAGCACGCCGAACACGCCGCCGATGCCGATGTAGATCACCAGCTTGATCTGGCCCTTGACGAGCACGCCAGTCAGCGGCAGCGCCAACAGCTCCAGGCCGGACAGCACCAGCAGCAGGCCGCCCCAGAACGGACGGCTGCGCCGCCAGCGCCGCCAGGCGGCGCGCGCCGCCTGGCGGCGCTGGCGGCGATGGGCCCCGGGCGGTGCCGCGGCCGGCGCGCGGGTTGCGTCGCCGGAGAGGAAGGCGGGTGGGATCCGCGTCCGCCTCGGGGCGGAACCCGCGTCGTCAGTCGTCATGCGATCAGCAGCCCCCGCCGAAGCCGAGACGGAGGTCCGGCAGGGTGAACGTGCCGGCCGTGGTCAGCCAGGTGTCCTGGTTGAGATTGTCGATGGTGACGGTGTCGGCCTGCTCGCCGAAGCTGCCCGCGGCGCCGGTCGTACCGGGGTCCTCGGTCAGCGTCCCGGCGTCGAGACCGATGCTGATGTTGCTAAACGTCGCCTGGCTGCCGGTCTGCCCGCTGGCGTCGACGATCAGGTTGTCGGCGCTCGCGGGAGTGCCGGCGTCGCCGGCGGTGAGCCGCAGCGTGACCGGACCGATCGTCACGCTCTGGCACAGGTTGGTCAGCTGCGCCCTGTGGATGGCGGACACGATGACCGGCTGCGGCCCGCTGGCGTTGCTGACCGATCCGCCGAACTGCTCGAACCCGGTGCCGCTGAGCTGGCTGGCCTTGACCGTGTACTCCTCGCCGGAGACGGAGATGCTGGAGGCGATCGCGCCCTCAGCGGTCAGCCCGACCAAAACGCCCGCGATCGCGACGGCCGGCCCGGCGACGATGGCGAACCGCCGCCACCTGGTCTTCCCTGGTACGTGAAATCTGCTCGCACTGCCCTCGGCCGACATTGGCCCACCCTCCAGGCACCGTTGACGGAAATTGTCCCAGTGTGAGCTAACCCACACCCCTACCTGCCGGTAAGTTACTTGTCGGTAGCGTTTGGCGTCAAGGGATCCCAAGAGATCGATTTCAACACGTTTCTCCGCCCGGCTCGGAAGTTCGCGCCGATCCAGAGCGAATCGCCGGTGAATACCTCGCGCGTCGTCGGGTAGCGAGAGCCGCTGTCCGACATACCCGAAAGCAACACTTGATCTGGAAGTGATAGCAATGGCGGGAATCATGCGGATCCGGCGCACGCACGGGATCCTCGGCGGGGTACTGGTCGCCCTGCTCGGGATCTGGGGCGCGCTGATCCCGTTCGTAGGCCCGTACTTCCATTACGCGTACACGCCGGATAAGGCGTGGACTTACGACCACGGGCGGCTTTTGCTCGAGATCGTCCCCGGATCCGTCGCGTTCGTCGGCGGGGTCCTGCTTATCTACGCCTTCAGCAGGCATGTGGCGCTGCTGGGCGCGTTCCTCGGCATCATCGCGGGGGCCTGGTTCGCCGTCGGCAGCGTGCTCGCCCCGCTGTGGACGACGGCAGCCAACGCCGGCGTCCCGGCCAGCACCACCACGCTGATGCGGGCCATGGAGCAGATCGGGTTCTTCACCGGCCTCGGCGTCGTGCTGGTGCTGATCTCGGCGGCCGCAGCCGGCCGGATCACCGCCGTTCCCCGGCTGGTGACCGAAACACCGGCCGTCCCCGCGCAGACCGTCAGCAGCGAGGACGAGACCGTTGAGGACGGCGAGACCACGCGGATCATCAGGTAGCACCCAGGTCATCGGGTACCGGCGCCCGCGCCGCGTCTTCGTGCCAGCCGTACCGCCGATTCGGGTGGCCGCACGATAGACGTGGCGCGGGCGCGCCGCAATGATCGAAGCATGATCCCAATCCAGCGGACGGGAGCGGATTCCCGGCCCGACGTGATCGCCCCGGGCCTGGCGGCCCAGGGGGTGATGGCGCCCGCGGCGCCGCCGCGGCCGCCGAGGCCGCCGAGGCCCCGCGGCTCGTTCAAGCGCGGCCTGCGGCGCGCGCTGCGAGAGCCGTTCACCCGCCGCACCGCGCGGGAGTGCCTGCACGCAAGCCTGAGCCTGCTGCTCGGGATCCCGTTGTTCGCGTTCACGGCCGTCGCCCTTGCCGTCGGCCTGGCCCTGTCGGTCAGCTTCGCCGGGCTGCCGTTGCTGGCTCTGTCACTGCGGGCGGCGAGGCGTCTGGGCGAGGCCTGTCGGCGCCTGGCGAACCGGCAGCTGGCGCCGCGGACCGAGCCGCCCCGGGTGTTCCGGTTGAAGCGGGAACGGCCGATCGACCCGCCGCCGCCGTTGCGGCCGCAGCCGGGCTTCACCGGCTGGATCCGGGCGAGCCTGACCGACCCGGTCGGCTGGCGGGCGTGCGCCTACCTGCTGCTCAAGCTGCCGATCGCGCTGCTCGGCGCGATCGGGATCATCTACATCGTCGCCTGGGGGGTGGGGTACTCCACGTTCCCGCTGTGGTGGGAGCTGCTGCACTCGCTGGCCGCTCACGGCGACGCCGTCCGGGTGCCGGGCTGGCTGGCGTGGTGGACCCCGAACCCGGTGCTTGTCGCCCAGTCGGTGCCGAGCCTGGCCGTGTCCTTCGCGCTGGTCCCGGGAGGCCTGTTCGCCTTGATCTGGTCCCCGTGGATCGTCAGCGGGTGCAACGACCTGGACCGGCGGGCGGCCGCCCGGCTGCTCGGCCCGCCGCTGACGCAGCGGGTCCGTGACCTGGAGGAGACTCGGGCGAGCGCGGTGGACGACTCGGCGGTGCGGCTGCGCCGGATCGAGCGGAACCTGCACGACGGCGCGCAGGCGCAGATGGTGGCGGTCGCGATGAAGCTCGGTCTGGCCCGGGAGAAGCTCGGCGGCGCGGCCGGCCGGTCGGCCGACGGCTGGACGCCCCAGGTTGACCTGGAGCGGGCGCTCGAGCTGGTCGACGCCGCCCACCGCAGCGCCAAGGAGGCCATCATGGAACTGCGCGACCTCGCCCGCGGCATCCACCCGCCGGTCCTCGACCACGGGCTCGGCACCGCGCTGACGACGCTCGGCGCCCGCAGCGGGCTTCCGGTCGAGGTGGTCGCGGACCTGCCGGAGCGCCCGTCGGCCGCGATCGAGACCATCGCCTACTTCTGCGCGGCCGAGCTGCTCGCCAACGTGGCCAAGCACAGCGGCGCGCGGCACGCGACAATCGAGGCCGTGCACGTGCCCGGGCTGCTCCGGGTGCGGGTCAGCGACGACGGCGCCGGCGGCGCCCGCGCCCGGGACGGCAGCGGGCTGGCCGGGCTGGCCGAGCGGCTGCGGACCGTCGACGGCAGCATCCAGATCAGCAGCCCGCGTGGCGGCCCTACGGTGGTCACCGTAGAGATGCCGTCCCACGCCTGACGAAAGCGGGAAGCCAGGCCGATGCGAGTCGTCATCGCGGAAGACTCCGCCGTGGTCCGGGCCGGGCTGGCCGAGATTCTGGCCGACCGAGGGCACCAGGTCGTCGCCGCCGTCGGCGACGGCGAGGCGCTGCTGGCCGCCGTCGCCGAGCACCGCCCGGACGTCACCGTGGTCGACGTGCGGATGCCGCCCGGCTACACCGACGAGGGGCTGCGGGCCGCGATCGCGATCCGCCGGGACCACCCGGAGACCGGGGTGCTGGTGTTCTCGCAGTACGTCGAGACCCGCTACGCGGCCGACCTGCTGCGCTCCGCCCCCGGCCCGGCCCACCGGAGCGGAGGCGGGGTCGGGTACCTGCTCAAGGACCGGGTGGCCGACGTCGGGGAATTCATCGAGGCGCTCGGCCGGGTGGCGGCCGGCGGCACCGCGCTCGACCCCGAGGTGGTCAGCCAGCTGCTCGCCGCCAGCGGGCGCGGCGACGCGCTCGGCGATCTCACCCACCGCGAGCGCGAGGTGCTCGCGCTGATGGCGGAGGGCCGCTCCAACGGCGCCATCGCCGTCCTCCTAGTGGTCTCCGAGCGCGCGGTCGAGAAGCACGTCTCGAACATCTTCAGCAAGCTCGGGCTTGCGCCTTCTGATGCCGATCACCGCCGGGTGCTGGCCGTCCTGCGGTACCTGGAGGCGTGAACCGACCAGAGTCGCCCGGGACCGTTCGAGATAACGGGTTTGAGCCTTTGAACTGAGCTAGTCCTGGGGCTGGGGCTCGGGGTCAAGCTGGCTCAGCAGGTGCCCAAGGGACTTGCGGTCGTCGGCCGACAGCGGCGCGAACAGGTCCTCGGCCGCGCCGCGGCGGGCCTCGCGCATGTCGTCGCGGACGGACCGGCCGCGGTCGGTCAGGTGCAGCCGGATGGCGCGCCGGTTGTGCGGGTCGATCTCGCGGCGGACCAGCCCCGCCGCTTCGAGCGCGTCGATGACGGTGGTGACCGAGCGGGGCACGATGCCGAGGTGTTCGGCCAGTTCGGTCATCCGCAGCGGCTCCTCGCTGCGGGTGACGATGCGGAGGGCGCGCTCCTGGGCCGGGGTGAGGCCGAGCGGGGCCAGCCGCTGGGCCTGGGCGCGGCGGAGTCGCCTGGTCTGCCGCTGGAGCAGGTCCGCGAGCTGGACCGGGTCTTCGTACTCCATGACCTCAGGCTACCAGGAGTCAGGCTCATACTGAGCGGGGAATTATTGTGAGCTATGCTCTGTTTGAGCTATCATGACTAACGCAACCAACAACTCGGAGGCTTTATTGAGTACCGCACGGGATCCCAAGAACCCCCGCGTGTCGATGCGCCGCATCGTGCGCCTGTTCAAGCCGTACCGCTGGAGCCTGGGCTTCGTCCTGCTCCTGGTCGCCGCTTCCTCGCTCGTCTCGCTGGTCAACCCGTTCCTGATCCGCGCGGTCATCGACGTGGCGCTGCCCCAGGGGCGGACCGGCCTGCTGGCCATCCTCGCGCTCGCCATGATCGTGGTGGCGATCACGAACAGCTCGTTCAGCGTCTCCCAGACCTACGTGTCGACCAAGGTCGGCCAGCGCGTCATGCACGACCTGCGCACCGCCGTCTACTCGCACCTGCAGCGGATGTCGCTCGCCTTCTTCACCAAGACCCGCACCGGCGAGGTGCAGTCCCGCATCGCCAACGACATCGGCGGCATGCAGGCGACCGTCACCACCACCGCCACCGCGCTGGTCTCCAACGCCACCACCGTCATCGCCGCGGTCATCGCGATGGCCGTCCTCGACTGGCGGCTCACGATCGCGTCGCTGATCATGCTGCCCTTCTTCGTGTGGGTGAGCCGCCGGGTCGGGACCGAACGCCGCCGGATCACCCGCGACCGTCAGCGCAAGCTGTCCGCGATCACCTCGATCGTCCAGGAGTCGCTCTCGGTCAGCGGCATCATGCTCGGCCACACGATGGGCCGCTCGCGCTCGCTCAGCGACTCCTTCGCGACCGAGTCCCAGCAGCTGTCCGACCTGGAGATCGCCTCAAGCATGGCCGGCCGCTGGCGTCAGTCGACGATCCAGATCGTGATGTCGGCCATGCCCGCGGTCATCTACCTGGCGACCGGGCTGACCGGTCGCGGCGACCACATGGCGATCTCGATCGGCACCCTGGTCGCGTTCACCACCCTCCAGCAGAGCCTGTTCCGCCCGGCCGTGCAGCTGCTGAGCACCGGCGTCGACATTCAGAGCTCGCTCGAGCTGTTCGGCCGCGTGTTCGAGTACCTGGATCTTCCGGTCGACATCGAGCAGCCGGAGCACCCGACGCCGATGAGCCACGTGCGCGGCGAGGTGCGGCTGGACAAGGTCGGGTTCAGCTACGACGGCTCGGCCCGGCCGACCCTGCGCAACATCGACGTGACCGTCCCGGCCGGGCACAGCCTGGCGATCGTCGGCGAGACCGGATCGGGCAAGACCACCCTCAGCTACCTCATCCCCCGGCTCTACGACGTGTCCGACGGGAGCGTGCGGATCGACGGGGTCGACGTGCGCGACCTGTCCTTCGACGACCTCGCCAACGCGATCGGCGTGGTCTCCCAGGAGACCTACCTGTTCCACTCCTCGGTCGCCGACAACCTGCGGTTCGCCAAGCCCGGCGCGACCGACGAGGAGCTCGTCGCGGCGGCCAAGGCGGCGCAGATCCACGACCACCTGGCGGCGCTGCCCGACGGCTACGACACCGTGGTCGGCGAGCGCGGCTACCGGTTCTCCGGCGGTGAGAAGCAGCGCCTCGCGATCGCTCGGGCCGTGCTCCGCAACCCGCCGATCCTGGTCCTCGACGAGGCCACCAGCGCCCTCGACAACCAGACCGAGCAGGCCGTCCAGGCGGCCATCGACCACGTGAGCGCGGGCCGCACCACGATCACCATCGCGCACCGGCTGTCGACCATCCGCGACGCCGACGAGATCCTCGTCCTCGACTCGGGCGAGATCGCCGAGCGCGGCACCCACGAGGAGCTGCTCGCCCTCGGCGGCCGCTACGCGGCGCTCGTCAACCGGGACGCCGACCTGGTGGCGGCGGCATAACCGGCTCAGCGGGCGGCGCCGACGGTCGAGCGCTGGAGTTCCTCCCGCACGACCTGGCGGATCTCGGCCCGGCGGGCCCGCCGCCAGGTCGCGGCGATCAGGACCAGGGCCGCCAGTGTCAGGAACGCGCAGATGATGGCGGTGTGCACCGCCACCTGGGCCGCCCGCCATTCCACCGGCAGGTTGGCGACCGAATTGAGCACGCCGACGGCCGGCTTGGCGAAACCGAGCACGCCGCCCGGCGCGCTGACGTGCACGCTCCCGCGCTGGCTGACCGCCAGCCAGCGCTGGTCGCTGAAGTGCAGCAGCGAGCAGACGGCCATCAGGGCCGAGGACAGCCCCAGTCCGACCGCGCCGCTGCGGATCACCAGCGATGGCGCCGGCCGGGGCATATCTCTTCTGGCCGCGCTCAGCAGCGGGATCGCGAGACCGATGGCGGTGGCGAGGATTATCACCCAGACGCGGTACTCGACAGCGATCCAGGTCCAGTCGTTGAGGTTTGCCGCTAGCGATTTCACCAGGCCGGTGTTCACCGGTTTCTCCTCCGCCGCCGTTTATTCGGTCGGCTTCAGCTACCCATGATTTCCGCCGTTAGCGCCAAAGACCAAGATCAACATCGAGATTATCCCTAACGGACCGTTTCTCCGCCTCTTGGGTCACGCTGGGCCGCCAGCTCGCGGCCGGCCGGGTCGCGCTCGGTACGCTTGACGGCACTCGATGCTAATATGCTTTTATGCGCACCACGATTGACATGTCAGATTCTCTGATGCGCGCCGCCAAGGCCAGGGCTGCCGAGCAGGGCGAGAGCCTCAAGGATCTCGTGAACCGGGCGATCGCGCATGAGGTGGGCTTGCCGAACGCGTCGCGGGCGAAGGCCGGGCGCGTCTCTCTCCCGCTCATCGGCCGAGGCGCCGAGCCGACGGTCCTCGTCACGAACGAGGACATCGAGGACGCCTACGACGCTGAAGATACTGAGAGGTACACACGTTGATCCTGCTCGACGTGGGCGTGTGGCTTGCGGCCGCCTGGGGACGGCACGCGCACCATCCGGTCGCCGCCGACTGGATCAATGGACAGACGGACGAGCTCCTTTTCTGCCGGGTGACGCAGATGGGCCTGCTAAGGCTGCTGTCGAACCCGGCCATCATGGGCGAAGAAGCCATCGACCGCAGCGCCGCATGGCGGGTATTCGACCAACTCTGGGCGGATGAGCGCGTGCTCTGGGCCGACGAGCCTGACGACCTTGACCCCGTGTGGCGCGCTATCTCCGCCCGCGACGACAAGAGCCACAAGCTCTGGACGGATGACTACCTAGCCGCGTTCGCCCAGACGAGCGGCGCGACGCTGGCGACCCTGGACCGCAAGCTTCCCGCCCGCTATCCGTCGGTTACGGTCGAGTCCTTGCTGTCGTAGCCCCTGGCGGGCGGAAGCTATAGCATTACCAAATTCACGTATTGCCTGAAGCGCGCGAAATCGTCGACGTTCATTGTGACGACCGTACCGATGCCGTGCACGAGCATCGTGGCGATTACGTTCGCGTCATGGGCCTGCTTGCCGCCGCAATCAACGTCCGCGAGCAGGCCGAGCAGTCGGTCCGTGGTCTTGGCGCCCTCCGCCAGCAGGGTCGTCCGCTCGCGAATGGCGCCCACGTTGCCGAGCGCGTCCGGCGATTTCAGCCCCAGGCCGTTCCTGTCCGCTGGGCGAGTCGCGACGGCGAGATACTCACGCAGGATCTGCCCGCTGACGCACAGGGTCGTGTGCCCGGCCGGCCAGTCATTGAGGATCGCCAGCGCGTCGCGATGCTCAGCCCGGCCCTGGTCGGTCGCGGCCAGCAGCACGTTGGTATCGACCATGACCCGATCTGGGGGGACCATCAGGTCAGCGACCCTCGTCGCCATAGATTTCCTCCCGGGACCACGTCGAGCTCGAGGTGCCACCGACCGTGGTGAGCCGGATCGGCGGCAGCGGCGCGTCCTCCGGACCAGCCTTGGCCGCCGCCAGGAGCGCGGACATCTCCTGCTCGAGCGACACCCCGTGCCTGCGAGCCCGCTCGCGCAAGGCGGTTATGAGCCAGTCGGTCTCGTCGAGGACCACCTCGACGCCGGGCTGGCTCCAGACGACATCCGGCCTGATCACCACGGCCATCGGGCGGCCGTAGCGGGTGATCGTGATCTCTTCGCCCTGGGCCACCCGGTTCACGACTTCGGGGAGGGCCGCCCTGGCCTCGCTGAGGGTCATCACTGCCATGAGACGAACTGTTCGTCGGTGTACAACATCACGTCCACTGCGCGCTGACGCGAGGCGGTCAGCCGACTGCGTGGCCCGCTGGTGGCGGGCCGCGGTCATCTCCGCGGCCGCGACTGGGTAGGCGGGCCCGGGCCCGGCCAACCGCGTCAGCCGAGCGGCGGCCGGCCCTCCTGACGGTCAAGGGAGCGCGCGATCGTCCGGCGGATCTCGTCGTTGATCTTGCCCTTGGCGTAGAGCTGGGCGAGCTTGTCGCGCTGGGCGCGGACCAGCTCGCGGCGGAAGGCGCTGGTGTCGACCGGGTCCTCATCGTCGTCGCTGAGCAGGCTGCGGACCCGGTCGAGGCGCAGCTCGAACAGCTGGCGGTAGACGTTGGCGGTGTCCTCGTCCACCTCGCCCGCCTCGGCCAGCTCGTCGAGCCGGGCGAGCCCCGCCTCGGTCACCCGCGCCCGCGCGACCGCCTCCCGGCGCTGATGCTCCTCGGTCTTCGCCAGCCCCAGGCGCCGCACCAGCGGTGCCAGCGTCAGCCCCTCGCCCAGCAGCGTGACCACCACGACGACCGCGGCCAGCAGGATGAGCACCGATCGCTCGGCGAACGGCGCCCCGTTGACCATGGTCGGCAGGGTGAGGGCGATGGCCAGGGTGATCGCCCCGCGCATGCCGCCCCAGCCGATGACAAGCCGGTAGCGCCACGGGTTGACCACGAACATCGAGTGCTCGCCGGGCAGGAACCTGATCAGCGGCGACACCGCCAGCTCCCAGACCAGCCTGATCACGATGATCGCCCCGACCACGGCGGCGGCCGCGCCTGCCATCCGTTCGAGCGAGATCACGGTCGACAGCTCGCTCACGACCGCTCGCAGGTCGAGGCCGAGCAGCACGAACAGCGCCGACTCGAGCAGGAAGATCAGCGTGCGCCAGAACATCGTGCCGCTGACCCGCGAGGCGGGCTGGAGCATGCCCTCGGTCCTGGTCCCGAGGTAGACGCCGGCCACCACGGTGGCGAGCACGCCGGACACGCTCAGCTGCTCGGCCGGGATGTAGGCCACGAACGGCGTGATCAGCGTGATCAGGATCTGCAGGGCGGGATCGCGGACGTGATGCCGGACGCGTCCGATCACCACCGCGACGACCAGGCCGTAGGCGATCCCGCCGACGACCACCTGAACCAGCCGCAGCAGCGCGTGCTCGAGCGTGAACGGGTGCGCTATCGCCTCGACCGCCAGGCTGAACGCGGTCAGCGCGACCGCGTCGTTGATCAGGCTCTCGCCCTCGAGGATGGTGACGACCCGGGTCGGCGCGCCGAGCCTGGACATCACCGCGGTGGCCGCCACCGCGTCGGTCGGCGCGATGGCGGCGGCGAACGCGAACGCGGGCGCCCAGCCGAGCCCCGGAAGGATGAGCCGGGTCACCCAGGCAACGCCGACGATCGTGACCGCCGTCGTGCCGATCGCGAGCGCGGTGATCGGCAGCGCGTTCTCCCGCGTCTCCCTGGGCGCGGTGAGGAAGGCCGCGTTGTACACCAGCGGGGGCAGGA
Organism: uncultured Actinomycetota bacterium; assembly: GCA_963838825.1. Lineage (GTDB taxonomy): Bacteria > Actinomycetota > Actinomycetes > Streptosporangiales > Streptosporangiaceae > Trebonia. Next base: position 367,652 of record CAWISQ010000006.1, read on the forward strand.
ACAGCACCAGCACGACGTCGGGCGACAGGTCGATGTTGGGCACCTGCGGAATCAGGCTGGCGAGCACGCCGAGCACCACGAACACGACCGCCTCGGGCACCTCAAGCCGGGTCGCGACCGCCCGCCCGATGATCACCACGACGGCGATGGCGACCGTCAGCGTGAAAAGCTCCTGCTCGCCCACCCGTCTCCGTTCACGAAGTCGGGCTAGAACGTCCCCTGGAATCCCACTGGTCACTCATCGGTCAGCAGGTGGCAGGCGATGGCGGCCGCCGCCACCACGTTGAGCGAATCCACCCCGGCCGCGCGGGCGGCCGGGTTCATCGGGATCCGCACCGTCTCGTCGGCCTCGTGCAGCCAGCGCGGCGACAACCCGTCCCCCTCGGTCCCGAACACCAGCGCCACCTGGTCCCCCGCGCGTTTCAGGGCCGCACCGATCGGGGTGGCGCTCTCGTCCGGGGTGAGGGCGAGGACGCGGAAGCCGGCCGACTTGAGGTCGGCCAGGCCGTCGAACCAGTCGCTCAGCCGGGCGTACGGGATCGCGAACACCGCCCCCATCGAGACCTTGACCGACCGCCGGTAGAGCGGGTCCGCGCACCGGGGCGAGAGGACCACCGCGTCCACCCCGAGCGCGGCCGCGCAGCGGAAGATCGCCCCGACGTTGGCGTGGTCGACCAGATCCTCGAGCACGACGATCCGGCGCGCGCCCGCGATCAGCTCGGCGACCTCCGGCAGCGGCCTGCGGGCGAGCGCCGCCAGCGCCCCCCGGTGCACGTGATAGCCGGTCAGCCGCTCGGCGACCTCGTCCGGGACCACATATGCGGGAGCGCCATCGACATCGGGGAGCGATTCCAGGTCGATCAGCCGGCTGCGGCCGAGCAGCAGCGACCGGACCGGGTACCCCGAGTCGACCGCCCGGGTGATGACCTTGGTTCCCTCGGCGATGAACAGGCCCCGCTCGGCCTCCAGGTGGGTCCGCAGCCCGGCGTCCGTCAGCCTGGTGTAGTCCGCCAGCCTCGGGTCGTCGGCGCTGTCGACCTCGACGATGCGCAGCACCCCCCTAGTCTGCCGTCCCCCGGACCGTCGCTCGGGGGAATGGGCGGTCACGGCGGAGCAACGGTCCGTTCGATAGCATCGATTTTGAACTTTCCTCTTGGCCGGCGATCCGGGGAGACCTCGTGACGAGCAGCAGCATCAAACTGGTCCTGGCCGATGTCGACGGCACTCTGGTGACCAACGACAAGGTGCTGACCGACCGCGCGATAGAGGCGGTGCGCAAGCTGGGCGAGGCCGGGCATCATGTTCGCGGTCACCAGCGGGCGGCCGCCCAAGGGCATGTCGATGCTGATCGAGCCGCTCGACCTCAGCACCCCGATCGCCGCCTTCAACGGCGGGCTGCTGGTGAACCGGGACATGTCGGTGATCGAGCAGCGGGTGCTGCCGGAGGACCTGGTGAAGCCGGTGTCCGAGCTGTTCGGCTCGTTCGGCCTCGACACCTGGGTCTACCAGGGAGCGGACTGGTACGTGCCCGACCCCAAGGGCGCCCACGTCGCCAGGGAAACGGCCACCGTCAAGTTCGAGCCGAAGGTGATGACCGGCCTCGACGGGCTCACCAAGAACATCGCCAAGCTGGTCGGGGTGAGCGACGACCTCGACGCGGTCGCCCGCGCCTCGACCGCTGCCCACGACAAGTTCGGCGACCACGTCACCGCCTCCCGGTCCCAGCCCTACTACCTGGACGTGACCCACCCGGACGCCAACAAGGGCGCGGTCGCGCAGTACCTGTCGAAGCGGTACTCGATCCCGGCCGAGGCCATCGCCACGATCGGCGACATGCCGAACGACGTGCTGATGTTCGCCCATTCCGGGCTCTCCATCGCGATGGGCAACGCGAGCCCCGAGGTGCAGCACGCGGCCCGCCGGGTCACCACGTCCAACAGCGACGAGGGCTTCGCCAACGCGATGGAGCGGTTCGTCCTGCCCCGGAGCTGACGGCCGGGAAATTCACCCTCCTGGGATGAGGCCAGCCAGTCGTGCCCGGCGCACGCTGGCGGCAAAGTAGGAGGGACAGACGAATGACATCCGAACGTTCCGACGAGTCGCTCGAGTCCGAGTTGACGCTAGGCGGACTGCTCGATTGGCGGGCGGCGTTCCTGGTCGGCCTGGCCACCGCGATTCTCGGCATCATCGTGGCGGCCGTCCCTGAGGTATCGCTGAACGTCGTCGCCGTGCTGCTGGGCGTGCTGGTGATCTTCTCCGGGATCTACAACGTGGTGGAGGCGTTCCGCGGCGCTGAGCACGGCCGGGTGTGGCGCGGTATAGCCGGGGTCGTGTTCATCGTGGCCGGGCTGGTGCTGATCAGGCACCTGCACCTCAGCCTCGCCCTGATCGGCCTCGTCATCGGCCTGACCTGGGTGGTCCAGGGCCTGACGGCGCTGATCGCCGGCCTTTCCGGCGGCGCCACCCGGATGGGGACCGGCTGGGCGATCTTCTTCGGCGTCATCAGCCTGATCGCCGGCATCGTCGTCATCTCGGCCCCGATCGCCTCGATCACCACGCTGGCCGTCCTGATGGGCATCTGGTTCGTGGTCATGGGGGTCATGGAGATGTTCGGCGCGTTCGCGTTCAGGCACGCCGCCCGGGCGCAGGAGCGGGCCGGAGACGTCAGCGTCCCCGGGCAGCGGGCGAGCGGGGCCACCGCCGACTCCACCGCGACCGGCCGGAAGGTGACCGGGTGACCCAGCACGATGCCGCGCGCCGCCGGTGGTGGACGTGGCTGCTGGTGCCGGTCGCGGCCGGCGCCGCGCTGGCCGGCTGCTCGTCGTCAAGCGGCAGCGGCAATGGCGGCAGCGCGTCGGCCAGCTCGGCCATCGGCTGCCCGGTCACCTCGGTCGCCGACCACGTGCTCCCGTCGGTCGTGACCATCGCCGCCGCCGGGCCGGGCGGCTCGGGAACCGGGTCCGGCGAGGTCATCAGGTCCGACGGCTACATCCTGACCAACAACCACGTGATCGCGATCGCCGCCAACGGCGGCAAGGTCGAGGTGACGTTCTCGGACGGGACCTCGGTGCCGGCCACGATCGTCGGCCGGGACGTGCTGACCGACCTGGCCGTGCTCAAGGTCGCGCAGTCGGACAACCTGAAGGTCATCGGGCTCGGCTCGTCGGACTCGGTCCAGGTCGGCCAGCCGGTCGTCGCGATCGGGGCGCCGCTCGGGCTGTCCGGCACGGTGACGTCCGGCATCGTCAGCGCGATGGACCGGACGGTGGAGGTGCCGGCCGAGGACGATCGCTCGGCGCTGCTGGTGTCGGCGCTGCAGACCGACGCCGCGATCAACCCCGGCAACAGCGGCGGCGCCCTGGTGAACTGCTCGGGCGACCTCGTCGGGGTGCCGACGGCGGGCGCGACCGTGCCAACCGCAGACGGCGGGTCCTCGGCCGGCAGCGTCGGGCTCGGCTTCGCGATTCCGGTGAACATCGCCAAGACGATCTCCGATGAGATCATCTCGACCGGGCGGGTGTCGCATTCGTACTTCGGCGTGCAGACGGTGCCGATCCCGGCCGACGCGGCCGCGCAGGCGGGCCTGAAGGGCGGGCTGTTCGTGGCGGGGGTGGTGGCCGGCGGCCCGGCCGCGCAGGCGGGCCTCCAGCAGGGCGACGTGATCACCGAGATCAACGGCCAGACCGCCACCACCAACGTCCAGCTGCAGGAGCTGACGCTGACCAAGCAGCCGGGGGACACGGTGACGATCGGGTACGCGCGGAACGGGGCGACCGGCAAGAAGGCGACCGTGACGCTCGGCTCGCAGCCGTAAGTTGGCCGACAGCCGTCCGAGCTCGGCGGTGCGCGCGGCCGTCCAGCCGGGCGGCTGGAGGATGCTGGCCCAGGCGGACGCCCCCTGCAGCATGTCGTAGGTGTGGCCGTGCGGGGCGGGGACCCCGGCGGCCAGCGCCAGGTCGCCTGCCACCTGCCAGAACGTCACCAGCGGGTACCAGTGCATGGCCGACGAGACATCCGGCGGGTGGGTTCCGCGCAGCCAGTCCGGCTCGTGGAAGGCCAGCGACCACGACCACCACACGATCGGGTCGGACGGGTTCTGCAGGTACAGGACCCTCGGCTGGGCCCAGTCGGCGGTGTTGGTGGCGGGGCCTGCGGAGCCGAAGCGGACGGTGCGGCCGCCCTGATAGACCGGCTGCCACTCGGGGCTGCCTGGTTCCCGGTTGGCGGTGAACCGGCTCCACAGCGTGTTGGTGTTGGTCGGACCGACCCAGAGCACGCCGTTCGTCCGGTCGCGGATGTCCTCGGCGCCGCTGAAGGCCGCCTCGCCGCCGAACGAGCCGAGGCTCTCGCCGAAGACCAGGAGCTTGGGGCGATGGCCGGCTGGCCGCAGCCGCCACGCGTCGTAGACCGCGTCGAACAGGTCCCGGCCGGCCTCCTGGGCGGGGGCCTTGTCGGCGATGAAGGCGATCCAGCTGGGCAGGTAGGAGTACTGGATGGCGGCCACGGCGGTGTCGCCGCCGCCCATGTACTCGAGCGGGTCGATCATGGCCGGGTTCAGCCAGCCGGTACCGGTGGTGGTGGCGACCACGAGGACCTTCCGGTCGAAGGCGCCCGTCCGCTCCAGTTCCCTGACCGCCAGGGCCGATTCGGCCGCGATCGACGGGGCCGACTTCAGCCCGACGTAGACCCGGATCGGCTCCATCGCCGTGGCCCCGGTGAAAGCGCCGATCTCCTTTGTCGTCGGGCCGGTGTCGACGAACGTCCGGCCCTGCCGTCCGAGCGTCGACCACGGCACCAGCGACGGCGGGCTGCCCGAGCGCAGGGCCGAGGCGGGCTCGCCGATCCCCGCCGCGGTCCCGCTGTCGGCGCTGCCGAAGACGGAATCGGCGGCCGCGCCTGCCACCTGCGGCAGGACGCCGGTCACCAGGAAGCCCAGCACCGCGATGACCACCACGATCGCGGCCGCGACGGCCGTCCGGGGCGGGATGTAGCGGCCGAGCAGCCGGGCGACCAGGCGCACGAGCGACTTGACGGCCCGCGCTAGCCCGAGCAGCGCCGCCGCGATCACCGTCGTCATCACCGCGACGAGAATGTAGTCGGCCCCGTTCTCCTCGCTGACCTCGGTCAGCTCCCTGATCTGATGCTGCCACTGCGCCCCGAGCACGCTGAACAGCGGGATCAGCACCACCGCGGCGGCCGCCAGCGCCCACCAGCCCGCCCGGCGCACGACCGGTTCCGGACGCCACCGGATCAGCGACCGCAGCAGCCAGCCGATCAGCGCGCCGATGCCGTAGCCGATGAGGGCGGTCACCGCCGACATCACCGCCTGCAGGTACCAGGCCCGGGGCAGCAGCGACGGGGTGAGCGACAGGCAGTAGAAGATCAGCGCCGTCGTCAGCCCGGCGCTGCTGAACCGGGCGACGTACCGTCGCGTCCGGGCGAACGACCACCGGCCGGGGGGCGCCAGCCGCCCGCGCAGTCCCGCCATGCGCTGCCGCCGTTCCGTCCGCGGGTGGCCGACGTCCGTCATCAGGAGGCCCAGGCCCAGACGGCGGCCGAGGCGAGCACGCTCAGCCCGTTTACCGCCCAGTGCAGGGCGGCCGACGGCAGCAGCGACCCGCTGCGGCGTCTCAGTTCGCAGAACACCACGCCGGAGCCGGCCGTGAACAGCACCGTCGCCGTGATCGCGAGGACCTGGCCCGACCGTCCCCGACCGACCGCGCCGCCGATCGCCTGGTTGCTGGTGGCGAGCCCGAGCGACGGGAGCACATGCCACAGGCCGAACAGCAGCGACGACACGGTGGTGGCGAAGACGGTGCCGCGCACCCGGCGGAGCAGGCCCCACAGGACGCCGCGGAAGGCGAGCTCCTCGAGCAGCACCGTGCCGATGGGGATCAGCACGAACGTGGTCAGCAGCGCGTCCCCCAGGCCGAGGCGGTAGCGGTCATCGCGGAACGCCTCGCGGGTCAGCGGCAGCGCCGCGCCGACCGCCAGCACCACCGCGGCCGCGCCGACGATGACGCCGGACCATTTCAGTCCCCGCCGGACGTGCCTGCAGCCGATTTCCTCCCAGCTCAGCCCGGCCAGCCGGGCGGTCGCGACCAGAACCGCGCCGCCGACCGGCGCGACCACCAGCGACGCGTGCTCGACCTTGATGTCGAGCACGTTGATGCCGGCCAGCATGACGACGACCAAGACGGAGGCCTGGCCTGGGGAAATGCGAAATGTCAGCGACATGCCCACCTCCTCCCCGACGCCAGCCACATGCTGCCCGGTTCTGCAGGGCCGCGCCTCATCCGGAAAGGATGAAGCGGCGGACAGCTGCCGGCGCTAGCGCGGGCGGGTGAAATGATCGTGAGTATGTTGCCATGGAGCGCTGAGCTGACCGGACGGATAGACGAGCACGTGATCAGCAGCGAGCTGCTGCGCGGCAACCCGCTGGGGGACCCGGCCGAGCGGCCGCTGCTGGTGTACACGCCGCCCGGGTACGACGACTCGCCGGACCGCGCCTACCCGGCCGTGTACGTGATCCAGGGCTACACCGGGCAGCTGGCGATGTGGCGGAACCGGGCGGCGTTCCGGCAGCCGTTCCCTGAGACCGCCGACGCGATGTTCGCGCGCGGCGACGCGCCGCCCGCCATCGTCGTCTACGTGGACGCGTGGACCGCCTACGGCGGCAGCCAGTTCGTCGACTCGCCCGGCACCGGGCGCTACCACTCGTACCTGTGCGACGAGGTCGTGAGCTACGTGGACGCGCGCTACCGGACGATCCCCGACGCCGCCCACCGGGCGATCACCGGCAAGTCGAGCGGCGGGTTCGGCGCCATGATCACGCCGATGCTGCGGCCCGACCTGTTCGGCGCGCTGGCGACCCACGCGGGCGACGCGCTCTACGAGTACTGCTACATCCCCGAGTTCCCCGTCGTCGTCCGGCACCTGCGGAAGTACGACGGGAACATCCTCCGGTGGTGGGACGACTTCCGGTCCCGGGTGTCGTTCACGCAGCCGGAGGACATGCCCCTGGTCGCGCTGCTCGGCGTCGCCGCCTGCTTCTCGGCCGCCGACGACGGCACCCCCGAGCTGCCGTTCGACCCGGTCACCGGCGTGCTGCGGCCGGACGTGTGGCAGCGGTGGCTGGACTGGGACCCGGTGCGGATGGTGCCGCGCTACGCCGCCGCCCTGCGCGGGCTCCGGGGCATCTGGATCGACGCCGGGACCAGGGACGATTTCTACCTCGACGTCGGCGCGGAGGCCTTCCGGGCGGCGCTGCTCGACGCGGGAGTCTCGGACGAGCTGATCCGCTTCGAGCTGTTCGACGCGACCCACGCCGGCATCGACTACCGGTACCCGCTCTCGCTCGCGTGGCTCTGCCAGCGAATGGCCGACTGACCGGACCGGACAGGACCGCGCTAGCCGAGCGCGGCGCTGGCCGCCCGCAGCTCCTGCAGCGACTGGCGGGCGAGGTCGCAGAACTCCTGGCGGTTGCCCGGATCCATCCAGCGGGCGAAGGCGCGCTTGAACGCGAGCACGCCGAGCTCGGCCGCGAGGCTGGCGGCCGGGTCGGGCACCCCGCGCCGCTGGAGCGCGTCGCTCATCGCCTTGGCCAGGCCGACGCGCTTGAGCGCGTCGCGCTCCTGGAGCTCGCTGTTGGCGGCGACGACGGCCTGGAGCCTGGGCCCGAGCTCACGTCGTTCCGGCGTGATCGCGACCGCGGCGGCGTCGAGGGCGGCGGCGACCGCCTCGAGCGGCGTGGCGTCGTCGGGGGCGGCGGCGATCCCCTCCGCGAACAGCCGGCTGAGCGTGTCCTGGCCGGCCACCAGCACCTCCCGCTTGTCCGGGAAGTGCCGGAAGAAGGTGCTCTTGGTCAGCCCGGCCCGGTCGGCGATCTGGGCGACGGTGGTGTTGTCGTAGCCCTGCTCGGTGAACAGGTCGAGGGCGGCGGCGACCAAGCGCTGCCGCGCGTCCGGTTCCCATCGCGCCATGCCCACAGCATAGTTGATGCGACTAAGGTCCCATCATGCTGCTACAGTGATGGGACCTTAGTCGCATCACTGTCAGGAGAGCCGCTCATGCGCGTATTCGTCACCGGAGCGTCCGGCTGGATCGGATCGGCCGTCGTCCCCGAGCTCATCGGCGCGGGTCATCAGGTCCTGGGGCTGGCCCGGTCCGACTCCTCGGCCGCCGCCGTCGCCGCCCTCGGGGCCGAGGTGCATCGCGGGGATCTGGAGGATCTGGACGCGCTCCGGGCCGGGGCGGGCGACGCCGACGCGGTCGTCCACCTCGCGTACATCCACGACTTCACCCAGCTGGCGGCCTCGGTTCAGGCCGACGCGCGCGCCGTTGAGGCGATGGCGGCGGTGCTCGCCGGCACCGGCAAGCCGCTGGTCGCCGCCTCCGGGACGCCCGCGCTGCCGGGCGGGGTGGCGACCGAGCGCGACTTCCCCTCCTTCGGCGGGCCGGCGGCGGGCCGGGACAAGAACGCCCGGGCCGTTCTCGACCTGGCCGAGCGCGGCGTCCGCTCGTCCGTCGTGCGGATGCCGCGATCGGTGCACGGCGACGGTGACCACCACGGCCTCATCTCCCGCGCCATCGGCCTGGCCCGCGAGAAGGGCGCGGTCGGCTACGTCGGCGACGGGTCCAGCCGCTGGCCGGCGGTGCACGTGCTCGACGCCGCGGTGCTGGTCCGGCTGGCGGTCGAGCGGGCCCCGGCCGGGTCGGTGCTGCACGCGGTGGCCGACGAGGGGGTGCCGGTCCGCGATTTCACCGCCGTGATCGGCCGTCACCTCAACCTGCCGACAGCGTCCGTCCCGGCCGAGGAGCTCGGCTTCCTCGGTATGATCCTCGGACTCGACTGCCCGGCGTCAAGCGCGCTCACCACCGAGCTGCTTGGCTGGCGGCCGGTCCAGCCCGGCCTGATCGAGGACCTGGACAAGGGCCACTACTTCGGCTGAGCGGGACGCCGGTTTGCGTTAGAGCGCGCTCTAACTCTTAGGCTCGTAAGGGTGACGACCTGGAGCATCAGCGAAGCGGCCGAGAAATGCGGGCTGTCCCAGCACACGCTGCGCTGGTACGAGCGCATCGGGCTGCTCGGACCGGTGGCCAGGGACGCCAGCGGACGACGCCGGTTCAGCGACTCGGATCTGAGCTGGCTCGGCCTCCTCACCAGGCTTCGCGAGACCGGCATGCCCGTCAGCGACATGCAGCGCTACGCGGAGCTGGTGCGGTCCGGCGGCGGCGAGGCCGAGCGCCTCGAGCTCCTGCGGCGTCACCGCGAGGAGGTGCGCCGAGCGCTGGCAGCCCAGCGGGAATGCGTCAAGCTGCTCAACTCGAAGATCGACACCTACTCGCGCCGGGTCCGCGAAACGCGGGCGCAGGCATAAGGACAAGAAGGGCAGAAATGCGCACCACTAAGCTAGGCGACCTCACCGTCTCCGCCCAGGGCCTCGGCTGCATGGGAATGAGCGAATGGTACGGCGCGGCCGACTGGGATGAGTCCATCGCCACCATCCACGCGGCGCTCGATGCGGGCGTGACGTTCCTCGACACGGCCGACGCCTACGGCGCCGGCCACAACGAGGTGCTGGTCGGCCGGGCGATCGCGCACCGCCGGGACGAGGTGCAGCTGGCCACCAAGTTCGGCATCGACCGGTCTGGCGCCGACGGCAAGGTCCGCGTCCTGCGGGGCGAGCGGTCCTACGTCAAGCGGGCGGCCGAGGCCAGCCTGGTCCGGCTCGGAGTCGAGGTCATCGACCTGTACTACCTGCACCGGCCGCCGCAGACGGCCGAGATCGAGGAGACCGTCGGCGCGATGGCCGAGCTGGTCGCCGAGGGCAAGGTCCGCTACCTCGGCCTGTCCGAGGTCAACAACGACCTGCTCCGCCGCGCCTGCGCGGTGCACCCGATCACCGCCGTGCAGAGCGAGTACTCGCTGTGGACCAGGGACGTCGAGACCGACGTGCTCGACGCCCTGCGGGAGCTCAGCGTCGGGCTGGTGCCCTACTCGCCGCTCGGCCGCGGTTTCCTCACCGGCACGGTGGACGTAAGCGCCCTCGGCGCGAACGACTTCCGCGCCAACAACCCGCGGTTCACCGGCGCGGCGGCGACCACCAACCAGGCGATCGCCGACACCGTGCGCGAGGTCGCCGCGGCCAAGGGCGTCGCCCCCGCGCAGATCGCGCTGGCCTGGGTCTACGCCCAGCAGGAGCGGCTCGGTGTCCCGTTGGCCCCGATCCCCGGCACCAAGCGCGTCAAGTGGCTCGAGCAGAACATCGCCGCCCTCGACATCACGCTCACCGAGGACGAGCTGGCCCTTCTCGACCCGCTCGGCAGCCAGGTATATGGCGCCCGCTACTAGAAGAACCCGGTGGTGTCTGGGCGTGCTGGCGCCCGCGGCCGGGGTGGTGGTTGCCGGTCGCGGGCGTCGGGTCACGTCGCGTCCTTGCGGCCGAGATGCGTCCTGGCGGCGAGCCACGCGGCGGTGGTGGCGTAGCCGTCGGCGTCGTGGTCGCCGGCGGCGTCGAACCGCCGCATCAGCCCGTTGGCGGCCGCGCCGAGCAGCGAGGTGACCGCCCCGAGCTGCTCCAGGGCCTCGGCCCGGGCGGGGCCGTCGAGGCCGGCGGCGGCCGCGGAGTTCAGGTACGTCCCGAGGGCGCGGCCGACCCGGAGCGCGTCGGCGACGCTGGCGAAACCCCGACCGGGGGCGGCCAGGGCGCATCCTGATCCGTCTGGCGTGCACATCATCAACCACCCCCTTCCGCTGGGTTCCGCGGCGGCTGGTGTGCTGGGGCGGCCACCGCGGTGTGTCTGCTACGGCTTACTCACGCGGGCTGCCTGCCTCCCTTACAGGTTACCCGTTCGATCGGTGATAATCAAATTGATCTACCTTGATTTTCAGTTCGATTCATGTCGCCTACGCTATCGACATGACATTGGGCTGGAGAGCCGGCCGGGACCGTTCGATAAAATGCGTTTGATCTGGGTGAGTTTCTTAGGTGCGGGCGGCTGCGCGAAGCTTGCGATGTCAGCGACGTCGGCGACTTCGATCACGGGGCGGGCGTCAGCGGATGGAAGACCGTGCGGACCAGGCCGAGTCGAGCGCGATCAGGCGCAGGCCGGTGTCGAGCACGCGGTCAAGCGGCCCGCTCGAGCCGGGGCTGAGGCAGTCGCGAGCAGGCTCGCGCCGATCGTGGTTTCCCACTGTCGCCAGCCGTCGGCGGTCGGCCTGGCGGCGGCGAATGGTTAGGGGAAATCTATCGCCGCGCTCTCGCTCCGCGTCTACACCAGGATGAACCGCGGCGGGTGATGTTCCTGGCCGCTCCCGCCGGGGCATCTTTGCAGGCAGGAGAGACTTCGGCCGACGGGGGTGAGCCTTCACTGCATCCGATGACATGGATGTTCGTGGCCATTCTGGTGACCTTCCTCATCACCAGGATGGTGACCAGGCTGATCCGCTCGGGCAGCGGCGGCGGGGCCGGGCTCGGCAACGTGTCGCTCGGCGGCAATCACATTCACCACCAGGTGTTCGGCATCCTGATCATCATCGGCACCGGCATCGTGCTGGTATCGCAGACCCCGTCAGGGGCCGCGCTTGACGCGGCGGCCGCGGTCTTCGGGATCGGCGTCGGCCTGACCGTGGACGAGTTCGCGCTCTGGCTGCACCTGAAGGACGTCTACTGGGCCAGGCAGGGGCGGCAATCGGTCGACGCGATCTTCTGCGTCCTGGTGATAACCGGGGCGCTGGTCGGCGGGTCCAGCTTCGTGACCGGCGGTGTCGGCTCGTCGGAGTGGTGGTCGTCGATCGCCACCATCGCCATTAGCCTCGTGCTCGGCCTGATCTGCCTGCTCAAGGGCAAGATCATCACCGGTGTGACCGGCATCGTCATCGGCCCAGTGGCGCTGGTCGGGGCGATCAGGCTGGCTAAGCCGGGGTCGTGGTGGGCTGTGCGCCGCTATCCGACCCGGCCGCGCCGGGCCGATCGGGCCGCGTCCCGCTACGACCAGCGCCGGATGGAGCGGTGGAACTGGGCCAGGGACCTGGTGGCCGGCGCCCCCACCCCGGAAAAGCAGGCCGACCCCGCTGCCTTGCCGCCAAGTGCCGAGTGACAGGAGCCGGCGCGCCGCTGCTACCGCGTCGACCGGCCAGGGGCCGCGGTTGACCTCAACGCGAGTTGAGGTTCTACCCTCGTCCTAATGAGCTCAGATGCGGACAGCGCCCCGACGGCGTCGGCCGGCCCGGCTGGCGGGATATGGGCGCCGGCGCAGCGCTCGCTGACGGTCGGCCTGGTGCTCGCGGTCACTTTCGTCGCGTTCGAGGCGCTCGCCGTCGCCACCATCCTGCCGGTGGTCGGCCGCCAGCTGGGGGATCTCCGTCTCTACGGGTGGGTGTTCAGCGCTTTCCTGCTGGCGAGCCTCATCGGGATCGTGCTCGCCGGAACGCTGGCCGACCGGGTGCCGCTCGGGCGGCCGATGCTGGCCGGCCTTGCCCTGTTCGCCGTTGGCCTGGTCATCGGCGGGACCGCGCCGGACATGCTGGTTCTGGTCGCAGGCAGGGCGGTGCAGGGCCTGGGGGCCGGGGTGGTGCCCTCAGTCGCCTACGTGGCGATCTCCCGGTGCTATGCCGAGGAGGCCCGGCCGAGAATGTTCGCGGTGCTGTCCACCGCGTGGGTGGTGCCCGGCCTGATCGGGCCGGCTATCGCCGCCCTCGTGGCCGCGGCGGTCGGCTGGCGCTGGGTGTTCCTGGGCTTGCTGCCGCTCGTGATCGCGGCGGGGGCGCTGGTCGTGCTGGCCTTGCGGCACGTCCCGCCGCCGGCAAGTCCGGGCACGGCCGCCGTGCCGTACCTGGCCGCGCTGGGCGTGGTGGCCGGCGCCGGCACGGCGCTGGCGTCGCTCAGCTCCGGCGTCGTACCCGTAGTCGTTGCGGGCGGTGTGGCCGGCGGCGCCCTGCTCGCTGTCTCCATGCGCCAGCTGACGCCACCCCGGTATCTGACCGCACGGCCGGGGCTGACCGTCACAATCCTCAGCCGGTCGCTGCTGACGTGCTGTTTCTTCGCCGGAGACGCTTATGTCCCGTATGCGATCGTGACCGTCCGGCACGCCCCGACGGGGCTGGCAGCGCTCGCGCTGACGGCGTCGACCCTTACCTGGACGGCCGGATCGTGGGTGCAGGCCCGCTGCCTAGCCCGGTGGGGGCCGCGCCGCCTGGTCCGGCCTGGCCTGTGCCTGGTCGCCATCGGCCTCGGCGCAATGTGCGTGGTGCTGCTGCCGGGGGTGCCTCCCGGGCTGGCCATCGCGGCCTGGGCACTGGCCGGCGCCGGGATTGGCACTGCCTACGCTCCGCTGTCGGTGACCACGCTCGATCGCGCCGCACCGGGCGAGGAGGGCCGGGCGACTTCGGCTCTTCAGCTCTGCGATGTACTCGGTCAGGCCATCGGCACCGGAGTGGCGGGGGCCATCGTGGCCGCCGCGGCCCGGATCGGGCACCGCCCTGGCGTCGCGCTGGCGTTCTCGTTCGCCATCACGGTCGCGCTGACCGGGGTCATTGTCGGAGCGCGGCTTCCCGTCAGCACCCATCCGGTCGATGCGGGTGATCGCGGACGAGCGGGGGAATTTGCGGGGATAAGAGCCGAGATGTCGGAATTACAGTTAACAACCGGAAATTCATACGTGCGGTGATCTTGAAGCGGGCGGGACAGGGGAGCAAGCTACGCATAGCGCACTGCCGTCCCGGGAGGAATGCCAATGTCGGCTCGCCCTCGCCCTCGCCGTCTCATCGTCGCCCTCATGAGCGGCGGCGTTCTTGTTCTCGGATCGCTCGCCGGCTTGTCAGGATCGGCCCGGGCGGCCGGCCCGGCGTTCAGCCCCAGCACGTGCGTCACCACGGCGAGCACGGTTGTCCCCGGCGTCCAGATCGCCGACCCGGCCTGCGAATTCAACGGCGCGGCCTACACCGGGCCGTTCAGCCCGATCGCCAACGGCAGCGGCCAGCTGTCCCGGGTCCGGACCGGCATCGCCCACGATGGGGCCGCCTACCGGATCGAGGTCCCGCCCAACTGGAACGGGACCCTGGTGATGTTCGCCCACGGTTACCGGGGCACTGGCAACGAGGTGTGGATCGATGATCCCCAGTTGCGCCAGTACTTCGTGGACAACGGGTTCGCCTGGGCCGCGTCGAGCTACGCGATGAACGGCTACGACCCGGGCGACGGCGTCGTCGACACCCACGACCTGCTCACGGCGTTCCCGTCGATCACCGGGCTGCGGCCGCGGCAGGTGATCATGAGCGGCCTGTCGATGGGCGGCGAGGTCACCACGGCCGAGATCGAGGCCTACAAGGGCGACTTCGCGGGCGCCATGCCGTACTGCGGGGTGCTGGCGGGCAACAACCTGTTCAACTACTACCTGGGCGCCAACGTCACCGCAGCGGGCCTGACCGGGACGACGATCAGCTACCCGACGACGCTGGCGGCGGGACAGGCGTACGGGCCCGCTTATCAGTCCACGGTGCAGTCCGAGTTGCCCGCGCTCGGGATTACCCCCGACCCGGCGACCGGCGGGCAGACGTTCACGACCGACTTCACCAAGACCGGGACGCTGTGGGCCGACACCGTCGAGCAGTTGTCCGGCGGTACCCGCCCTGGTTTCGCCAGCGCGATCGACTACTGGGACAGCTTCGGCTTCGCCCCGCTCACCCAGGCCCCGTTCCTGTTCGGCGTTTACCCCGGGCTCAACGGCGGCACCCTTGGCTTCGCCAACGGCAGCGTGGCCGGCAACGAGCGCACCTTCTACACGTTCAGCGACAACCCGCTGATCGACCTGCCGCAGGAGATCGCGCTCAACCGCGCCGTGCTGCGGACGCCGGTCACGGCCACCACCTCGGCCGACGCCCTGTCGCCGGCCGAGCTGCCGGTGATCCACGGCGACCCGGGCATCCCGGTGCTGTCGGTGCACGGGATCGGCGACCTGTTCGTTCCGCTCTCCATGGACCGGCAGTACGACGCCATGATGGTGGCGCACGGCGAGGGCGGTCTGTTCGTGGGCCGGGCCATCCGCGAGGTAACCCACTGCGGTTACACCACCAGCGAGCTGTCGTCAGCGTTCGCCGCCCTGGTGTCGTGGATTCACACCGGGAAGCGGCCGGCCGGCGACAACATCCTCAACCCGTGGGCGGTCGCATCGCCGCTGTTCGGCTGCCGGTTCACCGACCCCACTCCCGGGGCCCACCCCGAGTTCAAGGCCACGGTCCCCTGCCCGCCGAGCAGCCGGGCTTAATACCGGCCGGACATCGGACAAACCCAGTTCTGCGCCGCCTAAATCAGCCTTGAGCACCTGCCGCGCCATCACCATCCGCTGGACCTGGCTGGTGCCCTCGAGTGTGGGACTCTTGCATAGCGGGCCGTTGACAGTCTCCCTGGTCACGGCGCGTCGGCACCCGGCGGCGACTCGCGGGAGAGCCTGCGGGCCATCTTGCCCTGATCACCTCGCCGGCATCTCCCGCCGGGCCGCACGTTCTGCAGAAGAACGCTAGTTGGCGTGGCCCGCAACCTCATCGGCCCGGTCGCGCTCAGATGCTGAGAAAGGCGCCGATCATCTCGGTGACGAAGGCATGGTCGTCCGCCTGCGGCAGGCCGGACACGGTGACCGTGCCGACGACTCCCACGTCCCTGATTCGGATCGGGAAGGCGCCGCCGTGCGCCGCGAACATCCGCGGCTCGACGCCCAGCGCCTCGTCCAGCGCGATCCCGCGTGCCGCGAGCCGCCGGCCGACGAGGTAGGAAGCCGCGGAGAAACGGTTGACGACGTTGACCTTGCGGTCGATCCACGAGTCGTTCTCGGCCGTGGTGCCCGGCAGCGCGACGTGGAACAGCTGCTGGCCATGGCGCCGGATGTCGATCGTGACCGGCAGCGCCCGCTCGATCGCGGCCGCTGCCATCGCGCTGCCGAGCCGCCACGCGTCCGCGTTGCTGAACCGGGTGAAGACCAGCTGTTCTTCCTGGGCCTCGAGCGAGGCGATGAGCGCCTGCTGGTCCTCGTTCATGTGCTCTCCCTAGCCCGCGCAAGCACCGTGTCCACCGTCTTCATGAACAAGATGGTCTCATCCGGCGGCATCAGCGGGGCCTCCACGTCACCGGCGCCCATGCGGTGCGCGACCTTATCGGCCTCGTGGCGCTGGCCACAGCCCCGTGGTGTGCCAAAACAATGCGCGCGAGCAACGCGGCGCTAGGGGCGGCCCCCGCCCACGTGTGGGGGGGGCCGCCCCCGGGCGCTAGCCTGACGGTGCCGGAGCGTAGCCGGTTGGCCGGGCCGTGAAGGTGCCGCGGCCCTGCGTCCGGCTACGCAGCCGGTTCGCGTAGCCGAATAGTTCAGCCAGCGGCACGGTCGCGGTGACGACGGCGGTCCCGGCCCGCACGGTCGAGTCCAGGACGTGGCCGCGCCGGGCCGCGAGGTCGCCCAGGACCCCGCCCATGGCATCATCGGGTGCCGTTACAGCGACCTCGGCGACTGGCTCCAGGAGCTGCATCACGCTCGCGCGCAACGCTTCCCCTAGCCCGAGCCGGCCGGCCGTCCGGAACGCCATCTCCGACGAGTCCTTCGGGTGGGTGGCCCCGTCGGTCAGGGTGACCCGCAGCCCGGTCACCGGGTGCCCGAGCGGCCCCTCGGCCAGGGCGTCCCGGCATCCGGCCTCCACCGCCTGGATGTACTCGCGCGGGACGCGGCCGCCGGCCACAGCCGACCGGAACACGAAGCCTTCCCCGTCCTCCGCGTCCGCCGCCTCGACGTCGAGGACGACGTGGGCGAACTGGCCTGCGCCCCCGTCCTGCTTGACGTGCCGGTACACCAGCCCGGACACCCCGCGGATGACGGTCTCCCGGTAGGTCACCTCCGGCCGGCCGGTGATGACTTCCAGGCCGCCGGCCCGGCGCATCTTCTCCACCGCCACCTCCAGGTGCAGCTCCCCCAGCCCGGAAAGCACTATCTGGCCGGTCTCGGGATCGTTCCCCACGGCCAGCGACGGATCCTCCTCCACCAGGCTCGCCAACGCCGACGCCAGCCGTTCGGTATCGGCTGCCCGGCGGGCCTCTACGGCCAGCGAGACCACCGGATCCGCCACCGTCGGCGGCTCGAAAACCACCGGGCTGCGGGGCTCGCAGAGGGTGGCGCCGACCCGGGCTGCCTTGGGCCCGGCAACCGCGACGATGTCGCCGGCGGCCGCACCGTCTACTTCGGTGTACTGGTCGGCTTGGACCCGCAGGATCCGGGCGATCCGTTCGGTGCGACGCGCACCGGCATCCCACACTGCCGCTCCTTTCCGCACCGTCCCCGAGTACACCCGCAGGTAGGTAAGCCTGCCCGTGGCGGTCGTGACCACCTTGAACACCAGCGCGGCGAATGGCGCCGCCGGATCGGCGGGCCGTTCCTGCACCATGCCGTCCAGAGTGCCGCGTACTGGCGGCACATCCAGCGGCGAGGGCAGGTAGGCGACCACGGCGTCCAGCAGCGACTCGATTCCGCGGTTGCGGTAGGCCGAGCCGCACAGCACCACGAGGCCGTCGCCGCTGCGGGTGAGGTCGCGAAGCGCGCAGGAAAGCGTCTGCGCGGACACGGTCCCCTTCACGCAGAACTCCTCCAGCGCCGCCGGATGAAGCTCGGCAACGGCTTCCTCCAGCAATCGACGGCGCCGGCGCGCCTCGTCCCTCAGCGCATCCGGCACCAGGCCTTCATCGGCTGTTTCGCACCCTTCGGCCCAGACCAGCGCCCGCAGGCGCAGCAGGTCGACGACGCCGGTGAATCCGTCCTCCCGACCGATGGGCAACTGCACCACGAGCGGTGCCGGGTGCAGCCGCCGCCGGATCGAGTCCACCGCAGTGTCGAGTTCAGCGCCTGCCCGGTCCAGCTTGTTGACGAACGCGATGCGCGGCACCGCGTGCCGATCGGCCTGCCGCCATACCGTTTCGCTCTGCGGCTCGACGCCCGCCACAGCGTCGAACACCGCGATAGCGCCGTCGAGGACCCGCAGCGAGCGCTCAACCTCGTCTGAGAAGTCGACGTGCCCTGGCGTGTCGATGAGGTTGACCCGGTGTCCGTCCCAGCTGCAGCTCACGGCCGCGGCGAAGATGGTGATCCCGCGGTCGCGCTCCTGAGAGTCGAAGTCGGTGACGGTCGTGCCGGCATGGACGTCGCCGCGCTTGTGGGTGGCCCCGGTGGCATACAAGATCCGTTCGGTGATGGTGGTCTTGCCGGCGTCCACGTGGGCGAGGATGCCGAGGTTGCGGACAGCGCTCAGGGGGCTGGCGGAAAAACGGTGCGGGTCAGTACGCACGGGACAGGACCTTTCGAGGTGAGCAGGACCGGGACGGCGCGATTCCCGCGGCGGGCCGACTTCCGGATGACCGCACGGAAACCCGGCGCGCCTGCTGGGCGTGCCGGACGGCGGGTACGGGTCAGAGACTCGTCACGGGTTCCGGCGATGGCCGCGCGGCCAACGCCGGGCGGCCGAAGACGCCAGAATCACCTCGTAGCGCGACTGGGGGAAGGCGACAGCAGCGCGATGACTCACGGCCGGCTCCCCTCGCTCGTCGCGGCGCGCTGCGATGAACGGCAGCGCGTGGCTAGCCAAAACGGTAGTGGACTCGTCCCTTCAGCGAAACTGATTTTCCCGTCGGCCAGCGCACGTCAACGCTGAAGCCCTCGGCGCTCATGATGCCCCCGTCCTGCGGGGCGATCAGGGACTTGAATCCCCGAACCCGCGGATTAAGAGTCCGCTGGTCGATTCTCCGATCAAGGACTGGCCATGATCACCAAACCGCCGTCCCTCGTCCATGGCCGAATCGCCGTAGAGTGCCAGCGTTTCCGGGCGTCAAGCCGGCGATCACGGGCGGGGAACAGGCGGGTAAACCGGACACGCGAATAGGCCGCCCGAACCCGGCGTCGAACGGCCCGTTTCCCAGCGCCGAAGACCCGAGAAATCCCAGGTCAGCGGCCATTCACCAGCCCTTGAGCACCTGCCGCGCCATCACCATCCGCTGGACCTGGTTGGTGCCCTCGTAGATCTGGGTGATCTTGGCGTCGCGCATCATCCGCTCGACCGGGTAGTCGTTCACGTAGCCGTAACCGCCGAGGAGCTGGACCGCGTCGGTCGTCACCGACATCGCGACGTCGGACGCCAGGCACTTGCAGGCCGACGAGAAGAAGGTCAGGTCGTCCACCTTCTCCCCCTGCATCGCGCGCTCGGAGCGGGCCGCGGCGGCGTAGGTCAGCTGCCGGGCGCCCTCCAGCTTCATGGCCATGTCGGCCACCATGAACTGCAGGCCCTGGAACTCGGCGACGGCGCGGCCGAACTGCTTGCGCTCCTTCACGTAGCCGACCGCGTAGTCGAGCGCGCCCTGCGCGATGCCCAGCGCCTGCGCCGCGATCGTGACGCGGGTGTGGTCCAGGGTGCGCAGCGCGATCTTGAACCCCTGGCCCTCGTCGCCGATCAGCCGGTCGGCCGGGATCTCGCAGTTGTCGAAGTAGAGCTCGCGGGTGGGCGAACCCTTGATGCCGAGCTTGTGCTCGGGCGCGCCGAGGGTGAAGCCGGGGTCCCCGTCCTCGACTACGAACGCCGAGATCCCGTTGGCGCCCTTGTCCGGGTCGGTCACCGCCATCACCGTGTAGTACTTCGACACGCCCGCGTTGGTGATCCACCGCTTCACGCCGTTGAGCACGTACCCGCCGTCCGTGCGCGCCGCCCGGGTCCGCATCGCCCCGGCGTCCGAGCCCGCCTCCGGCTCCGACAGGCCGTAGGAGAACATCGCCTCGCCCCGCGCCACCGGCGCCAGGTAACGCTGCTTGAGCTCTTCCGATGCGCCGAGCAGGAGTGGCATGGTGCCGAGCTTGTTCACCGCCGGGATCAGCGACGAAGTCGCGCACGCACGCGCGACTTCCTCGATGACGAGCGCCGCCGCGAGCGCGTCGCCACCCGCGCCGCCGTAGGACTCGGGGATGTGGACGGCGTGGAAGTCCGCCTTGACCAGCGAGTCGTACACGTCCCAGGGGAACTCCGCGGTCCGGTCGATCTCCGCCGCCCGGGGGGCGATCTTGTCGTCCGCGAGCGCGCGGACCGCTTCCCGCAGCGCCTGGTGCTCGTCTGAGAGTGCGAAGGTGCTCATCCCACGATGCTAACGCCGACCGCACGCAGCCGCCCGCCCCGCATATCGGCCGGCGGGACGGGCGTCTGAATACCTGGTCGGCTGCGCTAGGCCGCCTGCTGCTCGCTGGCGGCCGAGCCGGTCAGCCGCGGCATCGTGGCGGCGTGGGCCGGCTGATGCCCGGCGTTCTCGACGGACGGCCGCGGCGCGGGCACCGAGCCCTTCGGGGCAGCGTGCTTGCCGCTGGACTTGTACAGACCGAGCGAACGGAATGGACGGCTCTTGGACACAGAAAAAGCCATTTTGACTTACCCCCTTGACCCCGATAGCACAGCGCCCCCGACCCCCGCCGGACACTTGCAGCCAGTCCCGTCCCAGCTGCCTGCGCTGGATCCAGAATGCACCTCGGATGCACGCGTGAAACACCCCCCGAGCCGCACTGTGCCCAAACCGATACCGAAAGTCATCAGCTCTCGAGGCTGGCGCGGAGAGCTGCGCCCTTCTCCTGCGCCTGCGCGGCCAGACGCGCCTGAAAATCCGCCATCCGCGCGCGCAGCGCGTCGTCTGCGGCCGCGAGGATCCGCACCGCCAGCAGCCCGGCGTTTCTGGCGCCGCCGACCGCTACCGTCGCCACCGGGATGCCGGCCGGCATCTGCACGATCGACAGCAGCGAGTCGAGACCGTCCAGGTACTTGAGCGGCACCGGGACCCCGATCACGGGCAGCGGCGTCATCGCGGCGAGCATGCCGGGCAGGTGCGCGGCCCCGCCTGCGCCGGCGATGATCACCCGGATACCCCGGTCGGCCGCCTCCGCGCCGTAGGCGATCATCTCCCGCGGCATCCGGTGGGCCGACACCACGTCGGCCTCGTAGGGCACCTCGAATTCGCCCAGCGCCTCGGCCGCCGCCTTCATCACGGGCCAGTCCGAGTCGGAGCCCATCACCACGCCGACCAGCGGCGAATCACTCTGCACGGCCCTTAGCGTAACCGCTCGGGCGGCGCTGGCCGGTTACCGGTGGCCGTTGACCAGGACGTGGTAGACGCTCTCCTGGTAGTGGCCGTCGCCGTTCGGCGGCAGCTGGGTGAACCAGATCAGCAGGTAGCGCGCGGAGGCCGGGTGGCGCAGGGTCAGCCGGACCGTGCCGCCGGTGTTGTCGGCCGTCGCCACCACCTTGAAGTCCTGCGGGCTGGTGCCATCGGCAACCTTCAGCTGCAGGTTCACCCCCTGGTAGTGGGTGAGGTCGATGCGCACGCTGGTGATGGTGGACTGGTGGTCAAGGCTGACCAGCAGGCCGGTCCCGGACTTGAGCATCCCGAACTTGGCGGTGGCGTACCAGTTGGTCGACCAGGGCAGCGGCGGGTCGCTGGCGAGCACGTAGCCGGCCCCGGACGGATTGTCGCCATCGCCCGGGCCGCCCGGGCCGAACGCCTCCGCCGCCGCCAGCGGCAGGCGCGTCACCGGCGGGCGGACGCGGGGTTTCTGGGTCGGGGTGGGCTTGGCCGTCGCCGACGCCGACGGGATGGCCGTGGGCGATGCGGCAGGCTTGGTATCGGCCGCGGCCGAGGTGGCGGGCGAGGCGGACTTGCCCGCCTTGGCCGACGCGCTGGCCTGCGCCGCCCTGGAGTCGGCCGCGTTCTTGGCGGTCGTCGACCCGGACGCCAGGCGGACGCCGAGCACACCCGCTATCACCAGCACTGCCACGGCGGCAACGCCGACCAGCAGACGCCGCCGACCGCGCCCCGTCGCAGCGCCAGGGCCAGGAGGCCGGGGCCGGGGCCGGGGCCGGGCGTCGTCCAGGCCTCCGGGCGGGCGGTCCCGGCCGGCGTGCCTAGCCCGGCCCCCGCGCCACCCGCCGCAGGCTGCACCTCGTAGCCGGCCGCCATCAGGTCCTCGGTCTGATCGGCGTGCACGGCCGGGATGTCGAACCTCGTCGCGGCCGAGTCCTCGCGCACCGGGGGGAGGTCAAACCGAGTCTCATCCGGGTCCTGGTGGACCGCCTCACTCCCGCCGCTCGCGCCATCCGCGCTGCCCGGGTCGGGCGGGGCCACGGCCGGCAGGTCGAACATGGTCGCATCGACGCCGGCGCTCGCGTGCACCCGCTGGTGGTCGTAGTCGCGGATCAGCCCCTGGGCGTCGACGCCGACCGCGCCCGCGATGGCGCGGACGTATCCGCGCACGTAAAGGTCCCCGCCGCACGCCTGGTAATCATCGGCCTCGATGCTGCGGATGACGCTGGCCCGGATCTTGGTGCGCTCGCTGAGCTCGTCGATCGTCAGGCCCGCCTGATAGCGCGCCTGAGTCAGCGATTCACCGACGGTCACGAGCCCTCCACTTACCTGCCTACGCTTCGTTAATCATCATGAGGTTAGTTGTCGAAGATCACCAGACAAGCCTGATCACTGTTTTTTCGCAGCGTCCGGCGAGGGCAAATCGGCCGAGAATAGGGTCAGTCGCCGTCCTCGGTGCCCCAGCGGAGATAGCTGGCGGCGCGGCGGGCGCGATCGCGGAGGTCCTCGACGCCGTCGCCGGGGCCGCCGACGATCGTGACGTGCCCGATTTTCCGCCCGGGCCGCACTTCCTTGCCGTAGAAGTGCACCTTGACCGCCGGGTCGGCCGCCATCACGTGGATGTACCGGTCGAACACGTCCGGGTCGGTGCCGCCGAGCAGGTTCGCCATCACGGTGAACTGACCAGGCGGCGCGGCCGGCGCGCAGGAGCCGAGCGGCAGGTCGAGCACCGCCCGCAGGTGCTGCTCGAACTGCGAGGTCCGCGCCCCCTCGATCGTCCAGTGCCCGCTGTTGTGCGGCCGCATCGCGAGCTCGTTGACCAGCAGCGCGCCCGACCGGGTCTCGAACAGCTCCACCGCCAGCAGGCCGGTCACGCCGAGCTCGACCGCGATCCGCAGCGCCATCGCCTCGGCCTGCACCGCCGCGTCCTGGCTGAGACCGGGCGCGGGCGCGATCACCTCCCGGCAGATGCCGTCCACCTGCACGGTCTGCACCACCGGGTAGGCGGCGCCCTGACCGGACGGCGACCGGGCGACGAGGGCGGCGAGCTCCCGGCGGAACGGCACGAACTCCTCGGCCAGCAGCGCGACCCCGTGCGCGACGACGTCCTCGGCCTCGGCCGGGGACTGGCAGACCCAGACGCCCTTGCCGTCGTAGCCGCCGCTGACCGCCTTGAGCACGACCGGCCAGGAGCCGCCGGCGAACGTGACCACGTCGGCCACCGACGAGACCGGCGCATAGCGCGGGCAGGGCACGCCGAGCGCGCTCAGCCGGTTCCGCATCGCCAGCTTGTCCTGGGTGTACCTGAGGGCGGCCGACCCGGGCCTGACCAGCACGCCCTCGGCCTCCAGGGTGACCAGCAACGACGCTGGCACGTGCTCGTGATCGAATGTGATAACGTCACATTCCGTCGCAAATGCGGATATATCAGGCAAGGAAGAATGAGACCCGATCACCACGTTGTGACTGACGAGCGCCGCGCTTTCAGTCGGCGACTCGGCGAGCACCCGGAACGTCGCGCCAAGACCAACCGCCGCCGCGGCGGTCATCCGGGCGAGCTGTCCGCCGCCGACCATTCCGACGGCGGGCATGCCGGTGACGGACTTTCGCTCGATCGGCCCGGCCGGGCCGATCGGCTCCTGGGCCTGCCCTGAACCCGCAGGTGACAACCGTGAATGCACGCGGTGTAGCCTACGCGGAACGGCCCATTCTTGGGTACAACCACATGGCAACACGAGGCCGCAGCGTCGCGCCATCTGCCATCCAGCCAGTCCCGGCCATCGCCCCCCAGGCGAGTCAATCCCGTTTCGGCCAGCAACTCTGGCCACGCCTGCATGCAGGGAGTACAGATGACGACGCTAACCGACGTTGAGGTAAGAGAGGGCAGCTACGGCGACAAGGTCATCGCCGTAGAGCCCGGTGGAGCGGAGTTCATCCCGCTCAGCGAGCGGCACGGCCGTCCGCTCCAGCTCTTCTGGACCTGGACCTCGCCGAACATGGAATTCGCGACGATCTTCGTCGGCTTCCTCGGTGTCTGGGCCTTCGGCATGAGCTTCTGGTCCACCGTGCTCGCCATCGTGCTCGGCACCGGGCTCGGCGCCATCACCCACGCGACCTTGTCGACCCAGGGGCCGCGGTTCGGCGTGCCGCAGATGGTGCTGAGCCGCCTCGGCTTCGGGTACTGGGGGAACATCCTGCCCGCCGGGATCAACTCCATCACCGCCGGGATCGGCTGGTTCGCGGTGAACAGCGTGAGCGGGACGCTCGCGCTGAATTCCCTCACCCACATCCCCGAGGTGGCCTGCCTGCTGATCATCGTGCTGGTCCAGATTGTGGTGGCGTTCCTCGGCCACAACCTGATCCACGTGTTCGAGCGGTACGCCTTCCCCGTGCTGGTCGTCATCTTCCTGATCGCGTCGGTCTGGATGCTGTCGAAGGGCCACGCGGGCGCCAAGCACTCCACGATTGCGGGCGGCTTCCTGATCGAGCTCGGCGCCACGTTCGGCTACGCGGTGGGCTGGAACCCGTACGCATCCGACTACACCCGCTACTTCAAGCCCGAGACCAGCAAGCGGGCCATTGCCCTGTGGGCCGGGCTCGGCCTGTTCCTCTCCTGCGCGCTGCTCGAGACCGTCGGCGCGGCCGCCGCGACGATCCCGAGCGTGGCGGCGGGCGCGGCGGCCAACCCGACGGCCGCCTTCGTCAGCGTCTTCCCGACCTGGCTGGGCGACCTGACCCTGCTCGCGGTCACGATCGGCGCGATCGCCGCCAACGCGCTCAACATCTACTCGGGCGCGATCTCGTTCACCGCGATCGGCGTCAAGCTGCCGCTGCACATCCGCCGAGCGATTGTCGCGCTCGGCTTCGGCACCATCGGGTTCTTCCTCGCCTGGTCCGGGCTGAGCGACGCCGGCTCCAAGTACAACAACTTCTTGCTGATCATCGCCTACTGGATCGGCCCGTGGCTGGCGGTCGTGTTCTGCGACATGTTCCTGCGCCGCAGGAAGTCGACCGAGGAGACCGAGCGGCTGCTGTTCGCCAAGAAGCACGCCAACTGGGCCGGCCCGGTGGCGATGCTGGTCGGGGCGGGCGTCTCGATCTGGCTGTTCGCCAACCAGACCGAGTACGTCGGCGTGATCCCCAAGCACTGGGGCAGCGCGGGCGACCTCACCTTCGAGGTCGGGTCGGTGCTGACCGCTGTGATCTACCTCACCTGGCGGCTGATCGCGGACCGGTCGGCTCGCGCCGCGGCGACCGCGCCGGCCGAGCCCGCGTCTGCGCTCTAGCGGGCATACCGCCGCCTGCGTGCCCGGCGCCCCCTGCGGCCGGGCACGCAGGCAGGCGCTCGTTGCGCCAAAATTGCAGAGCAACGATTCAGACAACCTCCAACGTCGCGGCGAACAGGGTCAACTACCGTGTACGGGTAGCTCTCTGAAAGGGGCAAATCGCGCATGGCCCTCCCAGCCGCCGGACTGTACTCCCGTTACCGTCACCTCGTACCCGAGCTGCTCAAGTTCTGCGTAGTCGGCGGCCTCGGGGCCGTGATCGACCTTGGCGGCGCCGCGCTGCTGCACGGCAAGTTCCACGTGGAGGCCCTTGAGGCGAAGGCGATCTCGACGATCATCGCCATGGCCCTGACCTACCTTGGCTCCCGCTTCTGGACGTTCAAGCACCGCGAGAACCAGGCGCTGGGCCGCGAGGTCGCGATTTTCGTCGTGCTCAACGTGATCGGGCTCCTCATCGCCGAAGCGGTGATCGCCATCGTGACGTACGGGCTGGGACTGCACAGCCAGCTTGAGTACAACGCCGCGTCCGTGCTGGGCACCGGCCTCGCCACCATCTTCCGGTACTTCGCCTACCGCCAGTGGGTGTTCACCGCCCCAGCCGAGGAGTCGGTCCTCGCGCCCGACCGCAGCCGAGGCGGACCCGGTCCCCGACTACCCGCCGTGGGACCTCGACCCCGCCTACGCCGCAGCGGCCGCCGTCTCGGGCAACGCTGCCACCCCGTGGGAGCCGTCGGCGGAGTCCCACCGGGTCGAAGCCGTCACCGAGGCCCGCGGCTGGGGCCAGCCCGCCGAGCGCCCGGCGCCGTGGGTGGAAAATTCAGTGATCCCGAACGGACCGTTGACTTCGCCCGTTCTGGCCACCGAGGCCGCCACCGGGCAGGACCTCGGCCTGTCGGCTTCGGCCGCGTCCGCTCCGCGCTCGCAGCAGGGTCGGCACCGCAGGCACTAGGTCCCCGCCGACAGGTCCCGGCCGAGATCCGGCATCAGGCCGGGCCGCTGCGGCTGGCCTTCGCCTGCACGCCCGGCGGGTTTCGGGGCAGGAACACCGCGAAGACCGGCGGCCTGCGCCGGGCAAGGACGATCCGGCCGCCGTCGGCGGTGGCCATTGTGCGGGCGAGCGCCAGACCGAGGCCGGTTCCCTCCGGCCGCCCGCTGACCGACCGCTCGAAGATCCTGGACACCAGCTCGGCCGGCACCCCGTTGCCCTCGTCCTCGACCTCGATCACGACCGAACTGGCCGATTGCGAGCGGCGGATGGTCACCGTCCCCTGGCCGTGCATCAGCGCGTTGTCGAGCAGGGTCGCGATGACCTGGGCAAGGCCACCCGGGGTGACGTAGGCCTGCAGCCGGGAGTCTCCGATCAGCACGATCTTCCGGCCGACCCGCCGGAACGCGGGCTCCCACTCGGTGATCTGCTGCAGCACGATCCGGTCGACGCTGATCTTGCCCGCGGAGCCGGCCCCGACCCGCCGGGCGGGCGAGAGCAGCTGGCTGACCACGTCGGCCAGCCGCTCGGCCTGGGCGAGCGCGGCGGTGCCCTCCTCCCGCACCGCGTCGGCGTCATCGGCCGAGGCGATCATCTCCTCAAGCCGCATGGACAGCGCCGTCAGCGGCGTCCGGAGCTGGTGCGAGGCGTCGATGGCGAGCTCTCGGTCAGCCGTCAGCAGCGTGGTAACCCGGCGGGAGGCGCTGTCGAGGCCGTCCGCGACCTGGTCAAGCTCGGTCACCCCGTACCGGCGCCCGACCGGGCGGGGGTCACCGGTGCCGAGCCGCCCGGCCGCCTCGGCCAGTTCCTCCACCGGCCGGGCCGCCCGCCGGGCCACCGCCCCGGACAGCGACCACCGCCGCGGCGATCGCGGCGGCCAGCAACGGCAGGCCGAGCGCGAGCATGAAATGGTCGCGGTCAGCGGCGACGACCAGCAACGGAACGGCTGCCACGAGCGCGGCGAGCACGGCCACGGCCGACGTGAACAGCCACAACCGGGCCCTCATCAGTATCTCCCCCGGGGGATGACCCCCCGGTGACCCCCCACGCTATTCATCAGTCGCCGCGCTCGAACCGGAACCCCACGCCGCGGACGGTCGTGATGAAGCGGGGGTGGTGGGCGTCGTCGCCGAGCTTCCTGCGCAGCCAGGAGATGTGCATGTCGAGCGTCTTGGTCGAGGTCCACCACTTCGCGTCCCAGACCTCGCGCATGATCTGCTCGCGGGTGACCACCTTCCCGGCGTCCCGCAGCAGAATCCAGAGCAGGTCGAACTCCTTGGTGGTGAGGTCGAGCTCGACGTCGCCGTGCCAGGCCCGCCTGGCCTCCGCGTCCACCCGAACCTCGCCCACCGTCCCCGGCGCCTCGGCGGTCGTCCCCCGGCGCAGCAGCGCGCGGACCCGGGCCAGCAGCTCCGCCAGCCGGAACGGCTTGGTCACGTAGTCGTCGGCGCCCGCGTCGAGGCCGACGACGGTGTCGACCTCGTCCGCCCGCGCGGTGAGGATGAGCACCGGCACCGCGTGGCCCTCGGCCCGGACCCGGCGGCACACCTCGAGGCCGTCGAGTTCGGGCAGGCCGATGTCGAGCAGGATGAGGTCAATGCCGTCCGACAGCGCCCGCCCGAGCGTCGTCGGGCCGTCCTCGGTGACCTCCACCTGATAGCCCTCCCGGCGCAGCGCGCGGGATAGCGGCTCGGAGATGGAGGTGTCGTCCTCGGCCAGCAGCACTCGGGTCATACGTAAATAGTAAAGCCACGGTAAAAAAGTTGCACCAGTGACGCGCGTTGGAATGCGCGAATCCGATCAGAGCCGACTTCAGACGGGGCTGATCGGATGGCGGCGGCGGACCGGCGGGCGCCGTATTTGCCGCGGGCGGCGGCGAACCGCCGGGTGAGCTCGCCCGCGAGCTCCTCCGGCTGGACGATGTCGTCGATGACGAGCTCGGACGCGAGCCGGACGATGTCGATGTCGGCGTCGTACTCGGCCCGCAGCCGGGCGGTCTCGCCGCCCGCTCGTCCTCGGGCAACTGCGCCAGCTTGGCCGCGTAGACGGCGTTGACCGCGGCCTCGGCCCCCATCACCGCGATCTTCGCGGTCGGCAGGGCCAGCGTGGCGTCCGGCTCGAAGCCCGGGCCCGCCATCGCGTAGAGGCCGGCGCCGTAGGCCTTGCGGACCACCACGCAGATCTTGGGCACCGTCGCCTGCGACATCGCGCTGATCATCCGGGCGCCGTGCCGGATGATGCCCTGCCGCTCGACTGCGGTGCCGACCATGAACCCGGGCACGTCGGCCAGGAACAGCAGCGGCACGCCGAACGCGTCGCAGATCTCGATGAAGCGGGCGGCCTTGTCGGCCGAGTCGACGAACAGCACGCCGCCCTTGAGCAGCGGGTTGTTGGCGACGACCCCGATCACCTGGCCGCCCAGCCGGGCGAACCCGACCGTCACCTCGCGCGCCCAGAGCGCGTGGACCTCGAAGAACGAATCCGCGTCGACCAGCGCGCGGATGAACTTGCGCATGTCGAACGCCTGCCGCTCGCTCTCCGGCACCAGGCCGCCGAGACTCGCGCTGAGCTCCGGCGTCGCCGCGCCGCGGCGCCGGCGGCGGCGCCGCTGCCCAGTTCGACGGGCAGGTAGGAGAGGTAGCGGCGAACGGCGGCGAGCGCCTCTTCCTCGGTCTTGGCCAGGAAGTGGCCGCTGCCGGAGACCGAGCAGTGCATCCGGGCGCCGCCCAGCTCCTCCAGCGTGGTCTTCTCGCCGATCACCATCTCGACCATGCGCGGGTGCCGAGGTACATCGACGCGTTGCCCTCGACCATCGCGACAAAGTCGCAGAACGCCGGGATGTAGGCGCCGCCCGCCGCCGACGGGCCGAACAGCGCGCAGACCTGCGGGATCGACGCCGGACACGCGCACCTGGGTATGGAAGATGCGGCCCGCGCCGCGGCGGCCCGGGAACATCTCGACCTGGTCGGTGATCCGGGCGCCGGCCGAGTCCACCAGGTAGATCATCGGGATGCCGAGGTCCAGCGCCTTCTCAATGATCCTGATGATCTTCTCGACGGTGCGCGCGCCCCACGACCCGGCCTTCACCGTCGAGTCGTTGGCCATGATCGCGACCGGCCTGCCGTCGAGGGTGGCGGTCCCGGTGATCGACGCCGTCGGCCGGCAGCCCGTCGGCCAGCACGTTGGCGAACCGCCCGTCCTCGGTGAAGCGAGCCCGGCGTCGGCGACCAGCGCGATCCGGTCCCGGGCGAACATCTTCCCGTTCGCGGCGGCCGACTCGTGGTACTTGGCCGCCCCGCCGCGCTCGACCCGCTCCCTGAGCGCTCCGACGTCGGGCAGCGAGGAATCCGCAGTCTCAGTCACACTTGCGGAGCGTACCGCGTCGGTCAGCGGGGGTCCGGGCGCCCGTCATCGCGACCGCTGGTCGTGCCGCGCAGCCGCTCGTCCTCGACCAGCTGGAACAGCGTGGCCGAGACCCGCTCCACGTGCGGGACCTGCCGCAGCACGATCTCGGCGTGCTCGCCCGCCGACTCCACCACCAGCGTCCCGCAGCCCAGCAGCCGGTCCAGCGGCGACTTGCGGAACGAGACGTCGGTGATCCGCGAGAGCGGGATGTCGCTGCCATTGCGGGCGACGACGCCGGTGCGCAGCCGCATCCGCCTGGTGGTGAGCTCATAGCGGGTGGTGCGCCATTTGAGCAGCGGATACGTCAGCCACCACATGAGCAGCACGACGGCGACCACGGCCGCCGCCAGCCGTTCGATCGCCGCCTCCCGGCCGCCCGGGATCAGCACCTCGCCCAACAGCAGCGCGGCCACGATCACGAACGCGGCCAGGACCGGCGCCACCAGCGTCTTCCAGTGCGGATGGAGCACCTCGACGGCCTGCTCGCCCACCGCCAGCGATCGGTCATCACCCATACCTGACATCGTAAGACTTCCGGGCCGCCATCCCGTGACGCCGATGGTAGATCGAATCTACGTAGCTCGGATCTACGTAGATCCGAGCTACATGACGGCCATGCGACGACTGGCTTCGCCGCTCTCTTTAACGCAGGTGAACGACGTCGCCGGCCGACACCGCGGTCGCTGACGCCGCGTCGACCGGGCGGACCAGGAGCCTGCCACCGGGATCGACGTCCTCCGCGAGGCCGGCCAGCACGCGGCCGGCCGGGAGCTCAACCCGGACCTGGCGGCCGAGGGTCGCGCAGGCCGCGCGGTACTGCGCGAGCAGGCCGGAACTGACTGGATCGGGATCTGCGCTGAAACGCAGGTACCAGTGCTCGAGCGAGCGCAGGATCTCGCGCCAGCAGCGCCTCGCGGCCGACGTCGGCCCCCTCCACCAGCAGCGACGTCGCGGGCAGGCCGGTCGGCGACACCGGCAGCGCCCGCTGCGACGTGGCGACGTTCAGCCCGACGCCGATCACCACCGCGTCGCCGTCCGAGGACTGCTCGGCCAGGATGCCGGCCAGCTTCCGGTCGCCCACCAGGACGTCATTCGGCCATTTAAGCGTGCGCCGCGACGCCGGCCGCCGACCGCACCCCGGCCGCGACCGCGACCCCGGTCAGCAGCGGCAGCCAGCCGCGGGCCGACGGCGGCGACCGAGGCCGGCCGCACCAGCACCGAGAAGGTGAGGGACGCGCCCGGCTGGCTTACCCACGTCCGGCCCGCGCGTCCCCGGCCCGCGGTCTGCTCCTCGGCCACCAGCACCTGGCCCTCCGGGCCGCCGCGGGCGAGCAGGTCCGCGTTGGTGGAGCCGGTGCTGGCCACGGCCGCGATCGACGTCCACAATCCGGCCGAGCCGTCGGGGCCCGCCAGGGCCTCGACGATCACGTGACCCCGGATCGGCCCGCCCCCAGGCGAACCCGCCGGCCCGGCGCTCATCAGTCGGCGATGGCGATGCGGAGGCGGCGGAAGCCCTTGCCCTTGTTCTCCACCTTCACCACCGACATCCGCCCGACGGCGGCGGTGGACGCCACGTGCGTGCCGCCGTCGGCCTGCTGGTCGAGGCCGACGATGTCGACGATCCGCACCTCCTCGACGTCAGCGGGCACCAGGTTGGTCGCGGTGCGGATGATGTCGGGGATCTCGAACGCCTCGGCCCGGGGCAGCGAGCGCACCACGATCTTCCTGTCGCTGCGCAGCTCGGCGTTGCACGCCTCCTCGACCGCCTCCTTGAACCCCGGCGGCACCGCCTCCAGGTTGAAGTCCATCCGCGCCGTCAGCGGCTCCATGTTGCCGCCGGTGACCAGCGCGCCGAAGTCGCGGAAGACCACCCCGCAGAGCACGTGCAGGCCGGAGTGGGTGCGCATCAGCGCCGTCCGCCGGTCGTCTTCCACCGCCCCGCGGACCGAGACGCCGACGGCCGGCAGCGGGTCGCCTTCCAGCGGCACCAGCAGCAGCTCGCCGTCGTCCTTGCGCGCGTCCACGATCCGGGTCTGCACGCCGCCCCAGAGCAGCGTGCCGTGGTCCGGCGGCTGCCCGCCGCCGCCCGGGTAGAAGGCGGACCGGTCGAGCACGATCCCGTCCGGTCCCGCCGCCACCACCACCGCGTCCCACTCGCGCAGCGTCTGGTCGTCAAGTTCAAGCCGATGCGTCGTCGCCATGGTTCCGCAGCCTACTGCCGCGGAACCATGGCGCAGGGCCCCGGCCTGCCCGCCCTAGCTAGGCTTGTGCGGGCTGAACCGGCGCGGCCTCGACCACCGCGGCCTCGACCACCGCGACCTGGACCCGCGAGGCCCGGACGTGGGCCAGGGCGAGCACGACGCCGACTGCCGCCAGCGCCTGCCAGCGCGATCGACACCGTGAGGTACGCGTGCGCCGAGGAGAGCGCGAACACGCTCGGCCCGTGCGCGCCGCCGACGGCCCTGGCCGCCGAGGCCGCCGCCGCCGGCAGCCGCCCGGCCAGGTTCAGGTACAGGGTGCCGAACGTGGCGATCCCGACCACGATCCCGAGCTGGTTCACGGTCACGACCACGCCGCTGGCGTCGGCCGCGAGCGCCACCGGCACCCGGGAGAGGACGCGCGTCATCAGCACACCGAACGCCCCCGCCATCCCGCCGCCGGCCACCGCCAGCGCGACGTACAGCCAGGGACCGGGCGCGCCGCCCGTGCGGACGAGCAGCCCCGACCAGAGCAGGCCCGACCGCCGTCAGCACGAAGCCGGCCATGGCCAGCCCCTCGTGGTAACGGGCGGGCAGCCGCCGCCAGTTGAGGCTCACCAGCGCGAACGCGACGCCGCAGGGGACGAACGTCAGCCCCGCCCGTAGCGGCGACTCTCCCAGCGCGTCCTGCAGCTCAAGCGCGAGCGAGAACAGCCAGCCGCCGAAGATCGCCATCGTGGCGAAGAGCCCGCCGAGCCCGGCCTTCATTCCCGGCAGCCCGAGCAGCGAGCGCGGCAGGATCGGCTGCCCGCCCCGGCCGGCGACCCGGTGCTCGACCAGGCCGAGCAGCGCCGAACAGCAGCACCGAAGCCGCCAGCAGGGCCCAGCCCCAGGCCGGCCAGCCGAGCGGCTGCCCGAGGACCAGCGGCAGCACCAGCGCGAGCACGGCCGGGGTGAGCACCGCCAGGCCGGGCAGGTCGAGCGAGCGCTGCCGGTCGCGCTGCCCCTGCGCGGGAAGCAGCTTGCCGCAGGCGAGCACGGCCAGCCCGACCGGCACGTTGACCAGGAAAACCGGCCGCCACGAGCTGCCGAAGAGGTCGGCGCTGACCAGCAGTCCGCCGAGCACCTGACCGAGGACGGCGCCGCCGGAAATGATGGTCGCGTACAGGGTCATCGCCCGCGCCCTCGGCCCGGGCGCGGTGTAGGTGCGCTGGATCAGGCTCAGCACCTGGGGGATCATCGCCGCGGCGCCGGCCCCCTGGAGGAACCGCAGGGCGACCAGCGATCCGGCCGACGGGGCGAGCCCGCAGCCGAGCGAGGCGAGCGTGAACAGGCCGATGCCGGCCAGGAACATCCGCCGGTGACCGAGAATGTCGCCCAGCCGCGCGCCGGTGATCAGCAGGACCGCGTAGGCGATGGTGTAGCCGGCCACGATCAGCTGCAGCCCCGAGCCCGTCGTGTGCAGGCTCGAGTGGATCGCGGGGACCGCGACGTTGACGATGTTGACGTCGATGATGGCCATCAGCTGGCCGGTGAGCACGACCGCGAGCACCACGGCCGGCGACGTGGCGCGCCCGGTCCGGCCCCCGCTGGTGACGGCCGGCTGAAGACGCGCAGTGGTTTCTGTCATGCAGCCAGCTTGCCGCTAGTCTTATGCTGGTACCAAGAGCCTGGTTATCCTGGTACTAACACCACCTGGCAGGGTTAGGAACCGGGTAGCAGAATGAGGACGTGAGCATGGCGACATTACGGAGCGGCACGGCGGCCCGAACGGCCCAGCGAGCCTGGCCAGCGCGCGCCGGACCGAGCTGGCCGCTTTCCTGCGCAGCCGGCGCGAGCGCATCCAGCCCGAGGATGTCGGCCTGCCCCCGGGCAGCCGACGCCGAACCGCCGGCCTGCGGCGGGAGGAGCTCGCCCAGCTAGCCGGGGTCGGCGTCACCTGGTACACCTGGCTCGAGCAGGGCCGCAAGATCAACGCGAGCGTCCAGGTGCTCGACGCGATCGCGACCACGCTGCGGCTCGACGCCACCGAGCGCGCGCACCTGTTCCGGCTGGCGGACGTCCCCGGCGCGAGCGGGCCGGCCGACTGCGTCGACTGCCCCCTGCCGCCGGAGGTCCAGCAGGTCGTCGACGCCATCCCGCTCCCGGCCGTCATCCTGACCGAGCGGTTCGACCTGCTCGCCTGGAACAAGGTGTACGAGTCGATCTTCCCCGGCGTCACCTCGGCCCCGCCCGGCGAGCGCAACACGCTGCTCGTCAACCTCGCGGCCCCGTCCTGCTGCAGCCCGGTCGAGGATCCGGATTCGCACTGCGACGTGCTCGTCGCGCAGCTGCGGGCGGCCTACGGCCGGCACGTCGGCGACCCGGCCTGGACGCACTTCATCCGCCGCCTGGAGGCGCTCAGCCCGACGTTCGCCACCGCCTGGGCCGCCCACGACGTGTCCAGGCCGACCACCTACACCAAGAAGTTCCGGCACCCCGGTGTCGGCCCGATCACCACCACCACGACCAGCTTCGCGGTCAACGCCGTCCCCGGCGCCCGCCTGGTCGTCTACACCCCCGACGACGAGCAGAGCAGGAAGGCCATCGCCCGGCTGGCCGCAGGCGACCAACTGTCCGCCCGCTACCCCTGCTGGCCCAAGCACTATCCCGACCGGACCGGGGCGACTGCTGGCCGCTCAGTGATCCCCTGCGCCGGTCAGCCGGTGTTCTGCAGGCCGGCCGCCACCCCGCTGATCGTCAGCAGCAGCAGCCGCTCGAGCGCGGCCCGCTCGGCCGGGTTCACGTCCTCCGCCCGCAGCGCCGTCAGCGCCCGCAACTGGAGGTAGGAGAGCGCGTCGACGTAGGGATCGCGCAGCACGATCGCGCGGGCCAGCACCTGGCGGTCGGCCACCGGCAGGTCGTGCTCGGTGACCGCGAGCACCAGCCTGCGGGTCAGGTCGTACTCGGCCAGCACCCGCGCGGTCAGGTCGGGCCTGCCGCCGAGGTCGAGGTACCTGGCCGCGATCGCGCGGTCGGTCTTGGCCAGCGACATCTCGGCGTTGTCGAGCAGGGTCGCGAGCAGCGGCCACTGCTTGTACGCGCGGCGCAGCTCGGCGATCCCCTCCTCGGGCAGGTCGCCGTCGGAGTCGCCCGCCTCAATGCCGGCCCACGCCGCCGCCGCCAGGCCGCTGCCGAGGCCGTACCAGCCGGGCAGGTTCAGCCGGGTCTGCGCCCAGGCGAACACCCAGGGGATGGCGCGCAGGTCCTCCAGGCCGAGCGGCCCGCCGCTGTGACCGCGCCGCGACGGCCGGGAGCCGATCCGCAGCCCGCCGATCTCCTCCAGCGGGCTGACCTTCGCGAACCACCCGGCGAAGCCGTCGGCCTCCGCCAGCGCGCGGAAGGCGGACTTCGCGGCCACGTCGATCGACGAGGCGAGCGCGCGGAACTCGTCGGCCGCGGCGGCGTTCCGGTCGCCCAGGGACGGCGACGAGGCGAGCAGCACGGCCGACGTCAGCTGCTCCATGTGCCGCAGGCCGATCGAGGGCCGGCCGTACCGGGCGAAGATCACCTCGCCCTGCTCGGTCACCTTCAGCCGCCCGGCCACCGACCCGGGCGCCTGCGCGAGCACCGCCCGGCCGGCCGGCCCGCCGCCGCGGCCGATGGCGCCGCCCCGGCCGTGGAACAGGGTCAGCGCGACACCGTGGGCGGCGGCCCAGGCCGCCAGCTGCGCCTGCGCCTCGAACAGCCGCAGGGTGGCCGAGGCCGGGCCGAGCTCCTTGGCCGAGTCCGAGTATCCGAGCATGACCTCCAGCTGGCGGCCGTTGTCGGCCAGCCGCTGGCGGACCGGGGCGAGCTCGAGCATGCCGGTCAGCACCGACGGCGCCGCCGCCAGGTCCTCGCCCGATTCGAACAGCGGCACCACGTCGAGGACCGGCCCGCCGCCGTCCGGGAACGCGAACCCGGCCAGCTCGTACACCGCGGCCACGTCGGCGGCGGCGGTGGTGAACGAGATCACGTACCGATGGCAGGCCGCGAACCCGAACCGGCGCTGGATCCAGCCGATCACCCGGATCGTCTCGAGCACCTCGAGCGTCATCGGCGAGAGCTCGCCGCCCGCCCGCAGCTCCGCCAGCGCACGGGCGTGCACCGCCGAATGCTGCCGGACCTCGAGCGAGGCGAGGTGGAAACCGAACGTCTCGGCCTGCCAGATCAGGTGCTGGAGCTCGCCGTAGGCCTGCCGGACCGCCCCGGCGTCCGCCAGCGACTGCTGCACCAGCCGCAGGTCGGCCACGAACTCGGCCGGCGAGCCGTAGTCGAGATCGGCGTTCCTGGTCCGGGTCGCCGTCAGCCGCTCGGCCGCGTACAGCAGGTAGGCCCGGTACGGCTCGCCCGGCGACCGCGCGCTGATCTCGGCCATCAGCTCGGGGTTAGCCGCCGATGCGGCCGCGAGCGCCCGGCGGAGCGCGTCCGACGGCGGCGCGGCCCGCTCGTCCACGGTCAGCGCCCGGCCGATCCGGCCGGCGGCCGCCTCCAGCGCCCGCAGCGCGTGCTCGGCCTGGATCACCGCCGCCTCGCGGGTAACGGCGGCGGTCACGGTCGGGTTCCCGTCGCGGTCGCCGCCGACCCAGGATCCGAACCGCAGGAACGGCGGCACCGGCGACGCCGCCGCCCCGCTGGCCGGGCCGAGCAGCACCTGGTCGAGCGACCGGTAGACGCTGGGCACGAGCCGGAACAGCGTCTCGTCGAACGCCGTCATCACCGTCCGGACCTCGTCCAGCGGGGTCATCCCGGCCGCCCGGAGCTGCGCGGTCCGCCACAGCAGGTCGATCTCCTCGCGCAGCCGCCGCCGCAGCTCGGCGCCGCGGGACGACATCGCGGTGCCCGTCTCCACCTCGCGCGCGAGGTCGTCGTCGACCGCGGCGAGCAGCCCGCCGATCCGGCGGAGCGAGGCGACGACCGCCCGGCGGCGCGCCTCGGTCGGGTGCGCGGTGAACACCGGGTGCACGACCAGCTCGCCCAGCAGCGCGTCCAGATGGGCGCGTCCCTGCTCGGCGGTGATCCGCTCGGCCGCGTCGGCCAGCGACTCGCGCGGCGGGGTGTCACCCGAGTCGCGGCGGCGCAGGGTGCGCACCCGCTGCTGCTCTTCGGCCAGGTTGACCAGGTGAAAGTAGACCGTGAAGGCGCCCGCGACCTGCTCCGCCCGGTCTCGTGACCAGGACCCGACCAGCGCCGCGATCGCGTCGGCGGCCTCCGCCGCCGTCGCCGACGACCGGTCGGGCACCCGCCTGGCGCCGATCACCGCGTGCCGCAGCCGCTCGACGTCCGCCAGCAGGCCGGCGCCGCCGGACTCGCTGATCACCTCGCCGAGCATGTCGCCGAGCAGCCGGACATCGCGCCGCATGGGCTCGGGCAGTTCGGCCGAATCTCTGATCCGGTCGTTAGTGGCCATGTTCACGTGGATGAGAGTAACCGCCAGGTGGTGACCCCAACCGCCCGCCAGGTTAACC
The DNA here is from genome assembly GCA_963838825.1 of uncultured Actinomycetota bacterium. Lineage (GTDB taxonomy): Bacteria > Actinomycetota > Actinomycetes > Streptosporangiales > Streptosporangiaceae > Trebonia. The sequence continues at coordinate 405,146 of CAWISQ010000006.1, forward strand.
TTTCCCCCATGACTGCAGCTGACACCCCTCCTGTCGACCTGCCTGACCCGCACACGACCGCGGGGAAGATCGCGGATCTCGAGCGCAGAAGGTACGAGGCCGTGCACGCGGGCTCGCTCGCCGCGATCGAGAAGCAGCACGCCAAGGGCAAGCTGACCGCCCGCGAGCGGATCGACCTGCTGCTCGACGAGGGCTCCTTCATCGAGTTCGACGAGCTGGCCAGGCACCGCGCGCACGACTTCGGCATCGACGCGCAACCGCCCCTACGGCGACGGCGTGGTCACCGGCGTCGGCACCGTCGACGGCCGCCCGGTCGCGGTCTACAGCCACGACTTCACCGTGTTCGGCGGCAGCCTGGGCGAGGTCTACGGCGAGAAGATCGTCAAGGTGATGGACCACGCGATGAAGACCGGCTGCCCGGTCGTCGGCATCAACGACGGCGGCGGCGCCCGCATCCAGGAGGGCGTGGTCGCGCTCGGGCTGTTCGCGGAGATCTTCTTCCGCAACACCCGCGCCTCCGGCGTCATCCCGCAGATCAGCCTGATCATGGGCCCGGCGGCGGGCGGCGCGGTCTACTCTCCCGCGATCACCGACTTCACGCTGATGGTCGAGGGCACCAGCCACATGTTCATCACCGGGCCGGACGTGATCAAGACGGTGACCGGCGAGGACGTGACATTCGAGGAGCTCGGCGGCGCGCACACCCACGCCGCCAAGTCCGGCGTCGCCCACTACCAGGCGACCGACGAGCAGGACTGCATCGAGTTCGCGCGGCTGCTGCTGTCCTACCTCCCGTCGAACAACCTCGACGAGCCGCCGGTCATCCCGACCACCCCCGAGCTCGCGATCACGGCCACCGACGAAGAGCTCGACACGCTCATCCCGGACTCGCCCAACCAGCCCTACGACATCCACCGGGTCATCGAGACGGTGCTCGACGAAGACACGTTCTGCGAGGTGCACGCCGCCTTCGCGCCGAACATCGTGGTCGGCTTCGGCCGGGTGGCGGGCGCGCCGGTCGGCGTGGTCGCCAATCAGCCGATGCACTTCGCCGGCTGCCTGGACATCGACGCCTCCGAGAAGGCGGCCCGATTTGTCCGGACCTGCGACGCGTTCTCAATACCAATACTCACCTTCGTCGATGTGCCCGGCTTCCTGCCGGGCGTGACTCAGGAGTGGGCGGGCATTATCCGCCGCGGCGCCAAGCTGCTCTACGCCTACGCGGAGGCCACCGTCCCGAAGATCACCGTGATCACCAGGAAGGCGTACGGCGGTGCCTATGACGTCATGGGCTCCAAGCATCTCGGCGGCGACGTCAACCTCGCCTGGCCGACCGCGCAGATCGCGGTGATGGGCGCCCAGGGCGCGGTCAACATCCTCTACCGCCGGGAGCTGGCGGGGGCGGCCGACCCCGACGCGCTCCGCCAGGAGAAGACCGCCGAGTACGAGGACACCCTGGCCAACCCGTACATCGCCGCCGAGCGCGGCTACCTGGACGCGGTCATCCGCCCGGCCGAGACCCGGGTCGCCGTCACCCGGGCGCTCATCAGCCTGCGGACCAAACGGGAAACGCTGCCCCCCAAGAAGCACGGCAACATACCGTTGTGACCCGGCCAGGGCGACGCACAGTGAGCACAATCACCATCGGTGACCATTTGGAAGGCTTGCGCCGGCAATCCCCGGCCAAGTGGCACGCGCACGGTCCAAACTGCCCTAGAGTCATAAGACGATGAGCGAATTCGCCGCCCCGATGCCCGTCCTCGCCAGATATGCGGTCATGGTTGACGTCGGGTATATCTACGCGGCCGCAGGCGAGTTGCTATTCGGCACCAGCGCCCGCCGGGATTACCGGGTCGACGCGGTCGGCCTCATCCAGGCGGTTACCAAGCACGCCGACGAGCTCTTCCGGGGCGAGCTGCTCCGCGTCTACTGGTATGACGCCGCCCGCGACCGGGTGCCCACCATCGACCAGCGCGTCGTCGCCCAGATGGCGTGGGTCAAGCTCCGCCTCGGCAACCTCAACGCGCGCGGCCAGCAGAAGGGCGTGGACGCCAACATCCGCTCCGACATTGAGGCGCTCGCCCGGCACCGCGCGATCACCGACGCGGTGCTGATCGCGGGCGACGAGGACATGGTCCCCGCGGTCGAGGCCGCGCAGGCCTACGGCGCCCGCATCCACCTGTGGGGCATCGAGCCGCCCTACGGCACCAACCAGGCCGAGCGCCTGGTCTGGGAGTCGGACACGGTCGACGTGCTCGACTCCGCGTTCGTCCGCCCGTACTTCACCAGGAACCCGGCCGCCGAGCCGCAGCCGCGGCCGGACGTCCAGGCCTCAGTGCCGTCGCCCGCCCAGCTGTTCGGCGAGCGCCACCCGCGCCCGCCCGTGCAGCTCAGCCGGAACCCGCACATCACCGCGACCGGGGGGCTGCCCCGGCTCGGCCCTGACCGCCGGCACGTCGAGGAGGCGGGCGAGCACGTCGCCCACAAGTGGATCCTCACCCGCGGCGCCGATAACATCAGGGACCTGCTGCCGGGCCCGATCCTGCCCCCCGTCATCGACAAGGAACTGCTGGTCGAGGCGGAGAAGGAGCTTGGACAGTCACTGCGCCCCTATCAGGAGGCGCGCGAGTGGCTCCGGGACGCTTTCTGGGCCCGGGTGCACCGCGAGTTCGGCATTGGAGTAGGAAAGTCCCGTGGCTGAAGCGCAGGGTCAACGTCAAAGTCCTTCGCAGCTCGAACGGTCCGAGGCGACTGTGGCCGCGCCCTACTTGCGCGTGGTCCGTGGCGACGCCAGCGCGGAGGAGATCGCCGCGATCGTCGCGACCCTCACTTCGATCGCGGCCGCCCGCTCGGCCGCCGCGCCAGCCGAGCGAGCCGCCGGTCGCGCACAACTGGAATTCCCGTTCCCGGCTGCTGCGGACGCCCGTGCACGCGGCCGCCGGCGGCTGGCGCCGCTCGGCGCTTCCCTAGAGCCCGCGGCGCGGCTTACGGCTCCGCTCATGACCGAGCGCGGGCGAGAACGGTACCGTGCTCGTCATGGCGGACTTCGGCAACTACCAGACCGAGATCTACTTCGCCGGCCTGAGCGGGGTGGTACCGGACTTCCCGATGGACTTCGCGGGCTGGGAGACGCGGGCGGCGCACGCGCTGCCGCCGTCGGTGCTGTCCTATGTGGCCGGCGGGGCGGGCGACGAGGCGACCCAGCGGGCCAACGTCGCCGCGTTCGCCCGCTGGGGGCTGATGCCGCGGATGTTCGTGGGCGCCACCAGGCGGGACCTGTCGGTGGAACTGTTCGGCCTGACGCTGCCGTCGCCGCTGTTCATGGCGCCGGTCGGGGTGATCGGGCTGTGCTGCCAGGACGGCCACGGCGACCTCGCGACGGCGCGGGCGGCGGCGGGCACCGGCGTGCCGATGATCGCCTCGACCCTGACCGTCGACCCGATGGAGGAGGTGGCGGCCGGGTTCGGCGACACCCCGGGCTTCTTCCAGCTCTACACCCCGACCGACCGCGGGCTGGCCGAGAGCCTGGTCAGGCGGGCGGAGGCGGCCGGGTTCAAGGGCATCGTGGTCACCCTCGACACCTGGATCACCGGCTGGCGACCGCGTGACCTCGCGGTCAGCAACTTCCCCCAGCTGCGCGGGCACTGCCTGGCGAACTACTTCACCGACCCGGTCTTCCGCACGCTGCTCGGCCAGGACCCGCAGCAGGATCTCGGGGCGGCCATCCTGAAGTGGGCGCAGCTGTTCGGCAACCCGCTCACCTGGGACGACCTGCCGTGGCTGCGCTCGATCACCACGCTGCCGCTGATCGTCAAGGGCATCTGCCACCCGGACGACACAAGGCGCGCCATCGACGGCGGGGTGGACGGCATCTACTGCTCCAACCACGGCGGGCGTCAGGCCAACGGCGGGCTGCCCGCCCTGGACATGCTGCCCGGCGTGGTCGAGGCGGCCGGAGACACCCCGGTGCTGTTCGACTCCGGCGTCCGCTCCGGGGCCGACGTCGTCAAGGCGCTCGCCCTCGGCGCAGCCGCCGTCGGCATCGGCCGCCCCTACGCCTACGGCCTGGCCATCGGCGGCGTCGCGGGCGTCGTCCACGTGCTGCGCTCGATCCTGGCCGAGGCGGACCTGATCATGGCCGTCGACGGCTACCCGACGCTGGCCGACCTCACCCCCGAGGCCCTCCGCCTCGTGCCGTAGAACAAGACCGCGCGCCCGGCCGAGGGGACGCCCACGATTGAAACGAGCGCGGTCCGGGGGCTAACTGAGGTCATGAAGATCACGATTGCCGGGTCCGGGGCGATGGGATGCCGGTTCGGCGCGGCCCTGTTCGAGGCCGGCCACCAGGTCACGCTGCTGGACGGGTGGCGCGAGCACGTAACCGCGATCAATCAGGCCGGCCTGCGGGTGACCGACGAGACCGGCACCCGGACGCTGGCGGTGCCCGCCGTTTTCCTTCTTCCCGACCCCGCCCCGCCGCCCTCTTCCTACCCCGCCCCGCCGCCCTCTCCCGACCCCGCTCCGGACTCCGCCCGCCCGTCCCCCGCTGCGGCCCAGCCGGCCGACCTGGTCATCGTGTTCGCCAAGGCGACGGCGACCGCGGCCGTGGCCGCCGCCGCGAACGCGGTCGGCGCGATAGGGCCCGCCACGCTGGTCCTGACCCTGCAGAACGGCCTGGGCAACGTCGAGGCGCTGCTCGCCTACGTGCCCGCGGGCCGGCTGCTGGCCGGCACGACGACGCTCGGCACCGAACTGCTCGGGCCGGCCCACATCCGGGCGCTCGGGACCGGCGACACCGTGCTCGGCCCACTGCCCGGCGCGGCGCGCGCCCGTTGGCGTGGTACCAGGTGAGCCGTCGCACCGAGCGGCCGCGGCCGCAACCGGCGGGGCGGGTGTCACCGCCAGGGCAGGCGCCACCGACAGGGCAGGCGCCACCGGCGGCGTCGCGACCAAGGCTGCCGAACTGATTGCGTCCACGCTCGCGGAGGCCGGGATCCCGGCCCGCACGTCGCCGAACGCGCTCGCGGCGATCTGGGCCAAGGTCGCGTTCAACTGCGTGATGAACAGCCTCTGCTCGATCGGCTCCATCCCGGTCTCCGCGCTCGCCCGCTACGACGGGTTCGACCAGCTCGCCGCGTCCATCCTCGATGAGGTCGCGGCCGTCGCCCGGGCCGAGGGCGTGATCGTGGACACGGCGGCGGCGCTGCGGGTGATGCAGGCGCAGTTCGACCCGTCGGCGTCGGGCGACCACCTCGCGTCCATGCTGCAGGACCTGATGAACGGCCGCCCGACCGAGATCGCGCACCTCAACGGCGCGATCGCGGCGCGCGCGGCCGCCCGCGGCAGCGCCGCGCCGGTAAACGCGACCGTCAGCCAGCTGATCGGGCTGCTCGAGGCGACCTGGACCCGGCGAGTGCACCGCCTGCACCTCCAGACGCGCGACGGCCGGAGAGGCGCAAGCGGATGACCGTGCCACCGCCGGGGGCCGGATCCGCCGTGACCGTGCCGCCGTGGCCGAGCGCGATCTCGCGGACCACGGCGAGGCCGAGCCCGGCCCCGGGGGCGGACCGGGATGACGTGGCCCGGTAGAACCGGTCGAAGACGAACGGCAGGTCATCGGCGTCGATGCCGGGGCCGTGGTCGCGCACGGTGAGCTCGCCGTCGGCCAGCCGCACCTGGATCGGCCCCTCGGGGGGGCCGAACTTGGCCGCGTTGTCGAGCAGGTTCTTGACCGCCACCCGAAGCCGGTCGGCGCTCCCGTCGACCGTGCAGGCAGCCAGGTCGGCGTCGAACTCGGTCTTGGGCCAGTCCCGCCGGGCCGCGTCCAGCGCGTCGGACGCCACCGCGTCGAACCGGACCTGGGATCGCTCCTTCTGCAGCGGCTCGCCCCGGGCCAGGTCGGTGACGCTGACGACCAGGCGGCTGAGCTCCTCGACCTGGTCGGCGACCCGGGCGAGGATCTCGGTCCGCTCGGCGGCGGGCATCTCCGGGTGCTCGAGCAGCACGTCGGCGTTGATGCGGAGGCTGGCGAGCGGGGTCCGCAGCTCGTGGCTGGCGTCGCTGACCAGCCGCCGCTGCGCGTCGAGCGATCGCTGCAGCGCGCCCAGCATGGCGTTGAACGACGTCGCGAGCCGGCCGAGCTCGTCCCGGCGGCTCGCGTACAGGCCCCGCCCGACGACCCGCCTGCCCGGGTCACCGGTCAGCGTGACCTCCTCGGCCACCCCGGCCAGCCAGCCGACGGGCGCGAGCCCGGTCCGGGCCACCGCCCAGCCGAGCAGGGTGGCGGAGAGCACGCCGACCACGCTGAGCACCGCCAGCATCGTGCCGATGCTCGAGACCTCCTCATCGGTCGTGGTCACCGCCTCGGCCACCTGGATGGCGAGGCCGGGTCCGATCTGCTCGGTGTAGACCATCGCCCTGATGTTGTTGATCCGGGCGAACGAGTAGAACGAGTCCTCCTTGCCCGCCGCCACCGCGATGGCGGCCGCGCTCGGCGCGAGCAGGTCGAGGTCGCCCGGCGGGGCCCAGACCTCGCCGTCGGACGTGACGACCTGGGTGTAGGTGAGGTTCGCGAACCCGCCGCTCGAGTGCGGCGGCACCCAGCCGGCCGGTATGTGCCCGTGGTACTGCAGCTGCCTGGCGCACGACGTTGTCGGCCCGGCCGGCGATCTCCTGGCGCACCTGGTTCTGCAGGTCGGTGCGGATCGCCAGGAACGCGACGGCCGTGATCGCGAGCGCGACCGCCGCCACCGCGCCCCCCGCGACGAGGATGAACCGCGCCTTCAGCGTGAGCCGGATCCTCATCGGGCGGCCCGCAGCACGTAACCGACGCCGCGCACGTTGTGCACCAGCCGCGGCCGCCCCTCGGCCTCGAGCTTGCGGCGCAGGAAGGCGACGAACACCTGCAGCGCATTGGAGGCGGGCGCCTCGCCGTAGCCCCACACCCGGTCCATGATCACGTCGTAGCCGAGCACCTGCTCGGCGTTGCGGACCAGCAGCTCGAGCAGGGCGAACTCGATCCTGGTGAAGCTGAGCTCGGCGTCGCCCCGGCGGACCGTCCGGGCGGTCAGGTCGAGGGTCAGGTCGGCGTAGCCGAGCATGTCACGGGGCGGCTGGGCGCGTCGCAGCAGCGCGTTCATCCGGGCCACCAGCTCGCGCAGCGCGAACGGCTTGACCAGGTAGTCGTCGGCTCCCGCGTCCAGCCCGGCGACCCGGTCGTCGACCGTGTCCCGCGCGGTCAGCACCAGCACCGGCGTGCCGTCGCCGCGGTCGCGCAGGGCGCGGCAGGCGCCGAGCCCGTCCAGCATCGGCATCAGCACGTCGAGGATGATCAGGTCGACCGGCGAGCGGGCGACCGACTTCAGCGCCTCCGCCCCGTTGACCGCGGTCGCGACTTCGTAGCCGGCGTACCCGAGGGCGCGGCGGAGCGAGTCGCGCACGTCCGCGTCATCGTCGACGACCAGCACCCTTGTCTCCATGGTTAACGAGTCAACCTGGAGATCTTTAGAGTTTCTTTAGAGTTGCCTGAGGTCGTTTACATTTTCATCGTTCTTTAACACTGGCTGGCCAAGCTGCCTGGCATGGACCACCCGAGCAGCCCCTCAGACCCGGGTGCTTGGCCCGCCCTCTGGCTGGTCAGGCACGGCGAGTCGACCTGGAACGTCGCGGGCCTGGCGCAGGGGCACAACGACCTCGCGGAGCTGACGGATCGCGGCCTCGCCCAGGCGTCGGACGCCGCCTGGGAGTTCCGCGACCGCCCGATCCGCGCGATCTACGCCAGCGACCTGCGCCGCGCGCGGCAGACCGCCGCCGCCTTCGCCGCGGTGCTCGGCCTGACCGTCTACGCCGACACAGGCTGCGGGAGCGGTCGCTCGGCGTGCTCGAGGGCGTCCCCTCGGCCACGATCGGCCCGTCCGTGACCGGCCTTGACGCCGGACGGGTGACCGATCCGGACGCGCGCCCGGCCGGCGGCGAGTCCGTCCGGGACCTGTACCGCCGGGCGGCCGCGTTCATCGACGAGCTCGCGGCCACGGTCGATGACGACGGCCGCAGCGGGACGTGCTGGTCGTCGCCCACGGCGGCACGGTGCGGGTCCTCGAGGCCTACCTGCGCGGCATTCGGCCGATCAGATGGCCTGGGGGCCGGTCGGGAACACCGCCGTGGCGCGGATCCCCGATTTCCGGGCGGGGCTGCCGGGCCGTTCGCCTCGCTCCGGGTCGCCCGCCTGCCGGCCGCTGTTATCCCATCCCACCCTCGGCAACTGCTTCACCACTCTCAAGGAGGCAACCGATGATCGAGACCGCGCTAACCCTGCCCGTGCGGGCGGCCAAGCCCCGCACCGCCGGCCTGACGATGGTGATCGACGGCGGCGTGCCGCTCGGCCTGTTCACCGACCAGATCGAGCTCGGCGCGGAGTACATCGACTACGTCAAGTTCGGCTGGGGCACCTCGATCGTCACCAACTGCCTGCGCCAGAAGATCGACGTGCTCGCCCGGCACGGGATCGGCTTCTACTTCGGCGGCACGCTGTTCGAGAAGTTCGCGCTGCAGGGCCGGTTCGAGGACTTCCGGCGATTCTGCGAGGACTACGGCGCCACCCACGTCGAGGCGTCCAACGGCACGATCGACATGTCCAATGCCGAGAAGGCCGGTTACATCCGTAAATTGGCGCACGACTTCGAGGTCGTGTCCGAGGTCGGCTTCAAGGACTCCAGCCAAGTCCGAGATGCAGCCGCCGAGCGAGTGGATCGCCGCCATCACCGAGGACCTCGACGCCGGCGCCTCGCTGGTGACGCTCGAGGCCAGGGAGAGCGGCAGCTCCGGCATCTGCCGGCCGGACGGCGAGCTCAGGTACGGCCTGCTCGAGGACATCCTGCACGGCGGCGTGTCGGTCGACAAGCTGCTCATCGAGGCGCCCAACACCGCCCTGCAGGCGCACCTGATCACCCGGATCGGGCCGGACGTGAACCTCGGCAACGTCCCCGCGGCGGGCGTCATCGGGCTGGAGACGCTCCGGCTGGGGCTCCGCTCCGACACGCTGACCGCCTTCGAGGGGAGGTAACCCGTGCGCACCACCTCCGACGCCTTCCACCTGGCCATCCCCACCCACGACCTGGACGAGGCGCAGGACTTCTACGTGACCCGGCTGGGCTGCAAGCTCGCCCGCCGGTACCCCGACCGGATCACCCTCGACTTCTTCGGCGACCAGGTGGTCTGCCACCTGGTCGAAGGCCGCGAGCCGGCCAAGCCGGGCAGCCTCTACCCGAACCACTTCGGGGTGACGTTCCGCGCGGCGGAGGACTTCGAGGCGCTGCACGCCTGCGCGATCGCCAGGAAGATCCCCTTCTACCACGACGTGTCGCGGCGGTTCGAGGGCCTGGTGGAGGAGCACCAAACCTTCGTGCTGATGGACCCCACCGGCAACCTCCTCGAGTTCAAGCACTACAACGACCCGCGAATGATGTACTGACCGGACGGATGGCTACCTTGATACGCGATTGGATCGAGCAGGCGGCGGCCCGGCCACGGCGCCGACCTGTACCTGGCGGACGCCCGCGGGCCGGCCGCGCTCAGCTACGCCGGGCTGCTGGGCACCGTCACCGACGTTGAACGACGACTGGACGCGGCCGGGCTGCCGCCGGGCGCGCGGATCGTGGTCCGGCTCGGCGAGCCCCTCGAGTACGCGGCCGCGCTGGTGGCGATCGTCGCGGCCGGCCGGGTGGCGGTGCCGCTCGACCCGGCCGCGCCCGACACCGACGTCTCCCGGGTGCTCGGCGTCGCCCGGCCTGCCGCCGTCGTCTACCGGGCGGACGTCGCGCCCGGTCGGCGATGAGCCCGGCCGGACGGGCGAAGCCACGCGACCGTTCGATCAAATCGAATTTGACTTTGACGTCATTGACGAGGTTGACCCTGATGCGGCTGAACCTCGGCCGCAGCCCGGGGGCGGGATCTTCCTCTGCACCAGCGGGACGACCGGGACGCCTAAGGGAATTTTGCTCCGCGAAGGGCAGCTGGCGCACGTGGCCTCGAGCGTGGTCGAATGCCACCGGCTCGGCCGGGGCGATCGCGGCTACTGCTCGCTGCCCCTGTTCCACGTCAACGCCGAGGTGGTCGGCCTGCTCGCCACCCTCCGGGCGGGGGCGTACCTCGCGCTCGACCGCAAGTTCAGCAGGCGCGGGTTCTGGCCGCTGATCGACGAGCGCGGCATCACCTGGATCAACGCGGTCCCCGCGATCATCTCGATCCTGGCCATCGAGCCGCCCGCCGACCGCCCGGCCCGGCTGCGCTTCGTCCGGTCGGCGTCGGCGCCGCTGCCGCTGGCCTCGCTCCAGCGGTTCGAGAGCGCGCTCGGCGTGCCGGTGGTCGAGACCTACGGGATGACCGAGGCCGCCAGCATGATCACCGCCAACCCGGTCGACGGCCCGCGCAAGCCGGGTCGGCCGGGCGGCCGGCCGGGTCCCAGGTCAAGATCGAGCGCCCCGACGGCGGCAGCGCCGCCGCGGGCGAGGTCGGCCGGGTCAGGATCAGGGGCGCGGGCGTGATCACGGGCTACGACAGCGGCGGCCGCCCGGGCGTCATCGACGCCGACGGCTGGCTCGACACCAGCGACCTGGGCTACCTGGACGCCGACGGCTACCTGTTCCTGGTCGGCCGGGCCGACGACGTGATCAACCGCGGCGGCGAGAAGATCTACCCCCGCGAGATCGAGGAGATCCTGCTCGCCCAGCCCGGCGTGCGCTCCGCCGCCGTGGTCGGCGCGGCCGACGTGGTGCTCGGCGAACGGCCGGTCGCCTACGTGGTGACCGACGCCGCCGCGGCGGCGGCCGAGGTCGAGGCGGCGCTGCGCGAGGTGTGCGCGGCCCAGCTGCCGCGGCACAAGCAGCCGAGCGAGTTCTGCCTGGTGACGGAGATGCCGCTCGGGCCGACGGGGAAGATCTCCCGGCGGCAGCTGAAGGACCTGGTGACTTCGCGGCCGTGAGCTCCACCCTCTCCGACACCGGGCCGCTGGCGCCGCTGGGCGAGCCGCAGCCCGCCGCCGCCCAGGCACCCCGGCTCCCCGCCCCCGGCTCGGCCGCGCCGCCCGCCCGTTCCCGGCCGCACATCATCGCGTTCGACATGATCCGGCTGATCATCATGGTGTTCGTGGTCGGCGTGCACACGCTGGCCTGGGGCGGCGGGCAGGTCACCCTCGTCCTCGGCGCGGTCAGCACCGTCTTCCACACCAGCCGCGAGCTGTTCCTGCTGCTGACCGCGCTGGTGCTGACCTACAACTACGGGCACCGCCCGCGGCTGAACACGCTGCGGTTCTGGCGCCGCCGGTACTGGCTGGTCGTCCCGGCCTACGTGACCTGGTCGGCCATCTACTACGCGGCCGACGGGACCGGGCGCGGGGCGTTCCCGTCCGCGTTCCTGCATGACCTGCTCAACGCGGGCGCCCGCTATCACCTGTACTTCCTGCTCGTCAGCATGCAGATCTACCTGCTGTTCCCGGCCCTGCGCTGGGTGCTGCGGAAGACCGAGGGCTACCACCGGTGGCTGCTCGCGGCCGCCTTCGGCGTACCAGCTGTGGCTGACCTGCGCGCTCCACTACCACCTGGGGCGGCCCTCGAACGGGCAATTCGCGCAGTTCCTGAACGGCGCCGGGCAGGGCTACTGGGTCGACACCTACGTGCTCTACGTGGTGGCGGGCGCGATCGCGGGCTGGCACTTCGAGCAGCTCTGCGTGTTCACCCGGCGGTATCTCGGGACCGATGCCGGGCGATCGCGCTGGTGGCGGGGGTCGGCGTGGTCGCGGGCGTCGGCACCTACTTCATCGAGATCTACGGCTTCGGCGCGACCCCCGCCAACGCGAGCGCGGTGTTCCAGCCGATCGTCATCCTCGAGGCGCTCACGTTCGGCTGGGCGCTGCTCGGGGCCGGGCTGCTCTGGAGCGACCGCGGCGCGCCGCACCGGAAGTTCTGCGCGGCGGGCTCGGCCAGCTCATTCGGGATCTATCTGGCGCACCCGCTCGTCCTGCAGGGGCTACTGCTGGTGGCAGGCGCCAGCTTCCTCGGCCCCGACGGCGGATGGCTCGGCGCGATCCGCCGCGCCCCGGACGGTCTCACGGTCGTGGTGCTGCTCTTCGTCGCGGTGCCGATCATCTACGCGGCTGCCTGGCTGATCGCCTCGGCCGCGCGGCGCACGCCGGCCAGCCTGCTGCTGACCGGGCGCGAGTACGCGCCGAAGAAGAAGGGTTCCGGGTGAAGCACGTGGGCGGCGAGACAGGATGATGGGCCGCTTCCTCATACTGGTCGCGGCGTTCGCGGTGACGCTGAGCGGGGCGACGTTCGCCGGCGTGCACATCATCAACGCGGTCGGGCGGCAGACGGTCGACGACCACCACCTACTCGATGAAGGTCGGCAGCGTCACCCGGCAGTACGAGGTGATCAAGTCCACGCCGCGCTGGCGAAGTCGGCCCCGATCATCGTCGTGCTGGGCGGGGCCGCAGTCGACCACCAGCCAACGAGATCGCCCGGGACCGAGTTCCTCCCCGACGCCACCGCCGACAAGGCCGAGCTGGTCTACCCGGTGCGCGATCGATGAATCGTGGAACGCGATCGGCTGCTGCGACGGCGCCGCCAAGGCGAACGTCAACGACGTCGGGTTCATCGAGGCGCTGGTGCCCAAGCTCGACCCCGGGCACACCCGGCCCGATCTACGTCGTCGGCTACAGCAACGGCGGGCGGCTGGCGTACCGGATCGCCTGCACCGACCCGACGCTGTTCGACGGCATGGCGGCGGTCAAGGCCGACCCGATGCCGGGCTGCGTGGTCACCAAGCCGAAGAACGTCATCGTGTTCTCCTCGCTGAACGACAAGTACGTGCCCTACAAACCCGGGGAGAAGGGCTACGAGACGCCGCCGCGCACGGTCCAGATCGCCCGGCTGGAGAAGGACATGAAGTGCTCGAATAAGCGACGGTGCGTCGACGCACGGCACGATGACGTCAGCACGTGGTCCTGCGCCGACGGGAAGACACTCGAGTGGGCGGTCTACCCGACCGGTGGCCACAACATCCCCGACCCCGACGGCAGCACCCCCGGCGCGCTGCCGCTCATCTTGTCCTTCATCGGCAAAACCACGCGGCCGCGGTGACCACGTCTGAGCGCAGCCGGCGCTTCCCGATCCCGGCCGGCGACACCCCCGGCGGCAACCAGCTCATCTGGTCCTTCATGACCGGGACGCCGCTGGCCCCGGTGCCCAGCTGAGCGCGCCGCTGGTCCCGCCGCCCTCGACTCGGGCGCCGGGACCAGCGGGGGTGATCGCTAGCCGAAAATCCGGCGCAGGGCGTAGACGAAGTTCTGGCCGTTGGGGGTGCCGATCCCGGTCATGGTGTCGTACCCCGTGCGGGTGACCTGGCCGGTGTAGCCCGCCATCGACCAGCTCTGGACGTCGAACGGGAAGTACGACAGGACCCCGCAGTCCGCCTCGTCGCAGGCGACGCCGCGGTACCTGGACGGCGACTTGCCGGTGATCGGCAGCGCGTCGTTGACGGCGTGGGTTCCGGCCAGCCGGTACAGGCCCCAGTTGAGGAATCCGAACGGCCGGCGGTACTGCTCGGCGTCGGCCACCAGGCCGGCCACCAGCGGCGCGGCCAGGCTGGTGCCGCCGATCGGCTGCTCGACGTACCCGGTCACGACGCCCTTGGCGTTGAAGTTCAGCAGCCCGACGCCCATGCCGGTCGACGGGTCGGCGTCGGCGCTGATGTCGGGCAGCGCGCGGACCAGCCCGGCCCGGTTGCCCGGCGCCTTGGCCAGCGAGTTCGGCACCACCCCGCGCTGGTATCGCGGCTGCGCCCAGAGCAGGCTCTGGCCGCCGCCGCTGGCGTACGCCTCGCCCTGCGAGACCCACCGGTTCCTGACGTCGAACTACAGGCCGGTGGACCAGCCGGTCTCGAACAGCCTCGGGTCCTTCCGGCCGATGCCGAGCGTGCTGCCGCCGACCGCGGTGGCGTACGGGTCGCTCGACGGGGTGAGCACGCCGGAGCCGTCGCCGGCGGAGAACAGCATGCTGACGCCCTCGGCGGCGGCCCGCAGCAGGTACGCGTGCTCGATGTTGACCAGGTTGAGCGGTTGCGACTCGTCGTTGCCCTCCCACGAGTTGGACGCGATCTGCGCCAGCGGGTGACCGCCGGCGCCGTTGAGAATGGCCGTGTCGGCGTCGAACAGCGCCTGCAGCCCGTAGAAGCCGTCGTTGCACGAGTCGCCGCCGATGACGAGCTGATTCGCCAGCGGCGCCATGTCATACGACGATTCGACGTCGAGCTGCTCCTCGACGTCGAACTCGTCGCCGCAGGCCGATCCCCGGCCGAGCGAGAGCTCGGCGTACCGGCTGGCCGACGGCGACTCGATCCGGTTGACCCGCGCGTAGTCCTGCAGGGTCTCGAACATCTCCGGGGTCAGGCCGATCTCGACCAGGGCGATGGTCACGCCCTTGCCGATGTTGTGCCGGTTGTAGCCGTAGGCCCGGCGGAGCTGGTCGGCCGAGTAGCCGCAGATGACGGTGGGGAAGCTGGTGGTCCCGTACTGCCGGGGCAGCCGGTGCGCGTAGTGCTGGGCATACCAGGACGAGCAGGGGAACGAGATCGGCTTGGCCGGCCGAGGCACCGGGCGCGACCGAGATCTTCGGGGTGGCGTAGGTCGTGGCCGGCGCGGCGTTCTCCAGGCCGGTGACCCCGAGGACGCTGCCCGCCACCGACGTCGGCAGTGACACCGGGCGGTCGTTGGCCCGCAGCTGGTACCCGCCCGCGTTGACGCCGTCGGCGGGCCGGTAGTACCGGAGCTGGGTCCGCAGCGCCGAGTCGATCGTGGACACCGACGCGGTGCCCGCCACGTAGTCGCGGCCGGAGTCGGCCGAGACGCCGCTGAAGCCCGCCGCCCGCAGCCACGCCTCGACCGAGGCCGCCTCGGCCGGCGACGGGCCGAACCGCGCCGTGTACGGCGGCCGGGGTCAGGTAGCGCTCGAACAGCGGGTTGCCGGGGGTGGAGACCGCGCTGGCGTAGCTCGCGGCGGCCGCCGTCTGCGACTTGAGCCAGAACTGGATCGTGAGCCGGTTGCCCGCGGGGACCGCGCCCAGCGCGTTGCCGGCCACGGCGAACGGCGGGGTGCTGCCGGCCAGGATCGCGACCGCGCGGCCGGCCGAGGGAGCGGAGTCCGCGCGCGCGGCCGGCCCGCTGGCGGCAACGGCCGTCGTCGTCGCCGCCAGCGCGGCCGCGACGACAATGGCGGTGCTCAATTTTCTCATGTTGCCCCTGTCAATCACTGAGATGTGTGCTTTTGCTGAGCTGAAAGTGGCGGGGGTTGCTCAAACAGTACGGAGGAAACCGTCAGGGACCCCTCAGCGACACGCAACGACGCGCTTGCAGCTTTCGGCCGCCGGGCCGGTACCCTGGCGGGCGGCCGGCCGGCTCCGGCCGGCGACCGGCGGCCTCCGGCCGGCGGATTTAACGCCGGTTTGACGTGCGGACGCCTAATCGCTTACGAGTTCGCGCCTGGTCCGCCCTAGGATGGAGCGCATGCCCATTACCCGCGACGAGGTCGCTCACCTGGCCCGGCTGTCCAGGCTCGCGCTCAGCGACGAAGAGCTCGACCACCTTGCCCCGCAGCTCGACCAGATCATCTCGTCGGTCGCGCAGGTGCAGGAGGTCGCCGCGGACGGCATCCCGCCGACCACGCAGGCGACCGGCATTGACAACGTTTACCGCGACGACGAGCCGGTGCCCTGCCTGACCCCGGAGCAGGCGCTCAGCGGGGCGCCCGCAGTCGAGCTGCAGCGGTTCAAGGTGCCGAGGATCCTGGTTGAGGAGTGAGGGGGACACCATGGACGATCTGACCACGATGACCGCGGCCGAGCTGGCCGCCGCGGTGGCCGCAGGAAGCGTGTCGGCGGCCGAAGTCACCCAGGCGCACCTGGACCGGATCACCGCCGTGGACGGCGACCTGCGGGCGTTCCTGCACGTCAACGGCGAAGACGCGCTGGCCCAGGCCCGCGCGGTGGACCGCAAGCGCGCGGCGGGCGAGCCGCTCGGCGCCCTGGCCGGGGTCCCGGTCGCGGTGAAGGACCTGTTCACCACCATCGGGGCGCCCGCCACCTGCGGATCGAAGATCCTCGAAGGCTGGTACCCGCCCTACGAGTCGACCATCACCGGGCGGCTGCGCGAGGCCGGCGCCATCCTCATCGGCAAGACCAACATGGACGAGTTCGCGATGGGCTCCTCGACCGAGAACTCCGGCTACGGCCCCTCGCATAACCCATGGGACCTGGCCCGGGTGCCGGGCGGTTCGTCCGGCGGCTCGGCCGCCGCCGTCGCCGCCTACGAGGCGCCGCTCGCGCTCGGCACCGACACCGGCGGCTCGATCCGGCAGCCGGCCGCGGTCTGCGGGATCGTCGGCGCCAAGCCGACCTACGGCGGCTCCTCCCGCTACGGGGTGGTGGCCTTCGCCTCCTCGCTCGACACCCCGGGGCCGTTCGGCCGGACCGTGCTCGACGCCGCCCTGCTGCACGAGGCGATGTCCGGGCACGACCCGATGGACTCGACCTCGATCGACGCGCCGGTCCCGCCGGTGGTGGCCGCGGCGCGGCACGGCGACGTGGCCGGCCTGCGGATCGGCGTGGTCACCGATCTGTCGGGCGAGGGGTACCAGCCGGGCGTGATGAGCAGGTTCACCGATGCGATCGAGGTGCTCGAGTCGCTCGGGGCCAAGGTCACCGAGCTCAGCTGCCCGCACTTCAAGTACGCGCTGCCCGCGTACTACCTGATCGCGCCCAGCGAGTGCTCCTCCAACCTGGCCCGGTTCGACGGCATGCGGTACGGGCTGCGGACCGGCACCGGCAGCGCCGAGGAGATCATGGCGGAGACCCGGGCGGCCGGGTTCGGGGCCGAGGTCAAGCGGCGCATCATGCTCGGCACCTACGCCCTCTCAAGCGGCTACTACGACGCCTACTACGGCAAGGCGCAGCAGGTCAGGACGCTGATCATCCAGGACTTCGAGGCGGCCTTCAGCCAGGTCGACGTGCTGGTCTCGCCGGTCACGCCGACCACCGCGTTCCGGCTCGGCGAGCGGGCCGACGACCCGATGGCGATGTACCTGGCCGACCTGTGCACGATCCCGTCGAACCTGGCGGGGAACGCGGCCATCTCGGTCCCGTGCGGGCTGGCCGAGGAGGACGGCCTCCCGGTCGGGCTGCAGGTCATGGCGCCGCCGCTGGCCGACGACCGGCTGTACCGGGTGGGGGCCGCCGTCGAGGCGGCGTTCACGTCGCGCTGGGGCCATCCGCTGCTAACCGAGGCGAAGGGGCTGACCCGGTCATGACCGTCACCTACGAAGAGGCGCTGCACAGCTACGAGCCGGTCTTCGGCCTCGAGACCCACGTCGAGCTCGGCACCACGACCAAGATGTTCTGCGGCTGCCTGACCGCCTTCGGGGCCGAGCCGAACACCCACGTCTGCCCGGTCTGCCTCGGCCTGCCCGGCTCGCTGCCGGTCGTCAACCGGCGCTCGATCGAGTTCGCGATCAGGATCGGGCTGGCGCTGAACTGCTCGATCGCGTCGTGGTGCCGGTTCGCGCGGAAGAACTACTTCTACCCCGACATGCCCAAGAACTTCCAGATCTCGCAGTACGACGAGCCGCTGTGCACCGACGGGTACCTGGACGTGCTGGTCGGCGGGGCGACGATCCGGGTCGGCATCGAGCGGGTGCACCTCGAGGAGGACACCGGCAAGTCGCTGCACGTGGGCGGGGCGACCGGCCGCATCCAGGGGGCCGAGTACTCGCTGGTCGACTACAACCGGGCGGGCATCCCGCTGGTCGAGATCGTCACCAAGCCGGTGCCCGGCACCGGCTACCTGGCCCCCGAGGTCGCCAAGGCGTACGTCACCGAGCTCCGCGACGTGCTCCGCACGCTCGGGGTGTCCGACGTGCGGATGGAGGAGGGCTCGATGCGGTGCGACGTGAACACGTCGCTGTCGGTCCGCGGGTCAGGGGTCTGGGGCACCAGGACCGAGACCAAGAACGTCAACTCGCTCCGCTCGGTCGAGCGGGCGGTCCGCTCGGAGATCGAGCGGCAGGCGTTCGTGCTCGACGCCGGCGGCCGCATCATCCAGGAGACACGGCACTTCCACGAGGACACCGGCGTCACCACGTCCGGGCGGTCCAAGGAGGAAGCGCAGGACTACCGCTACTTCCCCGAGCCCGACCTGGTGCCGGTGGCGCCCGACCCGGCCTGGGTGACCGAGATCGGCAAGACGCTGCCGGAGCTGCCGTCCGCCCGCCGGGCCCGGCTGATCGAGTCCTGGTCGCTGTCGGAGCTCGAGTTCGAGGCGCTGCGCAACGCGGGCGCCCTCGACGCGGTGGAGGCGACCGTCGCGGCGGGCGCTTCACCGGCCGATGCCCGCAAGTGGTGGCTCGGCGAGCTCGCCCGGCGCGCCAACGACTCGGGGGTCGACGTCTGCGAGCTGCCGATCACGCCCGCGCAGGTGGCCCGGGTGGCCGCGCTGGTGGAATCGGGCGCGCTCAACGACAAGCTCGCCCGGCAGGTGATCGACGGCGTGCTCGACGGCGAGGGCACGCCGGACGAGGTGGTCGCCGAGCGCGGTCTCTCGATCGTCAGCGACGACTCCGCCCTGCTGGCCGCCATCGACGAGGCCATCGCCGCCAACGCCGGAGGTGGCCGAGAAGATCCGCAACGGCAAGGTCGCGGCGGCCGGCGCCCTGGTCGGCGCGGTCATGAAGACGACCGGCGGCAAGGCCGACGCCCCCCGGGTGCGCGAGCTGATCCTGGAGCGGCTCGCTTAAGCGCCGCCTGGCTACGCGCTCCCGGCCTGGCCCGGTACCGGCGCGAGCGGGGTCCTGGCGACGAAGGACCAGATGAGCTGATTGGCGCCCGGCGTGTCGCCGTCAGGCTTCGGGAAGTCGTGGCCCCCGCTCTGGTAGAGCGCCCACTGGAGGGTCTTCAGGTGGGCGCAGGACCAGGTGCTGAGCGTCATCGTGCCGTGCCTGACGGCCGTGGTGCCCGCGCACTGCAGGTCCGTCGTGCAGCCGGGCGATCTGGACGGTGGCCGGAGGCGTCTCCCTGCCGTTGTCCCCCGGCCGGTACGGCGATCGTACGGGTCGTCGAGCGAGGAGACCACGAGGATGTTCATGCGGCCTGGGTGACCACGCAGCCCGGCATCGGGTCGGCCTTGACGGCCGCCATGCCGTCCGCCAGCGCCGGGTCGGTGCAGGCGAGGCGGTACGCCAGCCGGCCGCCGATGCTGTAGCCGACGAAGTAGATCGGCCTGGCGACGGCCCGGGTCGATCCCGGGGACGAGCGCCTTGAGGAAGCCCAGGTCGTCGACGTTCAGCCGGCGGCGGCGCTCGCATGCAGTCACGATGCGGGCCGCGGCGCGTGCGAGCGCCGTCGCGTCAGGCCGGCTCGGCCTTCCCGGCGGTTGCTGTAGGGCGAGCAGCCGAGTCCGCTGGTGATCGCATCGCTGGTGGTCGACCGCAGGCCAGCCGGATTGCACGATCCTGGATCGGCGCCGACGAGCGGCGGCGAGCTGGCCGCGATGACCTCGTACGTCCTGGTCAGGCTGCCCGACCCTGACTCGAGTCGGTACTGGTCGTGCGCCGATGGCCGGTCAACCGCGCTCATGATCTGCAGTCCCGGCCAGGACCGCGAGCCGCCGATCGCGCCAGGATCCCGTCGGCCAGGACGAGGCCGCGCTTCACGAAGCTTCGCCGGCGCCGTGCGGGTCGAAGAAGGACCAGATGACCTGGGCGGCGCCGGCGGCACGGGCAGACGGCGGCGGGAGTCGTGGCCGCCCGACTGCCCACCGCGCCAGGCCAGGTTGGTGCCGTCGGCGCAGGACCGCCAGGTAGGTCGACGGTCATGCGCCGCGGTAAGCGGCGACCGTCGGCGCCGGTCCCAGCCGAGGGCCGCGTGCAGCCGGGCGACCTGGATCGTGCCGAGGTCGTTTCCCTGCGCCTTGGCGATCGGCCGGTGGGCGACGAGGGCTCGTCGGCGAGTGACCCGAGCGACGTTCACGGCCAGCTGACCACGCCAGGCTCGGCACCGGGTCGGCCTGACGGCGGCCATGCCTTCGAGCCGCCGCCGGGTCGGCGCAGGTCGGCCGGCTGCGCCCTCCGGCCTCCGCTGCGGCAGCCGACGAATTAGATCGGCCAGCCGCCGCGCCGGGATCGCCCCGAGCTCGGACCAGCGTCTCGAGAAAGCGCAGGTCGTAACCTTGCAGCCGGGCGGCTGCGCCTGCAGTAGCCGCCCGCGGCCACGACTCCCTGATCGCCAGCCGGTCGAGCACGTGTGCTGCCGGTAGGCGGCGAACGGGAAGCAGCGAGAGGCCGCGGACGTTCTCCAGCAGCAGCGCGCGCGGCCGGATCGTCCCGCACAGCTCGATCGCCCAGGCGAACAGGTCGCGCTCGTCGGTCGCGCCGAGCTGCTTGCCCGCGATCGTGAATGGCGGGCAGGGCACGCCCCCGGCCAGCAGGTCCACCCCGGCGTACTGCTCAGGACGCCAGACGGCGTGATTGGCGGCGTCCCCCTGCGCGACCTTCCACTGCGGCCGGTTGAGCCGCAGGGTTGCGCACGCGTTCTGGTCGAGCTCGACCGACAGCTCGTGCTCGAACCCGGCCAGCTCGAGCCCGAGCGACTGCCCGCCCGCCCCCGCGCAGACCTCGACCACCCGGTAGTACGACAGCTCGGCCTCCCTACGGCAGTGTGAGCACGGCTAGCATCATCCCGCAAAACCGACCGGCGGTGGTGGACCCTGCTTAGGATCCGATCTCGGGGCGCGGTCGGGGTCCGGGGCGGGGGGCAGTGCGTCGGGGCCGTCGGCGAGCAGGGTCTGCAGGCCGGCTTCGTCCAGGATGCGGACGCCTAGCTCGACTGCCTTGTCGTACTTGGAGCCGGCGTTCTCGCCCGCGACGACGAAGTTGGTCTTCTTGGAGACCGAGGAGGAGACCTTGCCGCCGGCCGCCCGGACCGCCTCGGCCGCCTCGTCGCGGCTCAGCCCGGGCAGCGTCCCCGTGATCACGACGGTCACGCCGGCCAGCACCCGCGACGCCGCCGCCGACGGGTCGAACCCCGGGGTTTCGAGCTGGACCCCGGCCGCCCGCCACTTGGCCACGATCTCGGCGTGCCAGTCGACCGTGAACCACTCCACCACCGAGGCCGCGATCGTCGGGCCGACGCCGTCCACGATCGCCAGCGCGTCCGGTGAGGCGGCCGCGATCGCGTCGACCGACCCGAACGCCTCCGCCAGCGCCCTAGCGGCGGTCGGGCCCACGTGCCGGATCGACAGCGCGACCAGAATCCGCCACAGCGGGCGGGTCTTCGCCTCTTCCAGGTTGATGATCAGCGCGTGCGCGACGAGCTTGAGGCCGCCGGCCTTGTTGACGAAGAACGGGCTGGTCGCCAGCTTCTCGTCGGTCAGGTCGAACAGCTCGCCCTCGTCGGCCACGAGGTGGTCGTTGAGCAGCGCCACGACCGCCTCGTAGCCGAGCGCCTCGATGTCGAGCGCGCTGCGGGAGGCGAGGTAGAACAGGCGCTCGCGGAGCTGGGCGGGGCAGGCGACCGTGTTGGGGCAGCGCCAGTCGACCTCGCCCTCATCGCGCCTGAGCGGGGTGCCGCACTCCGGGCACTGGCGGGGGAAGTCGAACTCGCGCTCGTCGCCGGTGCGCAGTTCGGTCACCGGCCCGACCACCTCGGGGATGACCTCGCCCGCCTTGCGCAGGATCACCGTGTCGCCGATGAGCACGCCCTTGCGCTTGAGCTCATCCTCGTTGTGCAGGGTCGCCCGGTCCACGGTCGACCCGCTGACCTTGACCGGGGTCATTACCGCGAACGGGCGTGATCCGTCCGGTCCGGCCGACCCCGACCCGGATGTCGAGCAGCTTGGTGTTGACCTCCTCGGGCGGGTACTTGTAGGCGATCGCCCAGCGGGGCGCCCGACTGGTCGCGCCCATCGCCCGCTGCACGTCGATCGGGTCGATCTTCACCACCACGCCGTCGATGTCATACGGCGTCTCGTGCCGGTGCCCGGGGTCGGCGTAGTAGTCGATGTAGCGCTGGACCTCGGCCAGCTCGGTGACGACCTGGTACTTGTCGCTGACCGGCAGGCCCCAGCCGCGCAGCCGCTCGTACCAGCCGGACTGCGTGTCCGGCGCCCCTTCGAGGTGCCCCTCGTCGCTCGGCCCGGCGGCCGACCCGACGATCGCGCCGTCGGCGTCCGCGGCGCCCACCACCCGGCCGATGCCGTGCACGATCGCTCCGAGCGCGCGGGACGCGGTGACCCGCGGGTCCTTCTGCCGCAGGGACCCGGCGGCGGCGTTACGGGGATTGGCGAAGGCGGCCTTGCCCGCCTCCTGCAGCGACTCGTTCAGCCGGTCGAACGACGCCGCCGACAGGAAGACCTCGCCGCGCACCTCGAGCAGCTCGGGCACGTCGTCCCCGGCCAGCCGGTCGGGAACCGACTTGATCGTCTTCACGTTCAGCGTGACGTCCTCGCCGGTCCGCCCGTCACCGCGGGTGGCGGCGCTGACGAGGCGGCCGCGCTCGTACACCAGGTCGATCGCGAGCCCGTCGATCTTCAGCTCGCACAGGTAGGGCCCGGTCCCGCCCAGCTTGGCGGCGCGGTCGGACCAGGCGGAGAACTCCTCGGCCGAGAACACGTTGTCCAGGCTGAGCAGCCGCTCGAGGTGCTCGACGGGGGTGAACAGAGTCGAGATCGTCCCGCCGACGTGCTGCGTGGGCGAGTCGGGCGTGCGCAGCTCGGGGAACTCGTCCTCGATCGCGTTGAGCTCCCGCAGGCCGGTGTCGTACTCGATGTCGGAGATCGTCGGGGCGTCGAGCACGTGGTACCGGTACTGCGCGTCAAGCAGCTTCTCGCTCAGCTCGGCGTGCCGCCGCCTGGCCTCAGTCAGCTCCATCTGTCATTCCCATCCCGCGATCGCTCCGTCGGTCACGTCGCCAGCTCCGCCATCAGCTCCGGCAGGATCCGCCCGGCCTCCCGGCACCAGCGCAGCGCGTCGCGCGCCTGGTCCGGCGACGCTCCCGCCAGCCCGCAGGCCGGGGTGATGACGACCTGCTCAGCGCAGCTAGCCGGGGAAAGCCCGATCTTCCGCCATACCTCCCGGATGGCGTTAGCCGTGCCCTCGGGAGTCGGCCGGGACCGTTCGACATCGATCATCGTCACGCCGACCGGCCGGACGGGCGCTCGCCGACCGGGCCCCGCGCCGACGGGCGCGCGGGATCTCGCGCGAGGCCGGTGACGGGACAGCGCGCCGATGAGCAGTCCCGAGCCCCCCTCGACGGTCTCCGCGAACGTGTCGTAATCACCATGCCCGAGCAGGCTGAGGTCGAACGAGACCGCGTCCGCGCCTGCCCCGTTGATTATCTCGAACGGGTAGCCGGAAGCGCAGCAGTGGACGATCGTGTACGCGCGTGTCGCGTCGAGGACCTCGCGCAGCTTCGCCCGCAGCACCTCCTCGTCCACCTCTCGGACGCGGGTCAGGCCGCTTGGCGAGGGAATGCCGCCGTGGGCGACGGCGGGCAGCGACGGCTCGTCGAGCTGAACGAGCAGGGTCGCGCCCGGCACGCGCTTGGCAACCTCCGCGACGTGCGCCTTGGCGCCTTCCGCGAGCGACGACGCGAGGTCATTGACCAGGCCAGGGTCGGCCAGCGCGACCTTCAGCGAGTGCGGCTGCTCGATCGTCGCGGCGAGCGTCCACGGCCCGGCCAGCTGGATCTTCAGCGGTCCCTGGTAACCGTTCAGGACCTCTTCCATCGCGTCCAGATCGGACGAGAGCATCGACCTGGCGCGGCGCATGTCGCGGCCGGGATGGTCGGCGATCCGCCAGCCGCCCGGGGTGACCTCGACCGCGATGTCGACCAGGAGCGCCGCAGTGCGGCCGATCATGTCGGCGCCAGGGCCCCGGCCGGGGAGCTCGGCCAGGAACGGCAGGTCGGGCACCTCGTCGAAGATCAGCTGGGCCGTCTCCAGCGGGTTGCCGCCGGGCATCGACCCGATCCCGGTCGCGGTGCCAGGTCCCCACGGAAATCCCTTGTTTGTCAGCCACGCTGCTGAGCTTAGCCGGGCCACCGAGGGGGCTTATCGTCGTCCTCGCGAGGCGGCGGCAGTTCCCGCCAGTCACCGCCGCCCGGGTACCCGCGCTCGGAGCGACGACGCGAGTGCATCGGCTGAGGAGGGGAAGTGCGACGACCAGGAGCATCCCCACGGCGATCCCGATGGCGAAGAACAGGCCATGACGATCGCTACTACCTCGAAGCCCCTCATCGGTCCTGCTCCGGTCCCTGCGATCCCGGCCCGTCGTCGGCGGTGTCGTTCATGGCCGGCTCTCCGCTGCCGGGGAGGAGGCTCGGCGGGTACCCAGCGTCGCGGGTGAAGACGCCATACATGACGCGGGCGCCCGGCGCTGAAGGCATCTGGCGCCGCCCCCAGCAGGGTCTTCTCGTAATCCTCGCGTCTCGATCCGAGAACCGCGCCGCCGACGATCCCGAAGGTCACCCCGAATAGGAAGTCGATCAGGATCGTTATCGCTGTGAGTTGCTCGACGAAGTTCATCATTGCCGCCATCCCCGTTGCTTCTCTGGTGACGCTGCCCTGGTCCTCCACCGATCCCCTGTGCCCAGCGGTCCATGGGCACAGGGGACCATCTCTTCCCGAGCCCTAGCCGCCCCGTCCTCGGTAGGACCCGACGCTTGCCGGCCCGACGGACGGCAGGCGGTCCCGGTGCGACTGGGCGGCTACTTCCAGGCGTACATGCCGCACACGTCGCGAGCGCTCTGCGCTGAGCGGCTGGAAGCGCTTCGCCTGAGCGACCATTTGCGCCTGTCCTCTCGCTGGATCGCGAGGCAGATCTTGAAGTAGGCCCCGAGGAGGCCGCCTGCGCGGAGAGACGAGCACGATGATCACGAGACTGGCCATGACGATCTCCATACACTCCCTGCCGCGGTCACCGCGGCTTCACGCCGATCCTGCCGGCTTGGCTGATCGCGGCGCGGCGTGGAAGACGGGACATTCGGTCTATCCAGCTGGTAGGTTTGCCACCGTGAGGTCAACCAGCTGGTCTAGCCTATTTACCCGTTCATCCAACCCCTACCAGTCATCCCAACCTTTGGCACATGCCATGTTTGACCACGCAGACGGCACAAACCGACATGCACGTGAATTTAGCCGTCGCCAGCGATTCAGGCTTGGGACGAAGGCCTGGGTATCACCGGTGAGATGCAACTGCAACAAGCAGCCGCACTAGCAGGATCAGACTGATATACCTGTCATCCGGGTCATCCCAACCATGGGATGTTTGTAGCTGTGCTCCTCGCCTGTTTGGGCGGATGGAGAACCAGGCGGTGCAGGAGGCGTGATCACGATGCCGGTTGCCGAGACGGGCTTCCTCGATGACTGATGTCGTGGAGGAACAATGGCTGAGCCGATGTGACCAGCAGATCGCGGAGGATCTGCGGACGAAGATCGCGTCCGGCATCCTCAGAACGAGGTGCGCAGCTGCCGACAGAGGATTGAACTGCGAGACCAGTACGAGGCTCGCGGAATACCGTCAGGGACGCAATCAAGCGGCTGAGCGAGCCAGGGCCTGATCGAGACCAAACCGGACAGGGCACGTCGTCTCCGTGAAGATAGACCCGTTTGTCACCGTGCTCACGGCTGACCTGACCGAAGTGAACAAGGGGGAGGCGCCCGCTACCTGTGCGAAGGTGCGAAACGCTGAGCGCCGCGAGGAGCGTCATGAGCGTACCGAAGGTCGAGGTACAGCCGGTGGCTGCGGAGATCGCCAACGACTGCGGGTTCCGACTGGGCCAGCGCGTCGTCAGCAGACAGCAGCGGAGGAGCGGTTGCGTGGGAGAAGGCGAGGTCCCGTGGTCCCTGCGGACCTCCTATCCATTTGAATTCAGCAGAGGGGGCGTTAGGCTGCTCATGGCTGAGAGACATCGAACCGGGGTCGTGCACTACCTGGGCGAGACTATGGGCTCGTTCAGATGGGGTGGCGGGACTGGATCACCGCCCGCAGTGCCGGACAACGACGAGCGAGCGTTCTTCCGATCTCGCACACACCACAGTGTTCGAGATCTTCCGCCGGCCTTCGATCAACACAAGAAGCCGATGCGGGTGACGGTGACGCTGTTCCCCGCAGACGGGACCCAGTTCTCGTCGACGTCGGGGATGGCATCCCCGACCCGCAGTACGAAGAGACACCAGAGGAATACGACGGAAACCCGGAACGCGGCCTAGATCCCCGAGCCACCCGGAATCCCGCGCTAAACCCCCCGCTTACCTGCGCCACTCCGCGAACCCCCGGGACTGTCGCTGCACCTTGCGAGGAGTTTTGCGTGTCAGCCAGCATGACGGCCGTGCCACGCCTGCCGGCGGCTTACTTCGGCCTGTCCAAGAACACGGAGACAGCGACGAGAGCACCCCGTGGCGGGCACTGCGCAGCCCGGGGTTCCGCTTCTACTTCGTCGGCAGCGTCACATCGGACTTCGGCACCTGGCTGCAGAACACCGCGCAGGTGCTGCTCGCCTACCGGTCTGTCGCACTCGGTCCTGGTCGTCGGTCTAGTTACCTGTGCGCAATTCTCAAGCCCGCTCGTCCTGGGCCCTGGGCCGGGGTGATGACCGACAAGTTCAGCAGCAGGCCGGATCCTGTTCGCCACCCAGCTGATCGCCGCCACGGCACGCAGGGATGATGGCGGCACTGGCCTTCGCCGGCCCCTCAACACCTGGTGGCTCGGGGGCGGGGCAATCGCGAGCGGACTGGCCTTCACATTCGCGCTGCCGGCCAGGAACGTAACCGTGCGGCGGCTCGTGGACGACGAAGAGAGACATCAGGCCCGCGTTCGCCATGGACTCGGTTTGCTACAACCTCGGGCGTGCGGTCGCGCCACCGGTGAGCGTGCTGCTGGTGACCACGCTCGGGTTCGGCTGGGCATTCGCCGCGAACGCGGTGTCATTCCTCCTCTTCGCGGGCTGCCTGGCAGTGGCCGGTCGCGGCCAGCGCGCCGAGCGACGGGAAAAGTCGCAGAGTCAAGGACGGATTCAGGACGCGAAGGGTGACTGGCGGATCGCCGTCCTGCTGCTCATGGTGGCGGCTGTGACGGTAGCCGACGACCCGGTGCTGGTACTCGGGCCTGCGGTGGCTGGGCGGCTGCACGCCAGCGGCGACTGGCCGGGATGCTTCATCGCGGCGCTCGGCGCCGGGACGTCATGGGCTCATTCGGCGGTCCAGGCATGAGCCTTGCTCCGCTCGCCGCGACCGCACTCGCGATCCTGGCGGTCGCGATGATGGCGTTCGTGCTGTCGCCCTGGGTGGTCGCAAGCTGCTTCGCGGCGTTCGTGGCCGGCGTAATGTGCCTGATCGCCAACTCGGCGACCCGTACGGTGCTGGCCACCCGGGCAGGGCCCGCGAGGAGGCGAGCGTGATGGCCGTGTGGGCGATCGCCTGGGCAGGCAGCAAGCCGGTGGCGTCGCTCAGCGACGGCCTGATGGCCCGCGGAATCGGCATCAGGTGGACCGGGGTGCTGCTCGCGACCCGGCCCTGATCCCGATCGCGGTACTGCTGGCGCTGCCCGTCGTGGTGTTCGTGGTGAAAAAGTGGCATCCGCGGCAGGACCGGCTTTCCAGCCGACGAGAGAGGCTGGCGAGTCAGGAGTGGTTCCGACGTACAGAGGAGTTTATGATCGCGCCGTCACCTACGGAATCAGTTGCCAAGACGCCAATTAACGCGTGATCTAGACGGATGACACCGAGAGGCCGCTAATTCATAATTGAAGGGGAGGAACGGCGGTAATTGTCCCGACCACGGCCCTATCCCGGACCTGTGGGGGGAAGACCGCCGCTAGGCCGAGACTGGAGGCAGCCCGTGGCCAAGAACGCACCCGTCCGTCATCCGAGTACCGCTACGAGCATTACGACCCCTACACGGCCAGCGCGTAAGCGATGGCGGCACCGCGGCGGGTGCTACCACCGAGTTGAGGCAGCCGCTGGCATCAGGATCGCGAATGAGCTCCGGGGAGCGCTGCGGGGTACGGTCCTGGTGGCAGTGGCTGAGGGGAGCGCTGTGCAGACCCGCGATTTCAGCTGGACGACGTTTGACGTGACCGAACCTGCCGGCCATACGTCGCCAGCGGGAGATTGGCCGGCGGCAGCCAGGAACGCCGACTTCCGCGGATTTCCGCCGGACCCCGGGTCTGTCACGCGAGGCACCCGGAGTAGACGCACATTCGAACGGGGCCGGGTGCACGCGGACCAGGTGCGCGAGCACTGCCCTGGCTGCACCGAGGCACTACCGCGGGCGTGTTCCTGGAGCTGGCGGGCGTGGCTGCGCGGAGAAGGTCAGCCCGGCCGCGCGATCGACCGCTACGGCGTGGTCCTCAACGTCCAGCGCGGGCCGTCGGTATGCGCTTTGAGTGCCACGTCGACTCGAACCCGCTCACCGGCCTGCTGTTCTGCACCGAGCACGCGGGCGGCGGGGAACTGGTCTTCGCCCACGACGACGCGGCCCAGACGGGCCTGGACGAGGTCGAGCGGGGACTGCTCGGTCGTCCGGCCGCACGGCGGGGCACCTGATCTTCTTCGACGCTCGGCGTCACCCGCACTACGTGCGGCCGCTGACCGAGGCAGTACGACATGCGGGTGGTCGCGGTGATGAACTTCTACACCGAGTCATCCCCGGAATCGACTCGCCCGAGGGAGTTGAACCGGCACCTCTACGGGGACGAGTAGCCTCAGCGAGCAGCCGAGATGGTGGCGCTGCCGAGCACGGTGTCGCCGTCGTAGAGCACGGCCGCCTGGCCCGCCGCCACGGCCCGCGCGGGTGCGCGCAGGTTAATGACCAGCTCGTCTCCGGCCAGCCAGGCGGCGCACGGGTACACCTCGCCGTGCGCCCGTAGCTGCACCGAGCACTCGACCGGCGAGAGTGGCGCCGAGCGCCCCGTCCAGACCGGGCGGATCGCCGTGATCTCGGTGGCCGACGAGGGCGGCGGCCGGGCCGACGGTGACGGTGTTGCTGACCGGCTCGATGGACAGCACGTAGCGGGGATTGCCGTCCGGGGCCGGGCGGTCAAGCCGCAGCCCCTTGCGCTGCCCGACCGTGAACCCGAAGGCGCCCTCGTGCGCGCCGAGCACCGCTCCGTCCACGTCAACGATCTTGCCTGGAGCCGACGCCGAGCTGCCGGGACAGGAAGCCCTGGGTGTCGCCGTCGGCGATGAAGCAGACGTCGTGGCTGTCCGGCTTGTCCGCCACCAGCAGGCCGCGCTCGGCCGCCTCCGCCCGGACCGACGTCTTGGGCGTGTCACCGAGCGGGAACATCGCGTGCGCGATCTGATCCCTGGTCAGCACCGCCAGCACGTAGGACTGGTCCTTGCCGTCGTCGACGGCGCGCTGCAGCGTGCCGCGAGCCTCGTCGATCCGCGCGTAGTGCCCGGTGCAGACCGCGTCGAAGCCGAGCGCGAGCGCCCGGTCGAGCACCGCCTCGAACTTGATCTTCTCGTTGCAGCGCAGGCACGGGTTGGGGGTCCGGCCCGCCGCGTACTCGGCGACGAAGTCGTCCACCACATCCTGCTTGAAGCGCTCGGCCAGGTCCCAGACGTAGAACGGGATGCCGATCACGTCGGCGGCGCGGCGCGCGTCCCGCGCGTCCTCGAGCGTGCAGCAGCCGCGGGCGCCGGTCCGGTACGACTGCGGATTCGACGACAGCGCGAGGTGGACGCCGGTCACCTCATGACCGGCGTCGACCGCGCGCGCGGCGGCGGTGGCGGAGTCGACTCCGCCCGACATGGCGGCGAGAACCTTAAGACCCATAACCGTTCCAGGCTACCCGGCATCGCCGGCCGGTTAGCGGGCGGCGGAGCCAGGCCGCCCGGCGGGCGCGGGTGACCGCCTCGCCGATGCAGCCGCCGAGGGCGTCCACGTCCGCCTGGGTGGTGGTGTGGCCGAGCGAGAACCGCAGCGAGCCGCGGGCGCGGGCCTCGTCGGCGCCCATCGCCAGCAGCACGTGGCTCGGCTCGGCGACCCCCGCGGTGCAGGCCGAGCCGGTCGAGCAGGCGATGCCGCGGGCGTCGAGCAGCAGCAGCAGCGCGTCGCCCTCGCAGCCGGGGAATGAGAAGTGCGCGTTGCCTGGCAGGCGGCCGGGCCCGGGCGGGGGGCCGTTCAGTACCGCGTCGGGGACGGCCCGCAGCACCTGCCGGACGAGGTCGTCGCGCAGCGCCGCCACTCGCACCGCCTCGGCCGCCCGGCGTCGCCCGGACGTCACCGCCGCGACCGCGAAGGCCCTGATGGCGGGCGCGTCGAGGGTGCCCGAGCGGACGTCCCGCTCCTGCCCGCCGCCGTGCAGCACCGGGACCGGGGCGACCGCGCGCCCGAGGATCAGCGCGCCCACCCCGACCGGGCCGCCGAGCTTGTGCGCGGTGACGGTCATCGCGTCCACCCCGGACGAGGCGAAGTCGACCGGAAGCTGGGCCGCCGCCTGCACCGCGTCGGTGTGGAAGGGCACCCCGTACTCATGCGCGACCGCCGCCAGCGCGGCGATCGGGTGCACCGCGCCCACCTCGTTGTTGGCCCACATGACGCTGACCAGCGCCGCGCCGTCGGCGCCGTCCGGCCGGCCGTCAGCGCCGCCCGGAGCGAGTGGGCGTGCACGAGCCCGCAGTCGTCGACCGGGAGCCACTGCGGCGACGCGCCTTCGGCGTCGGCCAGCCAGTGCACCGAGTCGAGCACCGCGTGATGCTCGACGGCGGTCGTGAGCACCCGGGTGCGGCGGGGGTCGCCCGCCCGGCGGGCCCAGAACATCCCCTTGACCGCGAGGTTGTCCGCCTCGGTGCCGCCGCTGGTGAAGATGACCTCGCTGGCCCGCGCGCCGAACACCTCGGCGATCTGCTCCCGCGACTCCTCCACCACCCGCCGGGCGCGGCGCCCGGCGTTGTGCAGCGACGAGGGGTTGCCCAGCTGGGCCAGCTCCTCGGTCATGGCGGCGATTGACTCGGGCAGCATCGGCGTGGTGGCGGCATGGTCAAGGTAAATAACCGGACAAGTGCTCATCGTGTCCTAAAGCCTAACCGAGCCGTGCCGCCACGCCATCCGGTGAATCTAAAGCCCCTTGCGCTTGCCGATCTCCTCGATCAGCTGGGGCACGACGGTGAACAGATCGCCGACGACGCCGAAGTCCGCGATCTCGAAGATCGGCGCCTCCGCGTCCTTGTTGACCGCGACGATCGTCTTGGAGGTCTGCATGCCGGCCCGGTGCTGGATGGCGCCGGAGATGCCGACCGCGACGTACAGCTGCGGGGACACGGTCTTACCGGTCTGCCCGACCTGGAACTGATGCGGGTACCAGCCCGCGTCGACGACCGCCCGGGACGCGCCCACGGCCGCCCCGAGGGAGTCGGCGAGCTGCTCGATGACGCCGAAGCCGTCCGCCGACCCGGTGCCGCGGCCGCCGGATACCACGATCGACGCCTCGGACAGTTCCGGGCGCTCGCTCGCCTCGGCCACGATGTGCTCGGTGATCTTCGCCGCCTTGGCCGCGTCGGAAGCAGCGAACGAAACCGCCTCGACCGCGGCCGGGCCGGCCGACGGCTCGGCGGCGACCGAGTTCGGCCGGACCGCGATGATCGGCGTGCCCTTCCGCACCGTGGCGTGGACGATGACCGCGCCACCGAAGTTGGCGTGCTCGCCCACCGGCGTCCCGGCGTCCCCCGCGGTCACGTCGACCGCGTCGGTCAGCACCCCGGACCCGGTCTTGACCGCCAGCCGGCCCGGCGATCTCCTTGCCCTCGGTCGTGCCCGCGATCAGCACCGCCGCCGGCGACGCCGACTCGACCAGCGAGGCCAGCAGCTCGGCGGCCGGCGCCACGACGTAGCCGGCGAAGTCGGGCGAGTCGGCCACGTAGACCTTGGCCGCGCCGTACTCCGCCAGCCGCGGCTGCGCGGCGTCCGCGCCCGGGCCGGTCCACACCACCGACGGCTCGCCCAGCCGCCGGGCGGCGGTCAGCAGCTCCAGGGTGACCTTCTTGACCTCGCCGTCAGCGGTGTGCTCCGCGAGGACCAGTACCTCAGCCATGTGATCCAAGCCCTCTCAGATGAACTTCCGGTCGGCCAGGAACGCGGCCGCCTTGCTGCCGCCGTCCCCTTCGTCCTTCACGACCACGCCCGCCGCCCGCGGCGGCCGCTTGGCGAAGTCCTCCACCCACGACGCCGCGTTCGCCAGCCCGACCGACCCCGGCGTCGAGCGAGAGGTCCGCCAGCGAGAGGGTCTGGACCGGCTTCTTCTTCGCCGCCATGATCCCCTTGAACGTCGGGTAGCGCGGCTCGTTGATCTTCTCCACCACCGACACCACGGCCGGCAGCGACCCGGTCACCACCTCGTAGCCGTCGTCGGCCAGCCGCCGGATCGTCACCTCCGACCCGGCGACGTCGACCTTCCCGGCCAGGGTCAGCTGCGGCACCCCGAGGCGCTCGGCCACCATCGCCGGCACCACCCCGGTCCGCGCGTCGGTGGACTCCGACCCGAACACGACGAGGTCGAACCCGACCACCTTGAGCGCCTCGGCGATCGCCAGCGACGTCTCCAGCGCGTCCGACCCCGCGAGGGCGTCGTCGATCACGTGCACGGCCTTGTCCGCGCCCATCGACAGGGCCTTGCGGATCGATTCCGCCGCCTTGGCCGGGCCGACCGACAAGATCGTGACCTCGCCGCCCTGGGCCTCCGCGATCTTGAGGCCTTCCTCGATCGCGAACTCGTCCAGGTAGTTGATGACCCCGTCCACCGAGGCCCGGTCCACCGTGTTGTCACCGGGCACCAGGCTGCGCTCCACCTCGGTGTCAGGTACCTGCTTAACGCAGACGACGATATTCATGGACAGCGCTGCCCTTCCTGCGTGTCTAACTCCCGGGAACGGAGTCTATATTACTCGCCAGTAGGTACGGAGTCCCCCTTGGGGGGTACGGAGTACCCCGACTATAACCGGCGCTCTGCTGCCTCCACCACATTAGTGATGAGCATTGCCCGCGTCATCGGCCCGACCCCGCCCGGCATCGGCGCGATCCACCCGGCGACCGAGGCCACCTCGGGCGCGACGTCACCCGCCAGCCCGGCCTCGGTCCTGGTGATGCCGACGTCGAGCACGGCCGCGCCCGGCTTGACCATGTCCGCCGTCAGCAGCCCGGCCCGCCCGGCCGCCACCACCACGATGTCAGCCGAGCGGGTGTGAGCGGCTAGGTCCTTGGTCCCGGTATGGCACAGTGTGACGGTCGCGTTCTCCGTCCGCCGGGTGAGCAGCAGCCCCAGCGCCCGGCCGACCGTGATGCCGCGCCCGATCACGGTCACCTCGGCCCCGGCGATCTCCACCCCGTACCGGCGCAGCAGCGCCACGATGCCGCGCGGGGTGCAGGGCAGCGGCGCCTCCTCGCCGAGCACGAGCTTGCCCAGGTTGACCGGATGCAGGCCGTCCGCGTCCTTGGCCGGGTCGATGAGGTTGAGCACGCGCTTCTCGTCGAGCCCGGACGGCAGCGGCAGCTGGACGATGTACCCGGTGCAGGCGGGGTCGGCGTTCAGCTCTGCCACCGCCTCCTCGACCTCGGCCTGGGTCGCCGAGGCGGGCAGATCGCGCCGGATCGAGGCGACGCCCACCTGCGCGCAGTCTCGGTGCTTGCCGGCCACGTAGGCGCGCGAGCCCGGGTCGTCGCCAACCAGGATCGTGCCGAGACCGGGCGTGATCCCGCGGGCGGCCAGCGCCGCCACCCGCTCCTTCAGGTCCGCCTTGACCTCGGCTGCCGTCGCCTTGCCGTCCAGGATCGATGCGCTCACGGGAGAACCCCTCTAGTGGTAGAAGTGCCGGACGCCGGTGAAGTACAGCGTCACGCCGGCCGCCTGGGCGGCCGCGATCACGCCGTCATCCCGGATGGAGCCGCCCGGCTCCACCACCGCGCGGACACCCGCCTCCGCGAGTATCTCGAACCCGTCCGGGAACGGGAAGAACGCGTCTGACGCGGCCACAGAGCCGGCCGCCCGATTTCCGGCTCTGGCCACAGCCAGCCGGGCCGAGTCGACCCGGTTCACCTGTCCCATGCCCACCCCGACCGAGGCGCCGCCCGCGGCGAGCAGGATCGCGTTCGACTTCACGGCCCGGCAGGCCCGCCACGCGAACGCGAGGTCGGCCAGCGTCGCGGCGTCGGCCGCCGTCCCGGCCTTCAGCTGCCACCCGGCCGGGTCGTCGCCGGGCTGGTCGAGCCGGTCCCCCGTCTGGGCGAGCAGCCCGCCGCTGACCGGCCGAAATTCAAAATCGGATGATATCGAACGGTCCGCGGTTCCACCGTCGGCGGCCGCCGCGCCCCACGGCGGCGGGTCGCACCGCAGCAGCCGGATGTTCTTCCACTTCGCGGTCAGGATCTCGACCGCGGCCGGGTCGAAGTCCGGCGCGATCACCACCTCGGCGAACCCGTCGGTGATCTGCTCGGCCATCGCGTCGGTGACCGCGCTGTTGGCCGCGACCACCCCGCCGTAGGCCGACAGCGGGTCGCACGCCAGCGCCTTGGCGTGGGCGGCGGCGATGTTGGCCCCGACCGCGATCCCGCACGGGTTGGAGTGCTTGATGATCGCCACGCAGGGCTGCGCGAAGTCGTAGGCGGCGCGGCGGGCGGAGTCGGCGTCGACGTAGTTGTTGTAGGACATCGCCTTGCCGTGCAGCACCTCGGCGTGGGCGATGCCGGGGTCGGCCCCCGGCGCGGCGCTGCGGGCCTCGTACAGGGCGCCTCGCTGGTGCGGGTTCTCGCCGTAGCGGAGCACGTCGGACCGGCGCCACACCTGGGCGACGAGGTCGGGCCAGCCGGTCTCCGCCGCCACCTCGTCCGGCGCGTAGCTGGCGGCGAACCAGGACGCGACGGCCGCGTCGTAGGCGGCGGTGTGCGCGTAGGCGGCGGCCGCCAGGCGGCGCCGCTCGGGCTCGTCGAACCCGCCGTTGGCGAGCGCCTTGACCACGTCGCCGTACTGGTCCGGGCTGGTCACGACGGCGACGCTGCCGTGGTTCTTGGCCGCGGCGCGGACCATCGCCGGGCCGCCGATGTCGATCTGCTCGATGATCTCGGGCGGGGTGGCGCCGGACGCGACCGTCTGCTCGAACGGGTAGAGGTTGGAGATCAGGAGCTGGAACGGCGCGATGCCGAGCTCGGCCAGCTGACGTTCATGATCCGGGTTGGCCAGGTCGGCCAGCAGCCCCGCGTGCACCCGCGGGTGCAGCGTCTTGACCCGGCCGTCGAGGCATTCGGGGAAGCCGGTCAGGTCCTCGACCTTGGTCACCGGAATGCCCGCCTGCTCGATCGTCTTGGCGGTCGAGCCGGTGGAGACGAGCTCCGCGCCCGCGCCGTGCAGGGCGGCGGCCAGCTCGACCAGGCCCGCCTTGTCGTAGACGGACAGCAGCGCCCGCTTGATCGCAATCGCAGTCACGTGCCGATCCTTACCTTCCTGTCGCCATTGACGGACCACCCCTCACGGGCCATCCGGCCGACCGTGCCGACCAGCAGGGCCCGCTCGGCCACCTTGATCCGCTCGTGCAGGCTCGCCTCGTCGTCGTCATCGTGCACCGGCACCGCCGCCTGGGCGAGCACCGGGCCGGCGTCGACCCCCTCGTCGACCAGGAACACGGTGCAGCCGGTCACCTTGACCCCGTAGCCGAGCGCGTCCCTGACGCCGTGCATGCCGGGGAACGACGGTAGCAAGGCGGGGTGCGTGTTCAGGCAGCGGCCGCCGAACCGGGCCAGGAACGCCCGGCCGACCAGCTTCATGAACCCGGCGCAGACGATCAGGTCGGGACGGTGCTGCTCGCACGCCTGGGCGAGCGCCTCATCCCAGTCATCGCGGCTGGGAAAGTCTCCCACTTTGACGGTGAATGTCGGGATATCGGCCGCTTTGGCCCGGTCGAGTGCGGCGATGGACTCCCGGTCGGCGCCGACCGCGACGACGGTCGCGCCGTAGCCGGGGTCGGCGCACGCGTCGAGCAGGGCCTGCAGGTTCGTCCCCGCCCCGGAGACGAGCACGACCAGCCTGGCGTTCATGGCAGACACCCTAACCGGTGCGGCACAATAGATCGCGACATGGCCAAGCTCACCGATCCGCCGCCGCCGCGGTCGCCGTTCCTCCTCCCGCCGCCGCGGCCGCAGCTTCCGCCGCCCTC
Organism: uncultured Actinomycetota bacterium; assembly: GCA_963838825.1. Classification (GTDB taxonomy): domain Bacteria; phylum Actinomycetota; class Actinomycetes; order Streptosporangiales; family Streptosporangiaceae; genus Trebonia. The sequence goes on from CAWISQ010000006.1 coordinate 441,381, forward strand.
GCCGACGCTTCAGCAGCGTGCCTGGGCGGCGCTGGCGCTGTCCCTGCTCAGCCTGCTGGCGATAGCGCTGATCAGCAACATCCACCGCGGCGTGTACGTCATCGGGGTCGCGCTCGTGGTCGCCGCGGTCGCGCTGGTGCTGTCGTTCGGTTCCATGTCGGCCGCCAAGCGGGCCGGCGCCCGACGGCCGCGCGGCGCGATCGCGGCGACCGTGCTCGGCCTGGTCGCGTTCGTGTTCTGCAGCTTCGCGCTGGCCGGGTTCCTGATCTTCCGGACCGAGCTGACCCAGTACGCCAACTGCATGAGCGGCGCCAACACGACCGCGACCCAGACGGCGTGCCAGAACCAGTTCGACAACGGCGTCCGCAACGAGATCAAGCTGCTCGGCGGCCACTGACCGGCTGCGCCTATGCCGGGAACGCCGGGCGCGGGCGGCTCGGGGCTAGTCGGCGATGTCGTTGGCCCACGGGTCCACGTAGATGCGGTGGCCGCCGTCGTCATCGGTCTGGTCGACCACCAGTCGCGGCAGCGGGCCGCTGACCGGGCCGGCCGCCGGGCCGGTCAGCGGCCCGGCGGCGGCCAGGCGGCGGACGTGGTGCCGGAGGATCAGCCAGTTGGCGGCGCCGGCCACCAGCGCGGCCGTCACCCCGATCTCGAGGACGGCGACCAGGCCGACCTCGCCGCCGGCCGGGCCGACCGAGGCGAGCCGCCCGGCGCCGAGCGGGCCGCCCGAGAGCTTGGCCGCGAAGCCGATCACGGCGGCGGTCAGCGAGCCGGTGAGCAGCCCCCACAGCGGCGCCGCCTCAAGGGTCGGTGTGGGCGCGATTCGCACGGTCATCAGTCCGGCCAGCGCGCCCGCCAGGTAGGGCAGCACGAGGACGAAGAAGCCGAGCCAGGGCGGGAACGCGGCCCGGACACCGACCGGCACCGCCGCCAGCATCGGGAAGGCCGGGACCGCCCCTAGCGCCGACCCGGACGGCGAAACCGCGGTGCCGACCCCGAACGCGAACCCGGGGCCGAGCATGTACGCGATCGCCCAGATGATCGAGTTCGGCAGGTAGCTGAGGCTGGCCAGCAGCAGCAGGGCCGACCCGCCGATCCCGGGGTTGAGGGCCGACACCGCCGCCTTGTAGGAGTCCAGGTGGATCGCGAGCGACGCCGCCGCGAGCACCGCGCCGAAGGCCGCCAGCATCGCCAGCGCCGCCACCATGCCGAGCAGCACCGATCGCGTTCGCGGCGGCACCCGCCCGGCCAGCTTGCGCCAGGGCGCCAGGCCGCGGGCGGCGCCGAAGCCGCCGGCCAGGAACGCGATGCCGAATCCGGTGGTGACCGCCTGCCATAGCGACGGCGCGGCCAGCGCGGTCCTGCTCGCCACCGCGACCGTCCCGGTGAACAGGGCGTAGGGGAACGCGATCGAGAGCGCCGCCAGGCCCACGTCGCGCAGCCGCTTGACGTGGCCCTCGTGGGTCATCCAGCGGCCGGCCCGCTCGATCAGCGCCGCCGGCAGCAGCACCAGGCCGAGCGGCAGCAGCCCGATCCGGCCGACGCCCCTGACCGTGACCTCGACGTGGTGCGCGACCAGCCAGAGCAGCCCGGCCGAGCGCAGCACCCCGGCCAGCCCGCCGCCCAGACCCACGTGCGGCGCGGTGATCCAGCCGATGAGGGTGAGCGTGACCAGCACCGCCAGCCCGCCGCCGGCTGCCGCCAGCGCGGCGATCCCGCCCGCCATGAGCATCGGGCGGCTCGGCATGGTAGGCAGATCGCTCACATCGCCCATCCTTGCAACGGATCGGGCAAACGGCACGCCGCCACGCCGCTAGCGGCAGGGGGATGGGGCGGGATGGGGCTGATTGGAGGCCTCGGCGAGGCTTGTCGCGACCTGCGGTACTGAGTACCATATCGATAACACTTAGTTCCGCTTGCCGCGTGCTTGGCGGCATGCTGAGAGTGTGCTCACATCGGCGTTCCGGGCGGCGACGGCCACGCCGCAACGACTACGCTGCATGTGAAAGCCGCTTGTCGAGGCGGCGTAAGACGTAAGACGCAAGCAACCGACCGAGATCGGACCCCCCAGTGGACCTGTTCGAGTATCAGGCTAAGGAACTCTTCGCCGAGTACGGCGTTCCTGTGCTGAAAGACAAGGTCGCCGACACTGCCGAGCAGGCGCGGGAGATCACCGCTGCCTTCGCGGCCGACGGCATCCCCCAAGTTGTGGTGAAGGCGCAGGTGAAGACCGGCGGCCGCGGCAAGGCCGGCGGCGTGAAGCTGGCCCAGAGCCCGGACGAGGCCTTCGAGAAGGCCGACGCCATCCTCGGCATGGACATCAAGGGCCACATCGCGCATAAGGTTCTGATCGCCGAGGCCTCGGACATCAAGTCCGAGTACTACCTCTCCTTTCTCCTCGACCGCGCGAACCGGACGTTCACGTCCATCTGCACCGTCGACGGCGGCATGGAGATCGAGGAGATCGCGCACACCAACCCCGACGCGATCGCGCGGGTCCCGGTCTCCCCGCTGACCGGGGTCGACCACGTCAAGGCGCTGGAGATCGTCAGGGCCGGCCGGATCCCGGACGAGGCGGTCGAGCAGGCGGCCGTGCTGGCCGAGCGGCTGTGGGCCATGTTCACCGACGAGGACGCGACCCTGGTCGAGGTGAACCCCATGGTGCTCACTCCCGATGGCAAGGTGCTCGCCCTCGACGGCAAGGTGACGCTCGACGACAACGCATTTTTCCGTCAGCCCGACCAGGCCAAGTTCGCCGACCTTGAGTCCTCCGACCCGCTCGAGGTCCGGGCCAAGGAGAAGCACCTCAACTACGTCAAGCTCGACGGCCAGATCGGCATCATCGGCAACGGCGCCGGGCTGGTCATGTCCACCCTCGACGTGGTCGCCTACGCGGGCGAGGCGTTCGGCGGGGTCAAGGCGGCCAACTTCCTCGACATCGGCGGCGGCGCCTCGGCCGAGGTGATGGCCAACAGCCTGGAGATCGTGCTGTCCGACCCGGCCGTCAAGTCGGTCTTCGTCAACGTCTTCGGCGGCATCACGTCGGGCGACGCGGTCGCCAACGGCATCGTGTCCGCGTTCGGCCTGCTGGCCGAGCGCGGCGAGTCGGTCACTAAGCCGATCGTCGTCCGGCTCGACGGCAACAAGGCCGAAGAGGGCCGCCAGATCCTGGTCGACGCCGCCCTGCCGGCCCTCGAGCAGGTCGACACCATGGACGGCGCCGCCAAGCGCGCCGCTGAGCTCGCCGCGAAGGGAGCCTGAGCGATGGCTATCTTCCTCACGGCTGACAGCAAGATCCTCATCCAGGGCATCACCGGCGGCGAGGGCCGCAAGCACGGCGCCCGCATGCTCGCCGCGGGCGCGAAGGTGGTCGGCGGCACCAACCCGAAGAAGGCCGGCACCACCGTCGAGCTGAACGGGGCCCAGATCCCGGTCTTCGCAGGAGTCAAGGAGACCATGGCCGCGACCGGGGCCGACGTGTCGGTGATCTTCGTCCCCGCGGCCGGCACCAAGGCCGCGGTGCTCGAGGCGATCGACGCGGAGATCCCGCTCGCGATCGTCATCACCGAGGGCGTCCCGGTTCACGACACGGCCGAGTTCTGGGCCTACGCGATCGAGAAGGGCAACAAGACCCGCATCGTCGGGCCGAACTGCCCCGGCATCGCGTCGCCCGGCAAGTCGAACGCCGGGATCATCCCGGCTGACATCACCTCCGAGGGCAAGATCGGCCTGGTGTCGAAGTCGGGCACGCTGACGTACCAGATGATGTACGAGCTGCGCGACATCGGCTTCACCACCGCGGTCGGCATCGGCGGGGACCCGATCATCGGCACCACCCACATCGACGCGCTGGCCGCGTTCGAGGCCGACCCCGACACCAAGGCGATCGTCATGATCGGCGAGATCGGCGGCGACGCCGAGGAGCGGGCGGCCGCGTTCATCGAGAAGAACGTGACCAAGCCGGTCGTCGGCTACGTGGCCGGGTTCATGGCCCCTGAGGGCAAGACCATGGGCCACGCGGGCGCGATCATCTCCGGTTCGGCCGGCACCGCCCAGGCCAAGAAGGAAGCCCTGGAGAAGGCCGGCGTCCGCGTCGGCAAGACCCCGAGCGAGACCGCGGCCCTGGTCCGCGACATCATCAACAGCTTGTAAGCCATTCGCACTCGGTACGGCATTCCCCGCTCAGAACACGCAGGGGATGCCGTACTTTGCGTTGGCCCCGACCTTGATGGTGCCGCCGCCGGACACCGAGCCGGCCGGCGCCGTCGGGGCGGTCGTCGCGCTCGGGCTGGTCGCGGGGGAAGACCCGGCCGAGTCCAGGCCCGCGGGCACCGCGGTCACGGTCGAGCCGGTCAGGACCTCCACGTGCCCGGCGGGCAGCGTCGCGAGCGCCTTGGCGGTGGCGCCGACGTCGGTCGCGATCTTGGCCGCGTTGGCCGACGCGCCCGCGCCGTAGAGCACCTGGTTGCCGGCTCCGACCGGCTGCGACTGGGCCGACGCGTCCTTGACCGCCCCGGCCTGATAGCCCCGGGCGACCAGCGCCTTGGAGACGTCGCCCGCCAGTCCCGGCTGGGATCCGCCGTTGTAGACGTCCACCGTGACGGTGGACGCGGGCGGGACCGGCGCGGCCTTTTTCTCGGGCGTCGTCGTCTTCGCCCTCGGCGCCGCGGGCGGCGGGTAGAAGGCGTCATGGACGAGCCGCTTGATGTAGGGCACCGAGATGATGTTCACGCTCTGCGGGCTAGAGCCGTAGCCCGGCAGCAGCTCGCTGGCGCCGGGAACCGACGGGAGCGTGGTGAACGAGAGGTTCTGCCCGCTCAGCGCCTGCATGCTGGCGGCGAAGTCGATCAGGTTCAGGCTCGGGTCGGTGATCAGGTACTGACTGGCCGACCCGAGCAGGCCGGTGATGGTGCCGCCGGCGGCGAACGCGTTGTCGTGCTTGAGCTGCCAGATCACGTAGTCGATGACGGCCTGCTGGCGGCGGGTGCGGTCGATGTCGCCCTCGGCCAGATTGTCGCGCTCGCGAACGAACGCGAGCGCCTGCGGCGCCGACAGGTGCAGGTACTGGGCCCCGCCCTCCCTCAGGTTGTAGCCGTCGTACTTCACTGCGTTGAACCCGGAGTTGAAGTCGTACAGGTTCGAGGACGTGTAGTTGCCGGCGTTGATGCCGGCTTCCTCCGGTTTGAGGCAGACCTCGACGCCGCCGAACGCCTGGGCCAGGTAGTAGAACCCGGCCAGGTTGGTCTCGACGAAATGGTCGATGTGCACGCCGGTGACCGACTCGACGGTCTTGATCTCGGCCTGCTGGCCGGCCTGGTTGGCGAGCAGGTAGTCGTGCTTGGTGGAGAACCCGGTCTGGGCCAGGGACTCGGTGTAGGCCCAGTTGTAGGCGTTGTCGATCTTCCCGTTGGGAATGTTGATGCCCTGGACGTTGAACGGGGTCGGGAAGTTCACCAGGTCGTCGCGCGGTATCGAGAAGCCGACCGCCTTCTGGCCGCCCGCGAAGATGTGAATGAGGATCAGCGTGTTCGGGTCCTGGCCGCCGACCGGGCCGGTGTGCATGGCGGTGATCAGGGCGGGCGGCAGCGCCTGCCCGTAGAAGTTGGTGCGGCTCTCCAGCCCCATCACCAGGATGTTCATCGCCTGAGTGGACGTGGACGGTGCGTTGCCGGTCGAGACCCCGTCGTTGAACCCGTTGGCGTAGCCGACCACCTTGTGCGCGTAGCCGGACACCACGATGACCACGACCGCGAGCAGGCAGGCCGCCGCGTAGCCGACCTTGCCCGCTATCAGCCGCCCGAGACCCGCCGTGAGCATCGCCGTTCCTCCCTGCGCTGAGAACACACAGTAGCGGTTAGTACACGCAGGGTATTCCGAACTTGGCGTTGGCGGCGACCGTCACCGCGCCCCCCGCCGCCCCGTTGTCGGCCGCTGCCGCCGACGAGGCGGACGCCGACGGCGACGGCGACAACGTTGACGTCGGGGTGAGGGCGGCCGGGACGACCGTGCTCCCCGTAGGTCGAGTTCAGCGAGGTGACGTACGCGAAGTAGTAGGCCTGGTCGATCTTCTCGGTGATGATGCCGTCGTAGTAGGCCTTGGGATAGGTGACCAGGTCGTCGCGGCCCGAAGAGCGGCACCGCCCCTGGAAGTCGGTGCGGCTTTCCAGGCCCATGACCAGGATGTTCATCGCGCGATCAGCCGCACGACGCGCGCCGAGAACATAGCTGCTCCTCCTGGGGGGTCAGAACATGCAGCTGCAGCTGGAACAGTAACGGGAAGATATGAACGTTTGTCAGTAAACGCAGGGTATTCCGAATTTCGCGTTCGCGGTGACGGTTACCGCGCTGCCCGCGGCGCCGTTGCTCCCCGAGGTCGAGGGCGAGGTCGAGGTCGAACTGCCGGTGGGCGTCGCCGCCGGGCTGGCGGCCGAGGCCAGGGCGGACGGCACGATGGCGGACCCGCTGCCGAGCAGGGCCTCCACGTGCCCGGCGGGCAGCGAGGCGAGCGGGGTGGCGGTCACGCCGAAGTAGCCGGCGATCTTGGCGGCGTTGGCCGACGCCCCGGCCCCGTAGAACACCTCATCGGTGGTCTTGACGGTCTGCGACTGCGCCGACGCGTCGGTGACGGCGCCGGCCCGGTAGCCCTTCGCCACCAGGGCGGCCGAGACCCGGTCGGCCAGCCCGCCGGTGCTGCCGCCGTTGTAGACGTCCACCGTGACCGTCGACGCGGCCGGGATCGGGGCCGCCTTCTTGGCTGGCTTCGACGCGGACCTGCCGCCCGCCGACGGCGCCGGGGCGGTGAACTTCGCCTTGATCGCCGCCTGGACCGCGGGGACGTCGATCTGGTTGGCGTCCTGGCCGTCGACCTTCTCGTAGCCCAGGATGGGGGCGGTGTAGAACTTCAGGTTCTCGCCGCTGAGCGCGTGCATCTGAGTCGAGAAGTCGAGCAGGTTCCAGCTCGAGTCGGTGATGAGGTACTTGTCGGCGGTGCCGAGCAGGCTGGTGAGCTGGCCGACGTCGGTCAGCACGCCCCCGGTCTTCAGCTTCCAGATCACGTAGTCGAGCACCGCCTGCTGGCGGTGGGTGCGGTCCAGGTCCCCGTTGGGCAGGTTGTCCCGCTCCCGGACGAACGCCAGCGCCTGATCCGCCGCCAGGTGCAGGTAGCCCGCGTGCGGCGCGCGGAAGCCGGAGTTCGCGTCGTGCAGGTTCGTGCCCGGGCCGTCGGGCCCGTCCCACGACTTCACGCAGACCTCGACGCCGCCGAAGGACTGGGCCAGGTAGAAGAACCCGGCCAGGTTCACCTCGGCGAAGTGGTCGATCTTCTGGTTGGTCACCGCCTCGACGGTATCGATGGTGGCCTTCTGCCCGGCCTCGTTGGCCAGGAAGTAGCGCTGGGAGCGGCTCATCGACGAGCTCACGGTCTGGCTCAGCGACTGCGCGTAGGCCAGGCCGTAGGCCTGGTCGATCTTCCCGTGCGACTGGCCGTCGTACGCCTGCGGGTAGGTGACCCAGTCATCGCGCGGGATCGAGAAGCCGACCGCCCGCTGGCCGCCGGCGAAAATGTGGATCAAGATCAGCGTGTTCGTGTCCTGGCCGCCGACGCCCTCGTTGTTGACGCCGTACACGCTGCCCGCGTGCATCGCGGTCAGCAGCGCCGACGAGAGCGTGTCCCCCTGGTAGTCGGTCCGGCTCTCGAGTCCCATCAGCAGGATGTTCATCGCCCCGGTCTGCGCCCCGCCGGAGATCGCGTTGGAGCTGGCCAACCCGGTGACCAGGCCGTCGACCCGGTGGGCGTAGCCGGACAGCACCAGCAGCACGCCCGCGAGCAGGCAACTCGCCGCGTAACCGACCTTGCCTGCAATCGCCGCGCCGCGCATGCCGAGCAATCTGGTTCTCCTCAACGGATGTCAGTTCACGGTTGCGGCGAGGTTACCCGGTCCCGGTCGATACTTACACTGTGGTGAATGCTACCTGGTCAAGCTCATGGCATAGCGGAACGTAACGGCGCCGGCGCGTCCGCGTAAGCGCCGGCTTGAGGGAAACTTAGGAAACGATGTATTACCCTCTCCAGCAATGACCACTCAACCTGGGTGGGAGCCACGACCCGGCCCCACGCGAGGCGAACCCGCCCGGCGAGTGCCCCGGGGGCGGCCGGCGGCTGGCCGGACGATCCCGCGCGCCGTCATGGCGGCCCGGCCGGCTCCGCCCGCCCCGATCCGCGCGGGCGCGATCCCCGCGGCCGCGATCCCCGCAACGGGCCAGGCTGGAGCGGGCCCGACGACCGGGGAAGAGGCGGCGGCCCGCGGCCGCCGCGCGAGCCGAGGCAGCTTCCAGGCGACGGCCCGTCGGGCGGATCCGGACGGTCGCCGCTGCGCTGGATCGGGGCCATCTCCACCAGGAACGGCCTGCTGGTGCTGATCGCGGCCACGGTGATCGGGATCATCGGCACGCTGGTGGCCGGCAGCGAGCCCGGGCTGCTGCTCAGCCTGTTCATCATCGTCGGGGCGGTGACGGCGACGCTGGCGGTGCGGCCCGGCGCCGTCTACCTGTTCTTCCCGCTGCCGGCCTTCGCCTTCTTCGCGGGGGCGGTGATAACCGGCAAGATCCACGACAGCACGCTCTCCTCGTCGACGGCGGGGCTGGCGGCGGGCTTCACCCAGTGGATCGCCGCCATCTTCTTCCCGATGTGCGCGGCCACGATCCTCGTCCTGCTGATCGGCGGCGCCCGCTGGCTGCTCTCCCGGCAGCTGGTCGGCGGCCAGTTCCCGATGTCGGCCGACCGCTCGCCGACCTCCCGCGGCCCGCGCCCGCGCCCGGACGTCGACCCCCGGGCCGACCAGAACGCGACCAGGAGCCGCCCCGCCCCGCGTCCGGGCAGCGCCCCCTGGCCGCCCGAAGGGGCCCGGTCCGCCCGCCCGGCCCGCGATGACCGCGATCCCTGGAACGATCCCCGGCCCTCGGCCGACCCGCGCACGGCGGCCGACCGTCGTCCCCCCGGCCGGACCGCACCGCCGGCCGCCCCGCAGCCCGCGTTCCGTCCCCGGCCGGCCAACCCGGGTTCGCCCGGGCCCGGCGACCGCGCCCCGCGCCCGCCCGCACCGCAGCGCCCCGCCCGCCCGCCGCGGGACCCCTGGGACCAGCGCTAGAGCTTTTCCAGCGGCGCGTACCGCAGGACCAGGTGCTTCACGCCGTAGTCGCCGCCGAAGTCGATCTTCGCCTCGGCCGAGTCGCCGTGGCCGTCGGCCGAGACCACGGTGCCGAGGCCGAACTTGTCGTGGTTCACCCGGTCCCCCGCCGTCAGCGCCGGGACGGCGCGGTTGCCGATCGCGTTGACGCCCGGCCGGGACGCCAGCCGGGCGGACGAGGACGTCGCGGCGGCGGTCACCGCGGCCGCGTCGCGCTTCCACTCGATCAGCGACGACGGGATCTCCGACAGGAACCTGGACGGCGAGTGGAACGCCGGGCGCCCGTACCAGTTCCGCGACACGGCCCTGGCGAGGTACAGCCGCTGCTCGGCGCGGGTGATCCCGACGTAGGCGAGCCGCCGTTCCTCCTCGAGCTCGCGGGGGTCGGTCAGCGCGCGCTGGTGCGGGAAGACCTCCTCCTCCATGCCGGTCAGGAAGACCACCGGGAACTCCAGCCCCTTGGCGGTGTGCAGCGTCATCAGCGTGACCATGCCGCCGTGGCTCTCGCCGTCGGGTATGTCGTCGGCGTCGGCCACCAGCGCGACCCGCTCGAGGAAGCCGGCCAGCGTGCCGTCCGGCGTCGCCCCGTCGTATTCGCGGGCGACCGAGACCATTTCCTGCAGGTTCTCCACCCGGGTCACGTCCTGCAGGTCCTCCGAGCTCTCGAGCGACGCCTGGTAACCGGTCTTGTCGAGCGCCGCCTCCACCAGCTCGGCCACCGGGCCCCCGGTGGCGGCCTGCTCGCGCAGGTCGTCGACCAGCGCGTTGAACCCGGCGATGGCCGACGCCGACCTGGCCGCCAGCGCCGGCACGTCCGACGGCGTCCGCAGCGCCTGCGCGAACGTCATCCGCTCACGGGCCGCGTAGCCGGCCACGTACTCCTCCGCCCGGTCCCCGATGCCGCGCTTGGGCACGTTCAGCACCCGCCGCAGCGACACCTCGTCGGCCGGGTTGTTGATCAGTCGCAGGTAGGCGAGCAGATCGCGAACCTCGCGCCGCTCGTAGAAGCGGACCCCGCCGACCACCCGGTACGGCAGCCCGACCCGGATGAAGATTTCCTCGAAGACGCGGGACTGCGCGTTGGTCCGGTAGAAGACCGCCACCTGGCCGGGGGTCGCCAGCCCCTCGTCGCTCAGCCGGTCGACCTCCTCGGCGACGAACGCGGCCTCGTCGTGCTCGTTGTTGGCGACGTAGCCGATGATCGGCGCGCCGTCGCCGGCCTCGGACCAGAGGTTCTTGGGCTTGCGGCCCGAGTTCCTCGACACCACCGCGTTCGCCGCCGCGAGGATGTTCTGGGTGGAGCGGTAGTTCTGCTCGAGCAAGATCACCGTCGCGTTCGGGTAGTCCTGCTCGAACTCGGTGATGTTCCTGATCGTGGCGCCGCGGAACGCGTAGATCGACTGGTCCGCGTCGCCGACGACGCACAGCTCGGAAGGTCCGCCGGCCGGATCGGCTTCGGTGGACCCGGCAGAGTCGGCCGGGCCCGTTCGAGAGCCGAAAAGAGAGCCACCACCGGATACCAGCTCGCGGACCAGGACGTACTGCGCGTGGTTGGTGTCCTGGTATTCGTCCACGAGGACGTGGCGGAACCGGCGGCGGTAGGCCGCCGCGACGTCGGGGAAGGCCTGGAACAGGTTGACGGTGACCATGATCAGGTCGTCGAAGTCCATCGCGCCCGCCGCCACCAGCCGCCGCTGGTACTCCGCGTACGCCTCGGCCAGCGCCTTCTCGCGGGCGGTGCGGGCCCGGGACGCGTACGACTCGTAGTCCTCGAGCTCGTTCTTCAGGTTCGAGACTTGCGCCGCCATCGACTTCGGCGGGTACTGGCGGGCGTCGAGCTCGAGTTCGCGGCAGACGAGCGCCATCAGCCGCTGCGAGTCGGCCGAGTCGTAGATCGAGAAGTTCGACGGGTAGCCGAACCGGCTCGCCTCGCGGCGCAGGATGCGGACGCAGGCCGAGTGGAACGTCATCACCCACATCGCCCGGGCGCGGCGGTCGCCCACCAGCTGCGCGACCCGGCCGGCCATCTCCCCCGCCGCCTTGTTGGTGAACGTGATCGCGAGGATCTCCCCCGGCGACACGTCCCGCTCCGCGAGCAGGTACGCGATCCGGTGGGTGAGCACCCGCGTCTTCCCCGAGCCGGCCCCGGCGACGATCAGCAGGGGTCCGCCGGCGTGAATGACGGCGGCGCGCTGCTGCGGATTGAGGCCGTCGAGGAGGGTGGTGGTCACGGCTTCAAGACTAGGCCGTGGCTCCGTCAATCGAGCCGTCACCAGTCAGCCTGCAGCTACCGAATATCACCGTTACCTGCAGTTTTTCACCATGAATGTACCGGTTTGGCCTCTGTCGCAGGCTACTGCGCGGTATCGTGACCACGCCCTTACCCGTAACCGCAGGGGGTAATCCCATGGGATCGCGCGGCCGATCCATTAGGCTCAGGATTTACTTCCTGGTAGCCATCCCGCTGATCACGATGCTCGGCCTGTTCGGGTACGTCGCCACCACGTCCATCAACACGTACCTGAACCTGGACCGGGCGCCGAACCTGATCAACGCTACCGCCGAGCCGCTGACGAATTTCGTCAACCTGCTGCAGGCCGAGCGCCGCGCCGCGGTCGTCTACGCGGCCCACCCGAGCGGCGCCAACCTCGCCGCCTACCGCCGCGCGATCGCGACCACCGAGGCGGGCGAGGTCCAGGTCACGGCCGCCCTCCACTCGGCCGGCACCAAGAGCAGCGCGTCCGCCGCGGAGACGAACGGCATCGCCTCGATGACCGCCGCCCTCAACAGCCTGCCCCAGCTGCGCGACGGAACCCAGGCCAGGAAGCTGCCCGCGCTCACCGCGTTCGCGGACTACACCAACGTGATCGCCGGGCAGGGCGCGGTGCTGCAGGCGGAGGCGAACAGCATCTCCGACGCGGCCGGCGTCGAGCAGGGCCTCGGCCTCATCTCCGCCGTGAACACCCAGGAAGACATGTCGGAGCAGGACGCGATCCTGGCCGGCGCGCTGGTGAGCGGATCGCTGACCAGCGACGAGCGGGTGGCGTTCGGCCAGGCGGCCGGACGGCAGCAGGACGACACGCTGCTGTTCCAGGAGCTGTTCACCCCGTCCGAGCTCAAGACCTACAACGACACCCTGAACGCGCTGGCCCCGTCGAAGGTGCAGACCACCGCGACGACGATCCAGCAGGCGGTGATGTCCGGCGCCCCGCTGAGCGAGATCCAGGCGACCGGCCTGACCGCCGCCGCCTGGCAGGGCGCGACGAAGACGTGGCTGCACGCTGCCAGCCTCGCGGGCGACGAGACCGCGACGACCGTGCTCGCCGCCAACACGGCCCCGGCGATCGACGCCAAGCGGCGGCTGTGGGCGGTGTCCCTCGTCGGCGCGGCCGGCTTCCTGCTCACGCTGCTGGTCACGATCCTGCTCGGCCGGTCCATTAACCGCCGGCTGACCGTGCTCCGCACCTCCGCCCTAACCCTCGCCCGCGAGCAGCTCCCGGCCGTGGTCGCCCGGCTCCGCCGCGGCGAGTCGGTCGACGTGGCCGCCGAGGCGCCGCCGGTGCACGAGGGCAACGACGAGATCGGCCAGGTCGGCCAGGCAATCGACGCCGTCCGGCAGACCGCTATCAGGTCCGCGATCGACGAGGCCCGGGTCCGGCAGGGCGTCAACGACATGTTCCGCAACCTGGCCCGGCGGAACCAGTCGCTGCTGCAGCGCCAGCTGAGCGTGCTCGACGACATGGAGCGCCGGGCCACCGACCCGGACGTGCTCGAGGACCTGTTCAAGATGGACCACCTCACCACCCGCATGCGGCGGCACGCGGAGGGCCTGATCATTCTCTCCGGCGCTCCTCCCGGCCGGTCCTGGTCGGCGCCGGTGAAGCTGATCGACGTCATGCGCGGCGCGGTGGCCGAGGTCGAGGACTACGCCCGGGTGACCGCGAGCACGCAGTCGCGGGCGGCGCTGTCCGGCTCCGCCGTCACCGACGTGATCCACCTGCTGGCCGAGCTGATCGAGAACGCCACCACCCTGTCCCCGCCGTTCACGCAGGTCCGGGTCGGCGGCGAGAGCGTCGCCAACGGGTTCGCGATCGAGATCGAGGACCGCGGGCTCGGTCTGTCGCCGCAGCGGCTGGCCGAGCTCAACGACCGGCTGGCGAGCCCGCCCGACATCAACCCGGCCAACACCGAGCAGCTCGGGCTGTTCGTCGTCGGGCAGCTGGCCAGGCGGCACGGGATCAACGTGACGCTGCGCCCGTCGCCGTACGGCGGCACCACCGCGGTGGCGCTCATCCCGCGGGCGCTCGTCGTCGAGGACGGCCCGGCCGCGCTGTCGGCCGGCGGTGTCGGGGCGGGCAGCTTCGCCCCGGCCGGCCTCGGGGCCGCTGGCGCCCAGGCTCCCGGCCGCGGCTCCGCGTACGTCGAGCCGGCCGGCGTCGGCGCGGGCGGCGCCTGGGCCGGGACCGGGTCGAGGGCGGGCGCTTTCGCCGCCGGGACGGCCGGGCCCGCCGCGCAGAACGCAACCGGCGCGGTCAGCCTGCCGGCCACCCCGGCCGTCGGCAACGACTGGCGCGGTACCAACGGCGCCGGGTCGGCCCGGGCGTCGGACCGGGCGTTCGCCCCGGCCGTCTCCGCCGACGCGCCGACCTCGGGCATCCGCATCTCCGGGGTGCTGCGGCAGCCGGGCGGCGCCGCTCCCGGCTCGTTCGCGCCGGGCTCCTCGCCCGCGCCGTTCGCACCGGGCTCCTCGCCCGCGCCGTTCGCGCCGGGGAACGGCGCCGAGGCCGGCGGCAGGAGGGGACGGCACGGAACGGACGACGTTCCGGTGGTGACCGGGGTACCGGTCGGCCGGTCCACCCCGCCGCCCGGGCCCGCGTTCGATGTCTTCACCCCGATGCACCGACCGGAACAGGACGCTCCCGCGCCGGCCGAGGCCGGCTACCAGCAGACCTACCCCGACTTCGGCGGGGCCGCCCCGGATCCCGGCTACGACCGCCCGTACGGCGGCGGACCGAACGGTCGCGGCACCAACGGCGGTTCGAACGGCGGCGGTAACGTCCTCGACGACACCTATCAGGGCGACGGCGTCGGCACCAGCGTCGGGAACAACGGCGCGGCCGGCGGCGGTTATCCAGGCGGGGACGCCGACGGGGGCGCCGACCTCACCGGCCTGCCTCGCCGCGTCCGTCAGGCCAGCCTCGCGCCGGAGCTCCGCGCGTCCGGCGGGTCGGCCTCCGGCGGGTCGGCCGGCGTCGCCCCGGCCAGCGCCGCGTCCCTGTCGGACATGCGCAACACCCTGTCCGCCATGCAGCGGGGCTGGCAGCAAGGCCGGTCACAGACGCAACCGGAGACGGGGGACGGCAGAGTCGATGGAGAGTAGCCAGCGGTACCCGGCCAGCCAGCTTGACTGGGTCCTTGACGATCTCGTCCGACGCGTCCCGCACATCACCCGGGCGGTTTTCCTCTCCCAGGACGGCCTCGCCCTCGGCGCCTCGCGGGGCCTCGAGCAGGCCGACACCGAGCACCTGGCCGCCCTGGCGGCCGGGTTCAACTCGCTCGCCCGCGGGGCCAGCAGGCACTTCGGCGGCGAGGCCCGCCAGTCGATCATCGAGATGACGTCGGGGTTCTTCATCGTGTCGGCGGCTGGCCAGGGCACCTGCCTGGCCGTGCTGACCACGGTCGACGCCGACATCGGCCAGGTGGCGTACGAGATGGCGATTCTCGTCCAGCGCACCGGCGACCACCTGCAAGTCAACGTGCGGACTAGGTCCGCGTTATCTGACAAGGCTAGGGACAGGCGTCCATGCCGGCGAACGACGAACGATGGCTCGATGCCGCGGCTGGCCCCGTGGTCCGGCCGTATGCGGTGACCCAGGGCCGCACGCGCCCTTCCGGCGAGGCCTTCGACCTGGTGGCGACCGTCACCGCGACCACCGCCCGGGTCGCCATCCCCGGCGGTCTCGGTCCTGAGCACATGTCCGTGCTTCAGCTCTCCCGGGTGCCGTCGACGGTGGTGGACATCGCCTCGGACGTCGATCTGCCGCTGGGCGTGGTCCGCATCCTGCTTGGGGACCTGCGCGAGCTCGGCCTTGTCATAATTCAGGCACCTGTTCCGGTGAGGGCGCAGCAGGTGGACAAAGAGACGCTTAGGGAGGTTCTGCATGGCCTACGGGGGCTTTGAGGCTGGCGGCGTGGCACCACGCCGGCACCGCGCGATCAAGATCCTGCTCGCGGGCGGGTTCGGGGTCGGCAAGACAACGCTGGTCGGGGCGGTCAGCGAGATCAGGCCGCTGCGAACCGAGGAGCCGCTGACCGAGAGCAGCGCGAACGTGGACAGCACGGTCGGCGTGGAGCGGAAGACGACCACCACCGTCGCGATGGACTTCGGCCGGATCACGCTCAGGGAAGACCTGGTGCTCTACCTGTTCGGCACGCCCGGCCAGGAGCGGTTCTGGTTCATGTGGGACGAGCTCTCGCTCGGCGCGCTCGGCGCCGTCGTGCTGGCCGACACCCGGCGGCTGGCGGACTGCTTCCCCGCGATCGACTACTTCGAGCGGCGCGAGATCCCGTTCATCGTCGCGCTCAACGTCTTCGAGGGCGCCCGACGCTACTCGCTCCAGGATGTCCGGGTTGCGCTTGACCTAGATCCCCGGCTGCCCATCATCATGTGCGACGCGCGCTCGCGCGAATCGGCCAAGGAAGTGCTGATCACGCTGATCGAGCACGTGCTCTCGGTGGCCGACGAGCCCGTTTCCAGATAAATAAAGATCAAGATAAATAAAGATCGAAATAAAATTATCCCGAACGGTCCCGTTTCTTCGCGCTTTCCCCCAGCAATCCCCACCTAGGGGAAATGCGAGCCACGCTCGCTAACACCGCAGTACGGCCCAGACGGCCTTGCCGCTGCCCTCGATCGGGGACCAGCCCCAGACGTAGCTGAGCGCCCCGACGATCTGCAGGCCACGGCCGCTCTCGCCGCTGTCGCTCGGCGCCTTCGGCTTCGGGACGTCGTCGCTCGGGTCGGTGACCGCCAGCATCACCTCGCCCACCCGGCGAAGCAGGCACAGCCGCAGCGCCGAGGGCGAGGCGCCGGCCCGCCTGATCTGCGGTGCCGCCCGGAGCCCGTGCCTGACCGCGTTCCCGACCAGCTCGGCGATGATGAGCTCGGCGTCGTCGGACAGGTACGAAAGCCCCCAGCAGGTGAGCAGCTCGCGCACGAACTGGCGCGCGTTCCTGCACTCTTCAGGGACGGGGTTCAGCGGCCGGCTGGTCACGGCCGGCGTCTCCCACCAGGCCGAGGGAACCGGTAGCAACTGGGGAGGGGACACCGGCAGAGCCGTGATGGGGACGACAACCTCGTCGTCATCATCCGGTTCCCACGCAGCAACCCTCAGGTGAGCCAACGCAACCGCTTTCCGCATCGTCTTCGGGGTTAGTACCGTGCCTGTCGCAGTATGGGGAGGTATGCCTCGTTTCTATAGTGCCGGACACGCCGTGCAGATGCAACACCAGATGCACGTTCATCGTCGCGTGCGTCAGTGCACGTTCACCTCATGCAAACCTAAATGCACGTTCGTCCGCGGCCAGAACGTGGCATACTCAGTCATGAGTGTCAGGCCGGTCACACCTTCCGGCGGTCGGCCGGCTCGAAGTTCGCCGGTAGCAGACCTTCGATGCAGTCACTGGAGGGAACATGAACCACACTTATAACGGCATGCCCGCCGCGGAACTCCCCGACGTCACCTGGGAGAAGAGCAAGCGCAGCAACCCCAACGGTGCCTGCGTAGAGGTCGCCCGGCTTCCCGAGGGCGCCATCGCCGTCAGGAATTCACGCTTCCCGTCCGGCCCGGCGCTGGTCTACACCCGCGCCGAGATCGAGGCATTCCTGGCCGGGGCCAAGGACGGCGAGTTCGATCACGTGCTGTTCTAAGCACAACTAGCACTGCCGGTAACTAGAGCCAGGAAAAGTCGGCGACGGCGGGATACATAGACGCTTCATATTTCTATGCAATTGTCATCGATCACTCTTCCGCAGGGGCATGATGACATGGGAGACTACTGAACCATGCCCATGTCCTGATTGAGCAAACGAGGAGTGGAGTAGCGATGCTCTCGCCAGAGGACTCCGCACCGGAGGCCCCGCAGTCACTGTTCGGCGCGTACTCGGCGGGCCCGACAGTGCAGCGCCTCGTCCTCGGCGGGCACCTGCGCCGACTACGCGAAGAAGCTGAGATCACGACGGAGCGGGCCGCGGTCGCCATCCGCGGCTCGCACTCCAAGATCAGCCGGATGGAGCACGGCCGGGTCGGCTTCAAGGAGCGCGACATCGCCGACCTGCTGACCCTGTACGGGGTCGGCGAGGGCAACGAGCGCGATGCGCTGCTGAAGCTGGCCAGCGGGTCCAACCAGCCCGGCTGGTGGCAGTCCTACTCGGACATCCTGCCGCACTGGGTTGAGCCGTACTTCGGGCTCGAGGCCGCGGCGTCGTTCATCCGGGAGTACGAGCTGCAGTTCGTCCCCGGCCTGCTGCAGACCGAGGCGTACGCCCGCGCGGTCATCCGGCTTGGCACCTCGGTGACCGAGGAAGAGGTCATCCGCCGCGCCCAGGCTCGGGTCTCCCGGCAGGAGATCCTGCGCAGGCAGGCGCCGCCGAAGATCTGGGCCGTGCTTGACGAGGGCGCCTTGCACCGGGTGGTCGGCAGTCCCGAGACCATGAAGGGGCAACTGCGGCACCTGCTCGACCTGTGCGATCACCCGGCCGTGACGGTGCAGATCCTGCCGTTCAGCGCCGGCGCGCACCGGGCCATGGGCGGCGCGTTCACGATCCTCAGGTACACCGAGCCCGACCTGCGCGACGTCGTGTTCATCGAGCAGCTCACCAGCGCGCTCTACCTCGACAAGCAGACCGAGGTCGACAGCTACCTCGAGGTGATCGAGGAGGTCTGCCTGCAGTCCGAGCCGTCGGCCAAGACCCCGGGCATCCTCCGCTCGGTGCTGGCCGGGCTGGAGTAAATACCCCTAATCGACGAAAAGCCCCGCCCTCGGATTTGTTTATCCGAGGGCGGGGCTTTTCGCATTGACCGTGCAATTACTCGTCGGGCACCAGGGTCGGGGTGCCCCTGGTCAGGGTCTGCTTCTTGAAGTAGGCCGGCTTGGCGAACCTGACCCAGATACCGGCGATCAGCCCGACGAGGCCCGAGATGAAGCCGATCACGAACGCCCCGCCGATGTACCAGTGCGGCCAGAACGGCATCAGCCACGACGTGTAGCTGTTGCCGGTCGCCACGTCCCAGTCGGCCCAGATGGCCCAGGCGCCGGCCGCGTACATCATCAGCCCGCCGAGCACCGGCAGGATGCCTTGCATCCACAGGTCCCGCGCGCTGTTACGCAGCGTCTTGCGGTAGTACCAGGCGCAGGCGAAGCCGGTGAGGCCGTAGTAGAAGGCGATGTACAGCCCGATCGCGGTCACCGCGTCGGCGATGACAAAGCCCTGGGATATGAAGTTGAACGCGAGGTACAGCACCGCCGAGACCACGCCCATCACGATCGTGGACACGGTGGGCGTGAGGTAGCGCGGGTGCATCTTGGCGAACGACTTGGGGAGGGCCTTGTAGGTCGCCATCGACAGCGTGGTGCGCGCCGTGGGCAGGATCGTGGTCTGGGTCGACGCCGCCGCCGAGGAGAGCACCATCAGGATGAGCAGCCGGGTAAGGAACACCCCGAACCCCGAGCCGCCGAAGACCGCGCCGCCGAGCACGGAGAGCACGTCGCCGGTGTTGTTGCTGTTGCCGAGGCCGATCCCGCTGCTGCCGATGCCGGCGAACGACTGCGCCGCCAGGATCACGATGACGTAGGTGACCAGCAGGATGATCGTGGACAGGATCGCGGCGCGGCCGGGCGTCTTAGCCGGGTCCTTGGTCTCCTCGTTGACCGCCACCGCGGTGTCCCAGCCCCAGTAGATGAAGAGCATGAGGATGATGCCGGTGACGAAGCCGGTGAAGCCGCCCTGCAGCGGGTTGAACCACCCCCAGGCCGGCGTGATGGAGCCGGCCGGGTGGTTTCCCGTCCCGACCCGGACCAGCGCCGTCACCGAGAGGACAAGCAGCATGACCAGCTCGACGCCGAGCAGCACCCGCTGGAGGCGCGCGGACACCTCGATGCCCCGGTAGCAGATGTAGGTCATCGCCGCGAGCCACGCCAGGCCGACGAGCAGCACCCAGCCGCTCGTCGCGTCGCTACCGATCCCCTTGGCGCCGAACAGCAGGAACACGTACTGCCCGGCGACCTGGGCGAGGCTGGCCATGACAAGCACGTCGGCGGCGACGATGGCCCAGCCGCCGGCCCAGCCGGTCTTGGGCCCGAACGCCCGCGCCGCCCAGGTGAACGTCGTCCCGCAGTCCGGGTCGGCCTTGTTCAGCTCGCTGTAGCCAATCGACGTGAGGAAGATCGGGACGAACGCGATCACGGCGACGATCGGCGAGCCCAGCCCGACCACGGCGACGATGAACCCGAGCGTCGCCGCCAGACTGTACGCGGGAGCGGTTGACGCCACCCCCATGACGATCGAGGACACAAGCCCGAGGGCACCGGGCTTGAGCCCCTTCTCGGTCTGCTCCTCCGTGAACCCAGGTGACACATCGGCAGCGGCCACGAGTCCTCCTATCCTGCAGGGTAACCAGCAACGATTTCAGCACAGAAACCCGCTAAAAGTTAACCATTCCGTCATTGCAAGGAGGTTAAACCTCCGGAACCAGAAGGTCAAGGCAGGATCAAGGGCATCATTGGCCCCATCCAGTCAGATGACTTTCTGCATCCAGGTTGTCACTCTCCGATAATAGCCCTTCAATCCCCACTATCTCGATCGCATAAATTGATTATGCGTATCCCCCGGGCCCTCACCAGACTCCGGTAACCGGATATATATTGAGCCACGCTTGTGCCATTTGTAGGCATCTGTTCCGGCTGCGCTCCGGCATCGTCGATACTGCGACGGCCCGGAGCCAGCCTGAGCATAGACTCCTAGCTCTAGAGGCAGAACCGGCGAGAAAGTAGCGACGCATGGCCATTGAGCTCGATAACTCGTTCACCGTCCCCGTGCCGCCCGAGCAGGCCTGGGATGTGCTGCTTGACGTTGAGCGGATCGCCCCGTGCATGCCCGGGGCCAGCGTCACCTCGGTCGAGGGCGACGAGATCGAGGGCCAGGTGAAGGTCAAGCTCGGCCCGCTCTCGCTGACCTACAAGGGCACCGCCAAGTTCACCGACAAGGACCAGGCCGGCCGCACAATCTCGATCGAGGCGACCGGCAAGGAAACCCGCGGCTCGGGCACCGCGTCGGCCACCGTGCAGGCGAACCTGACGCCGGGCGACGGCGCGGGCCAGACGCTCGTCTCCATTCACACCTCGCTGAACGTGACCGGCAAGCCCGCTCAGTTCGGTCGCTCGCTGCTGCCCGAGGTGAGCGGCAAGCTTATTCAGCAGTTCGCCACCAACCTTGAGGCCCTGATCAACGCCGACAGCGCCGCCGACGCCGGGGCGGTCGAGACCGGGGCCGACGACGCCGGGGCCGGCCAGGGCGGGACCGGCGGGACCGGGACCGGGACCGGGAGCGGCCAGGCGTCGGCCGGATCGACGGTGACCGCCGCCGCCGGCCCGGCCGCCCCGGCCGCCCGGCCGGAAGAGTCCCTGAACGCGTTCAAGTTCGTGGTCGTCCCGATCCTGAAGCGCCTCATCCCGGTCGCGGCCGTCGGCGCCGCCATCGCCGTCGTCTTCCGCCGCCTGCGCAGCAGGAAGTCCTAGCGCAAGCCGGAAGTCCTAGCGCAGGCCGCAAGCGCTGGCGCCGCCGGGTCGGCCGACGCCCGGGCTAAGGTCAGGTTGCTAGGGGACCAGGATCTCGGTCACCGGAAGGGACGAGTCGGCCGGCAGCGCGAGGGTGGACGGGGCGCGGCCGGCGGCGACCACGGCCGCGCCGAGCGCGGCCACCATCGCGCCGTTATCGGTGCACAGGCCCGGGCGAGGGGCGCGGAACTGGATGCCCGCGGCCGCGCAGCGCTCGGCGGCGAGGGCGCGCAGCCGGGAGTTGGCCGCCACGCCGCCGCCGATCACGAGGTCGGTGACGCCGTACTCGCGGCAGGCGGCGACCGCCTTGCGGGTCAGCACGTCCGCCACCGCCTCCTGGAACGAGGCGGCCACGTCGGCCACCGGAACCGGTTCACCCGCGTCGCGGCGGCCCTCGACCCAGCGGGCGACCGCGGTCTTCAGCCCCGCGAACGAGAAGTCGTAGCTGCCGTCGTGCAGCTTCGCGCGCGGGAATCTGATCGCCGCCGGGTCGCCTGACGCGGCCGCACGGTCGATTGGCGGGCCGCCGGGGAAGGGCATGCCCAGTACCCGCGCCACCTTGTCGTAGGCCTCGCCTGCGGCGTCGTCGATCGTCGCCCCGAGCGAGCGCACCTCGCCGGTGATGTCGGGCACCAGCAGCAGCGACGAGTGGCCGCCGGAGACCAGCAGGGCCAGGCAGGGCGCGGGCAGCGGCCCGTGCTCGAGCTGGTCGACGGCCACGTGCGCCGCCAGGTGGTTGACGCCGTAGAGCGGCTTCCCGAGGGCATACGCGTAGGCCTTGGCCGCCGCCACGCCCACCATCAGCGCGCCCGCCAGGCCGGGCCCCGCGGTCACGGCCACCGCGTCAATGTCGGCCGGCCGCACCCCGGCCTTGGCGAACGCGCCCTCGATGACCGGGACCATGGCCTCCAGGTGGGCCCGGCTGGCCACCTCGGGCACCACGCCGCCGAACCGGGCGTGCTGGTCCATCGACGACGCCACCTCGTCGGCCAGCAGCTCCCGGCCCCGCACGATGCCCGCGCCGGTCTCGTCGCAGGACGTCTCGATGCCGAGCACCAGCGGGCCGTCGGTCAGATTGGTCACCGGCAGCAGATCCTTCCGCATCACGATCGCGTCCACCCCTGACGGCTTGTAATAGCCGCGGCGCACCCCGATCTCCGCGAACCCGCGGCGCCGGTAGAGCCCGTGGGCGCGGGGGTTGTCGGCCCGCACCTCAAGGAAGACCTCGGCGCAGTCGCGCTCCCTGGCCGCCTGGATGAGCTCGTCGAGCAGCGCCGAGCCGATCCCCAGGCCCCAGCGAGACTCGCGAACCGCGATCGTCAGCACGTCGGCCTGCAGGCCGCCGGGGACGAACAGCATCCCCGCGTAGCCCGCCATCTCGGGGCCGGCGGCGGGCCCGGGGCCGTCGGCCTCCGCGACCAGGTACAGCCTGACCTCCGGGGGCTGGGCCACCTCGTCCGCGAACATCTGCGCCGTCCACGGGTCCTCGGGGAACAGCTCGTGCTCGAGGGCGATCACGTCCGCCAGGTCGGCCGCGGTCATCGGGCGCAGCCGCCGGTCTTTCCCGGCCCCGGCCGGGCGCTCACCGGGCTCGGCGGCGGCCCCGCCGACGGCGTCGGGGCGGCCCCGGTCGGCCGTCATGGCGTCACCCGCTTCGGCGCGCCGGGCTCGCGGGCGTCCGGCCGGCGCAGGTACAGCGGCTCCGGCGGCAGCAGGACCGGCCAGCGGCCGGCCGCCACCGCGGCCGCGCCCCGATCGGCCGCCGTCTGGCCGCGGTCGAGCGCCGCGGCCGCCAGGCGGCACAGGGTGGCGGCGGCGGGAAAGGCGGGGCCGGTGCTCTTGGGGAAGAGCTCGGGGTAGAGCATCGCCCCCTCGCCGGCCACCGGCAGGTCGCGATCGGGGATGAGCGCGGGCGCGCTCACGTCGGGCCCGGAGCGGCGCCCGGTCTCGTCGTAGCGGGCAAAGTAGAGTTCCCGCCGTCTGGCGTCGGTGGCGACGAGGAAGGAGGTCTCGCCCTCGACGTCGGCCGCGATCGCGTCGAGGCTGCAGACGCCGTAGACCGGGATGCCGAGCGCCGCCCCGAGCACCTTCGCGGTCACCACGCCGACCCGCAGGCCGGTGTACGGGCCGGGGCCGACCCCGACGGCGATGCCGGTCAGGTCGCGCTGCGAGACGCCCGCGTCGGCGATGATCTTGGCGATCGACGGCGCGAGCAGCTCCGCGTGGCGGTGCGCGTCCACGGTGACGAGCTGGGCCAGCGGCTGGCCGCCGTCGTGGAGCGCCACCGTGACCGCGGGCGTGGCGGTGTCAAGTCCGAGCAGCAGCACGACCAATGAGCGTAGCGCACCCTCGGCGCTACTAATCGCGTCGCCAGCGCGCTGACGGCAACTTCCGGCGGTTTGGGCCGGGCGTGCGGGATCGTCAGACGATCTTGGCGGTCACTTCGCGGGCGACCGTCTGCGCGGCGGTGGTGAGATCGGCCATCGACACCGGACCGTACTTCTTGCTGCCGGTGGTCTGGTTGAGGCCCTGCACCACCGCGGTGACGATGACGTTCCGATAGCGGACGTACACGGTCGCGACGTCGGTCTGACCGCTCTTGTCGAACACCTGGGTGGCCGAGAAGGCGGACGTGTCGTTACCGCCGGGCATGCCGGACAGGTCGGTGCTGGTTGCCTTCGGCTGCCCGCTGTTCGCGGCCGGCGTCTGCAGGCTGTACTCGGCTGACGCGTAGGCCGCCTCGGCCGCGTAGGTCGCGCTGCCGTTGCCGGCCGGGACCAGGCCGCTGCCGTTGGGGTTGGCGACCAGGGCGCTCGGCGTGTAGGCCTCAATCTGGACCTCGAGCACCCGGTAGGTGGGCGGGTTGTCCAGCGTCCAGGTGCACTCGGTGTTCGTGCCGCTGTTCAGCGGCGGAGCCGCCTGCTTGGTCGTGCCCGGCAGGTACTGGCCCAGGGTGGCGCTCGGGACCGTGTTGCAGGCGTCCGGGACCGACTGCACCTCGCCCGGCAGGAACGTGGTCACCAGCGACCCGAGGCCCAGGTTGGGCGAGCCGTTGGAGCTGCCGGAGAAGGCGAAGTACACCGCGACCGCGATGACGACGACCGCGGCCGCGCCGCCGACCGTGAACAGATTCCGCCGCCGCTTGCGCCGGCCGGTGCGCCGGTCGTCGCGGGAGTCGAGGCCGCGACGGTGCCAGCGAGCCGAGAACGCCTCAACCGAGTCGGGCTCGGCCCAGGACGGCACGTCCTCCTCCTGCCGCCCCTGCTCCGCGTCGGCCCGCTGCGGCTGATTGGGCCCACCGGGCTGGGTCTGGACCGGCTGCGGGGGCTGAACCGACGCAGGACCGGGCTGGCCCGGGGCGACTGGACCGACGCCGTACTGCCCGCCCGGGTAGCCGGGGGCGGCCTGAGCAGGCCCCGGCTGCGCGTAGCCCGGCTCGTCAGCCGGGTATCCGCCGCCGTAGCCGCCCGGCCCGGGCTGCCCGCCCCGGCCCGGTGCCTCATACTGACCGGGATCCGCGCGGCGGCTCTGCCAGTTGCCCTGGCCGCCGACGTCGCGGGCCCTGGCCTGGCTGGGCCGGATCGGGGGCAGATCGGGGAACTCGCGCTCGTCCGGCGGCGTCGCGGCGTACCCCTCCCCCTCGGGCAGGTCTGCTTCGTGACGTGCTCGGCGGCCACGGGGCCGACCGGGGAATGACCCATGCTGAGTCACGGCATGCCTCCGGTGAGGGGTTGTGACCTAGAGACCAGGCGCAACGTGAAAATACGGATTGGTACAAAGCCGAACTATAGACGATCAGCGAGGCCCAGGAGGGGCAACTCGACGCCTTCCCAGCGCTGGCCGACCGACGAGATCCGCACCGTCCTCGGCATGTCGCCGGCCAGGTCGTCCGGATCCGCTCGCGTCGGCGCCGCCGATCGCGATCGTTTCTATCGCGATCTGCAGGCGATCGGCCGACAGCCCTTCGGCCAGCCCCTCGCCCCACTCCACCACCGTCACCGACGACGCGAGGTCGGTGTCCAGGTCGAGATCATCGAGCTCGAGCACGCCCCCGATCCGATAGGCGTCGGCATGGACGAGCGACGGCCCCGGGTCGGTCGGGACTGAACTGACGGGCGGGTGCACCCGTGCGATCACGAACGTCGGCGAGGTGATCGGCCCGCGAACCCCCAGACCGTCACCGATCCCCTTGGTCAGCGTGGTCTTGCCCGCGCCGAGGCCGCCGCTGAGGATCACCAGGTCCCCCGCCGCCAGCGCCGACGCCAGGCGACGCCCGAGCTCCCGCATTTCATCGGCGGTGGAGACGGCCAGCGACACTGCCGACCCCTCGGTCATCGTGCGCAGCGAGTCAGCCGGCCAGCGGGACGGCGGCACGGCACCGGTCAAGTCGAACTTCCCTTCTCTAGTCACGGTAGGACCTCGGCACCCGGGCGCTGATGCCGGTGACGATCTCATAGGAGATGGTGCCGAGCGCCTCCCCCCACTCCTGGGCGGTCGGCTCACCACCGTCACCGGGGCCGAACAGGACCACCTCGTCCCCCGCGGCGACCGGCTCGTCCCCGAAGTCGACGACGAACTGGTCCATGCAGACGGTCCCGCTGATCGTCCACCGACGGCCCCGCGCCGACACCAGCGGCAGCCCGATCGCCGCCCGCGGAATCCCGTCGGCGTAGCCGAGCGGCACCAGGCCGAGGGTCGTCTCCTCGGCCGTGGTGTACCGGTGACCGTAGGAGACCCCGGTTCCGGCCGGAACCCGCTTCACCAGCGCCAGTCGCGCCCGGAGGGTCATCGCCGGCCGCAGCCAGGCCGGCGCGCCGCCCGGGAGGGTGGCCAGGCCGTAGCTCCCGCCGCCGACGCGCACCAGGTCGTAGCGCGCCTCCGGCACGTCAAGCGCGGCCGCGGTGTTGGCGATGTGCCGCAGCTGCGCGGTGACGCCCATGCTCTCGGCGACCGCGAGGGCCTCCTTGAACGCGGTCAGCTGGGTCTCGATCGAGGGGTTGCCGGGCTCGTCGGCCGAGGCGAAGTGCGACCAGAGGCCGACCACGGTGACCCGGCCCGCCTCCTCGGCCTCGCTCGCGGCCGCGAGCAGCCCGGGCCAGTCGGCCGGGGCGGCGCCGCCCCGGCTCAGCCCGGTGTCGGCCTTCAGGTGGACCCTGGCCGGGCGTCCGGCGACCGCCGCCGCGGCGGCCAGCCGGCGCACCAGGTCGGCCGATCCGGCCGACAGATCCACCTCGGCCGCGATGGCGGCGGCGTGGTCGTGCTCGGGGACGGCCATCAGGCACAGGATCGGCTCTTCGAGGCCGACCTTGCGCAGCTCGAGCGCCTCCGCCACGTGCACGACGCCGAGCCAATCGGCGCCGCCGGCGATCGCCGCGCGGGCGGCCGGAACCGCGCCGTGGCCGTACCCGTTGGCCTTGACCACCGCCATCACCGCGGCCGGGGCCACGTGATCGCGCAGCGCCGCGATGTTCCTGGTAATCGCGCCCAGCTCGACGCTAGCCTCCGCATGGCTGTCCATAGCCACCCATGCTATGGCGCGAGCGCGCGGAACGCGGCTGGGAGCGCCGCCACCACGTCGGACGCGCCGATCGGGGCCTCGCCGCCGCGTTGGCCTTCCCCGGCGACCGCGCGTGCCCGACCGGAGCCGCCGGCGGCGGCGAGCCGCGCGGCCAGGCCGTGCAGGTAGGCCGCGCAGAGCGCGGCCTGCGGGGCGGCCAGCCCCTGCGCCAGCAGCGCGCCCGCGAGCCCGGCCAGGACGTCGCCGGTGCCGGCGGTGGCCAGCCAGGACGTCCCGGTCGTGTTGATCAGGACCGGGTCGACGTCGTGCGGCGGCGCGACGACCGTGGTCGACCCCTTGAGCAGCACGCACGCCCCGAACTGGGCGGCCGCCCGCCGAGCGTGCTCAAGCCGCCGCGCCGTCACGTCCGCCGGGTCCGCCCCCAGCAGCCGGCCGAGTTCGCCCGCGTGCGGGGTGAGCAGCGTCGGCGCGGCCCGCGGGAGCAGCCCCCGGTGCTTGGCGAGCACCGTCAGCCCGTCCGCGTCGACCAGCACCGGGAGGTTCGTCGCGAGCACCGCGGCGAGCCGGTCCGCCGCCGCCTCGTCGGTCCCCATTCCCGGTCCGGCGACCCACGCCTGCACCCGGCCCACGTCATCGGGGAACTGGATGCCGGGCAGCTCCGTCACGACCACCTCGGGGTGCACGAGCCGAACCGCGGCGGCCGCGTGCGGCGCGGTGACCAGCCGGACCATGCCCGCGCCGCCGGCCACCGCGCCGCCGGTCGACAGCAGCGCCGCCCCTCCGTACTTGTCGCTGCCGGACAGCAGGCCGAGCACGCCGCGCCGGTACTTGTCCGACTCGGCCCCCGGACGCGGGAGGAGGTCCGCTATGTCGTCGGCCTGCGGGGCGCTCGCGTCCGGGGTCGGGTCGAGGTACGGCCCGAGGCCGATGTCGACCAGCTCGACGACCCCGGCGTGGCCGCTGCCGGGATCGATCAGCAGCCCCGGCTTGAACGTGCCGAACGTCACCGTGACGTCGGCCCGCACGGCCGGGCCCTCGACCTGGCCGGTGTCCGCGTCGATGCCACTGGGCAGGTCGACCGCGACCGTGGTGCCGGCCGAGTTGGCCGCGAGCTGCGCGAGCGTCGCGAACGGCTCGCGCAGGCCGCCCCGGCCGCCGATGCCGAGCAGCCCGTCGATGATGAGGTCCGCGTGCCCGATCGCGTGCCGCGCGTCCCGTCCGGCGTCGTAGCGGGCGGTCAGGTCGGGCCGGGTGTCGTCGGGCCCCCGGGGCGGCGCGACGCCGATGAACCGGCCGCCCGCGGTCCGCAGCGCCGCCGCACCGGCTGCGTGCAGGCCCGGCCCGGCCTGGATCGCGGTCACGGCCGCGCCCCGCCGGGCCAGCCGCTCGCCCGCGTAAAGGGCGTCCCCGCCGTTGTCTCCGGTCCCGGCCAGGATCACCACCCGCGCGCCGTAGACCCCGCCCGGGCACTGGCGCAGCAGGCTCACGCAGACCGAGGCGAGCCCCGCCGCCGCTCGCTGCATAAGCGCGCCATCGGGGACGAGCGCCATCAGCCTGGCTTCCGCCGCCCGGACCTTAGCTACCTGGTAAGCGTCACGCATGACGCCTAGTCTGCCCGCGCCGCGACCGCCAAAGACACCAGGCGGGGTGTCTGGCCCCGCTAGACCCAGCCGAGGCCGGCCTGGCGGTCGCCCTCGGCGACGACGACGGCGGAGGCAATGCCGGCGTCGTGACTCAGCGACAGGTGCCACCGGGTGACCCCGAGCCGGCCCGCGGCGGCGGCGACCGTGCCGTAGACCTGCAGCGCCGGCCGCCCGCCGTCGTGGGTGACGATCTCGGCATCGGTCCAGAGCAGACCCCGGGGCGCGCCGAGCGCCTTCGCGAGGGCCTCCTTGGCGGCAAAGCGCGCTGCCAGCGAGCGCGGCGGCAGGGTGCGTTCCCGGTCGGTGAACAGCCGCCGGGCGAGACCTTCGGTGCGGCTCAGCGCCCGCTCGAAGCGGGCAATCTCGACGACGTCGATGCCGACGCCGATGATCATGACCAGCCGACGATCATGACCAGCCGTTAATCACGACATGGCCAGGCGGACGGCATCGGCCAGCTGCCCGGCGATCTGGTCCGCCAGCTCCAAGTGCCTGGCCTCGACCATCACCCGGATGACGGGCTCGGTACCGCTCGGCCGCAGCAGCACCCGCCCGGCGTCGCCGAGCCTGGCCTGCGCCGCCGCCGCCGCAGCGGCCACGGCCGGGTCGGCCATCGCCCGGTCCTTGTCGCCCCGGACGTTGAGCAGGACCTGCGGGTACCTGGTCATCAGCTTGGCGGCGGCGGAGACCGGTATGCCCGCGCGGTTGACCGCCGCCAGCAGATGCAGGCCGGTCAGCACGCCGTCGCCGGTGGTGGCGTAGCCGAGCTGGATGATGTGCCCGGACTGCTCGCCGCCGAGCACGTAGCCGCCGTCGCGCATGGCGGCGTAGACGTGCTTGTCGCCCACCGGGGTCTCGATCACGGCGATGCCCGCGTCCCTCATGGCGTCGTGAAAGCCGAGGTTGGACATCACGGTGACCACGACGGCGTCGCCTGCCAGCTGGCCGCTTCGCTTGAGGTGCGAGGCCAGCACGGTGAGAATCTGGTCTCCGTCCAGCGGCTGGCCGTCGCCGTCCACCGCCAGGCACCGGTCGGCGTCGCCGTCGAACGCGAGGCCCGCGTCGGCGCCGTGCTCGATGACCGCCGCCGTCAGCGTCTCCAGGTGAGTGGAGCCGATCCCGGCGTTGATGTTGTCCCCATCGGGCGCCGCGCCGATCGCGATGACCTCGGCCCCGGCCCGGCGCAGTGCCCGCGGCCCGATGCTGTAGGCGGCGCCGTGCGCGCAGTCCACGACCACCCGCATTCCCTGCAACGGGGCATGGCCGGCCGTCGACGGCTGGAGGGTCGCGAGCAGGTGGTCGAGGTAGGTCTCGTTGGCGGAGTAGGCGTCGGTGACCCGGCCGAACCCGGCCGCCGCCGACTGCCCGGTGTCCGGGCGCGCGCGGCCGCCGACGACCGCGGGCAACGCGGCCTCGATCTCGTCTTCCGTCTCGTCGGCGAGCTTGACGCCACCGCGGCCGAAGAACTTGATCCCGTTGTCAGCCGCCGGGTTATGGCTGGCGGACAGCACCACGCCGAAATCGGCCTTGAGCGCGCGGGTCAGGTGCGCGACACCGGGGGTCGGAATGACACCGAGCCTGAGCACGTCCACCCCGGAACTGGCGAGCCCGGCGACGACGGCCGCCTCGAGGAAGTCGCCCGAGGCCCGGGAGTCGCGGCCGATGACCGCGACCGGACGGACGGCGTCATCGGACCGGGTCGCGGCGGGTACCAGTGCAGGCACCGCCGCGACCGCCAGGTCCATGGCAAGCTGGGCCGTCAGATCAATCCCAGCTACCCCACGCACACCGTCAGTACCAAAGAGTCGCCCCATGTCGGTCGATCCAGGTACCAGCGACGACTAGCGCTTCGAGTACTGGGGCGCCTTGCGAGCCTTCTTGAGGCCGTACTTCTTGCGCTCCGTCACCCGGGCGTCCCGGGTGAGGAAGCCCGCCTTCTTCAGCGGCGGGCGGTTCTCCGGGTCGACCAGGATCAGCGCGCGGGCCACGCCGAGCCGGAGCGCGCCGGCCTGGCCGGAGACGCCGCCGCCGACGATGCGGGCGACCACGTCGAAGTTGCCCTCGGCGCCGAGCGTCACGAACGGCTCGGCCACGATCTGCTGGTGAACCTTGTTCGGGAAGTACGAGTCGAGGGATCGGCCGTTGATCTTCCACTCGCCGGTGCCGGGCACGATGCGCACCCGGGCGACGGCTTCCTTGCGGCGGCCGGTGCCGTTGGCGTGACCGGTGACAACCGGACGCCGGGCGGCGCGCGGCGCGCCCGCCTCGGGGGACTCGGTCGTGTACTCCGAGGGACCAGCCTCGGCGTCAAAAGGCTCTTCGGCGGTGTACTCCTCAGTGAAGTATGCCGCGTCGTCTGCGGGCGTCTCTACGCCTGTGGGCTCGGCCACGTTGCTCTTCCTCACGCTTCCTTGCGGCACTACTACTGAGAGATCTGCCGGATCTCGTACGGCTGCGGCTGCTGCGCCTGGTGCGGATGCGTCGGCCCCGCGTAGACCTTCAGCTTGCTGAGCGTCTTGCGGCCGAGGGAGTTCTTGGGGATCATCCCCTTGATCGCCTTCTCGACTGCTCGCGTCGGGTGCTTGGCCATCATGTCCGCGTAGCTGATCGAGCGAAGGCCGCCCGGGTAGCCGGAGTGCCGGTAGGCGCGCTTGTCCTCCAGCTTGGTGCCGGTGAGCGCCACCTTGTCCGCGTTGATGACGATGACGAAGTCACCGGTATCGACGTGCGGAGCGAAAATGGGCTTGTGCTTGCCCCGCAGCAGCACCGCCGCATGGCTGGCCAGGCGGCCGAGCACGACGTCAGTGGCGTCGATGACATGCCACTGACGCGTGATGTCACTGTCCTTCGGGCTGAAAGTGCGCACAGTCGTTTAGCCTTCGCATGTGGTTCGTGATCCTCAAGACCTTCGTACCGGGTCAAGAACTCTGGTACCGGGTCATCGCAGCCGGAAATGCTGCTCGTCGCGGATGACGCCAATGCAGCATACTCGAATCCGCGCGTACTGCCAAAGCGCAGACTTCCCTGCCGTTTATCGCTCCAGCCTACCGCACTGGCACCCCTCCGAGCGCCGTCACGTCAAGCGCTCGCGCCTAATAATACAGACGGCCCTTGCGCCGCTGGTGTGGACGCTAACCTCAATGACATGGGATATCGGGGTGAGGACGTCTCCCGCACGCCCGCGAACTGGGCGCACCAGGCACCCGGGCAGTCATCGCCCGGCGACGGGCAAGGCGGCGCGGGGTCGTGGGTCGACGGGTCACAGGGTTACGGCAACGACGACTACGACGACTACGCCTCGGATGGCGCGGGCCACGGCTACCAGGGCGGCGACGGCTACGGCGGCTACCCGCGGCCGGAGCAGGGACAGTACGGCCAGCGCGATGCCTACAGCCCGCCGGCGCCCTACGCCGGGCCCGGCGGCTACGGCCAGCCGGCCGACTACGGCTACCAGGGGCCGACTACGGCTACCAGGGAACGGACGACCCGCACGGCCAGCAGGGCCACTTCGGCCAGCCCGAGCCGAGCTATGGCGGGCCCGGTGGCGCCAGCGCGGGGTATCAGGCGCCGAGCGACGGCTACGGTCAGCCCGACGGCTACCCGGCGCGGCACACCAGCGGGGCCTACCCCGCGCTGCCCGATGGCTCCGACGGCTATCAGGGACGGGACGCCGGGAACGACTGGTACGGCGGCCAGCCAGCGGCCGCATCCGGCGCCAGCTTCGCCGACACCGGCACGTACGCGCTGAACGGCCGGATCATCGAGGAGTACGGCAGCGGGCCGAACGAGACCATGCGCAACCCGGTCCGCGGCTACCCGCCCACGTCCGGCCAGCCGCAAGGGCCGGGCCAGCTGCCGGGTCGCCCCCAGCTGCCCGCCCCGGCCCAGCCGGTGATCTCCGGCCCGCAGGCCGTTCCGCGGACCGGCGCCCAGGAGCGGTACGACGACTACGACTCCTACCCCGGTTACGGCGGCGAGCAGTACCAGGACCAGGGCGGGCGCCAGTCCGGCGAGTACCCGTCGGTGAGGAACCCGACCGGCGGCTACCCGGCGACGGGGCGGAACCCCACTGGCGAGTACCCCACCACGGTCGGCGCCCCGACCGGCGAGTACCCCACCACGGTGCGCAACCCCAGCGGCGCGTATCCCGCCTCCGGCCGCAACCCGACCGGCGAGTACCCGACGACCGTGCGCAACCCGACCGGCGAGTACCCCACCACCGTGCGCAACCCGACCGGCGAGTACCCCACCACCGTGGGCAGCCCGACCGGCGGCTACCCGGCGGCGCGCGACGACTACGACGCTTATGGCGCTGACGCCTACGGGTCGGACCTGGACTACGACGACCACGGCAATCCGGCCGCAGGCTACGACGACTACGCCACTGACGACCCCTACCAGGATCGGTACGGCGACGGGGCCGGGCGTAACGCTGGCGCCGGCGGCCGCGCCAAGCCCAAGAAGGGCGGCCCAAGGAAGGGCGGCGGCCGGCCGGCCGGGCTTCGCTCGGCGGCAGGCGCTCGCGGCTGCTGCCGCTGGTGCTCGGCACCGTTTTCGTTGTCGTGGCCGCCTGCGCCGCCGCCTACTTCCTGGTGCTTAAGCCGCACTCGAGCACCCCGAACCCGGATGCCGGCGGGCCGCTGCCGACCGCGGGCGCCGCGCCGTCGGATCAGGCCTGCGTGCAGCAGTACGGGCCGTACTGCCATATCCAGGCTCGGACCGACGACCCGGCGCCGCTGACGCTGGCCGAGCTGTTCCCGCCGGTGGTGAACAACGAGGCGAGCGGCGGGCACATCACCAGCTCGTTCACCCTGGAGACGACCAAGCTCGACACCAAGTGCCCAGGCGCCGTGATCGGACAGACGCTGATCGCCACGCTCAAGACCGGCGCGTGCAGCCAGGTGCTGCGCGCGACCTACCTATCGGGCGACGGCAAGATCATGGGCACGATCGGCGTGATCAACCTGGCCACGACCAGCGACGCGCACCACGCGGGCAAGGTGGTCGGCCAGAACGACTTCATCGCCCCGCTGGCCAGCAGCAAGGGCACCGCGAGCAAGCTCGGCCAGGGCACCGGGGTCGTCGAGGCGCAGTACAAGGGCCACTACCTGATCCTGACCTGGTCGGAGTTCGTCAACGGGTCGACGCCGTCGACGACGGCCCAGGACGACCAGCTCGAGGCGTTCAACAGCGATCTGGTGGCGGGCACCGCCAACATCAACCTCAGCGAGCGGATGGTGCAGGGCGACGCGGCGACCCCCGGCGCCAGCGCCTCGTCGTAACTCGCGGACCCGGCGGGTCACGGCGGCGCGCGCCGCCAGCTGGCCCTCGTCCGGGTAGCGGATCTCTTCCAGGCTGAGGCCGTGCGGGGCGACGACCCGCACGGCCGGGTCGCGTACCGCCGCCGTAAGCACCTGCGACGGCCAGGACGGCGGGCGGCTGCCCTCGCCGACCGGCAGCAGCGCGCCGACCAGGGCGCGCACCATGTTGTGGCAGAACGCGTCGGCCACGATGACGCCGACCGCCACTCCCGCCGCGTCGCGCTGCCAGTCAAGGCGGCGCAGCGCGCGGACGGTCGTGGCGCCCTCCCGGCGGCGGCAGAAGGCGGCGAAGTCATGCTCGCCGAGCAGCAGCGCCGCGGCCTCGTTCATCGCCGCCAGGTCGAGCGGCCGCGGGTTCCAGAGCGTGTCGCGCCTGCGCAGCGGATCGGCCGCGGCCGGGCGATCGCAGATCCGGTAGGCGTACCGCCGCCACAGCGCCGCGAAGCGGGCGTCGAAGCCCTCGGGGGCGGGCCCGATCGCGCGCACCCGGATGTCCGGCGGCAGCGCCCGCGCCAGCCGCCGCAGGGCGGCCGCCCCGTGCTCTTCCCAGACCGGCGGGGCTAGGTCCGCATGAGCCACCTGCCCGCGGGCGTGCACCCCGGTGTCGGTCCGCCCGGCGACGGTCAGCCGAACCGGCTCCGGCCGCCGCAGCACGTGCCCGAGGACCCGGGACAGCTCTCCTTGCACGGTCCGCTGCCCCGGCTGCGTCGCCCACCCGGAGAAATCGGTCCCGTCGTAGGCGAGATCGATTCTCACCCGGATCACGGCGTGGTCGGCGACCGGCGCCGCCTCGGCCGGGAAATGAGAATGGGTAGCCTGCGGCGGCAACTGCCGCAGGCTACCCATGTGCTCGTGACTTCCGTGACCGCAGGCGTCAGGCCTCCGGCTCGGCCTCGTCCGCCGCGCCGGTGACCTCGTCGGTCTCGGCGGCCTCTTCCTCGGCGACCCGCTCGGAGTCGGCGGCGTCGTCCGCCGACTCGTCCAGGTTCTCCGCTCCGTGAGCGCCTGCCAAGTCGGCCGCAGCCTCCGCGTCGGCCGCAGCCTCCGCCTCGACAGCGGACTCGGCAACCGCGTTCGGCACCGGGGAAGCGGCGGGCGCACGGCGGGTGCGACGGCGCGACTTGGTCGCGCCGAGCTCCTCCGTGACCAGCTCGATGACCGCCATCGGGGCGGCGTCGCCCTTGCGGTGGCCGATCTTCGTGATCCGGGTGTAGCCACCAGGGCGCTCGGCCATGGACGGGCCGATCTGGGCGAACAGGGTGTGCACGACGCGGTCGCCCGTGCCGCCTTCACTCCTGCGGTTAGGCGTGATCACGCCCTCCACCTGGCGACGGGCATGCATGTCACCGCGCTTGGCGGAGGTGATCAGCTTCTCCGCGTACGGGCGCAGCCTGCGCGCGCGGGCCTCGGTGGTGGTGATCTTCCCGTGCTCGAAGAGCGCGGTGGCCAGGTTCGCCAGCATGTGTCGCTGGTGAGCCGGGCTGCCGCCCATCCGGGCACCCTTGGTAGGCGTGGGCATTGAAACCCTTTCTGTGAAGCAAGTACGAGTTAGTACTGCTCGGTTTCGACGTAGCTCTCTTCGTCGTCGCCACCGAAGTTGTCGACGGCGCTGCTCGGGTCGAATCCGGGCGGGGAGTCCTTGAGCGCCAGACCCATGTCGATCAGCTTCTGCTTGACTTCCTCGATGGACTTCGCGCCGAAGTTCCTTATGTCGAGTAGGTCCTGCTCGCTGCGCGCGACCAGCTCGCCCACGGTGTGGATGCCCTCGCGCTTGAGGCAGTTGTACGACCGAACGGTAAGGTTCAGGTCCTCGATCGGCAGCGCCAGGTCCGCCGCGAGCGCGGCGTCCGTCGGCGACGGGCCGATGTCGATGCCCTCGGCGTCGACATTGAGCTCGCGCGCCAGGCCGAAGAGCTCGGTCAGCGTCTTGCCGGCGCTGGCCACCGCGTCCCTCGGGCGCATGCACGACTTGGTCTCGACGTCCAGGATCAGCCGGTCGAAGTCGGTCCGCTGCTCGACTCGGGTGGCTTCCACCTTGTAGGTGACGCGCAGCACGGGCGAGTAGATGGAGTCGATCGGAATCCGGCCGATCTCCTGCCCGGGCTGCTTGTTCTGGGTCGCCGAGACGTAGCCGCGACCGCGCTCGACCGTCAGCTCCATCTCGAGCTTGCCCTTGCTGTTGAGGGTCGCGATGTGCAGATCCGGGTTGTGCACCTCGACGCCCGCGGGCGGCGCGATGTCAGCCGCGGTAACCGCGCCGGGACCCTGCTTGCGCAGGTACATCACCACTGGCTCGTCGTGCTCGGAGGAGACCACCAGCTGCTTGAGGTTGAGGATGATGTCGGTGACATCCTCCTTGACCCCGGGCACGGTGGTGAACTCGTGCAGCACGCCCTCGATCCGGATCGACGTGACCGCCGCCCCGGGAATGGAGGAGAGCAGCGTACGCCGGATCGAGTTGCCGATCGTGTAGCCGAACCCAGGCTCGAGCGGCTCGATCGTGAACTTCGACCGATAGTCGCCGACCTGCTCCTCACCGAGGGAGGGACGCTGTGCGATGAGCATTGTGACTTCCTTCCAGGTGCCCGCTATATGACACCGTGAATGGCGGCGGGCGGCTGTCGCCCGCCGTTACTAACAGTTTACTTCGAGTAGAACTCGACGATGAGCTGCTCTTGGACCTGGGTGTCGATCTGCGCCCGGGCCGGGAGCGCGTGCACCAGCACGCGCATCTGGTCCGGCATGACCTCAAGCCAGGCCGGGACGATCCGCTCGCCGAGCTCGGCGCGGGCGACCACCATCGGGGTAAGCTCGAGCGACTTGGCCGCGACCTCGACGACGTCGTTCTCCCGCACGCGGTAGGACGGGATGTCGACCCGCCTGCCGTTGACCAGGATGTGACCGTGCCCGACGAGCTGGCGGGCCATGTCCCGGCTCTTGGCGAACCCGCCCCGGAACACGACGTTGTCCAGCCGGCTCTCGAGGATCTGCAGCAGGGTCTCGCCGGTACGGCCGGACTTGCGGGCCGCCTCGACGTAGTAGCCGTGGAACTGCTTCTCGAGCACGCCGTAGATGCGACGGGCCTTCTGCTTCTCGCGGATCTGCATCAGGTACTCGCTGTCCTTCTGCCTGATGCGGCCGTGCTCGCCCGGCGGGTACGGCCGGATCTCGATCGGGCACTTGGGCCCGTCGCACTTGGAGCCCTTCAGGAACAGCTTTACCTTTTCGCGGCGGCACAGCTTGCAGTCCGCCCCGGTGTATCGAGCCATCAGTCTCTCCTCAGACGCGCCGACGCTTGGGCGGGCGGCAGCCATTATGCGGAACGGGGGTGACGTCCTGGATGGAACCGACCTCAAGGCCGGTCGCCTGCAGCGACCGGATGGCGGTCTCCCGGCCGGAGCCCGGTCCCTTGACGAAGACGTCGACCTTGCGCATGCCGTGCTCCATGGCACGGCGCGCTGCGGCCTCCGCGGCCTGCTGGGCTGCGTACGGGGTCGACTTGCGAGACCCCTTGAACCCGACCTGGCCGGAGGACGCCCACGCGATCACGTTCCCGATGGGGTCGGTGATCGAGACGATGGTGTTGTTGAACGTAGAGCGGATGTGGGCGTGCCCGTGAGCGATGTTCTTCCGCTCCTTGCGGCGCACCTTCTTGGGTGCGCCCTGCTGGGTGCTCTTGCGCGGCGGCATCTGTCTGTAAGCTCCTGATTGAGGTGATCACCCGGATGCGGGTTACTTCTTCCCGGCCTTCTTCTTGCCGGCGACGGTCTTCTTCTTGCCCTTGCGGGTACGCGCGTTGGTCTGCGTCCGCTGGCCGTGCACCGGCAGCCCCTTGCGGTGCCTGATGCCCTGGTAGCAGCCGATCTCGATCTTGCGGCGGATGTCGGCCGCGACTTCACGGCGGAGGTCACCCTCGACCTGGTAGTTCGCGTCGATCCACTCGCGGAGCTTGGCCAGGTCATCGTCGGTGAGAGCATGAACCCGGGTGTCACCGCTCACGCCGGTGCCGCTGAGGGTCTCTGCGGCCCGGGTGCGGCCGATCCCGTAGACATAGGTAAGCGCGATCTCAAGCCGCTTCTCGCGCGGCAGGTCAACGCCAGACAGACGTGCCATTCTGGGGCAGTTCTCCTTCGTGTGGTGGAGGTCATCCGCATCGCCTCCCGTCCCTGCCCAGGACGGGCCCCGGCCTCCAACCAGGGGCTGCGGCCAGCATTGGTGCTGGCCGCTTGCGATACGCGTACTACTCGGATTTATTCAGTTGTGCAGCTGTGGTCTACAGCTCGCGGCAGCGGCCGACGAAACCGCTCAGCCCTGGCGCTGCTTGTGCCGGGGGTCCGAGCAGATCACCATGACGCGGCCGTGGCGGCGGATGACCCTGCACTTACTGCAGATCTTCTTGACGCTCGGCTTGACCTTCACGGCAAACTTCTCCTCGTGGCCCGCAGGGCGGGCCGGTTAGCTCCGGGCACCGAGGTGCCTGGATGCCCTTACTTGTACCGGTAAACGATGCGACCACGGCTGAGGTCATACGGGCTGAGCTCGACAACCACCCGGTCGTCGGGCAGGATCCGGATGTAGTGCATCCGCATCTTCCCGCTGATGTGGGCGAGTACCTTGTGCCCGTTGTCCAGCTCCACGCGGAAGAAGGCATTGGGCAACGTCTCGACCACCGTGCCTTCGATCTCGATGGCGCCGTCTTTCTTGGGCATATCCTCCGCGCTTCGTCCTGCGTAGTCTTGATAGGTGTCTTGGCTGTTCGCAGCAGCTCAGACAGATACAAGCCGAGCTGGACGACGGTGCTCCCCCGTGGCACGAAGCCATGCGGAAAGCAAGCCGATGGGCCGCAGCAGAGTCTACTGCACCCCTCACGCGAACGCGAACCGGCAGGATAACACCGGCGTTTTGTAGAGCAACACCGCCCTGCGGTCTATTCCGTATGAAGTTCCCGCCGGACCGCGAGGCGAAGCACGTGCGCGTCCCACCCAGGGTACGCGACCCGGGCCCGCGTAACTGCCATCGACAGGTCGGCACACGATCACGACCCCAGCCCGGACCGGCCCGTCGGCAACCCGCCGCAGCGGCGCCAGCGGGGTGGGGAAGCTAGGGGTAGGGGAAGCTAGGGGTGTCGTCGGGGGGGCGGCGGGCGATGGTGAGGGCCCAGGGGATGACGATGAGGAGAAACCACGGGAGCCAGCCGACGCCGCCGGTGGCGAGGCCGACGCCGAACCAGACCAGCAGCAGCAGCGAGGTGGCCGCCATCCAGGTGATCCAGCTGACGGGCCGGGCCGGCAGGAACGCCGCGTCGCCGCGGCGGTTGAGGCCGGGGCCGCCCCGGCGGCGCAGCGCGCCGGGCGGGGCGGGGCGGATGCCGGCCGCGGGCAGCTGGTACAGGTCGATGGCGGGGAGGTCGGCCAGCAGGGCCTCGAGGTCGCCCAGCGTCCTGGCCGCGAGGGCCTTGTCGACCCGCTCGCTGAATTCCTCCGCCGTCAGCCGGCCGACGGCGTGGTGCTCGCGGAGCAGGGCCGCGGTCCGCTCGCGGTCGGCGTCCGAGGCTCGTACCTTCGGGTCACCCGACATCGCCATCTCCACCGGGGGCAGTCCTCGTGGCGATCCGGTCCTCGGCGGAGGCGGAGGCGGGGGCGGCTGCGGGCGACGGGCCCTGGCGTGACAGCCGCACCCCGGCCCGCTCGGCCGCGGCCGACTTGGCGCCCTCGAGCGCGGTCAGCACCCACGGCCCGGCGGCGGTGATCGCGACCGTGTGCTCGAAGTGCGCGGCGCGCGAGCCGTCAACCGAGACGACCGTCCAGCCGTCGTCGAGCTCGGC
Organism: uncultured Actinomycetota bacterium; assembly: GCA_963838825.1. GTDB lineage: Bacteria > Actinomycetota > Actinomycetes > Streptosporangiales > Streptosporangiaceae > Trebonia. The sequence goes on from CAWISQ010000006.1 coordinate 480,710, forward strand.
CACCTCGCGGCCGCCGCGGGTAATCATGGGCTCGATCGCCAGCGCCATCCCGGCCACCAGCCGGGGCCCCTGACCGGGCGGCCCGTAGTTCCTGACCGCGGGCTCCATGTGCATCTCGGTGCCGATCCCGTGCCCGGTGTACTCGCGGATCAGGCCATAGTCACCCGAACCGCGGACCGAGCGCTCGACCGCGTTGGAGATGTCACCGAGCCGCCGACCGGGGACCGCCTGCGCGATCCCGGCCCACATCGACGCCTCGCACGCGTCGAGCAGCGCCTGGTCGGCCGGATCGATCTCGCCGACGCCGACCGAGATCGCGGCGTCCCCGTGCCAGCCATCGAGGACCGCGCCGCAGTCGATCGAGATGACGTCACCGGCCCGCAGCCGGTGCTGGTCGCCCGGTATTCCGTGCACAACCTGCTCGTTGACGGAGGCGCAGATCGACGCCGGGTACCCGAAGTAGCCGAGAAAGGAGGGGACCGCCCCGGCCGACCTGATCTCGCGTTCCGCGATCGAATCGAGCTCGGCCGTCGTCACCCCGGGCCGCACCGCCTCGGCCAGCGCCGCCAGCGTCCGCGCGACCAGCTGGCCCGCCGCGTACATGCGCGCGATCTGCGCGGGCGTCTTGATCTGGATCGCCGGTTCCCGCCGAAGCCGCATGTCGCACCTCCCGCTCTAACGTTACCTGCGCGGAAACGCCTTACAAGCGCTAGCGGGTGTAGGGCTGGAGGGCGTCGAGGGCGCGGGCGGTGATCTCCTCGACCGGCCCGGTCGCGTCGATGCCGACCAGGATGCCCTCGTCGGCGTAGAAGGCGATCAGCGGGGCGGTCTGGGCGTTGTAGACCTCGAGCCGGTGCCTGATCACGTCTTCCTTGTCGTCGTCGCGCTGGAAGAGCTCGCCGCCGCAGTCATCGCAGACGCCCGGGTGGCTGGGGGGGTCGTAGAGCACGTGCCACACTCGCTCGCACCGGCGGCAGGTGCGGCGGCCGGACAGCCGCCGGACCACTTCCTCCTCGTCCACCACCAGCTCGAGCACCACCGTCAGCTTGGCGTCGAGCTCGGCCAGCATGTTCTGCAGCGTCTCGGCCTGCGGCACGTTACGCGGGAAGCCGTCGAGCAGGAAGCCAGCCTTGGCGTCGTCCTCCGCGAGCCGGTCGCGGACCATCGCCACGGTGATCTCGTCCGGGACGAGATCACCGCGGTCCATGTACTCCTTGGCCTTGGCGCCGAGGTCGGTGCTGTTGGCCACGTTGAACCGGAAGATGTCCCCGGTCGAGATACGGGGGATCGACAGGTGCGATGCGATGAAGTGGGCCTGAGTCCCTTTGCCCGCTCCGGGGGGCCCAACAAGGACGATGCGCACTATCGCAGGAAACCTTCGTAATTACGCTGCTGCAGCTGGCTCTCGATCTGCTTGACCGTGTCTAGGCCGACGCCGACCATGATGAGCAGGCTCACGCCGCTGAACGGGAACTCATTGGCCACGCCGATCACGGCCAGCGCGACGAGCGGGAAGAGGGCAACCACGCCGAGATAGAGCGAGCCGGGGGTCGTGAGCCGGTTGAGCACGTAGCTGAGGTATTCCGCGGTCGGCCGTCCCGGTCTGATGCCGGGGATGAACCCGCCGTATTTCTTCATGTTGTCGGCAACCTCGACCGGGTTAAACGTGATCGAGACGTAGAAGAACGTGAATGCGACGATCAACAGGAAGAACAGCGCCATGTAGAACCACATGCTCGACAGGTTCGTGCTGGAGTTGATCTCCAGATAGCGCTCGACCCAGGAGACCCAGCCCTGCGGCTTGGTCTGGTTGCCGAACAGCGACACCCCGAGCTGCGGCAGGTACAGCAGGCTGGAGGCGAAGATGACCGGGATAACGCCGGCCTGGTTCACCTTCATCGGGATGTAGGTGGAGGTGCCGCCGTACATCCGGCGGCCGACCATCCGCTTGGCGTACTGCACCGGGATGCGCCGCTGGGCCTGCTCCATGAACACCACGAACGCGACGACCACGAAGATCACGACGATCGCGAGCAGCGCGGTGAACGTGCCCCGGTCCTGGTAGATCGCCAGCAGCTCGCCGGGGATGACGGCGATGACCTGGGTGAAGATCATGACCGACATGCCGTTGCCGACGCCGCGGTCGGTGATCAGCTCGCCCATCCACATGATCACGGCGGTGCCCGCCACCATCGCGATCACCATCGTCGCGATGTGGAACACGGACGCGTTGGGGATGATCGGGTTCGCCGCGATGTCGCAGTTCGGGAACAGCGTGCCGCTGCGGGCGAGCTCGATGTACCCGGTCGACTGCAGGATGGCCAGGCCGATGGTCAGGTACCTGGTGTACTGCGTGATCTTCGCCTGGCCCGCCTGGCCCTCGTTCTTGAGCGTCTCAAGGCGAGGGATAACGACGGTCAGCAGCTGAAGGATGATGCTCGCGGTGATATACGGCATGATGCCGAGCGCGAACACCGACAGATACTTCAGCGCATTACCGCTCAGCAGGTCGACGATCTGCAGTGTCCCGGCGAGACTGCTCTTCGACGCGACGTTCGCGCAGAACGCCACGTTCTTCTCGTTGATGCCCGGGGCGGGCAGCGACGAGCCGAACCGGAACAGGGCAATAATGCCCAACGTGAAAAGCAGCTTTTTGCGCAGGTCGGGCGTTCTAAACGCCCGGATGAACGCGGTCAGCATGCGTGATCCCTCTTCATCGGCGGAACCTGCGTGAGCGGCTTCCGTATCTTACCCGGAGCGCTGCCCATGGAGCTAGCTCGTCCAAGGGCCTTCCCTTGAACGAGCCAGCCTGAGCACGCCGCCTCGGTGTCCACTACGTGGTGGCCTACCAGAGACTAACCGAGCAGCGTAACTGTTCCGCCCGCCGCTTCGATCTTCTGCCGAGCCGACGCGGACACCTTGTGCGCGCTTACCCGCAGCGCCACCGAGAGTTCACCGTCGCCGAGCACCTTGACGAGCTCGCCCTTGCGGACGGCGCCGCCGGCTACCAGGGTCTCCGGCGTGACTTCGCTGCCCGCAGGGAACAGCTCGGCCAGACGCCCGAGGTTGACCACCTGGTACTCGGTCTTGAACAGGGCGTTAGAGAACCCCTTGAGCTTAGGCAGCCGCCGCTGCAGCGGCACCTGGCCGCCCTCGAACCCGACCGGCACCTGGTAGCGAGCCTTGGTGCCCTTGGTACCGCGGCCGGCCGTCTTGCCCTTGGAGCCTTCGCCGCGGCCGAGCCGCTGCTTTGCCTTGTGGGCGCCGGGGGCCGGCCGTAGGTCATGCAGCTTCAGCATGGCTAGTCCACTTCCTCTACCACGACCAGGTGGCGGACGGTGTGGATCATGCCCCGGAACTCCGGGCGATCCGGCTTGACCACCGACTGGCCGATCTTGCGCAGGCCCAGGGACCGCAGCGTACCGCGCTGGGTGCTGTTCCCGCCGATCTTCGATTTGACCTGCGTCACCTTGAGCTGTGTCATCGTAGGCCCCTCGTCACGCGCTCGCCGCGGCGGCGCGCTGCGCCGCGAGCATCGCCTTCGGCGCCACGTCCTCGATCGGCAGGCCGCGCTTGGCCGCGATCTCCTCAGGACGGCTCAGCGCCTTCAGCGCGGTCACGGCCGCGTGCACCACGTTGATCGGGTTGGACGAGCCTTGCGACTTCGACAGCACATCGCTGATGCCCGCGCACTCGAGCACCGCCCGGACCGGGCCGCCGGCGATGACGCCGGTACCCGGGCTGGCCGGCTTGAGCATCACCACGCCCGCCGCCGCCTCGCCCAGCACGGCGTGCGGGATGGTGCCGGCGATGCGCGGCACCCGGAAGAAGTGCTTCTTGGCCTCTTCGACGCCCTTGGCGATCGCCGCGGGCACCTCCTTGGCCTTTCCGTAGCCGACGCCGACCATGCCGTTACCGTCGCCCACCACGACCAGCGCGGTAAAGCTGAACCTGCGCCCACCCTTGACCACCTTGGCCACGCGGTTGATCGTGACCACGCGCTCCAGGTAGACCGTCTGCTTCTCGGCCTGGCCGCCGCGCCGGTCGTCACGACGTTCCCGCCGCTCGCCGCCGCCGCCCTGGCCCCCACGCCGCGGAGCTCCTGGCATTAGCTGTTCCTCTCAGTTACGTTCTTGCCCGGCATCACAGCGTCAGCCCGGCTTCCCGGGCGCTGTCCGCGAGCGCGGCCACCCGGCCGTGGTACTGGTAGCCACCACGGTCGAAGACCACTGACTCGATGCCAGCGTCCCTCGCCCGCTCGGCGATGAGCGCGCCGACAAGCTTGGCCTTGGCCGTCTTGTCGCCGTCGGTGGCCTTGATGGACTCGTCCAGGGTGGACGCGGACGCGAGCGTCCGGCCGACGCTGTCGTCGATGATCTGCACGAACAGGTGCCGTGCGGACCGGTTGACGACCAGACGCGGGCGCAGGGTGCTGCCGGTGACCTTCTTGCGCACCCGCAGGTGTCGCCGGACACGGGCGCGGGTCTTCGTCGCGGTGCGCGGTCCGACCCGCCCGGAGGCGTACTCGATCGATGACCTCTTGGCCTGGGTACCAGCCATGACTACTTACCAGCCTTCCCGACCTTGCGGCGGATCACTTCACCCTGGTACCGCACGCCCTTGGCCTTGTACGGGTCGGGCTTGCGGAGCTTGCGGATCCGCGCTGCGGTCTCGCCCACCAGCTGCTTGTCGATCCCCTCGACCACGAACCTGGTCGGCGCCTCGACGCGGAAGGTGATGCCCTCGGGCGGCGTGACGACGACCGGGTGGCTGAAGCCGAGCGAGAACTCGAGGTCCTTGCCCTTGGCGGCAACCCGGTAGCCGACGCCGACGATCTCCAGCGTCTTGCTGTACCCGCTGGTCACGCCCTCCACCATGTTGGCGATGAGCGTGCGGGACAGGCCGTGCAGGGCGCGAACCTTGCCCTCGTCGTTCGGCCTGGTGACGTTCAGAACGCCGTCCTGGCGTTCCACCGTGATCGGCTCGGCGACGGTATGGCTCAGGGATCCCTTGGGTCCCTTAACGCTGACCGCCTGGCCGTCGATGTTGATGTCCACTCCGCTGGGAACAGGAATGGGGAGACGTCCAATACGTGACATGTCGTTGCTCTCCCTTCCCGTTACCAGACGTAGGCGAGGACTTCCCCGCCCACGCCGTTCTTCTTGGCTTGCCTGTCGGTCATCAGGCCGCTTGACGTCGAGATGATCGCGACGCCGAGCCCGCCGAGCACCCGGGGCAGGTTGTCCTTCTTCGCGTAGACGCGCAGGCCGGGCTTGGAAACCCGCTTGATGCCCGCGATCGAGCGCTCCCTGGCGTTGCCGAACTTCAGCAGCACCACCAGGTTCTTGCCGACTTCGGCGTCCTCGACGCGCCACCCGGCGATGTAGCCCTCCTGCTGGAGGATCTCCGCGATGTGCGACTTGATCTTCGAGTACGGCATGCCCACGGTGTCGTGGTACGCCGAGTTGGCGTTCCGCACGCGGGTGAGCATGTCCGCAATCGGGTCGGTCATAGACATGGCCGCTTTGGCCTTCCTCGCCGCGGTTTCCCTGCTTGCCCGAGTGGGGGCACGGACCTACGGCGTGTAGATAGTTACCAGCTTGACTTGGTGATGCCGGGCAGTTCGCCCTTGTGCGCCATCGCGCGGAAGCAGATGCGGCAGAGGCCGAACTTCCGGTAGACGGCACGCGGGCGGCCGCAGCGGGTGCACCGAGTGTATCCGCGCACCTCGAACTTCGGCTTCCGCTTGGCCTTGACGATCAGGGCCGTCTTCGCCATCTGTCAGCCCTCCTTGAACGGGAAGCCAAGACGCCGCAGCAGCGCGCGGCCCTCAGCGTCGTTGGTTGCCGTGGTGACGATGGTGATGTCCATCCCCCGCTGCCTGTCCACCTTGTCCGGGTCGATCTCGTGGAACATGACCTGCTCGGTGAGACCGAAGGTGTAGTTACCGCGCCCGTCGAACTGCTTGTCGGAAAGGCCGCGGAAGTCACGAATACGGGGCAGCGCGATGGAGAGCGTCCGGTCGAGGAACTCCCACATCCGGTCGCCGCGCAGCGTCACGTGCGCGCCGATCGGCATGCCCTCGCGCAGCTTGAACTGCGCGATGGACTTCTTGGCCTTCGCCACGGCCGGCTTCTGCCCGGTGATCGTGGCCAGGTCCCTGATGGCCCCGTCGATGAGCTTCGCGTCCCGCGCCGCCTCGCCAACGCCCATGTTCACGACGATCTTGGTAAGCCCCGGGATCTGCATCACGTTGGCGTACCCGAACTCGTCCTTCAGGGCGGGAGCGATCTCGGCTCGGTACCGCTGCTTGAGCCGCGGCAGGGCCGGCGCCTCGGTGGCCATCAGACTTCCTTCCCGCTAGGACGGAGCACGCGGACCTTGCGGCCGTCCTCCTTGATCGTGTAGCCAACGCGGGCGGGGCGCTTGGTCTCAGGATCGACCAGCGACACGTTGCTCACGTGGATCGGCGCCTCCTGGGTGGTGATGCCGCCGTCCTGCGCGCCACGCACACCCGTGTTGGTCACCTTCTTGTTCTTCTTGATCATGTTCACGCCCTGGACGAGGACCTTGTCACGGTCCGGGTAGGCCGCAATGACTTCCCCGGTCGCGCCCTTGTCCTTGCCGGCCAGGACGATCACGTGGTCGCCCTTCTTGATCTTCATCACAGCACCTCCGGCGCCAGCGAGATGATCCGCATGAACCGCTTCTCCCGAAGCTCCCGGCCAACCGGGCCGAAGATGCGGGTGCCGCGCGGATCTCCGCCGTCCCTGATCAGGACGGCTGCGTTCTCGTCGAAGCGGATATAGGAACCGTCTGCGCGGCGGCGCTCCTTGCGGGTACGCACCACAACCGCCTTGACGACGTCGCCCTTCTTGACGCCAGCCCCGGGCAGCGCGTCCTTTACGGTCGCCACGATGACGTCACCGATGCCCGCGTATCGCCGGCCACTGCCGCCGAGCACGCGGATACACAAGATTTCCTTCGCACCCGTGTTGTCGGCGACTTTAAGCCGCGACTCCTGCTGGATCACGTCAACTCCTGCTTCGTCACGCCGGAGTTTTCCGCCGGCGATTCGTCCTTGCTTACTTGGCCTTCTCGAGGATTCCAGCCACGCGCCACCGCTTGGTGGCGGACAGCGGCCTGGTCTCCATCAGCAGTACACGGTCGCCGACGCCGCACTCGTTCTGCTCGTCGTGCGCCTTGTACTTCTTGGTACGGCGGAGGACCTTGCCGTACTTGGGGTGCTTAACACGGTCTTCCACCGCGACGACGACGGTCTTATCCATCTTGTCGCTGACCACGAGGCCCTCGCGGGTCTTGCGATAGCCGCGCGCCTCGGAGGTCTCGTCGACCGTGGTCTCGTCGACCGTGGTCTCGTCTGGCGTGGTGCTCACTTCATGCTCCCCTCGACGTCCGCGGCCGTCTCTTCCTCGACGTCGATGATGATGCCGAGCTCGCGTTCCCGCATCACGGTGTAGATGCGAGCGATCTCCTTGCGCACCGCGCGCAGTCGACCGTGGCTCTCGAGCTGCCCGGTGGCACCCTGGAAGCGCAGGTTGAACAGCTCTTCCTTGGCCTCGGCCAGCTTGCTGACTAGCTCCTCAGGGGAGGAGGCCCGCAGCTGCTCGGCGGTCAAGCCCGTAGCCATCAGGCTTCACCCAACTCTCGCTTGACGATCTTGCACTTGATGGGGAGCTTGTGGATCGCGCGGCGCAGCGCCTCGCGGGCCACCGGCTCATCGACGCCGGACAGCTCGAACATCACCCGGCCCGGCTTGACGTTGGCGATCCACCACTCGGGCGAACCCTTACCCGAGCCCATGCGCGTCTCGGCCGGCTTCTTGGTCAGCGGGCGGTCGGGGTAGATGTTGATCCACACCTTGCCGCCACGCCGGATGTGCCGGGTCATCGCGATACGGGCCGCCTCAATCTGGCGGTTGGTGATGTACGCGTGCTCGAGGGCCTGGATGCCGAACTCCCCGAACGTGACGCGGGTGCCACCGCTGGCGGCGCCGGTCCGGTGCGGACGGTGCTGCTTGCGGTGCGCGACCTTACGCGGAATTAGCATTTGCTAGCCCTCCCCACTGGTTTCCGCCGAAGGCTCCGCCGCGGGGGCGGTGCGCTCGGGACGGTCGCTGCGGTTGTCCGGACGGCCGCCGTCCCGCCGGGGGCGACGCGGGCCGCCCGCTGCGGGCCTGCCACCGTCACGGTCCCGGCGCTGGCCGGCGCCTGCTGCGCGCAGCGCCGCCTGCTGGGCCTCGCGGCCGGCCCGGGTCGGAGCGGCGTCGCCCTTGTAGATCCAGACCTTGACGCCGATCCGGCCGAAGGTCGTGCGCGCCTCGTAGAAGCCGTAGTCGATGTCCGCGCGGAGCGTGTGCAGCGGCACCCGGCCCTCGCGGTAGAACTCGCTGCGCGACATCTCAGCGCCGCCCAGACGCCCGGAGCACTGCACCCGGATGCCCTTGGCGCCGCCCTTCATCGAGCTCTGCATCGCCTTGCGCATCGCCCGCCGGAAGGAGACCCGGCTGGACAGCTGCTCGGCCACGCCCTGGGCGACCAGCTGAGCGTCAATCTCGGGGTTCTTCACCTCGAGGATGTTCAGCTGGATCTGCTTGGCGGTGAGCTTCTCGAGGTCGCCGCGGATCCGGTCGGCCTCCGCGCCGCGGCGGCCGATCACGATGCCCGGCCGGGCGGTGTGGATGTCCACCCGCACCCGGTCCGTGGTCCGCTCGATCTCGACCTTGGAGATGCCGGCCCGCTCCATGCCCTTCTGCAGCAAGCGGCGGATCGCCACGTCCTCGGCGACGTAGTCCTTGTACTTCTTCTCCGCGTACCAGCGGCTCTTGAAGTCGGTGGTGATGCCTAGACGGAACCCATGCGGGTTAACCTTCTGTCCCACTAGCGGTTCCCTCCCTCGTGGTCATCGGACACCACGACCGTGATGTGGCTGGTCCGCTTGTTGATCCGGTATCCACGGCCCTGCGCCCGCGGCCGGAACCGCTTCAGCGTCGGTCCTTCGTCCACGTACGCGGTCGAGACCCACAGCATGCCGCGGTCGCGCCCGCCGATCTGCTCGGCGTTGGCCATAGCGCTGGCCAGCACCTTGCCGACCGTGTCGCTGGCGGCTTGGGGCGCGAACTGCAGAACGGCTTGCGCCTGGTCGGCGGGCAGCCCGCGGATCAGGTCCACCACCCGGCGCGCCTTCTGCGGCGTAATGCGCACGTAGCGCGCCTTAGCCCTGGCTTCCATTGGTGCGTTTCCCTTCTCAGGCTTATCGCCGGCTGCGCCGGTCATCCTTGACATGGCTGCGGAACGTCCGCGTGGGCGCGAACTCGCCGAGCTTGTGCCCAACCATCGACTCGGTGACGAAGACCGGGATGTGCTTGCGGCCGTCGTGCACCGCAATGGTGTGACCGAGCATCGCCGGAACGATCATCGACCGCCGCGACCAGGTCTTGATAACAGTCTTGGTGCCCTTGTCGTTCTGCACGTCCACCTTCTTCATCAGGTGGTCGTCGACGAAGGGCCCCTTCTTCAGGCTACGAGGCATTTCAGGCTGCTCCCTACCGCTTGTTCTTGCCGCGGCGACGGCTGATCAGCCGGTCACTTGGCTTGTTCGCCTTGCGGGTGCGGCCCTCAGGCTTGCCCCATGGGCTGACCGGGTGGCGACCACCGGAGGTCTTGCCCTCGCCACCGCCGTGCGGGTGATCGATCGGGTTCATGGCCACGCCACGAACCGACGGTCGCTTGCCCTTCCAGCGGTTACGCCCCGCCTTGCCGATCTTGATGTTGCCCTGCTCGGCGTTGCCGACCTCGCCCACGGTCGCGCGGCACTCCGCGCTGACCCGCCGGATCTCGCCCGACGGCATGCGCAGGGTCGCGTAGCCCGCCTCCTTGGCCAGCAGCTGCACGCCGGACCCGGCCGAGCGCGCGATCTTGGCGCCGCCACCGGGCCGCATCTCGATCGCGTGGATGACGGTGCCGGTCGGGATCGACTTCAGCGGCAGGGCGTTGCCCGGCTTGATGTCCGCGCCGGTGCCGTTCTCCACCCGGTCGCCCTGGTGCAGCCCCTGCGGAGCGAGGATGTACCGCTTCTCGCCGTCCAGGTAGTGCAGCAGCGCGATGCGGGCGGTGCGGTTCGGGTCGTACTCAATGTGCGCGACCTTCGCCGGAACGCCGTCCTTGTCGTGCCGCCTGAAGTCGATCAGACGGTAGGCGCGCTTGTGCCCGCCGCCCTGGTGCCGGGCCGTGACCCGGCCGTGAACGTTGCGGCCACCCTTGCCGTGCAGCGGGCGGACCAGCGACTTCTCCGGCTCGCTCCGGGTGATCTCGGAGAAGTCGGAGCCGCTGGCGCCGCGCCGACCAGGGGTGGTCGGCTTGTATTTACGGATTCCCACCTAACGTCTCCTTAACTAACCGGTCCACCGAAGATGTCGATCCGGTCACCGTCAGCCAAGGTCACAATGGCCCGCTTGGTGTCCGCTCGCTTGCCCCAGCCAGTCCGGGTGCGCCGGCGCTTGCCCTGCCGGTTGAGCGTGTTCACGCCGGTCACCTTGACCCGGAACACTTCCTCGACCGCCTGCTTGATCTGCGTCTTGTTGGCGTCGGGGGCCACGACGAAGGTGTACTTGCCCTCGTCGAGGAGACCGTAGCTCTTCTCGGAAACCACCGGACGCAGCAGGATGTCCCGGGGGTTGTAGATCCTGCTCACTCCGAACCCCTTTCCACGAACGCGTTCAGCCCGGCCTGGGTGAACACCAGGTAGTCGCTGTCGAGCACGTCGTAGGTGTTGAGCTGGTCCTCCGCGAGCAGGTGCACGCTGGGGACGTTGCGCAGCGACTTCCAGGTGATCTCGTCGTCGTGCGTGGTGACGATCAGGATGTTCCGGTCGGCGCCGCCGGTCACGGTGCCGAGCACCGCGAGCGCGTCCTTGGTCCGCGGCACGTCGCCCTCGACGAACGAGGTGACGACGAACACGCGCTCGTTGGCGGCCCGGTCGGAGAGCGCGCCGCGCAGCGCGGCCGCCTTCATCTTCTTGGGCGTCTTCTGGGCGAAGTCCCGCGGCACGGGGCCGTGCGAGACGCCGCCGCCGGTGAACTGCGGTGCGCGGGTCGAGCCCTGGCGGGCCCGGCCGGTGCCCTTCTGGCGGTACGGCTTCCTGCCGCCGCCGCTGACCTCGCCCCGGGTCTTGGTGGAGGCGGTGCCCTGCCTCGCGGCGGCGCGCTGCGCGACCACGACCTGGTGGATCAGGGGCACGTTGACCTTGGCGGCGAAGATCGCGTCAGGCAGTTCAACGGTGCCGGCCTGCTCGCCGGACGGCGAGACGACGTTGATGCTAGTCATCAGTTCCCCTCCAGGACGGCGGCGCGCACCATGACCAGCCCGCCGCGCGGGCCGGGAACCGCGCCCTTGATGAGCAGCAGGTTCTTGTCGCCGTCGACGGCGTGCACGGTCAGGCTCTGCACGGTGGTGCGGTCGCCACCCATCCGGCCCGCCATCCGGACGCCCTTGAAAACGCGTCCGGGAGTGGCGCAGGCGCCAATCGAGCCGGGCGAGCGGTGCTTGCGCTGGGTGCCGTGCGAGGACGACAGGCCCTTGAAGCCGTGTCGCTTCATGACGCCCGCGAAGCCCTTGCCCTTGGACTTGCCGGTGACGTCGACCCGCTGGCCGGCCGCGAACAGCTCGGCGGTCAGCTCCTGCCCGAGCGTGTAGGTGGAAGCGTCCTGGGTGCGAATCTCGGCGATGTACCGGCGTGGCGTCACCCCGGCCTTCTCGAACTGGCCCCTCATCGGCTTGTTGAGCTTGCGGAGCTTGCTGTCCGAAAGCTGGCCGAAGCCGATCTGGACAGCGGAGTAGCCGTCGTTGTCCGGGGTACGGACGGCGGTGACCACGCACGGGCCCGCCTGTAGCACCGTGACCGGCACTACCTGTCCGGTTTCGTCGAAGACCTGGGTCATGCCAAGCTTGGTGCCCAGGATCCCTGTCATTGCCATGATCAGTGAGTCCTCAGAGCTTGATTTCGATGTAGACGCCGGCCGGAAGGTCAAGCCGCATCAGGGAGTCCACGGTCTTAGGGCGTCGGATCGAGGATGTCGATCAGCCGCTTGTGCGTCCGCATCTCAAAGTGCTCGCGCGAGTCCTTGTACTTGTGCGGCGAGCGAATGACGCAGTACACGTTCTTCTCGGTAGGCAGCGGCACAGGACCGGCGACGCGCGCGCCGGTGCGGGTCACCGTGTCGACGATCTTCCGCGCCGAGCTGTCGATGACCTCGTGGTCATATGCCTTGAGCCGGATGCGGATCTTCTGTCCCGCCATTTGGGCTTCTTCCTCTATCTCTTCGTGCCGCTGTCTTAACTGGACCCTGACAAGCAAGCGCCGCGGCGGCCGGGGCTTAACGGCCCCAGGCCGCCGCGGCGGCTCGCTACTTCAGAATCTTGGTGACCCGGCCGGCGCCGACGGTGCGGCCGCCTTCCCGGATCGCGAACTTCAGGCCGTCTTCCATGGCGATCGGCTGAATGAGGCTGATCGACATGTCGGTCCGGTCACCCGGCATCACCATCTCCGTGCCCTCCGGCAGCGTGACCACGCCGGTCACGTCGGTGGTACGGAAGTAGAACTGCGGGCGATAGTTGTTGAAGAACGGCGTGTGACGGCCGCCCTCCTCCTTGGACAGGATGTAGACCTGGCCCTCGAACTCGGTGTGCGGAGTGTTGGTGCCCGGCTTGATGATGACCTGGCCGCGCTCAACGTCCTCGCGCTTGATCCCGCGGAGCAGCAGCCCCACGTTGTCGCCCGCCTGGCCCTCGTCGAGGAGCTTGCGGAACATCTCCACGCCGGTGACGGTGGTCGACGTCGGCTTCTCCTTGATGCCGATGATGTCGACGACCTCGCCGGTGTGAACCACGCCGCGCTCGATCCGGCCGGTCACCACGGTGCCGCGGCCGGTGATCGAGAACACGTCCTCGACCGGCATCAGGAACGGCTTCTCGACCTCGCGGACGGGCTGCGGGATCGCGTCGTCCACGGCGTTCATGAGCTCGAGGACGGCGTCGCCCCACTTCTCATCGCCGTTCAGCGCCGGGTAGGCGGCAACACGGACGACCGGGACATCGTCGCCGGGGAACTCGTACTGGGTGAGCAGCTCGCGGACCTCGAGCTCGACGAGCTCGAGGATCTCCTCGTCATCCACCATGTCGCACTTGTTCAGCGCGACCACGATGTACGGCACGCCGACCTGGCGGGCCAGCAGCACGTGCTCGCGGGTCTGCGGCATCGGGCCGTCGGTGGCGGCGACCACGAGGATCGCCCCGTCCATCTGGGCCGCGCCGGTGATCATGTTCTTCACGTAGTCCGCGTGCCCCGGGCAGTCAACGTGCGCGTAGTGCCGCTTCTCGGTCTGGTACTCGACGTGCGAGATCGAGATCGTGATGCCGCGCTCGCGCTCTTCCTTCGCGTTGTCGATCTGGTCGAACGGCGTGAACGGGTTGACGTCGGGAAACTTGTCGTGCAGCACCTTGGTGATCGCCGCCGTCAGCGTCGTCTTACCGTGGTCGATGTGACCGATGGTGCCGATGTTGACGTGCGGCTTAGTCCGCTGGAACTTTGCCTTCGCCACTGGTATCTCCTCGTTGCGATCCGGCCCAACCCTCGGTGGGGCTGGAGTGTTTCTGGGTTCTAATGCCTGCTGTTGCGCGCTGTGATTACTCGCCGCGCGCCTTGGCGATGATCTCCTTGGCGATGTTCGGCGGCACCTCGGAGTACGAGTCGAACTGCATGCTGAAGTTCGCCCGGCCTGACGTCTTGCTGCGCAGGTCCCCGATGTAGCCGAACATCTCCGACAGCGGGACGAGAGCCTTGACCACCCGGGCCCCGGATCGTTCCTCCATGGCCTGGATCTGGCCGCGCCGACTGTTGATGTCGCCGATCACGTCACCCATGTACTCCTCGGGCGTGTAGACCTCGACGCTCATCAGCGGCTCGAGCAGAACCGGGCTTGCCAGCGCGGCGGCCTTCTTGAAGACCATCGAGCCGGCGATCTTGAAGGCGAGCTCCGAGGAGTCCACCTCGTGGTAGGCGCCGTCGGTCAGCGTCACCTTGACGTCGACCATCGGGAACCCGGCGAGCACGCCGAACTCGGCGGCCTCCTGGCAGCCGGCGTCCACCGACGGGATGTACTCCCGGGGGATGCGCCCGCCGCTGACCTTGTTCTCGAACTCGTAGCCGCCGCCGTCGCCGCCGGTCGGGCCCAGGTTGATGAGCACCCGCGCGTACTGGCCGGAACCACCGGTCTGCTTCTTGTGCGTGTACTCGACCTTGATGACCTCCTTGCGGACGGTCTCCCGGTAGGCCACCTGCGGGCGGCCGATGTTGGCCTCGACGTTGAACTCGCGCTTCATCCGGTCGACCAGCACCTCAAGGTGGAGCTCGCCCATCCCGGAGATGATCGTCTGCCCGGTCTCGAAGTCGGTCTGGACCTGGAAGGTCGGGTCCTCCTCGGCCAGCCGCTGGATCGCGGTGCCGAGCTTCTCCTGGTCGCTCTTGGTCTTCGGCTCGATCGCCACGTTGATGACGGGAGCGGGGAAGGTCATCGACTCCAGGATCACGGGCTTAGCCGGGTCGCAGAGGGTGTCACCGGTGGTGGTGTCCTTCAGGCCCATCACGGCGACGATCGACCCGGCGACCGCGTTCGGGACCTCCGCGCGCTTGTTCGCGTGCATCTGGTAGATCTTGCCGATCCGCTCCTTGCGGTCCTTGATCGAGTTCAGCACCGCAGTGCCGGTCTCGAGGGTGCCGGAGTAGATGCGGATGTAGGTGAGCTTGCCCAGGTGCGGGTCGGCCATGATCTTGAAGGCCAGCGCGCTGAAGGGCTCCGCCGGATCTGCGTGCCGCTCAACGACCTGCTCGATGTCCTTGACCGAGTGGCCCTGGATCGACGGCACGTCAAGCGGAGACGGCAGGTAGGCGACGATGGCGTCGAGCATCGGCTGGACGCCCTTGTTCTTGAACGCGGAGCCGCACAGCACCGGGTTGATGGCGCTTGCCAGCGTCGCCCGGCGGATCGCCGCGACGAGCTGCTCCTCGGTCGGCTCCTCGCCGTCGAGGTACAGCACCATCATCTCGTCGTCGTGCTCGGCGACGGTCTCAAGCAGCTTGTCGCGCCACTCGCGGGCCGCCTCGGCGTGGTCAGCCGGGATGTCGACGACGTCGTACTTGTCGCCCTTGCCCTCGGTGTTCCAGATCAGGCCCTTCATGCGGACCAGATCGATGATGCCGCGGAAGTCCGCCTCGACGCCCCAGGGGAGCTGAATGACGGCCGGGGTCGCGCCCAGCCGGCTGATCATCATGTCCACGCAGCGGTGGAACTCGGCGCCGGTCCTGTCCATCTTGTTGACGAAGCAGATCCGGGGCACGTCGTACTTGTCGGCCTGCCGCCAGACCGTCTCGGACTGCGGCTCCACGCCCGCCACCGCGTCGAACACGGCGACCGCGCCGTCGAGCACCCGCAGCGAGCGCTCCACCTCAACGGTGAAGTCCACGTGGCCGGGGGTGTCGATGATGTTGATCGTGTGGTCCAGCCAGGACGTGGTGGTCGCGGCGGACGTGATCGTAATCCCGCGCTCCTGCTCCTGGGGCATCCAGTCCATGGTGGCGGCGCCATCGTGGACTTCACCGATCTTGTAGTTGATGCCCGTGTAGAACAGGATGCGCTCGGTCGTCGTCGTCTTGCCCGCGTCGATATGAGCCATGATCCCGATGTTCCGGACCTTGGCGAGGTCTGCTGCGGTCGTGGTGGCCACGGTAAGCGTCCTTCGTACTAGTTTCGTTGTTACCAGCGGTAATGCGCGAAGGCCTTGTTGGACTCCGCCATCTTGTGAGTGTCCTCGCGGCGCTTGACGCTCGCCCCGAGGCCGTTGCTGGCGTCGAGCAGCTCGTTCATGAGCCGCTCGGTCATCGTCTTCTCCCGGCGCTGCCGCGCGTACGTCACGAGCCAGCGCAGGGCCAGCGTGGTGGAACGCGAGGCGCGCACCTCCACCGGGACCTGGTAGGTAGCGCCGCCGACGCGGCGGCTGCGGACCTCGAGGGTGGGCTTGACGTTGTCAAGCGCGCGCTTGAGGGTGACCACGGGGTCGTTGCCGTTCTTCTCCCGGCAGCCCTCGAGCGCCCCGTAGACGATGCGCTCGGCGAGCGAGCGCTTGCCCTCCTTGAGGACCTTGTTCGCGAGCGCGGTGACGAGCGGCGAGCCGTAGACCGGATCGGTGACTAGCTGCCGCTTCGCGGCGGGACCCTTACGCGGCATCTCAGCTCTTCTCCTTCTTCGTGCCGTACCGGCTGCGCGCCTGCTTGCGGTTGCGGACACCCTGGGTGTCGAGCGAACCGCGGATGATCTTGTAACGCACACCGGGCAGGTCGCGGACCCGCCCGCCGCGGACCAGCACGATGGAGTGCTCCTGGAGGTTGTGGCCGACGCCGGGAATGTAGGCGGTGACCTCAATCTGGCTTGTCAGCCGGACGCGGGCGACCTTGCGCAGCGCGGAGTTCGGCTTCTTGGGCGTGGTCGTGTAAACGCGCGTGCACACGCCACGACGCTGCGGGCTCTGCTTGAGCGCCGGCGTCTTGTTCTTCGACACCTTGTCCTGGCGGCCCTTGCGGACCAGCTGCTGGATCGTGGGCAACCGAGTCTCCGTCTTCCCGTCGTATTCCTACTGTCAAGCTCATGTGTGCTTGCTCTGGGCTCCCCGGTTTCCCGGGCCATTAGCAAGCCAAGAATCGCCGGTTTCCCGTCGTTTCCACCCGTCTGACCTGCACGTTTTCGCTCTGCTCCGACCCCCGAGGTCGGGCGTGTCGCGCTCGGCCTTCGGCCGATGGCTACGCTGTCTCACGGGGCGGCAGCCCACACCCATCCGAATCCGGACTGCCAGGGAGAGAGTCCACACGGCCAGCTGCACGGCCACCGGGCTGGGCCGATAGACCCAACGTCTCGCCGACTGCTGACACGCAGGCACCCGCGCGGAGACGGGCACGAATGTAAAAGGTACCATCCGTGTGCCCGCCGACCAAATCAAAGCTTTGGTCGCTCGCGCGGCTTTCCACCAGCCAGCTTACCCGCTCGCTGGAGCGCACGCGTACGTAGTCTGCCAACTGCCCGATGGAGTTAACGCTCCCCCGGCCCGATCCATTCCGGCCGGCCCGCAAAACACCAGCGGACCGCCGCCCCGCCGTGGACCCGGAGAGATTTCCGAGGCCAGGCGGAGCAACGGTCCGTTAGATATGACCTAGATGTTGACTTTTGTCAGTTGGACTCTGACTACCGGTTGTACGCGCCGAAGTCGTAGTCCTCCAGCGGAACCGCCTCGCCCGAGCCCTGCTGGCCGAAGGCGTAGCCATCGGCCTCCTGGTACGTCGTGGCCGGGAAGGCGGAGGAGCGCGCGTCGTCGGTCGGCTCGACCCGGATGTTCCGGTACACCGGCATGCCGGTGCCGGCCGGGATGAGCTTGCCGATGATCACGTTCTCCTTGAGGCCGAGGAGCGAGTCCGACTTGGCGTGGATCGCCGCGTCGGTCAGCACCCGCGTGGTCTCCTGGAAGGAGGCCGCCGACAGCCACGACTCGGTGGCCAGCGACGCCTTGGTGATCCCCATCAGCACCGGTCGGCCAGAGGCCGGGGTGCCGCCGTCGTTCACCACCGCGCGGTTCATGTTCTCGAACTTCGGCCGCTCCACCAGCTCGCCCGGGAGCAGGTCGGCGTCACCCGACTCGAGGACGTTCACCCGCTTGAGCATCTGCCGGATGATGATCTCGATGTGCTTGTCGTGGATCGACACGCCCTGCGACCGGTACACGTTCTGCACCTCGGCCACCAGGTGCTTCTGCACCTCGCGGGAGCCGAGGATGCGGAGCACCTCGTGCGGGTTCACGGCGCCGGCGATCAGCTGGTCGCCCACGGCGACGTGACCGCCGTCGGCCACCAGCAGCCGGGACCGCATCGGGACCTGGTAGGGGACCTCTTCTGCACCATCGTCGGGGACGACGATGATCTTCCTGGTCTTCTCCGTCTCCTCGATCTTCACCCGGCCGGCCACCTCGCTGATCGGGGCCATTCCCTTGGGGATACGGGCCTCGAACAGCTCGGTGATACGCGGCAGACCGTGCGTGATGTCAGCGCCCGCCACACCACCGGTGTGGAACGTACGCATCGTCAGCTGGGTGCCGGGCTCGCCGATGGACTGCGCGGCGATGATGCCGACCGCCTCGCCCACGTCCACCAGCTTGCCTGCGGCAAGCGAGCGGCCGTAGCACTTGGCGCAGACGCCGACCTTGGCCTCGCACACCAGGACGTTGTGCGTCCTGATGGTGTCGATGCCGGCGCTGACGAAGGCGTCGATCATCTGATCGGTGGTGTCCTCGCCAATCCGGCCGAGCACGCTCCCGTCGGCCGCGACGACATCCTCGGCCAGGCTGCGCCCGGTGCCGGTGTTCTCGATGTTGTCCAGCTTGCGGAGGGTGCCGTCGGCGCCCTTGCTCGCTATCTGCATCGGGAACCGGCGCTCGGTCCCGCAGTCCAGCTCGCGGACGATGACGTCCTGGGCCACGTCCACCAGACGGCGGGTGAGGTACCCGGAGTCGGCGGTGCGGAGCGCGGTGTCGGCCAGGCCCTTACGGGCGCCGTGGGTCGAGATGAAGTACTCGAGCACGGTCAGGCCCTCGCGGAAGGAGGACTTGATCGGGCGCGGGATCGTCTCGCCCTTGGGGTTCGACACCAGACCACGCATGCCGGCGATCTGCCGGACCTGCATGGGGTTACCACGGGCACCGGAGTTGACCATCATCCAGACCGGGTTGTTGGCCGGGAAGGCGGCTTCCATGTCCGCGGCGACCTCGGCCGTCGCGTGCGTCCAGATCTCGATGAGCTCCTGACGGCGCTCGTCGTCGGTGATCAGGCCGCGCTCGTACTCGCGCTGCACCTTGTCGGCCCGGCGCTCGTAGCCCTCGAGGATGGCGGCCTTGTTCGGCGGGGAGACGACATCCTCGATGCCGATCGTCACGCCCGAGCGGGTCGCCCAGTGGAAGCCCGCGCTCTTGAGCGCGTCGAGCGCCGCCGCCACGTGCACCTTGGCGTAGGTCTCGGCCAGCGAGTTGACGATGACCGTGAGCTGCTTCTTGCCCACGTGGTAGTTGACGAACGGGAAGTCCGCGGGCAGCGCGTCGTTGAACAGGCACCGACCGAAGGTCGTCTCCATCCGCAGCGGCTCGCCCGGCTGCCAGCCCTCAGGGAGCGGGTAGTCGGCGGGCGGAACCACGTCCGACAACCGGATCTGAATCTGCGCCGACAGCTCGAGCTCGCCCATGTCGTAGGCCATCTGCGCCTCGGACATGTTCGAGAACGATCGGCCGGTGCCGGCCACGCCCTCGTCGAGACGGGTCAGCCAGTAGAGCCCGATCACCATGTCCTGGGTGGGCATGGTCACCGGCTTGCCGTCCGACGGCTTGAGGATGTTGTTGGTGGAGAGCATCAGGATCCGCGCCTCGGCCTGGGCCTCGGCCGACAGCGGCAGGTGAACCGCCATCTGGTCACCGTCGAAGTCCGCGTTGAACGCGGTGCAGACGAGCGGGTGAATCTGGATCGCCTTGCCCTCGACCAGCTGCGGCTCGAACGCCTGGATGCCGAGGCGGTGCAGCGTCGGCGCCCGGTTGAGCAGCACCGGGTGCTCGGTGATGACCTCTTCGAGCACGTCCCAGACGACCGGCTTCGCGCGCTCCACCATCCGCTTGGCGGACTTGATGTTCTGCGCGTGGTTGAGGTCGACGAGGCGCTTCATCACGAACGGCTTGAACAGCTCGAGCGCCATCTGCTTGGGCAGACCGCACTGGTGCAGCTTGAGCTGCGGGCCGACGACGATGACGGACCGGCCGGAGTAGTCGACGCGCTTGCCGAGCAGGTTCTGGCGGAACCGGCCCTGCTTGCCCTTGAGCATGTCGGACAGCGACTTGAGCGGGCGGTTGCCTGGTCCGGTGACCGGGCGGCCGCGGCGGCCGTTGTCGAACAGGCTGTCGACCGCCTCCTGGAGCATCCGCTTCTCGTTGTTCACGATGATCTCGGGTGCGCCCAGATCGAGCAGCCTCTTCAGCCGGTTGTTGCGGTTGATGACCCGGCGGTACAGGTCGTTCAGGTCGGAGGTGGCGAACCGGCCGCCGTCGAGCTGAACCATCGGCCGCAGGTCCGGCGGGATCACCGGGATGCAGTCGAGCACCATGCCCATCGGGGAGTTGGTGGTGTTGAGGAACGCGGAGACCACCTTGAGCCGCTTGAGGGCGCGGGCCTTCTTCTGGCCCTTGCCCGAGCGGATGATCTCGCGCAGGTCGGTCGCCTCGGCGTCGAGGTCGAAGGTCGCGAGCCGGTCCTGAATGGCCTGCGCGCCCATGCCGCCGCGGAAGTACCGGCCGAACCGGTCCCGCATCTCGCGGTAGAGCATCTCGTCGCCCTCAAGGTCCTGAACCTTCAGGCCCTTGAACCGCGACCAGACCTCGTCGATCCGGTCGATCTCCTTGGCCGCGCGGTCGCGGATCTGCTTCATCTCGCGATCCGCGGACTCGCGCACCTTGCGGCGCGCGTCGCCCTTGGCCCCGGCCACCTCGAGCTCGCCCAGGTCGGCCTCGAGCTTCTTCTGCCGGGTCTCGATATCGTTGTCGCGGCGCTGCTCGAGCTGCGTCCGCTCGACCGTGATCCGGGCCTCGAGGGACGGCAGATCGCGCTGCCGGGCCTCGTCGTCCACGTAGGTGATCATGTAGGCGGCGAAGTAGATGACCTTCTCCAGGTCCTTCGGCGCCAGGTCGAGCAGGTAGCCCAGCCGGCTCGGCACACCCTTGAAGTACCAGATGTGCGTGACCGGGGCGGCCAGCTCGATGTGCCCCATCCGCTCACGCCGCACCTTGGCCCGAGTGACCTCGACGCCGCAGCGCTCGCAGATGATGCCCTTGAACCGGACCCGCTTGTACTTGCCGCAGTAGCACTCCCAGTCCCGGGTCGGACCGAAGATCTTCTCGCAGAAGAGCCCGTCCTTTTCCGGCTTGAGCGTGCGGTAGTTGATCGTCTCAGGCTTCTTGACCTCGCCGTGAGACCACTGCCTGATGTCCTCAGCCGTGGCCAGCCCGATGCGAAGGTCGTCGAAGTAATTGACGTCTAGCACTTGGTAAGTTCCCCCTTCGGTGGGTCAGACCTCTTCGACACTGCTGGGCTCACGCCGCGACAGGTCGATGCCGAGTTCTTCCGCAGCGCGGAAGACATCCTCGTCGGTGTCGCGCATCTCGATCGCGGCGCCGTCGCTTGACAGCACTTCCACGTTGAGGCAGAGCGACTGCATTTCCTTGATGAGCACCTTGAAGGACTCGGGGATGCCGGGCTCGGGCACGTTCTCGCCCTTGACGATGGCCTCGTAGACCTTCACCCGGCCGAGCACGTCGTCGGACTTGATCGTGAGCAGCTCCTGCAGGGCGAAGGCGGCGCCGTAGGCCTCCAGGGCCCACACCTCCATCTCACCGAACCGCTGGCCGCCGAACTGCGCCTTGCCACCGAGCGGCTGCTGGGTGATCATCGAGTACGGGCCGGTCGACCTGGCGTGGATCTTGTCGTCCACCAGGTGCAGCAGCTTGAGGATGTAGATGTAGCCGACGGAGACCGGCTCCTTGAACGGCTCGCCGGTGCGACCGTCGAACAGCCGCGTCTTGCCGGTGGAGCCGATCATCTGGTCGCCGTCCCGGTTCGGCAGCGTGGAGCCGAGCAGGCCGGTGATCTCCTCCTCGCGCGCGCCGTCGAAGACCGGGGTGGCGACCTTGGTGTCAGGCACGCTGCTGTCCGCGCCGATGGCGCGCAGCCGGTCCTTCCAGTCTTCGTCGACCCCCTCGACCAGCCAGCCGGTCTTGGCCACCCACCCGAGGTGAGTCTCAAGAACCTGGCCGACGTTCATTCGGCCGGGGACGCCGAGCGGGTTGAGCACGATGTCGACCGCCGTCCCGTCGGCCAGGAACGGCATGTCCTCGACCGGCAGGATCTTGGAGATGACGCCCTTGTTGCCGTGCCGCCCGGCCAGCTTGTCGCCGTCGGTGATCTTCCGCTTCTGGGCCACGTAGACCCGGACGAGCTGGTTAACGCCCGGCGGGAGCTCGTCGCCGTCCTCGCGCGTGAACACGCGGACGCCGATGACCTTGCCCTCCTCGCCGTGCGGGACCTTGAGCGACGTGTCGCGGACCTCGCGGGCCTTCTCGCCGAAGATCGCGCGCAGCAGCCGCTCTTCCGGGGTGAGCTCGGTCTCGCCCTTGGGCGTGACCTTGCCGACCAGGATGTCGCCGTTGACGACCTCGGCCCCGATCCGGATGATGCCGCGCTCGTCGAGGTCGGCCAGCACCTCGTCGGAGACGTTCGGGATGTCCCGGGTGATCTCCTCCGGGCCCAGCTTGGTGTCCCGGGCGTCGACTTCGTGCTCTTCGATGTGAATGCTCGAGAGCACGTCGTCCTGCACGAGACGCTGGGAGAGGATGATCGCGTCCTCGTAGTTGTGGCCCTCCCACGGCATGAACGCAACCAGCAGGTTCTTGCCGAGCGCCATCTCACCGGTGTCGGTGCAGGGGCCGTCGGCGAGAACCTCGCGCTCCTCGACCCGCTGCCCCTCCTCCACGATCGGCTTCTGGTTGAAGCAGGTGCCCTGGTTGGAGCGCCGGAACTTCTGGATGTGGTAGGTGATGCGGGTTCCGTCGTCGTTCATCACGGTGACGTAGTCCGCGCAGGACTCCTCGACCACGCCGGCCTTCTCGGCCAGGATCACGTCGCCCGCGTCGGTCGCGGCACGGTACTCCATGCCCGTCCCGACCAGCGGCGCCTCGGACCTCAGAAGCGGCACCGACTGGCGCTGCATGTTGGAGCCCATCAGCGCGCGGTTGGCGTCGTCGTGCTCGAGGAACGGGATCATGGCGGTGGCGACCGACGTCATCTGCCGGGCGGACACGTCCATGTAGTCGACCTCGTCCGGCGGGATCTGGTCGACCTCGCCGCCCTTGCGCCGGACCAGCACCCGGTTGGTCCCGAAAGAGCCGTCGTCGTTGACCGGCGTGTTGGCCTGGGCGATGACGTGACGGTCCTCCTCGTCCGCGGTCAGGTAGTCGACGTCGTCGGTGACGACGCCGTCCACGACCTTGCGGTACGGGGTCTCGACGAAGCCGAACGGGTTGACCCGGGCGAAGCTCGCGAGCGAGCCGATCAGGCCGATGTTCGGGCCTTCAGGCGTCTCGATCGGGCACATCCGGCCGTAGTGGCTCGGGTGCACGTCGCGGACCTCGAACCCGGCCCGCTCGCGGGACAGTCCACCCGGGCCAAGCGCGGACAGGCGGCGCTTGTGGGTGAGCCCGGCCAGCGGGTTGGTCTGGTCCATGAACTGCGAGAGCTGGCTGGTGCCGAAGAACTCCTTGATCGACGCCACCACCGGGCGGATGTTGATCAGGGTCTGCGGCGTGATCGCCTCGACGTCCTGGGTCGTCATCCGCTCGCGGACCACGCGCTCCATCCGGGCCAGGCCAAGCCTGACCTGGTTCTGGATCAGCTCGCCGACGGTCCGCAGCCGCCGGTTGCCGAAGTGGTCGATGTCGTCGGTCTCGATCACGATTGACCGGTCGCCGCGGGTCTGCTCTTCCTCGCCCGCGTGCAGCTTGACCAGGTACTCGATCGTCGCGACGATGTCGTCCTCGGTCAGCGTGCCCTGCCGAATCGGCGAGTCAAGGCCGAGCTTGCGGTTGACCTTGTACCGACCGACCTTGGCCAGGTCGTACCGCTTGGGGTTGAAGTACAGGTTGTCGAGCAGCGCCTGCGCGGACTCGCGGGTCGGCGGCTCGCCCGGGCGCAGCTTGCGGTAGATGTCGAGGAGCGCGTCGTCCTGGCCGGCCGTGTGGTCCTTCTCCAGGGTGAGGCGCATCGACTCGTACTCGCCGAAGCGCTCGAGGATGCGCGCGTCATCCCAGCCAAGGGCCTTCAGCAGCACCGTGACCGACTGCTTGCGCTTGCGGTCGATGCGAACGCCGACGGCGTCGCGCTTGTCGATCTCGAACTCAAGCCACGCACCCCGGCCAGGGATCACCTTGCAGGCGTAGATGTCTTTGTCGCTGGTCTTGTCGACCTGGCGGTCGAAGTACACACCCGGCGAGCGGACGAGCTGGCTGACCACCACGCGCTCGGTTCCGTTGATGATGAACGTGCCCTTGCGGGACATGAGCGGGAAGTCGCCCATGAACACCGTCTGGCTCTTGATCTCACCGGTGGTGTTGTTGATGAACTCCGCCGTCACGAACATCGGGGCGGAGTACGTCATGTCCTTGTCCTTGCACTCCTCGTCGGAGTACTTGGGCGGCTCGAACCGGTGATCGCGGAACGACAGGGACATCGTGCCGGAGAAGTCCTCGATCGGACTGATCTCCTCGAAGATCTCTTCGAGGCCGGACTGCTCGGCGATGTCGGTGCGTCCCGCCTCCTTGGCGGCCTGAATACGCGCCTTCCACTTGTCGTTGCCGAGCAGCCAGTCGAATGAGTCGGTCTGCAGGGCCAGCAGATCGGGAACCTTCAGGGGCTCGTTGATCCGCGCGAAGGATACGCGGCGGGGACCAAGATTCGTGGCGGAGGCGCTGCGCGAAGCTGCCAACAGGGGTCCTTCCGAACTTGTCGCGGAACTATCATGCACGCACGCAAAACGCTCCACGGCAAAAGCTCCACAGAGGCGGAAAAGGTACCGGAGACGTCAGAGTGCACGGCAAATAGTCAGTGTAGCCAGAGACTGCACTGCTTGTCAACGGTACGCCTGTATGTGGATCACCTTGCTTCGCAGCATCCCCTGTCGGGGAGCAAACGTCAAGCAGAAACCCGCTGGTTTGCGCGGGTTAGTCGCGTGATCGATACCACACGCGTACCGATGTGTAGGGTGTAACGCCAGTGGGTATGGCTCGTATTCCCCCAGGCAGCAGAAACGCCGCCCGGGGGTCGACCCGGGCGGCGCTGCGAGCCGTAGCTAGAGCTAGCTACTTGACCGTGACGGTGGCGCCGGCGCCCTCGAGGGCAGCCTTGGCCTTGTCCGCGGCCTCCTTGTTGACCTTCTCCAGGACGGTCTTGGGGGCGCCGTCGACCAGGTCCTTGGCCTCCTTGAGACCGAGGCTGGTGAGCGTGCGCACCTCCTTGATGACCTGGATCTTCTTGTCGCCCGCGGCCTCGAGGACGACGTCGAACTCGTCCTGCTCGACGGCCTCTTCGACCGCCGCCGCGCCGCCCGCGCCGCCGGCCGCAGCCGCGACCGCGACCGGGGCGGCCGCCTTGACGTCGAAGGTCTCCTCGAACGACTTCACGAACTCGGACAGCTCAAGGAGGGTCATCTCCTTGAACGCGTCGAGCAGATCAGCGCTGCTGAGCTTTGCCATGATCGTTTCCCTCTTTCCCTAGTCCTGGGTCTCTGTGTCGGCCGCTTCGGCCACTTCGGGCGCTTCGGTCACTTCAGCCGGGGCTGCGGTGTCCGTGGTAGCGGGCGCTTCGTCCGCCTGAGGGGTGCTCGCCTCAACCTTGGCGCGGAGGGCGTCTGCGAGCAGCGCCATCTGCGTGGGCAGCGCGTTGAACGTCGCCGCCGCGCCGGCCATCGACGCCTTCATGGCGCCGGCCAGCTTGGCCAGCAGCACCTCGCGCGGCTCGAGTTCGGCCAGCTTGCCGACCTCCGCCGCGGTCAGCGCCTTGCCGTCGAGCACGCCGCCCTTGATGACAAGCAGCGGGTTCGCCCTGGCGAAGTCGAGCAGTCCCTTGGCGGCCTGCGCGACGTCACCGCTGACGAACGCGATCGCGGACGGCCCGGACAGCATCGACTCGACCTGGTCACCCACCCCCGCCTGCGTCGCCGCGACCTTGGCCAGGGTGTTCTTGGTGACGCTGAACGTCGCGTTGCCCCTGAGGTTGGCGCGCAGTTCGCCCAGCTGGGCGACGGTGAGCCCGCGGTACTCGGTCAGCACCGCGCCGCTCGAATCCCGGAACTTGCCGGCCAGGTCCTCGATCGTGGCGGTCTTCTCGGCGTTTGCCATGAGCCTCCTTCCCGTATGTCGTCCCTGCACAATGTCCCTAAATGCATAGGGGTCCCGAAGACGACGAACGCCCCGGCGCCAGGCGCACGGGGCGGCAGACTGCGTTCAGCGGGCCCGGCGAAGGGGCCCCGGCTGTCAGCGGTTTGAGCTCACGGTCACCTGCGCGGGATGTCCATATGGACCCTTCGGCCGCTCCTTGCGGGGCAGCATCCAGCGGTCTTCGGTAGCACCCAGAGTACAGGCATTCTTGATATGACACGACCAGCTTGACGTGCCAGGGACAGCTACGGACCGTTCGGGCAAAAACGAACGCGCCCGCAGGCGTGACTGCCTGCGGGCGCGTGACGAGCTTGGCCTTACGCGGCCGGCGCGCCCTCTTCGTCGAAGAAGCCGCGGGTCTTGCTCGGGTCGACCGGGATGCCGGGACCCATCGTGGTGGTGAACGTGATCTTCCTCAGGTAACGGCCCTTGGCGGCGGCCGGCTTGAGCCGGATCACCTCGTCGATCGCCGCTGCGTAGTTCTCGAGCAGCGCCTTCTTGTCGAAGGAGGCCTTGCCGATGATGAAGTGCAGGTTCCCGTGCCGGTCGACCCGGAACTCGATCTTGCCGCCCTTGATCTCGGTCACGGCCTTGGCCACGTCCGGCGTGACGGTGCCGGTCTTCGGGTTCGGCATGAGGCCGCGGGGGCCGAGCACGCGGCCGAGGCGGCCGACCTTGCCCATCAGGTCCGGGGTGGCGACGACGGCGTCGAAGTCGAGGAAGCCGCCCTGGATCCGCTCGATCAGGTCGTCCGAGCCCACGTAGTCGGCCCCGGCCGCCTTGGCCGCCTCGGCCCGGTCGCCGGTCGCGAAGACCAGCACCCGGGCGGTCTTGCCGGTGCCGTTGGGCAGGTTGACGGTGCCGCGGACCATCTGGTCCTGCTTGCGGGGGTCGACGCCGAGCCGGAGGTTGACCTCAACGGTCGGGTCGAACTTGGTCACCACGGTCGACTTGGCGAGGTCCACCGCGTCCACCGGGCTGTAGAGCTCGTCGTGGTCGATCTTGGTGTCGGCGTTCTGATACGCCTTGCTGCGCTGCATGATGCACTCCCTGGAGTGGAGGTTGTGGTCTTCGGGGCCTGCGCTCGGCCCTGCCACTTAAAGATGAAAAATCAGTTGTTCGAACGGGCCCGGCTGACTCTCAGCCGGAAACGTCTAGCCCTCGACCTTGATGCCCATCGAGCGGGCGGTGCCTGCGATGATCTTCTCGGCCGCCTCGATCGAGGTGGCGTTCAGGTCGGGCATCTTGGTCTCGGCGATCTGCCGGACCTGGGCCGCGGTCAGCGAGCCGACCTTGGTCTTGTGCGGCTCGGCGCTGCCCTTGTCGACCCCGGCGGCCTTCTTGATCATCTCGGGCGCGGGCGGCGTCTTGGTGATGAACGTGAACGACCGGTCCTCGAAGATCGAGATCTCGACCGGGATGATGTTGCCTCGCTGGGCCTCGGTGGCAGCGTTGTACTGCTTCACGAAGTCCATGATGTTGACGCCGTGCGGGCCGAGGGCGGTGCCGACGGGCGGGGCCGGGGTGGCCGCGCCTGCAGGCAGCTGCACCTTGACGATGGTCTTGAGCTTCTTTCTCGGCGGCATTTGCGTTTCCTTATTCCTGGGTTCGCTTCCCCTGCCCGGACCGGTCCTAGAGCTTCGATACCTGGTCGAACGACAGCTCGACGGGCGTCTCGCGGCCGAAAATCGACACGAGCACCTTGAGCTTCTGGGTGACCGAGTTGACCTCGTTCACGGTCGCCGGGAGCGTCGCGAACGGGCCGTCCATAACGGTAACCGACTCGCCGGGCTCGTATTCCGGAGACGTCTTCTTGGCGGCGGCCGCCTGCGCCGCGGGCGATCCCTCGGCCGGAGGCGGGGCGAGCAGCGACGCCACCTCGCCGAGCGGCAGCGGGGACGGCTTGCTCGACAGCCCGACGAAGCCGGTCACGCCCGGGGTGTTCCTGACCACGGCCCAGGACTCGTCGGTCAGCTCCATCCGGACCAGGATGTAGCCCGGCAGCACCTTCTCGTTGACGACCTGCTTCTTGCCGCTCTTGATCTCGGTCACCAGGTGGGTGGGGACCTCGATCTGGAAGATGTAGTCCTCCATGTTGAGCGACATGATGCGGCTCTCGAGGTTGGTCTTGACCCGGTTCTCGTAGCCGGCGTACGAGTGAATGACGTACCAGTCGCCGGGCTGCATCCGCATCTCGCGCATGAACTCCGCGAGGGTGTCATCCTCGCTCGGCGCCGCGGCGTCGCCCGGCTCGGCGTCGCCCGGCTCCGCCTCGACCGCCTCGGCCTCGTCCGCCTCGGCGTCTACTTCCTCGGCTTCGTCCGCCTCGGCGGCTGCCGCCTCGGCATCGATTGACTCAACCGACTCAGCGTCAGTGTCCGCAGCGGCGTCATCCGCGTTGGCGGGCTCGTCAGCGAACCCGGAAGTCTCGTCGATCACGTCGGCTGCCTCCCCATCCACTGCGCCGGTCGCCACGTCAACATTGCCGTTCAGTTGGGACTCGGACACGGTCACTCTTTCTCTTGGTCTTCTGCTCGCTGGGCAAGCTCTCGCTAGGCAAGACTCCCCCGGCGAGGAAGCCCCCGTGTTCATCGTGCCACGCTAGGTACACATGACGCGACTTACGGGCCGTCCTGGGTCACGCGCTAGCCGAAGAACCAGAACATCAGCTTGGTGAACCCGTAGTCCAAGCTCGTGACGATCACGACCATGAAGATGATGAACGTCAGCGCGACCGCCGTGTACGTGCCGAGCTCCTTGCGAGTCGGCCAAATCACCTTCCGGAGTTCAGCCGCTACCTGCCGGGTGAACAGCGCTGGCGTGGTCCGGTCCCGCTTAGCGGCAGCCCCTGACCCGCTCCGGTCTCGTGTCTGGGTCGCCATGTCCTCACCTAATACTGGGCCTAAACGGATCACCACGCGCGGGCCGACGGGACCCGAGGGTCCAGCCAATCCGCACTTGCAGGGCAGGAGGGACTCGAACCCCCAACCGCCGGTTTTGGAGACCGGGACTCTACCAATTGAGCTACTGCCCTACGGTTGTAACCACCAGAGTGTATGCCGAACGCACCCCCTTAGTCGAACCAAACCAGCTAACAGCGAAACCAGTTGGTGGTCGACGTGCAGGTGATGCCACCATGGAGGCATGCCAACCACGAGAATATCGGCCCGGGTGTCCGCCATCTCCGAATCAGCGACCCTGGCCGTAGACGCAAAAGCCAAGGCGCTGAAGGCGGCCGGCCTGCCGGTGATCGGGTTCGGCGCCGGCGAGCCCGACTTCCCGACGCCCGGCTACATCGTCGAGGCCGCGCAGCGGGCTGCCGCCGACCCCAAGATGCACAAGTACACCCCGGCGGCGGGGCTGCCCGAGCTGCGCTCGGCTATCGCCGCCAAGACGTTGCGCGACTCCGGCTACCAGGTGACGGCCGACCAGGTGCTCGTCACCAACGGCGGCAAGCAGGCCGTCTACCAGACGTTCGCGGCGCTGCTCAACCCCGGCGACGAGGCGCTGCTGCCCGCGCCCTACTGGACCACCTACCCGGAGGCGATCGCGCTCGCGGGCGGCGTGCCGGTGGTCGTGCCGACCGACGAGTCGACCGGCTACCTGGCCTCGGTCGAGCAGCTCGACGCGGCCTGCACCGCCCGCACCAAGCTGCTGGTGTTCGTCTCGCCGTCCAACCCGACCGGCGCGGTCTACCCGCCGGCCCAGGTGAAGGCGATCGGCGAGTGGGCGGCGGCCAAGGGCATCTGGGTGGTCACCGACGAGATCTACGAGCACCTGGTCTACGGCGACGCGAAGTTCTCCTCGATCCCGGTCCAGGCACCGGAGATCGCCGACCGCTGCGTGGTGCTCAACGGCGTGGCCAAGACCTACGCGATGACCGGCTGGCGGGTCGGCTGGATGATCGGCCCCAAGGACGTGATCAAGGCGGCCGCCAACTACCAGTCGCACGCCACCTCCAACGTCGCCAACGTCTCCCAGATGGCGGCGCTGGCCGCGGTGTCGGGCGACCTGTCGGCCGTGGCCGAGATGCGGGAGGCCTTCGACCGGCGGCGCAAGACGATCGTGCGGATGCTGAACGAGATCCCCGGCGTCGAGTGCCCGGAGCCGCTGGGCGCGTTCTACGCCTACCCGAGCGTGAAGGGCGTGCTCGGCAAGGAGATCCGCGGCAAGCGGCCGCAGACGTCGGCCGAGCTTGCGGCGCTGATCCTCGAGGAGGCGGAGGTGGCGGTGGTTCCGGGCGAGGCGTTCGGTACCGACGGGTACTTCCGGCTGTCCTACGCGATGAGCGACGCGGACCTGGAAGAGGGCGTGTCCCGCATCGCGAAGCTGCTGTCTGAGGCTCACTAGCTGTACGTGGGGTCGCGGGGGCGGTGAGGTGCTTCCCGCGCGTTGGCGCACCTCATCCGCCCCCGCTTTCTCGTCTAAACCAGGCGCAACAACTGCAACTGGCAGCAGGCGGGGCTCGTGTCGGGGATAATTGAGCATGCCGCATGATCTGGTGGCGCTTCCCAAGGCTCATCTTCACCTACATCTGACCGGCGCTATGCGTCACTCGACCATGGTCGAGCTCGCGCGGGGGCATGGGATTGCCCTGCCTCCTGCGCTGACGGAGGAGTGGCCTCCTGCCTTGTCCACCGCTGATGAGCGGGGCTGGTTTCGGTTCCAGCGGTTGTATGACGTGGCCCGGTCGGTTTTGCGGACCCCGGAGGATCTGTACCGCCTGGTTCGGGAGATCGCCGAGGATGAGCGGGCGGAGGGGTCGGGGTGGCTTGAGCTGCAGGCCGATCCCTCTGGATTCGCGCCCAGGTACGGCGGCATCACGGCGTTCACCGAGCTGCTGATCGACGCGGCCGAGAAGGCCGCGCGGGCGGCCGACATCGGGATCGGGATCATCGTCGCCGCCAACCGGACCAGGCATCCGATGGACGCGCGGATGATCGCCCGGCTGGCGGCGCAGTTCGCCGGGCAGGGCGTGGTCGGGTTCGGCCTCTCCAACGACGAGCGGCGCGGTCCTGCGGCGGACTTCGGCCCGGCCTTCAGGATCGCGGGCCGGGCCGGGTTGCTGCTCGCCCCGCACGCCGGCGAGCTGGTGGGGCCGCCGAGCGTTCGGGCGGCGCTTGACCTGCTGCGCGCTAACCGTCTCGGGCACGGCATTCGCTCGGCCGAGGATCCATGGCTGGTCGAGCGGCTCGCGGCCGAGGGGATCACCTGCGAGGTGTGCCCTTCCTCGAACGTGGCCCTCGGGGTGGCCCCCGACGCGGAATCGGTTCCGCTCCGGACGCTGTTCGACGCGGGGGTTCCGATCGCCCTCGGCGCCGACGACCCGGTGCTGTTCGGCCGCCGTCTGGTCAAGCAGTACGAGATCGCCCGCGACGTGCACGGCTTCACCCCGCCCGAGCTGGCCGAGCTGGCCCGGCAGTCGCTGCACTCGGCCGCCGCGCCGCCCGACATCCGGGCCCGCCTGCTGGCGGGCATCGACGCCTGGCTGGCCGGCTAATCCGGCCAGAGGCTGGTTCTTGGCTGTCTTCGATCATCACCGGTTGGCGTTGTGGCCCACAGCGCTAGTGCGCCTGGCTAGAGGGAGACGCCGATGAGGATCGGCTCTGGGGTCAGAGTGACGCCGTAGGCGGAGTGGACGCCGGAGACTATCTCGCGGGCCAGGGCGAGCAGGTCCGCCGTGGTCGCGTTGCCGGTGTTGACCAGGGCCAGGGTGTGCTTGGTGGAGACGCGGGCCGGGGCAGGGGCGCCGTAGCCCTTGGCGAAGCCGGCGTGCTCGATCAGCCAGGCGGCTGGAACCTTGACCAGGCCGGCGCCTGCGTCGAAGTTGGGCACTGGGCCGGCCGCGCGAGCGGCCGCGGCCGCCTCCACGGCGGCGAACTGCTCGGCGGTGATGATCGGGTTGGTGAAGAAGGAGCCGGCGCTGCGGGTGTCGGGATCGCCCGGGTTGAGCACCATCCCCTTGCGGGCGCGGATCTTGAGCACGGCCGAGCGGACCTCGCCGACGCTCGCCCGCTCCCCCAGCGGCAGGCCGAGCTCGGCCGCCAGCTCGGCGTACTTCACCGGCAGCGACAGCGCCTGCGCGGCCAGCCGGAACGTCACGTCGAGGACCGCGTAGCGGGCCCCGGCCGACTTGAACAGGCTGGTGCGGTAGGCGAACGAGCACTCCTCGTTCCCGAGGACCAGGATCTGATCCTGCTGGCGGTCGTACACCCGCACCTGGGTGATGACCTCGGCCACCTCGCGGCCGTAGGCGCCGACGTTCTGGATCGGGGTCGCGCCGGCCCGGCCGGGGATGCCAGACAGCGACTCGAGTCCGGCCAGGCCCTCGGCGACGGTCGCCGCGACCACATCGTCCCAGTCCTCGCCGGCCGCCACGGTGACGTCGACGGCGCCGGTGCCTTCGGGGGTGCCGGGGCGTTCGGGGGTGCCGGGGCGTTCAGGGGTGCCGGCGTAGCCGATGCCGCGGGTGTTCACGTGGATGACCGTGCCGGGGAAGCCCGCGTCGGAGATGACCAGGTTGGAGCCGCCGCCGATGAGCAGCGCCGGCTCGGCCGCCGCGTCGGCCGCCTTGACCGCGTCGATCAGGTCCGCCTCGGTCGCGGCGGACACGAAGGACCGGGCCCGGCCGCCGAGGCCGAGCGTGGTGTAGTCGGCCAGCGCCGGGGTCACGGGAGGCGGACGGTGGCGCGGGCGCGGGTCAGCACCTTCGCCCCGCCGGCCTTGACCACGATGTCGACGGTCACCCTGTTGTCCGCCAGCTTCTCCAGTACCTTGCCGCTGACCTCGAGGGTCGCGCCCTCATCGTCATCGGGGACCGGGACCATGGCGGAGAAACGGACGCCGAAGTCGGTGACCGCGCCCGGGTCGCCCGCCCATTCGGTGACGAACTTCCCGGCCTGCGCCATCGTGTACATGCCGTGCGCGATGACGTTCGGCAGGCCGACCGAGCGGGCGACCCGCTCGTTCCAGTGGATGACGTTGAAGTCGCCCGAGGCGCCGCAGTACCTGACCAGGTCGAGCCTGGTGATGCGGTACGTCCGCTGCTCGATCGCGGTGCCCGGCTGGACGTCGGCGTAGGTGATGGTCATCAGCTTGCACCGCGTTCGACGAGGGTGGACCGGGCCGTGCACACGTGCTCGCCGCCGATGGTGGTCAGGTCGGTCGACGTCACCATCTTCGACAGGGCGCCGACGGCCTTGATCGACTCGATGGTGGTAGTCGCGACCACCATGTCGCCCGCGTGCAGCGGGCGGGAGTGCGCGAAGCTCTGCTCGCCGTGCACCACCATCGAGTAGTCGAGCCCGAGGCCGGGATCGTCATTCGCCAGCCCGGCCGAGGCCATGCTCAGCACCACCGCGAAGGTTGGCGGGGCGATCACATCCGGGTACCCGGCTCGCCGCGCTGCCTCGGCGTCGCGGCAGAGCTCGCTCGGCTCGCCGATCGCGTCGGCGAAGTCGGCGATTTTGACCCGGCTGACCTCGTAAGGCTCGCCCGGACCGTACACCCGGCCGACGAAGTCGGTGTTCAGCGCCACGCTGGGGTGACCGCGGCTGGACTAGCGGGTCTCGCGGTGCGCGGTGTGGCAGCGGCAGTTCGGGCAGAACTTCTTCAGCTCAAGACGGTCCGGGTCGTTGCGCCGGTTCTTCTTGGTGATGTAGTTCCGGTGCTTGCACTCCTGGCAAGCCAGCGTGATCTTCGGCCGGACGTCGGTGGCAGCCACAGTGAGTGCCTTTCTAAAGGAAAGCTAGGTCGATCAAGGTTACCGGACATGGAGGGCGAAGCCCCCCAAACATGGTTCTGGGTAGCGGAGACCGGACTTGAACCGGTGACACAGCGATTATGAGCCGCTTGCTCTGCCTGGCTGAGCTACTCCGCCACGTGAGACGACACAAGAGTACCCGATCGTGCGGGCCGGCTGCATCGCAACCGGTTGTCCACAGCGCCGGGCGTGTTGTCCCCTCCGGAATCCCCTGAGGAGACTGCGGTATCCACATCATCGCAACAAGTTGCGCACAGGTTATCCACAAGGATCAACCGATCGGCCGATCGGGCCGGGCATCCCCAACGGTCAGGCGCTTATCCACACCTGCTCTGCAACTTACCCACAGACCCTCAACAACTTAGGCGCAGGTTATTCACAGGCCGAACGGCTCAGTTGACCAGCCAGTCCGGTCTACGGGACCATTTTCCGGTGCAAAAGACCGAAGCGTTCGCCTCGGCCGTCACCGTGACGGTTCCCATCCTCGCTCTCGCCGCCGGGGCCGAGGCCCGCGCCGTCCGCGACCGGCTGCGCCGCCCGGACGAGGAGTGGGAGAAGAAGTTCGAGGCCCACCAGGCCTCGCACGAGTTCGACCCGGCCTGGCCTCGGGGATCAAACCGGGCCGGGCTACTCCGGCCTGGCTACCTTCTGAAGACGGTAACGCCCAAGCTCGCGGGCAAGGAGGGGCGCGGCTTCGTCAAGGTCCTGCTGAGCGAAGGCGCCTCGAACGGGCCGCGCAGAAGGCCGAGGAACGAAGGGCCGACCCGGCCGCCCCCGGTGACGGCGAGCCTCCGGTCCCCGCGTAAGCCTCTCAAATGTCAGATACTCGAGCTAACATTCGAGTATGAGAACTAAAGCAGAGCTTGATCGTTTGCGGGAGCGAGCAATCGCCCTCCGCCGCGAAGGCAGATCGCGGACAGAAATACAGGCGATCCTCGGGTTGGCGAGCCGAAGCACCCTTAATGAGCTACTACGAGGCGTGCCGCCGCCCGACTGGACGCGCCGCCCGAACGCCAAGGATGATCTGCGCGACAAGGCCCGCGAACTGCGCGCCGAAGGGCTGAACTACAACCAGATCACCGCTCGTCTTGGCGTATCCAAGAGTTCCGTCTCCCTCTGGGTTAGGGACCTACCCGTCCCGCCAAGGCTTAGCTACGAGGAAAACCGGAGGCGTTCGGCGGAAGGGGCGCGCCAGTACTGGGCGACGGAACGCAAAGCGCGCGAGGCGCGCCGCGAGAACGAACGGGCGGCCGCCGTCGCCGAAATCGGCGGGCTAACCGCAAGGGAGATCCTCATCGCGGGTGCCATCGCCTACTGGTGCGAAGGCGCCAAGGCCAAGCCGCACCGCCAGCTCTATTGCGTCGTCTTCGTGAACAGCGATCCTGGTCTGATCCGCCTCTTTCTTCGCTTCTTGGACACAGCAGGCGTCTCGCGAAGCGACTTGGCTTACACCGTGTGCATCCACCAGACCGGAGACGTCGCAGCCGCCCAGCAGTTCTGGCTTGAGGTTACGGGGGCCAACTCAGAGCAGTTCAACAAAACGTCCCTCAAGCGGCACAACCCGAAAACCACGCGCAAAAACGTCGGCGAGGACTACCACGGGTGCCTACGGGTTGCCGTCCATCGCAGCAGTGCCGTCCTGCGGAAGATCGAGGGCTGGGCAGAGGCGATCATGGCGGATCCAGCAGGAGACGAGGGTCGAGTATCGAACCTGTCTTCGTAGCTCTGCGCTCCCGGAGAAGGATTCGAACCCTCGTTGAGCGGACCAAAACCGCTTGTCCTGCCGGCTAGACGATCCGGGATTGCTGACGACAACTCTACCGGGAACGACCGGGCAGCCGCGCAGGAGCGGATGAGGGCGAGGCCCGAGATCCGAACGTTTACCGGCGCTGCCTCCTGGTAGTTGACTGGCGGCGAAGTCTTGAGGCTGCGGCGGATACCGCGCCTGCCAACGGCGGTTTTACCTGCGTTTTTGGAAGAGTTCACCTGCGGCCCTTGCGCAACCTACGGTGTCGTAGGCTACGGTTACGTAAGCGTACAAGGCGGCGGCCCGCAGGCGCCTTACCCCCAGGGAGATCCATGGCAACGGCAACCAACCTGAGTGTCCCCAAGTCCGATTTCGAAGATGAACCGGCCTCGCTGACCCAGCGGATCATCGTCGGCGTATTCGTCGGCGTGCCGACGCTGGCGCTCATCGCCGCGATCCCGTTCGCCTGGGGGTGGGGGCTTGGCTGGCACGACGTCGTGATCGCGGCCGTCTTCTACTGGATCACCGGGCTTGGCATCACCGTCGGCTACCACCGGTACTTCACGCACGGCTCGTTCAAGGCGAAGACGCCGCTGCGGGTCGCGCTGGCGGTCGCTGGCACCATGGCCATGCAGGGCCCGGTGCTGACCTGGGTCTCCGACCACCGCCGGCACCACAAGTACAGCGACAAGGAAGGCGACCCGCACTCGCCGTGGCGGTACGGGAATGACACCAAGGCCCTGGCCAAGGGACTCATGTTCGCGCACCTGCTCTGGCTGTTCGACCCGAACCAGACGTCGGAGGAGAAGTACTCCCCCGACCTGCTGGCCGACAAGAACATCCGCCGGGTGAGCAGCCTGTTCGCCCCGATTGTCGGAGTCTCGCTGCTGCTCCCGGCACTGATCGGCGGCCTGTGGGGGATGTCGTGGCACGGCGCGATCACCGCGTTCTTCTGGGCCGGCCTGGTCCGCATCACCTTCCTGCACCACGTGACCTGGTCGATCAACTCGATCTGCCACACGTTCGGCAACGAGGACTTCCAGACCCGTGACAAGTCGCGGAACGTCTCCTGGCTCGCCATCGCCTCGTTCGGCGAGTCCTGGCACAACCTGCACCACGCGGACCCGACCTGCGCGCGACACGGCGCGCTGAAGGGCCAGATCGACCAGTCCGCCCGGGTGATCCGGTGGTTCGAGCAGCTCGGCTGGGCCTACGACGTCCGCTGGCCGGACGAGGCCAGGCTTGGCGCCAAGCGCCCGGCCAACGCGACGCGCAGTCTCGGATCGATGACCAAGCGCAGTGTCAAAACGGTAACCCGGGCTGACAAGGCGGCGGTATAACGCGATGATGTTTCGGTGACCGAACAATCCCCCAAACCCAACCGAAAGCGGATGACCGGTCAGGAACGGCGCCAGCAGTTGCTCGACATCGGCCGGCGGCTGTTCGCGGAGCGGGGATTCGAGGGCACCTCGATCGAGGAGATCGCCGCCCAGGCGGGCGTCTCCAAACCGGTTGTCTACGAGCACTTCGGCGGCAAGGAAGGCCTCTACGCCGTCGTCGTGGACCGCGAGGTCGAGCGGCTCTCGTCGATGACCACCGTGCTGTTCGAGGCCCCGCATTCCCGGCCCAAGTTCGAGGCCGCCACCGTCCAGCTGCTCAAGTACATCGAGGACAACGCCGACGGCTTCCGGATCCTGGTCAGGGACTCAAGCCCGGGGGCCGAAGGCGGCACCTACGGGACGCTCCTGGCCGACATCGCGGGCCAGGTGGAGTACATCATGGCCGACTTCCTTAAGTCCCGCGGCCGGGACCCGAAGCTGGCCCCGATGTACTCCCAGATGATGGTGGGCATGGTCGCGTTCACCGGCCAGTGGTGGCTGGACGCGCGCAAGCCCAAGGTCGAGCAGGTCGCCGCGAACCTGATCGACCTCGCCTGGAACGGCCTCTCCCAGCTCGACTCGAAGACCTAGCGACATCGCGAACGGCGAAGCGGCTTGGGCGGACCACGCGCAAGCCGCTTCTGCGTCGCTAAGCGGAGCAGCGGCCGCCCTCGCGGAGTTCCTCGACCCGGGCGTACGCGGGCCCGGCGCCCGGGGCGAGCACGGCCGCGCGCTGCTCGGGGCGGGCGGTCGGCAGGCCTTCGGCCCGCCAGGCCTGGTAACCGCCGATCACGTCGGTCGCGCGGCGCAGGCCGAGATCTTGCAGCGCGGCCGCGGCCAGGCTCGAGGTGTAGCCTTCGTTGCAGATCACCATCGGCCGCAGTTCGTAGCCCGCCACCCAGGGCAGCCGGGCGTCGCCGTCGGGATCAAGCCGCCACTCCAGGTGGTTTCGCTCGATGACGACCGAGCCGGGGATCTCGCCCTGCTCGGCCCGCTGCGAGGCGGGCCGGATGTCGATCAGGATCGCGCCGGCGCACAGCTCCGCATACGCCTGGCCGGGGGTAATCCGGTCCAGGCGGCGACGCGCGGATGCCAGGATCTCATCGATCGAGCGCGCCCCTGCGGGTCTGCCGTTCACCAGTCGCCTGCCCCTTCCGTCCCGGCCACCGCGAGCCCGCCGGACGTGACGTTGTACCTGGTCATCGATGATAGCGGGGGCGAGTAGGCGTGTACGCTGACCGCGACCGAGCCGGTCGATGAGTTCTGCACGTCGTGCACGTAGTGCGGGCCGAAGGAGCGCACGTCCCCGGCCGCCACCCGCTTTGCCCGCGGGGCCGTGGCCCCGCGGCGGGCCGCCACGCTCTCGTCGAGCGCGCCCCACACCACCCCGAATGCGCCGGCCGAGACGCCGTGGTCATGGAATCCGGTCGATTGCCCCGGCAGCCAGCTGATCAGCCACACCTCGAAGTCATCGGTCATCTGGATGCGCTCGTACCACCGGCCCTCTGGATCGAGTCGCACCCGGGCCACCCAGTCGGCTGGACTTGACGTCAGTCGCTGCACCTCGGCCGCCAACTGCCCGGGGGTGAGCGGCCCGGGAGTGAGAATTCGCTGCTCAGTGATGGTCGTCTGTTCCACGAGACGATCATGGCACCAAATCTCTAGTAACTCAATAGGAATAGTCAGATACAGACCAGACCCTCAGCCGACGCGGATCAGGCCGTCAGTCTGTGCACCACGGTGAACACGCGCCGGAAGGGGAAGACGGTGCCGAACGAGCGGGGCTGGTAGAGCCGACGCAGTCGCTCTGCGTACTCGCCGACGAACGCCGCCGCCTGCTCGGAGTCGAGGACCGCGAGCACCGGCCGGAGCGTCGTGCCCTTGGTCCACTCAAGCACCGGGTCGGCCCCGGGCAGCACGTGCAGGTAGCTGGTCTCCCAGGCGTCCACCGCGTAACCGGGCCGGGCGAGCAGTTCCAGGTAGTCGGCCGGGTCCTGCGCCTGCCGGTTGAGCTCCGCGTCCGCCAGCAGGGCCCGCCAGCGCGGGGACTCCGCGAGCTCGCGGACGATCACGTGGCTCGGCTGGTCGAAATTGCCCGGGAGCTGGAACGCGAGCCAGCCGCCCGGGGCGCGCCCGCCGGGAGCGAGCATATCGGCCCAGTCCAGCAGCAACCGCTGGTGGCCGGGCACCCACTGCAGCACGGCGTTGCAGGTCAGCACGTCGACCGGGCGGACAGGACGCCAATCCCTGACGTCGCCGAGCTCGAACGTGAGGTTCGCCTGCTCGGGCGTCAGGTCTCGGGTCGCGGTGGCGACCATCTCGGGCGAGTTGTCCACTCCGACGACCGTCGCCTCCGGCCAGCGCTGCGCGAGCGCGCCGGTCAGGTTGCCTGGACCGCACCCGAGGTCGGCCACGTAGCCGGGATCGGAGGCGCCGACCTGGGCGATCAGATCGAAGAAGGGGCGGGACCGCTCGCCGCCGAACCGCAGGTACTGTCCCGCGTCCCAGATGGCAGCCATCGACCTCTCCGTTTGCATCGCCGGCTCAACTAATAACGACATCAAGAATCTTGATATCGAGACATTGATACATCATCAAGCATCTCGACGTCAAGAGATAGGCTAGGCAGATGGGCCGACTGACGGACGAGGAGCAGGCCGACTCGGCGGCCGCGGCGGCCGGCCCGGCCGCCGCGCCGCGCGATGAGGTCGATGACCTGATCGCGGCCTGGCGGCAGCAGCGGCCGGATCTCGACGTGGCGCCGCTGCAGGTCCTGAGCCGGGTCTCCCGGCTGGCCAGGCACCTGGACATCGCCCGGCGGGGCGCCTTCGCGGCGCACGGCCTCGAGTCGTGGGAGTTCGACGTGCTGTCGGCCCTGCGCCGGGCGGGGCCGCCGTTCCAGCTCACGCCGGGGGCGCTGCTCCGCGCCACCCTGGTCACCTCCGGGACCATG
Source organism: uncultured Actinomycetota bacterium (assembly GCA_963838825.1). Lineage (GTDB taxonomy): Bacteria > Actinomycetota > Actinomycetes > Streptosporangiales > Streptosporangiaceae > Trebonia. The sequence goes on from CAWISQ010000006.1 coordinate 520,680, forward strand.
ACCAACCGGATCGACCGGCTCGCCTCGGCGGCCCTCGTCTACCGCGAGCCCGACCCGAGCGACCGCCGCGGCGTCCTGGTCACGCTGTCCGAGCGCGGCCGGTCCGTCGTCGACGCCGCCCTGACCGACCTCCTCGACCGCGAGCGGGCCCTGCTGGCGGCCCTCGGCGACGACCAGCGGCCGGTGCTGGCGGACATGCTGCGGACCCTGCTGGTCCCGTTCGACGCGGCCGACCAGTAAGGCGGGCGCCGAGCGGGCGCCAGACCGCGGCACCCGACGCCGCCGACCCGTCCTGGCCGCGCGATGGCCTAGCCTTGAAGTCGATATGGCGCATCTTCTTGGGGCCGAGGCCCTACATCTTGAGTTCCCGACGAAGGTCGTCTTCGATTCCGTGACGCTGGGGCTGAACGAGGGCGACCGGGTCGGGATCGTCGGCAGGAACGGGGACGGCAAGTCCAGCCTGCTGGCCATGCTGGCCGGGCGGCTGCAGCCCAACTCGGGGCGAGTCACCGTCCGCGGCGGGGTCCGGGTGGGCGTGCTCGGCCAGGCCGACGCCCTCGACGACGCGCTCACAGTCGAGCGCGCGGTCGTCGGCGACACCCCCGAGCACGTGTGGGCGGGCGACGCCCGCGCCCGCGACGTGATCCGCGGCCTGCTGGCCGACGTGCCCTGGGACGCCCCGGTGGGCACGCTCAGCGGCGGCCAGCGGCGCCGGGTCGAGCTGGCCGGCCTGCTGACCGAGGAGTGGGACGTCCTGCTGCTCGACGAGCCGACCAACCACCTCGACGTCGAGGCGATCACCTGGCTCGCGGGCCACCTCAAGCGGCGCTGGGCGCCGAGCGCGGGCGGGCTGGTCGTCGTCACCCACGATCGCTGGTTCCTTGACGAGGTCTGCACCGCCACCTGGGAGGTCCACGACCGGATCGTGGAGCCGTTCGAGGGCGGCTACGCCGCGTACATCCTGCAGCGGGTGGAGCGCGACCGGATGGCCGCCAGCTCCGAGGCGAAGCGGCAGAACCTCGCGCGCAAGGAGCTCGCCTGGCTGCGCCGCGGCGCGCCGGCCCGCACGTCCAAGCCCAAGTTCCGGATCGACGCGGCCAACGCGCTGATCGCCGACGTGCCGGAGATCCGCGACCGGGCATCGCTGCAGTCCCTCGCCGTCGCCCGGCTCGGCAAGGACGTCGTCGACCTGCTCGACGCCTCGGTCGACTACGACGGCAACCACGTGCTCGACGACGTCGAATGGCGGATCGCGCCCGGCGAGCGGACCGGCATCCTCGGCGTCAACGGGGCCGGCAAGTCCACCCTGCTCGGCCTGATCGCGGGGACCGTCCGGCCGAGCACGGGCACGGTCAGGCGGGGCAAGACGGTCAGGATCGCCACCCTCGCGCAGCGGATCGGCGAGCTTGAGGACCACCTCGACGAGCCCGTGCGGGAGCTGCTCGGCAGCCTGCGCACCAGCTACACCCTCGGCACCGGGTCAAAGACCCAGGAGCTGACGCCGACCCAGCTGCTCGAGCGGCTCGGCTTCTCCACCGCGCAGCTGTCGACCCCGGTGCGGGACCTGTCCGGCGGGCAGCAGCGCCGCCTGCAGCTGCTGCTGATCCTGCTCGACCAGCCGAACGTGCTCATCCTCGACGAGCCGACCAACGACCTCGACACCGACATGCTGGCGGTGATCGAGGACCTGCTCGACTCCTGGCCGGGGACGCTGATCGTGGTCTCGCACGACCGCTACTTCCTCGAGCGGGTGACCGATCAGCAGTACGCGATCCTCCGCCACCAGCTGCGCCATCTGCCCGGTGGCGTCGACGAGTACCTCCGGCTGCGGGCGGCCGAATCGGCGGCCGGGATCTCCCGGACGCCCGCCTCGGTCGGGAGCCCCACCGCGGCCGGGAAGTCCGCCCCGGCGGGCGCGGCCGGAGCGAACGGCGCCAGCCCGGCCGCGGCTGGGGCAGCGCCCGGGCTGAGCGGCGCCGCCCTTCGGGACGCGCAGAAGGAGGTCGCCGCCGTCGAGCGCCGGATGGCCAAGCTCACCGGCCAGATCAACGACGCCAAGAACGCGCTCGCCACCCACGACCACTCCGACTATCAGGGTCTCACCAAGCGGATGAAGGAGATCGCCGCGCTCGAAGCCGACGTCGAGGCGCTCGAGGAGCGCTGGTTCGAGCTCACCGAGGCACTCGGCTAGCGCCAATCAGCCCGCGACAAGCGAAGCGCCCGGCACCGCTCCCGTCGCCCTCGCCACCGACCGGCACACGCCGGCGCCGGACAGCGCGACCGAGATATCGGTCGCATGGCGTTCGTCCCGGGCAAGGAAGAAGCAGGTCGGGCCGGAGCCGGAGACCAGCGATCCGAGCGCGCCGAACTCCCGGCCCGCCGCCAGCGTCTTGCGCAGCGCGGGAAACATCGTCAGCGCGGGCGCCTGTAGATCGTTGCCGAGCGCAGCCCCGAGCAGGTTGGCGTCGCCGGCCCGCAGCGCCGCCATCAGCCCGGCGTCGAGCTCCGGTTCCGGTCCGTCCGGCCGCAACCGGTCGAGGGCGGCGTACACGGCCGGAGTGGACAGGTGCCCGTCGGCGAACGCCAGCACCCAGTGGTACGTGGCCGGGGCGGCCAGCGCCGGGCTGAGCTGCTCGCCGCGGCCCCGACCGACGGCGGTGCCGCCGAGCACCGCGAACGCCACGTCGCTGCCGACCTGGCCGGCCACCGCACCGAGTTCCCGCGGCGACAGCTCCGCCTGCCAGAGGGCGTTGCAGGCGACGAGCGCGGCGGCGGCGTCGGCGCTGCCGCCCGCCAGCCCGCCCGCGACCGGTATCCGCTTGCGGATCGCGACGGCCACCCCGGCGTGCGCGTCAGGCCCGGCGTCGGGCGGCGCGCCGTCGCGGGCCGCGATCGCCTCGCGCAGCGCCCGCACCGCGCGCAGGGCCAGGTTGTCCCCGTCGGCGGGCACCTGGTCGGCGCCCTCGCCGGCCACGGTCACGCTGTCGGCCGCGGCGGCCGCGACGGTCACCTCGTCGAACAGCGAGATGGCGTGGAAGACCGTCACCAGCCCGTGGTAGCCGTCGGCGCGCAGCGGCCCGACCGCGAGCTGGAGGTTGATCTTCGCAGGCACCCGCGCCGTCACACTCGTCACAGTCAGGTAATCCTAGACGCGGGGTCGTCGTGGTCGTGGCGGGCCTTGGCGATGCGGGCGAAGTCGTCAATCGCGAGCGCCTCGCCGCGCGCGCCCGGGTCCACCCCGGCCGCCCGCAGCAGCCGCTCGGCCGCCGCCGGGGACCCGGCCCAGGCGCCGAGCGCCGCCCGCAGGGTCTTGCGGCGCTGGCCGAAGGCGGCGTCGACGACGGCGAAGACCTCGGCCCGGCTGGCCGTCGTCTCCGGCCGCGCGTGCCTGGTGAAGGCGACCAGCTTGGAGTCCACGTTCGGCATCGGCCAGAAAACGGCCCGCGGGACGTTGCCGCCGGGCCGCGCGGCGGCGTACCAGGCAAGCTTGGCCGACGGCGCGCCGTACACCCGGCTGCCCGGCCCGGCGCACATCCGGTCCGCCACCTCGGCCTGCACCATCACGATCCCGCGGTCCAGCGACGGCAGCGCCGCCAGCAGGGTGAGCAGCACCGGCACGGCCACGTTGTAGGGCAGGTTCGCGGCCAGCACGGTCGGCGTTCCCACCTCGGCCTGGCCGACCCTGAGGGCGTCGGCCGTCACCACCTCCACCAGGGCGGCGAACTCCGGTGCCCGGTCCGCGATCGTCTTGGGCAGTTCGGCCGCCAGCACCGGGTCGATCTCCACCGCCACCACTCGCGCGTCGCCGGCGCCGACGGCGGCCTCAAGCAGGGCCAGCGTCAGCGAGCCGAGGCCGGGTCCGACCTCAAGCAGCACGTCACCGGGGCGCGGCGCGGCCAGGGCCGCGATCTGCCGCACGGTCCCCGGCTCGACGACGAAATTCTGCCCGAGCCTCTTGGTCGGCCGGACGTTCAGCCGGCCCGCGATGCCCCGGATGTCCCCCGCCCCGAGCAGGCGGACCCCGGAACCGCTACCAGCCGAAGACACGGTCGCCGGTGGCCTGGAGGTGGGCGCAGAACTCGGAGAGGTCGAGGTTCTTGAGCTCGGCCAGGAACCGGATCGTGTACGCGGTCATGGCAGGGGAATTCGGCTTGCCGCGGTGCGGGATCGGGGTCAGGTAGGGAGCGTCGGTCTCCGCCAGCACCAGCTCGGTCGGCGCGACCAGCGCCGCCTCCCGCAGTTGGCCCGCGTTCTTGAACGTCACGTTGCCCGCGAAGCTCATCACGTACCCGGCCTCGGCGCACTCCGCCGCCATCGCCGCGTCACCGGAGAAGCAGTGAAATATCACGCTGTAGGGTGGCCACGGGCCGGTCTCGGCCAGCATCGCGAGCACGTCCGCGTGCGCCTCGCGGTCGTGGATCATCAGCGTCTTCCCGGTCCGCCGGGCGAGCTCGATGTGCGCGCGGAACCACTCCCGCTGCACGGCCGGGTCGGCCCAGTCCCGGTAGTAGTCGAGGCCGGTCTCGCCGATCGCCACCACCCGGGGCGACTGCGCTAGCGCGGACAGCTCGGCCAGCACCTCCGCGCGGCGGGTGTCCACGGCCGACGTCTCGTTGGGGTGGATCGCCACCGCCGCGTACACGTCGGCGTACTCATCGGCGCAGGCCACCGACCAGCGCGACGACGGCAGGTCGCACCCGACGTTGACCACCCGGCCGACGCCGGCCGCCCGCGCCGCGGCCAGCACCCCGTCGACCGGCAGCCCCATGATGTCCATGTGCGTATGACTGTCGAAGCCCCCCGGCGCCGGGAGGACCTCATCGCCGGAGCCAGCGGGCGATACGGGCGAAGTCACGCGACCGTTCGGAATACTGGGGTTACTCATCGCCTTGAAGCCGGGCTATTTCCTCATCAACCACCGACTGGTCGAGCTTCTTGAACAGCGGGACGGGGACCGCCAGCGGCGTGCCCGGCGCGATCGGCCGCGACTCCCACCGGAAGGACGAGTCGTAGGTCCCGGTGATCACCGGGTAGGACGGGCCGCCCTCCTCGTCCACCGTCTCGATCCGGGGCATCCCGGACCAGTCGCCCGCGCCGCCGAGCATCTCGTTGACCGCCTGCGACGAGCGCGGGAGGAACGGGGTCAGCAGCGTCTTGGCGTCGGCCACGGCCTGCAGGGTGACGTGCAGGATGGTCTGCATCCGCTCCGGGTCGGACTCGCGGAGCTTCCACGGGGCCTGCTCGGAGAAGTACTTGTTGGCCTCGCTGACCACGTGCATGGCCTCGTTGACCCCGGCCTTGAACCGCGAGCGGGACAGGTAGTCGCCGACCGTGCCGAACGCGCCGCCGGTCGCGGACAGCAACGCGTGGTCGGCGTCGGTGAGCGTGCCCGCGGCCGGGATCGAGCCGATGTTCCTGGCCGCGAACGATACCGCCCGATTGACGAGGTTCCCCCAGGTAGCGACCAGTTCGTCGTTGTTCCGCCGGACGAACTCGCTCCAGGTGAAGTCGGTGTCCTGGGTCTCCGGGCCGGCCACCGCCACGTAGTACCGCAACGAGTCCACGTCGTAGCGGGCGAGGAAGTCCCTGACGTAGATCACCACCTGGCGCGAGGACGAGAACTTCCTTCCCTCCATCGTCAGGAACTCGCTGCTCACTACCTCGGAAGGCAAATTCAGTTTGTCGAACGGTCCCGGGGTTCCCCCCTTGGCCCCGTTGCCGTCGTAGCCGAGCAGCATGGCCGGCCAGATCTCGGAGTGGAAGACGATGTTGTCCTTGCCCATGAAGTAATAGGCTTCGGCGTTCTCGTCGTTCCACCAGGCGCGCCAGGCGTCCGGGTCGCCCGACCGGCGGGCCCACTCGATCGAGGCCGACAGGTAGCCGATGACCGCGTCGAACCAGACGTAGATGCGCTTGTCGTTCCGGTCCCGCCAGCCGTCCAGCGGGACCGGGACGCCCCAGTCGAGGTCGCGGGTGATCGCCCGCGGCTGGAGGTCGTGGAGCAGGTTGAGCGAGAACTTGAGCACGTTCGGCCGCCACTGGCCGGACTTGGACTGGAGCCAGGACCCGAGCGCCTCCGCGAACGCGGGCAGGTCGAGGAAGTAGTGCTCCTGGTCGACGAAGATCGGAGTCTCGCCGTTGATCCGCGAGGTCGGGTTGATCAGGTCGACCGGGTCGAGCTGGTTGCCGCAGTTGTCGCACTGGTCGCCGCGGGCGCTCGGGTAGCCGCAGATCGGGCAGGTGCCCTCGATGTAGCGGTCGGGCAGGGTGCGGCCGGTGGACGGCGAGATCGCCCCGAGCGTGGTCTTCGGGAAGATGTACCCGTTGCGCAGCAGGGTGGTGAACATCTCCTGCACCACCGCGTAGTGGTTGAGCGTCGTCGTCCTGGTGAACAGGTCGTAGCTCATGTCGAGGTTGGCCAGGTCCTGCCCGATGACCCCGTTGTAGCGGTCGGCGACCTCTCTGGTGCTGAGGCCCTCCTTGTCCGCCTGGACCTGGATCGGGGTGCCGTGCTCGTCGGTGCCCGACACCATCAGGACCTTGTTGCCCGCCATCCGCTGGTACCGGCTGAACATGTCGCTCGGCAGCGCGAAGCCGGAGACGTGCCCGATATGCCGCGGGCCGTTGGCGTAAGGCCAGGCCGGCGCGGTCAGAATGTTTCTTGGAGTGGCGGATGGCATGACTAAAGCCTACGGGCTGTGGCGTGGTCGTCGCTGACATTAAGCTCCGCCTTCGCGCCGACCGGCGTGGGCTTGTTCTGCTTGATGCCGAGGATCGACAGGAAGAACGTGCCCAGGATCACCTGGCAGCTCAGCACCAGCGCGGTCACCGACGGCACCATCAGCCGGAGCTCGTGCTCGTAGTTGAGGTGGCCGAACGAGTACCCGTCCCAGTACAGAAGCGAGAAAATCAGCCCGACGAGGCCGGCCAGGCCGACCGCCGCGCCGACCAGCAGGCCGCGCTCGAGCGAGAGCTGACCGAGCAGCCGCTGGACCTTCGGCTCCTCCGGCAGGAAGCCCTCCGCGCCCGCGTAGACCTGCGTGAACAGCCAGAACAGGATCGCCTGGAAGCCGATGTCGACCGCCGCGCCGCAGGCGACCAGGGTGTCCACGTCGAACGAGACGCCGCCGAGCTTGAGCGGGCCGGCCGCGACGGCCGCGCCGAACCCGAGGCCGGCGATCAGCAGCACCAGCCCGGGCAGCAGGAACAGCCAAGTCGGGCTGAACAGCAGCAGGAACCGCAGGTGCCGCCAGCCGTCGCGCCAGGTGTTCAGGTGCGGCGGGCGGCTGCGGCCGTCCTTGGCGAGGGTGGTCGGCACCTCGGAGATCTTCTGGTGCGCGAGGGCCGCTTTGACGATCATCTCGCTGGCGAACTCCATGCCGGTCGCCTGCAGGCCGAGGTTGATCGCGCTGTCGCGCCGGAAGCCGCGCAGGCCGCAGTTGAAATCGCCGATCTTGGAGTGGAAGAACAGCCGGCCGATGAACGAGAGCACCGGGGTGCCGAGGTAACGGTGCAGCGGCGGCATCGCGCCGGGCGCGATACCGCCCTTGAACCGGTTGCCCATCACCAGGTCGGCCCCGTTGCGGAGCTCGGTCACGAACGGCATCAGGTTGCTGAAGTCGTAGCTGTCGTCGGCGTCGCCCATGATCACGTACTCGCCCCGGGCGGCCAGAATGCCGCCCATCAGGGCGTTGCCGTAGCCCTTGTCGCTGACCGGGACGACGCGGGCGCCGGCCGCGGCGGCGAGCTCCCGGCTCCCGTCGGTCGAGCCGTTGTCGGCCAGCACGACCTCGCCGGCTACCCCGCTGTCGGCCAGGAACTTCATGGCCTTGGTCACGCAGGTGGCCACGGTCTCTGCCTCGTTGAGGCAGGGCATCACGACGGTCAGCTCCACGTGGACTCCGTTCACCGTTTACCTTTTACACCGTGGAGGATACGGGTTTGCGGGCAGTACGAGCGGTCATCCGGCGTTGCCGGGCCGACAATAAGCTGTTTGCGCTGGCGCTGATACCGGCCGTGCTGCTCCGCGTGGACGCCGAGCTTGGCTACCGATGGCAGTCCTGGTTCAACGACTCGTTCAGCTACGTGTCCTCGGCCGTAACGCTCACACCGGAGACATCACGGCCCTCAGGCTACCCGGTATACCTCTGGCTTCTCTCTCCGTTTCACAGCTATTTCCTGGTCACCGCTTCCCAGCACCTAATGGGCCTGCTGGTCGCGGTGATGATCTACGCGCTGGCCAGACGCCGGTTCGCCGCGCCGGCCTGGGTGGCGGTGCTGGCCACGCTGCCGGTGCTCTACGACGGGTTCGAGATTCAGCTCGAGCACCTGATCATGACCGACACGCTCTTCCTGTTCCTGGCCTTCGCGGCCCTCACGGTGCTGCTGTGGAGCCCCCGGCCGTCCTGGCGGGCCTGCCTGGCGGCCGGGTTGCTGCTCGGGCTGTCCACCACCGTCCGCTCGACCGGGCTCGCGCTGATCCCGGTGTTCGGGCTCTACCTGCTGATCCGGTTGGTTCCCGGCGTCGTCCGGGGCCGGGCCGGCCGGGGCCGCTGGCGGGGCGGCCGGGCGCTGATCGCCGGGCTGGTGGCCTGCGGGATCGCGTTCGCGGTGCCGATCGTCGGCTACGAAGCGTGGTACAAGTCGGCCCACGGGCAGTTCACGATGACCGAATCGACCGGGGTCTTCCTGTACTCGCGGGTGATGACGTTCGCCGACTGCTCCCGGATGACGCTGCCGGTGGACCTGCTCTCCCTCTGCACCTCGGTATCGCCCGACCAGCGGCCGATCGGGCAGGCCTACATCTGGGACGCTGCCAGCCCGCTCAACCGGTTCCCGGCTCCCAAGTTCTCCCCCACCGTCAACAAGCTGGCCGAGCAGTTCGCGGTCAACGCGGTCGAGGCGCAGCCGCTCGACTACGCGCGGGCGGTCTGGGGCGACACCGCACGCTCGTTCGACTGGAGCCGGCCGGTCTTCCCCAACGGCCGGACCTACGACGAGTACCTGTTCGGCTATCGCTCGCTGAGCATCCCCGGATCGACTTTTCGCGGCTACTCGTCGCCCGAGGCGTACTACGCGCGCGGCAACCCGAGCACGGTCGTGGTGAACCCGTTCGCCGAGCTGATCAGGACCTGGCAGCGCTACGTGTGGCTGCCGGGCACCGGGTACGGGCTGATCCTGCTGGTCGGGCTGGCCGGGGTGGTGCTCAGGTGGCGGCGGGCGGGCCGGGACGCGCTGCTGCCGTGGCTCTGCTCGGTGGCGCTGATCGTGGCGCCGGCCGCGACGGCCGAATTCGACTACCGGTACGTGACCACCGCGGTGCCGTTCGCCTGCCTGGCGGCGGCGATGGCGTTCGGCCGGCGGGCCCGCGGCGAGCAGCCGGACGCGCCGGCCGACACCGGGACGTCAGCCGACGACCTCATCGTCGGCTCCGGCTCCGGCTCCCCCGGCGCCCCGGGCGACGACGCGGGCGGCGAATCGGGCGGCGCGCCGCGCCTCCCGCGCAGAATCCCGGGCGGCGGCCTTCGCGGCGGCCTGGCCGACGCCGGCCACCACCAGCGTGATCTCGCCCCGGACGCCCCCTGACTGCTGGTCCCTGGCCGACGCCCAGGCGGCGAGGTCGGCCAGCGGGCCGCGGACGATTTCCTCATGCGTCTTGGTCAGCTCCCGGCAGACGACCGCGGCCCGGTCGTCGCCGTGTGAGGCCTGCAGCTCGGCCAGGGTCGCGGTCACCCGGCGGGGCGACTCGAAGAAGACCTGGGTTCGCGGTTCCGCCGCCAGTTCGGCGAACCGCCGCTCGCGCTCGCCCGGTTTGCGGGGCGGGAAGCCCTCGAAGCAGAACCGGTCGGTCGGCAGCCCGGAGACGGCCAGCGCGGTGGTCACCGCGGACGGCCCGGGCACCGCGGTCACCCGGATCCCGGCCGCCGCGGCGGCCGCGACGACCCGGTAGCCGGGATCGCTGATGCCCGGCATCCCGGCGTCGGTGACCACCAGGACGTTCTTTCCGGCCGCGAGGTCGGCCGCCAGCTGCTCCGCCCGCCGGGACTCGATCACGTCGTAGTAGGAGATCACCCGGCCGCCGATGGTCACCCCGAGCGCGGCCGCCAGCTGACGGACCCGCCGGGTGTCCTCGGCCGCGACCACATCCGCGGTCGCCAGTTCGGCCGCGAGCCGCGCCGGCGCGTCCTCCGGCCGGCCGATGGGAACGCCCGCCAGGGTCAGAATGCCGCCGCCCGCCCGACTTGTCGTGTCGCGGTCGTTATCACGTCCGCCGCCGTTTGCACTCCCCACTCGGGCCTCCATCCACATAGCATTGCGTGCGATGACCGCTACTGCGGCCGGTCAGCCGGCCATGGACCCAGAAGACGGCGGCCCCGCCGGGGCCGAGGCCGCCAGCGACACCGTTGGCCTTGGCCAGACTGACGCCATGAGCGCCGACAGGCCCGGCGCTGACCAGGCCGCGAACGCCGCCGCCCGGATCGCCGTGCTCCGCGACCGGCTGATGACCCCGATGCCCACCGACCGGGTATGGGGGTGGATCGGGCCGCTGATCGTCACCGCGTTCGCCGCCTTCCTCCGGTTCAACAGGCTATCGGCGCCGAACGCGATCATCTTCGACGAGACGTACTACGCGAAGGACGCCTGGTCGATCCTGCAGCACGGGGTTGAGTGGAACTGGCACACATTCTTTCCCAACGCCGATACGCAGATCATCGCGGGCCATACCAGCTTCGCGTTTCCCTGCTCGGGCACCGCCTGCGCCGAGTACGTCGTCCAGCCGCCGCTCGGCAAGCTGCTGATGGCGGTCGGCGAGTGGCTCTACGGGCTCAACTCGCTCGGCTGGCGAGTCGTCCCGGCGCTGTTCGGGACGCTGGCGATCCTGCTCATGGGCCGCGTCGCCCGGCGGATCACCCGGTCGACGCTGCTCGGCTGCGTGGCGGGGCTGCTGCTCTCACTCGACGGGCTCGAGTTCGTGCTCAGCCGGACCGGCATCCTCGACATCTTCCTGATGTTCTTCGTGCTCGCCTCGTTCGGCGCCCTGGTGATCGACCGGGACGTGTCCCGGGCCCGGCTGGCCGAGGCGGTGGTGCTCGAGTCCAGCGACGAGGCCGGGCCCTCGCTCGGGATCAGGAAGTGGCGGGTGGCGGCCGGGGTGCTCATCGGCCTGGCCTGCGCGAGCAAGCAGTACGGCTTCTGGTACATCCTCGCGTACGCCGGCCTGTGCATCGCCTGGGACATCGGCGCCCGCCGGACGGTCGGGCTGCGGGCCTACGTTCGCGGCGCGCTGGTGCGGGACGGCAAGTGGCTGCCGATCACGCTCGGCGTAATCCCGCTGGTCACTTACGTCGTCACCTGGTCGGGCTGGCTCGCCACCTCGACCGGCTACGACCGCAACTACGCGCAGCTCAACGGCGTCAACATCCCGATCATCGGGCCGCTGTACTCGCTGTTCGAATACCACAAGGAGATGCTCCAGTTCGGCGTCGGGCTGAGCGCCAGGCACCCGTACGAGTCCCAGCCCTGGGACTGGTTCGTCATGTCCCGCCCGGTGGCCTTCTACTGGGAGACCTTCACCGACCCGGCCGGCCAGCACCTCGAGACGAAGGCCAACGTCACCGGGCCGTACGTGCGGGAAGTGCTGGCGCTCGGCAACCCCGCGATCTGGTGGCTGTCGATCCCCGCGATCATCTTCTGCCTGGCCTGGTGGCTCACCCGCCGGGACTGGCGGGCCGGGGCGGCCGTGCTCGGCGTCGCGGCGGGCTGGGTGACCTGGCTGCCGTTCACCTCGCGGACGAAGTTCTGCTACTACGCGCTCGAGTTCGAGCCGTTCATCATCATCTGCATCGTGCTGTGCCTGGGCCTGATCCTCGGCTCGGCCACCGCCATCTGGTGGCGCCGATGCCTCGGATCGGGGATGGTCGGCCTCTACGTGCTGACCGCGCTCCTGCTGTTCTGGTACTTCTACCCGATCCTGTCGGCCGAGCCCATCGCGTACGCGGACTGGCTGAGGCACATGTGGTACCAGGGCTTCCTTGGCCCCGCCCACGGGTGGATTTAACCGGCTGGAACCGGGCAACTGGGCTGCGTGGGCCGGCGGCCCAGCCTGCGCTCTGAGCGCACTTTCAGCAACCGCTCAGCCTGCTTCCGATCTCACGACATATCTTGAAGTGATTTAGGTCACAGATTGGACCGTCGGCGCCCTTTCATACGTCTTAATGAGTGAGTAGGGACCGACTAACCCCCGGAGCCAGGTATGAGCACGATGGAAGACGACGACGACGACAGCCGCGCCCGGTTCGAGCGCGACGTCGTACCCCAGCTCAGCCAGTTGTACCCAGCGGCGCTGCGGATGACCAGGAACCCGACCGACGCCGAGGACCTGGTCCAGGAGACCTCGGTCAAGGCGTACGCGGCCTTCCATCAGTTCCGCCCCGGCACCAACCTCAGGGCCTGGCTCAACCGGATCCTTACCACGACGTTCATCAACGTGTACCGGAAGCGGAAGCGCGAGCCGCAGCAGGCGCTCGGGGGCGACCTGCAGGAGTGGCAGATGTCGGCCGACCGGCTGGCCCCGCCGGTGCCGTCGGCCGAGGCCGAGGCGCTCGCCCGCACCACCGACTCCGACCTGCTGCGCGCGCTGCGCGGGCTCCCGAACGAGTTCCGCACCACGGTCTACCTGGCCGACATCGAGGGCTACCCGTACCGGGAGATCGCGGAGATCATGGGCACTCCGGTCGGCACGGTCATGTCCCGGCTGCACCGCGGCCGCCGCAAGATCCGCGAGCAGCTGCTGGCGGCGGGCGTGCTGCCGCCGACCGCGACCCCCACCCCCGGCGCCTAGCCACCCCTAAGGAGCGCCCAGCCGGCCGCGGTTCAGTCGGGTGCGGTTCAGTCGGGTGCGGTTCAGTCGGCCGACGCGATCCCCCGGGGGGCCGCCCGCCCGCTCTGCCAGCCCAGGGCCACCGGGTCGAACACCCGCTCGGCGTAGATCTGGTGCCAGAGCGAGAACACCACCAGCGTCCAGACCTGCCGCCACGGCACGTCGGCGTCGCCCGACCGGAACCGCCGGAGGACGTCGATGGCGGCCCGCTTGTCCAGCCACTCCTCGGTCCGCGCCTCGCGGATGACCTGGTCGGCGTAGCCGGACAGCTCGCTGCGGAACCAGTGCCCGATCGGAACGGGAAACCCGAGCTTGGGACGCTCCGCCGCCTCCTGCGGCAGCAGCGGGGCGACCGCCTCCCTGAGCGCGAACTTGGTGGTGGCGGCGGCGGTCTTCTCCGCCCGCGCCAGCCTGCTCGCCACCGCCATCACCTCCCGGTCGAGGAACGGCGTCCGCAGCTCGAGCCCGTGCGCCATCGCGGTGCGGTCGGCCTTGACCAGGATGTCGCCCGGCAGCCAGGTGTTGATGTCGATGAGCTGCATGGTCGCCACGTCATCGAGCTCGGCCCCGGCCGCCTGGTCGAAGATCGGGTCGGTCACGTCCGCCGCGGTGGCGCCGCCGTACCTGGTCAGCACGTCCACGTCCTCGACCGCGAAGACGTTGGCGTTGCCGATGTACCTGCTCCGGAGCGGGGTCGCGATCCGCCCGAGCAGGCCCTTGCCCTTCTGCCCGGCCGGTATCCGGTCGGCCATCGCCTGGGCCGAGGACCGCCCCCAGCCCGGCAGCCTGGTCGCCGCCCGCACCACTCCCGGCTGGTAGTAGACGCCGTAGCCGCCGAACAGCTCGTCCGCGCCCTCGCCCGAGAGCACGACTTTCACCTGCCGTCGCGCCTCCCGGGCGACGAACCAGAGCGCGATCGCGGCCGCGTCGGCCATCGGATCGTCGAGGTGCCAGATGATCTGCGGCAGCTTCGCCGCGAACTCGTCCGGCCTGATCACGTACGTGCTGTTGCGGAGGCCGAGCGCCTGCGCGGTCTCCTGCGCCTGCTCGATCTCGCTGTAGCCCGGGCGGGCGAAGCCGGCCGTGAAGGTCTGCATGCCCGGTCTCGCCTGCGCCGCGAGCGCGCAGATCGCCGCCGAGTCCACCCCGCCGGACAGGAACGCGCCGATCGGAACGTCGCTCCGCAGATGGGCGGCGACCGAGTCGCGCAGCGCCGCCAGGATGCGCTCCGGGGTCTCCGGGGCAGGCGACTTGGCCGGGCGCAGCACCGGCCGCCAGTAGCGGAACGACTCGACCGGGCCGCCCGGCCGGGCGGTGAGGTAGTGCCCGGGCGGCAGGCAGCGGACCGGCGGCGTCATCGTCGCGGGCGCGGGCACGTACTGGAACGACAGGTACAGCCGGAGCGCGTCGGGGTCGATCACCGAGACCTCGCCCGGGCCGAGGAGCGCCTTGCGCTCGGAGGCGAACCGCAGCTGGCGGCCGCCCTCGGCCTGCGTGTAGTACAGCGGCTTGATGCCGAACGGGTCCCTGGCGCAGAACAGCTCGCCGGTCTTGGTGTCCCAGATGGCGAAGGCGAACATCCCGCGCAGCCTGCGCAGCGCGTCCCTGCCCTCGACCGCGTACGTCTCGAGCAGGACCTCGGAGTCCGAACCGCCGCGCAGCGCCACCCCGCGATCGCGCAGCCGCTTGGCCAGCTCCGCGTAGTTGTAGATCTCGCCGTTGTAGACCATCAGGTAACGGCCGTCGGCCGACCGCATGGGCTGGTGCCCGGCCGCCGACGGGTCGATGACCGCCAGCCGCCCGGCGCCGAGGGCGATCGCGCCGTCGGCGAACACGCCCTTCGTCGTCCGGCCCGCGATGGGCCATCCGCCTCACCGCGCGCATGGTCCAGTCAGCGTCCGGCTTGGCCCCCCCGGCCAGCGCGAGGCACCCCGCGATCCCCGACATACCCGCCCCTATGCCACCCTCGCGCCGGGCAGCAGCACTGCTGTGCCCGGCAACGCCACCGCCACGCCAGGCAACGTCACTTCGGCTGGAATCGGATTCCGCCGTCGAACCTGACGACTTCCGCGTTCATGTAGTCGTTCTCGATCAGCGAGCGGACCAGCTGACCGAACTCGTCGGCCCGCCCCAGCCGCTTGGGGAACACCACCGGCGCCGCCAGCTTAGCCAGAAACTCCTCGGCGTCCCTGCCGTCGCCCGCAATGGACTTGTAGATGGGCGTGTAGATGACGCCGGGGCAGATGGTGTTTACCCGCACGCCGATGACCGAGAGGTCGCGCGCGGCGGGCACGGTCATCCCGATGATGCCGCCCTTGGACGCCGAGTAGGCGATCTGCCCGGTCTGCCCCTCGATGCCCGCGACCGACGAGGTGTTGACGATCACGCCGCGCTGGCCGTCGGCGTCGGCCGGCTCGGTCTTCGCCATCGCCGCGGCCGCGATCCGCAGGACGTTGAAGGTGCCGGTCAGGTTGACGGTGATGACCCTGGTGAAGCCGGCCAGGTCATGCGGCGAGCCGTCCCGGTTGACGGTGCGGGCCGCGTAGCCGATCCCGGCGCAGTTGACCGCCACCCGCAGCGGGCGGCCGACCGCCACCGCGGCCGACACCATCTCGGTCACCGAGTCCTCGTCGGCGACGTTGGTCTTCACGAAGTGCCCGGCAATGTCAGTGGCGACCTGCTTGCCCAAATCTTCATTGAGGTCGGCGACAATGACGTGCGCCCCCGCGGCCGCCAGCGTCCTCGCCGTGGCCTCACCAAGCCCGCTCGCCCCACCAGTGACAATCGCGGCAGTTCCATTTAGTTCCATGGCCGGAGCATAGCCCGCCTCGCTGACCGCCGCACGAGCCAGTTTGGCGATAATGGCTGCGCAGGCCGTTTACGCTTGGCCACAGCAGAGGCCCAAGGGATCAATGGAAAGGCCCGGGGAGACAACGGACGTGAGCCATGTGCCGCCGGGCCGCGACGATGTCCGTGCATTGGCCTCAGCACCGGGCCTGATCGCCGGGCCGCTGGCCGAGCCGGTCATCGCGGTCGACGCGATGGGCGGCGATTACGCGCCGGACGAGATCGTCGCGGGCGCCCTCGCCGCCCAGCGGGAGCACGGCCTGACCACGCTGCTGACCGGGCCGCCGGCCCGGCTCCGCCCGGTCATCGCCAGGCTCGGGGCCGGCTCCGAGCTGCGGGTGGTGCCCGCCGAGGACGTCGTCCGGATGGACGAGGGCGCCCTGGCCGGCTTCCGGCGCCCCCGGTCCAGCCTCGCCATCGCCTGCCAGCTGGTCCGGCGCGGGCAGGCCTCGGCGGTCGTCTCGGCCGGGTCGACCGGCGCGATCGTCGCCAGCGCGAGGCACCGGCTGCTCCCGCTGCCGGGCGTGCCGCGCCCCGGCCTGGCGGTCGTGCTGCCGACCCACCCCACCCCGACGGTGCTGATCGACGCGGGCGCGACGGCCGACCCCAAGCCGGAGATGCTCGTCCAGTTCGGCCAGCTGGGGGTGGCCTACGCGCAGATCGCGCTCGGCACCGCCGTCCCCCGGGTCGGGCTGCTCACCATCGGGGCCGAGCCCGGCAAGGGAAACGCGCTGACCCGGCGCGCCCACGAACTGCTCGCGGCCGAGCCCCTCGGCGGCGCGCTGCCGCTGCACTTCGAGGGCAACGTGGAGGGCGGCGACCTGATGGCCGGCGCGGTCGACGTGATCGTGACCGACGGTTTCACCGGGAACGTCGCGCTCAAGACGCTCGAGGGATCGATGCGGTTCGCGGCGGCGGAGCTGCGGGCCGCCCTCACCGGCACCCGCGCCGCCCGGGTGGGCGCGCTGCTGCAGCGTCGCGGGCTGCGCGAGCTCAGCGCCAGGCTCGACGCCGAGTCGTATGGCGGCGCGGCCCTGCTCGGCCTCGGCGGGACGGTCGTGATCGCGCACGGCGCGTCCACCGCGCGCGCCGTCACCGCGGCCTGCGCGCTCGCCGCGGACCTGTCCAGAGGCGACATCACCGAGAAGATCAGGGGACGGATCGGCCCCGTTTCCGAGCGCCGCGCGGCCCACTTCCTGCGCCGCGACCGCGAACGGTTACGGAACACCCGTCGCCCGGACCGGGATATTGATTCCGAGATGCGCGACCGTGAACACTAAACTTGCTCCATGGCAGATCCTCAGCAGGTTCTCGGCGCGCGGGTGCGCGATGCCCTGGTGGCCGCGTACGGTCCGGACTACGCTGACGCGGACCCGCTGATCCGCCCCTCTTCGTTCGGCGACCTCCAGTCCAACGCCGCCCTTCCGCTGGCCAAGAAGCTCGGCCGGGCGCCCCGCGACATCGCCGCCGAGATCGTCGGCCAGCTGGATGTCGACGACATCTGCGAGCCGCCCACGGTCAGCGGCCCCGGGTTCATCAACCTGACGCTGCGCCCGCAGTGGATCGCCGACGCCGCCACCGCCCTGCTGGCCGACCCCAGGCTCGGCGTCCCGGCGGCGGACAGGCCGCAGACGGTCGTGGTGGACTACTCCTCGCCCAACATCGCGAAGGCGATGCACGTCGGCCACCTGCGCACCACGATCGTGGGCGACGCCATCGTCCGGGTGCTCGAGTTCGCCGGGCACCACGTGATCAGGGACAACCACGTGGGCGACTGGGGCACGCCGTTCGGCATGCTGCTCGAGCACCTCGTCGACGTCGGCGACGACTCGGCCGAGGCAGCGCTCCTGCGGACCGACCCGAACGCCTTCTACCAGGCGGCGCGGGTCCAGTTCGACGCCGACCCGGCGTTCGCCGCCCGGGCCAGGGAGCGGGTGGTCAAGCTCCAGTCGGGCAACGACCCAGACACCCAGCGGCTCTGGGACGAGCTTATGGAGCTGTCCAAGGACTACCTGCGCGACACCTACGCGGTGCTGCGGGTCACGCTGGCCGACGAGGACATCAGGGGCGAGTCGTTCTACAACGACATGCTGCGGGGCGTGGCCGACGATCTCATCGCCAAGGGCCTGGCGACCATCAGCGACGGCGCCCTGTGCGCGTTCCCGGCCGGGTTCCAGAACCGGGACGGCACCCCGCTGCCGCTGATCATCGTCAAGAGCGACGGCGGCTACAACTACGCCACGACCGACCTGGCCACGATCAGGTACCGGGTCGACAAGCTCGACGCCGACCGGGCGCTCTACGTGGTCGGCACCGACCAGGCGCAGCACTTCAAGATGGTCTTCGAGGTCGCCCGGGAGGCCGGCTGGCTGCCGGACAGCGCCGATTTCGAGCACGCGCAGATCGGGATGGTGCAGGGCAAGGACGGCCGCCGGCTGCGCACCAGGGCAGGCGACAACGTCGCGCTGAGCGAGCTCATCGCCGAGGGGCCGCAGCGGGCTCGCGCGCTCCTCGATGAGGTCGAGCGGGACGACGACGGCCTCGACCTCGACGCGGTTGCCCAGGATGTCGGCATCGGAGCGATCAAGTACGCCGACCTGTCGACCGCACGGGAGAGCGCGTACATCTTCGACTGGGACCGGATGATCTCCTTCAAGGGGAACACCGGCCCCTACCTGCAGTACGCGACGGCCAGGATCAGGTCCATCTTCCGCCGGGCCGGCCTCGACCAGGCCGAGCTGCACGGCCCGATCCTGATCACCGCGCCGGCCGAGCGCGAGCTGGCCAGGAAGCTGCTCGAGTTCGGGCCGGTCGTCACCCAGGTCGCCGAGACGGCCGAACCGCACCGGCTCTGCACCTACATCTTCGAGGTCGCCAGCCTGTTCACCTCGTTCTACGAGCAGTGCCCGGTCCTCAAGGCCGACGACGAGCAGACCAGGAACTCCCGGCTGGCGCTGTGCGCGGCCGTCCTGCGGGTGCTGACGGTCGGCCTCGGCCTGCTCGGCGTCCCCGTCCCCGACCGGATGTGATGTAACTACCGCTGCCAGTTGCAGGAACGGACAACGCAAGACTAATCGCCATCGTTGTCGTAGGCTCGAAGGGAAACGTAGGACCGCGGGCCGGGAGCGCCCGCCAGATGCGCGGGAGGCGGGCACGTGAGTGGCATAGTCCTGCTGGTGCTCATCGGCGTCGTCGCTGCCTGGCTGTATACCGGCGGCAGGAAGAAGCTGAGGCTGCCCACGACCGGCAAGCACTGGATCTGGGTGATCGTCATCGTGTTCATCCTGCTGGCGCTGCTCTACGGCGCCCACAACTCGCCGCACACGACCGTCACCCACTGACGTTCCGGGTCGGTCGGCCGACGGTCCGGCCCGCCGCGCTAGCCGTCCTTGGCGTCGAGCGGCAGCTCGAACCAGACCGCCTTGCCCTCCGGGGTCGGCCGCGACCCCCACCGGGTGGCCAGCTGCTCAACCAGGTACAGCCCCCGGCCGCCCTCGTCGGTCGCACGGGCGGTGCGCAGCCTCGGCAGCCGCAGGTCGGGGTCGAACGCCTCGATCCAGACCGACTCCGCGCCGCGCCGCAGCCGGAGCGTGAACTCGCGCGGCCGGTACGCCCGCGGCGGGTGCGCGGCGGCGACCGGGAAGCCGCCCGCCGGGGTGGCGGTCCCGACGCCGGGGGCGCCGAAGCGACGCGGCCGGGTCCACCTCGAGGTCGAACCGGCGCCCGGACGGGCTCGGCGTCACCGAGGCGTGCAGGACCGCGTTGGTGACCACCTCTGAGACCAGCAGCAGGGCAAGATCGACCTGGTCCGGGTGCATGTCCCAGGCCGCGAACGTCGCGTGGGCGAGGCGGCGCGCATCGGAGACCATGATCGGCTCGGCCGGGAACGAGCGTTCGACCGAGGCGAGATCATCGGGCGAGCAGCGGAAGACCAGGATCGCCATGTCGTCGTCGATGTCCCCCGGGACCGCGTTCTCGGCCGCGGTGGCGAGGGCGCCGGCGCTGGCGGGGGCCGCCCGCAGCGCGTCGCACAGCATGGTCATCGCCTCGGCCTCGGTGTAGTGCCCGGAGCCGTCGGACCGGGATCGCCGGTCGGTCAGCCCGTCGGTGTAGAGCACCAGCGAGGTGCCGGGGGCGAGCGTGACGGTCTGCTCCCGGTAGGTCGGCAGCCCGCCGATGCCCCGGCCGCGCACGCCGAGCAGCACGCCCTTGTGCCGCACCTCGAGCGGCCGGACGGTGCCGCCCGCGGCCATCAGCGGCGCCGCGTGGCCGGCGTTGGCGAACGTCAGCTCCCGCGACCAGGCGTCGTAGATGAGGTAAATGCAGCTGACCGTGGGCGGGTCGCCGCCGGCCCCGGGCGGGGCGGTGGAGCGGACCCACTCATCGAGCTTGCGCATGATGTCGGCCGGGGACTTCTCGTCCTGCGCGTAGGCGCGCAGCACCGCCCGGAGCTGGCCCATGGTGGCGGCCGCGCGGGCCCCGCGCCCCTCGACGTCGCCGATCACCATGCCCACCCGGCCCGCCGCCAGCGGGATGATGTCGTACCAGTCCCCGCCCACCTGGGTCTGGATGCCCTGCCCGACCGCGGCCAGCGGCTTGGCGGGGACGTAGCGGAACGCGACCTCGAGGCCGTCGAGCACGGGCACCGACTGCGGCAGCAGGGACTGCTGGAAGGCGAGCGCCGTCCGCCGCTCGGTCTCGAACAGCATCGCGTTGTCGAGCGCCACCGCCACCCGGCCGGCGATCGCCCCGATCAGGTCGCCGTCGGACAGGTCGTAGTGCGGGTCGGGCCGGTCGGTGACCCGCGACAGCGCCATCGAGATCACGCCGAGCAGCTCCCCCCGCGCGTACAGCGGCGACGCCAGCACCGAGGTGAGGCCGGCCTGGTCGGCGGCGGACATCGACTCCTCGCTCGGCGCCGGGTAGAAGTCGGCCTGCAGGTCGGGGACGACGATCGTCTCCCGGCGGGACATGGCCTGCTCGGCGAAGTGGCCGGGCGGGTAGCTGATGGGCTCGCCGATCTGCGCCCAGGTGCCCGGCGGCGGCTCCCAGCCGCCCGCGTGCGCCGCCGCCCGCCTGATCAGCTTCTCCCCGCTGAACAGGTCGATGAAGCAGTGGTCGGCGAACCGGGGTACGAGGATCTGGGCGACCTGGCGGAGCGTCGTGTCGAACTCGAGCGACCCGGCCAGCCGCTCGCTGATCCGCTCGAGCAGCCGGAGCCGGTCCGGTTCGCGCTGGGCGTCCCGGCGCCCGGCCGCGCTGACCAGCACCACCATGCCGTCGATGTCGCCCGTCGGGCCGCGCAGCGGCACCGCGAACTCGCGCAGGAACACGCGGGTTCCGTCGCCGCGGCGCGCCGCCAGCGTGTCTTCCCACGTCATCCCGCCGAGTACCTGGCGCGAGAGCTCGTCGCCCTTGCCCTCCTCGGCGTCCGGGATAAGCCCGATCGCGTCGAGCGTCCGGCCGGCCAGCGCCGAGTCCTCGCCGGTCAGTCGGAGCAATCGAGCTGCGTGTTCGTTTGCGAACTGTACGTTGCCGTCTGGGTCCGCGACGATGATGCCGATCTCCGCCTGGCTCAAAACGAGTTCAGCCGGCAGATACCTGGCGGGGGAACCTTCGTTCCAGCGCGTCATCGCCACGCTCCGGTCAAAGCACAGGTCTCCTGGTCACTCCCTGGACACGAACACGTGTGAGGCGATTTCGGAGGTCAGGTCGGCGGGCGCCATCGGATCCGTGCCGTCCTCGCCGCGAACCCGAACTCCACCCTCAACCGCCCCGAGCAACACCTCGCGTCCGGGTTGTATCCCGGCGCGCTTCAGTTTAAGCATCAGGTCCATATCGCTTTGGAGTTGCTCGGTGATCCGCGTAACGATGGCCCGCACTGAACCGTCCGCATCACGCATAACATCGGCCATCGTCTCATCAGCGGTCGCCAGGCTCATCGCGGGCAGATCAGCCGGCTCCGGCAGCACCGCCAGCCACGCCGGCTCCGGGGGGTCCGGCGGGCCCACCGCGGCCAGCTCGGCCAGACCCGGGATCGGGTTGCCGTGCGGGCACCGTTCCGGATGGCCGAGCAGCTCGTAGAGCCGTCGCTCCACGCTCTCCGAGATGACGTGCTCCCAGCGGCACGCCTCGACGTGCACCTCTTCCCAGGGCATCTGGATGACCGAGACAAGCAGGCACTCGGCCAGCCGGTGCTTGCGCATGACCCGCGTCGCCAGCGTCCGGCCCGCATCGGTGAGCGCGAGCTGCCGGTCGCCGAGCACGTGCAGCAGGCCGTCCCGCTCCATCCTGGCCACCGTCTGGCTGACCGTCGGTCCTGACTGGGAGAGCCGCTCCGCGATCCGCGCACGCAGCGGGACGATGCCCTCCTCCTCTAGTTCGAACACCGTACGGAGATACATCTCCGTCGTGTCGATAAGTCCATGGGCAGTCACTGAAAACCTTCCTCCTACTGTGATGCTACGCGGTCACGCGAACACAGCAGAAAGTCTCACGGCGACAGCCGCTCGATCGACCAGCCGTCACCCGATCGCCGGTACTTGAGCCGGTCATGCAGCCGGTTCGGACGCGACTGCCAGAACTCCACCGCGTCAGGGACGATCAGGTACCCGCCCCAGAAGTCGGGCATCGGCACCTCGGTCCCCTCCGGCCAGCGGGCCGAGAGCTCCGCCACCCGGTCGTCGAGCTCCGCCCGCGACGGAAGCACCCGCGACTGGCGCGACGCCCAGGCGCCGATCTGCGACAGCCGCGCCCGCGAGCGGAAGTACGGCTCGCTGTCCGCCTGCGACAGCGGCGAGGCGACGCCCTCAATGATCACCTGGCGTCCGAGCCCGTACCAGGGGAAGACCGCGCAGCAACTCGGGTTGCCCGCCAGATCCTGGCCCTTGCGGGAGGTCCGGTTGGTGTAGAACGTGAACCCGGCCGCATCGTGCGCCTTCAGCAGCACCGTCCGCGCGTGCGGCCGGTCTCCGACCGTGGTCAGCACCATCGCGTTCGGCTCGGGCAGCCCGGCCGCGGCGGCCTCGGAGAACCAGCGGCCAAACTGCGTCATCGGCGAGCTGTCAAGCATGTCCAATGTCAACGTCCTGTCCATAAGTGACGATCTTTACATGTCGGCGGGCTACCGCGACCGCGGTGTCGGACGTTGAATCGAATCGCCGAGGGTGGGCGGCGCGGGAAAACGGTGGGCGGCGCGGGATCGAAGAGAGATGAGGGAGCCTGATGTCCGACTTCAAGCCGGGTCTCGAAGGCGTGGTGGCGTTCGAGACCGGGATCGCCGAGCCCGATAAGGAAGGCGGCTCGCTCCGCTACCGGGGCGTGGACATCGAGGAACTCGTCGGCCACGTGTCATTCGGCCACGTCTGGGGGCTGCTGGTCGACAATGCCTTCAACCCAGGCCTCCCCTCGGCCGGGCCGGAGCAGCTGCCGGTCCGCACCGGCGACGTGCGGGTCGACGTGCAGAGCGGGACGGCCGCGCTCGCCGCGGCCTGGGGTCTGCGCCCGCTGTTCGACATCGACCAGGAGCAGGCCCGGGCGGACGTCGGCCGGGTCTGCGCGGCGATGCTCTCGTTCATCGCCCAGTCGGCCCGCGGCGTCGATCGGCCGGCCGTGCCGCAGCGGCTGGTGGACGAGGCCCGGACCGCGGCCGAGGCCTTCCTGGTCCGCTGGCGCGGCGAGCCGGACCCGAGGCACGTGAAGGCGCTCGACGCCTACTGGGCAAGCGCGGCCGAGCACGGCCTGAACGCCTCCACCTTCACCGCCCGGGTGATCGCGTCCACCGGCGCCGACGTTGCCGCGGCGATGTCGGGCGCGGTCGGCGCCCTGTCGGGCCCGCTGCACGGCGGCGCCCCGGCCCGGGTGCTGCACATGCTCGAGGAGGTGGAGCGGTCGGGCGACGCGGAGGGGTACGTGAAATCGACCCTCGACCGCCATGACCGGCTGATGGGGTTCGGCCACCGGGTCTACCGGGCCGAGGACCCGCGGGCCAGGGTGCTCCGCCGCACCGCCAAGGAACTCGGGGCGCCCCGCTACGAGGCGGCGCTGGCGCTGGAGAACGCGGCCCTGGCGGAGCTGAGGGCGCGGCGGCCGGACCGGGTGCTGGAGACCAACGTGGAGTTCTGGGCGGCGATCGTGCTCGACTTCGCGCAGATCCCGGCCGAGATCACCCCGTCGATGTTCACCTGCGCGAGGACCGCGGGCTGGGCCGCGCACGTCATGGAGCAGAAGCTGACCGGCCGGCTCATCCGGCCCTCGGCCCGGTACATCGGCCCCGCCCCGCGCCCGGTCAGGGAAATCCCCGACGCGGCGGAGATCCTCGATCGCCACTAGTCTGGATGGGTGACCAGCATCCTGATACCCGACCAGATCAAGCCGGGCGACGGCAGGTTCGGCAGCGGCCCGACCAAGGTCCGCGCCGAGCAGGTCGCCGCGCTTGCGGCGGCGACCGAACTCGGAACGTCGCACCGGCAGTCACCGGTGCGGGAGATCGTGCGGCGAATCCGGACCGGCCTGGCTGAGCTTTTCGGCCTTCCGAACGGTTCCGTGGTGGCACTGGGCAACGGTGGTACCACCGCGTTCTGGGACGCGGCCGCCTTCGGGCTGGTCCGCGACCGGTCGCAGCACCTGTCGTTCGGCGAGTTCTCGGCCAAGTTCGCGACGGTCACCACCCGCTCCCCGTGGCTGAAGGACCCGTCGGTCATCGAGTCCGCCCCGGGGACGCATCCGCTGCCGCGGGCCGAGGCCGGGGTGGACGCCTACGCGCTCACCCACAACGAGACCTCGACCGGGGTCCGCATGCCGATCCGCCGCCCGGTCGGCGCCGACGCCGGGTCGCTGGTGCTGGTGGACGCGACCAGCGCGGCCGGGGCGCTGCCGGTCGACCCGGGCGAGTTCGACGCCTACTACTTCGCGCCGCAGAAGGTGTTCGGCGCCGACGGCGGCCTCTGGCTGGCGCTGCTGTCGCCCGCCGCCCTGGACCGGATCGACGAGATCGCGGCCAGCGGCCGGTACATCCCCGAGTTCCTGTCGCTGCGGGTGGCGGTGGAGAACTCGGTCAAGGACCAGACGTACAACACCCCCGCGCTGTCGACCCTGGTGCTGCTCGCCAGCCAGGTCGAGTGGCTGCTGGAGAACGGCGGGCTCCCCTGGTCGGCGCGGCGAACGGGGCGCTCGGCCGAGATTCTGTACTCGTGGGCGGACCGGTCGGACTTCGCGACGCCGTTCGTGACCGACCCGGCGATGCGATCGACGGTGGTGGGCACCATCGACTTCGCCGACGGCGTCTCGGCCGACGAGATCGCCCGGATCCTGCGGGACAACGGCATCGTCGACACCGAGTCGTACCGCAAGCTCGGCCGCAACCAGCTGCGGATCGGCCTGTTCCCCGCGATTGAGCCGGACGACGTCGCGGCGCTGACCGCGTGCATCGACTACGTGGCCGCGCGGCTGGCATTAGCGCCCCGCGCTAAGCGCACGACCGCGCCGATCACCACCACGAGCACGAGCAGCCCGAGGACCGTCGGCAGCAGCCAGCGCGGAACCCTGTTCACGTCATCAGCGTACGTGGTGGAAGCGGGTGAGGGGTGAGACTATTCGTCGGGCTGGTGCCGCCGACGGCCGCCCTTGATGACCTGGACGCCGCCTGCGCGCCCTTCCGGCTCGCCCGCGATGACCTGCGCTGGACCGGCCGCGAGCTCTGGCACCTCACGCTCGCCTTCCTCGGCGAGGTGAGCGAGGAGAATCTGGCCCGCCTGGTGCCCTGGCTGGAGCGCGCGGCCCGCCGGAGCCGGGCGTTCTCCCTCAGCGTGGCGGGCGGCGGCGCGTTCTCGAATCCGGTCCGGGCCAACGTGCTCTGGAGCGGCATGTCCGGCGACCGCCCGGCGCTGGCCGAGCTCGCGGCGACGGTGACCGGGGCCGCCCGCGGGGCCGGCATCGTGCCGCCGGACGGCTACCGCGGGTTCACCCCGCACCTGACCCTCGCCCGCTGCCGCGCCCCGGTCGACGTGCGCGACATCGTCGCCCGCCTTGACCGCTACCGGGGACCGGGCTGGACCGTGCAGGAGATCTACCTGATCCGGAGCACGCTCGACCGGCGGCCGCGGTACGAGACGCTGCAAACCTGGCAGCTGCGCTCCGCTGCCTGAGAACTGGGCCGCTGCCTGAGAACCGGGCCCCGCTTACGACTGGCTGAGCTTCTCCAGGATGGGCGCCGCCGCCAGCAGGGTGGCGCGTTCCTCGGGGGTGAGCTCCTGCATGCGCTGCGCCAGCCAAGCCTCGCGGCGGCGCCGGACCAGCTGCACCAGGTCCCTGCCCTGCTGGGTCACGGTGAGTATGACCTGCCTGCGGTCGGTCGGGTGGGCGGCCCGGCGGACCAGCCCGCGTTCTTCGAGCACGGCGATGACCCGGGTCATCGACGGCGGCTGGACCTTCTCGTGCTCGGCCAGCTCGCCCGGCGTCATCGCGTCGTGCCGCTCGAGAGCCGCCAGCGCGGCCAGCTGGATGTCGGACAGGATGGCCTCGGACCCGCCGAGACCCAGGCGCTCCACCCGCAGCCGCCGCGCCAGTCTGGTGATCGAAATCCGCATCGCGGTCGCCAGACCCGCGTCCGCTTGCGTACCTGCCTCAGGCATCCACCAAGTACACCATGCGTGGCCGCCCCGCATAAGCATCACAGCGGGCCGAGTCCGCCACATCGTCGATCTGGGCCGGAGATCGGGGCTATCGTCGGCGATCAGCCCATTCCCGACATTCCCGATGCTATATAAAGGCTTTATGCAAGAGACCGAACCGAGCGAGCCGACCGGACGGCCGTACGGCTGGCTGGCCGGCACCGTGGCGGCGGCGCTGCTCGTCGCCTGGGGCGCGTCGGTCAACCTGGGCCACACCAGCAGCGTCATCCAAGGGGTGGCGACCGCGGGGCTGTTCTCCGGCTCCTGCGTACTCGCCCTGACCCCGGGTGTCGCGCTGCTCTGCGTGGTGGCGCGCCGCCGTCCGCTCGGCCCGGCGACCGGCCTCGGGCTGCTGTTCGCGGGGGCGGGCGGCGCGGCGATGGCGGGGCTCTGGGCCTGGTTCGCCAGCCCGCTGGCCGGCCGCCTATTCGCCGCGATCCTGCTGGCGGCATCCGTCGCGGCGATCGGCCTGTTCGGCCGGCGGGGCGAGCTGCGCCGCCTCGACCTCTCGACCCCGCTGCTGCTGGCGCTGGCGGTCGGGCTGGCCTTCACCGGACTGGCGTTCCTGCAGGGCGGCATCGGCTCGCTGCACCCGGCCGAGGCCATCGAGACCCGCTTCTGGGCCAAGAGCGACAACATCCTCCCGCTGACGTTCGCCAGCCATCTGGCGGCGCACCTGCCGTTGTCCGGTTACATGCAGGGCCAATGGCTGTTCAGCGACCGGCCGCCGCTGGAGACCGGGTTCGCGCTGCTGCAGTGGCCGCTGTGGGGGCGGCATCAGCAACTTGGGTACCAGCTGCTATCAACCGGCCTGCAGGTCTCCTGGCTGCCCGCGCTGTGGACGGCGCTGCGAGTGCGCGGCCTGGGGGCCGGGCGGGTGACCGCGGTCGTGCTGATGACCGCGGCCACCGGCGCGGTGTTCTTCAACACCATCTACGTCTGGCCGAAGATGCTGGCCGGGTCGCTCGCGGTGGCCGCGCTCGCCATCCTGGCCAGCCGTGACGACGATGACCGGTGGGCCGGGGCCGGGATTCTGGCGGCGGTCCTAGTGACGCTGAGCATGCTCGCGCACGGCGGCACCGCGTTCGCGGTGATCGCGCTCGCGCCGTTCGCGTACCTGGCGCGGCGCAGGATCACGGCCCGGTCGGTGGTGGTGACCGTTGCCGCGGCGGCGGTCCTGTACCTGCCGTGGACGCTGTTCCAGCATTTCGTCGACCCGCCGGGAAACCGGCTCATCAAGTGGCAGCTGGCGGGAGTGATCCCAGTTACCCGGCCGGGCGTGCTGAGCACGATCGTGCACCAGTACCTGTCGCTGTCACCGACCCAGCTGCTGGTGAACAAGTGGGACAACGTGGCCGCCCTGGCGGCGGTGCCCGGCATGTGGCCCACGCAGACGTCCGACCCGGCCTGGACCAGCGGGTTTCTGGGGTTTGCGAGGGTAGCGCAGCTGTACGACGTGCTGCCCGCGGCCGGGCTGCTGCTGCTTGGCCTGCTGGCGCTGCTGTTCCCGTCCGGGCGGCGGGTCCTGGCGGCGGCGCGGCCGCTGGCCGTCTTCACCGGGCTGGCCGCGGTCGTGGTGGTCATCCTGGAGTGGGGCGGCCAGATACCGGCGATCCTCCACCAGGGGCCCTACGCGGTCGTCATCTTGGTCGTCGGGCTGTGCGCGCTCGCGGTGACCGCCCTGCCGTGGCCGCTAGCGTCCGCCGTCGCGACCGCCAGCGTCGCCTGGTTCGCCGTCAGCTGGGTCCCCGGCCTGGGGTTCCACCCCGGCACCGACAAGCCCGGGACCACCGTGCCGCTCGATCACGCGATGCTCATGGTGTGCCTCGGCGGGCTGGTACTGGCCGCACTGTGCGTGGCTGACGGCTACCGGCGCCGCCGCGGTAGCCCGATCGCCGACGTGGTCAGGCCCGAGCGGGAACCGGTCGGCTGACCGGGTGGTCAGGCCCTCCGGGTCAGGCGTGGCCAGCGACCCCGCCAGGCAGGGCATACGCGGCCAGCGCACGGACGTGACGCCTTCCTACGCCAGTTAGCCTAGTGGTGTGAGCCAGAGTCGGCCGGGCGGACCCGGAGCGCGACGCCCGGCGCCGCCGCCCAAGGAGGCGGACGACCGCCAGGTTACTGCCGTCATCACGGTCGGCTGGGCGATCGCGTTCGCGGTCTTGCTCGCCGTCCGCCACTTGCTGCCCATCGGCGCCCGCTGGTGGGTGTGGACCTGCGCCTTCGGTCTCGCGATGGGGCTGTTCGGTCTCTGGTACGTCCCCTTCCTCCAGCGCCACCGGGCCCGTCTGGCGGCCCGCCGGGGTCAGCTCTCCGAGGTCTCGGAGTCCGACCCGGCCGCCTCGGTCTCGGAAGCCTCGGTGAGCGGTTCGAACACCGTCTCCTCGACCGAGACGCCCGGCAGGTCCACCAAGTCGTAGCCGAACTCGCCGATCATCGGGGCGGTCGGCTGCGCCGCATTCCCGGTCAGCACCGCCTCCGAGTGCGCTCCGCAGCCATGGTCGGCCGACACAACCCGGCCGTCGTCGGGGGCGTAGGCGTTGCCGCAGGCACCGAACAGCAGGCCGAGGCCGCCGCTCAGCGGCACGAAGAAGCCGCAGCTCAGGCACTTCGCCGGAGCGGCCTCGGAGACCGGCGTATGCGGCCCGTGATCGCCTTCGTACCACCGCTCGGCGGTGTCGTCGCGGCCGAAGGCCGACAGCACCCGGGACCGTCCCGGAGCGGGCATCTCCTCGGCCGTCCGCGGCCCTGCCTCGGCGTTGTCGGAGTCCGGGCGGGGCCGGAGCCAGTCGGTCACCGCGTCATCGCCGTCGAGCACGACCAACGGCACCAGGCGCTCATCGTCGGCGCTGGCGGGCAGCAGGTCTCCGATGCCGACGTCACCGGGGCGCAGCCGGTCGTGCCAGGGCACCCAGGCCGGCGCGAGCAGCGAATCCGGCCCGGGCAGCAGGACGCTCTCGTCGACCGTCACGACCTTCGACCTGGGCGCGCGGGTCACCGTGACCGCCCACCGCCAGCCCGTGTAGCCGGGATCGGTGCAGCGGAAAAAGTGCGTGACGACGCGGTCGGCGGTCGCCTCGGCCCCCAGGTAATCGCCGACGGTGTCCGCGCTCACCTGGGCATTTTCGACAAGCGAACGCCTGGCCAGGTCAAAGGCGTCCGCGCAGACCTGGTCAGGTTCCTTCGCGCGGCTTCTGATAGTGCTCACGAGTGCCAATTCTCGCTCCAGGGGCGGCGCACCGCGAGGGCCGGCCCGCTAGGACATCCCCCATAGGGCTCGTCGCAGTGGCGCGGACCAAGAATACTGGGTACATGCGGATGTCCGATGCGCTTAGCCGGGCTGGCGGTGCGGCCAAGTCCACCGGCCGTGCCTTCAGGTCGGGCGGCCAGGCGGGCGGGCGGGCCTCCCGCCGCACCCTGGCCCTGGTGCACCGGGTCACCGGGGCGAAGGGCGCCGACCGGACCGGCCTCGGCACGCTCATCGAAATGACCGCCACCAGCGGGGCGGCCGACGCCTTCGTCACCGTCGCGCTGGCCGGGACGATCTTCTTCAGCACGTCGGTGGACCAGGCCCGCGGCAAAGTGGTGCTCTTCCTCATCATCACGATGGCGCCGTTCGCGGTGCTGGCGCCGTTCATCGGCCCCGCCCTCGACCGGATACAGCAGGGCCGCCGGTTCGTGCTTGCGGGCACGATGCTGACCCGCGGGCTGCTCTGCTACGCGATGTCGGCGAACGTCAAGGACTCGGTGACGCTGCTGCCGGCCGCGTTCGGCATCCTCGTGCTGCAGAAGGCGGGCGGGGTGGTCAAGGCGTCGGTCACCCCGCGCCTGCTCCCGCCCGGTCTCACCCTGGTGACGGCCAACGCGCGGGCCGGCCTGATCTCGATCATCACCTCGACCGCCGCGGCCGGCCTCGCGGCCGGGGTCCAGTACACGACCGACGCGGCCTGGACGCTGCGCGTCGGCACCGTGATCTACCTGGTCTCGATGGTCATCGCGCTGCGACTGCCGGAGCAGATCGACCTGCCCGCGCCCGAGCCGCCGCGCCGCGCCCGCGCCGGCCGCGGGTGAGCAGCCCACCCGCCCGGACCTGCCCGGCCCGGCGGCGGGGTCGGCCGACCCGCCGCGCACGCTGCCGCTGCCGCCAGGCGAGCTGCCGCGGCGGCGAGGCGGCCAGGGGCCGCCGCAGGCACTGGCGCACGCTGGTCGACGTCGGGCCCGTCGTCGCGGAGGCGATGGCCGTCAACGCGGTGCTGCGGGCCTTCTCCGGCTACATCCTGTTCCTGCTCGCGTTCCTGCTCCGCAGCGTGAACCTGGGCACGGTGTTCCACCACCCGGTGTCGCACAACTTCGCCCTCGGCGCGCTCGCGCTCGGCCTGTCGGCCGGCAGCCTGGCCTCGATGGTGCTCGGCTCCTTTTTCCGCAGCCGGGCCCCGCAGCTGATCATGTTCACCGTGCTGATCATCGCGCCGGCGGTGACCGCGGTGTGCGCCTGGGGGTTCGGCCTCTGGGCGGCGGTCGTGGTCGAGTTCACCGCGATCTTCTGCGCCAGCCTGGCCAAGCTCGGCCAGGACTCGATCGTCGGCCGCGAGATCGGCGACGAGATCAGGTCGTCGACGTTCTCGGTCTCGGAGACGCTCAACCAGGTCGCCAACGTGGCCGGCGGCCTGGCCGGAGTGCTCGTGTCCATGCTCGACAACGGTCAGGCGGGCCTGGCGATCGCGGCCGGGGGCCTCGCGGTCGCCGTGGTCCTGCTCGTCGTGCGGCGCAGGCAGCGGGTCCGGCTCACCGGGCGGAGCTTTCCGCCGCCCGCGAATCGCCCACCGGAGCCCGCCGCCAACCGGTTACGGCGCGATGTCCCTGGCCACCGCCGTCAGCAGCTCCGAGATCTGCCTGGCTTCCTTCGGCTCCGGGTGCTTGCCGCGCCGGTACACGTCCGAGATCCCGTCGAGCAGCTTCATCAGGTCCTCGATGATCGGGATCATCTCGTCCGGCTTCTTGTGCGGGTGCTTGGCGACGGCGGCGACGGCCGCAGGCGCCTCCAGCAGGCGCACCTGGAGCGCCTGGGCCCCCTTGCGGCCCTCGGCGATGCCGAACTCGACCCGCTGGCCCTTTGCCATGGTCTCCGTCCCTGCGGGCAGGGCGGAGGAATGCACGAATACCTCGGCCCCCCCGTCATCGCGGGAGAGGAAGCCGAAACCCTTCTCGGCGTCATACCACTTGACCTTGCCGGTAGGCACGAGCAAGACCTCACGTCATTAGAAAGCTGACACCCCGGCGGCAACGAACGCCGACGGGATGTGTTGGGCGTATATAAGGCTAGCGGCACCACGGGGGTGATGGCATCACCGTTATTTCGCCCTCAGGGGACGCACGCCGGGACGCGCCCCCTGGCTGCCGATCGGTGGCAGCCAGGGGCACGTCGGTCACGGCCTCACACGTTCGGATGGTGCTGGGACGGGATCGCGTGCAAGGCCGTGAGTCCTTCGGCCGATCCTCGGGAAACCCCCGGTTTCTAGATCGCAGTTGGGCTATACCCAGCGTATATGCATGAAAACACTGAGTGACGATCAGGCTGCGCCCGAAGCCCCGGCGGCCTCGTCGGGGAAAGCCGAACGGCCCGGGTTGCCCCGGGCCGTTCGGGTGATGCGGTGTAGCGGGAGGACTTAGAAGTCCATGTCGCCGCCGCCACCGGGGGCTGCGGGGGCCGGGTTCTTCTCCGGCTTCTCCGCGATGACCGCCTCGGTGGTGAGGAACAGCGCCGCGATTGACGCCGCGTTCTGCAGCGCCGAGCGGGTGACCTTGGCCGGGTCGATGATCCCGGCCTTGAACATGTCGACGTACGTGCCGTCGGCCGCGTTCAGGCCCTCGCCGACCGGGAGGGTCTTCACCTTCTCGACCACGACGCCGCCCTCAAGGCCGGCGTTGACCGCGATCTGCTTCAGCGGCGCCTCGACGGCAACGCGCACGATCTGCGCGCCGGTCGCCTCGTCGCCCACCAGGTCCAGCTTGTCGAAGGCGGTGCGGGCCGCCTGCAGCAGCGCGACGCCGCCGCCGGGCACGACACCCTCCTCGACCGCGGCCTTGGCGTTGCGCACCGCGTCCTCGATGCGGTGCTTGCGCTCCTTGAGCTCGACCTCGGTCGCCGCGCCGGCCTTGATGACGGCCACGCCGCCGGCCAGCTTGGCCAGCCGCTCCTGCAGCTTCTCGCGGTCGTAGTCCGAGTCGGTGTTGTCGATCTCGGTGCGGATCTGGTTAACGCGGCCGGAAATCTGCTCCGCGTCGCCAGCGCCGTCCACGATCGTCGTCTCGTCCTTGGTCACCACGACCTTGCGGGCCCGGCCGAGCACGCTCAGGTCGACGTTGTCCAGCTTGAGGCCGATCTCCTCGCTGATGACCTGGCCACCGGTGAGGATGGCGATGTCACCGAGCATGGCCTTGCGGCGGTCGCCGAAGCCCGGGGCCTTCACCGCGACGGACCTGAACAGCCCGCGCATCTTGTTGACGACCAGGGTGGCCAGGGCCTCGCCCTCGACGTCCTCGGCGATGATGGCCAGCGGCTTGCCGGACTGCACGATCTTGTCGAGCAGCGGGAGCAGGTCCTTGTTGGCCGAGACCTTCGAGTTGACGATGAGGATGTACGGGTCCTCGAGAACCGCCTCGAGGCGGTCCGGGTCGGTGACGAAGTACGGCGCGATGTAGCCCTTGTCGAAGCGCATGCCCTCGGTGAGCTCAAGCTCGAGGCCGAAGGTGTTCGACTCCTCGACGGTGATGACGCCTTCCTTGCCGACCTTGTCCATGGCCTCGGCGATCATCTCGCCGATGGTCACGTCGCCCGCCGAGATGGACGCGGTGGAGGCGATCTGCTCCTTGGTGTCCACATCCTTGGCGAGCTTGGACAGCTCCTCGCTCACGGCCTCGACGGCCGCCTCGATGCCGCGCTTGAGCGACATCGGGTTGGCGCCGGCGGCGACGTTGCGCAGGCCCTCGCGGACCAGCGCCTGGGCGAGCACGGTGGCCGTCGTCGTGCCGTCTCCGGCCACGTCGTCGGTCTTCTTCGCTACTTCCTTGACCAGCTCGGCACCGATCTTCTCCCACGGGTCCTCGAGCTCGATCTCCTTGGCGATGGAAACACCATCGTTGGTGATCGTGGGGGCGCCCCACTTCTTCTCGAGAACCACGTTCCGGCCCTTGGGGCCGAGGGTTACCTTCACGGCGTCGGCAAGCTGGTTCATGCCGCGCTCGAGGCCGCGCCTGGCGTCCTCGTCAAACGCGATCATCTTCGCTGCCATTGGTACCAGTCCTCCGTGGCTACGTTAGGACCGGCCGACGCCCGCGACGGACGGCCTGCTAGGCGACAGTCCCTTTCCTGCCACCGGGCAGTACCTCATCGCCCGATCCTGCCGTTTTGCTGTCACTCTCATAGGGAGAGTGCTAACGCCATGTTTAGCACTCTCGGGTGGAGAGTGCAAACGCGGACGGCGCCAAGCAGAGCGTTCACCCGCCCGGCCTCGCCCCCGCGCCCGGGCGGCTCGTACAGTGAATACGCGCACAACTGGCGGCGAATCGCCGCCCCGCTCCCGAGGAGTTTGCTACTTTTCCGATATGAAAGCTCTGGTGCTGTCCGGCGGCTCAGGAACGCGCCTGCGACCGATCACCCACACCTCGGCCAAGCAGCTCGTCCCGGTGGCGAACAAGGCCGTCCTGTTCTACGGGCTCGAGGCGATCGCGGCGGCCGGGATCACCGACGTCGGCATCGTCGTCGGCGACACCGCCCCGGCGATCGAGGCGGCGGTCGGGGACGGGTCGAGGTTCGGCATCTCCGTCACCTACATCAGGCAGCAGGCGCCGCTCGGCCTCGCGCACGCGGTCCTGGTCGCGCGGGACTTCCTCGGCGACGACGACTTCGTGATGTACCTCGGCGACAACTTCATCGTCGGCGGGATCACCGACCTGGTGGAGGAGTTCGCGGCCACCCGGCCGGCCGCCCGGATCATGCTGGCCCGGGTGAGCGACCCGCGCTCGTTCGGGGTCGCGGAACTGGACCGGGAGGGACGAGTCACCCGCCTCGAGGAGAAGCCGCCGGAGCCGAAGAGCGACCTCGCCCTGGTCGGCGTCTACCTGTTCACCTCGGCCGTGCACGAGGCGGTGGCCGCCTTGCAGCCCTCCTGGCGAGGCGAGCTTGAGATCACCGAGGCGATCCAGTGGCTGCTCGACAACGGCCGGGTGGTCAACTCCACCACGATCACCGGGTACTGGAAGGACACCGGCAACGTGACCGACATGCTCGAGGTGAACCGGCTGGTGCTCGAGGGCCTCGAGCCGCGGCTCGACGGCCACGTCGAGGCGGGCTGCGAGATCATCGGCCGGGTCGTGGTCGAGGCGGGCGCGCACGTCGCGGCGTCGCGGATCGTCGGCCCGGCGGTCATCGGCGCCGACAGCAAGATCACCGGGGCCTACGTCGGGCCCTACACGGCGATTGGCGAGGCCTGCTCGATCGACGACTGCGAGATCGAGTACTCGATCGTGCTGTCGCGGGCGTCCATCCGCGGCGTCCGGCGGATCGAGGCATCGCTGATCGGGCACGACGCGGAGGTAACCCCCGCTCCCCGGGTGCCGCGGGCGCACCGGCTGGTGCTCGGCGACCACAGTAAGGTGCAGATCAGCTCATGAGAATCCTGGTTACCGGCGGCGCCGGCTTCATCGGCTCGCACTATGTCCGCACGCTGCTGTCCGGCGGCTTCCCCGGCTACGAGGATGCCCGGGTCACGGTGTACGACAAGCTCACCTACGCGGGGAACCCGGCCAACCTTGACCCGGTCAAGGGCAGCCCCGGGTACGCGTTCGTCCAGGGGGACATCTGCGACCCCGCGAAGCTGGCCGAAATCCTGCCGGGCCACGACGCGGTGATCAACTTCGCGGCCGAGTCGCACGTCGACCGGTCGATCGCGGGCGCGGCGGAATTCATCACCTCCAACGCGGTCGGCGTCCAGGTGCTGCTCGACGCCTGCCGCACGGCCGGCGTCGAGCGGATCGTGCACGTGTCGACCGACGAGGTGTACGGCTCCATCGCCGACGGCGCCTGGACCGAGCGGTCCCCGCTCGACCCGAACTCCCCCTACGCGGCGGCCAAGGCGGGCGGCGACCTGATCGCCATCGCGTTCGCCCGCACCCACGGCGTCAACGTGTCGGTCACCCGTTGCTGCAACAACTACGGGCCGTACCAGTATCCGGAGAAGGTCATACCGCTGTTCGCCACCAACCTGCTCGACGGCAAGCCGGTGCCGCTCTACGGCGACGGCGGCAACGTCCGCGGCTGGATCCACGTGGACGACCACTGCCGCGGCATCCAGCTGGTACTCGAGCAGGGAGCGGCGGGCCGGGTCTACAACATCAACGGCGACGTCGAGCTGTCCAACCGCGAGCTGACCGCGGCGATCCTGGACAACTGCGGCGCGACCTGGTCCGACGTGGTGCCGGTAGCGGACCGCAAGGCCCATGACCGCCGCTACTGCCTGGATGACTCGCTGCTCCGGTCGATGGGCTACGCGCCGCTGACGCCGTTCCCGGACGGGCTCAAGGCCACGATCGAGTGGTACGCGGGCAACCGCGAGTGGTGGGCGCCGCTCGGCAGGCCCGCGCCGCCCGCGAGGCCGGCCGCGCGATGACCCGCTGGCTCATCGCCGGCTCGGCCGGCCTGCTCGGCCGCGACCTGACCGGCCTGCTGCGCGCCCGCGGCGAGGACGTCGCCAGCCGCACCAGGGCCGAGCTGGACATAACGGACGCTGCCAGCGTGGCCGCGGCGATCGCCGCCGCGAAGCCGGACGTCGTCGTCAATTGCGCGGCCTGGACCGCCGTCGACGCGGCCGAGGCGCACGAGGACGAGGCCCTCGCGATCAACGCCGGCGGCGCGCGGCGGCTGGCCGCCGCCTGCGCTGACGCGGGCGCGGTGCTCGTCCACCTCTCGACCGATTACGTCTTCGACGGTCTCGCGTCCGCCCCGTACGGCGAGCGCGCGGTCCCCGCGCCGCGCACCGCCTACGGCCGCAGCAAGCTGGCGGGCGAGCTGGCCGTGCGCGCCGCGCTGCCGGACTCCTGCTACGTGGTGCGCACCGCCTGGCTGTACGGCGCGCACGGGCGCAACTTCGTGCACACGATGCTCCGGCTTGCCCGGGCCG
This sequence comes from uncultured Actinomycetota bacterium, assembly GCA_963838825.1. Taxonomy (GTDB): domain Bacteria; phylum Actinomycetota; class Actinomycetes; order Streptosporangiales; family Streptosporangiaceae; genus Trebonia. Next base: position 557,255 of record CAWISQ010000006.1, read on the forward strand.
GCACGTCGCCCGCGGTGGTCGATGACCAGCGCGGCCAGCCCACCTGGACCCGCGACGTCGCCGCCGCGATCCACCGGCTGGTCACCGCCGACGCCCCGGCGGGCGTGTACCACGCGACCAGTTCCGGCGAGACGACCTGGTTCGGCCTCGCTCAGGAGGTCTACCAGCTGTACCGGTCCGCGGTGACGGACGAACTTCAACAGCTTCAAGACCCGGACTTCGAACGGACCGTGATTTCACCTCGCCCGATCAGCACCGCCGACTACCCGATGCCGGCCCCGCGCCCTGCCTACAGCGTTCTCGGCCACGATGCCTGGGGGGCGGCGGGCGTCGAGCCGATCGGTGACTGGCGCGACGCCCTGCACCGCGCGTTCCCCGAGATGCTGGCCGCCCCGCCCCGCTGAGCCGGCCGGGTCAGCGGTCCTTGCTCGTCACCGGGACCGGTGCCGGCGCGGTCGGCGCTGGCGGGCCCGAGGCGCGCGGGCGGCTCAACGCCGCCGCGCCGGCCACCGTCAGGTCGCTTACGGTGGTCACCACCCGCGAGACCAGCGCGACCGCAGTGGCCGCCCCGGTGCCGAGCATCGGGGCGAGGGCGGCCACCAGCAGCAGCTCGCGGATGCCAGCGCCGGCCGGGGCGAAGATCACCAGGAATCCCACGCACCAGGCGAATGCGTACCCGCCGAGGGAAACCAGCGCGGCCTGCCCGAGCGGCGCGCCGAGCTTGACCGTGAGCAGCCAGATCTGCAGGCCGTTGAATCCCCAGGCGGCGAACGACCAGGCAAGCGCGTGCGCCAGCACCCGGCCGGTGAGCGGCTCCTCGAGGCCGGGCCGCCTGGCCAGCCTGAACGCGAACCGCAGGACCGGGTTGAGCACCCTCGGGTGCAGGCACGGGAGGAGCACCGGGGCGGCCAGGAACACCCACCGGTACCCGGTCGAGTGGGCCGCGAACGGAAGCGTCGCCAGCGCGGTGATCAGGCCGGTGAGCAGCGAGAGGAGCATAGTGAGGACGGACGCGCTTGCCGACTTGGCCCGGGGCACCTTGTACGCGGCGCCGAGCTCCATCTGCATGAGGACGGGCCACACCGAGCCGGGCAGGTACTTGCCGAGCTGCCCGATGAGGAAAATCCGCCCGGCGACCGGCGTGGACAGCGGGGAACCGAGCCCGGCCAGCAGCACCTGCCAGATCCGCAGGGTGGCGAACTGCATGAACAGCAGCGCGACGAGCGCGCCGAGGACGGCCAGCGGGCCGATCCGCGCGAGGGCGTGATGGATGTCCGCCCACTGCCGCCAGATCTCGTAGCCGCCGATGCCCACCGCGACCGCCACGAAGCCGAACTTGGCCGTCCGGCTGCCGATGAACCGCCTGGCCACGCCGAGGGCGGCCAGCAACGGGCTCGGCGCCCCGTGGCGCTGCTGGCGGTCCGCGGGACCGTCCCCAGCAGGTCCCGTTCCATCGATCATCGAGGAGTCCTCCGGCTTCATGACCAGCACCACCGCGAAGTCCAGTTTGCCGACCCGAATGGCCTGTTTAGGTCCGCGGTGGCGACTATCGTACGAGCATTATGAGGATCATCATCTTCGGAACCTACGACGCATCGGCGCACCCCCGGATCGCTTCGATCTCCGAGGGCCTCGCCGCCCGCGGGTACGACGTCGCCGAGTGCAACATCCCGCTCGGCCTTGACACCGCGGCCCGGGTGGACATGCTCGCGCGCCCGTGGAAGGCGGGCGGCCTGGCCGCCCGGCTGGCCGCCCGCTGGCTGGGACTCGCGCGGATGGCCCGCCGGATGGGCACCCCGGACGCGGTCGTGGTCGGCTACCTCGGCCACTTCGATGTGCATCTGGCGCGACTCCTTTACCGGCGCGGCCGGGTTCCGATCGTCCTTGACCACCTGGTCAGCGCCAGCGGGACGGCCAAGGACCGCCGGCTGGACGGCGGGCCGCGGCAGCAGGTTCTCCAGCTCATCGACTCCGCCGCGCTGCGCGCGGCCGACGTCGTGCTGGTCGACACCGAGGAGCACCGCCAACTGCTGCCGGAGCGGTACCAGGCGAAGGCGGTGGTGGTGCCGGTCGGCGCGCCGGCGCCGTGGCACGCGGCCGGGCGCGACGCCGCTGAAGCCGCCGACGCGTCGGCGGGCGAGAGCCGACCGCTGCGCGTGGTCTTCTACGGCCTGTTCACCCCGTTGCAGGGCACGCCGGTCATCGGCCAGGCGCTCGGCCTGCTCGCGGGCGCCGCCATCGAGGTCACCATGATCGGGCGCGGCCAGGACGAGGCGGCGGCGAAGCAGGCCGCCGCGGCCAGCCAGTCGGTGCGCTGGATTGACTGGGTGCCCGCGGCCGACCTGCCCGCCGTGGTGGCCGAGCACGACGTCTGCCTGGGCATCTTCGGCACCGGGGACAAGGCCCTGCGGGTGGTGCCGAACAAGGTGTACCAGGGCGCCGCGGCCGGGTGCGCGGTCGTCACGTCCGACACCGCGCCGCAGCGCCGGGTGCTCGGCGAGGCCGCCGTGCTCGTCCCCCCGGGGGACGCCGCCGCCCTGGCCGCGGCGCTGCTCCGGCTGGCCGACGACCGCGACGCGCTGCTCAAGCTGCGCCATGCCGCCCGCCAGTTGGCGGCCGAGCGCTTCACGCCCGAGCAGATTGTAGAACCGCTGGTGGCCAGGCTCGGCTAGGCGGGCTGCCCGCGTCCAAGCCCGGCCGGGCCCGCCCGGCCGGGCGGGCCCGGCTTCGCGTTGTTCGGACGTCTGCCGCACGGCCCGGCGCCTAGCCGTCCCCTCTGGACTTGACGATCAGGTCGGCCAGCAGCGCCATGGACGCGATGATGAGCCCGGTCACGAAGATGAGCACCGTGTCCATGGCCACCTTCACCGGGTGCGCCGACACGTCGTAGATGCCCTTGGCGGCGCCGACCCCGAGCAGGAACAGGGCGAGCGGCATCAGCACCTTGAGCGGGTTGAAGTACATCGTCATGCGCAGGATTTGCAGGATGTACCGGTACGCGTCGGTAACGAACTTGAACTTCGACCGCCCGGCCCGCTTGGAGTACTCGATCGGCACGTAGGAGACCTCGTGCTGGTTCGCCAGGAACGCCACCGTGATCGTGGTGACGCAGGAGAACCCGGGCGGCAGCAGCCGGAGGTAGGGCAGCGACACCTCGCGCCTGAAGGCCCGCAGGCCCGAGTTCAGGTCCGGGATCTTGGAGCTGGTCAGCCGCTCCGCGAACTTCCTGATCAGCCACTTGGCAGGGACGCGGAGCATCTTGTAGGTGCCCTGCTCGCTCGTCCGCGCGCCGACCACCTGGTCGATCGCAGGGTCCTTCTCCAGCATCCGCACGAACTCGGGGATCTGCTCGTTCGGGTAGGTCATGTCGGCGTCGGTCCAGACCACGATCTCACCGCGGGCACGCTCGGTGCCCAGCCGCCGCACCACGCCCGAGCCGCCGTTGCGGCGGAAGGGCACGATCTCCATGTGCGGGAAACGCGACTGCGCATCGTAGAGCCGGGCCAGGGTGGCGTCGGTCGAGGCGTCGTCGACCGCGAGCAGCTCGTAGGAGTAGCCGCTCGCGTCCATGGCCGCGCTGATCCGCTCGACCTCGGCGATGACGTGCCCCTCCTCGTTGTAGCAGGGCAGGATGATGGTGACGTAGGGCGGGGCCGCATCCCGCGCCGCGGCCAGGTCGACCCTCGCCAGTTCCGCGCTCGACAGTTCCGCGCTCGCCAGTTCCGCGCTCGCCAGTTCGGCGCTCGCCAGTTCGATGCTCACTTGACCGGCTCCCAGCTGTAGGCGGCGAAGCGCTGCGGAATCGTGTTCCGCGGCGTCCCGAAGATGATGTGGGTGTCTATCGTGGTTTCCAACTTCATGATCCTTTTTGTCAGGCCGTTGCCGAGCGGGGAGAGTTGCGTGTCCGTAGAGGCCAATACGAAGGGATGCCGCCCGGCTCGCTCGATGGCGCGGACGTCGGCCAGCAGGTTCGCGGGGCTGTGATTGGTCGCGCCCGCCGTCGGCACGCCGCACATCCCCCTGATGGCCTCTCCGAACTGGAGCATCATCGTGCGATCGACGATGAGCACCGAGGAGTCGGCCGGGATCGCGGCGCAGATCTTGTCGACCGCGGTGATCTCGCCGTCGTAGGTTCGCTTGAACGCGAGCCCGCGCGCGTCGATCGCGGGCGGCACGGCGATGGCGAGCGCGCAGCAGGCGATCAGCAGCACCCGCGGGAACCGCGCCAGATACCGCGGCACGCTGACCAGCCTGACGACCCGGGCCCGGCGGCCCAGCCAGGCCGCCAGCCAGATCGAGAACAAGATGAGGCCGGGCAGCACGGCCGGGACCATCCGGCGGCTCGCCCACGGCTGGTGCGGGGTGATGGCCGGCCGGAGCAGGAATTCGGCGATCGTCCAGGCGAACACCAGCAGCGGCAGCATCCAGACCGGCGACTGCCCGCGCACGCAGCGGCGGGCGAGCAGCGCGAGGCCGATGACGCCGAACGCGATGATCGGGCCGCCGGTGTACCAGTACACCCAGTGCAGGCTCAGCGGGGCGTCCTGCAGGGCCTGCCAGTTCCGCTCCAGGTAGGGCCGGGCGACGAAGGCCGCGAGCACGACGAACGGGAGGATGGTCACCGCCCTGACCACCCGGGGGCCGGTCGGGATCGAGCGTCCGCGCCGCCGCAGCCACCACACGGTCACCGCGGTGACCACGGTCACCAGCGCGAAGGCCGCCACCATCGGTTTGACCGACGAGATGTTGGTGCGCAGGTACGGCCGGCTGAGCACAACCCCGTCCACGGTCCCGTACAGCAGGCCGATGATCATGCCGACGACGAGCGGCAGCACCTGCCGCCGCCGGCTGAGTGTCAGCAGCCCGCAGTACGGGATCACGAGCAGGATGTCGCTCGGCCCGTCCAGCCGCACCAGCAGGGTGATGCCGAGCAGCAGCCCGGTGATCCCGGCCAGCAGGTGCGAGGCCGACCGGGCATGAGCCCGCCAGCTTGTCCGCCACGAGCCGGCGTCGGCCGCCCCGAGGTCGGTGCGCTGGGTGTCGATCCAGAGCGAGAGCGCGCCGAGGAACAGGATCTGCGCCAGCGTCTCGCTGTAGGTGGAGCGGCTGGTGAACTGCTCGGGCTGGCAGGCCGCGAGCGTCAGCGCCGCCGCCGGCGCCCACCGAGGCCCGATGAGCCGGGCGGTCAGGCCGCCGAACGTGAACACGGCGGCGGCCCCGAGCAGCGGACCGCAGAACACCGCCAGCCGCGCGCCGCCCGCCCAGAACCCGACCGAAAGCACCATCGGCAGCCCGGCCATGAACTGGGGCACGATGGCGTGGCCGACCTGGTAGAACGCGGCACTGGCGAAGGTGATGCTCGGCGCCCGGCCGAACGCCCCGGCCTGCTGCGGTATCGGCAGCGAGCCGTGCTGCGAGATCCAGCTCGCGAACTGCATGTAAGACGCCGGGTCGAGCATGACGATGATGAACTGCGAGTGATAGACCGCCTGGTCAATGCCGAAGGCGACCGCGATCACCGCGACCGCGGCCAGCGTCCACCGCGGCGTCCTGCTCACCCGGCCCTCGCTCGGCGTGCCGAAATCGGGCGCGCCCGCCACCGACGGTATCCGGCGCCATCCGACCGGCACGATCACCGCGGCCAGCAGCAGCCACGCCGCGATCACCGGGGCGGGCTTGAACCAGCCCAGCAGCAGCAGCGGGAAACTGGTGAGCAGGAACGGCAGCGCAAGCAGGGCGGGCAGCACGCTGAGCCGCCCGAAGAGCAGGCCGACGGCGTCCGTCACCTGCGGCTCGGCCTGAACGGGGACGGCCTGCGACCCGACTGCGGGCAGCGTGCTGTCAACTGTCAACGTAAGTACCTATCTGCTCCAGCTGGCCCGCGCGTGCGAGCCGGGCACGAGCCTACACGGAATAAACGATCAAAATTATAGGAAATCTTGTTTTAGGCACGCATCTTTCACACCTCATACCGTCGGTAACCCCCGTCGCCCCCAGCGGCCTTCCGCAGCCGCCTTCTACCCGTATCTAAGCAGGTAGATGTGCCCCGGCCGGATCGGTCGGGGCAGAACCGGGGTGGCGGGTCAGCCGAGGGACTCCACCTGCTCCGCCAGCCAGCGCCGCGGCGCCCGGGCGGCCGCGAGGTCGGAGATCTCGGCGCTGCGCCTGCGCCGTTCCGTGGCCGGCATGGACAGGCCCGCGTGCAGCGCCTGGGCGGTGGCGGTGACATCAAAGGGGTTGACGGTCAGCGCCGCGTCGCCGATCAGGGCGGCGGCCCCCGCCTCCCGGGAGAGCACCAGCGCGCAGCCGCGCTCGCTCAGGATCGGCCCCTCCTCGGCCACCAGGTTCATGCCGTCCCTGATCGGGTTGACCAGGAGCACGTCGGCCGCACCGCAGGCGGCGAGCGAGCGAGGATAGTCGTCCCTGACATCGAGGATGAGCGGCGTCCAGTCCGCCGTCGCGAACTCTGCGTTGATCTCCTTGGCCAGCTCGTGCACCCGCGCCGTGTAGGCCTGGTACTCGGGGAGCCCGGAGCGCGACGGGTACGCGAGCGCGAGATGCGTCACCCGGCCGCGCCACTGCGGCCGAGTCGCCAGCAGCTCGCGGTAGGCGGCCAGGCCGCGGGCGATGTTCTTCGACAGCTCGGTCCGGTCGACCCGCACGATCAGCTGCCGCCCGTCGGCGGTGAGCCCGCTCAGGGCGGCCGCGGCCGCGCGGACGTCCGCCGCCTTGGCCCGCTCGCGCAGCGCCCGCGCGTCCACGCCGAGCGGGTGCACCGCGACCTCGGTGATCCGGCCGCGGTGATTGACCCGGCCGACGCCGGCCGCGCCCCGCATCACCCGCGCGCCGAGCACCGCCTCGCAGCAGTCGAGGAACGCCCCGGCCCAGCGCTCGGCGAGGAATCCGACGTGGTCGGCGCCGAGCATGCCGTCGAGGATCGCCGCCGCCACGTCGTCGGGCAGCATCCGGTAGTACTCGGGCGGCGCCCACGGCGTGTGCTCGAAATGCACGATCCGGGCGTCCGGCCGCCGGTCCCGCAGCATCCTCGGCGCCAGGGCCAGGTGGTAGTCCTGGACCAGCACCCGCGTTCCGCCCGCGCACTCCTCCGCCAGCGCGACCGCGAACGCCTCGTTATAGGCGCGGTAAGCGTCCCAGTCCCGGCGGAACCGGGCGTCGAACACCGGCTGGTTGGGCGTGTCGAACAGCATGTGATGAACGAACCAGAGGATCGAGTTGGCAATGCCGTTGTAGGCGGCGTCGAACACCGCCGGCCGGATCTCGAGCATCCGGACGGCCGGCTCACCGGGGGCATCGGCCCGCGCGCCCAGCCGGGCGGCCTCGCGGTCGGCGTCGGACAGCGCCGTGCAGAGCCACAGCACGCCCCCGTCGGCGGCCGCGGCGGCCAGTCCCGACGTCAGCCCGGAGACCATGCCTCCCCCGCCGCGCCTGGCGGTCAGCGACCCGTCGTCACCGCGCTGGTACGAGACCGGCCCCCGGTTCGAGGCGACAAGCAGAAGCCGACTCGGGTCGTTTGTCATATGAATGAAGGGTAGATGAGGCGCCCGATAACCGGGTTGCTGGGGTCCGCCGTCGATCGGTTACAGTGGTACTAAGCGCTCGCTACCGGCCGGTTCTCCGGCTGGCAGAAACCGCTGACAACTGAATACCTCATCCAGAGGGGTGGAGGGATCGGCCCTGTGAAGCCCCGGCAACCATCGCGGTTAACGCGTCTCAGTAAGGCGAGGCGGCGCGCGACTGGTGCCAAGTCCGGCCTGCGGTCAAGGTGACCGCTGGGAAAGATGGGAGAGAGGCCTCGCCCCATGAACGCTGACGCGCCCGCCACCCCCCGCCTCGGCCACGCTACCGGCCTGACCTGCCGCGAGTGCGGCAACACGACGCCACTCGGCCCGTTCTACGCATGCGAGATGTGTTTCGGGCCGCTGGAGGTCCGCTACGACTTCCCGCGGCTGACGAGGGCCGACATCGAGGCCGGCCCGGACAACATGTGGCGCTACGCCCCGCTGCTGCCGGTGCCGGCCGACATCGCCAGCCGGCCGACCACCCAGCCCGGCTATACCAAGCTGATCCGGGCCGACGGCCTCGCGGCCGAACTCGGCATGCGGCGGCTGTGGATCAAGGACGACAGCGGCAACCCGACCCACTCGTTCAAGGACCGCGTGGTCGCGGTCGCGCTCGCCGCCGCCACCGAGATGGGCTTCAAGGTGCTCGCCTGCCCGTCGACGGGCAACCTCGCCAACGCGGTGGCCGCCGCGGCCGCGCGGGCCGGCATCCGCTCGGTGGTGATGGTCCCGGCCAACCTCGAGGAGCAGAAGATCGTCACGACCGCGGTGTACGGCGGCACCTTCGTCACCGTGGACGGCAACTACGACGACGTTAACCGGCTCGCCTCCGAGCTGGCGGGCGAGCACGAGGACTGGGCGTTCGTGAACGTGAACGTCCGGCCCTACTACGCCGAGGGCTCCAAGACGCTCGGCTTCGAGATCGCCGAGCAGCTCGGCTGGCGGCTGCCCGACCAGATCGTCGTGCCCGTCGCCTCCGGCGCGCAGCTCGTCAAGATCGACAAGGGGTTCAGCGAGCTCGGCTCGCTCGGCCTGGTCGAAGAGAGGCCGTGGAAGGTATTCGGCGCGCAGGCGACCGGCTGCTCGCCCGTCTCCGAGGCGTTCGCGCGCGGCTGGGACGTGGTCCGCCCGGTGAAGCCGGACACCATCGCCAAGTCACTCGCGATCGGGAACCCGGCCGACGGGCCGTATGTGCTTGACGTGGTGCGCCGGACCGGAGGAGCGGTCGCCGACGTCTCCGACGCCGAGGTGGTGGACTCGATGCGGCTGCTCGCCCGCGCGCAGGGCGTGTTCGGCGAGACCGCGGGCGGCGTCACCGTCGGCGTGCTCAGGAAGCTGCTCGCCGCCGGCCAGCTCGACCCGGACGCGGAGACGGTGATCATCAACTCCGGTGACGGGCTCAAGACGCTCGGCGCGGTGGCGCCGTCGGTCACCGTGCCCGCCGCGATCAAGCCGACGATCGAGGCATTCCGGGCGGCCGGCTTCGAGAGCCCTGGCCTCGGCTGATCGGCCTTGCTCAGCACCGCGTAATGGTTGATGTGCGCGTTGCCGCGATTGACAACTATGTGGCGCATAAGCGTCGCGCAGGCGGTAAGGTCTTTTGCGTTCGCCGCCGTTAAGGCAGGCGCACGCTTGCGAAGCATGCGCCTCGCCTGCGCAGCCGGGCTAAGGCCGGGCGGGTGGCGATCGCACGGGTTCCGCGGTTGAAAGGGGCGGGGCTCGAAGCCCGAGCAGCAGTTAGGGAGTTGTTGGGAATGGCTCAGGGCACCGTCAAGTGGTTCAACCCGGACAAGGGCTACGGCTTCATCGCCGTCGACGGTGGTAAGGACGTTTTCGTCCATTTCTCCGCGATTCAGTCGGATGGTTACCGCACCCTCGAAGAGGGCCAGCGGGTCGAGTTCGAGATCACCCAGAGCGACCGGGGACAGCAGGCCGAGAGGGTCATCGTCGTCTCCTGAGGCTCTTCGGCTTCGCCGTCTGAAGCCCCGATATCGGCCTGGCGCTCGGCTTCGCGAGAGCCAGGCCGATTCGCTAGGGTTCAGGCATGGATTCGCTCGGCATCGAAGGCAGCTGGGTCAGCACCCCCCAGGTGCACCGCGACGACAGAGGCCACTTCCTTGAGCTCTTCCGCGGCGCGGAGCTCGCCGCCGACCTCGGCCACCGGCTCGACGTCGCTCAGGTCAACTGCTCGGTGTCGCGGCGCGGTGTGATCAGGGGCGTCCACTACGCCGATGTACCGCCCGGGCAGGCAAAGTACGTCAGCTGCGTGTCCGGCGCGATCCTGGACGTGATCGTGGACCTGCGGGCCGCCTCCCCCACCTTCGGCAAGTGGGAGGCGGTGCGGCTCGATGACGCCGACCGCCGCGCGGTATTCCTTTCCGAGGGGCTCGGCCACGCCTTCATGGCGCTGACCGACGAGGCCACCGTGATGTACCTGTGCTCGACGCCGTACGCGCCCGGCCGCGAGCACGGCGTGCACCCGCTCGACCCCGCGCTCGCGATCGCGTGGCCGCTCGACGGGGCGGGCGGCGCGCCGGTGCTCTCCGACAAGGACGCGGCCGCGCCGACCCTCGAGCAGGCGCTGCTGGCCGGGCGGCTGCCCCGCTATGCCGACTGCGTTGCGTACCGGGACAAGCTGCGAACCGAACCCGGCGACTTGCTCGCGCGGTTAGCCCGCGGTCAGCAGCGCGACCGTGATGCCGCTCTCCGGGTAAACCGCCTGGGTCCGGTAGCCCTTGCTCTCCAGGTAGCCGGCTTCGTCGGCCGCGATCCCGGAGAACGGGTCCAGCGGGTTGCCCGCCAGCCGGTCGATGTAGACCACCCAGATCCTCGGGGTGCCGGTCAGGCAGCTCGCCGGGCTTGCGCACTCGACCGGCTGCAGGGCGTCCGCCGCGGCCGGCGTCTCGGCCTGGAAGACCGTCCTCGGGATCGGCCGTCCGCGCAGGTAGTAGGCGATGGCCGTGTCAACCTGGTAGTGGTTCTCGTCGTTGACCTGGTAGGCGATGCCGTCGCCGAGGCGCTGGTCGGCCGCGATCACCGCCGCGGCCGCCCGGTAGTCCACCGGATCACCGTTCGCCATCGTGACCGGGAACGCCCACCGGTTATGGGCAAGCGGCTGGCGGATATCGAGCTGATCGTGCGCGCCGAGGGCCGCGACCGCCACCACCAGCGCGGCCGCCACCGCGGCGTAGCCCGGCCGCACGGCGGTCGCGAAGCGCGGCAGGCGAAGTCGCGGCGACCGCAGCCGCGACCCCCGCGCGGCCGTCCCGGCGACGCCAAGGCCGGCCGCCACCGACCAGGCGGGGACGGTGAACAGCATGTACCGGAAGGTCCAGTACGAGTCGGGCCCCTGGGAGACGACCCAGACCGCCACGATCGGCAGGATCCCGCCGGCCAGGGCGTAGCCGGCCAGCACCCGCCGCCGGGCGCCGGCCACCGTCACCACGGACGCCAGCGCGAGCGCGATGACCGCGAGGGCGACCGGGGTCGAGGCGAACAGCTCGGGCCATAGCCCGTTGATCACGCCGAACAGCGCGGCGACGTGCGGGACCGGCTGCTGGCCGATCTGGGAGGTGGACTGCGCGTGTCCCTCGAGCACGACCGGCGCGTCGAGGGCGACCCCGATGATCGCGGCCAGGCTGAACCAGCCGAGCAGCGCCAGCGGCCTCCCCTCGGCCGGCTCGGGCCTGCCGCCGGGGAGGGCGCGACCGCCGCCGGGCGCCTCCTCGTTCCCGATCCGCACCGTGCGCAGGCAGAAGTCGGTCGCCACGATGGCCGCGTGCGCGGCCAGCACGCACAAGGCGACCAGGTTCGACGCTCCGGCGGCGGCCACCGCGAGCGAGTAGCAACCCCACCGCAGCCAGGTCGGGCGCTCCATGGCGCGCAGCAGCAGCAGGGTGGCGAGCGCCGCGAAGAGGGTGGCGAACGCGTACGGCCGTGCCTCTTGCGCGTACCGCGAGACGCTGGGCACGACCGCGAAAATCAGGCCGCTGATCAGTCCGGCCCGGGTGCCGCCGAGCCGCTTCCCGGTCAGCCCGACGACGGCGGCGGCGCCGGTCATCGCCAGCGCCGACGGCAGCCGCAGGGCGGCGGCGGAGTCGCCGAAGACGGCCATCCACAGGTGCAGCCCCAGATAGTACAGCCCGAGCACCGCGTCGACGTTGTGCACCATCGCCCACAGCTGCGGCGGCGTCCGGCTGGCGGCCGACCACGTCGCGAGCTCATCGCGCCACAGGATCGGCCCGTTGATCTGGTAAAGCGCGAGCGCCGCGGTGACCGCGGTCGGCCCGGCCCAGGCCAGCCACGTCGGCGCCGACCGGGCGACCGCCGTCTGCGGCCGGGTGGTCACTTCAGGCGACGGGGTAGCCGCAGGGCCGGCAGTTACGGGATTCACGACGACGATCGCACCCTTCCGCAGGGGATCTTGAACTGCCACCAGCCATGGCGGTGGTAGTAGTAGTCAGCGTTGCCGGGGTTCATGCACGTTCTCGTTGCCGCCGCCACGACCGCGGTCCAGGGCGGGCTTTCCGACCGGCCGTTCGTCACCCGATAGTTGAAGCCGCAGGTCACGGCCAGCACAAGGGCGAACGCCGCGACCGGGGCCCAGGCTAGCGCAGCCGGGCGCGCCCGGGCCGGCCGGCCAGCCGGGCCGCGCGGCCGCAGCATCGCCACGATGCCCGTGTACACCAGGAGAGCGGGCGCGATGACGTACCGAGGCTGCACGATGGGCAGGTTGTTGACGATCTCCCCGACGAACAGCAGCACGCTGAAGACCAGCGCGGTCACCGCCAGCGGCCAGTCGGGGGCGGTGACCCGGGCCACCGCGATGATGATCGCGGCGACCACGATGGCCCACGCCCCCCAGGTCAGGGCGGTGTGGATGGCCATGTCGGGGATGGTCAGCGGGAGCGCATGGCCGTCGCCGTTGGTGCCGGGGCCGCCGAGGGCGTCCTCGCCGAACAGCGCCCGCGGCACCACCCGGGTCACGTAGTTCCCGAGCGCCCAGAGCGGGTTGGTCCAGCCGTTGACCTGCCGGTTGCTCATCCCCCGAAGCTGAACCGACCACTGGGTGACCAGGCCCGCGGCCCAGCACAGGGCGATGGCGATGGAGACCTTCGACCGGTCCGCGAGCAGCCGGGCCGCGACCAGCGGGGCGAACAGCAGCGGGAGGATGCTCGACAGGGTGGCGCCGAGCATGATGACGGGCGCGGCCAGCTGGCCCGCCCGCGTCCCCGGCCGCCACAGCAGCAGCCAGAAGATCCCGTAGAGGGCGATGAACTGCACGGTGGCGAGGTCGTTGTTCACCTGCGTGTAGCCGAGCGGCACGAGGCACGCGGGCGCGGCGATCAGCAGCCGGAGCCACGGGCGGCGCAGGTGCGGCCCGCTGGCGACGTAGGCGATCAGGCCGAACATCGCGTACCCGATCGCGGCGCAGGCCGACATGATTCCCGGTACCCAGGTCAGCGGGAACGTCATCGCGATCGCGGTGACCGCCCGCGGCACCACGTCGTAGTACCCGTTCATCTGGGTGGTGAGGGTGGTCATGACCGACTCGTGCAGCGCATCCTGCAGGAAGTTGTTCGCGTCCTCGATCCAGATCGTGTTGAGAGCCCCGGGTCCCGAGGTGCGGGCCAGGCTGATCGCGGCGCCGACGACGATGAACAGCGCGCCGCCCACGACCTGGCGCCAGCCGACAGTCCGGGCGAGGGGGGGCAGGAACAGGGTCGACCGCAGCCGCTCGGCTGCCCCGGCCAGCCTCGTCGGCCGCGGGGAACGGTCGCCGGCGGTCGCGGCCGGAGTCATGGACTGCATGGGCCCACACATTAGTCCTTAATTCCGACCGGCTTAGCGGATTTTAGATAGGATCTGCCGATGGCGTTGAGAAGACCCCGGCAAGCACGAGATTGCGCAGGACGCTCATGAGTCAGGAAGCAAGCGCGGAAGTCGCACCGGCCGGGACCGGCACGGTCCCGGCGCGGCCGGTTCCGCCGCGGTCGGGCTGGCCGGCGTCGGGCCCGGGCCGGCTGGCCGCGACCGCCGTTGGCTGGCTGCGGTCGGACGTGTTCCTGCGCACCGAGAGCGGGCCCGTCGGCTGGCGGAAGATCCTGCTCGCGATCGCCTGCGTGATCGCCGGCGCCGCGGTCAGCCTGTCCCGCACCGTCGGCGCGGGCGCGCTCAACACCGTCTGGATCGAGGACGCGAAGAACCTGCTCAGCCAGGCGCTTAACTCTCCCTTCGGGCAGACCGTCAAGACCCCGATCAGCGGGTACTACCAGGTGCCGGCCCGCGTCATGACCGAGATCGCCATCCAGTTCCCGTTGAGCTGGGCGCCCGGGATCATGTCGGCCGCCGCCGCCCTCCAGTACGCGGTCTACGGCCTGGTCGCCTACATCGCCAGCGGGCCGCACCTGCGCAGCCCCTGGCTCCGGCTGCTCATCGCCGCTCCCGGGTGCGTGATCCCGCTGGCGTACACGCAGGCGAACAACGACCTCGTGACCGTTCAGTTCATCGGTCTCTACGGCGCGTTCTGGACCTTGCTGTGGGTTCCGGGCACGCGCGCGGGCCGGGTGCTGTCCCCGATCGTCATGCTCAGCGTGGCGTCAACCGCGGCCCTCGCGATCGTGCTGGCCCCGCTGGTGGTCGCCCGGCTGATCGTCGACCGGTCCAGGAACGCCATCTCCCTGGCGGTCCTGTGGGCGGCCGGGGTGCTGCTGCAGATGAGCCTGACCCTGGAAGGCAAGAGCAAGCACTACCTGTTCGGCTTCAACGGCCCGCTGTTCGTGCTGAAGTACTACGCGGGCCGGGTCGTACCGCGGGCGATCTTCGGTGAAGGCGCGCTCGGCGGTCCAGGAGCCAACTACCGGGGCGACTTCCAGCCGCTGCACATCGTCAACACGGCCGCGCACGTCGCGCTGATCGGCGGCGCCTGGGCGGTCGTGGGGCTCGCGGTCGTCCTCGCGCTCGTCCGCTTCACCGACCCGAACTGGGCCCTCGCGATCGTGGCGGGGCTGTTCAGCCTGGCCATGTTCGCCGACGCGATGCTCGTCAACACCGCCGTCGTGCAGCCGCGCTACGTCATCGCCCCGGCTCTGCTGCTCTACACCGCGCTGGTCGCCTTGCTCCGGCCGCGGCGGCGCGAGGGGGCGTCGCCCGCCCGCGCGGCCTTCGGCTGGCTGCCGGTGGCCGGCTTCGCGGTGCTCCTGGCGGTGGCGGTGACGCTTAACTTCCGGGTGACGAACGGCCGCACCAGCAGCCCGCCGTGGACCAGCGTCGTCGCCCGCGCCAGCGCCGCCTGCGCCCATCCGGGCACGACCTCCTATCTCTACACGCACGAGTGGTGGCAGGTCAGCATCCCGTGCTGGCGCCTGCGTTAAGCGCCCCACCGGGGCGAGGCCGGAGCAGGCAGCCGGCCGCAACCCGGCTCGCCCGCAGGCGATACTCTCTATTACCCCCCGGATAAGTTGGATTAACGTCGAACGGAAGGCCCCCATGGCTGCCAGTGGTAATGACCTGCGGATCAGCGTCATCGGTACCGGCTATCTTGGCTTGACCCACGCGGTCTGCATGGCGGACCTCGGGCACCAGGTGCTCGCCGTCGATGTGGACGCCGACAAGATCGCCAAGGCCGCCCGCGGCGAAGCGCCGTTCTTCGAGCCGGGGCTTGAGCCCCTGCTGCGGAAGAATCTGGACGCCGGACGGCTCCGCTTCACCGACTCGTTCGCCGAGATCGGTGAGTTCGGCGACGTTCACTTCCTGTGCGTGGGGACGCCCCAGGCGGCCGGCGGGAACGCGGATCTCGGCTACCTGCACGCCGCCGTCGGCGCGCTCGCGCCGCACCTGACCAGGCGTGCCCTGCTGGTCGGGAAGTCGACCGTGCCGGTCGGCACCGCGCGGCAACTGCTGGCGATCGCGCGCGCGGCGGCGCCGCCCGGCCAGGTGGTCGACCTCGCCTGGAACCCCGAGTTCCTGCGCGAGGGCTACGCGGTGCAAGACAGCCTGGCCCCGGACCGGATCGTCCTCGGCGTCACATCGGAGCAGGCGGACCGGACCTTGCGCGAGGTCTACGCCACGCCCCTTGCCTCCGGCACCCCCGCCCTGACGATGGACCTGGAAACCGCTGAGCTGGTCAAGGTCGCGGCTAACGCCTTCCTCGCGACCAAGATCTCCTTCATCAACGTCATGGCCGAGATGTGCGAGGCGTCCGGCGCGGACGTGATCCGGCTGGCCGACGCGATCGGCCTCGACGAGCGGATCGGCCGAAAGTTCCTCTCCCCGGGGCTCGGCTTCGGCGGCGGCTGCCTGCCCAAGGACATCCGCGCCTTCAAGTCGACGGCCGCCGAGAAGGGCGTCGGCTCGCTGGTCGACCTGCTGACCACCGTCGATGCCATCAACCTGGGCCGCCGGGACCGCGTCGTCGCCCTCGCCCGCCAGGCCGTCGGCGGCGCGCTTGACGGCAAGCGGGTCGCCATCCTCGGCGCCGCGTTCAAGCCCAACAGCGACGACATCCGCGACTCCCCCAGCCTGGTCGTCGCCGGGCGACTGGCCGACGAGGGCGCGATCGTCAGCGTGCACGACCCGGTCGCGATGCCCAGCGCGGCGCTGGTCCGCCCCGGCCTTCGGTACGCCGACTCGGCGCACGAGGCGGCCGCGAACGCCGACCTCGTCCTGCACCTGACCGAGTGGACGGATTACCGCGACATCGACCCGGCCGCACTGGCCGAGATCGTGGCCGCCCCGGTCCTCATCGACGCCCGGTGCACCCTCGACGCCGACCGCTGGCGGTCGGCCGGCTGGTCGGTCTACGTCCCCGGCCGGCCTCAGCCGAGCCCGGTCAGCCGCGCGGCTTGGGCGACCTGACCCGCTGGCGCCTCGCCCGCTGCGCGCGCAGCCGCTTGACCAGGGTCGGGTCGAACTTGAGGGCCTCGGGCGTGTCGATCAGCTCGTTCAGCAGCTGGTAGTACCTGGTTGCGGTGACGCCGAGCACCTCCGCGATGGCCTGCTCCTTGGCGCCGGCCGTGCGCCAGGTGCCCCGCTCGAACGCGAGCACGCGCATGTCGCGCTCGGACAAGGCAGGCATCCACCGCTCCCTTCTGATCGCTTCTACCGCATTATCGCTCATCGTCACCCAATAGTTAGCCGGCCTTGCGTTCCGTTGCGGCCGACCGCATGGCAGCATAAGGGACGGTTTTTACATACCGCCCCCTTCGCCCCGATTCGGCGCGCCCACCTCGACCTGGAGGGACGGCGTAATCAACGTCTCCCGTCGGCTACGCACCGGGCTCGCGGCGTCAGCGGCCCTGTCCTTCGCCGCTGCCGCCGCGGCCGGCTCGGCGCTGCCCGCGAACGCCAGCCAGCCGACCCCCGCCGCTCGCACGCCCAGCGCGGCGGAATGGTGGCTGCCCGCGCTCGACGTGGCCGCCGCCTGGCGGGCCGCGCCCGCGGCGGGCCGCGGCGTGACCGTCGCGGTCCTTTCCACCGGCGTGGCCGGCCGCCACCCCGATCTGGCCGGCACGGTCACGACCGGCCCGGACTTCGCCAAGACGGGCCGCGGACCGGGCTCGGCGTTCTGGGCGGACGAGGGGACGGCGGTGGCCGGCCTCATCGCCGGGCACGGGCACGGGGCGGGCGGGGCCGAGGGCATCACCGGGATCGCCCCCGGCGCGCGGATCCTGTCCGTGCAGGTGACCCTGGAGTACAACGATCCGCTCGACGCCGACTCGGCCGTCACCGGCCGGCTGCCCGCTGCCATCGCCGCCGGGATCAGGTACGCGGTCGCGCACGGCGCCACCGTCATCTCGCTCCCGCTCGACCCGAGCGCGATGGGCGGCGCGGGCGCGGCGTCGGCCGCCGACAGGAGCCAGGCCGAGCGGGCGGCAGTCGCGTACGCGATCTCGCGGGACGTCCTGCTGGTGGCCCCGGCGGGCGACAACGACGATGGCGGTGACGCCGTCAACTACCCGGCCGCCTACCCGGGCGTCCTCGCCGTCGGCGCGACCGCGCGGGACGGGCAGCTCGCGCCGTTCACCAACACCGGGTCGTACGTCGCGCTGACCGCTCCCGGCGCGGCCGGGCCGGCGGTCGCGATCGACTCCGACCCGACCGCGGGGCCGCCGGTCGGCCTGACGGTGGCCGCCCCCGACGGCGGGTACCAGACGCTGGCCTCGACCGACATGGCGTCCGCGCTGACGGCCGGCGTCGCCGCGCTCATTCGCGGCCGCTACCCGTGGCTGACGGCGGCCGAGGTCACCGCGGCGATCGAGGACGGCGCGACCGCACCCGGTTCCCGCTCGGCGGCGGGTTCGCCCACCGTGGCCGGGCGCGGCCATGGCGCGCTCAACGCCGGGACCGCGCTCGCCCGGGCCGCGGCCATCGCGGCCGCTCATCCACGACCGGCCCGGTCGACCCCGACGCCGGCCGCCCAGCCGGCCGCCCCCACGCTGACGCCCACCCGGCCGGCGGCGGCGGTCAAGCCCGGCAACCCGGCCGGGACCCTCCGCTCGGTCCTGCTCTACCTGCTCATCGCCGCCTGCGCCCTCATCGCCGCCCTGATCTGCGCGCTCACCGTGACCTGGCTGCGCCGTCGGGTCCGGTCCGCCCGGGCCGACGACGCCGCCCGCGACGGCCGCGCCCGCGGCCCCGGCCGTCACTCGCGTGACCAGCCGCCGGCTGGTCCGGTCCGGCCGCGGCCGCCCGACCCCCTGCTGCCGCGGACCCCGCCGCGGGCCGCCATCGGCGCGGGCAGCGCCTGGGTGAGCGCCAACCCGAGCGTCCGCCCGGGGTCCGGCCGGCCGGCCGACGCGCCGCTGGCCCCCTGGGAGCAGTCGCCGTCGGTGTTCGCGTCGGCGCCGGCCCCCAAGGCGCCGCCGCCGTGGCCGTTGTCAAGCACCGGCCCGATGTACGTATGGAACCCGGCCGCGACGACCGGTCCGCTCCGTCCGGTCGAAGAAGAAGATCAAGAGCCTTAGCTCGAACGGTCCCTGGTCTGACCCCGACGGCAATGGGCCCGATCGGCCGGGGTCTGCCGGACGAGCCTAGGCGGCCGAATCCGGGCGGTTCGCCTCGGCCAGCTTCTCCTTGACGTCGGAGGCGTACTCGTGCACGTACTCCTGGCCGGAGAGGTCGCGGATCGCCTGCATTACCTCGTCGGCGATGATGCGGCGGGCCCGGCCGGGCGGGTCGCCCGCCAGGTGGCCGAACTCCATCGGCTTGCCGATCTTGATCTCGATCTTGGCCGGGCGGGGCAGCTTGCCCGGCGGCATCATCTTCCTGGTGCCCGACATCGCCACCGGAATCACCGGGGCGCCGGTGTTCAGCACCAGCCAGCCCAGTCCCGACCGGCCCCGGTACAGCCGCCCGTCCGGTGACCGGGTGCCCTCCGGGTAGAACCCGAACAGCTCGCCCGCCCGCAGGATGTCGGCCGCCGCCTCCAGGGTGGCCGTCGCCGACCGGGTGTCATCCCGGTTCATCGCCAGCTGGTTGGTGGACCGCAGATAGGCCGCCCACAGCCGGCCGACCGGCCCCTTGGCCGTGAAGTACTCGGCCTTGGCCGGGAACACCACCGGCCGCGAGAGCATCAGCGGCAGGTAGACCGAGTCGATGATCGACAGGTGGTTGGAGGCGAGCAGCGCGGGGCCGCTGGCCGGGATGTTCTCAAGCCCGGTCGCCCGGGGGCGACCGAGCGCGTGCAGGATCGGACCCGCGACGACACGCGAAAGCTGGTATTGCACTCGAGCGTCCTCTGTCTACTTCGGGGGCTGGTCGTACGTGGGGGGCAAGCTGGGTTGGGGCCCCGCCCTGGCGACGGATGACCCCGCGAAGGCCTTACCACCATAGCGTCCCCCACCAGCCGCAGCGGAAACGGAAACGGCGATCGAGACCGCCAGCGGCACCGCGAACGGGAGCGCCGCGGCGGGCACGATGACCCCCGAGTCGTCGGCGAACCAGCCGATCACCAGCACCAGCCAGCACAGCCAGGCCGTCGTCCGGACCGCTGGGGCCGACGAAAACGCCTCCGCGAGCGTGCGCAGCCGCAGCGCCGACGGCCGCCAGAGGGCGGCGGCGGCCGCCACCGCCGCGACCGGGACCAGCCACCGGGCCGCGCTGACGGTGAGAGTCCCCACATTCGAGCCGGCCTTGCGCTCGAGCACGCCACCCCCGCCGCCCCGGAACACGTCGCCCGCGAACGCCCCGATGTCGGACACCCCGGCGGCCGGGACGAAGTAGCTGACCAAGGCGAACGCCGCGAACAGGCCCAGCCCGCTCACCGCGACCGGCAGCCGCCAGCCGCCAGCCGATCCGGACCCCGGCCAACCCGGCGATCAGCAGCACCAGGCAGGGCACCAGCGCGATCGTGCCGCCCACCTTGGCGCCGAACCCGGGCCAGCCCAGGGCGACCACCGCGAACAGCCCGACCGCGGTCGCCGCGGCGGCCGACCGCCGCGGCGCGACCCGGCCCAGCCAGGCCGCCCCGGCCAGGGCGCTGACGCAGTAGACGCCGAGCACGTCGTTGCCGATGCCGTAGTAGCGGCCGGAGACCAGGAGCGACAGGCCGAACGGCGACTCCAGCTGCAGCCGCGACCCGGTGATCGCATCGACTCCGAGCAACGCCACGGTGGCCAGGCAGATCACGCCGAACGGGCCGAGCGGTTCGCGCCGCCACGGGCCGGCCAGCGCCGCCGCGGCGACCATCAGCGTCCAGCCGGCCGCCAGCGCGTACAGCCACCAGGCCGGGTGCGCCAGCCGCCACCACGGGACGAGGTTCGCGAGGTAGCTGCCGAGCGGCACCGCCACCGCGAGCACCCCCGCGATCCGCCAGCAGCGGGCGCGGGCGCGCCTGCGCTCCTCGTCGGCGCCCCAGCACAGCAGCGCGGGCAGCCCGAAGGCGAGCACGTCGGCCAGCGCGTAGCCGGCGAAGAACCAGCCGTGGGTGCCGAGCCAGACCTGTTCGGCGGTGTCCCGGCCGATCAGCGCCCTGATCGTGGCGGGCAGATCCCCCCGCGTGGTCCGGCCGATCCGCGCGCCGACGGTCCCGGCCGGGACCGCGCGGCCGAGCCAGCCGGCCACGGTCGGGGTCAGGTCGGTCAGCGTCACGATTCCCGGCCGCCTGGTGGACGCGGAGTAAAGCAGGCCGTCGGCGTACCCCGGGCCGTTGACCACCACCGTCATCAGGTGCGGAGGGCCGGCCCGGCCCGGGCGCGACCGCGGCGCCGGGGGCGGTGACCAGGAGCAGGGTGCCGGGAGCGAGGTCGGCCACGATCGCGGCTAGCTGGCCGTCGATCGCGGAGACACCGGTCCGTTCGATACCTCTGATTTGGCCCAGGTCGACGACGGTCAGCGGGCAGCGGGCCAGCACCCCGGCCGACAGTCCCCCCGCCGACGGCAGGTAGGCGGAGACTGCGCCCGCCGCAGACGCCAGCGCGAGGGCCGCACCGGGGCCGACGGCGGTCGCGCAGCCCGTCAGCGAGCCGAGCAGGCCCCAGTCGGGCGACTCGCGGAAGCCCCGGTTGGCCGCGATGATCTGCGCCATCGCCGGAACGCGGGCGCCGGCCCCGTCGGGGACCACCGCGGGCAGCGCCGGGCAGGGACGCGGGCCCTGGGCGCGGGCGGCGGCGTTGAGCGTCAGCCAGCCGTCGGCCGGGCACGACAACGGCTGCTGGGCGTAGTCGACCAGCGAGCCGACGGAGCCGCCGCCGGCCAGCCGCCACAGCTCCGGGGTGCCGGCCGCGGTCACCTGATTCCAGCGCAGTCCGGAGACGCCCACGATCACCACGTGCCGGGCCGCGGGGACGGCCGCGGACGGCGACGCGGCGCCCGACGACGCGGCCGGGCGGGCCGGGGCCGGAGCGGCTCGCGCGGCGGGCGCGCCGAGCAGCGGCATGGCCAGCGCCGCGCTCACGGCCACGCCGACGACCGCGGGCCACGCGCGTCGCACCCAGCTCCTCACCCGGTCAACGGTATCCGGGACGGGGGCGCTCAGCCGGCGCAGATCGACTGGTTGGCAGTGCGTGCCTGGATCTGCGGCGAGCTGGCGCTCGGACTCGCGCCCGGGCCGGCCGACAGCGTGGCGGTGGCGGTGGCGGTGGCATCGGGCGACCCCGCGTGGTCGGCCACGCGCTGGCTGCCCTCGGCCAGCGCCGGCCCGCTCGAGCCGGCCGGCGCCGGCTTCGACGCCGTCGTCGTCCTGGCGCCGAAGAGCGAGCTGCTGGCGGGCGCGTCGTCGCGGAAGGCGGCGAAGATCTGGTTATCCTCGGGCTGCGTCCAGAGCACGTTGGCGGTGGCGCTCGGGTCGGTGTAGCTCGGCAGCGTGAAGAACGCGATCTTGCTCGACGGGATGGCGCGGAGCGACTGGCCCAGGTCGTAGAGGCCGGTGATCCCGCCGAGCTGGGTGTCGACGGTCAGCGACTTGGTGAACGCGTCCAGGAACCGGTAGATCGCGAGCGGGTTATAGAGCTCGCTGCGCACCCGGCTGACCAGGGAGGACATGAACGCCTGCTGCCGGGTGATGCGCTCCAGGTCGCTGCCGTCGCCCAGGGTGTACCTGGCCCGGACGTAGCCGAGGGCCTGGGTCGGGGTCAGCAGGTGGCGGCCGGCCGACAGGCGCAGGTCGGAGTTGGGGTCGTCGATCGCGGTCGGGTTACATTCGTAGACGCCGCCGAGCGCCGCCACCATGTTCTCGAAGCCGGTGAAGTTGACCACGATGAAGTGGTTGATGTAGATCCCGGTGTCCTGCTCGACGGTCTTGACCGTGCAGGCCACGCCGAGCCGGGTGTGGTTCCCGTCGAGGTTGCCGATCGCGAACGCCTCGTTGATCTTGAACCGGGTCGGCGAGGACGGCTGGCCGTCGCCCATCTCGCAGGCCGGGATGTTCACCCACGAGTCGCGGGGTATCGACATCACCTCGGCCCACTGCCGGTCGGCCGGGATGTGGATGACCATCAGCGTGTCCGACTGGTCGGTGACCAGGCCGGTGCCGTACGACGCGTTCAGCCGGTCCCGCGAGTCCGAGCCGATCACCATAATGTTCTCGGCCTGAGGGTGGGTGTTCACCGGCTGCGCGCCGAGCAGGCCGTTGATGTCGTCCTGCTGGATGTTCGCGTTGAAGTGGTGCAGGATCTCGTACCCGGTCGCGGTGACCCCGATCAGCAGCAGGGCCAGGGAGCCGGCCCCGAAGGCGATGATCTTCCGGCGCGGCCAGTGCCGCAGCCAGTGCCCTAGTGACCGCCCGGCCTTCTGGAGCATGCGCCGCCACATCCGCCCGAATTAAACCCGCGACCCAACCAACCAAGACAGAACTTCCCCGCGGGCCGGGCGGCCATGCCGTTAGCACCGATAATTAACTGACGCAGATGTTCTGACTGGCGGTGCGGGCGGAGACGTTAACCGGCGGCGAGCCCGGCGAGACGCCGAACTTGCCGGGTCGGCCGCTGGTCAGCTTGGCCTGCGGCAGCGCCCCGGCGAAGAGCGACGCGCTGGCGGGCACGTCGTCGCGGAACGAGGCGAAGATCGCGCTGTCCTCCGGCTGCGTCCACAGCACGTTCGCGGTGTCGGTCTTGACGACGTCGGCGCGCGGGTAGTTCGGCAGCGCGAAGAACGCGATCTTGCTCGCCGGGACCGAGCGCAGCGACTGCTCCAGGCTGTACAGGCCCAGCAGGCCGCCGAGCTGGCTGTCGACCGTCAGCGAGCTCGTGGCCGCGCCGAGGAACTGGTAGATGGCCATCGGGTTGTACCACTCGCTCCTCGCCCGGCTGATCAAGGAGGTCATGAACGCCTGCTGGCGGACGATCCGCTCTAGGTCACTGCCGTCGCCCAGCCCGTACCTGGCGCGCACGTAGGCGAGCGCCTCGGTCGGGTTCAGCATGTGGTGCCCGGCCGGCAGGTCAAGGCCGGATCCCGGAGCGTCGAGCGGCACCGGGCTGCACTCCTGGACTCCGCCGAGCGCCGCCACCATGTTCATGAAGCCGGTGAAGTCGACCACGATGAAATGGTTGACGTAGATCCCGGTGTCCTGCTCGATCGTCTTGATCGTGCAGGCGGCGCCGAGCGCGGTGTGGTTGCCGTGCAGGTTGCCGAGCGCGAACGCCTCGTTGATCTTGAACTGGGTCGGCGAGGACAGCTGGCCGTCGCCCATCAGGCAGGACGGGATGTTCACGTAGGAGTCGCGCGGGATCGACATCACCTCGGCCCACTGCCGGTCGGCCGGGATGTGGATGACCATCAGCGTGTCGGACTGGTCGGTGGTAAGACCGGTGCCGTACTGCGGGGCGATGCCCTGCCGGCTGTCCGACCCGATGACCACGATGTTCTCCGCCTGCGGGTGCAGGTCGGGCGGCCTTTTGCCGAGCAGCTTGAGGATGTTGGCCTGGTCGATGTTGTCGTTGAAGTGGCGGAACGTCACGTAGCCGGTCACGCGCGATCCCGACTAGCAGCAGGGACAGGCCCCCCGCCGTCCAGACCAGCAACTTCCGATGCCGCCGCAGCCACCCTTTAGTCACGCTGAGCAACTTAACATATTCACGTAGTAATCGAAGGGACTGTGGCTGGAGTTTTTCTTAACGCCGGGATCCGCTATATGCAGAATCGGAGATGCCCTTTTTGTCGCAGTGATCATCCCGCGCCATCGGCACCCAGAGTGGAAGTGTGGACTCTCTGTAATTAAGGTACCTTCTCCACGAAAAGTGAGGGGCCGCCGACGGCGACGACGTTCTGGAGCTGCATCTCGCCATAGCCTGGCACGTTCACCATAGTCTGCGTCGGGATGGACACAGCGCCGCCGGCCTTGCCGTTGGCGTTGATGTGCAGCAGCATCATCAGGCCGGTCTGGCCGCTGGTCTGCGTCGCGGAGGCGAGACCGGTTGGCCCGTCTTGAGCGTCGCAAGGAGGATGGTCATGCCATCGGACGGGTCGTCCTGAACGATGAATCCGACCGGAATACGGGGAATGCTCCCCGCGACGTGATTGACGTACATGAATGAACCGGCCGCAACCGCGCCAAGCAGCACGATCACCGAAGCCAGGGACAGCAGTGCGATGCGCAGGCCGCGGCGGCGCCGCCTGGGCGGAACCCCTTGCGCGCCTACCCCTCGTCAGCCGCGGCCAGGTCACCCGATCTCAGCGTGTCAGCCATTCCTTCCCCTCTGGTAGGCGTGCCAGCGCTGGACCGACCGGAGGGAAGACCAGCCCGGTATCCGCGGAAGCTACATCAAGTTATTATCTACTACTCAGAGTAATGAGCTGTTTCCAACCTGGTTATGTCTCGCGGAGCTGCAATACGTGGATTGCTTTGGCGAGTTTCCCGGCGCGCCAGGGGCAGCAGCGGAGCTTGGCGAGGATCTTCCATACCTTGAGCTGCGCGTTTGCCCTTTCGCCGAGGGCGCGGAGCTTGGCGTGGGCTTTGTTGGCCTGTTTCTGCGACTCCGGCTTGTTCCTGCCCTTGTACGGGACCTTCGCCCAGGTGCTGCCCTGGTATCCCTTGTCCGCGAGGGTGACCAGGCCGGCTTTCTCCAGCTCGTCGAGGACGCCCCAGACCCACTCGGCCTTTTTATCGTGGACGGACCCGGGCAGCGCGCCGGAGACCCACAGGACGTCCCCGTCGGGCGAGGCGATGACCTGCAGGTTCATCCCGTGCTTTTTGTGCTTGCCCGAGTAGAACGGCCTGTCTGCGGCGACCCGGTCGATCGCGATGAGCGTCCCGTCGAGGATGACGTAGGCGTGACCTGCCCTTTTAGCGTCCCGGACCGCCCGCCGCAGCTTCGGCGCCCTGGCCGCGAGCAGTTCGACGACCTCGTTCACGTACCGCCACGCCGTGGTCCTGCCGATCCCGAACCCGGCGGCAAGCTCGTCGAACGTCTCCCCTTTGCGCAGGTAGGCGAGCACGAGCAGGGCTTCCTGGCCCGGGCTGAGCTTCCGCCACCGCGACCCGATCGCCTTCAGGTGCCGGCGGACGACCCCGGCGGTGAAGTTGAGGGTCCTGGATGACAGCGGCAGCGCGGCACGGTAGAACAGCATGAAGAAGCCCCTGGTGATGGCGATGAGATGTGGTAATCCCTCGCTTACCAGGGGCTTCGCCGTTCCCGCAGCCGCGTGACCCAGCCACGGCCGACCCGTCGCGACAACGTTATCAACCACTCAAAGTCATAACTTGATTACGAACAAGTTGGAAAAGGCTCAATGTAACGCGCCGTGCGTGTCATGGCTCAACTGATGGTCCGCGCCCCCTGGGGTCTCACCCCCGCTTTCCACCACGGCACGGAAGGCAGGTCGTCTAAAACTCGGCATGTCAGATCACCCCGGAAATATCTTTCCTAACCACGCCCACAGGCCTTTCGGTGGGAATTTTCCCCTGATTCGCCCGTTTGACTGCTTGCTCTGGAGACGGGCACCGGCCGGAGCGCCCAGAATAGCCCGCGGCATTCACTTATGGGTTCGACTTGACTTGAGCAGATAGACGATTCTAGAATTCTACGCATGGATCGTTGGACATTCCCGTTTTGCCGCGGCGATTAATTGCGTTTCATCGGTGTTCGCGCAGGGCCATGGGCCAAATGTCGGAATTGCTTCTGAGCGACCGCGACACATGAGGCATAGGCTCGCTTTACTCAGATGTCGATGAGATTCCGGACGACAGCGCCTTCGATACGCTCGTGGCGATTAATGTAGACTTGGGGGGATCTATGCCGGTGCTTATCACTGGTCGCGCTGGCTTCATTGACTCGCGCCTCTGTAACGCTTCTCTCGCCAAAGGCGAGGAGATCCATGCGATTGGCGGCCTCTCGGGGCGGTCGAGTCGGCCAGTTGGCCGAGTGTTTGTGAGCGCTGAAGCCCCGCCCGGCCGAATGAAAGATCTGGCGGAGCGACTTCACTGGTCAGGTACCGGTAAGCTGATAGCCCGTACAGCTGGATTTAACATGCTAATTGCCGTGGCATCTGGGCTGACAAGCGTCGTCATTGCGCGCGCACTCGGACCAACCGGGCGCGGTGAGTATGCCGCTATCATAGCATGGTTCGGAATCTCCTGTATGGTCGGTCAAATGGGCCTGCCGGCGGCATTGTGTTTCTACGTCGCCAAAGATCCGCAGCGCGCCCGAGATTATGTAGCCACGTCGCGGGCGATGATGATCGTCACAGGCATGCTCGCGCTCGTGGCAGGGCTCCTGCTTGCCCCAGTGCTATCCCATGGAAATCCCGAGGCAGCCGACGGTTATCGGATCGCGTTCGGCATCTCTATCGTGACTTACGTTGGGATAGCCTATACCTACGCGCTTCAGCCACGTCATCTTCTCGGCTGGAATGTTGTGCGCACGATACAACCCGTACTCACCCTGCTCATCCTGCTCATCCTGTGGTTCCTAAAGCTACTCACACTTGACACGGCCCTGTTTACCATCGCTGCCACGTTGACGCTGCAACTTGGATGGGGCTACTGGCACTGCCGACGAAATGCACTGGCACCAGGGCGTGCACGTATATCGCTGCTTCCACCCCTCGCGGCGTACGGCATCGCGCAAATAGCGGCGTTGACACCCGCCACTCTAAATGCTCAGCTTGACCAGCTAGTACTGTCGCAGACCGTCCCGGCCGCTGTTCTTGGCAGGTACGCGATCGCCGTGTCGCTCACGTCTCTGCCCATTCCGCTCGTCGCAGCTATCGGCAACGTCGCCTTCCCGCGGTTGGCGGCCCAGCGGGTTGTCACTGACGCAACCCGGAGGATGCAGCATAACGCCATCCTTGCCAGCGCGGGCATCGCCGCGGCAATGCTCGTGCCGCTCGCGGTAGTCGCCTATTGGCTGATCCCCTTCCTTTTCGGTGCTGGTTACCGCGGAGCCGTGCCATTGCTGTGGATCCTGACCCCCGGGGCCGCCTTCCTGGCTTGCGGCCAGGTCGCCGGCGATCTGCTGAGGGGCAGGAATCGTCCGGCTGTCGTCGCATGGGCACAAGGCCTGGCCGCGGTCTTTACCGTTGTTCTGCTCTTCGCCCTCCTCCCGATCATCGGCGTCTACGGCGCCGCAATCGCCTCAACCGTGGCATACGGGGCCGCACTGGCGGCCATGCTCCGCTCGCTACGGCACCTGCCACGTCACGCCTATAGCGAACACCGTATTCCCAGCATTGCCGAGAAAGTCGTCGTAGATCATCAGGGCTAATCACATACGGAGATGCGGGGAGTTCAATTGAACGGAGAGACTGTACGACACCGACGCAGGCGTGTTGTACCAGAAACCGTTAATAGCGCAACATGGTCTGCGTGGGATGGGGCAAACCTATCCAGTACCGTCAGCCAATTCCGGGCCCCGCTACGCCGAATAACCCCCCTGGACGCAGGGGTCGCAAGCATGTGCGCGATCTCTTTGATCGCCGTCCTTGCTCTCCTGCCGCAGATGCACAATGAGTCCGGCAACTTCTGGTTGGGGACACTCTGGCTCACGTGGCTGGCCTCGCTGTCCTGGGCATTGACGCGACGTTCGTTTTCGGTAATCTTCACCGCGCTCATGCTATCGATGTTCATCTTCATCATCGTGCCGGCGACAGACGCTCAGCTGTACGGTGGCACCGAGCTTGCGGACATCAATTATCAGGCTGGTGTGATCCCAGCGCTGAAGATCGCGGCCCTGGCCCAAGTGACGATGCTGGCTGGCGCGATGGTCGCGCGGACGCTACGACCCGTTCACGGCTTTGATCGTATCACCATTAACCTTTCGGCTCCTCGTCTGGACAGAGCGGCCATCAAAGCGGTCGCGGTCGCGGTTTCTGGCGTGATTGGCATGGTCGTTATCGGCGGCGCAAATCTTCGCGACTTCTTCGTCTACACTACGTCCGGCGGATACGGAACGTTCTGGAGCGAGCTGCACGTCAACCTGGGCTTCCTAGTGGCAGTGCAGTGCGTTGGAAGCCTGGCAATAGTACTGCTTCCGCTGCAGCTAAGTGCGACAAGCTCCCGTCGTCGAGTCCTTCCAATAGCCGTCGCGATGCTTGCGTCCCTGGTGCTGCTCGGAAGTGGTCAGAGAGGTCCGTTCATCGCAGCCGTATCTGCGGCAGGAATGGTGTGGCTGAAGACAAGCAAGAAACGTCGTAGGCAGCGAAGGGCGATCATGCTCGGAGCATTGCTACTGCTCCTCATTACGGGATTGATTGGAATCGCGCGCGGCGCCGCTGACAGTCGTGAGCTCACCTTCGGCAATGTGATCGGGGAGCCGTTCGGCCCTGGAAATAACCTATTCCTGCCCGTTGCAGGCCTGTCGAGTACGGTGCCAGCAGAGATTCCGTACCTACATGGCGATAGCTACTTGCAGACATTCGTGCTCCCAATTCCTCGAGCGCTTTGGCCTGGCAAAGCCGGAGGACGATATTACCGCTGTGACAACAAGATTTGATCCAGGCAACTCAGGTTTCTACTTTCCGGCATTTGGCGAAGGCTACGCTAATTTTGGCTTGATGGGGGTAGCGCTCTGCGGCCTCGCTCTTGGCGGAGTTGCGGAGCTGCTGCACCGCCGTTTTGCGAACTCGCAGGACCTCAAATGCTCCGTAGTCGTAGCAGTACAGGCCGGCGTCTTCTTGCAACTGTTTAGCAGGGGCGACTTTGCGCCGATGTTCACGACATATATTGGGATCCTTGCTGCAGCGGAATACATCGGCAGGCGCCGATCGGCGGTCCTAGCGCCCGTGGCTATTCATGTCGACAGCGCACTGGTCAGGTGAGTTGGTCTTCACGATGCATCACCAATTGGCCATATTTCTCCGCCGCATGTTTGCCGGCAAAACCGCGCTCGGCCCGGGTAGCGATGATCCGGCCGTTCTCCGTCTTGATCGCGCTGCGCTCGGCGTCGGAGAGACCCAGGGCGCGCCGAAGGGCATCGGCCACCGCAAGTGGATCGTTAAACGGAGCCAGGAAACCGTTTCTACCTGGCTCGATCCACTCCCGAATGGATGGGAGATCGCCACAGACGGGAATGGCCCCGGCCGCCATAGCCTCGAGAAGGCTGTTCGGCGTTCCGTCATGATCGGTGATCGAGACACTCACCTCGGCTCGACGGAAGAGGGAAAATACCTCCTCCGGCGAGCGTTTCCCTAGCACGATGATCTTGCTCCTCAACGGGTGGTGTTCGATAGAGCGCCGGAGAGCCGCATCGTGGGCGGAGTCGATGAACAGCACCCGCACAAGGGGATCGAGGCCGCTCGCCAGAAGGGACAATGCATCAAGCAGGACATCGTTGCGCACGTACGAACGACAGCCTCGCGCATTCACGACAAGGCGATGGCGCGGCCCCGCCGAATCACTGAGAGCCGATGTCACAGTCTGATCGCGCTCAGCCACGCGGGCAAGGGCAATACCGCCTCCACCGGGCAGCACGGCCGTTGGGGCGGTTGGCCGGAGTCCACAGGCCCCGGCCAGTTCGATGTCGCGCTGGCAGTCGGCAAACAGTAGGTCGGTCCTCGCGAGTACCCTGCGGGTGGCGCGTCTAGTCAGGTAGCTCTCCGATGCCTGCAGGGTGAGATCGTTTCCCCATATTGACACTGCCAGGGGTACGGTGGAGGGACACGCGACTCGGGCCGCCATCGCTTCGCAGGGGATGCGCAGGGCATGGACGATGTCCGGTTTCGCTCGTTTCACAACGCGGCGGATCCGACGGCCCTTGATTGACGCCAGCAACGGCCCCACTACCTGTCGGACCCTTGCGGTCGCCCTCAGCCTTCTCGGCGTGGCCCCCGCGAACGACCGAAGCCGCTGATTTACGCTCCATCGCAACCCCTCGCCGCTCGCGTCGTGGCGTCGGTGCTCGGGCCACGGCAGGCCATCAATGCCGAGGACCACCACTCCGGCCGACCGGACTGCGTCGACCCAGCCCCACGTGGTCGGGCTCCGCATGTCGGCCACGAGGAGTATCCGCACCTGCGGTGCGAGTGGATGAGCCGCGCTTACCTCCGCGCGCGGCTCATCAACGTGCTCTGCGCGTCCGCGAGCCGAAATTCGCCGTGCCGCGGCGCCCTGCGCGGATCCGCCTGTCAGCTGCCAGCCGGATACGTCATGATCGGTGGCCAACGACCATCCTCGATTCTCCACGCGATACTGCAGGGTCTCTTGCGCGCTGTTGTGAGTTAATTGGTAACTCACAACACTAGGGGGCCGAGGAATTCCCGCCCGTTCGCACTGAAGCCAGTACTAGAAGTGTGGATCCACCGAATATGCGCGCCGACAGCTGTGGCCTAAGATGCCTACCCAGATCACGTGGAATATTAGCAATTCGTGTTCTTGGTCGCCTACCAGGTAGATCGTTGGGAAAGATAAGCCTGTCGCAGGCTATTTCGAAGCCCGCCGTCTCAAGACTCGCCAGCGCGGTACCGCGGGTAAAGTAATGAAGATGACCAACGGTAGACCTTGCCGCAAGCAGAGGTCTCTCACGTATAACAGACTGGGCTGATACGTCGAGGGGAATGTGAAACATGAACCAATCGGCTATCGGCCGGAGAGAGCGGAGGAATCCGATGTAATCTTCGACATGCTCGAAGACATCGAGGCTGAGGAGCAGATCGTAATGTTCATAAACGTCTTTGGGAGTCCCGACTCTGAGTTCGACTCTATCAGAACGCTCGACCATCCCTATTGCCTGTGCAGACGGATCATAGCCCACGAGTCGTGTTCCGTTCAGTGCGCCGGCGATTACCTCCAGCACGCCGCCGGTTCCGCAGCCGATGTCCACGATCGATTCAGGCCGGAAACTCCGATCACCAAGCATTGACAGGACCTGCTTGGCTTTCCAAGGGGCGTGGTTTTCATGCCAGCCCAAATTTTTGGATGAGTAGGAGCCATCGTTGTACATGCTCAGTCCGTTCATAAAAGGAACCTGCTCCGCGGGTATCGGCCTGCTCTCACCTGAAGGGCCTGCCACCTGCGGCTGGCGTCTTCACGAAGATCGCCGTATCCCATACGTCGCTGCTCGTCCAGATCCGCCGCCATTCGGCGAGAGCCGCAGCCGCCTGCTCCCAGCCTGCGGTCGCGGGGGCCGCCGGCGAGCGCAGCGAAGCCGGGGACATGGTCAGCGACGGCAGGTACCGGTTCACGTTATCGATGATGAGCAGCCCTCCAGGCCTGATCTTCGGCAGCAGGAACAGCGTCACGTAATCCCGGTACAGCCCGTCGACCAGTGCGAAGTCGATGCTCTCGTCGCCGAGGAGCTGCGCAACCTGGGCGTAGGCGCTCCGGTCGCCAAGTGCGTCGGGCTCATCGCGCGGATGGCATTGGTAGTCGACATGAGTGATGCCCTCGCCTGCGAGCGTCGCCGACACCGTCGCATGCCACACCTCATCATGCTCAACGCTGATCAGGTGGGCGCACCGCCGCGCCAGCCACAACGTGGACCGCCCGGACCCGAACTCGGCCCCGATGTCGGATGGCCGCAGCATCGAGTCAAGCAGCCGGATGGCCTCGGGGGTGAGCCACGGAGCGTCGGGATTCCCCCGTTGGTAGAACGCCTGGCGGACACGCGCGCGGATGTACCGGGGCGTCCAGTGCCGGACGGTGCGCCCGCGTATCTGGCGGGGAATCATCGGCGTCCGCGATGTCAATGTCACGCAACAATTATAGACGGTTACGATGCGCCATCACTGGCTTCTGTGAACTGCAAGCTGTCCGTGCCCGGCGGCACGCCGACGTACCGGCGCAAGCTCCGCGAACCGCCGGATCCGAGCGCGGTAGGCCAACGGGAAACATTGGGGTGCGCGCGAACTTGCCAGTAACAGAGAGCAATCATCTATAATCTCTGTGTGAACATAACGACGATTGCGGCGGACGCGAAGAACGTAGTGAAGTTCGTCTGGGAACATCCGTCAAACGAAGGAGAGCGCACCCGAGCACTGTTGCGCGCTGCTGGCTTTCAGGTCCGGGCAAGAGTCCTGCATCGGCGGACGCTTGCCCGCATAGGCGAAAAGTCAATGATCTGGGCTGATTTGCACCGCACCGGCGCATCGAGGGTGGTCTACGCCAATCCGCCCGATCATCCTGAGATGCTTACTTGGCGGAACGGCCTACGGCTAGGCGATCTGTTCGTTGATGTCGGGGCGAACGTCGGCAGCTACGCTATCTGGGCCGCAGAATTGGGCGCAGAGGTCATAGCCCTGGAGCCCGCAGGCGACACTTTCTCCTTGCTTGAAGAGAACGTCGCGCTTAATGGCTACGAGATCAAGACGATTCGCGCGGCGGCTGGGGCTACACCGGGTACCGCCCGGTTCACAAGCGACCGGGACTGCGTGAACCGTTTGGATCCAGGCGGCATGGCCGAGGTTGCAGTGGTAACCATCGACTCTATTATCGGAAACCGGACGATCGCCGGGATGAAGGTGGATGTTGAGGGCTTCGAGATCGACGTGCTGCGTGGGTGCGAGCAGGCCCTGTCCGAGCACCGCGTGAGATTGATCCAACTCGAGTGGAACTCGACGTCGTTGCAGGCAGTCGGGACTGACCGTGGGCCTGTCGCCGACCTGCTCGCTAAGCACGGCTACAGCCTCTACTATGCTCAGCCTGACGGTTCGCTAGCGCTCCTCACCGATCGCAGTTTCCGCCCTGATGTCTTCGCTCGCCCGTCTCTGTGATCCCGTCGTCGTCTTACATTTACGTCACGATAGGCTTGTCAGCACGCCATCGGCGAAATTAGCTGCCATTCTTTGAATCGTATACTTACTTGCCGTGCTGAGTGCTTCATTGCGCATGCGCTCAAGGGCTGGACGGTCTGTGAGCAAGGTCCCGAGTTCTTTTGCAGCAGCATCTAGGTCGTCAGTCAAAAGAACGCCGTTGATTCCGTCTTTCAGGTATGCGATCTCGGCACCGTGGCACGAATCGGAAAAGGTCGCCATGGGCAGCCCGGCACTCGCCATCTCCAGCACTGCGAGCCCGACGCGTCCCGGAATAATGGCGATGTCGGATGCAAGGGCTAGCTCTCGAAGGCCCTGACCGCGCTGAGTCCCGTGGTAGTGCACCCACTCTCGCCCATTTGCGGCTTGCTCGCACTGGGGCCGAAGCGGGCCATCGCCAACAATATGCAGGGTTGCGCCTGGAGCTAGCAGCCGCAGCCGATCAATAATTGCCACTGCCGCAAGTGGCTCCTTGTCTTCGAGAAGCGACGCAACGAAGAGTGTCTGAAGCGGAACGCGTTGCGCTCTCATCGCCTGCTCAGGAGCGGCGAGCGCCTCGACAGCGTTGTTCAAGGTGGTGATTCTTGCTGCGTCATAGCCTCTCTTTAGGAGGCTCGAAGTGCTGATCTCCGTGTAACTCAAGTAGTGATCGCATGTTGAAAGCATCAAGCGTCGGACGGCTTCTCCCGCCGGGCGGCGATCACGCTCCGACTCTACGCCGTAGCGTCGCGCCAGTCCCATTCCCCAGAACAGCTGCTTTCGGCCATGGCTCTGGAGAAGCCGAGTCGCAGTCGCAACTGGTGCGAATCGTCCGCTATGTGGCAACACCAACGCCGTCGGCCGTTCACGGTATATCGCATCAAGGGCGGAGAGGCCATATTTCGACATCGTTATTCGCTCGTGAGTAAAGCCGAGCTCATCTGCCTTGGGCAGAGCAGACGAGGAAAGAACGCGGAGATCGAGGCCGCGACTACCCAGCTCTTCCGCGAGGAACCGGAACAGCGGTACTCGGTACGGCGGAACCTGTTCTTGTAGAACGAGAACCGTGGGTTTCATATGTAAGTCCTCCATTAGGCCCTCGTGGCTGTTGAAGGGTGCGCCAGCGGTGTCCCGGGCTTGGTGAAGGCGAGCAGGCGCAGCGGCCCGCGCGGGGCCTGCCGCGCCGGCCCGGGCTCGAGCCCGGCTCGCCGGCCCGCCGCAAGCCACCAGCGGAGCCGCCGCCGCTGGCGGGAAGCCCGCAGGTAGGCGAGGTACTGGCCGGGCCGGTGCGGGCCGCTCCGCGCGATCCGGGCGAGCGGGGTCCGCGCGGCCAAGCCGAGCGGCCATTCCAGCCAGCGCACCGGGATGCGGCCACGTCGGGCACGGTGCACAGCAGGGCCCCGCCCGGGCCGGAGGACCCGGGCGCACTCGGCAAGCACCGCCGCCGGGTCGCGCACGTATTCGAGCACGCTCGCCGCGACCACCGCGTCCAGGCTGTCCGCCGCGAACGGCAGCGCGCGCCAGCCGGGCTCGAGCCTGACCCAGCGGACGGCGTGCTCACGGTCGGCCGCGGCGGCCTGGTCCAGCATCTGCGGCGCGATGTCGCAGCCGGTCACCCGGTAGCCGGCGACCGCCAGGTGCCGGGCGAGTTCTCCGCTGCCGCAGCCGAGGTCGAGCAGTTCACCGCCGGGCCGCGGCCAGGTCAAGCACCGCCGCCGGCGAACTGGGTCAGTCGCCCGGCCAGCCGGCCGCCTGCCGCGTACTTGCCGGGCCAGCCGGCCGCCTTGGCGTCGAACAGCGCCCGCACCGGGTCCGCGTGGTCGCTGGCGGCCGCGGCATTCGAGGCCAACGGGCGGTCACCCATGGTCGCCCCGCCGCGCGGCGGCCCGGATGGTGGCCCGCATGGTGGCGAGCATGTCTTCGGTTGGCATGGTCGGCCTCGCCCGCCACCGCCTGCCGGAAGGCCGCGGCCA
The DNA here is from genome assembly GCA_963838825.1 of uncultured Actinomycetota bacterium. Lineage (GTDB taxonomy): Bacteria > Actinomycetota > Actinomycetes > Streptosporangiales > Streptosporangiaceae > Trebonia. The sequence continues at coordinate 592,404 of CAWISQ010000006.1, forward strand.
GCGCCCGGTGGCCCTTGTCCTGGCGGCCCTTCCAGAGCCGCTTGCCGTCAGCGGTGACCGAGCGGAAGTCGTCGATGACGATCCGGTGCGCGCCCGCGTGCACCTCGATCCATTCCTTGCCCGGCCGACGGGATGGCGCTGCCGTAGCCGATGCTGGCCAGCGACCCGTCCGCGAAGCGCAGCGACGACCGCCGCGTCGTCGGCGGGCACCGGCCGGCGCCGCCGCCGGACAGCGCCGGTCACGTCCTCGATCGGCGCGCCGACCAGCGCCTGCGCGGTGTCGACGAAGTGGCATACCTCGCCGAGCAGCCGCCCGCCCTGCCGCGGGTCGTGGTACCAGTGGCCGTCCGGCACCGGCCCGGCCGCGATCCGGTAGACCACCAGCTTCGGCCGCGGCGACCCCGGCGAGCGCCCGCGCGCGCCGCGGCACGGCCGGGGACCAGCGGCGGTTGAAGCCGATGGCGAGCACGCCGCCCGGACTCGAGCCACGCGGCGCGCACCGCGTCAAGCTCGTCCTCGGTCAGCGCCAGCGGCTTCTCGCACCAGACATGGCGGCCGGCGGCCAGGGCCCGGACCGCGAGCGAGGCATGGGTGTCGTGCGGGGTGGCGATCGACCACGACGGAGACGTCGGGGTCGGCGAGGACCGCGTCCGCGCCGGCGACGGCCTTCTCGAAGCCGTGCCGCTGCGCGCGCCCGGGTCGCTGTCAGGCCGCCGGCCGAGCCACCGCGACCAGGCGGCTGAAGCCCGCGGCCCGGAACGCGGGCAGCAGCGTCCCGGTCGCGAACGCGCCCGGCGCCGACCAGGCCGACCCCGGGTCCGGTGCCTGGGCCCGGCCGCCGGCGGCGCGGCCCGACCCGGACGGGACGCGCCGGGTCGGCGGTGCCCGGGTAGTCGAGCCGGATGGCCAGGTACGGCTCGGTCCGCTCCTCGATCAGCTGGTACGCCGTCGGCGGCCTCGGCCGATGTCGAAGGTGTGCGTCACCAGGTCGCCGACGGCGAGCCGGCCGGCGGCCAGCAGGTCGAGCACGGCCTCGAAGTTGCGGCCCTCGGACCAGCGGACCTGGCCGGCCGGGTAGTCGACGCCCCACGCCTCGTAGGACGGGTCGTACCGGCCGGGGCCGTAGGAGCGGGCGAACCGCAGCGACAGCTCGCGCTCGTAGAACGGAGTCCGGTCGAGCTGCAGCCCGACGTCACCGACGATGACCACCGCGGCCCGGTCGCGGCACAGCGCGGGCACCCGCATCACGGCGGCCGGACGACGGGCCGGCCGCGCAGACGAGCACCGCGTCCGCGCCCCGGCCGCGGGACCAGGCGAGCACCTGCTCCGTGGTCTCCTCGCCGCGCTCGTCGAGGGCCAGCACGCCGGCTCGCGCGGCGACGTCGCGCGGGTAAGCGGCCGGGTCGATGCCCGCCACGTCGCAGCCGGCCGCCATGGCCAGCCGCGCGGCGAGCTGGCCGATCAGCCCGAGGCCCACCACCGCGACCTTCGACGCCGGGCCCACCTCGGCCAGCCGCAGCCCGTGCAGCGCGATCGACGCGATCGTGGTGAACGCGGCGTCCTGGACGCTGACGCCGTTCCGGGCACCGGCGCGCAGAGCAGGCCGGGCACGGCCTGGAACTCCGCGTGGTTGGCCTTGCCCGCCCCGCCGGTCGCGACGAGCTGGCCGGGCCGGATCCCGGTGACCGCGGCGCCGGCCTCGAGGACCACCCCGGCGGCGGAGTAGCCGAGCGGCACGTCCTGGGCGAGCCGGCCGAGCACCGTCTGCCGGGTCGCGGCGAGCCCCTCGGTGCGGGCCTTCCGCACCACCTGGCGGACCAGGTCGGGCCGGGCCCGCGCCTTGGCGAGCAGGCTGGACTGGGCCAGGGCGGTGACGGCCCGCTCGGTGCCGGGGGAGATCACCGAGCAGAGCGTGCGGACCAGCACCTCGGTCGGTTCCGGCACCGGGCGCGGCACGTCGAGCAGCGTCACCGGGCCGCCGCTGACCGGCTGCACGATCTGTTTCACGTTGGCTCCTGTCGGGGTTCGGCCCGCCGCCAGACGGTGCTGATCCGGACGGGCAGCTCGCGGGTGGAGGGCGCAGGCGAGCACCGGCGCTGGTCACGGTCGCGGCCGAACCCGGCGCTGACCTGCGCCGTCGGCGGCCAGCACGGCCAGCTCGCTCGTCGCGGTCACCGTTACGCCGATCTCGCCGGCCGCCGTGGTGACCACGGCGCCGCCGGGGACCAGCCGCAGGCCGGTGCCCGGCGCCAGGTGCCAGCGCACGGTGACGCGATGCCGCCCCCGCCCGGTCACCTCGTCGTCGACCCGCAGCTCGTCCGCGCGGCACCGACCAGCGCCGGCGGTGCGCTGGCCGCCCGGGCAGGCTGCCGGTAGCCGTCGTGCGCGGCCTCGACCGTCACCGTCGCCCGCGTCCGGCGCGGGCCGACACGGCCCGGCACCCGGGCCCGGCGGCCGGCCCGGAACGCCCCCCAGACCTCGGTGGAGTCGCGGCGGTCAACCTCCACGGTGTTGTGCGCGGCGGTTGACCGCTCGCGGTCGCGCGCCGGCCCGGCGCGTAGGTGGAGGTGCCGGTGTCGATGAGCAGCGGCTCGCCGCCCACGTGGACCACGCAGCTGAGGGTGTCCGCGTGGGCGTGCGCAGGCAGTTCGCGCGGGCAGGGCGGCCCGACGTCGGCCAGCACGTGCCAGCCGCCGGCCGTGATCCGGGCCAGCCCAGTGTCGGGCAGCACGTGCAGCGGGCCGGCGGGCGGCGCGCGCGGGCGCTAGCGCGCCAGCAGTTCGGGGCTGACCGGGAACCCGTCGTTCAGCAGCGGCACATCGCCCTGCGGGGTCAGCACCGCGCCGAGCCAGCGGCGCATCGCGGCGATCGCCTCGGCCAGCCCAGCCGGCTCATCCCGGCCGGCTGCCCGCAGCAGGCCGGCGACGTCGATGAGATCGCCGAGCACCTGGCAGTGGTAGGCCGGCGCGCGTTCGTAGTGGCCGCCGTCCGGCAGCACCTGCACCGCAGATCTGCCGGCCGCAGCCGGCTGAGCGCCCTGGTGAGCAGCGCGTCGTCGCCGAAGAACACGGCCAGCCCGGCCAGCGCCTTCAGGTTCTTGATGAGGTGGTTGCCGCCGACGTCGGTCTCCAGGCTGCGGCGCAGGAACCCGGCGTGCGCGGCGAGTTCGGCGCGAAACGGGCCTTCGATCGGGCCGCCCTGCGACGAGGTCGCGGTAGATCCCGCAGAACGACCAGGCGCGCAGCGCCGCCGGGTAGGGATGCCACGCTGGCCCCGCGCCCGGGCACGACGGCCGAGTGCCACGACTCCCAGATCGACGGCGAACAGCGCTTGCGCGTCCGGGTCCGCCGGTGCTCGGCCGGCAAGCGCCCACGCCCAGTCCCAGTAGTACAGGTGGAACCGCCAGAGCAGCGGCGCGCCTGCCGCCTCCCAGTCGGCGGTCGCCCAGCTGGCCGTGCCCGCCTCACCGGCGGGTGGCGATGACCCGGGGCAGCGCCGAGCAGGCGCAGCTCCCCGGCGCGCAGCGCGATGCCATGGTGCCCGCCGCACCAGAGCCGCGCGTCAAGCGGGGTGAATCCGGCGGGCCAGCCGGTCCCGGCCGCCGGGTCTTGGCCCGAGAGCAGCCAGCCGGCCGGCCAACGGCACCGAATGGTCGAGGGCCATCCGCTGCGCGCGAAGCCGGACTCGCTGTCCGACCTGAGCCGGCCGCAGCTGGATGACGGTACGGCTCAGCCGGCCGAGGTCGGCAACCGGCAATCGTGCGGGGCACGGAGCCTTCTAACGCGCCAGTGAGCTGATGCTCACGGCGTTCGCGCCAAAGATGGCCAGGAAGTTGCCGCCCGCCGGGGACCGTTCCTTTATGCGATCCAGGGTCAAGCCGCGCCCGGCCAGTGAGACCGTGCCGCGCAGTGTCGGATCCGGAAGATCACGTATCCGCGCTCGGCGAGCCAGCCGAACGGCGGCTGCGCGACATGTCGTCGAGCAGCTCCGGCGCGTATTCGAAGACGACCGACGGGCGCGTGCCTGGCAATCGTGTCGGCCGCCCCGCGGACCACGGCGGCCTCGTGGCCTTCCACGTCAATCTTGATCAGCGCGACCGGGGCGCCGGCGCAGATGTCGTCGACGGTCACCACCGGGACGGTGGTGCTTGGCCGCAGTCAGGTAGGGGTGGTGGCATGCAGGCTCGCCCTGGCCCGGTTGGTGTCCTGCGCGCTCGGCCGGTACAGCCGCAGTCTCGCCAGCTCGCTCGCTGGCGGCGGCGTCGATGACGCGGACGTTGGCCAGGCCGTTGAGCGCGACGTTGCGGTCGGCCCGCTGCACCACGTCCGGGTCGGGCTCGATGGCGATCACCTCGTCCCCGTCGGCGCCGACGAGCCGGGCCAGCCGGACAGTGTGCACGCCAACGTTGGCGCCCACGTCGACGCACCGGTCCCCCGGCCCGACCAGGTAGCCGAACAGCTCGGCGAAGTGCTTCTCGTAGCTGCCGAACGCCCATAGCTGCCATTCCAGCGTGCTTGACAGGTCGGCGTCGAAGATGTCACCGGCCGCGGTGGTCACCCTGGTGGCGGACTTATGCGGCTGGTAGCGCGTCCTGGCGTAGGAGTTGAACAGCAGCCTGGCCGGGCCGCGCAGCGGCACGCGCTGACCAAGGACGGGGGCTAGGGGGCTCTTGGCGAGGCTGAGCATGGCTTCTCCGCATGTCGAGGGTCTGGCAGACTGGGAGGCCGGGGCCTGGATGCCGGGGGTGGAGGGCGCGAGGAATCGGTGAGGGGCGCGGGCAAGGCCGAGGGCCGCGGCTTCCGCGCGGATGCCGTCGGCGAATGGGCGGGGCGCGTAGTCCAGGTCACGGGCGGCGGCGTCGATCGGGAACGCCTTGTCCTCGGCCAGCCGCTGCCACTGCTCCACCCGGATCCTGGGCCGGCGGCTCAGCCGCTCGTAGCCCCGGGTAAGCGCGACCACCGGCGCCAGCGGCACCGGCACCAGGTGGATCCGGCCGCCGACCGCGGCCGCCGACGCGCGCAGCAGCTCGGCGAACGTCAGCGGCTCGGGCCCGGCCACGTCGTAGCGGCGGCCCGCCGTCGCCGGGCGCTCCACCGCCGTCAGCACCGCCCCGGCCAGGTCGGCCACGTGGACGGGCTGCTGCAGCTGGCGCGCCGCCGCCGGGCACCGGCAGCACGCGGCGGCACCGGAGCGGCCTCGCAGCCGCGCCAGCAGCGCGAGCAGCCGGGACAGGTTCCTGTCGCCGGGCGCGCCGTAGATCATCGTCGGCCGCAGGATCGTCCAGCTCAGATCGGAGCTGCGGATCTCGTCCTCGGCGGCCAGCCGCACCGCCTTGGAACGAGCGGGCAGCGTCGTGGTGACCGCGGTGGTGGAGACGAACACGGCCCGGTCGAGCCCGGCCCGGACCGCCGCGCGCGACGATGCCGGGAGCGTGCCCGAAGCCGAGCGACGCCAGGTTGACCAGCGCGTCGCAGCCCGCGCCGGCGAAAACACCGGTAAGCGCGGCGCCGTCGTCAAGATCGCCCGCCAGCGGCGTGGCACCGCGCGCGGCCACCGTCCGCGCGGCCGCCGGCCGAGCGGGCCAGCGCGACACAGGAGTGCCCGCGGCGGGCCGCCTCGGCCAGCACGTACCCGCCAAGGAACCCGCTCCCGCCCGTCACCAGCAGCCTCATCGCGTCGCAGCCGAACGAGTCGAGGTCCAGGATCTTGCGGTACTCCCGGGCCAGCGCCGCCCGGTCGTAGCACCGCTCCGCGAACGCCCGGCCCACGCGGCCCATCTCCGCCCGCAACTGCGGGTCGGCGGCCAGCGCGGCGATGGCGGCCGCGAGCGAGCCGCTGTCCTCCGGCGGGACCACCACCGCGCCCGCCTCGCGCCAGGATCTGCGCCGCCTCGCCGGTGACCGAGCCGACCACCGCCTTGCCCGCGGCCAGGTACTCGAACATCTTGGACGGGATGAACGTCGCGAACAGCGGCACGTTGCGCAGCGGCACCAGGCAGATGTCGGCCGCCGCCAGCAGCGCCGGCATCTCCGCGCTGGGCACGCCGGGCAGCAGCGCCACGTTGCGCAGCCCGAGCTCGGCGACCCGGCGCTGCAGGCGCTGCTTGTCCGCGCCGTCCCCGACGAAGGCGAACCGGATCGGCCCGCCCGGTCGGGCAGCGACCAGGGCCGCCGCGTCCGCGATCGCCGACAGCGCCTGCGAGATCCCGTGCGTCCCCGCGTACAGCACCAGGCAGTCGTCCGGGCCCTGCGCCGAGCCGCGCGCGCAGCCCAGTCACGCTCCGCGGAGGACCCCGGCCGCCGGCGCGAACCGCCCGAGGTCCACGCCGTTCCTGATCGTGTGCACCTTCTCCGGCGGCACCCCGCGCCGGATCAGGTCGGCCCGGAACCCCTCGCTGACCACGACCACCTGGTCCGCGGCCGCGTAGGCGGCGAGCTCGAGGCGCTCGAGCAGCCCGATGACCCGGCGGTTGGTCAGCACGCCGAGCTCCACGAAGATCGCGGGCCACAGGTCGCGGATCTCGACCACGAACCTGGCCCGCTTCAGCCGGGCGAGCAGCCAGCCGGACAGGATGGAGAAGAAGGTCGGCGAGGAGACCACGACGACGTCGGCCGGCCCGCTCGCGCGGCCGCCGAGCAGCACGCTGCTGGCCATGAAGCTCAGGTGACCCAGCGTCTTGCGGGCGACGCCCTCGTTCGGTGTGGCGTACAGCCAGGTGCGGATCACCCGGTAGCCGTCGCGCCGCTCCCGGCGGCGAACGGCCCGCCGGTAGGCCGGCGGCAGCACCCCGGTCGGGTGGTTGGGCATCCCGGTCAGCACCGTGACCTCGTCGCCGTCCGCGGCCCAGGTCGCGGCCAGCCCGGACAGCCGGGCCTGGGGCGCGCCGGTCTCCGGGCGGGAAGTAGTGCGTGACGATGAGCACGCGCACGTCAGGCTTCCTCCATTTCGGCTATCGCTTCCGCCCGGCCGAGAAGGCCGTCAGCGCCGCCAAGACCAGCGCGCGCGAACAGTCCCGGCGAGCCGAGGTAGACCGCGAGCAGCCCGAGCCCGGCCAGGTCCGCCGTCACCCGGACGGCCGCGCCGCCGCGCATCCCGGCCACGCCGAGCAGGCACAGCAGCACCGTCAGGGCGGAGGTCAGCAGCGTGACCTCCTGGTGCGACCAGCCCGCGTCGCACCAGCGCTGGTAGACGTGGGTGCGGTGCGCCTCAAGCCACCGCTCGCCGCGCCGCACCCGGCGCTGCAGCGTCCAGGCGACATCCGCCAGGTACAGCGCGACCGGGCCGGCCGACCGCCTCAGCCGGCACCCCGAGCAGGATCAGCCGGACGGCCAGCACCGCGAGCGCCGCGCCGATCGAGTAGCTGCCCACGTCGCCGAGGAAGACCCGCGCCCTGACCGGCGTTCCAGGGCAGGAAGGCGGCGGCGCCGACGGCCAGCGCCAGGCCCGCCGCGACGCCGAATCCGTCCTGCCGCCAGCCCGCCAGACACGCGTAGGCGACCCCGCCGATCAGGGCGTGCGCGCCGGAGATGCCGTTCACCCCGTCCATGAAGTTGAAGGCGTTGACGAAGCCGACCAGCCAGACCGCTGCCGCGGCGGCCGCCGACGGCCAGCGCGAACGGCGGGCAGCGACAGCCGCAGGACGAGCAGCGTCGGCCACCACGGCGGCCCCGGCCGCCTGGAGCGCAGCCGGGACATCGCCGGCAGCCCGCGCAGGTCGTCGAGCAGGCCGAGCAGGCCGAAGAAGCCGACCGCGAGCGCGAACGCCAGCCCCGCGTCGCCGGCGCCTGGCGCGACCAGCGACGCCGCCACGAGCAGGCCGACCGCGATCGGCGCCCCGCCGCCGCGCGGCGTCGGCACCGAGTGCGACGACCGCGTCGCCGGGAACGTCAAGCACCGCGAGCCTGCGCAGCAGCGCGATCGTCAGGCGGCTCGGCCACCGCGACGATCGCGCCGCAAGCCAGGCCGCCCGCACCACTCGTCCCCCACCATGCGCCACGCTGCAGAAATCACTTCTGTTCGTCGACACTGGTGCGAACCGCATGCGAACAGGAATGGCCATCGAGTGTCAGCGCCCGTGCCGCCCCGGCTGCCCAGACGGCAGCGCGGAGCCGTTCTGCTTGCCGTGCCCGTTCTGGGTCGCCGTCGCGTCTGTCCGGCGACCTGCACCGGCAGGACGTAGGGCTGATAGCCGCCGTAGTAGCCGTACGTACCCGTCCTGCGCGCCTGGCCTTGTTCAGCACCGCGCCCACCACGCGGCGCGCCCGCCTGCGCCAGCTTCTCCGCGGCGCGCCGCAGTTCGGCCCGCCTGGTCTGGCCCGCCGCCACGACCAGCAGCACCGCGTCGGCGTAACCGGACAGGATCAGGGCGTCGGCCACCGGCAGCACCGGCGGGCTGTCGATCAGCACGATGTCGAACCGCTTGCGCGAGCTCGGCGACGACGGACCGCATCCGGCGGCCGGCGAGCAGCTCGGTGGGGTTCGCGACGACCGACCGCGTGCCCAGCGTCCACAGGCCGTCCACGCGCGGCACCGGCGCTCAGCGCCCGGTCAAGCGGCTGCTCGCCGGTCAGCACCGAGGACAGCTCGGCGTGCTCGCCGAGCGCGAAGAACTGGCCGAGCCCGGGACGGCGCAGGTCGCAGGAGACCAGCACGACGCGGGCGCCGGTCTGGGCGAACACCGCGCCCAGGTTGACCACGGTGGCGGTCTTGCCGTCGCCGGCGCTCGGGCTGGTGACCAGCATGGTGCGCACGGTGCGGTCCTGCCGGGCGAACTGAAGCGAGGTGCGCAGCGACCGGTACGCCTCGGCCGGCTGCGAGGTGGGGTCGCTCACCGAGATCACCACGGGGTTCGCCTTCTTCCGCCACGAGGGCACCATCGGCACCGTCGCGAGCACCGGCGCTCCGCTCACCCGCTCGACCGCCTCGCCGCTGGTCAGGGTGTCGTCCAGGCTGTCGCGCAGGAACGCGGCGCCGATGCCGAGAGCGAGCCCCGCAAGCAGCCCGAGCAGCGCGTCCTGGACGGGCTTGGGCGAACTCGGCGAGGTCGGCGCCGTGGCCGGCGTGACCAGCTCGAGCCCGGTGGACGCGGTCGCGCCGGCCACCTGGAGCTGGGCCAGCTGGCCCTTGAGCACGGCCTGCTGGTTGGAGAGCGCGGCTGACCTGCGCGGCGAGCTCGGCGGGAAGCTTGCCGATCTCCTTGCCGATGCGCGTTGATCTGCCTGTTCAGCTGGTTCTCGGCGACGGCCAGGTTGCTGATCGTGGTCGCGGTGGACCAGCGCGACGAAGGCCCTGGCGTAGGCGTTGGCGATCTCGCGCGGCGCGCGCCGGGTCGGGGCTGACCGCGGTCACCGCGATCACGTTGGTCTGGCCCACCTCGGCGGCCGAGACCCCCGGGCGCGCTGCCAAGCTGCGCGCGGACCTGGTTCTGGACCTGGGCGCTGGTGACGAGCTGCAGCTCGGTCTCCACGTCGGCGGAGGTGAGCGCGTTCGAGTTCGCGCCGGTGGTGAGGTTGACGCTGCCGACCGACTGCACCAGCAGCTGGGCCGTGGCGGAGTACTGCTTGGCCGCGGTCAGCGACAGGGCCAGGCTGATGCCCAGCCCGAGGAGCGAGACCGCGGCCACCCACCAGCGCCCCGCCCGCAGGATGTGCAGGTAGCCGCGGAGCGTCGGCTCGGACCCAGGCTCAGCCATCTTCGTATCCCCCGGATTTACTCTCGATCTGTCGACATGCGCTCTGAACGAGAGCTAACAGTACAGGAATAATTACTGTGCGTGATTTAATGTTCGCAGTGTCCGCGGTTCTCTTTCTCTGCACAGCCAACGTCTGCCGATCGGTCATGGCGCAGGCCATGCTGTCGGCCCGGCTGGCCGCGCGCGGTGTCTCGGTCCCGCGTCGCCTCGGCCGGATTGCTGGCGGGCGACCGGAGACCGCCGCCGGCGGTGATCTCGGTCATGGCCGCCCGGGGCATCGACGTCAGCGGCCACCGAAGCCGGGTCGTCACGGCCGAGGATCTCGCCGCGGCGGACCTGATCCTGGGGTTGACCAGGGAGCACGTCCGGCACGCGGCGGTAGTGCTGCCCGCCGCCTGGCCGCGCGCGTTCACCCTCCGCGAGCTTGCCCGCCGAGGCCGGCAGGCGGGCCGCCGCGCCCCGGGCGAGCCGCTGGGCGGCTGGCTGGCCCGGGCCGCCGACGGCCGCGACCGGGCCGGCTTCCTCGGCCGCGACCCGGACGACGACGTGACCGACCCGGTCGGCGGCCCGCTGGCCGCCTACCAGGCGACCGCGCACCTGCTCGACCGGCTCACCCGCGACCTGGTCGACCTGGGCTGGCCGAGCTGCGGGTCGCTGCCAGAGTCGCCCGGGCCCGTTCGGGATAAAGATCTTTAAAATCCTTTCCTCCGAACGGACCCTGGTTTCACCGCCATCCGTCAGGCGCGTTCGATCACGGTGGCCTGCAGCCGCCGCTGCCCCGACGGGCCCGGCCCGGGCGGCGCCGTCCCGGTGGCGCACTCGGCCAGTCGCCGGATGAGGTCATCGGTCGTGCCGCCGAGGGTGAGCCGGGTCAGCTCGTCCGGGTCGAGCGGCTTGACCTGGGCATGCCTGACCAGGGGATGGCGCGGGCGGTAGTCCACCTCCTCGATCCCGAGCAGGTCCTCGGTCAGCTTCTCGCCCGGGCGGAGCCCGGTGTAGACGATGTCGACCGGATGAGCGGACTGGGCCGACAGCCGCCGGGCGATGTCCGCGATCCGCACCGGCTCGCCCATGTCGAGGATGAGCACTTCTCCGCTGCCGCCGATGACGGACGGCCTGCAGGACGAGCTGGACCGCCTCGTCCACGGTCATGAAGTACCTGGTCACCTCCGGATGCGTCACGGTCAGCGGGCCGCCCGCCTTCACCTGGGCCGAGAGCGCGCCGAGGACCGAGCCGCGGCTGCCGAGCACGTTGCCGAACCGGACGCTCAGGTAGGTGCCGTCGGACTGGCCGGCCATGTGCGCGGTGAGCCGCTCCGCGATTCGCTTGGAGTACCCGAGCACGCTGACCGGGTCGGCCGCCTTGTCGGTGGAGATGTTCACGAACGACTCCACCCCGGCCGCGGCGGCGGCCTCGAGCACCGTCTGGGTGCCGAGCACGTTGCTCTGCACCGCCTCGGCCGGGTAGCGCTCGAGCAGCGGCAGGTGCTTGAGCGCGGCCGCGTGGAAGACGATGTGCGGGCGGATCTGCTCGAACACCTCGCGAATCCGGCGCGGGTCCCGAATGTCGGCCAGCAGGGTCTCGTCGGAGTCGAGCAGTGCGCGCCCGTGCAGCGTCAGCTCGACCTCGTGCAGGGCCGACTCGTCGCGGTCGAGCATGATCAGCTGGGCGGGCCCGAACTGGTGGAGCTGGCGGCAGAGCTCCGAGCCGATGGAGCCGCCCGCGCCGGTGACGAGGATGCGCTTGCCCGCGAAGTGCCCGGCGATCGCGGCCAGGTCGGTCCTGACCGGGCGGCGGCCGAGCAGGTCGCTGATCCTCGGGTCGCGGACGCCCTCGATCCTGGCCCCGCCGCTGATCAGCTCGGTCGTCGTCGGCACGACCTTCGGGATCAGCCCGCACTGCTCGGCCCGGGCGGTCAGGTCGCGGATCACGGTCCCGCTCGCCTTCGCGATCGCGATCACCAGCACGGTCGCCCCGGTCGCGGCCGCGACCTCGGCCATCCTGGTCCGGTCGCCCCGGACCGCGATCCCGTGCACCCGCAGCCGGCGCTTGTCCTGGTCGTCGTCGAGCAGCGCGACCGGCTGGTAGGCCGCGCCCGGCTCCGCCAGCAGCCGGGTGATCAGCGCGATGCCCGCGTCGCCGGCCCCGAAGACGATCACCTTGACCCCGGCCGTCGCCGGTTTTCCGCGCCGCTGCCGCGCGGCGTAGAGCACGTACCGGGCGACGGCGATCGTCGGCAGCGCGATCAGCGTGCCGCCCGCGACCGTCTGCACCGCGTCCCGTTGACCGCCGACGAGCAGGCCGCTCACCAGCACCAGCGGCACCAGCATGAGACCGCCCGCGGCGGCCACGCCGAACACCTCGTCCAGGCTCCCCCGCTGGTGCCGGCCCCGGTAGAGGCCGGCCAGCAGACCGCACAGCACGGACAGCAGCCCGATGCCGAGCACCGCGCCGGTCAGCTGCAGCGCCCCGATCCTGCTGCCGCGTATGTCGGTGGTGATCCAGGCCGCGTAGCACAGGGCCGATACCCACACGATCGCGTCGTAGCCTGCCTCGACGCCGAGCCGCGCGAGCCGTTTCGCGTAGGCAACGCGCCAGTTAAGGGCTGTCGCGTATCCCGGTGCGAAGACGGCCGGATCGGCCTCCACTCCCTCCGCGTTCACGCATCCTCCTTCGACGGACCGCGACGCCACGCGACCCCCGGTGGTCGCGATTGCGCGCAGTCCGTACGGCGCGTGATATTACACTGCGTAATCAGATGTGAACGTTAAGTTGCCAAAGACATGCCGACGTGAGAGGAATCGAGATGGCCGACACGCGCACCGCCGCCACGACCACCACCCCGCCGCCGCCCGTCCGGGCGAGGCCCGGCCTTCGGGTCACGCTGCTGTCAGTCGCGGCGGCGATCCTGCTGCTCGGCGCGACGGCGGCGGGCGCCTACGGCTACCTGACGCTTATCGTCCGCTGACCGCGCGAAGGTCAGACCCTTGCCCGGCCGCGGGTCGCGATCTCCGTCAGCTGGCCCGATACCCAGCGGTGGACGTCGTGGGTGGCGACGTGCTCGGCCATCGCGGCCAGGGCCGAGCGGCGTTCCTGTTCGGTCATCCGGAGCGCCTGCTCGATCCGGAACGACAGTCCCTCCACGTCGAACGGATTGCACAAGATGGCCTGCGAGAGCTCGACCGCGGCGCCGGTGAACTCGCTCAGCACCAGCGCGCCGCTGCCCTCGCGGGCGTACTGCACGGTGACGTACTCCTTGCAGACCAGGTTCATGCCGTCGATCAGCGGGGTGACGAGCAGCGCGTCGGCGAGCGCGTAGTAGGCGGTGAGCTGCTCGGGCGACAGGCTGCGGTAGAGGTAGTGCACCGGCACGTCGCCGCCCGGCTCGGTGAACACGCCGTTGATCCGGCCGGTGAGCTGCTCGACGCTGGTGCGCAGCTGGCGGTACTCCCGCACGTTGTCCCGGCTTGGCACCGCGATCTGCAGGAACACCAGCCGGGAGCGGAGATCGGGGTTGCGCTCGAGCAGCATCTCCACCGCCAGCAGTCGCTCGACGATGCCCTTGGTGTAGTCGAGCCGGTCGACCCCGAGCAGCACCGTGCGGCCGCTGAACTGCTCGACCAGGGCCTCGATCTCCTCGTCGGTGCCCAGCTCGGAGGCGAGCCGGGAGTACTCGGCGGCGTCGATCGAGATCGGCGCGGTGGAGGTGGCGACGACGCGGCCGTCGGGCAGGATGACCGACGAGCCGCGGACCTCGATGCCCGCGTCGCCGAGCAGCCGGGAGCAGGATCGCAGGAAGTTGCCCCGGTACTCGTCGGTGTGGAAGGCGACCACGTCCGCGCCGAGCAGGCCGGTCAGGATCTGCTCGCGCCACGGCAGCCGGGCGAAGATGTCGGGCGACGGCCACGGCACGTGCAGGAAGAACCCGATCGCCTGGTCCGGCCGACGGCCGCGGATCAGCTGCGGTACCAGCATCAGCTGGTAGTCGTGGACCCACGCGATCGCGTCGGGGTACTCGTCGAGGGCAGCCAGCGCCCGGTCCGCGAAGATCGCGTTGACGTCCCGGTAGGCGAACCACCAGGCCCGCTCGAGCCGGGGCTTCTCGATCGCGTTGTGCAGCAGCGGCCACAGCGTCGCGTTGGCGAAGCCATGGTAATAGCCGCGCACCTGCGCGGCGGACAGCCCGATGGGCACGAGCTGGATGCTCGAGTCCGGCAGCGCCTGCGGCATGCCCCGGGTCCCGCCGTCCCAGCCGACCCACGCGCCGCGATGGGTGGACATCACCGGTCGCAGCGCCGTGACCAGGCCGCCCGGTGACAGCTCCCAGCCGTTGTCGCCCTGGTGGACCGGCAGCCTGTTCGCCACCGCCACCACGGGCATGTCGAGGCTGTCCGGCCGGGTTGCACTTCGCGTTTTAGTCATCGCGGTAACCGTATCGTGACCGGTTCTCCCGCGACCGCCCGGGCTGGAAGCGCCGCGGGTTCTTCAAGCGTCGCGTCGGCAAGGCGGGGCGTCATCGCCGATCGGGCCGCCCGGACCGGTGCGCGCTCCGGCGCACGGTTTTACGCAACGTATGGTGCGACATTCGCGGCCCGGACCGCTTGTGCGGGCCGTACACCCGGAAGAAGATGACCACGATGATCAGGAGCACGGCGACCACGAACTCCCAGGCGCCGCCGAAGTTATGACCGGGCCCTCGGATCATCAGCGCGATACCGGTCATCATCGACCTGCTCCAACCGGGAAGTCACCCGTGGCTGACGCCACGGGGTCACGATACATCGTAACTGTCGGGCGATCTACCCGCTGAATTCCCGCCGGGAGCGGAGCGTCGCCATCACGATCCGGAGGTCCGGTCCTCCCAGTAGAAGCCGACGACCGTCTTCTCCACTAGGCGAAGGTACCGGTGCACCGAGTTCTGGCTATCCGGCTGCACCCGGTGCCGCTCGACGACGCCACCGTCTACTCCGTCCCACACCGCCGACCAGACGGCCGGCGGGACGTACTCGGGGTCAAACTCGACCCGTAGGTCGATGTTATCCACCCGGCGCATAACCGCCCGGCGATACTGGCGCTCCTCACCGGTCATTTCGCCCCGGTAGTGGAAGGTGGTGGCGTATTCCAGGGAAAGCGTCTCCCCTTCGGCCAGCGTCCTCGCGAGCGGGATGCGGAGCACGTACGGGCCGTTCGCGACCTGGCGGCCGGGGACTAGGGGCGGCTCGCAGCCGTGGCCGACTCGCAGTGTGAGCGCCGACGTGTCGTAGATATACGGAATGCTGTCCAACCCGTCGCGGAGCGCCTCGATCACCTGTATGGTCCGGACCCCGCCAATCAGTCCGTCGGCTCGGACAAAGGCGTGGTCGTGCAGGGAGACCGTCTGGTGCCCGGGAGGGCCGAGAAATGCGGCCACCTCTTCCGCCGTGTCCGGACGGATCGCTTGGGTGCCGGTGAGCATGCGCACTCGAGGGGATCCCTCCCACAGCCGCCAAAGTTGATCCCGCTCGGCGTCCGGCAGCGCGAAGGCGTCCATGAACAGCTCAAGGGTCGCTCTGCTGATCAGCCTGCCGGACAGCGCGCGTGCGGCCGTGTCCTTCAGCTGGCGAGGCAGCAGATCGCCGTCCCCACGTCGCCTCGGACGCTGCCACAGATGCCGGGCGAGCACCTCCGCCACGGCGAGTTGGTTGACCTGGCCCTGCCGGGTGCGCTCGGCGTACTGCTCCCAGGTGCGCCGCGTTCGACCAGGCCGCAGAAGGAGTTCATGCAGGTACTGCGCAGTGGCCTGCCGGGCTAGGTCATCGGGGGTAGCGCGCAACGGGTGGGGGCCGTGGTTAGCCATAGGCGCCTCTCGGCGGTTCGAGGCGGGCAGTGCGACATAAGTGCGACATTTAGTCGCTATCGTATGGGCCGCTGGTCCCATCGAGGGGGTGGGATCACAAGATAAAAATTGGCTCGATCATCACGGATGCCGTGCTGCCTGCTGCCGAGGCCGCCGGTATCCGCGCATCGCCCCCGCTCAGCCGGATGCAGGCTCCCCGGGGGACGTCGCAATGGGTTGCACGGACCGTAGTCGGGGCTGTGCTGCTGGGCGTGGAGGTTGCCCTCACATCGCCCGACTTACCCTTGTGGGTATCTTTCTTGACCGATATGGTGGCCGCGACGCGGCGGTACCGCCACGCGGTGCCCCCGGGCCTGCGGTTGGCTGCTTGTCGCTCGGCTGCCCCCCCGGCTGAGCGGCGGTGAACCGCGGTACCGTCGCGCATTTTTCGCCGCTCGGCGTGAAGGGCGAACCCGGTGGTGTCTGGGCGTGCTGGCGCCCGCGGCCGGTGTGGTGGCTTTCCGGTCGCGGGCGTTCGCGTTGAGGGCGGGGGCGGTTGGGCTATCCGCCGGGGTGGGCGTCAGCCGGTCCGGTTAGCGGGTTGGGTTAGCCGCTGGGTTGGGCTGGTGGTGGTCCGTGGCTGCGGAGGACTACTTTGCGGTCGGGGCTGGTGGCGCGGGTGGATCCGTCGGGCAGGAGCTCGAGGTCCCAGCCCAGCCGGTGCACGCAGATGTCATGGTGGTACTGGCAGAGCATCACGCAGTCGGTGACGCTGGTCTTGCCGCCGTGGCTTTTGTGCTTGACGTGGTGGACGTCGCAGTGGGCGGGGCGGCGGTGGCAGCCGCCGGGCCAGGCGCAGCCTTTGTCGCGGGCGATGACGGCCTTGCGGATGGCGTCGGGGATGGTGTCGGCGTAGCCGACGTCGAGGATGGCGCTTTTGGTGTTGAGGGGCTTGCCGAGGAGGCTGCGGCGCAGGGCGGAGGCGAGGGCGCCGGGGCCGGAGACGAACCGGATCGCGCGGCGGGCGAGGGCGTACTGCAGCGCCTCCCACGCCTCGGGGGCCAGCGGCTGCGGGCCCGGGCGCGGGCCGGGGCCGGGGCCCGCGGCTGGCCCGTCTGGCCCGGGCGCGGGCTGCCCGGCCGGGGCGGCGTGGCCGTAGGCGTCGGTGATCAGGGTGATCATCTCGCCGATGAGGTCCCAGTCGGGGGCGCCGGTGACGACCGGGACGATCATCGCGTCGCAGCTGATCGCCTCGGCGTCCTTGCCGGACAGGTAGCCGTGCTCGCCGGCCCGGGCGCGGAGCCAGGTGTCCTCGACGGCCGACGCGCCGTCCATCTCCAGCAGGTCCGACAGGGGGATGGTGACGTCGACGCGGGTGTCGGCCCCGGCCCGGTCGGGGACCATCTTGGCGCGGATGAGGAGCTCGCAGGCTTCCTGGAGGGCGTCGTGGTAGCGCTGGCCGGCGGTGCGCAGGTCCTCCGGGCCGCGGTTCTTGCCGAGGGCGTCGAGGACGGCGGCGAGGGCGGCGGCGCACTCGGGGGTCAGGTCGCCCCGCAGGCGCCCGGCGCCGTCGAGGGTGGCGTCGAGGATGAGGTACCGGTCGCCGAACCCGCGCCCGGCCGGGATCCTCCTCGGGGTCGGGCTCCCGCGCCCGCCAGGCCTCGTAGGCGGCCTGGGCCAGGAGCTTCAGGTCGTCCAGGTCGGCGCCCGGCTGCGGCGGCCTCGACGAGGATCTGGTCGGCCTCGGACTGGAGCTCGTCGTGGTCGATCCGGCCGGTCCAGGCGGCGATCTCCCGCGCCCACGAGACGGTGACCGCCCCGGTGGCGGTCGCGGCGTCCAGGAGCGGGTGGCGGGCCAGCAGGCGCATCTGGCGGACGGCGGCCTTGGCGTCCTTGCGGCCCAGGCGGGTCCTGGCGGCGAGCCACGCGGCGGTGGTGGCGTAGCCGTCGGCGTCGTGGTCGCCGGCGGCGTCGAACCGCCGCATCAGCCCGTTGGCGGCCGCGCCGAGCAGCGAGGTGACCGCCCCGAGCTGCTCCAGGGCCTCGGCGCGGGCGGGGCCGCCCAGGCCGGCGGCGGCCGCGGAGTTCAGGTAGCGCGCGGCCGCGCCGGTGACGCTCAGCGCGTCCGCGACGCTGGCGAAGCTCCCGCCGGGGGCGGCCAGCGCGCATCCGGTCCCGTCTGTGGTGCACATCGCGAGCCACCCCCTTCCGCCGGGCGCCGAGAGCATGCGGGTGAAGCTCACGCGGCGGCGGGATCGGCCGTGGCGGGGCGCTCGCGCGCCCGCGGCCACAGCACCCCGTGCTACGGCTGAGCCTGGCGGCAGCGCCGGCGATCCGCCGGGCGGGAATCCGCGAGGGGCGGCGCGCCTGGGGGCGCGTTCGCGAGGGGCTGCCTTCTCCCCCTATATTACCGTTCGATCGATCGGAATCAAATAGCTTTACCATGATCATTTATTCGATTTCCTGTCACCTACGCCATCGACATGAAACCGAGTGGGAGATGAGTCAGGAGGGACCGTTCGATGAAACGGGGTGGATCTGCCTGGACATCCTGAGTCCGGCACCGACAGCACCACCATCCGCCGCGCCTCGAACCCCCATACTGGAGACGTGTGGAAGCTTATCCCGGCCAGCAGCCGTGACCTGATCGGCCGGCTGCGGCCGCACGCCCGGCGTTTACCCTCAAAACAGCCCACGTTGGCCAAGGCTGGCGGCCGCTGGTCGGAGAATGCCACGAGCGGCTGCAGGGTGCCTTCCCCGTCTATGAACTGCTCGCCGTTAAGCAGAAGTGGGGCGCGCTGGAGTTCCAGGCATTCACCCGCCAAGGGGCACCGGGCCAGAAGGCGTGGACGCAGCGGGAAAACGCCGACCGCCGCGACCGGGTTCGCCTGAGGCTTTGGGGGCAACAGCGGCCGCGTGGGACACTCGACCTTGGCCCGGCTTCTGGAATGGCCCTTCGGCGTGGTGGGTCTGTTGCTCTATCTATTTGTCTTGACTGGTATCCCGAACGTCGAGGATCTGTCGCGCAGAGCGCGGTTTGCGGCGGCCTGCAGGCGCTCTCCCTGGCTGACCGGCATCGCCTCGTTCTTTTCCGCAGCTGGCTTGGTTTGCTGCATCTTCTACTACGTGTGACAACTGGGTCCGTTGGGACGCGAACTGCAGACGGCTAGGTTCGGACCCTGCGTCGCTGGCGGCTCCATACTGCGCTGACGGCGGCGGCGATCGAAAAGAAGAAGGCTCCGGTCAGAGGACCTCGCTGTACATGACCGCCGTACATGGCTACCGATGCAGCGACGCCGAGCAGGCAGGCAGCCATCGCGCCTGCCCACCAGAGGAGGGCGAACTGCCAGAGACTGCGGCGATCTAGCCATCGTGACATGTGACCATGATGCAGCACCCGGCCGACCACTGACGCCTGCGACAGACCCGGTTGGCGTCGGCTGGTCTAGGTGTAGCTTCGACGGGACCTGCTGACCGGCGTGACCGCTACCGGGCCCAGTGGCGGCGGAGGTGCGGGATTAGGTCCTCTGGGCGCTCCTCGGGGAAGAAGATCTTTGCCCCGTCGACCTCGATGACCTCGCGTGCCCCCGGGATCAGGTCACGCAGGTGGTACGCCCACTTGACGGCGAAATTGGTATCGGCGGTGCCCCAGACCAGCAGGGTCGGTGCCTTGAGCGTGCGCAGCTGGTCTCCGGCGGCCTCGATGTCGGCCGCGTCGAGCGCGGCGAGCAGCCGCTCGAAATCACGGGCCCGCTCGATGGTCCCGGTGGCTCCGGTGAGGTAGTCCCGCCAGGCATCCTCGGGGACCCGCTCCGGGTACTGGTAGCCCATGCTCAGCGGGTGCGTCGGCCAGGTCTGCGGGTCCGCCGCGAGCGCGGCCATCAGGGGCGCCAGCGTGCCCTGCCGCGCCTGCTCGATGATCGGCGCGAAGTCAGCCGGCGGGAAGTTGCCCTCGCATTCGCAGTTGGTCAGGGTGAGCGTACGGATCTTGTCCGGGTGGCGGGCGGCGAAGATCTGCGCGATCGCGCCGCCGGTGTCGTTGCCGACCAGGTCGACCTGGCCGAGCCCGAGGCCGTCGCACAGGTCGGCGAGCGCCTCGGCCAGCGCGGCCGGGGACATGTCGTCGCGGGCCGGGCTGGCACCGTGCGCGGGCAGGTCGACCGCGATGCACCGGCTGGCGTCGCTCAGCTCCGCGATGACCTGCCGCCAGAGCGCGCCGCTGGTGCCCACGCCGTGCACGAACAGCGCGGCCGGGCCCGCGCCGAGTTCGGTGTAGGCGATCTCGCCGGACGGGGTCGCCAGGGACCGGCGGTGGGAGAGGAAAGCGTTCACGTCCATGAGCTGTTCTCCTATGATAGGCATACCGACTGTCGGTCTATTAAATACATACCGACTGTCGGTCTGTCAAGAGTGCGGGCTGGAGCTTCGTCCCTGCCGAGGCACGCTCCGCGAGGAGGGAACACCAGGTACAAATGAGTCCCATGAGCGAAGAGCAGGGTGCCCCAGGCAAACGGGCGGCCCAGGGCCGGGCGACGCGCGGGCAGCTCATCGAGGTAGCCACCGGCCTGTTCGCCGAGCACGGCTACGAGGGCACCTCGATCGAGGCGGTGCTGACCGCCGCCGGGGTCAGCCGGGGCGCCCTCTACCATCACTTCGCGGGCAAGGAAGCTCTGTTCAGGGCTGTCCTTGACGCACTCAGCGAGCGCATTACGGCGCAGATGACCGAGGTCATCAGCGGCTGCACCGACCCGGTCGACGCGGTGCGCACCGCCGCCCTGAGCTGGATCGACCTGGCCGGCGACCCGGTCATCCAGCGGATCATGCTGGTGGACGCGCCGTCGGTGCTCGGCTGGGAGCAGTGGCGGGACATGGACGAAGGCCGGACGGCCAGCGCGATGCGGGACATGCTGCAGGCGGTCAGCGATACCGGCCGGCTGCCGGGGGAACTCGTCGGCCCGTTCGCGCACATGATCCTGGCCGCCCTCGACGAGGCCGCCATGGTCGTCGCCCGCGCCCCGAACTCGCGCGCCGCGGTCGCCGAGGAGCGTCAGGCGGTCGAGGAGTTCCTGGCACGCCTGCTGCGCCCGTAGCGGAATCATTTTCACCGCAATGTCGTCGCAGACTAGCGCCATGCTCGACGCCCTGCGGCGGCAGCCTGAGCCCAGCCGAAACGCGCGAGATTGTCGTCAGGTACGGCTGCGAGCTGCTCGGTTGACTCTATTGGCGTTGGCGTGGCAATGCCTGCGGTTACGACTGGCATCGATTCGTTATCTGACCGGACTGCCACCGGGTTGAAGGATGCGGAATTGTGAAGGAAGTGATCGGTCTGCATGGCCCGCTGGCTGTACGGCGCATGACCGCGCACTGGGTGATACTCGCCGCAGCCGCACTCACCACGCTGGTGGCCGCCACTGTCGGCGCGGCGTTCGCCGCCTTCGCCGGCCAGGCGCTCCCGCAGGCCGTGCGGCACGACCTCGTCGTCGCGCCGGGAACGACACTGGCCGCAGCGGGATCGTTCGCAAACGGCAATCCGGCGCAGACTTCGGCGGCGTTGCACTCATCGATCGCCGCGGGCCTAGGCCCGGTGTCGTTCAGTTTCTGGCAAGGCGTCTGGTCTGACCCGCTCGGCTTCGTGGCCGGGTCGTTGCCTGCCGAGCCGGCCAGCATTACCTCGGACAACATCCCCCAACTGCTGGCCGCTTCGCTTTACGGCGTCACGGATCACGCCGTGCTGGTGACCGGGAAATGGCCGGGGCAGGTCCCCGCATCGGTAGCCGGCCCCATTCCGGCCGCCCTGCCGGCCAGCACCGCGGCGCTGCTCAAGCTTCGTCCCGGTGATGTGCTCCGGGTACAGGACCAGGCCACTGGCGCGCGCGTGACGTTCATTCTTACCGGTCTCTATGCGGAACGGCAGTCGCCTGCCAGCGTCGCCTCGTACTGGCAGCTGAATTCGATTCCCGCCAGTGGATCCGTCAACGGAGCGGGTCCAGCCAGCGGATACACCACCTACGGGCCCCTTGTCGTATCGCCCGGCGTGTTCCCCGGCCGGCTCGCCGAGCGAACCGGGACCTGGGTCGCCCAGCCCGACATGGCCGGCTTCAACACTGCTCACCTGTTCGCGATCTCGGTCGGGTTCACCTCGAGTCTGCTCAGCACCCTGACGCTGACCACCAACCTGCCGACCGTGCTGGCCGATATCGGCGACAACTTCGCGGTTGCCAGGTCGCTCCTCGAGATCAGCGCGTTCGAGCTCCTGGTACTCACGGTGGCAGCGCTGCTGGCCGTCGCCCGGCTGCTCGCCGCCCAGCGCGAGGGCGAGACCGCGCTGCTGACCGCGCGCGGCGCGACCAGATGGCAGCTGACGAGGCTGACCGCGGCCGAGGTGGTCCCGCTGTCGCTGGTCACCGCGCTGATCGGCGGGGTCGCCGGGATCTTGCTGGCCCAGCGGCTCGGCAGTACGCTCTACGGCCCTGGCACCGTCGGCCGGGGCATCCCGGACGGCGGCATCAGCGTGGCCGCCTCGGGCACCTGGCTCGATGCCCTGGCCGCCGCGCTGGGGATCGCCGTGCTATCGATTGGCGCGCTCCTCTACCCGGTGCTGCGGCCTCGCCGGACCGCAGTACAGGTCCAGCAGGGCAGGCAGGCCGTGCTGTCCCGCGCGACGGGGGCCGGCGCGGACTTGGCGCTGATGGCGCTGGCGGTGCTGGCGTGCTGGCAGCTGCGGCGGTACTCGGCCGTCTCAACGTCCGCGGCCAGCCCGCCGGTCGTCGATCCGGTGCTCGTGCTTGCCCCCGCGCTCGCCCTGGCGGCCGGCACGGTGCTCACGCTGCGGCTGCTGCCCGTCGGGGCCCGCGCCGTCGACCGGGTGTCGGCGGCCGGCCGCGGGCTCACCTCGTCGCTGGCCGGCTGGCAGTTCAGCCGTCAGCCGCTGCGCCAGGGCGGCGCCGCCCTGCTGCTGGTGATGGCCGTCGGCACTGGCACTTTGGCGCTCGTTCAGCACCAGAGCTGGACCAGGTCAGCCGCCGATCAGGCGGCCTACGTGAGCGGCGGGGACGCGCAGGTCAACCTGCCCATCCCGGTGCCGGTCGGGGCGACCACCTCGATCACCGGGGCGGCCGGCGTGCGGGCGGCGATGGCGGTCGCGGATGTCCAGGAGGCGACGCCCGCGCCGGTGGTGGCCATCGACGCCTTTCAGGCACCGAAGGTCGCCCTGCTCAGGGGCGATCAGTCGAGCTTGCCGCCAGCCGCCCTGCTCCGGTCGATCACACCCTCGTCGTCGTCCGGGGGCCAGCTCATCAGCGGCAGGCCGACTTCGGTTCAGCTCACCGTCACGCTCAGCCGCGCCGCCCTCGGGCCCGTGTACGCGCAATTCACGGTCACCGACGCGACCGGCGCCGCCTTCCAGTTCTCATCGGTCCCGTTCTCTGCTGACGGCCGCCCGCACGTGGTCACCGCCCCGCTGGGCGGGGCGGACGCCGCCTACCCGCTCCGGCTCAGCCAGGTCATCCTCTTCTACACGCTGCCCGCGAAACGGCTGAAGACCCCGGTCACGCTGACCATCGCCGGGGCGACGACCAGTACGTGGTCGGCGGTCGCCAGCGCGCCCCAGCTCGCCTCGGAACTTTCCACCAACAATATGTACGGCCCGTCAGCCGGGCCGCGGGTGACCGGCTGGCAGCGCGCCCCCGGCGGCGCGACGCTTACGTTCAGCCCCGGGTACGGGCGATGGTCGCAAGCTCCGGGCGCGACACCGGTCGTCACCGAGCCGCTAGCCGGGCAGATCTCGCTCTCCGCCCCGAACGCGCTTCCCGCCGTCGTCCCCGCCATCGCGACCAGGGCGTTTGACAGCGCCAACAACACCGGCGTTGGCAGCATCGTGGAAACGACCGTCGACCGCACAACCGTGCCAGCGAAAATCGTGGCCGTGGCGAGCGCGTTCCCCACCATCACCGGCGCCGGGCTGGTGATGGACCTATCCACCCTCGAGGCGTTCCTGGTCGGCCACGGCGCCGCGCCAGTGCCGGTCACGCAGTGGTGGCTGGCCACGACCGGCGGCCGGGTCCCCGCGTCCCTGACGCGCGCGTTGCCGTCCGGCGCGACCGCTGAAAGCAGCGCCGCGCTCGCCGCCGCGACCGTTGGCGACCCGCTCTCGGCCGCACCGCAGCAGGCGCTGCTGGCGATGACCGTGGCGGCCGCGCTGCTTGGGGTCTTTGGCTTCTGGGTCTCGATCGCGGCGAACGTCAGACAGCGGCGCGCCGAAAACGCCGTGCTGGCAGCGCTAGGCGTCAGTCAGCGGTCCGCGGCCCTGCAGCTGTTCTTGGAAAAGCTGCTGCTGTCCGTCCCCGCGGCCGCGCTTGGCCTGCTTCTCGGCGCGGTGCTGGCCCGGTTGCTGGTGCCCGCGGTCACTCTCAGCCCCACCGCGCAGACACCGGTCCCGCCGCCGCTGACGATGTTCGACCTGCCGCAGACCGATCCCGCTCGCGGTCGTGGTCGCGGTGCTTCCCGCACTGGCCGCCGCGCTCGTCGTCTTCCGGCGCCCCGACCCGGCCGCCGAACTCCGCGCGGCGGAGGCAGCGTGAACCGGCGGTACCGGCCGCGGGCCGTGTATCTGTGGCTGGCGCTACTCACCTTCCTCGCGGTTTTCGCGGCCACCGCCGGCGCGCGGGAGACCCTCGCCAGCAGGACCCAGGCGGTGCGGCAGACGGTGGCCGCCACTGCCGCGACGACCCGCACCATCACCGTCTCAGCGCCCTGGCATGACGTGCAAAGCGTCATCTCTTTCGTCAACAACACCGGCGATCCCACGACCATCGTGCCGTCGGCCACGATCGACGCGATCAGCTCATCGCTGCGGGCCGCCTTCGACCGCGCCCCGGTCAGCCTCACCCCGGCCGACACCGACTGGTCGTCTATGACGGTCCCGTTCAGCCCAATCAACGACGACCTGCCCGGCGCCGGCCGCACGCCGGTCAAGGTCGAGATAACCGAACGGCAGCCGCTCGGTTCGCAGGTGCGGCTGCTGAGGGGGCGCCTCCCGGTGGCCACACCGATCCCCGTGCCTACAGCCGGCACCGGCAAGGCGGGCGGCAGGCACCCGGCCGCGACGCTCCAGGTCGTCATGACCAGGCAGACGGCGGCAACACTGGGCCTGCACGCGGGCTCCGAGTTCGTAATGCCCGGCTCCGAGCTCGCATCGACCGGCATGGTCACTCAGGTCACCGTCCAGGTCACGGGCATCGTGGTCCCGGTTGACCCGGACTCGTCGTTCTGGGGCACTGACCCCGGCGTCCTCGCCGCCGACCTCCAGTTCCAAGGGTCGCCCCCAAGCCCGTATTGGGCAGCCGCGGTGATAGCCGGACCGGACGAGGCCGACGAGCTGCAGTCTTACTTCGGCTCGCGCAATCCCCGGATGGAGTGGGTGTTCCCGCTGGACGTGAGTTCGCTCGACGACCAGCAGGTGCAGCCGCTGAGCGACGCGCTCGATAAGATCAGCGCCCAGACGCCGGCGCTCTCCGGTCCCCTCGAGCCGGTCGCCGCCACGCTGACCGCGTCCTCGGGCATGCTGTTCTCGCTGAACCTGTTCATCACGACCGCGCAGTCGGTGGACACGCTGCTCTGGCTGCTCTACGTGAGCCTGACGGTCGCCGGCCTGGCCGTGCTGCTGCTCGCCGCACGGATGGTCGCGATGCGCCGGTCGGCCGAGATCACGGTGATCAGGGCGCGCGGCGGATCCCTGTGGCAGATCGCCGTCGGCACGGGACGCGATGCCGCGCTCCTGTGCGTCCCGGCGGCCGTGATCGCGGCCGTCCTCGCGATCCTCGTCGTCCCCGTGGCCGGTTCCGCACACGGTGCCGGATCGGCCGGCGGCTGGTGGCCGCCGCTCGCGGTGGTGGCCACCGCCGTCTTGGGTCCCGCCCTCATCGCGGCCTGGCAGCATCGTCTGCCCCGCCGTCGGACCCCCTTCCCCCGTCGCCAGCGGGCCGGGACCCGGCTGGTCTCGGAGGCGGCGCTGGTGGCCGGGTCGGTGGCGGGCATCGTCGTCTTCCGCGATCAGGACGTGCGAGCCGGCTCGGGCGTGAACTTCTACACCAGCTCCGCGCCGATACTGGTGGCCATCCCAGCGGTGATCGTGGTGCTCCGGCTGTACCCGCTGGCGCTGCGCGGACTGCTGCGAGCCTCCGCGCGCAGCTCCCGCGCGCCCGCGTTCCTCGGCCTCGCCCGGGCGTCCCGGACCGCCGCCCTTACCCCGGCGCTGCCCGCGGTCGCCCTTGTCCTCGCGCTCACCGTGGCGGCCTTCGCCGGCATGGTGCGCGACGCGGTGATCAACGGCGAGGTCGCGGCGTCCTGGCACACGACTGGCGCGGACGCGACGGTCTCCTCCTCGGGCACGGCGCAGGGGTTCACCATCTCGCCCGCCGCCGCCCGGGCGGTCGCCGCCGTGCCGGGCGTAACGCACGCGGCCGAAGTCATGAACGAGTCCTGGACCACCCCGTCCGGCCTCCAGGTCAACGTCCTTGCCGTGGATCCCGCCAGTTACGCCGAGCTTGTCGCCCGCACCCCCGGGTTCCCCCAGGTGCCGGCCGGACTGCTCGCGACGCCAGGCAAGGCGGGGGGACCCCAGCCCATCCTGGTGTCCCCGCAAGCCGCAGCGCTTCTAGGAGCCCCCGGCAGCGGCGCGGCCACCCTGAGCACGAAGCAGGGGTCCCTCCAGCCGGTCCGGGTCCGGGTGGCCGGCGTGATCGCAAGTACCCCCGCGCTGCCAGCCGGCGGCGCGTTCGTGATCATGCCGCTGGCCGCGATCAAGTCCGCGATCACGCCGCCGGAGCCGATCCCCGTCAATGAGATGCTGCTAACCGGCGGGTCCGTCGACCGAGCACGCCTTACCGCGGTGCTGCGGCACGCACTGCCGGGCGGAGCGGTCGCCTTCCGCTCCGACGTACTTTCCGCGCTGACCAGCGGGCCATTGCAGCACGGGGCGTTCACACTGTTCTCGCTCGCGGTCGTGGTCGCGGCGATCCTCGGTCTCGCCGTCATGCTCCTCGAGTTCGCGCTCGGCGCCGCGGAACGGAAAGCGACGCTCGCCCGTCTCGCAACCATGGGCCTGGGCGAGGGACAGCGGGCGTGGGTGGTGGCCCTCGAGATGCTGCCCGCCGTCATCGCGGCCGCGGTGGCAGCCTGGGCAGCCTGCGCCCTGGCGCTTCCCTGGGTGCTCGCGCCAGACCTCGACCTGTCGGTGTTCACCGGGTCATCCGTCGCGGTGAAGCTCGCGGCCGACGCAGCTTCCTTCGCGGTGCCACTGGCCGGCCTGGCCGTGCTCATGGGCGTGGCGCTTGGCATAGAGATCAGATCGGGACGCCGCCGTGAGGCGTCGTCCCTTCGAATAGGCGGATGAACCAGTCGGGCGGGGCAAGGGGACTGACCAGAAATCCGGCCAGTCCCCTTGCTTGGGTTCTCGCGGCGGCTCAGCCGCATAGACGAGGACGACTAGTTGGCGCGGACCCAGGTCGCGCTGAAGTTTTCCTCGCTGCTCAGCGACGAGACCGTGTCCCTGGTCCTGCCGCTGCTGTCGGTCATGTAGATCTGCACCGGGGATAGGGCTCCGATCGGGGAGCCGTCGACCACCGACTTGGACAAGTGCACGGTGCCGAAGTCGGCCAGCGGCAGAATGCCGCCGCTGTTGGTGCAGCACGGCGCCTCGATGATGACCTCAGCCGAGGAGCGGGCGGCCCCGGACACGGTCTGGGTGGTGCTGGTGCTCCAGCCGCGGGTGGTGTCGGCCAGCGTGAGCTTGAATTCGTTGCTGCCCTCGTAGGTCACCGACGCGGTCATCGTGTCGCCGGGCTCGACCGTGCTGCCGAAGCTGTAGGAGGGGTTCGGGTACGTCTCGTACCAGCCGTAGTACTGCGGCTTGCCGTTCACGCAGTCGGTGTCGGTGCCGTCTTGCTCGACGCTGTCGCTGCTGTATCCGTCGAGGCCGACCCAGAAGCTGGAGTACTGGTCGGTCCTGGATGAGCAGGTGCCGGCGGGCTGGACCCAGCTGGCCGACACGCTGGTGTAGGTGCCGCTGTCGGCGGCGTAGCCGGACCAGTTGGTGCTCGAGGTCTCGTTGCGCAGGCCGCTGTGCGCGCCGAGCGCTGCGGTCCCGGGCTTGATGACATGCTGGGCGGTGCCGCCGGTCTGGATGGCTAGCGCCCGGCTCGAGTGGGTCGAGGCGGAGGCGGCGGTCGAGGCCAGGGCGGGCGCGATGGCTATGGCCAGGGCGGCCAGCGGGATCAACCAGCGTCGTCGTGACATGCAGGCTCCTCGGGTTGTTGCTTGTCCGCAGATGCGCGGTACCCGAACATTAACCTGGCAGGTTATTTTGTAATAGATGTATTTTTGTCCAAACTTTTCGGCACCTGCCGGCACCAGGCGAAACTCTGCCGCGTTCAATTCGTCGGGGTAGGCCTCACGGGCCGGCCCGCAGCCATTCCAGGGTCCAGACAGATGGTGAGCGAGGCTCGACGCGGTAGCAGAGTGCCGCGAGCTGGGCTCGGTCAGCCTCGCTTTCACGAGCGACGCGAGCTGGGCTACCGTCAGCTGTCACGCCCTTCGCCCCGGCGATCTGCGCGCCGATCCGGTACGCCACGGTCATGCCCTGATCTGTAGTGGGGTCAGGTGCATCTTCTTCGGCACGGCCAGGTTGGCCTTGGTCACGTACGCCTTCGCCAGCACCGTCGTCTGGTCGGCGGTAGCCGTGCCCGGCGATCTGCGCTGACTCCGGCGCGAGGATGCGGTTGAGCGCGCGGGCGGACGACGCCGGTGTCGGCGGCGCCGAGGCTGATGGCGACGGCGAGCGCGCCGCTGCCGAGCAGGGCCGCCGCGCCGCCGCGCCGCCGCTTCGCCGGGCGGCGCGGCAGCGCAGCGCAGCGGCCGGGGCAAGGCTGGCGTAAAACAGTCGAAGTCATCTGCTGTCGTCATGCCACCTCGCTACCGGCGCCAGGTGCACGACGGTAGCCGCCAGGCTCGACCTTCTGGGACGGTCAGGGCCAGTGGAAATTCGGTGGCGGAGCAGGGCGCGGCCTGGATGTGCACTCGGCCTCTCCGGGACCGGGGCGGTTGGCCGGGTCTGGTTAGCTGGGGCGGGCCTGGCGGGTCCAGGCCTGGGCGCCGGCCTGGACGGCGTCCCAGGGGGAGCCGAGCGGCGGCGTGTAGGACAGGTCGAGGTCGCTGACCTCG
Source organism: uncultured Actinomycetota bacterium (assembly GCA_963838825.1). Lineage (GTDB taxonomy): Bacteria > Actinomycetota > Actinomycetes > Streptosporangiales > Streptosporangiaceae > Trebonia. The sequence continues at coordinate 621,129 of CAWISQ010000006.1, forward strand.
TCGACGGTCATGCCGTGGAAGATCGCGGCGGCGGCGATGTCGACGCGCTTGGCGATCTCGGCGTCCTTGTGCCCGAACAGCTGCGCGCCGAGGAGCCGGCCGGTGGCGCGGTCGCCGGTGAACCGCATGTGGATGCGGTGGCTGCCGGGGTAGTAGGCCTTGTGGTCGTCGGCCTCGGCGCCGATGGTGACCGGGTCGAACCCGGCCGTCTTGGCTTCGTGGTCGCGGAGCCCGGTCCGGGCGGCGGCCTGGTCGAAGATCTTCACCACCTGGGTGCCGAGGCTGCCGGCGAACTCGACGGTTCCCGCCGCAGGCGTTCTCGCCGGCGACGCGGCCCTGCTTGTGGGCGGTGGTGCCGAGCGGCAGGTAGGTCTCCCCGAGCAGCCGGTGCCAGGTGACGACGCAGTCCCCGGCCGCGTACACGTCGGGCAGCCCGGTCCGCATCCCGCGGTCGACCGCGATCGCGCCCCTTGCGCCGAGGGCGGCGCCTGCGCTGACGGCCAGGCTGGTGTCGGGCCGGACGCCGACCACGACGAGCACCAGGTCGGCGTGCCGGGTGACCGGCTCGCCCGCATCCGTGACGGCCTCGACTTGGAGCCGCCCCGCCGCCCCGGGCGCGGCCTTCCAGACCGAGTTGACCGCAGTGCCGGTGAGGACCTCGACGCCGCGGGCGGCCAGGTCGGCGTGGACGAGGGCGCCGAGCTGCGGGTCGACGGTGGGCAGCACCTCGGGCAGCCGCTCGATCTGGGTGACGGCAAGTCCCCTGGTGGTCAGCGCGTCGGCCATCTCCAGGCCGATGTACCCCGCGCCGACGATGACCGCGCTGGCCGGGGACGTCTCGGTCAGGGTGCCCATGAGGGCGAAGGTGTCGCCCATCGAGTGCAGCAGGTGCACCCCGTCCCCGGGTCCCAGCGTGGCGAGCCCGGCGATGGACGGGCGGACCGGGACCGCGCCGGTGCCGATGACCAGCTGGTCGTAGGCGATCAGGTCCTCGGCCCCGTCCGGGCCGGTCACCAGGAGCTTGCGTCCTGCGGCGTCGATGCTGCGGGCGGTGGTGTCCAGCCGCAGCCGCATCCCCGCTGTTTCCAGGTCAGCGATGGTGCGGTGGGCAAGGTTGCGCCAGTGCGGCACCTCGCCGGAGACGTAGTAGGGGATGCCGCAGATGGAGAAGTTCGGGTACGCGTCGGCCACGACCACGGTGACCTCGGCGTCCGGGTCGACCTCGCGGGCGCGGAGCGCGGCGCTGATGCCGGCGTCGCTTCCGCCGACGGCGACCATGTGCATGATTACCTCCTGTTTCCCGTGCGTGTCGTGGTTGGCCGCTAGTCCAGGCCGGCGGCGCCGGCCATCCCCCGTCGCCGTCAGCCTTGGCGAGCTCGGCCAGCTCCTGGCCATCGGCGCTGTCGTGCGGGACGACGGCCCCGGCGGCCTGGGCGGGGGTGAGCGCGGGGTAGAGGATCTTGATGATGGCCACCCCGGCGATGCCGCCGCCGATCTGAGCGGCGATGAACACCGGCACCGAGGACGGGGCGATGCCAGCGAAGGTATTGGAGAACATCCGGCCGACGTCGATGGCGGGGTTGGCGAAGCTGGTGGAGGAGGTGAACCAGTAGGCGGCGCCGATGTAGGCGCCGACCGCGGCCGGGGCGCTGGCCAGCCGGCCGGACCGGGCCAGGGCGAAGATCACCAGGACCAGCCCGGCGGTGGCGATCACCTCCGACAGCGCGTGCGCGCCGCTCGCCCGGTGCTTCACCGAGATCGACACCGCCGACAGGCTGAACATCAGGTTGGCGGCGACGGCACCGGTGACGCAGCCGGCGACCTGCGCGGGCAGGTAGGCGGCGGCGTCGCGCCAGGACAGCCCGCCGAGCGAGGCGTCGGCGAACGAGACGACCGGGTTGAAGTGCGCGCCCGATACCGGCCCGAACATCAGGATGATCGCGAACAGCCCGGCGGCGGTCGCGGCCGCGTTCTCGAGCAGCGCAAGGCCGGTGTCGGAGGGGGACAGCCGCTGCGCGGCGATCCCGGAGCCGATCACGATCGCGGCGAGGAACGCGCTGCCGAGGAACTCGGCGGTCAGCCGGCGCCACAGCGCGGCGAGATGAGGTACAGGCACCCTGGTCACGCACCTCATCTTGACGTAATGAGGTAGCTCAGTCAATATTGAGTCAATGAATACTGAGCAAAGCGGCGACCTGGCGAGGCGGGCAGCCGTCCACGCGGCGCTGGCCGACCCGGCCCGGCTGCTGATCACCGATGCGCTCGACGGCTGCGATGTGTCCCCCTCTGAGCTGGCGACGCTGCTCGGGATGCCGTCCAACCTGCTCGCGCACCACCTGAACGTGCTGGAGCAGGCGGGACTGATCAGCCGCCACCGTTCGGAGGGAGACCGCCGGCGTAATTACCTGCGGCTGATACCGGCTCCGCTCGAATCGCTCACGCGCCCGGGGGCGCGGACGGCGCGGCGGGTGCTGTTCGTGTGCACCGCCAACTCGGCCCGCTCGCACCTGGCGGCGGCATTGTGGCGGCGCGTCGGCGACAGTGCCCGCTGCCTCGGCCGGGACCCATCCCGCGGCCGCGATCGACCCCGGCGCGATCGCCGCGGCCGGGCGTCATGAGCTGCCGCTGCGCCGCGTGCGCCCTCGGCATATCGATGACGTCTACCAGGACGGGGACCTTGTGGTCACGGTGTGCGACCTGGCCCGCGAGGAACTCGGCGGCCTCGCGGCGGTGCACTGGTCGGTCCCCGACCCGGTCCCGTCCGGTGACCCGGGAAGCTTCGACGCGGCCCTGGACGACCTGGGACAGCGGGTCGGGCGCCTCGCGCTCCGCCTCGTGCCCCCTCCCCGCCCGCAGGCGCCCGTCAGGCGGGGAGCGTGATCCTCTCCGCGGGCGGGGCTGGCCGACCGCGCGGGGCGAGCCGGACGGACGAGAGTCAGCCGGGACCGTTCGGATGAAGGCCTTGGATCTTTGTCGGCAGCCTGCCGGTCCGGCAACGCGGGCGGGTCAGCGGCTCGCGCGGGTCGCCAGATCCGCAGCGGGGGGCGGTGCCGACGCGGCGAGCGCTGCGCCCGCGGCGGCGGCAGCCGCGAGGATAACGAACAGGGCAGGATAGCTGCCGACCGCCGCGGCGACGGCCGCGCCGATGCTGGGGGCGATCGCCCCGGCGGCGGTCAGCGGCGCGTTGAACACCCCGTTGACGGCGGCGTAGCGGTCTGCTCCCCAGTGGTCGGCCACCAGGGTCGCCTCGGTGAGCGTGAACACCCCGCGGACCGCGCCCGCGAGCACGGACGCCGCGACGAGCAGCGCCGCCGGGCCGGGTAGCAGGCCGAGCAGCAGGGTTACGCCCGCGCCCGCCGCGATGACCGCCACGGTCCGCCACCGGGTGCCGAGCCTGGCCGCGAGCTGCCGGTAGCAGAGCCGCCCGGCGACCTGCCCGGCGCCGCCGAGCCCGAGCGCCCACGCCGCCAGGCCGGGCGTCAGGCCGCGGCCGGTGAGCAGCGGCACCAGGTTGACGAGGGCGGCGTACTGGGCGAACGCGCACAGCGTCGCCGCGGTGACGAGCAGCAGGAACGTCCGGCTCGCCAGCACGCTGCGGTCCGCGCCGCGCGCCGGCCCGGCCTGGCCCGGGCTGGCGGACGGCGGAGTCCAGGGCAGCCGGAGGAAGAGGGCGTGCGCCGGGATGGTGACGGCCGCGAGCACGGCGGCCAGCAGCAAGTAGGTGCCGCGCCAGCCCAGGGGGCCGGCCAGGGCCGAGGTGAGCGGCGCGAAGATCGTGCTCGCGAACCCGGCCGCGAGCGTCAGGGTCGTCAGCGCCGCGACCCGCCGCGGCCCGTACCAGGTGGTCAGCGCGGCGAACGCCGGCGGGTAGTACAGGCCGGCGCTCGCGATCCCGGCCGCCAGCCAGGCCGCGACGAACCAGCCGTAGCCCGGGGCCGCCGCGACCCCGGCGACCGCGAGCGCGCCGAGCACGCTGCCGGCGGTCATCACCGGGCGCGGGCCGTGGCGCTGGATGAGCCGCCCGACCGGGACGCCGGCCAGCGCCCCGGCCAGGTTCCCGGCCGAGTAGGCGAGCGTGACGGCGGTGCGGGACCAGCCGGTGCCCGCCGTGATCTGCGTGGCCAGGACGGGGAACGCGTAGTAGATCACCCCGTAGGAGACGATCTCGGTCACGCACAGCGCGGCGAGCGCCCGCCGCCGGGCACGCGCCGGCGTGTCCCCGGCGGCGGGCCCTGCCAGTGGCAGCCCCGCCACCGGGGTCTGCGCCACCGGAGGCTCAGCCGGCGGCTGGGGCGAGGCCGATCTGCAGCACCTGCGGGGCGGGCGCGCAGCACGCGCCGCCGCTGGCGCCGTCCGGGTCGTCGAACAGGCCGGCGCCGCCGCACACGCCGGTGTCGGGCAGCACCAGCTCGACCCGGCCGGCCGCCTCGTGGTCCCCGGCCAGCTCGGCGGCCACGCTGCGGACCTGCTCGTAGCCGGTCATCGCCAGGAACGTCGGCGCCCGGCCGTAGGACTTCATCCCCACCAGGTACAGGCCCGGCTCGGGCTGAGCCAGGTCGGCCGCCAGGGTCGGAGTCGCGGTGCCGCAGGAGTGGACGTTCGGGTCGATGCCAGGCGCGATCCTCCGGGGCGCCTGGAGCACCGGGTCCAGGTCGAGGCGCAGTTCCGAGAGGAACTCCAGGCCTGGCCTGAAGCCGGTCAGGACCACGATTGTGTCCGCCGGGGGCAGCTCCCGCCCGTCCTCCGCCACGAGCACAGCCTTTCCCGCGCTGTCCTGGCGGATCCGCTCGGTGCGGAACCCGGTCGCCAGGGTGACGGTGCCGTCGTCCACCGCCTTGGCCGCGCGGATCCCGAGGGCGCCGCGCTCGGGCAGCTCGTCGGTGGCGCTGCCGGCGGTCGCGGCGCTCGCGGTGGCGCGGCGCAGCGCCCAGGTGACCCGGGTGCCCGGGTTCGCCCGGGCGATGCGGGCCAGCTCGATGACCGCGGTGGCCGCGGAGTGGCCGGCGCCCAGGACGACGGTGTGCCTGCCCGCGAACGGCGCCGGGACGGCGAAGTCGGGGATCTGGTACCTGACCAGGCCCTCTCCCGCGGCGGCGCGCTCGCCGAGGGCGGGCAGCCCGTCGGCGCCGGCCGGGTTCGGCTGCCGCCACGTGCCCGACGCGTCGATGACCGCCCGGGCGTCCAGCTTGCGCTCGTTCCCGTCCTGGCCGGTGATATGCACGGTGAACGGCTGGTCGCCCCGGCCCGCGTCGACCAGGCGGTCGCGGCCCTTGCGGGACACCCCGGTCACCCTGGCTCCGTACCGGACCCGGCCGCCGAGCGCCTCCGCGAGCGGGCGCAGGTACCCGCGCGATCCACTCGGCGCCGGTCGGGTAGCCCTGCGCCGGTGCCGTCCACCCGCCGGGCGCGAGCAGGCGCGCCGCAGCCTGGTCGACCAGTTCCGGCCACGGCGAGAACAGCCGGACGTGCCCCCACTCGGCGACGGCGGCCGCGGGGTCCTCGCCGGCCTCCAGCACCAGCGGCTCGAGGCCGCGCTCGAGCAGGTGCGCGGCGGCGGCAAGCCCCTGCGGGCCCGCGCCGATCACCACGACGGGCAGTGCGCTCATCCCAGGTTCCTCCCATTCACTTTTCTCGATGCATCGACTATGCTCGATGCATCGAGAAAAGTCAATCGGACAGGTAAAGTGAGATCATGCGGACACCGGCACTGCCCCTCCTCGACGGCGACCTGGCCGCCTGCTGCTCCCCGCTGACCGGCGGGGCGCTCGACGAGGAAGCCGCCGAGCGGATCGCGCGGGTGTTCCGTGCGCTCGGCGACCGGCACCGGGTCCGGCTGCTGTCGCTGATCGCCGCCGCCGACGGCGGCGAGGCCTGCATCTGCGACCTCACCGCCCCGGTCGGCCTGTCCCAGCCGACCGTGTCCTTCCACATGAAGCAGCTCGTCGAGGTCGGCCTGGTGACCCGCGAGCAGCGCGGCAAGTGGAACTACTACCGGGTCGTCCCGCAAGCCCTGCTGGCGGCCAGCGACCTGCTCCGCGCGCCCGCCGCCTGAAACCACCCAGCGGGGCCCGGCTGGGCGGGCCGGCTGAGGGACCTCACCCGGTCCCGGCGATGGCGCTCCGCCGTTCCATGATCACGGTGTCCCGCCACCGGCCGTGGTGGCAGGCGATCCGCTCCCGGGTGCCCAGAATGCGGAACCCGGCTTGCTGGTGCAGCCGCACGCTGGCGGTGTTCTCCGGGAACAGGCTGCTCTGGATGGTCCAGATCCCCGCCGCCTCGGTGGAGCCGATCAGCGCCCGGAGCAGCGCCGCGCCGATCCCCCGGCGGTGGCATCCCGGGAGGACGTAGACGCTGTGCTCGACGACTCCCGCGTACACGCGCCGGGCCGAGACCGGGGAAACCGCGACCCAGCCGAGCACCCGCCCGTCAGCATCGGCGGCGGTGAACCGGTGCCCCGGGAGCTTCGCCGCGTCGAACGTCTCCCAATCGGGCGCTACCGTTTCGAAGCTGGCCTCGCCGGTGTCCAGTCCGGCCTGGTAGATCGCCAGCACCTGGCTGGCGTCGGCCGGCTCCATCGGCCGGATGACGACCCCGGTCGGCGGCGTCACGGTGGCCATGGCGGTCGAGGCGGGCGTATCCGATGGCTGGTCCTGCAGCATGGCGGTCCTCCGCGGCGGGTTCTGGATCAGCGGCCAGACGCGGGCGGGGCCAGCTCGTCCGCCCCGCCTGCGGCAGCGGCTCGCGCGCCAGCGGCGCGCAGCACTCGCCCGCATCTGGGTCGATCAACGGCAGCAGGTTCTGGTTAGGCACCTCTCTAATTTGACACATCTTAAGAGCAGCCGAGAAGTCGATGGATCGGGCCACCGTTCTGCATCAAAGTTCTTCCGCCGTGCCTGTCGATTTCGGCGCGAGTCGTTCGACAACACTGCGAGAGGCTGGCAGGGGCCGGCCATAACCTCGACTTCCCAGGAGGCACGGCAATGAGCACTCCAGGCAAGGCACGCTGGCTCGCGCTGGCGGTGGTGTGCATCGGGTCGCTGATGAACGTGCTGGACACCACGATCGTGGGCGTCGCCTTGCCCACGATCCGGCACGACCTCGGGTTTACCCAGGCCTCGCTGGCCTGGGTGGTCAACTCCTACCTGCTCACCTATGGCGGGTTCCTGCTGCTGGGTGGGCGGCTCGGCGACCTGCTCGGCCACCGCCGGCTGTTCGCCGCGGCGATCGGCGTGTTCACGCTGGCCTCGCTGGCCTGCGGCCTGGCGCAGGGGCAAGGGGTCCTGCTCGCCGCGCGGGCGGTTCAGGGGATCGGCGGGGCGGTCGCGTCCGCGGCGGCGCTGTCGCTGGTGGTGACGCTGTTCCCGGAGCCCGACGCGCGAGCCAGGGCGATGGGCATATTCGGGATGGCCTCGGCTGGCGGCGGCAGCATCGGGGTGCTTGCCGGCGGGATCCTCACCGGCCTGCTGTCCTGGCACTGGATCTTCTTGGTCAATGTCCCGATCGGGGCGGCGGTGCTGCTTGCCTCGCTGCGGGTACTGCCCGCCAGCACCGCGAGGACGCGCGGCGTGCGGCTGGACGTGGCCGGCGCGGTGCTGGTGACCGCCGCCGTGATGGTCACCGTCTACGCGATTGTCGGCGCGGGCCAGGCTGGCTGGGCCTCGGCACGCACCCTCGGGACCCTGGCCGGCGCCGTGGTACTGCTGGCAGCGTTCGCCGCCGTCGAGGCGCGGGCGAGCTCGCCGCTGGTGCCGCTGAGGCTACTGCTCAATCGCAACCTCACAGCCGCGAGCGTAACTGGCGTGCTGTGGACGGCGGCCATGTTCGCCTGCTTCTTCCTCACTACCTTGTACCTCCAGACCGTGCTGCGCTACAGCCCGCTGCAGACCGGACTGGCGTTCCTGCCGATGAACCTGACCATGAGCATCCTGTCGGCCGGGGCCGCGGCCAGACTGGTGGCCCGGCTGGGCGTCAAGCCGCCGCTGGTGACCGGGCTGCTGCTGGCCGCGGCCGGGCTGGCGCTGCTGGGCCGGGCTCCCGTCGGCGGGCACTTCGTAACCGACGTGCTGCCGGCCGGGATCCTGCTCGGCGTCGGCGCCGGGACGGCCCTCACCCCGTTGCTGCTGGCAGCCACCAGCAGCGTGAGGCACGACCAGGCCGGCCTGGCGTCCGGGATGGCCAACACCTCCTTCATGCTCGGTGGGGCGCTGGGGCTCGCTGTCCTGGCCGGCATCGCCACCACCCGTACCGGTAACCTGCTCGCCGCCGGGCAGGGCCAGCTTGCCGCGCTCACCGGCGGATACCACGCCGCCTTCCTAGGCGGCGCGGCCTGCGCCGCCCTGGCCGCCCTGCTGTCCGCCTGCTGGCTGCGCATCACACCCGCCCCGCCAGCCAACCCTGCCGTCATCGCCCCGGCGGAGCCAGCGCTCACCAGCCCATCAAGCTAGCCAAACCACGACACGCTCCGCAATATCCGATGAAGGGAGCTGCGATGAGCAAGCTCGTACTGCAGACTGGTTGGGATCGGTGACCCGGCTGCTGCGCATCACCGGTGCGGCGCCGGACGGGACGTTTCAGGTGGGCAGGTGGGGTGGTGCTGGTGTCGGGGACTGCATGGCGGCCTCGGTGATGGTCCGGGCGGTGCGTACGACGCTGGCGATCGCATCGTGCGGTGCGAGTCCCGCCAGGTCGGTCAGGGTGAACAGGGCTTCCGCGCTCATGATCACGGCCAGGTCGTGCTTGAGCTGAGTGAGCCTGCCGGGCTCCATGGCGCCGGGTGGCCGCTCCAGCGGTGCGACGGCGAGGTCGATCAGGCCGAACTGCTTCCCGGGGCGCGGGAAGGTCACTTCCTCCCGCGTGATCGTGGAAGCGATCATGGCGCGGACTGCCCCCTGCATCCTGACCACGTTGCGCAGGAGGAACTCGGTGGCCTGGGCCACCCGTTCGGGGACGTCGGACGTACTCACTGATGGAGCAGCTCATGCCGGCCAAGGCCGGGCCGCCCCCGCACGTGCACGACCACGGCGAGGAAGTCTTCTACATCCTTGACGGCGAGCTGGCTCTCCAACTCGGAGACCAAGTGGTTGTCGGGACCAAGGGTCAGCTCGTGCGCATTCCGGCAGGCACCCCGCACGCCTTCGCCGTCAAGACCGCGACCGCACGGGTACTGAACTTCTACGTTCCGGCCGCCCTCGACCTGCAGGTCGCCATGCTCGGCACGCCGGCGACAGGCCCCATCCTGCCCCCGCCCGGCGCGCAGGGACGACCGACTGAAGGACAGGAACGCGCGTTCGCCGAACGGCTGCACGACCTGGCCACCCAAAGAATGTCCACTCAGCATGACCTGCTTGGGGAGTACCGGGACCACGACGCGGCGCACCCGGAGATGCCCTAGCGCCGCCCGCGCAGGAGCGCCGCCGAGACGACACGGGAGAGCTGATCCTCAGGCGTGGCGACCGTCTGCGGTCGGATAAGCCGGGCCGGTGATGACCACGGCCTGTTCGATCTGATCATGGCGGTCGCCGCAAGGCGCCGGCTCGCGCGCCAGTGAATCGGGCCGGAACGACTAGGGATGATGTCATCGGCGATTGTGCCGGATGATCTCGACCAGGAGGACCCACGCGGTATAGACAGCGCCGATGAACGCGGTGAGGGTGGCGGGCAGCACCCAGTAGAGTCCCCCGCCGTGCCGCAGGGCCAGCGTGATCCCGGAGGCGAGGAACAACAGTGCGGGAATCTGAATGGTGGCGATCCGGGTCAGGTACCACCAGATCGGGTCGGCCGGGTTGTCCGGCCCGTGACGCAGCTGTACCGCCAGCACGACCGCGGCCGGGACTCCCGCGCAGGCAATGATCTCCACCGCCAGCACCTGACCGCTTTGCGGCGCCAGCCCGAGGCTGGCGATCGCCACGACGAGCAGTAGAAGCGTGAGGGTTTCGCCGGCACGGGCAGGCAGCTTGGGGAAGGAGAGGATCCGTTCGAGGTTAATGGAAACGGCCACGAACAGCAGCCCAGTCAGGGAGGCCCCGGCGCCGACCTCGGCGGCGAAGAAGGTCTGCCAGGGCACCGCCGAGTACGCAGCCGAGACGGTCATGTGAGTTCGCCTCCGGCGACTGTCACTACGTCGGCGAAACATGCATCGGTCAGGTGCTGCCCGATGGGCATCATTGGCATCCCATGCCCGGTAAACGGGCCGGCCGCCAGCAGTTGATAGTCCACGATGATGAGTATGTGCCCGACGAGCAGCAGGGTGAGGTGGGCTTCGAAGGGAACCTCGTCGCAGGCTGCCCCGCCGTCCCGCTGCGGCGGTTCTTCGCGGCCATGCGGGCGCTCCCGGCCGGGCAGCGGTCCCCGCGGTCACCCTCCACCACCCGAACGGCCTGTCCTGCGCCCGGATCGCCGCTGGAACCCGCCACCATCGTCCCCGCTGTCCGCAGCAACCTATTCCGCGAGCGCCGCGCGCAGGCCGCCACTCTCAGCAGCTGGCGCTGAGCAGCCAAGCTCGGCCGGGAATCCGGCAGCAGACAGGGCCGCAGTCAGCGCGCGACGCCCGAAAATAATTTGCGACGTTCTGACGCGGGCTGTGTCTAACTGAATGCGAGCCGCCAGCGTGGCGGCGTGAGGTCGTAACCGCAGGCCGGTGCGGCGGCCCGACAACAGAAATCTTAAAGGTGATGCGCTGAGACGCCGGCCCTCGTCCGCCAGCTGAGGAACGCCCATTACCGGGCATCTCTATGCCAGGAATCGGAGTCCGGCCATGCCCGTAGCCATCAATTATGGCACTGGCTTCTCCAGCGCCTGGTCGAACGTGGCGACGCCAAATCAAAGGAGACAGCATGAACATCGACAAGGACCAGATCCTGCAGCTGCTGCGCAGCCAGGGTAAGAACGACCAGGCCGGCCAGGCCGACAATGAGCTGCCCGACCCGGTAGACACCGACAATGCCCAGCACGCCGCGCTGCTGTCGAAGTACGGGATCGATCCCGGCAGCCTCAGCAGCACGCTCGGCGGCCTCGGCAAATCCCTGTGACCCGAGTTATCGCAGGGCACCACGCCGAATGACGGCCGGGGGCTCATTGCCCCGGGGGATCAGGAAGTGAAGTTCACCTTCATTCTGAGGAGTTCCATGAGTAGCGGCCGCGACACGACCATCCGGTCCCTGCACGACCTGGGCGCGGCGGCATGGTTCGGCGGATCCCTGATGGGCGCCGTTGCCCTGAACGGGGCGTCGAAGGACGTCAGCAACCCGACCGAGCGGACGAAAATCTCGTCATCAGGCTGGGCCCGCTGGGCGCCGTTCTCCGCCGCCGCGATCGGCGCCCACCTGCTAGGCGGCGCCGGCCTGCTGCTGGCGCACCGCGACCGGGTCCGCAGCCAGTCCGGCGTCGGCGCCCACATCATCGCCAAGTCCGCGCTGACTGCCGCCGCACTCGGCACGACCGCCTACAGCGGGCTGCTCGGCGCGAAACTGGCCAAGACCGGAACGGACGCCTACACCGAGAGCGGGACGGTCCCCAGCGAGGCGACCCCCGAGGACGTAGCCCGGATCCAGCAGCAGCTCCGGATCATGCAATGGGCCACCCCGGTACTCACCGGCGCGGTCATCGTGCTCGGCGCCCAGCAGGGCGAGCAGCAACGCCCCCAGCAGCGGGTCCGCGGCTGGCTGAAAAACGCAAGCTAAACCCAGCAAGCACCGGCCTCGATTGCGGTGCAGTCGAGCCATCCAAGTGAAGGAGCATGCCTGATGAACCAGCCCACCTCCCGGGTGACCGGGGACGCGACACCGTCAACGACCAGCACTGAGGCCAGTCCCGCGACCAAGGACCGGCTGGCTACCGGTGACGGGCAGATCTCCGTCGCCGAGGGCGTCGTCCAGAAGATCGCGGGGAAAGCCTGTCGGGAGGTGTCCGGGGTGCACGCGATGGGGGTCGGGTCGGCGCGCGCGTTCGGCTCGCTGCGGGAACGTATCCCGGGCAGCTCGGGCCCCAACGTCTCGCAGGGTGTCGGGGTCGAGGTCGGGGAGACCGAGGCCGCGATCGACCTGGACATCGTGGTCGAGTACGGCGTCGGCATCGCCGAGCTGGGCCGCAGCATCCAGCGCAACGTCAAGCAGTCGGTGGAGCGGATGACCGGGCTGCGGGTCGTGGAAGTCAACGTGTCCGTGGATGACGTCTACCTGCCCAGCAGCGACGACCAGGAGACTGCCCCGTCGCGGGTGTCATGACCGCTGCGTACCGGCCAGCTTTCGACGCGGCCGCGGTCATCGGCGTGATCAACGCCGTGGCCGTGGCCGTGGCCGGGTGCGCCGATGTCGCCGCCCTCGACAGAGGTCTCGGTCCCCATTCTCGCTTCTGGATGTGAAGACAGATGAACCGTATCGGGCTTGCTACCATCACCGGGCTGATTCTCGGCCTGGCCCTGGTCTTCGGCAATTTCGGGGACATGCTGATCGTGGCGCTGTTCGGCGCGATCGGCTACGGCATCGCCAGGGTTATCAACGGGGACGTGGACGTGCCGGACTGGCTGTCACGCAGCCGCGGTAATCGATGACCGTCGAGGCAGCCGGGACCGGCCCGGGCACCGGCCCGCGCGCCGGCGTGGGCCGGACCGAGCTCGGGATGATTTCCCTCGCCGAGCGGGCCGTGGTGAAGATCGCGGCCCGGGCGGCGGCGGAGAACCCGGACGCCGGCGCCGCCCGCGTGCTGGGGCGCCCGGTGCCCGGCGCCGGTCATTTCGGGGTCCGCGGCACCGACCTGGGCGGCCTGCCGAAGACATCCGCCGACGTCGACGGGTCCAAGGTGTACCTGGCCCTGGAGCTGGCCGTCCGCTGGCCCGCATCGGTGCCCGACGTCGCCGAGCAGGTCCGCGCCCACCTGCGCGCCCGGGTCGCCGAGCTGACCGGGCTGGCCGTGGAGGAAGTGCACATCGTGGTGGCCGACCTGGCCACCGACATCACCCCCCCGCCCCGTGTCCGTTAGGAGAACACACACCCATGCGCCTGATCAACCGGCCGCTGGCGCTGATCCTGGCCGCCGCCCTGCTGGCGGCCAGCATCATCGCGATCGTGGAGGTGGCCGCCCACGCTCTGCACGCCGGGCCTGTCATCGTCCACTGGACCACCTGGCACCAGTGGGCCTCGAAAACCCGGTGGAACGCCCTGGTCGTCACCGTCTGGTCGGTCATCTTGATCATCGCCGGGGCGATCGTGCTTATCCCCCAGCTCAAGCCCCGCCGGGTCACCCGGCTGAGGCTGCGCTCCGACGACAAGGCCACCGACGCCGCCATGACCCGCAAAGGCCTGGCCGGGGCCCTGCGCGCCGCCGCCCTCGACGTCGACGGCATCAGGAAGGCCGCCATCAGAGTCGGCCGCCGCCGCGCCCGGATCACCGCGACCACGGGCGCCCGCGGCCGGGCCGCCGCCGACGCCCTCAAGAAGCCCGTCACCGCTGCGGCCCGCGCCCGGCTCGACGACCTCCAGCTACGTCACCCCCCGCGCCTGCAGGTGCGCGTCACCCCCCGGAGCCGCTGATGCACGCCGACCGCGCCAACCGCCTCGCCCTGAGCCTGCTCGGCCTGATCCTCCTGCTGGCCGGCGCGTTCGGCCTCACCGCCTCCGTCGGCGGCTTCGGCAGCGGCTACGCCCACCGCACCCTGCTCGCCAACCAGGCCGCCACCTACATCAGCCGCCACGGAGCCTGGTTCTGGTGGGCCGTCGCCGGAGCGTGCCTGCTGCTCGCGCTCCTGTCGCTGCGCTGGATCCTCGCCCTGCTGCTGTCCACCGACCGGGCCGGCGACATCACCATCACCCGCGGCCGCGCGCACGGCGACACGACCATGAATCCCGCCGCGATCACCGGCGCGGTCAGCCGCGAGATCGAAACCTACCGCGGCGCCGACGCAGCCAAGGCCCGCGTGGTCGGCGACCCGGCCAGCCCGGAACTAGTCGTCACCGTCACCGCCGCCCGCTCCGCCGACCTGGCCGCGCTCCGCCACCGCATCGAAACAGAAGCCCTCGCCCACGCCCGCCACGCCCTCGGCCAGCCCGACCTGCCCATCCAGCTCGACATCAACGTCAGCAACCGCACTCCCGAACGCGCCCTTAGCTAAGCAGCATCCGCTGGCGTCCAACGCCACGACGAACCGAGAGTGCAAGCACGTTGGTGCCGTTGCAGGTGTAGAGCTGCAGTGCCACTGCCGACTGCCACCAGCCGTCCGGGTCGATCAGACCGGTGCTGGAGTTGTAGGACTGCATCAGCGTCGCGATGGCGGAGGCGGCCGGAGTGGTGGCAGCCCCAGCTGGTGCCCCCCGGCAGCGCCGTCAGCGCCAGCCCGAGGATGCCGTCGATCGTTATCAAGGCGGTGACCAGGCGTCTGAACACTGCGCGCTGACGTGATGGGGGAGGAAGGGTGTCATGCCGGTCTCTTTCCGGGACGGGCCACCCGGCCGGCGCGCGCTGCCCACCGCAGCGCGGTTCTGCCGGGTCGGCGTTTTCGTGCGAATCAACTGCCGCTGGCGGATCGCGCTAGGGAAAATCGCGTCTTCGCACGTCGGGGGCGGTGTGGTGCAGGCGCCGCCCCGGCCGTGGTGGGCGGGACGGGCGCCTGCGTGTGGTTAGCGGGTTGTCATGATGCGGGTGGGGTCCACTTCTGGGCGTTGGTGCCGTTGCAGGCGTAGAGCTGGAGCTGGGTGCCGTTGGTGGTGTTGGAGTTGGGGTCGTCGAGGCACAGCCCCGACTCGGGGTTGATCAGCTGGCCGGAGGTGGTGGCGCTGCCATTGCTGGGCGCCGGTGCCGTTGCAGCCGTAGAGCTGACCAGGGTGCCGTTGGCGGTGCCGCTGTTGCTGACGTCCAGGCAGCCGCCCTCGCACTCGGAGGGTGCCGTCCGGCTCGACGGTCCAGTTCTGCGCGGCGGAGCCGTTGCAGGTCCAGATCTGGATCTGTTGCCGTTGGCGGCGCTGCCGGCGTTGTCGTCGACGCACAGCCCGGAGATGCCCGAGGTGACGGCGCCCGGTCTCGGCGGGCGGGGCGGCCGGCAGCGTCCAGTCCTGGGCGGCGGTGCCGTTGCAGGTGTAGAGCTGGAGCTGGGTGCCCTGGGTGGTGGTGGCGCCGGGGTCGTCCAGGCACAGGCCGGAGGACGGGTTGACCAGGGAGCCGTTGGCTCCGGGGGCCCACTGCTGGTTGCCGCCGCCGTTGCAGGTGTAGAGGTCGACCAGGGTGCCGTTGGTGGTGCCGGCGCCGTAGACGTCCAGGCACAGGCCGAGGGTGCGCATGGTGCCGTCGGTGCGCGATCGTCCAGGACTGCGCGTCGGTGCTGTCGCAGCCCCAGATCTGGACCGGGTTGCCGCGGCGTGGTCGAGGAGCCCTTGTCGTCGATGCAGAGGTCGGCGCCCACGCCCGCGGTGATCGGGCCGGCCCGGGGGTCGGGCGGCGCGACGACGTTGCCGCTGTAGGACGGCGGGGCCTCGGTCGGCGCCGGCCGCCCAGGACGGTGTTGGCGGTGGTGCCGAGGGTGTAGTTCAGGGTGCCGCCGCTGGTGATGGCCGAGGTCGGGGGCGTAGGCGTTGTTCCAGGCGCCGCCGTTCCAGGTGGCGGACTGGACGTAGGGGGCGTTGTCCGCCGCGCCGTTGCCGTTGATGGTCAGGGTGTTGCCGGACGGGCAGGGTGACGACGGCCTGGGTGAACAGCGGGCGAGCCGAGGGCCAGGGCGGAGGTGCCCGGGGTCATCGGGTACATGCCCAGCGCCGACCAGACGTACCAGGCGCTCATCGCGCCCAGGTCGTCGTTGCCGTCGGCCAGGCCGGCGGGGTGTCGGTCCAGATCTGGTCCTGGATCTGCCGGACGGTCCCTGGGTCTGGTAGGGCTCGCCGGTGTAGTCGTACTCCCAGGGCAGCTCGATGCTGGGCTCGTTGCCGACCCAGGCGTAGCCGTTGGCGCCGGTGTAGCTGCGGAGCGTGGTGCCCAGGTAGGCGTTCATGGCGGCGTTGCCGCCTTTGGCCGGGCCAGCCCGGCGAGGTCGAACGGCACCATCCCGGTGTAGATCCACGAGGTCGGCCTCGACGAAGTCGCTGCCGCTGGTCGGGTCGAACCCGCCGGGCCAGTTGCCGTTGGCGTCGCGCGGCTGGACGAACCCGGAGTTGGGGTCGAGGACGTTGCGCCAGTCCTGCGCCCGGTTCGCGAACGTCGGCCTGGTCGCCGGCGTTGCCCAGCGCCCCGGCGAACGCCGAGATCGCGAAGTCGGCGGTGTTGTACTCCAGCGTGGTGGAGACCGGGCCGTAGAAGTTGCAGCAGGCCGTAGCTGCCGTCGTGCGGGCAGGTATCCGGGCGTCGTTGAGGTAGTTCAGGCCCGGCCGGATGTTGTTGGCGTTGGTGGCCTCGGCGACCATGTCCGACAGCGCGGCCGAGGTGTTGAAGTTCGTCGCGCCGAACGCGTAGTAGTCCGCGAGGATCGAGTCGGCCGGGTCCCCGACCATGGCTAGGTCTCGCCGTTGTCCTGCATCCACTTGGGGAACATGCCGTCCTGGGCGTAGTCGTCCACCATGGACTGGGCGGTGTCACTGGCCACGGAGGGGTCGACCAGCGCCTCGAGCTGGGCCTGGGAGCGGTAGATGTCCCAGCCGGAGAAGTTGGTGTAGAAGGCGCTGTGCCCGGAGTCGACCGTGTGGACCTTGCCGTCCACGCCCGTGTACTGGCCGTTGTCGTCGCTGAAGACGTTGGGGTGCAGCAGCGAGTGGTACAGCGCGGTGTAGAAGGTCTGCTGCTGCGCGGCGGTGCCGCCCGCCACCGCGACCTTGCCGAGGACCGTGTTCCAGGCCGCGTGGGCGGCGCTCCGAGTAGCGGAGAAGTTCCAGCCGGAGTTCTCCGCCGCCAGGTTCGCCGCGGCGTTGGCCGCCGACACGTAGGACACTCCCACCTTGGCCAGCACCGTCTGGTTGCCGGTGGTGTTGAAGGTGAGGTAAGCGCCGTCGGGGCCGGTGAGGGCCGGGGTAACAGTCGCGCTCTTTGGCAGCGCCCCGTGGATGACGGGGTGGTTGGGAAGCTCGGGCGTGCCGGGAGAGACGGTCTTCGGCGTGACCGCGGCCTTGGCCTGCTTCACGGTCAGCTGCCGGGCGCCCTTCTGCACCCCCGCCGAGTCGAACGTGCCGTTCGTCGCGAATGGCTGACTGAACTGCATGTCGAAGTACACGGTGTAGGTGTTGCCCGCGCCGCAGAAACCGCCGGAGGTCACCGAGCCCTGGACCTCGGTGTCGCTGACCACGGTGAAGCTGGTCGCGGAGTCGCCGTTCTGGCTGCCGTCGAGCTTGAAGATCAGGTTCGCCTGGGCGCTGGCCGGGAACGTGAAGTCGGCCATGCCGGTGCTGGTGGTGGCGGTCAGTTCGGTCGTGACCCCGTTGGCCAGGGCAACCTTGTAGTCGCCGGCGTCCGCCGACTCATTGGCGTGCGAGAAGGAGTCGGTGGCCGATGTGCTCACCGCGCCGACCGTCGGGAGCACCGGGATGTCACCCTCCGCTCCGCAGCCCGGGCCGGACAGGTGGGTGAGGCTGAACCCGGTGATGGACGAGTCGTCGTACTCGTACCCGCCGCCAGACGGGCGAGACGGCGTGTCCGGGCTCCACTGCACCATGCCGAACGGGACGTCCGCGCCCGGGAAGTCGTCCGCGCTGTTCGTGGTGCCGATGAACGGGTCGACCAGCGACGCCGGGTCAGAGACGAGGGCCGGGCCAGCGGCGGCGCGCGCGCCGGGTGCCGCCGGAGCGGCGACGGCGGCGCTGGCGGGCAAGACCAGGGATCCGGCCAGCGCCGCGCTCGCGCCGATGGCGACGAGCGCTGAGGAACGCCACCGGTACAGGCGGTTTACGGGCCCCCTGGCGCGGTGGGGAGAACATGGATGCATGCGAGACCCTTCGCTTGCGCGGCCCGGACGGCACCCCTACAGCTATGACGTTCCGACCGACAACGTTGTCGTACGGATAATCGCTGAGGATGGGCTTGCTGGCAATACCGAATTTCACCGGTTGCGCGCCGTCCACGGATCGCCCGGCTGATACCTGCTCAAGCGAGGCCGGGCGACACTTGTGACGTTCCGCGGACCGTCAGCTCGATACCAACGTACTTCGGTCAGGCGGTCAGCCCGAGACCAGGCGAGGTGATTTGGCAATCAAGGCGGTAGCTGAATCTGAGCGAAAATCGCTGCTGGGTCTAGTCGGTTTTGTGTTCTTAGGCTGCTGTCCTGATGATAACGTTGTCTGTGAGATGGGCCTGACTGGCATCGGTAGAGCTGACTGCCAGACCATCCAGCAGCCAGTAATCGCGGCGGCTTTTCCCGATAAAACATCGGGCGGTCGGCTGTCTCAGCGCCTGAGCGTCAGTCGTAGGCGCCGCGCCGCGCGGCTCTGGGCGGAAAGAGGCAGCCGTGCACAAGGTCCGGCCTCGGGTCGCGCTGCGGTGCCCGGACTGCGGCCATGGGGTCCATGCCAAGGTCTCCAGCCGCGGGCTGCCGTACTTCACCCACAATCCTGGCCGTCCCGAAGGCCGCGCGTGGCTCAACGAAGATCCACTGCCGGCAGAGGATACGGGATAGCGGAACCGCCGTCTGTACGGGTCCTGCAGCCCAGTCCGAAATCACTGCACCGGGTTCCCTCGCCGTGCCTGTCTTCCTCCGCAACGCCCGCGAAGCCCGACAGATCATCGACGCCAGTGTGGTCGCCCGGATCGCGTGGTCTACTTTGACCATTCCGTGCAGTCGACTTCGGGAAACTGTGGCAAGAGGAAAGGCGATCGCGTCATGCCCAAGTCCCGGGGCCGTAAGCTCGGCCGCGCCGGCCGTCGGGGAAGCCAGCCCGGCGATCCACGCCACCGGTCGGCCCTGGCCCAGGCCAGTAGCCTCACCGGCCCGGCCGCGCAGGCACGGGCACGGCTGACGATGCCCTCCGACGATGCGACCAAGGACGTATTGACCGACTACTCGCAGCCCGCAGAAATGAGCGGTACCGGCGAGATCGTCGGGGGCGTCGTCCACGTTCGCGCGACTTGGCAGTGGCCGGGGACGCGGGCTTGTCGGCTACCCGAAGACTGGTGGTCCACAGAGAACGTCGCGACGTTCCTGAGCGTCGGCACGTCGACTATCCGCGCCCTACGTGACGCGCCGCCAGATGCCCGAGCCGGACCGGTACATCGGCAGGACTCGACTGTGGCGGTCCGACACGATTCGGGAGTGGCATAGTCCACCGGCATGGCCGGGGCCCGGCTTGGCTACGCCCCGTGCTACGAGCCGGAAGACGCGGTCCTCGAGTCGGTCCGCTGGCTCATTGACCGCGGCCAGCCCGAGGTCGCTAGCCCGCTGAGGGCGTTACCGCCTCCGTTTGCTCGTCCAGCGTCTCCGGATCCGGCGCCGAATGCCGGAACAGTGCGCTCGGCCACCAGACCCAGCGGCCGAGGTCCAGGTTGAGCGCGGTGACCAGCACGGACCGGACGACGATGGTGTCGAGCAGCACGCCGAAGGCGACGGCGAAGCCGATCTCGGCCAGGAACGTCACCGGCAGCGTGCTCAGCGCGGCGAACGTACCCGCCAGGACCGCGCCCGCCGAGGTGATGACCCCGCCGGTCGCGGACAGCCCGGTCAGCGCGCCCCGCCGCGGGCCGCGGTGCAGAGCTTCTTCCCGCACCCGGGTCATCAGGAAGATGTTGTAGTCGATGCCCAGGGCGACCAGGAAGACAAAGACGAACAGCGGGAACGAGTTGTCCGCGTTCCCGTAGTTGAACACGTGGTTGAAGAACAGCGAGCTGACGCCCAGCGCCGCCCCGAACGACAGCACCACCGTCAGTATCAGCATGACCGGCGCGACGATCGCCCGCAGCAGCAGTGCCAAGATCACGAAGACCAGCAGCAGGATCAGCGGGATGATCAGGTTCCGGTCGTGGTCGGCCGCGTTGGCGATATCCAGGTTCACCGCGGTATTACCGCCGACCAGAGCGGCCGCCCCGGGGACGGCGTGGACCGCGGTCCTGACCCGGTCAATGGTGTTGTAGGCGGCGGTGCTGTCCGGGGCGGTGGTCAGCGTGCCCTGGAAGTACGCATGGCCACCTTTGACCAGCGGGCCGGTCACGCCGGTGATCCCGGAGACACTTGCGAAAGCTGTCCGCACCGGGGCCGCCTGTGCCGGGTTAGCCACCACGACCACCGGCTGCCCGGCGCCGGCCGGGAAGTGCGCCGTGAGCACCGCCTGGCCCGTCACAGATTCCGGGTGCTGGCCGACGAACGACTCCGCGGCGGTCAGGCCGCTGGCCCGCAGGCCGGTCAGGCCGAGCGCCATGACGCCGAGCAGTAGAGCGGTGACGATCCAGACCAGCCGGGGCCGGACCGCGATGCGGCGGCCCACCCGGGCCCAGAACCCCTCAACGGTCGGCTCGGGCGTCCCGCAGGCCGGCTTGACCGGCCAGAAGATCCACCGGCCGAAAATCAGCAGCAGGGCGGGCAGCAGCGTCATCATCGACACCAGCGCCACCGCCACGCCGATGGCCAGGACCGGGCCCAGGCTCTTGGTCGAGTTCAGCTCGGCCGCGGACAGCGTGAGCAAGCCCAGGATCACGGTGCCCGCGCTGGCGATGATTGCCGGGCCGGCCCGGCGGATGGCCAGCGCCATCGCCTCGTGTCGATCCTCGTGCCGGCGCAACTCCTCCCGGTAGCGGGCGGTCAGCAGGAGCGCGTAGTCGGTCCCGGCCCCGAACACCAGCACGTACAAGATGCCCGCGCTTTGCGCGTTGACGGTCAGCCCGGCATGTGCGGCCAGCAGGTAGACCAGCGCCTCCGCGCTGACCAGGGCGATGCCGGCGGAGACGACCGGCAACAGCCACAGCACCGGGCTGCGGTAGGTGATGAGCAGCAGCACGATCACCACCGCCAGGGTGGCGACGAGCAGGGTGCCGTCGATGCCCTTGAACGAGTTGGCCGAGTCGGCGGCGCTGCCCAGCGGGCCGGCGATGTACACCGTCAGCCCGGCCGGCCCGGCCCGGGCGATGTCCCGCAGGCTGGTCGCGGCGGCCGATGCCTGGTTCCAGCCCGACGAGCCGAGGTTGACGGGGACCAAGGTCTCGACGGCTTTCCCGTCTTTGGACACGACCGGCCCCGCCACTTGCGCGGCGACCACCCCGGACACCTGGGTGAACCGCGTGCGGTCGGCGGCCACCTTGGCCCGGTCAGCGCTGGTCAGGCCGGACGGCCGGTCGTAGACCACGACGGCGGTGAACACGTTGGGGGACTGGATCTTCGACTGAAGGTTCACCACCAGGGTGGACTCGGCCTTGGCCGGCAGCCAGGACGACGCGTCGTTCTTCTCGGCGCCGGTCAGCTTGCCGGACAGCGGGCCGGCCAGCGCGACGATGATTAGCCAGAAGACCACGACGGCCCACTTGGCCCGGCGTCCGCTCGCCAGAGTCAGGATGATACGAGCTCGGCTCATGGTGAACCCCCGTTAGGTCACTGGTTGGGTGCCTGACTGACTGCACTATCCGGCATTGCCGGAACCGATGTCAAGTTATATCTCGTTAGCTGCGCTCTCGTCACTAACGACAAGACGAACGAGCCAGCGCAAAGGTAACTAACCCCTAGACGAACCGGCCCGCACGAAATCATCCGCCCGAACGAAAGCAGTGCGGACCTCGTCCTTCACCAGACTCCGCAAGCTCCGGGCCGCCGCTGTAGCTGACCGACCGCTGCGCTGGACCGCGGCGCGGCGGAAGTGGCACGTCCCATTGCTCAGCGGCTGATCGATGCCGTGACCTGAAGGTCACGCGCCTCAGAGTGGATCAGCTCTCATCTCCGGTCACGAACTCGGTTCGTCGATCTTCCCGGGTGACCGCACTTGTGTCGGTCTTGTGCTGGCGCGGAAGACAGGGGTCGCAGGCGTATGCCTGCAGACCGCCGCCGCCGAACGCGCCCGTCCATGCCTGCTGCCAGCGAACTTCAAGCGGCGCACGCGCCGCCCCTCCGACCGCATCGCCGCTCCGCCCGAAACCCGATAGCTCAACCGGGCCATGAACTGCGCGAACGCCGCCGCGTGCTCGATTTGGGCACATGCTCAGCAAGAGACTGACGCGGTAGAGGTGATTTGCTCGGCTCGCTGCCACTTTGCCGAGGGTCTGCCCCGGTCTGAACATGCCGGTTGTGATCGGCGACTGATCCCGGCGCTGCGCCAGGGCCTCGCGTGGCTAGGCCGGGCTGAGCAGCCCCGTCAGGATGCGGGCGATGATGACTGGATAGCGGTCCGCGGGTTCCTCGGGAGGTGCCTGCGGGGACATCAGCGCCTGCAGGAGGGGGTGCTCGCCGGAGGCGTAGGCGTGGCCGAGGTAGGCGAGGTTGCGCGCCTGCAGGCCGGGGTCCGCCTGCTCCTGCAGGGCGAAGGCTGCCGTGACTCCGTTCAGCATCGCGAATGCCTCCATTTTCGCCGCGATGCCGGCCGGATGCTCTTGGAGCAGCGTGAGGAACTGCTCGATCATGGCGGTGCCGTTCGGGCCGATGACCGGGCGGGTGATGACAAGCCCGGCCAGCCAGCGGTGGCGGCGGAGGATGGCGCGGAGCTGCTCCCCGAAGTCGATGAGGTCGGAAAGCCAGTCACCGCTCGGCCGGAGGGCCGTGAGCTCCCCGCCGGCGGCGTCGGTCATCAGGTCGAGGAGGTCCTCGCGGGTCTGAACGTAGCGGTACAGCGAGGCGCCGCCGGTGCCGAGCTCGGCGGCCACCCGGCGCATCGAGACCGCGTCCAGGCCCTCGGCGTCGGCGACCCGCAGCGCGACCTCGGTGATCTCGGCCCGGCTCCACTGCGCGGGGCGGCCCACGGCTGACCGCTCCGGCCGCAGCCAGATGCTCACCTAGGCTTTGCCGCCGTTGTCATCGGGCCGCCTTCCTTTCGCGATCGCCGTTCCCAATATAGTAGGCTCGTATTCGCGAACAGCGTACGCGAACACTGGGAGGACTCAGCGGTGACACAGAACGTGAAAGCAGAGCCGGCAGCGGGACGGGCCGGCCCGCTGCCTCAGCACGTGAGGTTCTTCCTGCGCCAGGCCCGTAAGGGCCTCCCCGCGCCGGCGTCTGCGGCGGCCCTGGAGCGCGGCATCCAGGTTCCCATGCCGGACGGGACGCACCAGGTCGCCGACAGGTACTTCCCGCAGGCTGGCGGGCCGCGGCCTACCCTGCTCGTCCGCTCGCCTACGGGCGCGGTTTTCCCTACGACTTCATGTACGGCGCCCTGTTCGCCGAGCAGGGCTACAACGTCCTGCTGCAGAGCACCCGGGGAACGGGCGGATCAGGCGGCGACCGCGAGCCGTTCGCCGGCGAGGCGGCCGACGCCCAGGCGACGGTCGCGTGGCTGCGCCGCAGCCCTGGTTCGACGGCTCGCTCGCCACCATCGGCGCGAGCTACCTCGGCTACACCCAGTGGGCGCTGGCGAATGACCCGCCGCCCGAGCTCAGGGCGATGATCGTCCAGGACAGCACGGAGGACTTCCACGGGTTCTTCTACCCCGGGGGCGCCTTCGCCCTGGAGGCCACGCTGACCGGAGTGGCCGCCTTCCTGTCCCAGGACAAAGGACTGCGGGCCTTCACGGCCGCGGTCGTGCGGCTGGCGCTCACCTACAAGAAGGTGGCGCGGACGCTGCCGCTCGTGCCCGGCTACCAGGCCGCCTTCGGGAAGCGCGTCGGCTACCTCGAAGACTGGCTGGCCCACCCGGCCGCCAGCGACCCGTACTGGGCTGAGCGGCGTGCCACCCCGGATGTCAGCGCCCTGCCCCCGGTCCACCTGCTCGGCGGCTGGCACGACGTCTTCCTCGACGGCACGCTGGACAGCTACCGGCGGCTCCGCCAGGCCGGCCGCACCGTGCGGCTGGTGGTCGGCCCGTGGAACCACTCCTCCGGGTTCAGCAAGGACATGCCGATCATCGCCGGAGAGGCGCTCTCGTGGCTGCGCGCGCACCTGTCGGGGGACGCGGACGCCCTCGCCGCGGCCCCGGTACGGGTGCACGTCAGCGAACTCGGCGGCCCAGGGCACTGGCGCGACCTGGCCGACTGGCCCCCGCCGGCCGCCATCGGGCAGTCATGGCACCTGCGCGCCGACGGCACCCTCGCAGACACCCCTGGCGATGGCACCTCATCGCTCCGCTACGACCCGCGCGATCCGACACCCTCCGTCGGCGGGCCGCGCATGGACAGCAACGGCTTCGGGCCCAAAGACAACGGCAAGCTGGAAGCACGCGACGACGTCCTCGTCTTCACCGGCCCAGTCATCGGTGAACCGCAGGAGGTGATCGGCCCGGTCAGCCTCCGGCTGCGGGTCCGCGGCAGCAGCCCGCACTTCGACATCTTCGCCCGGCTGTGCGACGTAGACGCCAAGGGCACGTCGTGGAACATCTGCGACGGGCTAAAGCGGATGGACGGCACGCCGCCAGCCGACCCTGACGGCTGGACGGACATCGAAGTCCCGATGAGCGCGACCGCCCACCGCTTCGCACCCGGCCACCGCCTCCGCGTCCAGGTCTCCGGCGGCGCCCACCCCCGCTGGGCCCGCAACACCGGCACCCCCGAGCAAATCGCGACGGCCACCACGCTCCAGCCGGTGGACATTCAGATCAGCCACCACGAGACCCTGCTCTCGCTACCGGCGCTGCCCGGCAGCGATCATACGTCGCAAGACTCAGGACAGACCTAAAACCGAAGGCATCAACGACACAATCGCCCCCCGGGACGGTCAACCCGGCGGCCATCTCCCTACCTTGGAGAAGCGCGAAATGGCCTGACCTGCAAAGGCATATGAATCAGGCTGACTCGGGCGCACATTCAGCAAGCCCTTCAGACGGTACGCGGCCAGTTCTAGCACCCTGTCACGGCAGCCGTTGCTCTGACACAACGCTGCCCCTGCTGGAGCGTTCAGATCGGCTACGTGCGCGCCTCCATCAGGGACCGCTGTCACACCAAGTAATCGAGCTGGCCGCTACCGGGCAGCACGACATGGCCGCCACCTTGCAGGTCCGGCCTGGCTGGCCGTCGTCGCACCCCCGCACCAGGGAATACCGCACGACCCGAATAAGTGCTCTCCGCCAGTACTGCGTCACGCCTGGCGGCCTGCCTCCGGCGATGTAGGTGGCGACGATGTAGGTGGCGTGGCGGTCGAGGCTGGTGCGGGCCCGGTCGTAGCGCATGGTGGTGCGCGGGTCGGCGTGCGAGGCGGCCTCCTGCACGTCGCGCAGCGGCACTCCGGCGTCGAGGGCGGCGGTGATGAAGGCGTGCCGCAGGGTGTGCGGGCCGATCGGCTTGGCGATCCCGGCGCGGCGGGTGACCCGGCGGACGATCCGGGCCGCGCCGTGCCGGTCGAGGCGCTGCCGTCGGCGGCGAGGAAGAGCGGCCCGCTGGTGCGCTCGCCGATCGGCCAGGTCGATCGCGCGGGCGGTGCGCGGGGCGAGCGGGATGGTGACGACCTTGCCGCCCTTGCGGGTGATGACCAGGGTCCGGTGGCCGCGCTCGAGACCCAGGTGCTCGATGTCGGCTCCGGTCGCCTCGGAGACCCGCAGCCCGTTGAGGGCGAGCAAGGAGATCAGCGCGTGCTCGGCGGCCGGGCCGAGCCCGGCGGCGACCAGGAGGGCGCCGACCTCGTTGCGGTCCAGGGCGGTGGCGTGGGACTCGTAGTCCATCCGGGGCCGGCGGACATGCGCGGCGGGCGAGTGGTCGAGGAGTTCTTCCTCGACGGCGTAGCGGTAGAACCCGGCGATCGTGCACAGCCGGCGGGTGATGGTGGCCGTGCCCGGCCGCGGGCTTCGAGCTCGCGGCCGAAGGTCTCGATGTCGGCGCGGCGGACCGCGAACAGCGGCAGGGACCGGGTCGCAGCACCACCCGGTGAACTGGCGCAGGTCGAGGGTGTAGGCCTCGCGGGTCAGGCCGCGGTATCCGGCCAGGTACCCGGCGAGCGGCGAGCCGCTCGGCGTCGGTGAATACCGGCTGGACGGGCACGAGGGCAGTTGAGGATCTGGCGGCCATCGAGGCACCTCCAGGGACGGCCGGGACCTGGAAGGCCGGGCCGTCGCAGGGTCCCAGCAGTGAACGATGCCCGAAACGTACGCCGGCGGCCAACAACTGACCACGGCCACAATCCGTCAGCGGCATAACGATCACGCCGTACCAGCGCGGCCACGCCATATCGCCGACTCGGCGTGGCTCAGTATCAGCTGCCTACGCGGCTGACCCTGCCCAGATGGGCTAGTTCTGCGTGCCCCGAGCGGCCGAGCGGCCGCCTTGCCCATCTGGTCGGCCTGCCTTCCCGCAGGACGGCTGCCACTGCTACTGGCGGATGATTTCGGCGCTTCCGGGGAAATCGGCCCGTTCAGTCCACAGGTCTGACAGAGTTGGCCGGTGCGTTTGACCGACCGGCTGAGCCAGCCGCAAAAGATCGTGATCGTCCTCGCCCTGGGGATGGCATTCGGGGCGGCCGGAACTTACCTCGTCGGCCTTGGGAACACATCCGCGGGCGGCTGGTACGCCTACGCGCCACTTTCCCAGACGCCCTTTACGGGAACGGGGATGTTTGCGGCCGCGAGGCCGCACGGATGGCTGCGCCTGCTCATCTGGCTGGCGTTGATCGGCCTGTGGGCGGTGCTTTCGGTCCGGGTACTGCGCCCCTCACTGGAACAAGCCCCGCACGACTGACGGCCTTCCGCTCATCAGCATGAGCGAGCGCTGACCGATGATCCCGGTTGACGCCCAGATCGGCCAACTCTGTGCGGTTTCCGGGCGACCCCGTCATACACCTGTCGCCGCGCATAGCGGCGGATCAGGCGCGGCCACGACATCTTCGGCTGCCGCAGTCCGTGACCAGAAGGACCGCGAACGAGCAACACCCGGTGGCCGCTAATGGGCAGTTTTCGGAGCAGAAGGCTCAGGGTCAGCCTCGCCGCCGCGGACGCAAGCTCGCCCAGACCGACGGCCTCGCCGTCCGCCGGACCGCCGTCATCCTCGGAAAGCGTCCACCGGCATATCGCCGCTCAAGCGCGTCTGCCCTACCTGCGGGTTCGGCATTTGCCACGAGCTATCTCGCGGCCGCTATTCGTGAGCGCGGTCGCCGGGGAGCCTGCGTCGGCCTGATCAGGATGGGCAGAAACCCTCACCGGGCGCCGGGAAGCAGAAGTTGCGTGACGCTGTCGGTGAACCAGCGCTCGAACCGGCTGGGCGGCCAGCGGCGGTCCTCGGTAAGTCGGCGGAAGATCACGGGGTCCATCAGCGTCCACACCGTGTCGACGGCGTCGGCAGGGCTGGTCTCGTCGCGCAGGGGCGAGCGGAGCGCGATGCCGTCGACCAGCCATGTGGCCATGAC
This sequence comes from uncultured Actinomycetota bacterium, assembly GCA_963838825.1. Taxonomy (GTDB): domain Bacteria; phylum Actinomycetota; class Actinomycetes; order Streptosporangiales; family Streptosporangiaceae; genus Trebonia. Next base: position 648,469 of record CAWISQ010000006.1, read on the forward strand.
CTGCCGCTGTGCCATGAGCTGGGCGGCGACCGCGGCGATGTCATCGTCCACGCGGGCGGCTTCCAGGGCGGTCGCGGCGAGCCCGGCAGCGCGCTCGGCTGAGGTGGTGAGGACCCGGGCGAACGCCGCGATGAAACCGGCCGGCTCGGCGATGGACTCCGCTTGCGCCGCCCACTCGCGTTCCAGCATCGCCGCGTGCTGGTCGTCGCCTGCGATCGCGATGTCGATCACTGCCTTCAGCAGCCGCGCCTTGGTGCGGAAGGCCAGCTCGACGGTGGGCAGCGCGACGCCGGCGTCCAGGGCGACCGCCCGCATCGTGGTGCCGGCGTAACCGTGCGCCAGGAACCGCCGGGCCGCCGCAGCGGTGATCCGGGCACGGGTCTCGCGCGCCTGGGTTTCGCGCCGGGGCGAGCGGTAGCCGCGTGCCGTCGCGTGCTCCGTGCTGCCGGCGCCCATAATCGGCTATGGTACTGCCATAGTCAATGAGGAGGACGGATCATGACCGATCACGGCGCAGCAGACGATCCCGGCGTGGAAGCCACGGTGGCCAGGCCCGGCGGTATCTCCTATCTCGGCATGCCAGCGCGGGACGCCGCCGAGTCCGCGGAGTTCTACCGCGCGGTCTTCGGATGGGAGATACGCGGCGACTCCGACAGTCTCAGCTTCAGCGACGGCACAGGCCACGTCATCGGGCACTGGCGCACCGACCTGCCAGCCGCGGGCGAGGCCGGGATCCGCCCCTACATCTACGTCACCCGGCTCGATCAAGCGCTCCGCGCAGCCGCCGAGCAGGGCGCGGAGATCGTCAGCCCGCCCTATCCGGAAGGCAGCCTGACCATTGCCACCTTCCGCGATCCCGCGGGCAACGTCGTCGGCATCTGGCAAGAGGGCTCTCGCTAGTACCCCAAAAGGCAACCCCGCCACCCGGGGTAGCTCTAGCGATGAGAGGCCAGGACTTTGCGCACGCCCAGCGGCTGGCCGGCTTGCTGGCCCGCAAGGAGCAGCGCGATAGAACCGCCGGGTCAGGGCATTCAGCAGGCCGCGTTCCGCCCTAACCGGTGACCTTGCGGCTTAATGTCACCACGCCCAGATCAACCTGTTCGGCGCCGGTGAGACCACCCTGTCAGACCAGCAGAACCAGCGGCCATAACGGCGGTTATTGATCGTGTACGGTCGACCAGCGTTCATTGCAGCTTGTGGGCGGGCAGCGAATCGCGGTCCGGCGACGGATCGCCGACTCTGCCTCTATTAACCGCTCGCGCAGGCGCATGGCGCGCGGCGTATCCAGTTCCGGTGCCTTGTGCGGCTTTAGCCCGTCACCCAGGCGAAAACCTGTGGAGCGCCATGCCGACGGCCCGGCATCATTCCCGGTATGACAGACGGGCGGGGGTTCCCTGAGCTGCGCGTGCCGGCTGTGAGCCGCCAGCCGGCGCTGGTCCTGCGGCCCTGGCGAGCGGCGGACATCCCCACGCTGGCCGCTGAGATGAGCCGCGAGTACCCCGTCGGCGGCATGTGGCCAGGACCGGGTGAGCGCCCGGGCAGGACCGCGCTGCCCGGCGGGACGCAGCGCCGGACCGGTCCGGTCGGGGAGCGCGCCGCGGCCCGGTGGCTCACGAGCCAGGACCACGGCTGGCGCGACGGTGACCGGCTGAGCTTCGCCGTACTCTCGGTGGACGATGCCGGCGGCTGGGCCCTGGCCGGGAACGTCGGACTGAAGAACCGCGAGGAGGCCGGCCAGGTCGGCGAGCGGAAGACTGCCGAGATCGGCTACTGGACCGCGGTGGCAGCGCGCGGCCGCGGCATAGCCCCGGCAGCGGTCAGGGCGGTGACCGCATGGGTCTTCGATGCGTTCGCCGGGACAAGCCTGCGGCGGATCATGCTCGTGCATGACGTCGGCAACCCGGCGTCCTGCCGCGTAGCGCACAAGGCCGGGTACCGTTCCTGGAACTCAGCCCGGCCGATCCGCCGCGCTGGCTCACCGACGGGCACATCCACATGCGGCTCGGCGGCTGGCCCGGGCCCGCGGCCGGCGCTCAGCAAGGCACGACGTTATCGGTCCGGCCAGGCGCCACCAGTCGATCCGCCGTCAGCCCCGTGACCTGCCTCCAGCGACGGTCACGCCTAGTCACAGCAGAGCTGAAGAGCGGGGCGCGATATCGCCGACTCGGCGCGGTCAGGGTGGCGTCGACAGTAGGACCCTGCGGCGAGCGCGATATCCAGTTATGGGCGGCATGTTGCTAGGCAAAAGGCGGCAGTTCCTGAGACCGCGTGACTGGTCCTGGAACTGACCTCGTCGACTGGTGCTGGCGGTTGCCTTGGCCTCCACTGCCCGCGTACGATCACGAGCAAGGCTAGAGAGGGTGCCTCCGGGTTCGCGGGAAGGACTAGAGTCCGCCTCTCGGCTCACTCGTGGCCCTCCACCATCTTCGTCTTCTTGGCGAGCCTGAACGCGGACCTGGGCTCCGAGGAGACATCATGCCTGACCTTCCCGAGCGCGCTGACGTTGATCAGCTTCGCCGCCAGGCCCGTGAGCTGCTCCGCGCCGCTGTCGCCGGCGAGCCGGAGGCGGTAGCGCGGCTTCGCGCGGTATCGGAGCGTCCCACCCTCGCGGCAGCCCAGCTAGCCATCGCCCGTGAGTACGGCTTCCGCAGCTGGCCTGCATTGCGGTCAGAAGCAGAAAGGCGCTGGCAGTCCACTGACTGGCAGCGGCGCGCAGGCGCTGGCCGGCCGGAGGCACCAGACATCGCTCTGGGCCGATGGTCGTTCGGGGGGGCCGGGACCATCGAGGTCGAGGAAGGCGAGCTGACCCCCGGCATCCTGATAGCCGGCCCGGAAGGCGCGTCCCTGGAGGCCTCGCTGGCAGTGGCAGAGACCGTCGCGGGCGCGAGTCAGTCGCGGCCCTGGTTTCCTGAACTGCGCGACGTCACCGTCACCGATGACCTGGGCTCGACGTTCGCCTTGCGCGGCGGGTCGGGGCCGGGCCCGCAACCGGGGCCGGGCCAGCGGCTCTGCTACGAGGTAACTTTCGGGCTCGACCCGGTTCCGGAAGGCGGCAGCCGCTGGCTGGACGTGCACGGGCGGGATGCTTCCGTGACCCGCCTCCTGCGATCGCACCTGGCGCCCGTCCGGGTAGACGGGCTGAGCCCGGCAGCGGGCAGTCCCGCCGAGCAGGAGCTCCGGGACATGGCCCAGTGGATTCTCCTGGGCTACCTCGACAAGGAGATCCGAGAAGGCCCGGACCTGAAGCGGCGATGCCGGGACGTGCTCGCGCAAACGGCCAGGCTCCGGGAATGCGGCTTGGCGGATGGGGCAAGCCCCCTGCCGGGTCAGTTCACCCGCCTGTGCACGGCACTTATCCGGCAGCGCCCGCCCAGCGGCCTTCCCCGCGGCTGGCACAGCGTGCTCGACGCCGCGGACCGCACTGACGGGCGGCGGCTGCACGTCGATCTCGACACCGCACTGCCGCCAGCTGACGGCACGACGGTACGCCTCGATACCCTCGCGTCATGGCCCGACTCGTGGGACCTGTATCTTCAGGCCACGCCGGGCTGGTGGATCTACAGCAGAGACGGCCAGCGCAAGCGAGACGCCATGACGGTCTTCGCCGAAGACGACCTCGGCGGCTTGTACATCAGCAACTTCGGCGGCAGCAGCGGCCGCCCGGGACACGAAGAGGTCAAGCTCACGATGCGACCCCGCCTGGACCCGGGGGCCCGCCTCCTGACGCTCACCTTCGCAAGCCAGACGCAGCAAGTCACCGCCGAGATACCTCTAGCACCCTGAACCGCACTACAGCATCACGACAGGGGTCGGGCGATCTTGCTCGACGCGCCGAGCAACCCGTACTGCACGGCAGACGGAAGGCACCAGATCACCGACACCACGCCGTATCGGCGGTTCTAGCTGCTGGGCGGCTCTCCCTGGTCTAGGACCTGCCATCGGAGTGTTCTTCGTCGAGCATGCGCTCGTGGGCGAGCCAGTCGTCGCCGATCTCTTTCCAGAGCCGTCGGATCTGATCGTTGTAGGTAGCGATCGCGGCGTAGCCGCCGACCATCCAGACGATGATGGCCGGCGTTGCCCAGCGCGGGAGAGACCGGCCCGCGACAGCGCCGCAATGCCGAAGAGCAGCACTGCGTCTACTGCGGCCTTGCGGCCGAACCACCGGCGCACCTGGTAGCTCTCGGTCCAGTTCTGGCTGGCGCACATGTTGGCGATGATCTCGCAGGGGCGCTCGTTGAGGAGCCGCCGACGTGCGGGAGCAGCGGCGCTCATAACAGCCGAGTCGGCGGGTGCGGGGCGGGAGGGCTGGCCTTACCGGCGTGTGCTGAGGATTACGCCTGAGCCGTGCGCGAGTTCGACGGTGATGAGCTGCGGTGCGGTGAGCAGTGCCTGGCGAACCTGGTATTGCCCGGCTTGCTGGCTGCCGGGCCAGTCCGGCATCGGGGTCATGTCGTCGACGACTAGCATGCCGTGCGGGCCGAGCGCGGCGATCGTCTGGTCGAGTCCGTTCCATTTGCCATCGGGCGCGTCCGCGAAGATCAGGTCATAAGTGCCGCCTTCGGCGAGCACGCCGAGCGCTTCGCCGTAGCGCAGGCTGACGAAGGAAGGCCAGTCGCCGCGCGCAGCGATCGCTGCCGTCTGGCGGTCGTTCTCGATGGTCGTGATCGTGACGTCGCTTCTCGGCAGCAGGCCTGAGGTGATCCAGGCGGTGCCCACGCCGGCGCCGGTGCCGAGTTCGGCTACCTTCGCCCGGCCGGGCAGGTGCGCGGCCAAGACTGCGAGGAGCCGCCCTACGGCCGGGTCGCAGGACATCGGGAAGCCCGCCTGGCGGGCGCGGCTGGCGGCGGCCGCGACCAAGGGCGGCACGGTCTCGTGACCCGTCATGGCTGAGCCTTTCCGCCGTGCGGGATCATTCGCTGATGTCCCGGCCGGTGGTGGTGTCGACGTACGCGGGGATGTCGCCCTCGTGCCGGTCGCCGGTGGTCAGCGTTCCGGACGGCTCGAACATCAAGATGGCGCCGCCCGGCGATGACGGCTTGTGCTCGGTGCCCTTGGGGACCACGAAGATGTCCCCGGCGCTCAGCTCGGCGGTGCGTTCCTGGCCGCCGGGCCCGCGCAGCGTGATGGCGAACCGGCCGTCGATCACCAGGAAGAACTCATCGGTGTGCTCGTGGACGTGCCAGACGTGCTCACCCTCGGTGTGCGCGACCTTAACGTCGTAATCATTAACCCGGCCGACAATGCGCGGGCTGTAAATGTCATCGAAAGCGGCCAGCGCCTGGCTCAGGCTGATGGGCGTTGCTGTCATGCGTTCAGCATCGGCTGTGCGGAGATCTCGGTCTTGTACGATCTTGACGTGGACGCGGAACTGCCGGGCCGGTGCCATGTCGAGGCGTGGGCACCGCAGGTGCCGGGGATCCGCGAGGTGTTCCATGCCAGCCTCGTCGATTACGCCTATCCGCCGCACTGCCACGAAACCTGGGCGGTCCTCATCGTGGACGAGGGCGCGATCCGCTACGACCTGGACCGCCGCCGCCGCGGAGCAACGGGCCAGACCGTGACCATCCTGCCGCCCGGGGTGGCACACGACGGCCGCCCAGCCCCCGGCGCCAGCGGATTCCGCAAGCGCGAGCTGTACCTGGACCCGGCGTTCCTCCCCGCCCGCCTGACCGGCGCCGCCGTTGACCACACCGCCATCAGCGACCCCCCGCTGCGGGCCGCGCTGTCGCAGCTGCACGACTGCCTGCTCCACAACGCCGAGGACCTGGATGCCGGGGCCAGGCTCGCACTGATCGCCGAGCGGATCACCGGCCACCTGACCCGGGCACCGCACCCGGCCCCCGCACCGGAGCCCGGCATCGCCGGGCAGCTCCGGCAGCTACTCGACGAGCACATCACCAGCCAGACCAGCCTGGCCCAGGCCGCCGCCACCTTGGACCGCACCATCCCGCACCTGGTACGCAGCTTCACCCGCCAATACGGCCTGAGCCCCCACGCCTACGTAACCGGCCGGCGCATCGACGCCGCCCGCCGCCTCCTGCTCCAGGGCGCCGCACCCGCCTACGCCGCCACCGCCGCCGGCTTCTACGACCAGGCACACCTCACCCGCCACTTCAAAAAGCACACAGCCACCACCCCCGCCGTATACGCCCGCAGCCACACACGAAGGCCGCGTAACCAGACGTAGGCAAAGCCGTCCCCCGCTGCCTTCAACGGCGGACAGAGCAGCCACTTCTGCGCGCCACCTACCGCCGCGCGGCTCAGCCGCTGAAGCGCGCCGATCGGCGGCTACGCGCGCCGTATCTCGGCCCGGCGGCCACTATTCGTGACGTCGGGCTCGGTTGTCCGCGTCATTGGAGCCACCATGGCAAGCATCCGCCTCCAGCACGCACGCCGGGCTTAGTGTCATGGCACTATCCCGCACGGACTGTCTCCTGTGCGTGCCGACGGCGCGCCGCCGGGGTCACGGGATGTCGGTCATGACGCGGTCGTAGCCGCGGCGGGCGCGGGCACCCCGGGCGCTGGCTCCGTAGCGTGTGAGCATCTGCGGGGAGACCCAGCCGTTCAGTTCCATCAGGTCGCCCTCGGCGCCGCCGCGGTCGAGCCAGGTGTGGCTGAAGTGGTGCCGGAACCGGTGCGGGTAGACCGCCACGCCGGCTCTCTCCCCGCGCGGGCCACGGCCTGGTAGATGCCGTTCGGGGTCAGGGGTCCCCGGCCGCCGGCTCCCAGCCATAGCTGCGGCCGGGCGGCCTGCGGGTGACGGGCGCGGGCCCGCAGGTACCGGTCGAGGCTGCGGGCGGCCTCGAAGCCGATCCGCACGATCCGTTCCCGGCCCGCCTACCCCGGACCCTGATCTCCCGGTCCAGGAGCCTCAGGTCGCTCCGGGCCGGGTAGCCGGGATCGTAGCGGATGCCCGCAGCTCCGACAGGCGGATGCCGGCCGCCAGCAGCACCTCGATGATCGCGGCGTCCCGGCGCGCCTGGAAACTCCTGCCCTGGCACGACTGCCGCAGGGCCGAAAGTTCTCCGCTGCTGAACACGGGCACCGGCCCCGGGGCCGGCTTCGGCGCCCGCAGCCCCGACACCGGGTCGGGACGGTCCTCCTCGACGGCCAGCCACCGCAGAAACAAGCGGACCGCGCGGAACTGGTTGCTCGCGTACGCGGCGCTGTACTCGCCCAGCAGCCGCACCGTCCACCGCTGCAGATCCTGCCGGCCTACCTGCTCCCACCTGGTCTTATCCGTCTGCTGGACCAGGTGCGCCGCCGCGAACCAGCGCACCGCCTTGGTATAGGCGTCCAGGGTCCGCCCGGCCTTGCCCTCGGCCGCCAGGTGCAGCCAAAACGAGCCCACCTCGGCCTCGAACGGCCCCGCGTCCAGCTGCTTCGGATGCGACGAGCGCCGCCGCCTGCCAGCGAAAGTTTTACGCTCATCCCCCTCATCCCGGGCCGGAACCACGCCCGGAATGGACCTTTTGCCGTCATACGGCGGCGCTGCAGAATGTCCTTTTTGTATCATTGAGAAGACCTTCCATTACTGCGTCTGCGCAGGTCAGAAGGGCTTCCCCAGCTGTGGTCCGTGGAGCCGGTGAGCGGATTCGAACCGCTGACCGTCCGCTTACAAGGCGGATGCTCTGCCAAGCTGAGCTACACCGGCCGGCTCGTCCGCGTCGCCTCCGACGCGGAACCCCTGCCAGGCTACCGGTTCGGCAGTGTCTCGGCTAACAAGTTGCAATCGCCTTGAAGGCGTGCGGACCGAGCCTCTCGGCGGTAGACCGGCCCAGAAGGCGACCCGGCATGCCCGGGAAAAGGGGGCATGCCGGGTGTCGCCAGTGCGCTGCATCCGCGCGTTACTAGATGTCAGCCACCAGATCCCCGTCCCCCCGCAACGTACGCCCGGACGTCGGCCACGCTCCACCAGTCGTTCGGGTCCGCCGTAGTGAGGGTCAAGCGAACGTACTGGATCGGATTACCCGGCAGGTCGACGGTGGTGAACTGCCCGGTTCCCTGTCCGCTGGCCGCGACGGTATTCCAGTCCGTCCCGTTGGCGCTGGTCTGCACGGTGTAGCCGCGCGGGTAGTCGCCGGTGGAGGCGCCGGTGTCGAAGACGATCTGGCGGGCCGGGATGGCCCGGCCGAAGTCGACCTGGAGGTACTGGCCGGGGGCCTGCCCCTCGCCGGTCGAGTACCGGGTGCTGGCGTCGCCGTCGACGGCGTTGGCGGCGACGTCGCCCGTGCAGCAGGAGTTGGTCGGCCCGCTGGGGTCCGCGGTAGCGGTCCAGCCGGTCGGGGCGACCTGCCGGAGCGGATGGCGCCCGGCCAGGTCCCCGTTCCAGACGAAGGTGGCCAGCGAGTCACCGGGCAGCGTGTAGGTGAACCGCTGATCCCCTTCCTGGACGGCGAACGCCTGCGCGTTGTCGTTCTCGTTGTGGGCCACCAGCACGGTCGACCCATCTGGGTTCCGGAACGCGACGTCCATGACCTCGCCGTTCCATCCGGTGGTGCCGAAAGAGGTGCTGGCGATGCGCACGGCGCCCGGCTGGACGAACCGGGACAGCTGCCCGAGCGCGTAGTACTCGGCGTTAGGGGTCACGGTGTCTCCCGGGCCGATGGTGACGATGCCGGTGCAGGTGCCGCATCCCCCGACGTGCGGGCCGCCGGTGGGATCGAGGGCCAGGTTCCAGTTGATCACGGTGCTTGACCAGTTACGGGTGGAGCCGATCTCGAGGTTCCTGGCGTGCCATTTGAGGGTGTCGGAGAAGGTGTCGGCCGGATCGGCGGACTGGCTGCCCGAGCACTCGTCCATGAAGATCTGCAGCCTCGGGTACTCGTTGCGGAACGCCGTCATCGCGCTGGGATCGCCGTAGTAGCAGTGGAACGCGACGCCGGAGATCCATCGGGCCGCCGGGGTGGCCAGGACGTTCTGCGGATAGGCGTTGATGTCGCCGACCTCGTCGGGCGGGGTGGAGGCGATGTCGTTGGGGTGCTCCGACCAGTTGTGGTCATAGGCGAAGATCTCGGTTGGCAGGCGCGCGGCCCGCAGCATCGGCCCGAGGTCCTCGATCACCGCCGCTTCCTGCCAGGACGGCATGTCCGTGCCCGGGTAGTTGCCGGGAGCGCGGTTCTGCGGCTCGTTCTGCACGGTGATCGCGTTGACGTCGACTCCGTTGGCCCGGTACGCCTCGATGAACTTCAGCAGGTACCGGGCGTAGGCCTGGTACATCTGCGGGGTGGCGATGAGCCGGCCGCCGATCAGGCTGCCGGAGGTCTTCATCCACGCGGGCGGGCTCCAGGGCGACGCGATGATCTGCAGCCGGGGATTGAGGGCCTTGGCCTCGCGCAGCAGCGGCAGGATCTGCGCCTGGTCGTGGGCGACGCTGAAGTGCCGCAGGCCGTAGTCGGTCTGCCCGGCGGCCAGGTCGTCGTAGGTGTACGGCGCCGTGGCGACCATGTCCGAGCCGCCGATCGGCTGGCGCAGGTAGTCCAGGCCGTCGCCGGTCCTGGGGCTGAACAGGGACGCCATCACCTGCGCGCGCTGGGCGGCGGGCAGCGTGTAGAGGACGGTCGCCGAGGAATCGGTGATGGCGCCGCCGAATCCCTGCATGGTCTGGTAGGTCAGGGTCGGATCCACGACCACCGTCGGGGCGGCGCTCGGGGCGGTGGAGAAGTCGACCGTGCCGAGATCGCTGAGCTTGTCGGCACCGTTCGCGGTTGTGATCCAGACGTGGGCCGAGGTCGCCCCCGGCGCCGGGGCCACGTCGGCGGCAGCCGGGTTGAGCCCTCCCGCCCCGGCCGCAGCCACGAGGACACCAGCGGCGAGGGCGCCAGCCGCGAGCAGACTGGCCGGCCGCGCCGTCCACCGCATCCGCGGCGGCCTGAAAATACTGGTTGTGTTCCGCATGTGATCGAGCCTCCGATTCGGTGCTGCCGGCTGTGGCGGACGGTGATGGTGCTGCCTGAGCAGCCGACTCGGAGCAGGAAGCTCCGGGCCGGCCACACAGCTGAGCAGGGTCAGGACACGGGAACGAGCGTGAATGTCTGCGCAGTGTCGCCAGCAGTGCACGCCCACTGCTGGAGCTGCGTGCCGTTGGATGTCGAGCGGTTGGTGACGTCCAGGCATTCGTTGCCGCTGTTGCGGGCGGTGAAGGTGTAGGTGCCGTTTGATTGCAGCGTGGGCAGCCACTGCTGGTTGGTGCCGCCGGCAGCGCTCCACAGCTGGATCAGCGGTGCCGTTCCCGGTGGCGGACGTCCCGCCGGTGACGTCCCACACCTCGCTGGTGTTGTTGCGGGCGGCGACCTGGTAGTAGCCGCCGCTGGTGGGCTGGAACTGCCACTCCTGGTTGGCGTTGCCGCTGCCGCACGCCCACTGCTGCACGGCGGTGCCGTTGGCGGTGCTGCCGCCGGTGTCGTCCACGCAGTCGCCGCTGTTGGTGTTGACGACCTGGTACCAGCTGCTCGAGCTGATCCCCCCGCCGCCGGTGCTGGTGGAGCCGGGGGTCCAGGTGAAGGTGGCGACCGCCCCGGCGGGCAGGGTGTAGTTGAAGTACTGGCCGTTCTCGTCCACCCCGAAGGTGTTCGCGCTCGAGGTGTTCGAGTTCAGCACCACCAGCGCGTCGGAGCCGTCGGGGTTCTGGAAGGCGACGTCCTCGACGTTGCCCGAGCCGAAGGTGTTGGAGCCGATCCGCACCGCGCCCGGCTTCACGAACTTGCTGACCTGCCCGAGGCTGTAGTACTCGGCGTTGTAGGTCGCGGTGTCGGCGGAGTTGTTGACCGTGACCAGCGCGGTGCAGGTGGTGCAGTTCATGCTCGGCCCGCCGCTCGGGTTCAGCGCCATGTTCCAGGTCACGACCGACTTGCTGTAGTTGCGGATCCCGTCGACGACCAGGTTCTCAAGCTCCCAGTCGAGCGTGTCGGCGAAGGTGTTCGACACCGGGGACGACTGCGAGCCGGAGCACTCGGTCTCGTAGGTCCCGTACGACGGGTACTGCGCCTCGACCGTGGACTGGGCGCTCGGGTCCCCGGAGTAACAGTGCCAGGCGGTGCCGGTCACGTACTGCGCAGCCGACGAGTCGCCGAGGATGGTCTCGGGGAAGCTCGGGTCGTTCCAGTTGTGGTCGTAGCCCAGGATCCCGGTCTTCAGCCCGGCCGCCTTGATGGCCGGCCCGAGGTTGTTCGCGATGAAGTTCGCCTCCTGAGTGGAGGTGAACGTCGACCCCGGGTAGTTCGACGGCGAGTACTCCGGCTCGTTCTGCGCCGTGATCAGCGAGACGGGCACCCCGGCCGCGTCGTAGGCCTGGATGAACTTGACCAGGTAGTTGGCGAAGACCTGGTAGTCGGCGGTGTTGAGGGTGCCGCCGATCATCGAGCCGCTGGTCTTCATCCAGCCGGGCGGGCTCCACGGCGTGGCCATGATCGTGGTGCTCGGGTTGATGCTCAGCGCCTGCTGCAGTATCGGGATGATGTAGGCCTGATCGTGGGCGATGGAGAAGTCGGCCAGCGTCGGGTCGGTCTGCCCGGCGGGCATGTCGTCGTAGCTGAACAGCGACTGCGAGAAGTCCGACGCGCCGATCGGCTGCCGCAGGAAGTCCAGGCCGATCCCCTGGTTCGGGTCGAACAGCTTGGTCATGATCTGGTTGCGCAGCGGCGAGTTGTACACCAGCCAGGCCGAGGAGTCGGTGAACGAAGCGCCGAAGCCGGTCATGGTCTGGTAGGTGGTCGAAGGGCTGACGGTGATGACCTGGCTCTGCGAGCTCGACCCGGGCGCGAACGACGCCCCGGCCTGCGGCGCGAGCAGCTGGCTCTGGTTGGTGGTGGTCTCGGTGACCGAAACGGCCGGCCCGGACGCGGCGTGCGCGCCGCCGGAGCTCACCGCGGCGAGCCCGGCCGTGATGAGCGCCACCGCGCCCAGCGATGCGGTCATGCGTTTGATGCGGGACATGGTCCTCCCTCGAATCCAGCCCCCCATGAAACAGAATGTAACGATTTGAAACGCCTGCGATACCCCGATGCAAGCATTCCGGAATAGGCCTGTCAATAAGAAGTCGCGCGGAATGTCGACCCTCGGGCGGGAGCGCTATGCTGCCCATCATGGAACAAAACCGTGTAACGGAATGAGCAGACCGCGCGGCCAGCGCGTCACGGTCCGGGACCTCGCTGCAGAGACGGGCGTGTCCATCGCCACCGTCTCGCGCGTCCTCAACAACCAGGCCAACGTCGCCCCGGACACGCGCGAGCTCGTCCAGCGGGCCGCCGAACGGCTCAGCGGGCAGACGGCCGGCCCGCGGACGGTCCAGGACCGCGCGACGCAGGGCGCCGTCTACCTGCGCTGCCCCTACCTGCTGACCGACTACTTCGGCCTGATCGTCTCGTCCATCGCCGAGACGCTTGAGCTGCACGGCAGGCCGGTGCTGCTCAACGCGGGAGAGGCGGCGCAGCGGGCGGAGGTCCTGCCCGCGCTCGCGTCACGGCCCGGCATCGGCGGCGCGATCATCGTGCTGCCGCCTGAGCCCAGCGAGCAGCTGGTGGAGCTGCGGGCCTGCGGGTTCCCCTTCGTGGTGGTGGACCCGCGCGCCCCGATGCCGCGCGACATCGCCGCCGTGTCGGCCGCCCACTTCGCCGGCGCCCGCAGCATCAGCCGACACCTGGTCGACCTCGGGCACCGGCGCATCGGGGTGATGGCGGGGCCGCACAACTGGCTGGCGAGCGACGCGCGCCTGGCCGGGCACGCGGCGGCGCTGGCGAACGTCGGGGTGCTACCCGATCCCGCGCTGGTCCGCAGCGGCGAGCCGACCACGCAGTTCGGCTACCACGCGGCCGGCCAACTGCTCGACTTGGCGCAGCGTCCCACCGCGCTCATCGGGTTCAACGACAAGGTCGCGGTCGGCGCGCTGGCGGCGGCCGCACAGCGCGGACTGCGCGTACCCGAGGACCTCTCCGTCGTCGGCTTCGACGACATCGACCTCGCCCAGGCCACCCGCCCCCTGCTCACCACCGTCCGTCAGCCGCTGCAGGAGATGGGCCGCCTCGCGGTCAGCCTCCTGATCCGGCTCATGGAGCGCCAGCGGCTCGACGCACTGCACATCGAACTTGCGACCGAACTAGTCGTCCGCAACTCCACCGGCCCAGCGTCGCCCCGATAAAAGCCAAGTCAAACCCGCAAATCCATCATCCCGAACGGACCGTGCCCTCCGCGCCCCTCGCCAGCACCCTCTAACCAGCGGGAACACCTCTCCTGGCCGTCTCACATCTCATTCACCATTGCTGAATACCGGGTCGAGGTAGCTGGAGACCAGTCCAGGTCGACCGGACGGCGACCCGGACGGCGGGGCCTGCTCGGCCGCTACGCTGCGGTACATGTGGATCCCGACCGATGACGAGATCCTCGGCCTGCACGAGAAGCACGCGCCGACGGCAAAGGCGCTCGACCTGGTGCACACGCACTGCCTGATCGTGTGCGGGATCGCCGAGCAACTCCATTCCCGGCTGGGCGCGGACCAGGCCATCCACATCGACATCGAACTGACGCGGGCCGGCGCCCTGGTCCATGACGTCGGCGTGTACCGGCTGTACGACAAGGCCGGAAACCTCGACCGCGCGAACTACATCCGGCACGGGATCCTCGGATACGAGCTCCTCCGGGAGGAGGGACTCCCCGAGGTGATCTGCCGGTTCGCATCGCACCACACCGGGGTCGGGCTCACCTGCGATGACGTCATCGCCCAGCGGCTCCCGCTCCCGCCAGCCGATTACCTGGCCGAGACCGGCGAGGAGCGCCTGGTCATGTACGCGGACAAATTCCACTCCAAGAAAACGCCTCCCATTCTCCTTACCGCCCCGGCGTACGCCGCCAGGGTCCGCCGGTTCGGCGCGGAGAAGGTCACCGCCTTCCAGGCGATGCGCGCCGCGTTCGGCGAGCCGGACCTCGAGCCGTTCAGCGCCGCTTACGGCCACCGCGTCATTCACGATTGAGCTACGTGCCATGCGGCTGGTACGGCATCACGGCCGGGTCCTCGGGCGGCGCGGCGAGGTTGTCGCCCGGCCACAGCGGGCGTCGGGGCAGGTCCTCGGCCAGCATCTCCAGCAGCTCGCCCCGCTCGGGGATGCCGAGGCCGGGCGGGACCGGGGCGAACGGCCCGGTGGCCAGCAGCGCCGCCTCGATCTCGGGGAAGGCGAGCGGCCTCGACTCGCACTGTCCGGGCGTCCTGGTGAGGGCGACGAGCGCCCGGATGACGGCCCTCCAGTCATCAGCGACCTGCGGCCACAGGCGGCCGTCGTCAAGCTCGTAGTTGAGCGTCGACAGCGGGACCAGGCAGCTGGGGGTACGGCCAGGGAACTCGGTCAGGCACCGGTAGATCCGCCCGGCGTCGGGCTGCGGCAGGTCCCGGTGCAGCAGCGTACGGGCGTGCACGATGACCCCGTTGACCGGGACGGGGGCGCCCTGTTCGTCGTAGGGGTCGTGCATCGCCAGAAGGTAGACGTCCTTGACCATGAAAGTGGGCCTCTATCTAATAATCGACACTAGTCGACTGTTTGCTAGTAACCGTAGCGTACTCATCGCGCCGCGACCGCCGGGGAGCAATCCGCCAGACGCGGCGCATGCGGGTGACTCGCCTCTGCCCCGTACTGGGATGATGGCCGCATGTCGGTTCAGATCATCGTGCTGAACGGCGGCTCAAGCTCCGGCAAGACCGGAATCGCCCGCTGCCTGCAGGCGATCCTGGCGCAGCCGTGGATCAGCCTCAGCGTCGACGACCTGGTCGACGCCCTGCCGCGTTCGCTCACGGACTCGGGCTCCGGCATCGTCGTCGGGCAGCACGGCGAGGTCCTCGTCGGCGGCGGCTTCCGCGAGCTCGAGGCCGCGTGGATGGCCGGCGTCGCCGCGATGGCCCGCGCCGGGGCGCGGATCATCTTCGATGACGTATTTCTCAGCGGCGGCGCCTCCCAGCAGCGCGTCCGGGGCGCCCTCGAGGGCCTGGCGGTGCTGTGGGTCGGGGTGCGCTGCGCCCCCGAGATCGCGACTGGCCGGGAGATCGCCCGCGGCGACCGGGCGGCCGGGATGGCCGCCCTGCAGGCCGAGACCGTCCACCAGGGCGTCGTCTACGATATCGAGATCGACACCAGCCATACCGAGTCGCTTGACTGCGCCCGCGTCATCGCCGCGCGCGTGATCTAACCGGAGGGATCGCGATGGCTAACGCCGACGACGTGCGGCGACTGGCGCTTGCCCTGCCCCAGGTTGAGGAGATAGACAGCGACGGGTTCGATTTCCGGGTAGCCGGAAGCGGGTTCGTCTGGTCCTATCCGGAGCGCAGGCAGGGGCAGCCCCGACGCATTCGGACCGACATCGCGGTGCTCTACGTCGGCGACGAAGCGGAAAAGCAGGCCCTCCTGCTCGGTGAGCCGGACGTGTTCTTCACCGCCCCGGAGTACAACCACTGGCCGCTCGTCCTGCTTCGGCTGGCAGCAGTCGATAACGACCGGTTGACGGAACTCATAACTGACGCCTGGCGCATGCGCGCACCGGAGACGCTCACCGCGGATTCGTAATGAAAGGCGCGATTCGATGATCCGATTGGGCAGGCCGGCCGACCTCGTCGCGCTGGCCGATATCTACCGCCGTGCGTCGCTGTCCAACCTCGGCGACCGCGACCGACTGCTGGCCCATCCCGAGCACCTGGTGCTCGAGCCCGACGGTCTGACCGAGGGCCGCACTCACGTGGCAGAGGAAAACGGCTCGCCGGTCGGCTTCGCCACCTGGGCCGAGACCGATAACGGCAGCACAGAACTGGAGAACCTGTTCGTCGATCCGGAGTGGATGCGGCGCGGCATCGCCACCGCCCTCGTGAACTGCATCAGCGACGTCCTCCGGTCACGGGGCGCAGACACCCTGGAGGTCACGGCCAGCCCCGACGCGCTCGGTTTCTACCGGGCGGCCGGGTTCATCGCCATTGGCATCGCCCAGACCGCCTTCGGCAGCGCACCTCAGATGCAGCTCAGATTGAGCTGACTCATGCCCCGCGCGCTTCGGCCCGGAGTCCGACCACCGGTCTCCTGGTTCGTAGCCGGGCGTGATTTCCGTTCACCACGAGAGCAAATCAGCGCAGGGAATTAGCAATGAAGCCATGATCGTGTTCCTCTTGGGGCCGCGTTTTCCGCCAACAGACGTCAGCGTGTGCAGGCGGGGGCACCCCGGGGGCTGTTGCAGAATTGGCTGACCTGGGATGACGCGTTTCCGGGTTTGCCGGCAGGGTGTTCGATAGAATCTGGTTATGGCGAAGGATTATCTTCCGGTCGATCGTGATCAGGCGTTCCTGCTGCCGCCGGACATGCGGGACTGGCTGCCGGAGGGCCACGCGGTGTGGCTGGTGATCGAGGCGGTCCGGCGGATGGACACCTCGGCGTTCCACGCGCGGCGCCGGACGGGCGGGGCGGGGGCGGCGGGCTTCGACCCGGACATGCTGCTCACGCTGCTGGTCTGGGCGTACGCGAACGGGGTCACGTCGTCGCGGCGGATCGAGCGGCTGTGCCAGCAGGACCTGGCGTTCATGGTCATCTGCCCGGGGCGGGCGCCCGACCACGTGACCGCGGCGCGGTTCCGGCAGCAGTTCGCCGAGACCGCCGCGCCGCTGTTCGCGCAGGTCCTGGTCTTGTGCGCGCGGCTGGGGATGGGCCGGGTCGGGGTGGTCGCGCTCGACGGGACGAAGATCGCCGCGGACGCGTCGAAGGACGCGAACCGGACCGAGGACGGGCTGCGGAAGCTCGCGGCGGAGATGGCCGCGGCGCACGCCGACGCCGACGGGCGGGAGGACGCCCTGTTCGGGGAGGGGAGGCGCGGCGACGACGACCCCGGAGACCCGCGCACCCGCGCCGAGCGGGTCGCCGCCGCGCTGGCGTCGCTGGAGGCCGAGCGGGAGGCGCGGGAGGCCGCGGAGCGGGCCGCCGCGGACGAGAGCCTGGAGCGGGCCCGGGCCGGGGCGCCGAAGGGCGGCCGCCCGCCGGCGGGCGCCGAGGTCGCCCTGGCCGAGGAGAAGGTCGCCCGGGAGACCGCCGCCTACCAGGCGAGGGTCGCCGCCCGGGAGGCCGCCGGCCGGCACCACGGCGGGACGCCGCCGGTCCCGGCCGAGCAGTACTGCCGGGTCCGCGAGGCCCGCGAGGCGCTCGAGCGGGCCAGGGCCCGCGACGCCGCCCGCGCGCGGGCCGCCGGGGGCGGGAGCAGGAAGAAGAAGCGGCGGGAGCGATCCCAGCGGAACGTGACCGACCCGGACTCGCGGCTCATGCCGGTCCGCGGCGGCGGGTTCCTGCAGGGCTGCAACCCGCAGAACGTCACCAGCGAGGACGACCTGGTCATCGCGACCCGCCTCACCAACGCCCCCGGCGACGTGCAGTGGTACGAGCCGATGATCAGCCAGGCCGCGGCCGCCGCCGCGATGATGGCCGCGGCCGGCGCCCCCGGGACCGGCCGGATCGGCCTGGCCCTGGCCGACGCCGGCTACCTGTCGCACGCCAACCTGACCTGCCCCGGCCCGGACCGGCTGATCGCCACCGGCAAGCGCCGGAACCTGGAGAAGGCCGCCGCCGCCGGCCCCGGCCCGGCCGTCACGGCCGGGGACCAGGCGCCCGCCGCCGCGATGGCCGCCCGCCTCGCCACCGAAGACGGCATCGCCGCCTACCGCAGGCGCGGCCACATCGGCGAGACCTTCCACGGCGACCTCAAGCACAACCAGGGCATCCGCCGCCTGACCGTCCGCGGCATGCCCCGCGCATCCGGCGAGTGGACCTTCGCCACCGCCGTCCGCAACCTCCGCAAGGCCATCACCAGCGGCCACCTCACCACCGCCGCCCTCGCCGCCCTCCCCTCCTGACACCCGCTACCGGGTCGCCCACGCGGGCAGACCCGCTGCCCAACCCCCAACAGAGCCAGCCGCCACCCCAGCCCCGGCCGCCCGCGACCCCAGCCAACCCGCCACCCAACCAAGACCCGCCGCACCCCCGGCCACTCAACCGATTCGGCAACAGCCCCCCCGCGACCCGAAATACCCACGACGACCCCAATATGCGTCGAGCATGTTGTGCGTGGTGACAGTGAGGATTATGTGCCAAGTGCCGCAGAACGCGTCAGCCGCGTCGGGCGCGTACGCCGGCGATCTCGTACAGCGCGATCGAGGCGGCGATGCCCGCGTTCAGCGACTCGTTGCCTGAGGCCATCGGGATCCGGACCAGCAGGTCGCAGGCGCCTGCCACCACCCGCGAGAGCCCGCGTCCCTCCGACCCGACGACCAGCACCATCGGCCCGTCCGCGATCGATATGTCGCGGACGTCGTCCGTGCCCTCCGCGTCGAGCCCGGCGACGAAGAACCCGAGTGACTTGTACCCCTCGATCGCCCGGGTCAGGTTCACCGCCTGAGCCACCGGCAGCCGCGCCAGCGCGCCGGCCGAGGCCTTCCACGCTCCCGCGGTCACGCCCGCGCTGCGGCGCGACGGCACCACGACCCCGGTCGCGCCGAAGGCGGCGGCCGACCGGATCACGGCCCCGAGGTTGCGGGGGTCGGTCACGCCGTCAAGCGCGACGATGAGCGGGAGGGACCCGCCGGGCCCGTCCGACGCGAGATCCTCCGGGTGCGCGTACTCGTACGGCCGCACCCGCAGCGCCACCCCCTGGTGGATCGCGCCGCCGGTCAGCCGGTCGAGCTCGACGACGCTCGATTCGAGCACGGCGATGCCCGCCTGGGACGCCAGCTGCACGGACTCCGCCACCCGCTCGTCCTCGTGCGCCCGGCCGGTGACGTAGAGGGCCAGCGCCGGGATCCCGGCCCGCAGCGACTCGACAACCGAGTTCCGGCCGGCGACCATTTCCGGTCCTTCGCCGCTGCCGCGTGCGGCCGGGTTCTCTTTCGAGTATTCCGAACGGTCCCGGCCGACTCCCCCGCGTTCATTGCCCCGTCCGGCTGGCCGCCCGTTCCGCTCGGCCCGGGCCGCCGCGGCGGCCGCGCGCTGCGCGGGGTGACCCGGGCGGGCGGAGGCAGGCGGCGTCGGGCCCTTGCCCTCGAGCCTGTCCTTGCGGTACCCGCCGGTGCCCGGGCGGGGCTTGCCGCGCTTGGTGTATCCGCCGCCGCCAGCCGACCGGCCGTCGCTGCCGCCCTTTTTCTGCCCGCTCATCGCCTGCTCCGCCAGTTCATCGCTTAAGTTCCCATCGCGGGCCCGCAAGGGTGTCATCGACCGCCACCCCGGTGTCCTCCAAAGTGTCCCTGATGGAGTCCGCCGAAGCATAGTCGCCCCGCGCCCGCGCCGTTTCCCGCTGTCGCAGCACCAGCGCGACCAGCGCGTCGACGACCGAGTGGAGTCGGTCATCCGGGTCGCTGGTTCGCCAGGCGGGATCGAGCGGGTCGAGGCCGAGAACGCTGAGCATGGCCCTTGTCTTGGCCAGGCTAGTCCGGATGCTCTCGATGTTCCCCGTGCTTAGAGCGTAGTTGCCGTCGTGCACTGTGGCGTGCACGGCGGCCAGCGCGGCCGGGACGCCAAGGTCGTCGTCCATCGCGGCGGCAAAGGAGATCGGCAGCGCCGACGAGTGCGTGCTGCCTGGCATGTCAAGCAGATGCGGCGCGTGGCCGTCCCTGGAGACAACCGCGTGCTGCGCGCGCGCGATGAACCGCTCGATCCGCTGGTAAGCCGCGACCGCCTCGTCGAGCGCGTCGCGCGAGTACTCGAGCGTCGACCGGTAGTGCGCCTGGCCCAGGTAGTACCGCAGCTCCTGGGGCCGGACCTGGGTGAGCGCCTCGGCCGCCGCCAGCGCGTGCCCGGCCGACTTGCTCATCTTCTCCCCGCCCAGCGCGACCAGGCCGTTGTGCAGCCAGTAGCGGGCGAACGGGTCGCCCGCCGCCGTCGACTGGGCGCGCTCGTTCTCGTGGTGCGGGAAGACGAGGTCGACGCCGCCGCCGTGAATGTCGAAGGCGGCCCCCAGGTAGCCGGTCGCCATGGCCGAGCACTCGAGGTGCCAGCCCGGCCGGCCGGGACCCCACGGCGTCGGCCAGCACGGCTCGCCCGGCTTCACGCCCTTCCACAAGGCGAAATCACGAGGATCCCGCTTCCGCGCCGCCGCCGCGTCGTCGGGGTCGGCGTCCCCGGCCGGGCGCATCTCGGCCAGCCGCTGTCCGGACAGCGAGCCGTATCCGGCCGCGGTGCGCACGTCGAAGTACACGTCGCCGCCGGCCTGATAGGCATGGCCGGTCGCGAACAGCCGCTCAATCAGCGCGATCATGTCGGGGATGTGACCCGCGGCGCGGGGCTCCACCGCCGGCAGGCGGCAGCCGAGCAGCTGGTAGGCGTCGGCAAAGGCGCGCGCGTTCCGCTCGGCCAGCGCCCACCAGGCAATCCCCTCGGCCGCGGCGGCGCGCAGGATCTTGTCATCCACGTCGGTGACGTTCCGGCAGTAGGTCACCGTGTAGCCGGAGGCCTCCAGCCAGCGCACCAGGAGGTCGAAGCAGATCGCCGAGCGGAGATGCCCCAGGTGCGGCGCCCCCTGAACCGTCGCGCCGCACACGTACACCGTCGCTCGCCCCGCCGTGAGCGGCTGGAAATCGCGAACTTTCCTAGCTTCGGTGTCATGGAGGCGGAGCGTCACCCGGCCTACGCTACGGGATCCGACCTCGGACCGCTCATGGAGCGACACAGTTCGCTAAGCCTTGAAATCGTTCCAATCCAGGATCAACGCCGCTACCGTGGGCAGCGCGTATTCAGGAAGTTTTACGCACACCAGCCCTCATCGCAGTCAGACGCAGAGATCACCAGGTAGTCAGGCAGATGGAACGACACCCCGATTCAGCTTCTTCCCCCGGCCTGCGGGCCGATCCCCCTCAACCGCAGACCGCGACCGGCCGCACCTGGCTTCATCGCCTGGCCAACGTCGTGGTCGCGATCGTGGTCCTCGCCGTGGCGGCGGGCATGTTCGTCTTCTCCTATCCCGGGATCCACGCGATCGCGCGCCAGGGCGGCGTGTCCGGGCAGCTCGCGCGCTTCTACCCGGGCCTGTTCGACGCCCTGCTGGTGATCGCCTGCGTCGCCGCGGTCATGCTCAGGGACGCGCGCTGGTGGGCGCGGTGCTGGGCGTGGCTGGTGGCCCTCGTCGTCCTCGGCCGCGATCGGGGTCACCGACGTGCTGCACGCCATGAGCTACGGGCTGCGGCAGCGGCCGACCGAGGGCGTGGTCGCCGCGGCCCCGGTGGTGGCCGTCCTGCTCGCCTTCAGCCTCTTTCTGACGATGCTGCGCCAGTCCCGTCCGCAGCCCCCGGAGGCGGACCTCGGCCATGGGCCGGCTCGCGAGCAGGCCGATGACCGGCAGGCCGGGCAGCCCACCGCCCCGATGATGTTCTCCGCCATCGACACCGTCCCGGCGCTGGCCGCGGGCACGGCGCCCCGTCCGCCCGCGCCCCCCATCGCGCTGCCCGCCGTGCCCGCCGAAGAGCCGGCCGCCGACGTGCGTGACGACGTGGCTGGTGACGCTGCCGCAGAGCGTGGCACCGCCGTCACCCGCGAGCAGCCGGTGCTGTTCGTCGGGGCCTCAGCCGCGCCCGGCCCGACGCACCCGCCGGCGGCGGAGAACGAGGCCGTCGAGCCGCAGTCGCCGCCCGCCGCGGTCACGTCGGAACCGACATCGGCATCGACCCCGGAACCGACGCCAGCGACGGCGGAGACGGCGGACACGTCAGCCGCGACGAGCGACGGCCGAGACGCCGCGACTCCAGCCGAGACGGCAGAGGCGTCGGCCGAGACGCAGCCGAGATGGCGCCGAGAGGCCGGAGGGACGGCCGACGACGGCCGACACGCCCGACACGGCCGACACGGCGATGGCGGCCGAGGCCGCACGGCGCCAGCCGAGACGGCAGCAGAGCCAGCCGAGACGCAGCAGGGACAGCCGAGACGCCAGCCGAAGTGCCAGGGAAGGCATCGGACGACGCGCCGGACAGCGGGCCGGACCCGCCGACGGCGCAGGCGTCTGCGTCCGACCCGGCCCTGCCCCGGCCCCGCGCACGCAATCAGGTACGCGAGCAGCGCCGCGACCGAGCAGTTCGCCAACGAGGACTGGGAGGCCGAGGTCGACCCGGCGCTGGCCGGCCAGGTCTATCCGGTGCTCACCTCTGACCCTGACATCGAGGTGCCCCCGCATCAGCCGGGGCAATCGAAGGATCTTGAGGACGACGCGCCGCCCTTTGCGACGGCCCCGTTCGCGACGGTCCCGCGGCTGAACCGGGTGCGCGTCACCCCGACCCCGCCGACCGACGACTCCGACGAAGAGTAACCCCGGGATCTATGCAGGCAGGACGAGGGCGGTGGCCATCGCGGCCACTCCCTCGCCCCGGCCGGTGAGGCCGAGGCCGTCGGTGGTGGTCGCCGACAGGGACACCGAGGCGCCGGACAGGGCCGCGCTGAGCACGGCGATGGCCTCGTCCCGGCGCGGGCCGATCTTCGGCCGGTTACCGATGACGTAGACGGCGACGTTCCCGATGGCGAACCCCGCCTCGGCGACCAGGCGCGCGGTCTCAGTCAGCAGCGCAACCCCGGACGCACCCGCCCACTCGGGCCGTGACGTGCCGAAATGCGCGCCGAGATCGCCGATCCCGGCCGCAGAAAGCAGCGCGTCACAGGCCGCGTGGGCGGCGGCGTCGCCGTCAGAATGCCCGGACAGCCCGGTCTCGCCAGGCCATTCAAGCCCCGCCAGATGCAACGTGCGCCCATCCTCGAACGGGTGCACGTCCACTCCAAGCCCGACCCGCGGCAACTGTTCCACCGCGGCAGCCTATCGGGGCTACGTCGTGAGCACTTCGTCGAGGAGGGCCTCGGCCTTGTCCTCGTTGGTCTTCTCAGCCAGGGCGAGCTCGCTTACCAGGATCTGACGCGCCTTAGCCAGCATCCGCTTCTCGCCGGCCGAAAGGCCGCGCTCCTTGTCCCTGCGCCACAGATCCCTGACGACCTCGGCAACCTTGTTCACATCGCCGGAGGCTAGCTTCTCCAGGTTGGCCTTGTACCGACGCGACCAGTTCGTGGGCTCCTCGGTGTGCGGCGCGCGAAGCACCTCGAACACGCGCTCAAGCCCTTCTGCGCCTACCACGTCCCGCACGCCGACGAGCTCCGCGTTGTCCGAGGGAACCCGAACGGTCAGATCGCCCTTGTCGACCTTCAGGACCAGATAGGTCTTCTCCTCGCCCTTGATCGTGCGAGTTTCGACGGCTTCGATGCGAGCAGCCCCATGGTGAGGGTAAACGACGGTATCGCCGACCTTAAAAGACATCTGGCAAGTACCCCTTCCGCTGAAGGCTATCTTACCACGCCTTCGACCACCGATAAAATGCCCGTGCTGGCGAATATGCAGGTCAATACACCAATTTCGAGCGTACGCAAAAAAGCTCAACGGGCATCTACGACGGTCGGCACGGGTACTAGCGTGCTCTGCGCGTCCACCAGTGAGCATCGCGCGGGCGCGTGAGCCGAGATCGTTGTCTGGCGCGCCGCCGCTGACGGTAGGCCTCTAGTCTACCCGAGGATTCGGCTCGGCTACGGGAATCGCCTCGCGAGGCGGCAGCAGGGCCGGGTCTGGCTCATACTTGAAGTGATAGGGCCCGTGGCCGCAGCCACAGCCGGAAGAGGTGCCTGTGAGCTTCGCCAGCGAGCCGGAGCGGGATGACGGCAGCCTTCCTCCGGTGAACATCGTGATCCCGGATGACGCCCGGGAGCTCGATCGCGACGTGCTCGCCTACCGCAGGGAGATGCGCGCCCTGCGTCGGCGGCAGCGCCGCCGCAGGCTGCTGCGCCCGTTCGGCGGGCCGGGCCTCGGCGGCCCGACCGCGATCGTGCCGCTGATCGCGCTCTGCCTGGCGATCGCCCTGGTCGGCGGCGCGCTGCTGTCGGTGCTGACGATCACCCCGGCCGAGCAGGACACCGCGCTCACGCCGTCGGCGTCGCCGCGGGCGAGCAGGGCCGCCCCGGCCAGCCTGACCGCGCTGCCGGCCGGCAGCGTGCGGCTGGACGGGAAGACCAGCGCGCCGGTGCGGTCGCTGGTCAGCTCCGCCATCGCCCTGGTCCCCGCTGACTGCGGGTGCGGCCAGTCGCTGACCCGGCTGAGCGCTCAGGCCTACGCCGCGGGCGCCCGGGTGTACTTCGTCGGCGCGGGCGCGCCCAGCGCGCAGTTGATGGACGAGGCCGCCAGGTACGGCGGCGGTCACGCGGTGGCGGCGGACGACGCCGACGGCGTGCTCGCGGGCGCCTACCACCCGACCGGCCTGACCGTGCTGCTCGTGTTCAGCGACGCCACCGCCGAGGTCCGCAAGAACCTCTCCGGTGACTTCAAGCTCCACCTGACGCGGGGCGAGCTGAGCTCGCCCGGCGTCAAGTCGGAGGTCACGCCGAGCGCCCGGGCCAACCCGACCGCGGGCCCCACCGTCGGCTGAGTATTCGCTCACCCCCGGCGCGCCCGGCCCGGAGCGAGCCGATACGATTTCTACGGCCTGTAGTGGACTGTCAGGCCACTACAGACGTAGCGAGAGTGCTCATACCTCTCGTCGGCATTGAACGAGGAGGCTTTTCGCCGTGATCCGCGCACGCTTCGGCAAGACTGCCGCTGGCCGCCTGCTCCTCGGAGCGGGCGCGCTGGCCCTGCTGATGCCGGCCATCGCCGGATGCGAGGCCGGCAACGGCGCCCCGACGCTTGAGTTCCACGCCGCGTCGGCCGGGGCGCAGACGGTCGTCAACGGGATCAGGATCAGCAACGTCTTCGTGCTCGGCGCCCCGTCCGGCTCGACGCTGCCCGCGGGCTCGTCCGCCAGCCTGTTCATGTCCCTGTTCAACGACGGCGGGACCGCCGACACGCTGCGAAGGCGCCACCGCGGCCGGGGCGGCCAGCGTGGCCCTCGACGGCGGCACGGTCGCGCTCCCGTCGGGGACCCCCGTCAACCTGACCGGTCCGCAGCCGTCGGCGGTGCTCACCAACCTGAGCTCGCCGCTCGCCTCCGGCGGCTACGTCAAGCTGACGCTGCAGTTCAAGAACGCCGGCCCGGTGACGCTGCAGGTCCCGGTGCAGCCGCAGTCGTTCTACTGGTCGACCTACTCCCCGGCGCCGAGCGCGCCCGCCAGCTCACCGGCCGCCACCCCCGGGTCCACCGTGGCGCCGAACGCGACGGTGACGCCGAGCGCGACGCCGCCGACGTGACCCGAGGGCGAAACCGCTGTGGCCCGCCGCCCCGACCAAGTCGGGCGGCGGGCCACGCGCTTACGCCGGCTGGATCAG
Organism: uncultured Actinomycetota bacterium; assembly: GCA_963838825.1. Taxonomy (GTDB): domain Bacteria; phylum Actinomycetota; class Actinomycetes; order Streptosporangiales; family Streptosporangiaceae; genus Trebonia. The sequence continues at coordinate 673,738 of CAWISQ010000006.1, forward strand.
CCGACCGACTCGAACTTGTACCCGAGCCCGCGCACGGTGACGATGTGCCGGGGCTTGGCCGGGTCGGACTCGATCTTCGCCCGCAGCCGCTTGACGTGCACATCCAGGGTCTTGGTGTCGCCCACGTAGTCGGCCCCCCAGACCCGGTCGATGAGCTGCATCCGGGTGAGCACCCGGTCGGCGTTGCGGAGCAGCACCTGGAGCAGCTCGAACTCCTTCAGCGGGAGCTGGACCTGGTCGCCGCGGACGCTGACCACGTGCCGCTCCACGTCCATCCGGACCGGCCCGGCCTCGAGGGTGGCGTCGGCCACCTCCTCGACGTCGCCGCGCCGCCGCAGCACCGCCCGCATCCGCGCCACCAGCTCGCGGGACGAGAACGGCTTGGTCACGTAGTCGTCGGCGCCGAGCTCGAGGCCGACCACCTTGTCGATCTCGCTGTCCTTGGCGGTCAGCATGATGACCGGCACGCTCGACCGCTCGCGGAGCGATCGGCACACCTCGCTGCCGGGCAGGCCGGGCAGCATCAGGTCGAGCAGCACCAGGTCGGCGCCGGTCCGGTCGAAGATGTCGAGCGCGTCCGGGCCGGTGGCGCACACCGCCACCTCGAAGCCCTCCTTGCGGAGCATGTACGAGATCGCATCGCTGAACGACTCCTCGTCCTCCACTACCAGCACGCGTGTCACCGAAGTCCTCCTGACGGGGTAGCAGAAATCCAGGGAAAAGCGCTAGGCGCGGGCCCGGTCGGGGCTGATGCCTTCATGATCGCTCCGCAGTGGTAGCAACAGGGTGAAGGTGGATCCGGCGCCCTCCACGCTCCGCACGTGGACATGGCCGCCGTGCGCGGCCGTCACGTGCTTCACGATGGCGAGCCCGAGCCCGGTGCCGCCGGTGGCCCGCGAGCGGGCCGGGTCGACGCGGTAGAACCGCTCGAAGATTCGTTCCAGATCACGGCCGGGGATGCCGATCCCCTGGTCGGTCACGCTGATTTCGACGCCGCCGTCGCCCGGCTGCTTGACGCACACGACGACCCGGGTGCGCTCCGGGCTGTACACGACCGCGTTCTCGAGCAGGTTCCGCACGGCGGTGACCAGCAGGTCCTCCTCGCCGAGGACGCTCAGCCCGCGCACGCCAATGGACGCCAGGGTGATGCCCCGCGCGTTCGCCTTCATCCGGCACCGGTCGAGCGCCTCGGCCACGACCGCGTCCACCGCCACCGGGCGGGGATCGGGGACCGGCTCGGCCGCCTGGATCCGCGACAGCGTGATCAGGTCCTGGACCAGGAACGTGAGCCTGGCCGCCTCCTGCCGCATCCGGCCCGCGAACCGGCGGACCGCCTCCTCGTCGTCGGCGGCGTCCTCGATCGTCTCCGCCAGCAGCGCGAGCGCGCCCACCGGGGTCTTGAGCTCGTGGCTGACGTTGGCCACGAAGTCCCGCCTGACCTGCTCGACCCGCTGGCTCTCGGTCCGGTCCTCGGCCAGCACGAGGACGAGCCCGCCGCCGCCGACGGTCCCCGACAGCGGGGCCACCCGGACCGCGAACGTGGTGGTGCGGCCGCCGAAGCGCGGCACCGGCACCTCGAACTCGGCCTCGCGGATCTCGCCGTCCCGCCGGACCTGCCGGGCGAGGGCGGCGAGCTCGCTCACCATCAGCCGGTCGCCCTTGACGATCCCGAACGCGCGGGCGGCCGCGCTCGCGCGCAGCACCCGGTCCTCGCTGTCCACCACGACGGCGGACGAGGAGAGCACGGACAACACCGAGGCGATGCCGGGCGGCAGCTTGGCGGGCTGCTGAGCCGCCCTGAGCCGGGCGCTCTTCTGCTGCCGTACGCCGCTGCCCGCTCGCGTCCTTATCGCCATGCCAGGCCACTCCACGCCGGGTGCCCGATGCGCCCTGACGTTTGCCGCCCGGGCGGCGCGCACCTGCGTGACCAGTCCATACTCACGTATCTGATGGTATGCGGACGAGCCGGGGGTGCCACAATCGGGAGATCGCGCGAAATGTCACTCTTCTCCGGAAGTTCACTTCGCCTCTCACCCACCGACACTTCCCAGGCCCGCGTCGTTCACGGATTGGCGGCTTTACCGACCCTGGTTCTTAACGGCCTCGGCCGCCGTGGCGGCCGCCTCCGGGTCCAGGTAGCGCCCGCCCGCCGCGGTGGGCCGGAACGTCGCGTCGAGCGCGTAGAGCAGCGGGATGCCGGTCGGGATGTTGAGCTCGGCGATCGCCTCGTCGCTGATCCCGTCCAGGTGCTTGACCAGCGCCCGAAGCGAGTTGCCGTGCGCCACCACCAGCACCGTCCGGCCGGCCGCGAGGTCGGGCACGATCGCGTCGTACCAGTACGGAAGGAACCGCCCGAGTACGTCCTTGAGGCACTCGGTGCGCGGCAGCAGCTCGGGCGGCAGGGTCGCGTAGCGCGGATCGCCGGCCTGCGAGAGCGGGTCGTCGTCGGCGATCGGCGGCGGCGGGACGTCGTAGGACCGGCGCCACGTCATGAACTGCTCGTCGCCGAACTCCTCGCGCGTCTGCGCCTTGTCCTTGCCCTGCAGCGCGCCGTAGTGCCGCTCGTTCAGCCGCCAGGAACGGCGGACCGGCAGCCAGCCGAGCCCGGCCGCCTCAAGCGCGATGTTCGCGGTCGAGATGGCGCGGGTCAGCACCGAGGTGTGCACCACGTCCGGCCGCAGCCCGGCGTCGACCAGCATCCGCCCGGCGGCCGACGCCTCCTGCACGCCCTTCGCGGCGAGCCCGACATCTACCCATCCGGTGAACAGACCCTTCGAGTTCCATTCACTCTCACCATGGCGCACAAGCACGAGGGTTCCCATGCCGCCAAGCCTAGCTTGGGCCGCCGCGCCCCAACATAGAGGTATCAACGAGGAGAGCGGAAACCCGGGCGGCGGGGACCGCACTACAGGGAAGGAAAACGGCATTGGCGCGGTTGGTTACATCTGTGTCCACGCTGCCCCTTCGCGTTCCACGGCGGATCGCCATGCTCAGCGTCCATACGTCCCCGCTCGACCAGCCGGGCACTGGCGACGCGGGCGGGCTGAACGTCTACGTAGTCGAGGTCGCCAAGCGGCTCGCGGAGCGAGGCACCGAGGTGGAGATCTTCACCCGGGCGGTCTGCCGGGACACCCCGCCGCTGGCCGAGCTCGTGCCCGGGGTGCTCGTCCGCAGCGTGGTGGCCGGCCCGTTCGAGGAGCTGGACAAGACCGACCTGCCCACCCAGGTCTGCCAGTTCACTCTCGAGGTACTGCGGGCCGAGGCGGCCGCCGAGCCCGGCCAGTACGACCTCGTGCACGCCCACTACTGGCTGTCGGGCAAGGTCGGCGCGGCCGCCAAGGAGCGCTGGGGCGTGCCCCTGGTGCAGTCCATGCACACGCTCGGCCGGGTCAAGAACGCGGCCCTCGCGGCCGGCCAGACCGCCGAGCCGGCCGAGCGGATCAGGGGCGAGCACGACGTGATCGCGGCCGCCGACCGGCTGATCGCGAACACGGCCGAGGAAGCACGCCAGCTGACCGAGCTCTACTGCGCCGACCCGGCCAAGGTGCAGACCGTCAACCCCGGCGCCGACCTCAGCGTCTTCCAGCCCGGCAGCGAGCGGTCCAAGCGCGATGCCAGAAGGCAGTTCGGCCTGGCCGAGGACGCGGTGGTGCTGCTGTTCGTCGGCCGCGTGCAGCCCCTCAAGGGCCCGGACGTCGCGCTCAAGACCGCCGCCAAGCTCATCGAGGCGAGCCCCGAGCTGCGCCGCACGCTGCGGGTGGTGCTGGTCGGCGGGCCGAGCGGGCGGCAGCAGCGGGCCGACCCGGACGGGATGCGGGAGCTCGCCGCGCGCCTCGGGATCAGCGCCAACGTGCGCTTCGAGCCGCCGTGCCCGCAGGCCGAGCTCGCGCAGTGGTACCGGGCGGCCACGATGGTGCTCACCCCGTCCCACTCGGAGTCGTTCGGCCTGGTGGCGCTGGAGGCGCAGGCCTGCGGCACCCCGGTCGTGGCGGCCCGGGTCGGCGGCCTGCGCACGGTCGTCAGCGACGGCCGCTCCGGCGTGCTGGTGGACGGGCACGACCCGGCCGACTGGGCCCGGGTGGTCAGGCGCCTCATCAGGGCGCCGCGGCAGCTCCAGGCCCTGTCGGAGGGCGCCCGGCGACACGCGTCCGCCTTCGGCTGGTCCGCGACCGTGGACCGGCTGGCAAAGGTGTATACCGGTGCCATGGATGAGGCGGTTATCTCCCGCGCGGCCCGGGTTAGGGCGTTAGCCGCTGATGGAGCAGAACAACTCCTCCCCCGCCGACGTCCTCGGCGCGCGTGCTCGACGGCCTGGGCCTGAGCTACCAGCACGAGCCACCGGGCGCGTACCTGGTCAGGCTCGAGGGAGAGCATAAGCTCGCGACTATGACCTGGCTGATCGCGGGGGACCACAGCCTTCAGGTCGAGGCGTTCTTCTGCCGCCAGCCGGACGAGAATCACGCCGCGTTCTACCGGTTCCTGCTCGAGCGCAGTTCCCGGATGTACGGCGTGCACTTCGCGCTCGACCGGACCGGCGACGTCTACCTGACCGGGCGGCTGCCGCTGGCCGCCGTCACCGAGGCGGAGATCGACCGGCTGCTCGGCTGCGTGCTCAGCTACTGCGACGAGGCGTTCAACGAGGCGCTGATGATCGGGTTCGCGTCCGCGATCAGGCGGGAGTGGGCCTGGCGGGAGAAGCGCGGTGAGAGCCTGGCCAACCTGCGCCCGTTCGCCGCCCTGCGCCCGGACTCCGCCGACGACGTCCCCGCGAGCCCGCCGTGAACGGGCTGAACGGCGGGTTGACCGAGGCCGGAATCCACGTTTCCCTGCATCCCATCGCCGCCCACACGGTCGTCTGCGTGTTCTTCGCGCTGCTGACCGCCGCCAGCAACGCGTGCGCGTCGGTGCTCCAGCGCCGGGCGGCGGCCCAGGTGCCGGCCGAGCGGTCCATGCACGTGTCGCTCATCGCCGACCTGGTCAAGCGCCGGGTATGGCTGGCAGGCATCGGCATGGTCGTCGTCGCCGCCGTGGCCCAGGCGGCGGCGCTCGCAACCGGGCCGATCGCGCTGGTGCAGCCGATCTTCATCATCGAGCTGCCGGTCACGCTGGTGCTGGCGGCGCTCGCCAATCACAACCGCGAGGCGCTGCGCAGGCTGCCCTGGCTCGCCATCGCCACCACCACGGCCGCCCTCGGCGCCGGGCTGGCGATCGCCCAGCCGAGCGGCGCCACCGACGGCGCCGGGGACCGGAGCTGGATCATCGCGCTGATCGCCGCCGCCTTTTCCTGGCCGTGCTGATCATCCTGGCCACTGGTACCAGCGGAGAGCCCCGCGCCGCCCTGCTCGGGCTGGCTGCGGCCTGCGGCTACGCGTTCACCGCGGCGCTGATGAAGAACGCAATGGCGGACCTGAGCGGCGGGGCGGTCGATTTCTTTACCAGCTGGCATATCTACGCGACGGCGGTGGCCGGCGTGGGGGCGCTGTTCCTGTTGCAGAACGCGCTCCAGGCTGGCTCCCTCGTCGCCTCGCAGCCGATGCTCACCGTCGGCGACGCGCTGATCAGCATCGCGCTCGGCGTTACCCTTTTCAACGAGGAATTGCGAGGCGGCTGGTGGCTGCTCCCGCAGCTCGTCGCGCTCGCGCTGATCATCGTCGGCTGCGTGCAAATCGCAAAGTCGCCGCTGGCGGCCGACCCGAGGGGACTGGTTTCGGAATCGGCGTCAACGGTACAGTTATCGTGTGAACAGGCTGGGCGACCTCGAACGTGCCATTATGGAAGTCCTCTGGCGGACGGATTCAGCGCTGACCGTCAGACAGGTCAGTAACGGGCTCGACCAGCGCGAACTGGCTCACACCACCGTGATGACGGTGCTTGACCGGCTTGCGAAAAAGGGTTTTGCTCGCAGGGAGCGGGACGGCCGGGCCTGGCGGTACCGACCGGCGGCAACCAGGGAGGCCTACGTGGCCGAGCTGATGCTGACGGCGCTCGACCAGACCGGCGACCGGGTGGCTGCGCTCGCGCGGTTCGCGGCGAGTGTGTCCGGCGACGAGGCGGAAGTACTCCGCGAGGCGCTGGCGGGCAGCGAGGGGCACGAGCAGGACTCCGGCAAGCTCCGCGTAGAAGGAGATATCGGGATCGGATTATGAGGGCACTGGCCGACGCGGTACTACTAGCCGCGGTCGCCGTGGGATGCGTGCGGAGCGCACGCGCGATGCTGCGCGCCTCCTGGCCGCGCAGGTCCCCGGCGGCCGCGATTTTGCTGTGGCAGGCGCTCGGCCTGGCCGGCGGCCTGGCCGCCGTCGGCGCGCTGCTCGCGATCGGCGTCAGCGGCCCCGGCAACCACGTCGGCGTCATCAGCGGGCTGGCGGTGCTGGTCGGGCGGGTCGAGTCCGGCCAGCTGATCGCACCGCACCAGGCGCCGGCCCTGACCGCCCTCAGGCTGATCTTCCTGTCGGCCGGCTTCGCCCTGCTCGCGGTGCTCTACTCGGCGCTGGTGGTGGCGTTCGCCGACGCGATCGGGGCGCGACGCCGCCAGCGCGAGCTGCTGGCGCTGCTCGCGCACGGCGATCCGAAGGTCCCCGGGGCGCTGGTGATCGACTACCCGGCCGCGGCGGCCTACTGCCTGCCGGGAATCCGCTCGCAGATCGTCGTCAGCGTCGGCACGATCGACCTGCTCGCGCCGGCCGAGCTGACCGCGGTCCTCGCCCACGAGCGCGCCCACCTGCGCGCCCGGCACGACCTGGTGCTGATCCCGTTCACCTCGCTGCGCCGGGCGCTGCCGCGTTCGGCCGGGATCGCCCAGGCCCACCGGACGGTCGCGCTGCTGGTCGAGATGATGGCCGACGACCGGGCGCTGCGGGTCCGCGGGCTGCTGCCCAAGGAGCTGGCGACCGCGCTGGTCCGCTTCGGCACCGCGGGCGCCGACGTCGCCCCGGCCGGGGCCCTCGCGGTGGCCGAGGGCGAGCTCACCGCCCGGGTGCTGCGGCTGCTGACCCCGCCGCCGCCGTTGTCGCGGGCCGCCCAGGCGGCGGTCGTGCTGACCGCCGCGCTGGTCGTCGCGACCCCGCTGCTGCTGCTGGTCACGCCGTAGAAAAGGCCAGATCAAGATCAAGACCGGCATGTCGAACGGACCGTTGTTTCACCGTCCGCCGACCTATGTCGCTGAGACTTTGAATTTGACTTACCAGGGTCCGTACGGGCCCTGGTGGGTCGAGCCGCTGCCGCGCTTGAACTCGCGGACCTTCGGCCGGACGTCGGCCAGGTAAATCGCGGCGGCGACGAAGGCGACGACCGCCAGGATCTGGGTGACGCCGCCGTACAGGGCGGTGTAGAGCCCGAGCACGAAGGCCACGCCGAGGATGATCAGCCAGATCGGCTTGGTCTGCTTGCCCGCCGCGATGAAGGCGGGGGCGGGCCTGGTGATGGCGTCGACCAACGCCCACGCCTCGGTGACGAACGCCGCGACCGCGAGGGCGGCGAAAAAGATGGCGAGCCCGAGGTACGCCCCGGAGCTTCCGCTGAGATTCAGCACGTTTCCACGCTACCTCGTTCGGCGGCCGGTTAGACGGATTCGCCGGGAGAGTCGGCTTCCTTCGGCGCCGGCTCGGCCGTGTCGGCGGTCGCGGCGGCGGTGTCGGCGGCCGTGACGGTGCCGGTCACGGTGGCCGTCTCTGGCGCGGTGGCGCTGGTCCAGGCCACATCCGCCGGCATGGCGGTCTCGGCCGGCGTCGCGGTCTCGGCTGGCGACCGGCTCGGCGTCGCGGTCTCGGCTGGCGGCTCGGGCGTCGCGGTCTCGGCTGGCGTCGACCCCTCGCGGGTGATCGCGACCACCTCGGCCGTCGGCGGCTTCTGCGACTCCTTGGTGAAGGACTCGTAGATCTCGACTAGCACCTGCTTCTGCCGCTCGGTCAGCTGCGGGTCGGTCAGCAGGGCCGACCTGACGCCGGAGTCGCCCGGCCGGTCCTCGAGGATGCCCGCCTGCACGTAAAGCGCCTCGGCGGAGATACGCAGACCCTTGGCGATCTGCTGCAGGATGTCGGCCGACGGCTTGCGCAGCCCGCGCTCGACCTGGCTCAGGTACGGGTTGGAGACGCCGGCCTGCTCGGCGAGCTGGCGGAGAGAGATCTTCGCCTGCTCGCGCTGCTGCCTGATGTACTCCCCGATGCTGTTCATGTTCGCCATAGATAACATTTTAGCTCGCCTGCTTGCAGTTGCAAATCCGGAGCAAGCAGCATCTTCCCCGGGGGACGACCCCGGCGATCCCTCATCCGACAATCGCCCTTAGCGGACCGCTACCTGCGACAGGTGCGTTCGAGCGAAGGCCAGGGTCTCCACCAGGTCGGCCCGGCGGACCTCCCTGGAGGGGGCGTGCCGGGTGTTGACCTCGGCCACCACCATGCCCTGGTAGCCGGTCGCGGCGATGCCGCGCAGCAGCTCAGCGCAGGGCTGCTTGCCCCGGCCGGGCACCAGGTGCTCGTCCGGGACCGGGCCGCTCGACACGCCGGTGCCGTCGGCCAGGTGGACGTGCGCCAGCCGGGTGCCGACGTCGTTGGCCATCACGATCGCGTCGGAGGCGGAGGCGGCGGTGTGCGACAGGTCGAGGGTGACGTTGGGCACGTCGAGCTTGGTCGGATCCCAGTGCGGCGCGTAACCGGAGATCTCGGTCGCCCCCGACCTGATCGGGAACATGTTCTCCACCGCGAAGATAACGTCGGTCTCCTCGGACATCTTCGAGATGCCCTGCTCGAACCCCTTGGTGTACTCGCGCTGCCAGCGGAACGGCGGGTGAACGACGACTACCTTGGCGCCCAGCCGCTCGGCCAGGTCCTTGGCCCGCAGCAGCTTCGACCAGGGCTCGCGCCCCCAGACCAGCTGGGTGAGGAGCAGGCCGGGCGCGTGCACGGCCAGCACCGGCACCTGGTGGTAGTCCACCAGCCGGGCCAGGGCGTCGCCGGACTGGCTGACCGGGTCGGTGTAGACCATCACCTCGACCCCGTCGTAGCCGAGCTTGGCGGCCGCGTCGAAGGCGTCGGGCGTCTTCTCCGGGTAGACCGACGAGGAAGACAGCACAACGGGTATCGGGGGCAGCGCGGTCATCGCGTTCTCCTCCCGTTATCCGCGTTCACCTGCCTAGCTTACGCGGGCCCGCTTCCAATGTCGGACCCCATCGGTAGGGTGCGGGCATGGCGAAGTCTACGGCGGCGTTCCGGTGCAGCGAGTGCGGCTGGCAGGCGCCCAAGTGGGTCGGGCGGTGCGGCGAGTGCCAGGCCTGGGGCACGGTCGCCGAGGCGGCGGTGCCGCGGCTGGTGCGGGCCGGCATCCGGGCGGCCGCCTACGGCGGCGGGGCGGGCGGGGTCGGGCGGCTGGGGGGCGGGCCCGTGTCGACCGCGGCGATGCCGATCGGGCGGGTCGACGCGGCCCACGCGGCCGCCCGGCCGACCGGGCTTGACGAGCTCGACCGGGTGCTCGGCGGCGGTCTGGTGCCGGGCGCGGTGCTGCTGCTGGCGGGCGAGCCCGGGGTCGGCAAGTCCACCCTGCTGCTTGAGGCGGGCGCGCTCGTCGCCGCCGAGGGCCCGGTCCTCTACATCACCGGCGAGGAATCGGCCGCGCAGGTCCGGCTGCGGGCGGACCGGCTCGGCTCCATCCACGAGAACCTGTACCTGGCGGCCGAGACCGACCTGGACGCGGTCATCAGCCACGTCGAGGCGGTGTCGCCCAGGCTGCTGATCATCGACTCGGTGCAGACGATCGCGGCGGGCGACGTCGACGGCGTGCCCGGCGGCGTCACCCAGGTCCGCGAGGTCGCGGCGGCCCTCATCGCGGTGGCCAAGCAGCGCGGGATGTCCACCATCCTGGTCGGGCACGTGACCAAGGACGGCTCGGTGGCCGGCCCGCGCACCCTGGAGCACCTGGTCGACGTGGTGCTGTACTTCGAGGGCGACCGGCACTCGCGGCTGCGGATGGTCCGCGCGGTCAAGAACCGGTACGGCCCGACCGACGAGGTGGGCTGCTTCGACCTCGGCGAGTACGGCCTGATCGGGCTGGCCGACCCGAGCGGCCTGTTCCTATCCCGGCATAGCGAGCCGGTCCCGGGCACCTGCGTGACCGTCACCCTGGAGGGACGGCGGCCGCTCCTGGCCGAGGTGCAGGCGCTGGTCGCGCCGTCCGTGCTCGACGTGCCGAAGCGGGTCACCTCCGGGCTCGACGCTTCCCGGGTCGGCATGGTGCTGGCCGTGCTGCAGCGCCGGGCCGACGTGAAGATCGGCAAGTCCGACGTCTACGCGGCGACCGTGGGGGGCGTCCGGCTGGCCGAGCCGTCGGTCGACCTCGCGGTCGCGCTCGCCCTGGCGAGCTCGGTGGCGGGCCTGGCGCTGCCGCCCGGCCTGATCGTGGTCGGCGAGGTCGGCCTGGCGAGCGAGGTGCGCAACGTCGTCGGCGTGCCGCGCCGGGTGGCCGAGGCCGAGCGGATGGGATTCCGTCAGGCGATCGTGCCCGCCGGTTCGGCCGGCAGCGGCTACCCGGCCGACTCGGCGATGGCGGTGTCCGAGGTCAGCGACGTGCGCGAGGCCATGCGGGCCGCCTTCCGGGGCTAGCCGGAGAGCGTGAACGAGCGGACCGGGCTGGACTGGCCGTCGGTCAGCGCGACCGCGTCGAACGTGCCCGAGGCGCCCGCAGGCAGCGTGCCCGCGCACCCCGATGGCCCGCTCGCCTGGCGGTTCCAGCTGATCGAGAGCACCTGCGGAACGCCCAGGGTGAACCGCACGGCGGCGGCGGCCGACGGCTTGCACGCGGCCGAGTCCCACACCACCCGCCCGCGCCTGGTCACCACCACCTGAACCGAGCCCCGCCCGTAGCTGAGCGTGCAGGCGGCGGCCGAGGTCGACACCGCGTAAACGTCGAACTGGGGCGACGTACCCCGGCCGTAGCTCGGCTGGCCGGTGAACAGGCTGAGCACGATGTCCGCGGGCGCGCAGCGCGGGCCCTTGGCCGCCGCCGACCACCCCGACCGGGTCGGCCTCGGGGTCGGGGACGGGCTTGCGGCCGGGTGATAGCCGGTCGCGGCCTCGCGCTTGACCGCGCTCGTGGCCGACGGCGTGGCCGACGCCTGGGCGACAGCGGTCTTCTTCGGCGTCGGGCCCGGCCACGGGCTGCCATAGGCCGCGGGCGGGAGCGTCCCCCGGTGATCGAGCGCCGCCATCGACGCATTCGCCGTCGCCGGGGCGGGCGCGGCCGCGTGGTTGCCGCCGGGAAACAGCCAGACGCACAGCCCGACCACGGCTATCCCCCCGCCGAGGACGAAGAACCGCCGCCGCCAGTAGGCGTTGGGGTCTCGGACGGCGCCTGGGTCGGGTGTCGCGTCGTAGTCGTCCTCACCATCTTCGTAACGATCCGCATCCTTCCGCATACGGAAAGTATGCGGCCGGGTACAGTCGGTTCCCCGGCCGACGCGCCGGCCCGGGTCAAGCCGGAAGGGCGAAGCTCCCGTCCGGGAGCGGATCGACCAGGCCGTCGGTCACCAGGCCGTCGAGGGCGCGGGCACGCTGGGTGTCATCGGGCCAGACGAGGTCGAACCGCGCCAGCGGCACCGGCTCGCGCGAGTCTCGCAGGACCGCTAGCAGGCGGCCACGGCACTGACGGTCGGTGCCTTCGTAGCGCTGGCCGACGGGCCGGATCTCCGCCGCCGGGCGGCCGCTGGCGAGCCACCCGCACTGGGCCGCGACCGGGCACAGGTCGCATCTGGGCGACGCGGCCGTGCAGGTGAGCGCGCCGAGTTCCATGACCGCGACCGACCAGCGGGCGGCGACCGCCGGGTCCGGCGGCAGCAGCGACTCGGCGAACCGGTACTCCGCCGTCGACGGCTGCGGACCGGGGAACTCGCGGCCGGATCCCAGCCGGGCCAGCACCCGCCGGACGTTCGTGTCGAGGACCGCGTGCCTGCGGCCGAACGCGAAAACGGCGACCGCGGCGGCGGTGTACGGGCCGATCCCGGGCAGCGCCAGCAGCTCGTCGCGGGTCGACGGGATCTCGCCGCCGTGCCGCTCGGTCACGATCGTCGCGGTCTCGTGCAGCCGCAGCGCCCGGCGGGGGTAGCCGAGCCGCCCCCACTGCCGCACCGCCTCGCCGGCCGGATCGGCCGCCAGCGCCGCGGGCGTCGGCCAGCGTTCGAGCCACGCCTGGTACGCCGGCAGCACCCGGCTGACCGGGGTCTGCTGCAGCATGATCTCGCTGACCAGCACCGCCCAGGCGGAGACGCCCGGCGCCCGCCACGGCAGATCGCGGGCGGAGGCGGCGTACCAGCCGAGCACCGGTTCGAGGTAGGCCGAGGACATATCCAGCATTATCGGCGACCCGGTGCCACCCGGGCGCGCGGAAACGCGAAGCGGGGCCGGGAACATCGTTCCCGGCCCCGCTTGCTCGATCCGGACCGCCTAGCTGAGCGCCGTCGCGGTGCCAGGCCCGTCGGAGGACGACGCGCTGGGCGGGTTGGTGCCGCTCAGCGGCTCGCTCGCCACCGCCGCGCCGACCGCGATCGCCTCGGGCGTCGATTCCGGCTTCGGCTCGCTGAGGAAGGTGAACTTCGCCTCCTCGCCGGTGCCCTCGGCATCGACGATGACGTTGGTCCCCGGCCGCAGCTCCCCGAAGAGGATCTTCTCGGACAGCATGTCCTCGATCTCGCGCTGGATGGTCCGGCGCAGTGGCCGCGCGCCGAGCACCGGGTCGTACCCGCGCTCGGAGAGCAGCTGCTTGGCCGCCGGGCGCAGCTGGATCCCCATGTCGCGGTCCCGCATCCGCTCGTCGACCTTGGTGATCATCAGGTCCACGATCTCGAAGATCTCGTCCTGCTCCAGCTGGTGGAACACCACGATGTCATCGACGCGGTTCAGGAACTCGGGCTTGAAGTGCTGCTTGAGCTCCTCGCCGACCTTGGACTTCATCCGGTCGTACGACCCCTTGGACTCGCCCTGCCGGGCGAAGCCGACCGACACGCCCTTGGAGATGTCTCGCGTCCCCAGGTTCGTGGTCATGATGATCACGGTGTTCTTGAAGTCCACCATCCGGCCCTGCGCGTCGGTGAGGCGCCCGTCCTCGAGGATCTGCAGCAGCGAGTTGAAGATGTCCGGGTGGGCCTTCTCGATCTCGTCGAACAGGACCACCGAGAACGGCTTGCGCCGCACCTTCTCGGTGAGCTGGCCGCCCTCCTCGTAGCCCACGTAACCGGGCGGCGAGCCGAACAGCCGGGAGACCGTGTGCTTCTCCATGTACTCGGACATGTCGAGCTGGATCAGCGAGTCCTCGTCGCCGAACAGGAACTCCGCCAGCGTCTTGGACAGCTCGGTCTTGCCGACGCCGGACGGCCCGGCGAAGATGAACGAGCCGCCGGGACGCTTGGGGTCCTTCAGCCCGGCGCGGGTGCGCCGGATGGCCTGCGACAGCGCCTTGATGGCGTCGTTCTGGCCGATGACCCGCTTGTGCAGCTCGTCCTCCATGCGGAGCAGCCGCTGCGACTCTTCCTCGGTCAGCTTGAAGACGGGGATGCCGGTCGCGGTGGCGAGGACCTCGGCGATGAGCTCCTCGTTGACCTCGGCGACGACATCCATGTCGCCCGCCTTCCACTCCTTCTCCCTGGTGGCCTTCTTCGCCAGCAGCTGCTTCTCCGTGTCGCGGAGGGCGGCCGCCTTCTCGAAGTCCTGGGAGTCGATGGCCGACTCCTTCTCCTTGCGCACCTGGGCGATCTTCTCGTCGTACTCGCGCAGGTCCGGCGGCGCCGTCATGCGGCGGATCCGCATCCGGGAGCCCGCCTCGTCGATCAGGTCGATCGCCTTGTCCGGCAGGAACCTGTCGCTGATGTAGCGGTCGGCCAGCTGGGCCGAGGCGACCAGGGCGCCGTCGGTGATGGACACCCGGTGGTGCGCCTCGTACCGGTCGCGCAGGCCCTTGAGGATCTCGATGGTGTGCGCGATGGTCGGCTCCGCGACCTGGATGGGCTGGAAGCGGCGCTCGAGGGCGGCGTCCTTCTCCAGGTACTTGCGGTACTCGTCCAGCGTGGTGGCACCGATTGTCTGCAGCTCGCCCCGGGCCAGCATCGGCTTGAGTATCGAGGCGGCGTCGATCGCGCCCTCGGCCGCGCCCGCCCCGACGAGGGTGTGGATCTCGTCGATGAACAGGATGATGTCGCCGCGGGTGCGGATCTCCTTGAGTACCTTCTTGAGCCGCTCCTCGAAGTCGCCTCGGTACCGGGAGCCGGCCACCAGCGCGCCGAGGTCGAGCGTGTAGAGCTGCTTGTCCTTGATCGTCTCCGGCACCTCGCCCTTGACGATCTTCTGCGCAAGCCCCTCGACCACCGCGGTCTTGCCGACGCCGGGGGCGCCCACCAGGACCGGGTTGTTCTTGGTGCGCCTGGACAGCACCTGCATGACCCGCTCGATTTCCTTCTCCCGGCCGATCACCGGGTCGAGCTTGCCCTCGCGGGCACCCTGGGTCAGGTTGCGGCCGAACTGGTCGAGCACGAGCGAGGTGGACGGCGCGGCCTCGGCGCTGCCGGCCGCGGCGGGCCCTGGCTCCTTGCCCTGGTAGCCGTGGAGCAGCTGGATGACCTGCTGGCGGACCCGGTTGAGGTCGGCGCCAAGCTTGACCAGCACCTGGGCGGCGACGCCGTCGCCCTCCCGGATCAGGCCGAGCAGGATGTGCTCCGTGCCAATGTAGTTGTGGCCGAGCTGCAGCGCCTCGCGCAGCGAGAGCTCAAGCACCTTCTTGGCTCGGGGGGTGAACGGGATGTGCCCCGACGGCGCCTGCTGACCCTGGCCGATGATCTCCTCGACCTGCTGGCGGACCGCCTCAAGGCTGATCCCGAGCGACTCGAGCGCCTTGGCCGCCACCCCCTCGCCCTCATGGATGAGGCCGAGCAGGATGTGCTCAGTGCCAATGTAGTTGTGATTCAGCATCCTGGCTTCTTCTTGCGCCAGGACTACAACCCGCCGCGCCCGGTCGGTGAACCTCTCGAACATGTCGTCGCTCTCCTCACAGCGGGAATCCCAGGCAGGTTTCGGCGTGCCTGCCTGCTCCGCATGGTAGCCGCGTGCCCGACCCTGTGCTTAACGCGTTATGCGCCAACTATCAGGAGACGTTCCCCGGACTCCGCGTCTTCATCCCATCCAACAGCGTGAAGTCGCACCATAGTTCCAAGTACGCCGCAAGCGAACGAGCTGGCTACGCCAAGAGCGAACAGGAGCCGTCACCGCCGCGCCGAGGGGGGTTCGGCGACGGACGGGCGGCCTCTAGTGCGCGGCGTCGTACTCGGCCACGATGTTGGCCGGGATGCGGCCGCGCTCGTTCACCTTGAACCCGCGCGACTTAGCCCACTCGCGGATTCGCGCGCTCTGCTCGCGACCCGCCCCGTTGCGCTGACGACGCCGCCGGGCCTGCGCGTTGCCTGCTTTACGGGCGTGCTCCACATACTGGGCGAGCTCTTTGCGGATGCGGCCGGCGTTGCCCGAACTGAGGTCGATCTCATAGGAGACGCCGTCGAGACCAAAGGTCACGGTCTCGGTCGCTTCACTACCGTCGAGGTCATCGAGCAGTAGTACCTGCACCTTCTGTGCCATGGAGATTCAGCCCTTCTGCGGAGTAAGTATTATCGCAATAACATATACCCACCCCATGGCCCAGACAATTCCGGGGGGCGGAACTTCTGGGTGAACTGAATAGGCAGCTCAGCGAAACCGCAAGCGCGGCGCGACATCCGCGCTACGTCACGTGACAATAGGTGCACAGTTAGCAAATCGCCCAAGCGCACGTTGTCATGCGGGCAATCCGTTGTCGCCGACGCAATCGGATGATGGCGGGGCTTCTCAAGCGGCGCGGAAACGGCGCGCATAGCCGAGCGGCGAGTCTAGATAAATCGGCGATGTCGCGAAATATAAGCTTCTGCCGTGCTCGCGGTCAACTGCCCGCTCCTCGTCGCCGGCCGCCTCCGCCTCGGCGCGGGACTTGCGCTTTGGCGCGAGCTCGTGGCGCACGATGGCCCAGGCGCCGATCAGAACGGCGACACAGACAATCGCAGGCGGTGTAAGTGCGGCAAGGTCCTGCAACATAACGCTTCCTCGGCCCATGATCAGCGGCGGCCGGTCGCGACCGGCACGGGCACCCGCGGCGACCTGACCCGTATGGTGGAACTGCCCGCACCAGGCACTCTACCCGCCGCCGTCGGCCGAGCGGGCGGCGGCAGGCGCGGCCGCGGCCGCCGACGGCAACATCCGGCCGCCAAGCGGCAGGTACCGGCGAATTTCCTAGAGCCGGAGCAGCATGCGCGTGTTTCCCAGCGTGTTGGGCTTCACGCGGTCCAGGTCGAGGAACTCGGCCACGCCGTCATCGTAAGAGCGCAACAACTCAGCGTAAACCTCGGGCGCCACCGGCGTGCCGCTGATTTCGGTGAAGCCGTGACGGCCGAAGAAGTCGACCGCAAACGTCAGCACGAATACCCGCGATACGCCGACCCGGCGAGCGCGGTCGAGCAAGTCGTCGACGATCAGGTGCCCGATGCCGGCCCCGCGCATGCTCTCGTGAACGGCGACGGTGCGCAGCTCCGCGAGATCGTCCCACATAACATGCAGCGCCCCGCATCCGACGACGGCGCCGCCGTCGGAACTCTCGGACACGCTGAACTCGAGGATGTCCTCGTATAGGTTCACCGTGTGCTTGTCGAGCAGTCGGCGCGAGCCGACGTTCTCGTCGATCAGCGCGCGGATTTCCGGGACGTCCCTGGTGCGCGCCTGCCTGACTATGTACCCCATCGCGGCACCACTGTAGCGCCTCAATGCCATCGGGCGGCCACCCAGCGGAGCCGTGCGGCGTTACCACATGTTCGCGATCGGCGCCGGGAAACGCGGATACCGTTAGAAAGGCAAAAATTCATGCGAGTCGGTCGCCAGCGGCAGCCGCATCTAATAACGTGCATCGACGTGCGTACACTCAGCCGGGTTCTACCGCTCGTCGTGGCCGCCGCCTCCGTAGCCGTCCTCTTGCAGGGCAGCGCGAGCCAGGCGCAGACGGTCCGCGTTCAGCCGTCGCTCAACACGCTGGTGGCGGAGGCCAAGCAGCTTTCCAACCAGGTCGACATCGCTCAGCGAGCAGTACGACGGCCTCAAGATCCAGATCTCGCACGCCAAGAGCGAGGAGTACTTCGCCAAGCAGGCGGAAAAGCAGGCCGACGCGGCGATGGCCGGCAGCCAGGCCGCGGTCGCCCAACTCGCCGCCATGGGCTACATGAACGGCGGCATGAACCCCACGCTGCAGCTGCTCACCAGCGGCAACCCGGGGCAGTTCCTGAGCCAGGCGTCCACCGTCGAGGAAGTCGACAACCAGGCCGGCCTGCGGCTGTCCACGCTCCAGCGGGAGCAGCTCGCCGCGGCCAGGGCTCAGGAGG
This sequence comes from uncultured Actinomycetota bacterium, assembly GCA_963838825.1. Classification (GTDB taxonomy): domain Bacteria; phylum Actinomycetota; class Actinomycetes; order Streptosporangiales; family Streptosporangiaceae; genus Trebonia. The sequence continues at coordinate 691,160 of CAWISQ010000006.1, forward strand.
CCGCCACCCAGGAGATCAACACCGTCAACTCGCTGACGGCGCAGATCAACAGCAAGGTCTCCCAGATCAACGGCAAGATGAACGTGCTCCAGAGCTCGGAGATGTCGGCCGCGGTGGCCGTCTTCGACAAGACCGGGACCTACCCCAATTACCCGCTGCCGGAGGGCAGCACGGTCGGCGAGATCGCGCTCCGGGCGGCGCTGACCCGCCTCGGCTACCCGTACGTCTGGGCCGCGGCCGGCCCGACGTCGTTTGACTGCTCCGGCCTCGTCGTGTGGGCGTTCGCGCAGGAGGGGATTTCGCTCCCGCACTACACCGGGGACCTGTGGAACCTGGGCGTGCACGTCTCCGAGGCCGACCTTCAGCCTGGTGACCTGGTGTTCTTCTTCGGAGAAGACCACGTGGGCATCTACATCGGCGACGGCCTGATGGTGGATGCGCCCGCCCCCGGCCAGGACGTCATGGTCCAGCCGATCAGTCAGGACCCCTACTCCGGGGCCGTCCGGATCTCCTGAGCCGAGGGCCCAAGCCAAGACGTAAGAAACCCGTACGACGGAGGACGTCGTACGGGTTTCTTGCGTTCGGCGTTCTTACGAAGGCCGAACGAACGGGAAGAGGATCGTCTCCCTGATGCTCTCGCCGGTCAGCATGATCATCAGACGGTCCATGCCCATGCCCATGCCGCCCGTGGGCGGCATCGCGTACTCGAGGGCGAGCAGGAAGTCCTCGTCGAGCTCCATCGCCTCAGCGTCGCCCCCAGCGGCCAGCAGCGACTGCGCGGTGAGCCGCTCCCGCTGCACCACCGGGTCCACCAGCTCGGAGTAGGCGGTGGCGAGCTCGGCCCCGAACACGACCAGGTCCCACTTCTCCGCCAGCCGGGGGTCGGTCCGGTGCTGCCGGGTCAGCGGTGAGATCTCGACCGGGAAGTCGCGGTAGAACGTGGGCTCGACCGTCTTCTTCTCCACCAGCCGCTCGTGCATTTCCAGCAGCACCTGGGCGCGGTTCCAGCCCGGCTGGAGCGGCACGTCGAGCTTCGCGCACAGCTCCCTGAGCACGGTCTCGGGGGTGTCCGGGGTGATCGGCTGGCCGACCGCCAGCGAGATGCCGTCGTGCACCGTGATCGACTTCCACTCGCCGCCGATGTCGTACTCGGTGCCGTCGGCCCGGGTGATCACGGTCGATCCGAACGCCGCGATCGCCGCCCCCTGCACGAGGGCCTGCGTCAGCTCCGCCATCGAGTTGTAGTCGGCGTAGGCCTGGTACGCCTCGAGCATGGTGAACTCGGGGTTGTGGGTGGCGTCGACGCCCTCGTTCCTGAAGTTCCGCCCGATCTCGAAGACCGACTCGATCCCGCCGACGACAAGCCGCTTCAGGTACAGCTCGAGCGCGATCCGCATGTAGACCTGCGCGTCGTAGGCGTTGAAGTGCGTCTCGAACGGCCGCGCGTTGGCCCCGCCGTGAGTGCCGGTCAGCACCGGCGTCTCGACCTCCATGTAGCCCCGCGCCACCAGCTCCGTGCGCACCGACTGGATCACGGCCGACCGCATCTCGGCCAGCTGCCGGGCCCGCGGGTTGACGATCAGGTCCACGTAGCGCTGCCTGACCCGCGACTCGGGGTCGGTCAGCCCGGCGTGCTTGTCGGGCAGCGGCCGGAGCGACTTGGCGGTGATCGCGAACGAGTCCGCCAGCACCGAGAGCTCGCCCGACCGCGACGTGATGACCTCGCCGGTCACCCCGATGTGGTCGCCCAGATCGACGTCCCGCTTCCACGCCGCCAGCGCTTCCTCGCCCACCCCCGCGAGCGAGATCATCACCTGGATGTCACCGGTCCCGTCGCGCAGGGTGGCGAAGCAGAGCTTGCCGCCGATCCTGGACAGGATGACGCGGCCCGCGACGCCCGCGCTCGTCCCGGTCGCAGTGTCTGGCGGCAGGGACCCGTATTCGTCCCGCAGCAAGGCCACGGACGTCGTCCGCGGATAGCTCACCGGATAGGGGTCTATTCCGGATGAAAGCATCCGGGAACGCTTGTCCAGCCGGACGCGTACCTGCTCCGGGACCGTCTCTTCAATCACGCCCGAAGGTTACCGGCGATCGCCCCCTTGGGCACATCGGTTTCCTGACGGCCGCGCGCCGGGGCCGGCCGCGCCCGCCGACGCGCCGCCGGGGCTGACGTTCCGCTCCCAGACCAGCCGCAGGCCGACCAGCGTGAGCCACGGCTCGTGCGCGTCGATGATCGGCACCTCGTCGATGACGAGGGCCGCCAGCCCGCCGGTGGCGATCACGGTCACGGCCGACGGGTCGTCGGGCGCGAGCTCGGCCGCCATCCGCTGCGCGATCCCCTCCACCTGCCCGGCGAACCCGTAGACGATCCCGGACTGCAGCGCCTCGACCGTGTTCTTGCCGATGACCCGAGGCGGCCTGGTCAGCTCGACCTTCAGCAGCTGCGCGGCCCGGCGCGACAGCGCGTCGACCGAGATCTCGATCCCGGGCGCGAGCGCGCCGCCCACGAACTCGCCGCGGGCGCTGACCGCGTCGAAGTTGGTCGAGGTGCCGAAGTCCACCACGATGGCGGGCCCGCCGTACAGGTGCACGGCGGCGAGCGAGTTCATGATCCGGTCGCTGCCGACCTCCTTCGGGTTGTCCATCCTGATCGGCACCCCGGTCTTCACCCCCGGCTGCACGACCACGGCGGGCAGCTGCGGGAAGTACCGGCGGCAGACCTCGCGCATCTCGTGCAGCACCGAGGGCACGGTCGAGCAGAGCGAGATCCCGTGCAGGTCCGGCTCCTTGACCGTCGCGGACCGCTGCAGCAGCCCGTAGAGCACCACCGCGATCTCGTCGGCGGGCCGGTCGGGGACGGTCGCGATCCGCCAGTGCTCGACGATCGTCTCCCCGTCGAACACGCCGAGCACCGTGTTGGTGTTCCCGATGTCAATCGTCAGCAGCATGCCGTTCCGTCCCGAGTCGCACAATGACGTTGTCGATGAGACGGGTGGCGCCCACCCGCGCGGCGATCGCGAGCACGGCGTCCCCGCCGAAGTCGCCATCGGGCCCGGCCGGAACGGGCTGGTAGCTGCGCGCATCCACCAGGGCGAGGTAGTCGACCCGGGGGGTCGCGTCGCTGTGGCCGGGGCCTGCGGCAGCGTCAAGCGCGTCGGCAGCGGCGGCGAGGACGGCGGCGGGCCCGGCCGGCGTCGCCGCCGCGCCCGCTGCCAGCGCCTGGTGCAGGATCGGGGCCACGGCTCGCTCGTCCGCCGACAGGTACTTGTTCCTGCTCGAGAGCGCGAGCCCGTCGGCCGCCCGCACCGTCGGCACCGCCTCGACCTCGATCCCGAGCGCGAAGTCGGTGACCATCGCCCGGACGAGGGCCAGCTGCTGCGCGTCCTTCTGCCCGAAGACCGCGATATCAGGCTGAACCAGGCTGAACAGCTTGAGCACGACGGTCAGGACGCCGTGGAAGAAACCGGGCCGGAACTCGCCCTCGAAGGTCTCGCCGGGCGGCCCTGGATCGACCATGACGAACTGCGGCTGCGGGTACATCTCGCTCGCGGTCGGGGCGAAGACCAGGTCCACCTGCTCCTGCTCGCAGGCGGCGAGGTCCGCCTCGAGCGTGCGCGGGTACTTGTCCAGGTCCTCGCTCGGGCCGAACTGGAGCGGGTTGACGAAGATGGAGACCGCGACCGCGCCGCCCGGGCCGGCCAGCTCGCGGGCTCGCCGCAGCAGCGCCCGGTGGCCGTCGTGCAGCGCTCCCATCGTCGGCACCAGAACGACGGGCCCGGCCAGCTTTTCGCGGGCGCCCTTGAGCTCGGCCCGGGTATTGGCGACGATCATCGATGATCTCCAAGCACGTCGAGGAGGCGCTCGGCGTCGCCGGCGCTGAGCCGGCCGGCGGCGAGCGCGCGATCGGCCGTCAGCCTGGCCAGCGCGAGGTAGGCGGGCAGGGCGCCCGGTTCGGCCGCCTCGATGGCGGCCAGGTGCGAGGCCACGGTGCTGCTGTCGCCGCGCGCGACCGGCCCGGTCAGGCCCGCGTCGCCGAACCTGAGCGCGTTGTCGAGGGCGGCGCCGAGCAGCGGGCCGAGCATCCGCTCCGGATTGTCCGCGCCGGCCTGCCCGAGCAGGCTGGCGGCCTCGGCCACGAGCGTGATCAGGTGGTTGGCGGCGAAGGCGAGCGCCGCGTGGTAGAGCGCGCGGTTCTGCTCGGCGATGAACACCGGCTCGCCGCCCATCTCGATCACCAGCGCCTCCGCCGCCGCGCGGAGCGGGTCGGGGGCGGTCACCCCGAAGCAGACGCCCTTGATCCGGTCCACGTCGTCCTCGCGCCCGGTGAAGGTCATCACCGGGTGCAGGGCCAGCGGCAGCGCCCCGGCCCTGGTGGCGGGGTCGAGCACCCGTACCCCGTGCGCGCCGCTGGCGTGCGCGATCAGCCGGCCCGGGTACGGCGCGTCGGTCGCCGCGAGCCCTTCGACCAGGCCCGGCAGCACGTCGTCGGGGACCGTCAGCAGCACCAGGTCCGCGTCCGCGAGCACCTGCGCGGGCTCGGTCAGCCGGGCCAGCGGGAAGTGGTCGCGGGCCCGCTGCTTGGACACCTCGGAGACCGCGGCGACAGCCGTGATCTGATGGCCGGCCCTGGCCAGCGCCCGTGCGAGCGCTACCCCGACCCGCCCCGGCCCGATGACTCCGACCCGCAGCCGAGCGGGATGCTCGTTAGCTCTAGTTTCCACCAGTACCGAACAGCCCCCTTACCTGCCAAACGCCCTGACAAGGATAGCCGGGGGCGGGGAATGTCAATGGCCGAAGGGGGACGGCGGGGGCGGCGGCGGGGCCTCCTCGTCGCCGTCGCCCCGCGGGTCCCTTGGAACGCGGCAGCAGTACTCCAGGAACAGCGCCGCCGCCAGCAGGACGAGGGACGCGCCGAACGAGACGCTGGCGTCGACCAGGTCGGCCCGCGGCGTCGGGGCGTCGGTCATCCCGGACAGGTAGCCCACGAACCCGGCGCTCACCCCGGCCAGCAGCGCGGCCGCCTGCGAGCTGGCCTTGGCGAGGGCGACCATCCGGGCGACGAAGAGCAGCGGCACCGGCCGGGCGCCCGCGCCCCCCTGAATGCGGGCGCGCAGATCGCGGCCCGTCCAGGCCTCGAGCGCGGCCCCGATCAGCAGGGCCGGCACCAGGGTCCAGGTGAGCGGGGGCAGGCTGGCGTAGACGACGGTCAGCAGCGCCCAGGTCACCCCGAGGGCGATCGCCCCGATCAGCAGGAGCGTGCGGGGCCTGGTCGGGGTCATGGCATCCCCTCCGGAATCACGAGATTCAGGCTGGAGCGGCGCAGGCCGCGGTCGGCCTTCGCCAGGAGCTCGTCGACCGGGCCGCGCCCGGGTAGCTCCGCGTCCGGATCGGCGTCGCGCCAGGGGGCGAGCACGAACGCCCGCTCGTGCGCCCGCGGGTGCGGCAGCGTGAGCTCGGGGTCGTCGCTGCGCTCGCGGCCGAACGTGATCACGTCGATGTCGAGCGTGCGCGGCCCCCAGCGCACCAGCCGCACCCGGTCGAACGCGGCCTCGATCTCGTGCAACCGGTCAAGCAGTTCGCGGGCCGGCCGGACGGCGTCCGCGAGGACGACGGCGTTGAGGTAGTCGGGCTGCGCCGGGCCGCCGACCGGGACCGTCTCGTAGACCGGCGATACCGCCGTCACCCGCACCCCGGGCAGGCCGACGATGGCGTCCACCGCTCCCTGGAGGATGTCCTGCCGGTCCCCCAGATTGCTGCCGAGGGCGAGCACGACGGCGGTCATCGGACGGGCGGCCCGGTAGGCGGCGGCGACCCGGACCGCGTCCGCGTTGGCCGGGACCTGGTGGACGCGGACGCACCACGCGCCGGCCGCCGCCGACAGCGCGGTGATCGCCACCGTCGCCGCGTCGTTCTCCGGGTACGGCCGCTGCCCTCCCCCCGCCTCGTCGAACAGCCTGCTCAGGTACCGCTTGCGGGACGCGCCGACGAGGACAGGGAAGTCGCGGCCACCGATCCGGGCCAGCTCGGGCAGCCCGGCCACCAGCTGCCAGTTGTGCGCGTCCGGACCCGCCGGGGCCGGGTTCTTGCTGAACCCCAGACCGGGGTCGAGCACGATCATGGAGGGGTCGACGCCCTCGGCGATCACCGCGCCGACCCGCCGGGCCAGTTCGTCGTGGACTTCGCGGACCACGTCCGCGTAGACGGCGCGGGAGTACATGTCGTGGCTGTGCCCGCGCCAGTGCACGACCACGTAGGGGACGCCCGCCTTCGCCACCAGCCGGGGCATGTAGGGGTCGGCCAGGCCGCCGCTGACATCGTTGACCAGGCTGACGCCGGCCTCCAGGGCCCACTCGGCCACCTGGGCGCGCATGGTGTCGATGCTGACGACCAGGCCGGCCGCGACTAGCTCGGTGATGACCGGCTTGACCCGGCGCAGCTCCTCGTCGGCCGGCACGCGCTGCGCACCCGGCCTGGTCGACTCGCCGCCCACGTCGACGATGTCCGCGCCCTCGGCCACCATCGTGAGGCCGTGCTCGATTGCCTCCCCGGCGCCGAACCAGCGGCCGCCGTCGGAGAATGAGTCCGGCGTCACGTTGACCACGCCCATAACCAGGCAGCGGCCCGCGGGCGCCGTCCCGGCCAGACCAGGCACATTCACCATAACGGGAATCGTATAGTCAGCCGCGAGCCACGTTCCCCGTCGAGCGCTGCGACCTGCGGTCGGCGAGGCGGGCGCGATAGCGGCGGCGCACCTTGTGCAGGCCCAGCCGGCGGCCCAGCCGCCGGGCGTACCGCTTCGCCTCGAACGTCGGCCAGACCAGGAACGCCTCGGCCTCGAGGGCGGCGAACGCGATCCGGGGCGCGTCCCGGCCGCCCGGGTAGACGAAGAACCTGGGCTCCCAGGTCGGGCTGAACTTCGCGTTGAACTTGTAGAGCGACTCGATCTGGAACCACCGGGACAGGAACACCAGCAGGTTCCGCCAGGCCTTGAGCACCGGGCCCGCGCCGATCTTCTCGCCCCGCTCGAGGGCGGCCCGGAACATCGCGAAGTTCAGCGACAGGCGCTTGACGCCGAGCTCGGGCGCGGCCTTGATCGACTCCACGATCAGGAAGTCGTTCAGGCCCGCCTGGGCGTTCCTGTCCCGGCGCATGAGGTCGAGCGAGAGGCCGTCGTGGCCCCAGGGCACGAACTGGAGCACGGCCCGCAGCACGCCGTTCTCCTCCGCCGTCACCAGCACGCAGTTGTCGTCGCCGCGGCCGCCGAGCCGGCCGAGCGCCATCGAGAATCCCCGTTCGGTGTGGCTGCCCCGCCAGTGGTCGGCCGCGCTGATGATCCGGTCGAGCTCCGGCCTCGGTATGTCGCCGACCCGGCGGACCTCCGCCTTGTAGCCGCCCTTGGTCACCCGGTTGACCATCTGCCTGACGTTCCGCATGGAACGACCGGACAGGCTGAAGTCGGCGACGTTGACGATCGCCTCGTCCCCGAGCTCGAGGGCGGACAGGTCGCCCTGTCGGCACCACACCTCGGCGCCGAGCTCGCTGCACCCCATGACGGCCGGGCGCCAGGCGTGCCGGGCCGCATCGGCCAGGAACTCGGCGATGGCGCCGGGCCACGCCTCGGGGTCGCCGAGCGGATCGCCGGAGGCCAGCATCACCCCGGAGACGACCCGGTAGCAGACGCCCGCCTTGCCCGACGGGGACCAGATCACGCTCTTGTCGTCGCGAAGCGCGAAGTACCCGAGCGAGTCCCGGTCGCCGTGCCGGTCGAGCAGCTCCCTGATCCGCTCCCGGTCGGCCGACCCCAGTCGCGACTTCGGCTGGGCCGAGCGCAACAGCAGGTAGAGGGTCACGACGAGCGTGAACAGGCCGAGCGCGCTGGTCAGCAGGTGGTAGAGGTCGCCGCGGGCGTCCGAGGCCCACTGGACCGGGCCGTAGACGCCGACCAGCTCGTAGACAACGTCCTGGAGCCGCTGGGAGAGCGAGTAGTTCCCGGCCAGCGGCCCGACCGAGAGGTAGCCGAGGCCGATCGCGACGTCCGCCACGACCAGCACCACGAACACGTTCAGCACGCTCCACCGGGTGCGCGGATCGCCGATCGCGTAGAACTCGCGGTGGAAGAACAGCAGCGCCGCCAGCAGCACGATCGCCACGATCGAGGAGACCGAGATCGAGATCTCGCGTGGCAGGTGCGGGAAGTGAATGAAGTGGATAACGATGTCGAACGCGAGCAGCGCCAGGACCGCCTGCCAGGCCCGCCGCTTGCGCCGCCGCAGGCCGAGCGCGAGCAGGATCAGCAGCAGGCCGACGATGACGTCGGAGGTGCGGGTGACGTTGGTCAGGGTGCCGGGCACGAACGGCTTGAGCTTGTGCAGCCGGTTGACGACTTCCGGCTTGAAAACCGTCAGAATGTCGGACAGGCCGATGAGGAAGACGAGCAGCGACGCGACGGCGGGGAGCCACGCGATCCGCTTGCCCCCCTCGCGCCATGGCGGGCACGGCGGGGCAGAGTCGGCCCTGCGGTCGCCGTCATCGGCAGAGTTACTCTCGCTCATCTCAGATCTCTTGTCAGGCCCCGAACCACGGAGAAGCATCGTACTCATGGCTTACCCGCCATGGGCCGAATCTGCGGTCTGCTGAAGATAGTCGTAACCATTGCGGCAACCTTCTCCACGTCCGGCGGCCCGCACCGTCACCGCGCGTTCTGTGAGACACGCTACCTCCAACAACCGGCGTATAACCTAACGACTGGTTAAGACAGGTCACACGCTTAGTTGGACGCACGCACGAGGGTACCGGTTCAAATAATGCCGCACTAAATCGGGAATTAACTCCGCGTGTAAACGGAGAACATTTCCGAATAATTCAGCGGTTGCCGAACAGGAGGCTCATCGCCTCGGCCCGGGTCCTGGCCTCCTTGCGGAAGATCCCGCGGACGGCGGACGTCACGGTCGTCGCGCCCGGTTTGCGCACCCCGCGCATGGACATGCACAGGTGCTCGCACTCGATCACCACGATCACCCCGCGCGGCTCCAGGATCCGCATCACCGCGTCGGCCACCTGGCAGGTGACCCGCTCCTGGACCTGGGGGCGCCGGGCGTACACGTCGACCAGCCGGGCCAGCTTGGACAGCCCGGTTATCTCGCCCTTGACGTTCGGGATGTAGCCGATGTGGGCCTTGCCGAAGAAGGGCACCAGGTGGTGCTCGCACATGCTGTAGATCTCGATGTCCCGCACCAGCACGATCTCGTCGTACTCGGCGTCGAAGACGGTCGTGAGCACGTCCTCGGGGCGCTGCCGGAGCCCGGCGAACTGCTCCGCGTACATCCGGGCGACCCGGGCCGGGGTGTCGAGCAGACCGTCCCGGTCCGGATCCTCGCCGACCGCGATCAGTATCTCGCGGACCGCCCGCTCGATCCGCTCCTGATCGACCAGCGCCCGCTCGCCGACGGGCTCAAGCTCGGCCGAGAGCCCCGGCGCCGACGTCCGGTCGAGGGCCGGGTGCTCGGGGGTCGGCTGTTCGGTTAGCGCCACGCCTAGTCGTTGCCCTCGGCGCCGGGCCCGTAGCCGAGCACCTGGCCGTTGGCCGGACCGGGGATGCCGTCGAGGCCGGACCCCGAGCTCGCGGCCAGCGCCAGCTCCTTGGGCGACATGACCGGCGGCTTGTCGGACGGCAGCCGCTTGCCGTAGCCGGTGTAGGAGCCGCGCGACGGCCGCTTCTGCACGGTGGCGAACAGCTCCAGGACTTCCTTCCTGGCCACGGTCTCCTTGTCGAGCAGGCGCAGCACGAGCGCGTCGAGGACGTCGCGGTACTCGGTAAGCACCTCCCACGCCTCGTCGTGCGCGTACTCGATCATCCGCTTGATCTCCTCGTCGATCGCCGAGGCGATCTCCTCGGAGTAGTCCCGGCTGTGCGACCGGTCCATGCCCAGGAACGGCTCGCTGTCGCCGCTGCCGAACTTGCGCGCGCCGAGCCGCTCGCTCATGCCGTACTCGGTCACCATCGCCCGGGCGATCTGCGTCGCCTTGTCGATGTCGTTGGCGGCGCCGCTGGTCGGCTCGTGGAAGATGAGCTCCTCGGCCGTCCTGCCGCCGAGCAGCATGGCCAGCTGGTCCTGCATCTCGGCGCGGGTGGTGAGGAACTTGTCCTCGGTCGGCAGCGCCATCGTGTAGCCGAGCGCCCGGCCGCGCGGGATGATCGTCACCTTGTGGACCGGGTCGGCGTGCGGCATCGCGTGCCCGACCAGGGCGTGCCCGCCCTCGTGGTAGGCGATCAGCTTCCGCTCCGCCTCCGACAGCAGCACGCTCTTGCGCTGCGGCCCGGACATCACCCGGTCGATGGCCTCTTCGAGCGCGGCCATGTTGATCTGCTTGCCGTTGTTGCGCGCGGTCAGCAGCGCCGCCTCGTTGATCACGTTGGCCAGGTCGGCCCCGGTGAAGCCGGGGGTGCGGCGGGCGATGATGTCCAGGTCGGCGTCGGGCGCGATCGGCTTGCCGCGGGCGTGCACCTTGAGGATGCCCTTGCGGCCGGTCAGGTCGGGCTGGCCGACGACGATCTGGCGGTCGAACCGGCCCGGGCGCAGCAGCGCGGGGTCGAGGATGTCCGGCCGGTTGGTGGCGGCGATCACGATCACGCCGCCCTTGGTGTCGAAGCCGTCGAGCTCGACCAGCATCTGGTTGAGGGTCTGCTCGCGCTCGTCGTGCCCGCCGCCGAGGCCCGCGCCCCGGTGCCGGCCGACGGCGTCGATCTCGTCGACGAACACGATCGCGGGCGCGTTCGCCTTCGCCTGCTCGAACAGGTCGCGGACGCGGGAGGCGCCGACGCCGACGAACATCTCCACGAAGTCGGAGCCGGAGATCGAGTAGAACGGCACGCTCGCCTCGCCCGCGACCGCGCGGGCGAGCAGCGTCTTGCCGGTGCCGGGCGGGCCGTAGAGCAGCACGCCCTTGGGGATCTTGGCCCCGATCGCCTGAAACTTGGCCGGGTTCTGGAGGAACTCCTTGATCTCGTGGAGCTCCTCGATCGCCTCGTCTGCGCCGGCCACGTCCGCGAAGGTGGTCTTCGGGGTGTCCTTGGTCATCAGCTTGGCCTTCGACTTCCCGAAGTTCATCACCCGGGAGCCGCCGCCCTGCATCTGACTGAGCAGGAAGAAGAAGAACAGCGCGATGATGATGTACGGGATGAACGTCTCAAGGATGGAGACAAGCGTGCTCGTCTTGGGGATGACCACGTTGTAGTTGCCGGGCAGCTTCCCCGCCGCGTACTGGTTCTGCAGCTCCTGCTGGAGGGCCTGGCCCTGGCCGGAGATGAAGTCGGCCTCGTACTGCTGGCCGCTGGTGGTGGTGACCTGAATCGTCTGATTCTTATCGGTGAGCACGGCCGACTTCACTTGGCCCTGCTCGATCAGCTGGACGATTCTCCCGGTGTCTACCTGCGTGTAGCTGCTACCGGAGTTCGCCCAGCCCAAGGTGATCGTTATGACCAGCACCGCAAGCAGCACCAGCAGTAGCGGTCCGCGGAAAATTCGCTTCAATTCCATTGCGAGCGACCCCCAGGGCCCGGGGCCGTTCCCTCCTGACCAGCCTCACGTCCCGCCGACCACCGGCGGCACTGCTCCATGCCTGCTCCGCACCGTCGGCAGGCATCACCGACCGTACCCAACGCAACAACAATGATCCCTTGACGGTACATCAACGCTATGTTCAACGGGTTGTGTTCCCGCCGTAGACCTCGGGCGCCAGGGTGCCGATAAATGGAAGGTTACGGTAACGCTCCGCGTAGTCGAGACCGTAGCCGACCACGAACTCGTCGGGCACGTCGAACCCGGTGTAGGCGACGTCGACCTCCATCTGCGCGGAGGACGGCTTCCGCAGCATCGCGCACACCGCGACCGAGGCCGGGTTGCGCGACTTGAGGTTTCCGACCAGCCAGGACAGCGTCAGGCCGGAGTCGATGATGTCCTCCACGATCAGCACGTGACGCCCGCTGATGTCGGCGTCGAGATCCTTCAGGATGCGCACCACGCCCGATGACTTGGTGCCGGAGCCGTACGACGAGACCGCCATCCAGTCCATCTGAACCGGCAGGTGCATGGCCCGGGCGAGGTCGGCCATCACCATGACCGCGCCCTTCAGCACCCCGACCAGCAGCGGGTCGCGGTCCGCGTAGTCGGCGTCGATCTGCGCCGCCAGCTCCGCGGTCCGGCGGCCGAGCTGCTCCGATGTGATGAGGACCTCCTTCAGCCCAGACCCCATGTCAGCGGCGTCCATGCCCCACGCTCCCATAGCTACGCATCGAGTAAACGATTATCTGTTCCGTTAATTATTTGGTCAGTTCGAAAAGGACTTGGCCGGACCGGCGCGTCGCCCGGACGCCGCCCGGCAGGTCGATCCAGCGCTGTCCGCGCCAGTCCGTGACCAGCTCCCCGATCCGGGTGACGTGCGCCGAGGTCAGCGCGGTGGCCGGGCAGCCCGCCGCGAGCGCGGCCGAGCGCAGCACCCGGCTGCGGACCGCATCAGGCAGCCCCGCCAGGGACGCGGCCGACATCAGGCGGGGACTCGCGGACCGTTCGGAGGAAGCGATTTGGTCTAGTGCCTCGGCATCATCCCGCAGCTGATCGGCGGTGCGCGCCAGCGCCTCGGCCACCCCGGGACCGAGCGCGGCCTCGAGCGCGGGCAGCGCGTCAAGCCGGACCCGCACCCGGGCGAACCGCCGGTCGGCGTTGTGCGGATCCGCCCACGGCGCCAGGTCGAGCGCGGCGCAGGCATCAGCGGTCAGCCGGCGGCGCAGGCCGAGCAGCGGCCGCAGGAAGATGCCGCGGCGCGGCGGCATGCCCGCCAGCGAGCGGGCGCCCGAGCCGCGCGCGAGCCCGAGCAGCACGGTCTCCGCCTGATCGTCGAGCGTGTGGCCGAGCAGCACCGCCGTCGCGCCAAGGTCGGCCGCCGCCGCCTCGAGGGCGGCGTAGCGCGCGGTCCGCGCGGCCGCCTCGGGTCCGCCGCCGCCGTCGACCGTCACCCCGACCGCGACCGCCGGGTCGAGGCCGAGGGCGCCGAGCAGCGCCGCGACCGTCGCCGCGCGGTCGGCCGATCCCTCCTGGAGCCCGTGGTCGACGGTAACCGCCCCGGCCCGGAGCCCCGCCCGCGGCGCCACGAACGCGAGCGCGGCCGCCAGCGCGAGCGAGTCGGGACCGCCCGAGCACGCGGCGAGCACCAGGTCGCCCGGCGCGAACCCGGCCAGCGAACCGCGCACCGCATTGCGGACCGCGGCCACGGCCGGGGAGAGGCCTCCGCCCACCCTCAGCCGATCCGGGCCAGCCAGTCAGCGGGCTTGGCCATCTCCTCGCGGGTGGGCAGCGTCTCGGGTGAGGTCCAGACTCGGTTGAACCCGGCCATCCCGGCCTCCGCCACCACCTCGGCGACGAACTTCGAGCCCTGCTCGTACTGCTTCATCTTGAGGTCGATGCCGAGGATGCGGCGCAGGATCTGCTCCATCCGGCCCGCCGAGCCGCGCCGCTGCGAGAACTTCTCCCTGATCTCCGCGACCGACGGCACCACCCGCGGGCCGACCGCGTCCATCACGTAGTCGCCGTGCCCCTCGACCAGGGTCATCACCGCGGTGAGCTTGTCGAGCAGCTCGCGCTGGGCGGGCGTCTGCATCGCCTCTATCAGCGACTCGCCGTCGCCGCCCCTGACCGCCCCGGCGACCGCGCCCGCGGCCGACCGCAGCCGGTCCACGATCGCGCTCGCGTCCAGGTCCGATGCGAGCAGGAACTCGGTCATCATGCCCTGCACGTAGCCCCGCAGCCACGGCACCGAGGTGAACTGGACCCGGTGCGTCTCCTCGTGCAGGCACACCCAGCGCCTGAAGTCGTGCGGGTTGACGCCGAGCTCGCGCTCGACCATGACGATGTTCGGCGCGACCAGGGTGAGGCGGCCGACGCCGGCGCCCGACGCCGCGCCGTTGGCGGCCGCGGTCGCCCCGTTGCTGCCGTTGGACCCGTTGCTCGCGCCGTCGGCCGGCGCCTCGCCCTCGCCCGGCGGCAGGAAGAGCTCGTACTGGCCGAGAACCCGCGACGACAGGTACGCGAGGATGAGGCCGGCCTGCACGCCGGTCACCCGCGCGCCGACCGACGCCGATCACCTGGCCGCCGGGCATCGAGTTGCCTCGCTCGGAGAGCTTGTCGGCCAGCGGTTCGAGTACCACCTGGAACCCGCCCACGTTCGCCTTGATCCAGCCCGGGCGGTCGACCACGGCCACCGGCCCGATCGACCCCTGGCTGGTCAGCTGGGTGACCTCGCGGACGGGTTGCTGGACGACGGTCGTCAGGCCGCGCAGTTCTGCTACCACCGCGCGGGCGTCGGTGAGGCTGACCTGCGGCCCTTGCTTGGCAAACCGGACGCCGGTGGAGATCGCCGTGTCCCAGTCGATCATCTGTGTGCTGCTCACAGTCCTACCGTACGTGCTCGCCGGCGGTAACGGCAGATGCGGCGGCGGTTTCCCCGCGCGCCGGCTACCGGCAACCGCATCCGGCCAGCCCGGCGGCGGCCGAGTCGATCGCGTCGGCCGCGCTCTGCAGGGTGCCGGCCCCGGGCACCTCCGGTGCCATGATCGCGAAGATCAGCAGCCCGCCGCTGCGGTCGTACGCGAGCCCGGCCAGCGCGGCGACCGTCGACAGGTTCCCGGTCTTGGCCCGCACCACCCCGCGGGCGGATCCGCCCGCCAGGCTGCCGATCCGGCCGAAGTCGCTGTCGCCCGACGAGAGCGTCCCGAGGAAGCCGGCCACCGGCAGCCCGGTGACGACCGCCCGCAGCTGCGGCCTGCCGGCGGCGAGCGTGAGCGCGCGCACCAGCGTCTCCGGCGCGATGCCGTCCTCCGGCGACAGGCCGCTGCCGTCGACCAGGTGAATCGGCGTGGTCACGCCCAGGCGGCGGGCCTCGGTCATCACCGCGCCGGCGGCGCCGCTGAACGCGGCGGGCATGCCCAGCGCGATCGCCACGTGCCGGGCCAGGTTCTCGGCGATGACGTTGTTGGATTCCAGCAGCATCTGCTCGGCGATCGCGGCCACCGTGGGCGACGTGACGCTCGCGAGCAGCGTCGATGAGCCGGACGCGGTGGCGGGCGCGGGCGTCCCCGTGACCGTGATGCCGTCCCGCTCGAGCAGGCTCGCGAACGCCGCGGCGGTCAGGCCGGCCGGGTCCATCGTCCGGGCCGAGTAATTGACCGGGTCGTCGGAGTCCTGGAGCGCGCCGCTCGGGGTCAGCCGGCCCTGATCGGCCTCGAGGGCGACGATCGGTGTGACATTTCCCGTACTGACGTCGCCGTCGGTCCAGCCAGGTGCCATGTCCGGCCCACGGTAAAGTGAGGCGTCGTAGTCCAGCCGCACGAAATCGCGCCCCTGCGCCCTCAGCGCGCGTGCGGCGCTCGCCGCCAGTGCGGCGAGCGTGGCTGGCTGCGGGTAGTCGGAGGAGGGGTACTGATTCACGGCCAGGGTAGGGTCACCGCCCCCTACCAGCACGATAGTGCCCTCCTGCTGCCGCACCGCGGTAGTGAACCGTGCATCAGGGCCCAGCGTCGCCAGCGCGGCCATCGCCGTCATCAGCTTGGTGGTGGAGGCCGAGGTGGCGAGCGCGCTGGCGTTGACCTGGTACAGCACCTGGCCGGTCTGCGCGTCGGCGACCTCGATGCCGACCCCCGGGCCGGTATCGGCCGAGGGCAGCTCCGCGCCGAGCATCGCGCTCAGGCCGGCCGCGGTGGGCAGGCCCGCTGCGGCCTGCGACCGGGCGAGCACCGGGGCGGCCGCGACCAGCGGCCCGTTCGCGGTCGCGGGGATGCGCAGCGCCGCGAGCCTGGGCGGGAGCATGTGCGCCACCGCCGCCCCGGCACCGAGCGTGAACACGTTCAGCAGGGCCAGCGTGGCCACGGCCATGGTCCGTGTGCGGTGCACGAACATACCTTTCGCGCGATACCGAGTGTGCCCAGCAGCTTAGGGCTATATCGCCGGTCGTCGATGGACCCGCCGTCCGGCCGCGCACATGCGACCGGCGACAATGGAGTAAATCAGTAACTAACGTGTGGAGCGAGCATGGACGTTGAAGTAGTCATCGAAATCCCCCGGGGCCACCGGAACAAGTACGAGGTCGATCACCGTACCGGCCGGATCAGGCTTGACCGGATGCTGTTCACCTCGACTAGGTACCCCGCCGACTACGGGTTCATCGACGAGACCTTGGGCGGCGACGGCGACCCGCTTGACGCCCTGGTGCTGCTTGAGGAGCCGACCTTCCCCGGCTGCCTGGTGACCGCCCGGGTGATCGGCATGTTCCAGATGACCGACGAGAAGGGCCCCGACGACAAGATCCTTTGCGTCCCCGCGAGCGACCCTCGGCAAGCGCATCTGCAGGACATCGATGACGTGCCCGAGTTTGACCGGCTGGAGATCCAGCACTTCTTTGAGGTCTACAAGGACCTGGAGCCCGGCAAGTCGGTTGAGGGCTCGCACTGGGCCGGCCGCGCGGACGCCGAGGTCGAGGTCGAGCGCTCCCGCAAGCGCCACGTGGAGCACGAGGGCCGGTAACACCCCGCCGCGGAAGATGACCTCCGCCCGCGCGGCGATCGCCGCGTGCGCGTCCCTGAGCGTCTCGCCGCCGAGGCCGGCCAGGCCGCCGGAGATCAGCACGGCGGCCTGGGCCGAGATCGCCGCCCGCTGCCATCGCCCCGCGCCCGCGTGCCCGGTCATCGACCGGACCGCCGCCGCCGACCAGTCCGGAGCCGCCAGCTGCAGGTACCTGGGCGCGGAGTCGAGCCAGCCGGGATCGTCGGCCGCCACCGCGAGCCGGTCGAGCACCTCGCCCGCCAGCTCAAGCCCGGTATCGATCTCCGCCAGCCCGTCGCCCGGGTGTCCGGTCGCGAGCAGGCAGCGGCCGAGCTGGAACCGGGCCCTCGCCAGCCCGATGTCTCGTTCCTCGGGGTCGGCCGCGGGCGCCTTGAGGTACATGCCGACGACCTCGCGGAGCAGGCCGACGGCGGCCGCCGTGTTGCCCGCCTGGTCGGACGCCAGCGCGACCCGGGTGAGCACGTCGATCCGCGCGACCTCGTAGACCGCGGGGTCGGCCTCGGCCAGCTCGGCGTAGTGCCCGGCCGACTCGGCCAGCATCGCGATGGCCTGCCAGCCGGCCCGGTAGCGGGCGTGCGTGCACAGCGCGGCCGCCAGCTCGGGCTGGTGCCGGGCCGGATCGGGCGCGACCGCATAAAGCTCGCGGCTGATCGAGAGCGCGGTTCCCGAGTGCTTGGTCGCCTTGTCATGGCTGCCCTCGATGGCGGCCCTGATCGCTTCGCCGAGGTGGAAGTCGTATCTGCGCTCAAGCGTGTTCACCCACAGCGCCCGGCGCCCCGATACCGGGCCGACCGTCCGGTTACCGGCCGACGAGCCGCGCGCCGACTGCCTATGCCGGGCCATGAACATGCCGCGAGCCTCTCCAGGTAACCGCGCCTTCCGGCCCTAGGAAGATCGTCTCATAACGCCGTGTAACAGACAATACACGCTGCGATACTAACTTTGCGTAACGCTCCGGTTTTAGGCGTGCTTCGTCCGGGCCTCAGGCACCGACGGCGGTGGCGCCGGCCTGGGACGCGACCAGCGCCAGGAAGGCGGAGGCGAGCGCGAACGTCTCGCCGATCGGGCGGCTCGCCAGCCGATCCTGATACGCCTGGTACCGGCTCAGCTCCCACTCCTGGCCGCGGGGCGGCAGGGTCTCGACGGTCGGGGCCGGCAGCGACCGCCAGGTCCACTCGGTGATCGGCGCGTCGCCGCCCTTCACCTCGTCCGGCCGGGGCTGGATGAAGTCGGCGTGGTCGGCGTAGTAGCCCATTCGGTTCCGCACGAACCGCAGGCCGCCGAACGTGGCCTCGGTCACCCCCCGCTGCCACCCGGGCAGCCCGGCCAGCGCGGCGTCGTACTCGTCGGGGTAGTACCGCACCAGCGTCGCATCCACGATCGTGACCCACCACACGGCCTCGCCGATCACCGCGAACGCCTGCGCGCGGTCGCTGGCCCTGACCTTGCCGAGCCGTTCGGTGGTATCGCACATGGCCACCAGGGCCCAGCCGAGGGCGCTCGGCTCGGTCCCGGGGCGACGGTCACCGTCGTCCCAGTTCTCGCTGCCCCATTTCTGCTGATCCCGGTTGACCAGGTTCCAGTTCTCTCGGTTCCAGGCGACCCGGCAGCGGGCGGAGCAGAATCGGGCGTGCTCCCGCTTGGGCATGAACTCCATGCCGCAGCGCTCGCACCGTCTAGTCTCCGCCATCTGGTCAGGTTACGCGTAACGCGCGTGGCCACCCACCGTTAGCGGCCAAACATTTAGCGAACACTATGTAGCCAACACGCGATTGACCAGGCTCTAGGCGGCGGGACGGGTGGCGCCGATCAGCCCGGGAAAGGCGTAAATGCTGTCGATCCGCACGAACGACCCGGTGAACGGGGCGTCCACCATCAGGCCGTGGCCGATGTAGATCCCGACGTGGTGGATGGTGGCCGGGTCGGCGCTGTTGAAAGCGTAGAACACCAGGTCGCCCCGGCGGAGGCCGGCCAGCGGCACGTGCGGCCCCGACACCCACTGGAACCCGGTCCAGTGCAGCAGCCGGACGCCCGCCCGGTCCCATGCCTGCAGCGCGAGCCCGGAGCAGTCGTAGGAGGACGGCCCGGCCGCGCCCCACCGGTAGGGCCGGCCGAGCTGGGTGAGCGCCCAGTTGGCGGCGGTGTCCCCCTGGGCCGCGCTCGCGCCCGCGTCGGACGCCCAGTCGGGCGCGAACACGCCCGGGGCGGCGCCGCTCGGGCCGCCCGCGAGCACGCTGGCGGCGACGTCGGCGGGACGGACGCCAACCGACGGCGCGACGGCCGGCGCACCGGAACTGCCCGCCGCCGCGAGCGCGGCCTCGCTCGCCCGCGCGCCGGCCGCCTCGGCCGCCAGCCGGGTCCTGGACGCGTTGGCCGCCCGGACCAGGGCCGCCTGCCGGCCCACCGCCGCGACCACGGCCGCCTTCAGGAACCCGGCCGCCTGGGCGGCGGCCCGCCGCTGCGCGAGCAGGCCGGCCGCCTGGACGCCGAACAGCCGGGTGACGATCGCGCCGGCCTGCGTCGCCGCCAGCAGGTCGGTGCGCTGACTGTCCATCGCCTCCTGCAGGCCGATCTCGCTCAGGTAGCCGCGGGGATCGGTGATGCCCGCGAATACCGCTGCCGCCATGTCCGGGCCGCCAGCGGACTCGTACTCGGCCGCCGCCAGCCGGGCGAGCTGCGCGGCGGCCTGCCGCTCGGACGCCCGCGCGGCCGCCAGCCGGGCCTGCGCCGCCTGGTAGGCAGCGGACGCCTGCTGCTCAACCGAGACCTCGTGGTCGTAGCGTTCGGTCAGCGCCTCGGCCTGCGTCCTGAGCCCGGCCAGGGCGGCGTTGAGCGCGCGCGCCTTGGCCCCGGCCCGGGCCAGCGCGGCCGTCCGGGCGGCGACCAGGTTCTGCGCGGTCGACAGCTGCCCCGCGCTCGGCGGCCCGGCCGCCTTCGCCCGCGTCGCCGTCAGCGAGCCGAGCAGGAGAACACCGACCAGCCCGAGCACGGCCAGCCGGAGGCCGCCCGCAATGGCCAGATGACGCCAGCCAGAACCCATCCCGCCCCCCAAACGCAAGCACAACGCTACGTAGCGTAGTCGTAGGTTGCAGGAATGCTGGGGAGATCCATGCACTTTGTCAACGTAGGCGGGAATACTTTGGGTGCCGGGCGCAGAGCACGGCACCGCATGACTCACACTTGGTAATGGCCAGGTTGGAAGCGAGGAGGACCGGTGGACAACACCGAAAGCGTGCTGAGACGGGCACCGCTATTTGACGGACTTGACGATGAGGGCGCCCGCGCCCTTCGCCGGCAGATGGCGGAGGTGAAACTCTCCCGCGGCGAGCACCTTTTCCTTGAGGGCGATGACGGCGACGCCCTCTACGTGGTGATCGAAGGCAAGATGAAACTCACCCGCGCCGCCGCCGACGGCCGCGAGAACCTGTTGAGCGTGATCGGGCCGAGCGAGATGTTCGGCGAGCTGTCCCTGTTCGACCCGCGGCCGCGGACCTCCTCCGCCAGCGCCGTGACCGACGCCGTGCTGGCCGCGCTGAAGCACGAGGCGCTGACGCCGTGGCTGCGCGAACGGCCCGACGTGTCGCTGCACATGCTCCGCGCGCTCGCCCAGCGGCTGCGCCGGGCCAACGACGTTACCGCCGACCTTGTGTTCACCGACGTCCCCGGCCGGGTCGCCAAGAACCTGCTCGACCTCGCTGATCGCTTTGGCACCCAGGAGCCCGACGGCCTGCACGTGCACCACGACCTCACCCAGGAGGAGCTGGCGCAGCTCGTCGGCGCGTCCCGCGAGACGGTGAACAAGGCGCTGGCCGACTTCGCCGCCCGCGGCTGGCTGCAGATCTCGGCCCGCTCGGTGCTGATCCTCGACGCCGAGCGCCTCCGCAAGCGCGCCCGCTAGCGGCCTGCCCGCCGGGTTAGCGGCCGGCCAGGTAGTCGAGCTGAGCGCGGACCGACTGCTCGGCGGCGGGCCAGAGCGCCCGGTCCACCTCGGCGTAGACCACCGCGACGATCTCGGCGGGCGTGCGCGCCCCGGTTGCCAGCGCCGCCCGGACCTGGTCCAGCCGCTCCCGGCGGTGCGCGATGTAGTAGTCGATGACGCCAGCCGGGTCGGCCAGCAGCGGCCCGTGACCGGGCAGCAGCACCCGCAGCCCGGCCTCGTCCGTCAGCGCCCTGAGCTCGTCGAGCGTCCGCAGGTAGTCGCCGAGCGAGCCGTCGCCCGCGATCACCGTGGTGCCCCGGCCGAGTACCGTGTCGCCCGTCAGCAGTCCGCCGTCGGCCGTCAGCAGCAGGCTCAGCGAGTCCGCCGTGTGCCCCGGGGTAGCGACCACCCGCAGCTCGCAGCCGCCGCTGGTCAGCACCGTGCCCGGACCGAATCCCTCGCTGCCGAGCCGGAAGGCCGGGTCGAGGGCCCCGACCGGCGCCCCGCTGAGCTCGGCGAAGGCGGCCGCGCCGGCCGAGTGATCCGGGTGCCCGTGGGTCAGCACGATCTGCGCCACCCGCCGCTCCCCGGCGCAGGCGAGTTCGAGCACCCGCCGCAGGTGGCCCTCGTCGTCCGGCCCCGGGTCCACCACCACCGCGGTCGGCCAGCCCGGCTCGGCGATGATCCAGGTGTTGGTGCCGTCGAGTGTCATCGGCGACGGGTTGGGCGCGAGCACGCACCACGCGCGGGCGGTGCCCATGCCGTCGGCCGCCCGGCTGCCGTCGGCCGGGCGGAGGCCGGATTCTGCGTTCACAGCGGGTACCCCACCTCGTCAGGGACGTGCAGCCAGGCCTGACCGTCCTCGAGGACCAGTCGCGGCACGACCGGCTCGATCAGGGGCCGGCGGCCGAGAATCGCGGCTACCGCGTCCTCACCCGCGGCTGCGGGCGCGGACGCGACGGCGAAGTCGTGCAGCGTGGTCGCCGTCGGCGGCAGCATCGAGATCTGCCCGGCCCGGGCGGACTCGATGGCGTCGGCCGGCCGCAGCCAGGCGATGCGGTCGGACTCGGCCGCGTGCCCGGTCGCCAGCTGGCCGGCCGGCACCGCGGCGGCGAAGAACCGCGCGTCGAACCGGCGCGGCTCGCCCTCGGGGGTGATCCAGCGCGCCCACGGGACCAGCAGGTCGGCCCGGAGCACAAGGCCGCGCCGCGACAGCAGCTCGGCCAGGGTCAGCTGCCGGCCGTCAGGGCCGCCCGGTCCGCCTCCCACGACGGCCCCGTCGGGTCGGCCAGCGGGCCGCCGCCGGGCGCGCCCGCCAGCAGCACCCCGGCCTCTTCGAACGTCTCCCGCACGGCCGCGCAGACCAGCGCCCGGGCCATCTCGGCCGACGCGCCGAGCCGGGCGCCGAACTCGGCCGGATCCGGCCCGTGCCAGCCCATCGCGGCGGCGTAGTCAGCCGGATCGACCGACCCGCCGGGGAACACGTAGGCGCCGGGCGCGAACTTCATCGCCGCCACCCGCCGCAGCATCAGCACCTCGACGCCGCCGACGGCCGGACGCAGCAGCATCACGGTCGCGGCGTCGCGAGGGGCTGCCGGGGCGATCCGCCCGGCCTCGAGGTCGGCTAGCCGCTGCGCCAGCTTCTCGCCGAACCAGTCAAGCCGTATCCGCACGCCGCCCGGCGCCCTACGCGACTTCGACGATCAGCTCGACCTCGACCGGGGTGTCGAGCGGCAGCACCGCCATCCCGACCGCGCTCCGCGCGTGCCGCCCGGCCTCGCCGAAGACCTCGATGAAGAACTCGCTGGCGCCGTTGATCACCGTCGGCTGCCCGGTGAACGACGGCGCGCTGGCGACGAAGCCGGTGACCTTGACGATCCGGCTGATCGCGTCGAGCCCGCCCGCGACCGAGGCGGCGGCGGCGAGGCCGTTGAGCGCGCACAGCCGCGCCAGGGCGGCGCCCTCCTCGGCGGTCACCGTCTCGCCGACCTTCCCGGTCGCCTGCAGCTTCCCGTCCACCAGCGGAAGCTGGCCCGACACGTAAACGTGGTTGCCGGTCCGGACCGCGGGCACGTACGCCGCCTGCGGCGGGGCCACCGGCGGGAGGGTCAGCCCGAGCGCGGCCAGCCGCTCCGACGGGGTGCTCACGGCTTCGGCCGCTTCATGTAGGCGACCAGCTGCTCGGCGGTCGGGCCCGGCACCACGGAGACGAGTTCGTATCCCTCGTCACCCCAGTTGTCCAGAATCTGCTTGGTCGCGTGCGACAGCAGCGGCACAGTGACGTACTCCCATTTGGTCATGGCGCTCACATTAGCGGTCGGCGGCCGGAACTTCCTCGCCGGGCGCGAGCTCGGGCACCCCGGCCGGGCCGGACACCGGCGGCACCGACGGCACCGGCGGCACGTCCGCGATCTCGGGCACGGCGGCGGGCGCGGGCACGTGCGCGATGGCCGCCTCGGCCGCGGCCACCTCGGCGTCGCCGATGTCGGCGGCGCGGCGGTCCTCCTCCTCGGCGTCCGCCAGCGCGGTCGAACCGGTCGCGACCTCCGGGCCTGGCGCCATCTTCTCGAAGAACCGCAGCAGCTCGACCGGGACCGGCATGACCAGCGTGCTGTTCTTCTCGCCGGCCACCTCGACCACGGTCTGCAGCAGCCGCAGCTGCAGCGCGGCGGGGTCCTTGGCCATCACCGACGCCGCCGCCGCGAGCCGCTTGGACGCCTGGTACTCGCCGTCGGCGGTGATGATCCGGGCCCGCCGCTCGCGCTCGGCCTCGGCCTGCCGCGACATCGAGCGCTTCATGCCCTCGGGCAGCGAGACGTCCTTGATCTCAACCCGCTCGACCCGGATGCCCCACGGCTCCTCGGTCGGCTCGTCGATCGTCTGCCGCAGCTTCTTGTTGACGGTCTCGCGCTCGGCCAGCAGCTGGTCCATCTCGGACTGGCCGATGATCGACCGCAGCGATGTCTGCGCCTGCTGGGAGACGGCGTTGATGTAGTTGTTCACGTTCACCGTGGCCTTGATCGGGTCCACGACGCGGAAGTAGACCACGGCGTCGACCCGGACCGACACGTTGTCGCGGGTGATGCCCTCCTGGGCGGGCACGGTCATCGCGATGATCTGCATGTTGACCTTCTCCACCCGGTCGCCGATCGGCCGGATGAAGGCGAGGCCGGGCTCCACCAGCTGGGGCTGCACGCGGCCGAACCGGTACAGGACGCCCTTCTCGTACTGCTGGACCACCTTCATCGACCGCCCGAGGGCGATCACGCCGGCAATCACCAAGAGCACGATGACCACGATCAGAGCTTCCATCGCTCCGCCTCCTCATCAGCAGCTGCCAACGCATTTAGAAACGACAGCGCTGGCCTAGTTTCAGACTAGTCCGCGTCGGCCAATCAACACAGCGATCAGTTGGACCGTAAGAGTCGCCCGGGACCGTTCGATACTCATGCTTTTCGTCTCTACGCATCGGACCTGCGGGGACTGGCACGTACCGGTCGGCGGGCGGCGATAGCCTCACGTAGAGCGCACTACCCGGCGCCGTCGTCGAAGATCAGGGATTGAGCATGACCGCGAGGGACACGGACTGGGACGGCGTGCGGCTGCACGTCGTCACCGGCAAGGGTGGCACCGGGAAGACCACCGTCGCCGCCGCGCTCGCACTCGCCCTCGCGCACGCCGGCCGGAAGGTGCTGCTGATCGAGACCGAGGGCAGGCAGGGCATCGCCCGGCTATTCGACCGCCCGCCGCTGCCCTACGCCGAGCGCAAGATCGCGATCGGGCCGGGCGAGGCCGACGACGGGCGCGACGCCGGGGGCGACGTGTACGCGCTCGCCATCGACCCGGAGGGCGCGCTCCTTGACTACCTGCAGATGTTCTACAACCTCCGGGGCGTCGGGAACGCGCTGAACAAGCTGGGCATGGTCGACTTCGCGACCACGATCGCGCCCGGCCTGGCCGACGTGCTCGTGACCGGCAAGGCGACCGAGGCGACGCGGCGCAGGCAGCCGGGCTCGCCGAGCGGCTTCGCCTACGACGCGGTGGTGCTCGACGCGCCGCCGACCGGGCGGATCGGCCGCTTCCTCAACGTCACGGCCGAGGTGTCCGGCCTGGCCAAGGTCGGCCCGGTCCGCGCCCACGCCGACTCGGTCGCCAACGTGATCAAGTCACCCCAGACCGCGGTCCATTTCGTCTCCACCCTGGAGGAAATGCCGGTCCAGGAGACCCTCGACGGCATCGCCGAGATCCGCTCGATCCCGGGCATGCAGGTCGGCGGCATCGTGATCAACATGGCGCAGCCGGCCATGCTCAGCCGCGAGGAGCTGAAGGCGCCACCGGACCTGGCCGCCATGGCGGCGGCGCTGACCGCGGTCGGGCTGCACAGCACCGACGCGCTGGCGGCGGAGCTGGCCGACGAGCTCGCCGGGCACGCCCGTCACATCGAGCTCGCCGACCGCGAGCGGACCGACATCGAGGCGGCCGGCCAGCCGGTCTACGAGCTGACGCTGATCCCCGAGGGGATCGACCTGGCCGCCCTGCACCGCCTCGCCGCCGAGCTCCGCGACCAGGGCGCCGCGTGAGCGGCTCGAGGGGGTACAGCGTGACCAACCCGCAGCTCGACATCGACCGGATCATCGACGACCGCCGCATCAGGATCGTTGTCTGCTGCGGCTCCGGCGGCGTCGGGAAGACGACGACCGCGGCCGCGATCGGGCTCCGGGCGGCCGAGCGCGGCCGGCAGGTCTGCGTGCTCACGGTCGACCCGGCCCGCAGGCTGGCCCAGTCAATGGGGCTCAGCTCCCTCGACAACACCCCCCGGCTGGTGGAGGGCATTGACGACGAGTCGG
This sequence comes from uncultured Actinomycetota bacterium, assembly GCA_963838825.1. Taxonomy (GTDB): domain Bacteria; phylum Actinomycetota; class Actinomycetes; order Streptosporangiales; family Streptosporangiaceae; genus Trebonia. The sequence continues at coordinate 716,536 of CAWISQ010000006.1, forward strand.
GCGGCAGCCTGCACGCGATGATGCTCGACATGAAGCGCACGTTCGACGAGATCGTCGAGGCGCACTCCGACCCGACCCGGGCGGCGCAGATCCTGGCCAACCCGTTCTACCAGTCGCTCTCCTCCAGCTTCGCCGGCACCCAGGAGTACATGGCGATGGAGAAGCTCGGGCAGCTGCGGCGGTCGGACGAGTGGGACCTGATCGTCGTCGACACCCCGCCGAGCCGGTCCGCGCTCGACTTCCTCGACGCGCCCGAGCGGCTCGGCCGGTTCCTCGACGGACGGCTGATCCGGCTGCTGACCAGCCCGGTGAAGGCCGGGCGGCCGTTCGGGCGGGTGCTCAACGCCGGGTTCTCGATGATGACGGGCGCGATGACCAAGGTGCTCGGCGGCCAGCTGCTGCGCGACGCGCAGACGTTCGTGACCGCCTTCGACACGATGTTCGGCGGGTTCCGCGAGCGGGCCGACGCCACCTACCGGCTGCTGCAGGCACCGGGGACCTCGTTCCTGGTGGTGGCCACGCCGGAGCCGGACGCGCTGCGGGAGGCGTCCTACTTCGTCGAGCGGCTGGCCGAGGAGCGGATGCCGCTGGCCGGGCTGCTGCTCAACCGGGTGCACAGCGCAGGCAGCTGCCGGCTGAGCGCCGCTCGCTCGGTCGGGGCGGCCGAGACTCTGGAAACCATGATCTCGAACGGACCGTTGGCGACTGATTCCGCCGCCCATGACACGATCACCGCGCAGACCGTGTCGGCCGCGGCGTTGCGCCTGCACGCGTCGAGGATGAACCTGGGCGAACGAGAACGGCGGGTGGCCGGCTCGTTCATGTCGGCCCACCCCGCCGTTCCGGTGGTCGAGGTGCCCGCGCTGCCAGACGACGTGCACGATCTGGCCGGGCTGCGCCGCGTCGGCGAGTCGTTCGCGGTTCAGCGCTAACTGGCGGTTCGGCCGGCCTCGTTGCCGGCCCCGGCGCCAGTGCCGGCCGGGGCGACGATGCCTCAGCCGGCGGCCACGAGCTCGTCGATGCCCTGGCGCTCGTAGTTGTCGCGGGCCTTCTCGAGCAGTTCACGCCATGACGTGACGTCCGGCCTACGGCGAAGCAGCGCGCGCCGCTCACGTTCGGTCATTCCGCCCCAGACGCCAAACTCGATGCCGTTGTCGAGCGCGTCCGCAAGGCACTCGGTACGCACCGGGCAGCCCCGGCAGATGAGCTTGGCGCGGTTCTGGGCCGCCCCCTGGACGAACAACTCGTCCGGATCGGTCCCCTTACAGGCGGCGCGTGTGGTCCAGTCGGTGATCCACATGTGCCCAACTCCTCTTGATCGATCGCCGGGTACACGTGTGCCCGGACGGTCTGCGATGACGGATTGCACGGGCCGTGAGGGTGTGCGGCCACCCCGGTCACGGTTACCGGTTCGTGATAAAGGAATTTACGGAAGTCGGGGCATCCCTGCCAAGACCCGGTATGGCCATTTCAGAGATAGTCCTAATGGGCTATATACAGCCCAGGGGGTAGTCACCGACTGGTTCCGGGTACACCCCCAGCGTGACGAAACTGGCTGCATGCCGACGTAACCGCCGGCATGACCGCAGTAGTACCGTGCTCGCCCGCGTACGCTATGACGCGTGCAGATCTTGAACTGGATCTTGGGGAAGACGAGCGCGGTCGGACGCCTGATTATTTTCTCGGCGCTCGGTGGCGTGCTGGTGGCGGCGATGGTGGTGCCCATCGTGGCGGCCACTGGCATTGTCGTGCGGAATACCGCCGACAAGTTCAGCACGATCGCGGTCGACTCCGACAGCCTGGCCCAGCGCTCGGCCATCTATGACCGCGAAGGTCACCTCATCAGCTATGTCTGGAACGTGGACCTGGGCGCCGGGATGACCTACGCCAACGGCATCGACCGGCAGCCGGTGACCTACGACCAGATCTCGCCGAACATGCTCACGGCGATCGTCGCGATCGAGGACGACCGGTTCTGGCAGCACGGCGCGCTCGACGTCAAGGGCACCCTCCGGGCGCTCGTCAACGACGTCGAGCACAAGCCGATCCAGGGCGGCTCCACCCTCGAGCAGCAGTACGTGAAGAACGTGCTCGTGCTCCAGGATCTCGACAACCCGGTCGCGCAGCAGGCCGACACCGCCGACAACCTCTCCCGCAAGCTCGACCAGCTGCGGATGGCGGTCGAGGTCGCGCACACGATGACCAAGCAGCAGATCCTGGCCGGCGTACCTGAACGACTCCTACTACGGCAACGGCGCCTGGGGCATCGAGGCGGCGGCCGAGACGTACTTCAACACCACCGCCGCCAAGCTCACCATGACCCAGGCGGCCACGCTGGCCGGCATCGTGGAGAACCCGACTGCCGTACGATCCGATCAACAACCCGGTCAACGCCGTGACGCGGCGCAACACCGTGCTCGCCCGGATCGCGGAGACCAACCCGAGCGCGCTGACCCCGGCGGCCGCCACGGTCCTCATCGGGAAGAAGCTCGGGCTGCACCCCGGCGCCGAAGCAGAGCGGCTGCACCGCCAGCACGGCCGGCCAGGACGCCTTCTTCTGCGACTACGTGATCCACGAGGTGCTCAACGATCCCCAGCTCGGCGCCACCACCATGGACCGCGCCAAGCTGCTGTCGACCGGCGGCCTGAAGATCTACACCACGCTCGCCCCGCAGGACGAGTCGGCCGCGACCCACGCGGTCAACTACGTCGTCCCGTACGGCGACAACTACTACAACCCGAACCAGAACGTCGACACCGACCGCGCTGGTGCAGCCGGGCACCGGGAAGATCCTCGCGATCGCCGAGGACCGGAAGTACGGGCCCAACCCCAACAAGGGCCAGACCGAGGTCGACTACGCGGTCAACTCGCACTACGGCGGCCAGTCGGGCGTGCAGACCGGGTCGTCCTCCAAGCTGTTCACGCTGCTGACCGCGCTCCAGCAGGGCGTGCCTTTCGGCTACCAGGCGACGGTCCAGAACTCCCAGACGGTCTCGGGCTACTCCAACTGCGCCGGCGGCTCGCTCAGCCCGTTACCCGGTCGTGAACTCCAGCGCCAGCGACAAGGGCACCTACACGCTGTACACCGGGACGGCCGACTCGATCAACACCTTCTACGCCGAGCTCGAGCAGAAGGTCGGGCTCTGCAACGTCGTCCACACGGCCGTGTCGCTGGGCATGACCAGGGCGGACGGCACGTCGCTGCTCACTGGTGACAAGTACACGGGCAAGCCCGGCGACCGGGGCTACCAGTACTCGGCCGACAACTACCAGTCGTTCACGCTCGGGGTGGTGAACGTGTCGCCGCTGTCGATGGCCGAGGCCTACGCGACGGTGGCGTCGGGCGGCATCTACTGCGCGCCGACCGCGATCAGCAAGATCACCGACGCGGCCGGCAAGTCGCTGCCCGCGCCGTCGGCCGGCTGCCACCGGGTGCTGTCGAGCGACGTCGCCAACGCGGCCAACTACATCCTGCAGGGCGTGTTCACCTGGCAGGGGGCGACCGGAGCCGGGCTCGGCCCGCTGCCCAGCGGCTACCCGATCGCGGGCAAGACCGGAACGTCCAACGTGGCCAGCGGCAACGGCACCCCGTACGCCGCCTTCGCCGGGTACACCACCGCGCTGGTCAGCTACACCTCGGTGTTCAACCCGGTCTCGCCCACGCTCAAGCACACGATGGGCGGCGAGGACTGCCTGCTTCCGGCCGTTCTACGGCGGCCTGCCAGTGCCCGGGCGAGATGTTCGGCGCCGACGCGCCCGGCTCGACCTGGCGGCTGACGTTCGACTCGGCCAACCTCGACGGGTCGCACGCCTTCGGGACGGTCTCCCCGAGCAGCGAGCTGTGGAGCAAGGGCAACGGCCAGTACGTCCCGCCGCCGCCGAAGGCGGCGAAGACGCCGGGCAAGGGCGGCGGTAAGGCGCGGGCGGCGGCGGCGGCGGCGGCGGCGGCGGGGGCGGCGGCGGCGGCGGCGGCGGCGGCGGCGGCGGCGGCGGCGGCGGCGGCGGAACGCCCCCGGTTCCCGGCGGGCACTAGGGCCAGCAGCCGGGAGCGCCGGTAGCGGATAACGCAGCGACCGTCGGACATCGCACATGTCCGACGGTCGCTTGCTTTGGCGGCGAGCCCGCTGGCTAGTCCTCGGTCTCGTCCTCGATCGTGTCGGTCGCGGCGTTGCTCTGCACCGACTTGATGCCCTGCCTGGCCGACTCTTTCCGCTCGTAGTGCTGGCTGGTGGCGATGATCTCGCCGTTGCCGGCCACCAGGTTGAAGTGGAACTTGCCGCTCTCGCCCTTTTTCAGCACGTACTTACCGCTCATCGTGCCCCCCGATCAGGCTGCCGCCCATTGACAGCTGTTTACGTTGCGTAACCGACTCTACTCAGCCGGTGGCGAGTTGGCGGCGAACCTCGGCGGCGACACGGCCGCCCTCCGCCCGCCCCGCCACCTGCGGGGTCACCGCCTTCATGACCTTCCCCATCGCGGGCATTCCGCTGGCGCCGGTCTCGGCGATAGCCGCCGCGACCAGGGCCGTCAGCTCCTCGTCGGGGAGCTGGGCCGGGAGGTAGGCGGCCAGCACCTCGCCCTCCGCCCGCTCCGCCTCGGCCTGGTCGGCCCGGCCCGCCGCCGCGAACGCGTCGGCCGCCTCGCGCCGCTTCTTCGCCTCCCGGGTGAGCACCCGCAGCACCTGCTCGTCGGAGAGCTCGTGGACGGCGTCCCCCGACACCTCCTCGTTGGTGATCGAGGTGAGCGCCATCCGCAGCGTGCGCAGCCGCACCTGGTCGCGCGCCCGCATCGCCTCGGTCAGGTCGGTGCGGAGCTGTTCCTTGAGTTCTGTCACGCAGTCCATCCTGCCCCACACCGGCCGTCGCTGCCCGCCAATAAGACGCCGACCTGCGCCGGCCACGGAGTGCGGATCGGCGAACACGGGCCGCGCATACCGGGCGGCATGGCACCATGGTTAGGTGCGAGCACGAACAATAACCTCCCTTGCGGCCGTCGCTGGCGCCGCGGCCATCGGCTATGCCTCCGTCATCGAGCGCAACTGGTTCGCGCTCCGCCAGGAGACGATCCCAGTGCTGCCGCCCGGCGCAGACCCGCTCCGCGTGCTGCACATCTCCGACCTGCACCTGACCCCCGGCCGGCACCGGCTGATGTCGTTCGTCCGGTCGCTGGCCGCGCTCGACCCCGATCTGGTGATCAACACCGGGGACTCGATCGCGTCGCCGGACTCGATCGGGCCGCTGCTCGACTGCCTCGGCCCGCTGCTCGACAAGCCCGGCGCGTTCGTCTACGGCTCGAACGACCTGTTCTCGCCCAAGCCGAAGAACCCGGCCCGCTACCTGTGGCGGACGAGCGCGGGCGAGCACGTGGAGTACGAGCCCGACCTGCCCTGGGAGAAGCTCGGCGGCGAGCTCACGGCGGCGGGCTGGCTCGACCTGAACAACCACCGCGGCCGGATCGCGGCCGGCGGCCTCGACATCGCCGCTCGCCGGGGTGCACGACCCGCACGCCGACCGGGACCGCTACGACCAGATCGCCGGGCCGGCCGACCCGGCCGCCGACCTGCGGCTCGGGGTGCTGCACTCGCCCGAGCCCGCGGTCATGGACCTGTTCGCGGCCGACGGCTACGACCTGCTGCTGGCCGGGCACACCCACGGCGGCCAGCTCCGCGTCCCCGGCTACGGCGCCCTCACCACCAACTGCGGCATCGACCGGGCCCGGGTGAACGGCCTGTCCATGCACCCGCCGATCGCTCCCCCGAGCGGCCGCACCGCCTGGCTCTACGTCTCGGCCGGCCTCGGCACCTCCCCGTGGGCGCCCGCCCGGTTCGCCTGCCGCCCGGAGGCGACCCTGCTCACGCTCGTTCCGCGCTGGGCCTGAACGTCTGCCCGGGCTGCTTGCGGCACCGTGCGCGGGACGTCAAGTTATCCGCTAAACTAACGGAGGTTCGTCCGGGAGGCTTCTCTCGGACACCGGGGTGTGGCGCAGCTTGGTAGCGCGCTTCGTTCGGGACGAAGAGGTCGCAGGTTCAAATCCTGTCACCCCGACCGGAGAAAGAACCCAGGTCACAGACTATCGGTGAGACCTGGTGGCTTTTGTCGTTGAGTGACCGCTCGGCACGCGCTGTCGCCCTGGTTGTGCAAGGCGGGCGCTCCAGTGGGATATCAGGTCGTGGCCCTCGGCCCGGTGCTCCTTGCGATGGTCGAGCCAGTCCGGTCCGAGCTGGGTGAGCTCGACCAGGTTGCCGTCCGGGTCGCGCACCGCGGTGATCTGTGACTGGGCGCCGAGCTCGGTGGGCGGGAAGCACGGGGCGGTGCCGCACTCCTCCAGCCAGGTGACCATCGCGGGCAGGTCGAAGACCATGAACGCGAGCTTGACCGGGCCGGGCCCGGTGGCCGGGTCTTCGGGGTAGTCCTCGGCCGGATGGATCGCGAAGTGCACGTCGCCCGGCTCGCAGGCCCAGTGCGGCTGGCTGTCGCCGTGCCGTTCGTCGTGCAGGTGACGGCCGAGCACGTCACGGTAGAAACCCGCCATCCGGTCGGGCTGGCGGGAGACGAGGATGTCCCCGGAGATCGAAATGAACATCTTCCGGTCGTGCGGGCTGTTCGGCATCAGATCGCCTTCTGTGACGTAGGTCACAGTCAATCAAGCTCGAGGTTATTTGGGCCGGATGGCCGACGGGGCGAAAACCCTCTTTGACCGGGTTGCATTGGCGGAGATGTAACGGCCGGCGTGGCGGGGGCGTTTTATTGAGTGAGAGCTCTACAGTGGTGATCCGCAATGATTACTTTCAGCACTCGCTTATATACTTAGAGTAACCTTACAAATAATTGTTAACGGGGTAGTACACCGGGAAGGTGGATCACGCGTCCCTCTTTGAGAGGGAGTGATTACCCGGCGGGCACGCAAGCGGGACCCCTCAGTCCTGTGCGCCGCCGACCGGAACTCCGGCCACGCCGGCAGATCGGGAGAGGAGGCGGACGACGACACGATGGGTAGATTCAGCCTCGGGGATTTCCTCGCGCATGCTGCGCTTACCGTCTCCGGCCACCTCAGACGCCGCCCGGACCCCGCCTGCGAGAGCGCCCTTCGCACCGCATTCGCCGAGCTTGACTCCGAACTTGCGGTGATCCTCGGTAATCGGACCGCGCCGTATTTTATCTGTTAGCGGCCGCACTTACCTGGCCGACTACGTCGCGCCGAGTGCCATTAACCGCGCGGAAACCGCCCGTCCACGCGGTCCGCGTACGTTCGCAGGCATGAGGCTGACGGTTATCGGATGCGGGCACCTGGGTGCGACGCACGCCGCGTGCATGGCCGAGCTCGGGCACGAGGTGCTCGGGGTCGACATCGACGCGGACAAGGTGGCGCTGCTCAACACCGGCCGCGCCTGGTTCCTCGAGCCGGACCTCGACGACCTGCTCGCGCGGCACGTTAAGACCGGGCGGCTCGGGTTCACGGCCAGCTTCGAGGAGGCGGCGCGGTTCGGCACGGTGCACTTCCTCGGCGTCGGCACCCCGGGACTGCCCGATCACTCCGGCTACGACCTGTCCCAGGTGTTCGGGGCCGTCGCCGCGCTCGCCCCGCACCTGACCGGGCCCGCGCTGATCGTGGGCAAATCCACCGTCCCGCCCGGCACCACCGCCCGGCTGGTCCGCGAGCTCGCGCCGCCAGGCGCCGGCCGCAGACGCGGTGGAGGTCGCCTGGAATCCCGAGTTCCTGCGCGAGGGCCGCGCCGTCGATGACACCCTCCGCCCGGACCGGATCGTGGTCGGCGTGCCGAGCATGGCCGCCGAGGCGACCGTGCGCGAGGTCTACCGGCCGCTGACCGAGGCCGGCATTCCGCTGCTGACCACCGACCCGGTTACCGCCGAGCTGGTCAAGGGGGCGGCCAACGCGTTCCTGGCGACCAAGGTGTCGTTCATCAACGCGATGGCCGACGTCTGCGACAAGACCGGCGGTGACATCGCCACGCTGGCCGACGCGGTCGGCATGGACGCGAGGATCGGGCGTGCGTTCCTGACCGCGGGCATCGGCTACGGCGGCGGCTGCCTGCCCAAGGACGTTCGCGGCCTGGCCGCCTTCGCCGCCGCGGCCGGCGCCGGGACCGCGGCCGCGCTGCTCGGCGTGGTCGACGAGATCAACTCCGGCCGCCGCCAGCGGGTGGCCGATCTCGTCTTCACCCTCCTCGGCGACCTGTCCGGCAGGCGGATCGCGCTCTGGGGGGCGGCGTTCAAGCCGGGCACCGACGACGTCCGCGACTCGCCCGCCCTCGACGTCGCCGATCGGCTGTCCCGCCTCGGCGCGCGGGTCGTGGTCTACGACCCGCAGGCGGCGGGCAACGCCCTGGTCGAGTTTCCGCACCTGGACCAGGCCAACAGCCCGCTCGCGGCCGCCCATGACGCCGACGCGGTGCTCGTCGGCACGGCCTGGCCGCAGTTCGCCGCGGCCGATCCGGCCGCCGTCGCCTCAGTCGTCGCGCGTCCGCTGATCATCGACGCCTGCCAGGGAATACCGGCCGATCAGTGGCGGGCCGAGGGCTGGACGGTGGCCGCCCCGTTCCCGACTCCCAACCATGGTCTCGAACGGACCGGGCTGACTCAGCCCGCCGCACGCGACTCCCACCCGGCCTAACCCCCCACCCCGCCACCCCTCAGCCCGCCACCCCTGCAGCCCGTCATCGCCAACGCGCTATGGCGCGGTGGCCCACAGCGCCAAATACGTGGGCGGCGAGCTAGCCGGCGGTGATGGATCGGCGGCCGCCGAGCAGGCCGGTGCGGGCGGTTGGGGCGGCGACCGGGATCGGGCCCGTCTTGCGGCCGCTCGCGGCGCCGCGCTTCCTCGGGTCGGTGTCGAGCCGGAGCGCGAGCGCGGGGCACATCTGCACCGCGTGCTTCGCTTCCTTCTCCAGCCAGGGCGGCACCGGGATCGGCAGGACGACGGGAAAACCGGTCTTGTCCAAGTGGATCAGCTCAGGCACCAGGTGAGCGCAGAGCCCGTGCCCCTCGCACCGCACCCAGTCCACCATCAGCTGCTTGGCGTCGGTCACCTCGGGGCCGTCCGGCAGCGGCAGCATGCCGCGGACGGGCCGGCCGCAGGAGGAGTGGAAAACGTGCGCGGCGAGGTCCTCGGTGAAGACCTCGAGCGCGGACAGCACGAACCGGGTCGTCCCGTCCGGGTGCCCGCAGGCGCCACGGCCGTTGATCGCCGCCGCCGCCCGCCGCGCCACGTCGAGCGCCTCGATGCCGCCGGAGCCGTCGACGATCGCCGCCAGCGCGCGGGCGATCGTCGGCAGCCCGAGCTTGCACGGACCACACTGGCCGGCCGACTCGCCGGCCAGGTAGCTGGCGATCCTGGAGACCTCGCCCAGCGGGCAGGTGCCGTCGCCGATCGGCAGCACGATTCCCGAGCCGAAGGTGCCGCCGGCCGAGGCGAGCCCCTCCCGGCCGACCGGGACCTGGTAGGCGGTCTCGGCGTCCAGCCACATGCCGTGGTATCCGCCGATGAGCACGCCGTCCCCGGCCGGCGCCTGGCAGATGTCGAGCACGGCGCCGAGCGGGATCCCGGTCGGGCACTCGACCACCGCCGGGCGCGTGGCCGAACCGCTGACGCTGAGCAGCACCGTGCCGGGCTCGTCGGGCACGCCGACGGCGGCGAACCGATCGGGTCCGAGCAGCGCCAGCACCGCGATCTGAGCGAACGTCGAGGCGTTTGACAGCAGCGTCGGGAGGTCGGCCACGCCCTTGTCGGAGGCCAGGGTCTTGCGCCCCGGCGGGACCGGCTTCTTCCCGTTGATGCCGCGGACCAGCGCCCCGGACTCGCCCGAGATGAACCGATCGGGCTGCTGGACCACGCGCATCATCGAGTGCAGCCCGGGCTCGGCCGCGATCGCGGCCTCGATCGATCGGTTGGCGAGTTCGTTGCCCGCCACCCCGATGATGACCTCGTCGGCCCCCATTGCCTCGGCCACCAGCGCCGCGCCGCTCAGGATCAGGTACGGGGACCTGATCATCAGCGTCTTGTCCTTGAACGACCCGGGCTCGCCCTCGGTGGCGTTCACCACCACGATCGTCGACTGGCCGGTCTTGCGGGCGGTGTCCATGACCGCCTTGAGCTTGCGCGCGAACGGGAACGCGGCCCCGCCCTGACCACGCAGGTCGACCTGGGACGCGATCGCGATCAGTTCCTCGGCCGACAGCCGGGGCAGCGAGCCGAAGATCTCGTTGTGGGCGGCGAGGTCGATCCGGGCCAGCCGGTCCAGGCCGGCCGTCATCCGGGCGGCCCCGATCCGCATGATGGTCGGAACATCGAGTTCGGTCGCGTTACTCGGGTTCATCGGCGCCGGTCACCGCCGTAGCGGGCATCACGGGATCCTCGGTAGCCGGGCATCCCCGGACCGGGCTCGCGGTACCTGAACGTCGGATCAGGCTCGGGCATGGCAACGTCCCATGGCGCCTGGTAGTCGGCCTGCGGCGGGTAACCGGGCGGCGTCGGGTACTCCCGCTCGGGCTCGTAGTACCCCTGCGGGCCGGCGCCGTCGGCGTACCCCTGCGGGCCGGCGCCGTCAGCCTCGCGACCCGCGACCGCCCTGCTGCCCCGGGCTCGGCCATTCGGCGGCGCGGGGCTGCGGGCGGCTTCCGCCACGCTGACTCCCCTGCCCGGACCAGGTCCGCGGCATCGGACCCGTCCCGGACCGCCCGGCGTCCGCGGCTGCGAGCGCCGACCGGACGCTGGCCTGTCGGCCGGGCTCGGCCCCGATCCGGGCCAGGGAGCCGGCCGGTGGCCGGTGCCGGCCTCCGGCAGCGGGCCGGTGGCGGCGCGCGGGAACGGGCCGGAGGCGGGACCGGACGTCGGCCAGGCCTGCGGACCGTTGCCGGGGCGGGGCATCGGACCGGAGGGCGGACCGGAGGGCCGCCTGGGCGGCCGCCCGGATGCGGCGGGCATCGGGCCGGTGGCAGAACGCGGGATCGGGCCCGTCCCCGGCCCGGGGCATCGGACCGGACGCGGCGCGCGGCATCGGACCGGACGCGGCGCGCGGCATCGGACCGGAGCCCGGGCCTGCGGCCGGCCGTGGCCGGCGGCCGCCGTCGGCCGGCCCGAAGTCGGCTCGCGGCATCGGGCCCGTCCCCGCACGCGGGAACGAGCCGGTTGGCGTCCTTGGCTGCGATCCGGTGCTGCGGCCGGGCATTGGCCGGTCCGCCCTCATCGGCCCGGGCTCGGGCCGGGAAGGCGGCCAAGGGCCGCTGCCGTTCGGCGGCGTGGGATCGTCAGCCCGCGGGATCGGCCCGGAAACCGGCCGAAACGAAGGCCACGACTGCGGTCCACCGGCCGGACCGGCCGGGGCACTCGGGAACGGGCCGGTTTCGGCCCGGGGCATCGGGCCGGACGGGTGACCAGCCGACGGCCACGACGGCGTACCGCCCGCGGCCGCCATCGGACCCGTCGCCGTCCGCGGCATCGGACCGGTCCCCGGACGCGGGAACGGGCCCGTCGGCAGACGCGGCTGCGAGCCGGTCCCGGCCCGCGGGAACGGGCCCGTCGGCGGACGCGGCAGCGGGCCGGTCCCGGCCCGCGGCATCGGTCCGGTCGTGGCCCGCGGCATCGGGCCGGTTCCGGCCCGCGGCATCGGGCCGCTGCCGGCGGCGCGCGGCGCCCCCAGGTAACGGGGCGGGCCCTCGTAGCCGGGCTCGTAGGCCAGCTGCCCGGTCCCGGCCGGGACCGGCGCCGTCAGCATCGGCGCGCCTGGATACCCTCCGGACATCGGGCCCGACTGGACCGATTCCTGCACCGAGGAGATCATCAGGCGGGGCTGTCCGCCGGTGTTCGCGCGGGCCGCGCCCAACTGGGCGAACATGGCCGCGGCGCGCATGGGAGCGGAGGCGGAGTCACCGGACATCGGCACCGGCGGCCCGGACAGGTTCTCCTTGGGCCGCAGCGAGTTCGACACGATCCGCACCACCAGCGCGAGCAGCACCAGCGCCACCAGGAGCCCGTAGCTCCAGTCCACGTAGGGCTTGCCCGGGCGGCCGGCCAGCAGGCCGTGCCACACGCCGAACACGAACGAGGCGTAGGACGTGTAGTGAATCGCCCGCCATCGCCAAGCTCGCCCGTGCGCATTGAACCGACCGCGCATGATGCCCGTTATAACGAGCAGGATGATGAGGTCGGAGGCGATCGTGCCGAGGCCGATGTAGAAGGTGCGGAACGGCGACAGGAACGGAACCACCGCGTCGAGCACGTGGACGCGCTGCGCGAGGATCTCGGTGACGATATGGACGATCAGGAACGTGACCGCGCCGAAGGACGCGGCCCGGTGGGCCGACTGCGCGAGCACCCGGTGCCCTGCGTTCAGGAACACGCGGTCGGTCGCGACGAGCCCGAGCCCGGTCGACGCGCACAGCGCGATAAGCGCGAAGACGCCCGCGTAGAACAGCATGAAGTGCTGCGTAGCGGCGTCGATCACATGGCCGATGCTGGTCAGCGCCAAGAACGCCACGATGATGACGATGCCGGTTATCGCGGCGGCGTAGATCTTGGTCGCGTGCTCGGCCGCCACGCCTCCAGCGGCCGGACGTGCGTGCTCACGGCCGTGCGGGCGGCTGCGAGTAGTGGCCAACAGGTACCTCCTCGACAATGGATGCAAGCGACACTTACTGCTTCGCGCGGCCGCCCCCGCGTCGAATTGCGCCACCAAGCCTGCGCCACTTAGCCGTCTGACAGTATCAGCGAGGATAACCGTTGGGACACGAAACGATATAGATCATCAGTGTTAACTAGGCAATGACTGGCTTCCTCCCACGGAAACGGACTTCTCGCACCATAAACGCACATAAGCTGTAGCCCGCCAGGCGGACGCGCCTGGCGGGCTAGTTACTACTGACCGTTTAAAACTCGGTCGCGACTAGTTCCGCGATCTGGGCCGTGTTGAGCGCCGCGCCCTTGCGCAGGTTGTCGCCGCAGACGAAGAACTCGACTCCGTTCGGGTCGTCAAGCGACTCGCGGACCCGGCCGACCCAGGTCGGGTCGGTGCCGACCACGTCGGCCGGCGTCGGGTACTCGCCGCGCTCCGGCTCGTCGTTCAGCACCACGCCGGGAGCCGACGCGCAGCGTCTCCCAGGCCGCCTCCCGGCCGACCGGCCGCGAGAACCGGGCGTGCACCGCGACCGAGTGCGTGGTGATCACCGGCACCCGCACGCAGGTCGCGTTGACCCGCAGCGAGGGCAGCCCCAGGATCTTGCGCGACTCGTTGCGGATCTTGAGCTCCTCCGACGACCAGCCGCCGTCCTTGAGCGAGCCCGCCCACGGCACGACGTTCAGCGCCAGCGGGGCCGGGAACGGCCCGAGGTCGCCGACCACGCTGCGCACGTCACCCGGGCGCTGCCCGAGGGTGCGGGTGCCGCCGACCTTCTCCAGCTGCCCGTAGAGGGTGTCGATGCCCGCCTGCCCGGCGCCGGAGGCGGCCTGGTAGGAGGCGACGACCATCTCCTCGAGCCCGAACGCGCGATGCAGCGCGCCGACCGCCACGATCAGCGAGAGCGTGGTGCAGTTCGGGTTCGCGATCACGCCCTTGGGGCGGCGCAACGCGTCGTCGGGATTGACCTCGGGCACCACCAGCGGCACCTCCGGGTCCATCCGGAACGCGCCCGAGTTGTCCACGCAGACCGCGCCGCGGGCGGCCGCGACCGGCACCCAGGCCGCCGACACCTCGTCCGGCACGTCGAACATGGCCACGTCGACGCCGTCGAAGGCCTCCTCGGACAGCGCGACGACCTCGACCTCCTCGCCGCGGACCTTCAGCCGGCGGCCGGCCGAGCGGGCCGAGGCGATCAGCCTGATCTCTCCCCAGACGTCCGCCCTGGTCGAAAGCAGGTCGAGCATGACCGTGCCGACGGCGCCGGTCGCCCCGACGACCGCCAGCGTTGGCCGCCCACCCCCGCCGCTCATCGGCCGGTCCCGCCGTAGACGACGGCCTCGATCTCGTCGGCGTCCAGGCCGAACGACTTGTGCGTGGTGTGCACCGCCACGTCCACGTCGGACTGGTCGACCACGACCGAGATCCGGATCTCCGAGGTGGTGATCATCTGGATGTTCACCCCGGCCTCGGCCAGGGCGGCGAAGAACTTGGCCGACACGCCCGGGTGCGAGCGCATCCCGGCGCCGATCACCGAGACCTTGCCGATTCTGTCGTCGTAGAGCAGCTCCTGGAAGCCCAGCGCCTCCTGGGCGGAGCGCAGCATCTCCAGCGCCCGCTGCCCGTCCGCGCCCGGCAGCGTGAACGAGATGTCGGTCCGGCCGGTCGCGATCGCCGACACGTTCTGCACGATCATGTCGATGTTGATGTCCGCCTCGGCGATGATCCCGAAGATCCGCGCGGCCGTGCCCACCCGGTCGGGGACGCCGACCACGGTGATCTTCGCCTCGCTCCGGTCGTGCGCGACCGCGGAGATAATGGCCTGTTCCATCCCGGCTTCCTCCGACTCGTTCTCAGCGTTCTCGCTGACCCAGGTCCCTGTCTTATCGCTGAACGAGGACCGCACGTGGATCGGCAGCCCGTACCGGCGCGCGTACTCGACGCAGCGCGGGATCAGCACCTTCGCGCCGCACGCGGCCATCTCCAGCATTTCCTCGTAGGAGATCCGCGGTATCCGGCGAGCGCCCGCCACCAGCCGCGGGTCCTCGGTGAAGACGCCGTCCACGTCGGTGTAGATCTCGCACACGTCCGCGCTGAGCGCGGCCGCGAGCGCCACCGCGGTGGTGTCCGAGCCGCCCCGGCCCAGCGTGGTGATGTCCTTGGTGGTCTGCGAGACCCCCTGGAAGCCGGCCACGATCGGGATCGCGCCGTCCCCGAGCGCGGTTGAGATCCGGCCGGGGGTGACGTCGATGATCCGGGCGAAGCCGTGCACCTCGTCGGTGATCACGCCGGCCTGCGATCCGGTGAAGGATCGCGCCTCCATGCCGAGGGTGGCGATCGCCATCGCCAGCAGCGCCATCGAGATCCGCTCACCGGAGGTGAGCAGCATGTCGAGCTCGCGCCCGGGCGGCGCCGGGGTCACCTGGTTGGCCAGGTCGAGCAGCTCGTCGGTGGTGTCGCCCATCGCGGACACCACCACCACGACCTGATTCCCGGCCTGCCGGGTGGCGACGATGCGTTTGGCTACTCGCTTGATGCCCTCCGCGTCGGCGACCGAGGAACCACCGTATTTCTGCACGACAAGGGCCATCTGGACGCGCCGCTCCTCCCAGGTATCTGTAGCGGACCGCCGCCGAGTCTATCCGCGCCCCGGCACCACGCCCACTGTTTAAACGGCCCGGACGGCGAAGCTCACACGCCGTGAAAGTCGTACCTCCCGGGGGGACGACCCCCCAACCCCCCCGAGGAAAAACCTCAGACGTCGAGGAGGCGTCGGCCCTCGAAGGCGCGGCCCAGCGTGACCTCGTCCGCGTACTCCAGGTCGCCGCCCACCGGCAGCCCGCTGGCCGGGCGCGTCACCCGGATGCCCATCGGCTTGACCAGCCGGGCGAGGTAGGTCGCGGTCGCCTCGCCCTCCAGGTTCGGGTCGGTCGCCAGGATCAGCTCGGTCACCCGGCCGTCCGCCAGCCTGGTCATCAGCTCCCTGATCCGCAGGTCGTCAGGGCCGACCCCGTCGATCGGGCTGATCGCACCGCCGAGCACGTGGTACCGGCCGCGGAACTCGCGGATCTTCTCCACCGCGGCGACGTCCTTGGGCTCTTCGACAACGCAGATGACCGTCTCATCGCGCCTGGTGTCCAGGCAGATCCGGCACTCCTCCGCCTCGGCCACGTTCCCGCAGGTCTTGCAGAACCGGACTCGCTCGGTCATCTCGATCAGCGCCGCCGCCAGCCGGCGGACGTCCTCGGGGTCGCCCGCCAGCAGCGCGAACGCGATCCGCTGGGCACCCTTCGGCCCGACCCCGGGCAGTCGGCCGAGCTCGTCGATCAGGTGCTGGATGACGCCTTCATACATGCGCGGCCGTCAGTTCTCTTTGTCCTTGGGGCCGACTTCGTCGTCGTCGTCGAGGTCATCCTCGTCGTCTTCATCATCGTCGTCGTCTTCATCGTCATCGTCGTACTCGTCGTCATCGAGGCCGACCGGGCCGCCGAGCCCCGGCAGGCCGAGGCTGGACAGGTCGAAGCCGCCACCGCCGCCGAGGGCGTCGCCCAGTCCGGCCGGGAGCCCGCCTCCGAGGCCTCCGCCGAGCGCGCCGAGCTGCCGCTGCTGGAGGTCGATAGCGGAGTCCCAGGCGTCGCGCACTGCGGCGAGCACCAGGTCGGCTACCGTCGCCGCGGTCTCGGCCGGGTCGGTCGGGTCGATCACGGTCGGATCGATCGTGACGTCGAGCAGCTGGCCCACGCCGCTGACGACCGCGCGCACCGCGCCGCCGCCCGCCGTGCCGATAACCTCGGTGTTCGCCAGCTCCTGCTGCGCGCTCATCGCCTGCTGCGCCGCAGCGAAAATCTGCTGCATGTCAAAGCCGCCAGGTCCCATAAATGAGAGCCTACTCGGTTTTTCCCGCTCGCTGCCGCGCGGGACGTACGCCGTGGGTCGCGGCGGGATCAGTCGGTGTATTCGGCGATTACCTGGCCGCCGAGCTCGCGCTGGACCAGGGCCATGCCGCTGAGGTCGTTGGCCATCGAGGCCGACATGTCCTCGTCGTCGAGGTCGAAATCCTCGTCGTCCGGGCCCAGCGGGAGCGGCGGCAGGTCCGCGCTCGGGGCGGACGCCGCAGGCGCGAACGCAGACCCGGCGGGCGGCTCCGGCGGCGTCGTACGCGGCGGGGCGGGATCCTGGGCGGCCGGGGCCGGTGGAGCTGTCGGCCCGCCGCCAGGCGGCGAGGAAGGGGACGTCGAGGGGCCGGCCGACGGAGGCTCCCCGGGCGGGGCCGGGGCGGGGCCGGAGCCCCCCGCGCCGGACGGCCCCGGTCCCGGCCGACCGGTCGGCGGCGTGTCCCCGCCGGTGACGGCCCGCACCACGATGTTGATGCCGAACATCGCGGTGATCACCTGCTTCAGCAGGTCCTCGTAGCGGCTGTTGACGAACCCCTTGACGTCGCCCTGGCGGGGGAAGCGGAGCGTGAGCACGGCCTCGTCGAGCGAGACCACGCTCGCGTTGCCGATGACGATCGCGGCCACCCGGCCCTTGGCCTTCACCGAGTCGAGGACGTGCGGCCAGGCCTGCACCAGCGTCTCGGTCGTCACCGCGCCACGCGCGGCCGGTCCGGCCGAGGCCGGGGACGCCACGGGCGCAGCGGGCGGCTGCGGCGGCTGCGGGACCTGACGCGGCGGGCTGGCCGGCGGCTGAGCCACGGGCGGCTGAACCACGGGCGGCTCGGCCGCCTGAGCCGTCGGCGGCTCGGCCGGCGAGGGCGCGCTTGGCGGCTGAACGGCCGCCGGCGGCGGCGCCGACTCCGCCTGTCCGCCACGGACCGGAGACGGCTGGGGGGCCGGAGTCGCCTCGGACCGTTCGATATGAGCATTTCCGCCGCCGACAGCCGGCCGCGGCTGGGCCGGGAGAGCGGCCGCGCCCGCCTCCAGCCTCTCCAGCCGGGCGAGGACCGACCGCTCGTCGGTCGCGGCGGCGGGCAGCAGCACCTGCGCGCACATGAGCTCGAGCAGCAGCCGGGGCGAGGTGGCCCCGCGCATCTGGTCGAGACCGGTCGAGACGATGTCGGCCGCCCGGGTCAGCGCGGCCAGCCCGTACCGCTCGGCCTGGCCGGTCAGCGCCTCGACCCGGTCCGGCGGGGTGTCGAGCAGGCCGGTGGCGATGGCGTCGGGCACCGAGGCGAGCACGATCAGGTCGCGGAACCGGTCCAGCATGTCGGTGGCGAACCGGCGGGGCTCGTGGCCGCCCTCGATGACCCGGTTCACCGCGCGGAACACCGCCGCCCCGTCGCCGCTCGCGAACGCGCCCACGATCTCGTCGAGCAGGCTCGCATCGGTGTAGCCGAGCAGCGAGACCGCGCGGTCGTACTTGATCCCGGCCTCGTCCGAGCCCGCCAGGAGCTGGTCGAGGATGGACAGCGTGTCCCGCGCGGACCCGCCGCCCGCCCGCACCACCAGCGGCAGCACGGCCGGGTCGAACGGCACGCCCTCGGAGCCGAGGATCTCCTCGGTCAGGTCGCGCATCACCGACGGGGGCATCAGCCGGAACGGGTAGTGGTGCGTCCGCGACCTGATCGTCGGGATGACCTTCTCCGGCTCGGTGGTGGCGAAGATGAACTTCAGGTGCGGCGGCGGCTCCTCGACCAGCTTCAGCAGGGCGTTGAAGCCCTGCTGGGTCACCATGTGCGCCTCGTCGATGATGTAGATCTTGTAACGGCCGGCGACCGGGGCGTAGAAAGCGCGCTCGCGCAGGTCACGGGCGTCGTCGACGCCGCCGTGGCTGGCCGCGTCGATCTCGATCACGTCGATCGAGCCCGCGCCGGACGGCGCCAGCGCGATGCACGAATCGCAGACGCCGCACGGGTCCGGGGTCGGGCCCTGCACGCAGTTCAGCGACCGGGCGAGGATGCGCGCGCTCGACGTCTTGCCGCAGCCGCGGGGGCCGCTGAACAGGTAGGCGTGGTTGATCCGGCCGGACCTGAGCGCCTGACGGAGCGGCTCGGTCACGTGATCCTGGCCGCGGACCTCGGCGAAGGTGGCGGGGCGGTACTTCCGGTACAGGGCCAGGCTCTGCGTTGTCCGGCTTGGTGTAGCCCGGGTTACTTCAGAGTCTTCCGCCATGGGGTCATCCTCGCCGGCCAGGTCGATCGCTTTCACCGGAACGGGAAAGGACCCCCCGCGCACCCGTCAGAGCCCGCGTACCCTTGCTGCCTTCCGGCCCTGGGGGGGTTGGCGAGGTAACGCCGCACGGGGGGTCGATCAGTAAGTCTAGTCACTCCGCGCACCGCTCGCGCCCGTTGCCCCCATCCGACCGCTGCACCGTCCACCCCCTGCGTCCTGTAAGCTTCTCGGCGGAGGACTCGCCTAGTGGCCTAGGGCGCACGCTTGGAAAGCGTGTTGGGGGCAACCCCTCAGGGGTTCGAATCCCCTGTCCTCTGCCAGTCTTGACCAGCACGAACAGCGGAGCCAGCCCGGGACGTCGGGCTGGCTCTTTTGCCGCCTGGGCATAGTGGCCACGGACACTGCGGCGTAAGAAGATGGCCATATCTGTGGGATTGACTCGGATAAATCACGCTGCGACGATAGGCGGCGACGGTTCCGTCCCATCGGAAGGCGCGCATGAAGCCCAGACGCAGACGGCCGGTCCTGACGGGCCGGCCGTTCCCGGTCCCCGCCTCAGACCGCTGGGCGAATTCCGGCGATGATCAAGGCGAGGCTGTCGCTGACCAGAGCCGGCCTGCCGAATCCGCCGTCGTCCAGGGAGCGGTACGTCCCCTCCCTGAGGGACTCGATCAATGAGCGCAGCCGGGTGTAGAGATGCTTGCCGTTCCTGATCTCAGCGCGGTATCGCGCGCGCTCAGCCGCCGCTACGAAGCATCGAACGGCCAGATCGTCGGCATTCGACATCTTAGAGATGTAGTCAGCGTACCCTTGCGCGCGACTCGAGAATCTTGCATAGTCGTCGACTGAGACTTGCAAGGCAATGGAGATCTTCCGCCTGAACCCGGTGATGCTAGGGTCTCCCTGGGCATTGGAAGCATGCTGGCGATAGGACGCCAGGCTTTCCTTAAGCTGAACTCTGCGGTGGAATGCGTAGGCGATTAGCTCAACCGCCTGGTCGTGTCCCATCTGGCGCATGTGCATATGAGAAAGCGGCCGATCAGCCCAGGTCACTTCGCTCAGGAGCGTTCGCTTGAAGACACAGGTCAATCCGGGCGCGATTTTAAACGGATTTCCTTCGGCCGCACGCAGAACCCGCGTCTCTTGGTGATCGGGGAGGCAGCGGCCAAGCGGCCGGAGCTCACTGTCGACGACCGTGGCTATGTGGCTTACGAAGTCTGCGTCATAATCCTTGAGCGCCTGCACGCATTTTTGGATCTTCTGCGGATGCCAAACGTCGTCCTGGTCGGCCCAGGCGACGTATGTGGTGTCCGCTAGCGAAGCGGCGAACCAAAAATTCTCCGCGTACCCCTGCTGCGGGCCGTCGACGATCATGACATCGAAGGCGGCTTTCTTCGCGTAGCGGGCTAGGATCTCCTTGGTGTCATCCGAAGAACCGTCGTCGCTGACGATCAGCCGAGCAGGAGGGGCGGTCTGCTCGTCCAGACTCCCGAGTTGCTCGGCGAGGTACTTGGCGCCGTTGTAGGTCGCCATCACCACTGTGCATTCCGAGCTGGTGGCGTTCATGGCTGTTATCGGGTGGACTGGAGTTCGCCCGCAGCGGTTTCCGCGGGTGACATCGCCTGGACCAGTCCTAGCCTGACCAGGGCTTCCGTTTCGAACCAAAGTTCCCAGCTGGCGGGGCTCTTCATGATGGCGGCCTCGATCGCCGCCGCGCAGCGTCGGAACGCCTCCTCCGTGTCGCCCTCCATCGGCACCGGCGGCGAGATTTCCAGCGTCTGATGCCGGTAGTCGGCCGAGCGGTACGGAAAGACCATGAGCACCGGGGCGCCGGTCGCGGTGGCAATGGAGACGGCCCCGGGCAGCATCCTGGCCGTTCGTCCGAGGAAGGGCAGCACGACGCTGCGGGCGTGGTCGGCCGCCAGTGGCGCGGCGTCGCTGCCGATCGACACGAACTCGTTGGCACGAAGCACCGCCGCCGCCCGGAGCGCGGCGTTGAACTGTCTCGGCCATGGCTGGATATTCGGCTGCTTTCGGTGCCGGAGCACCCGCCTGGAAAAGACGAAGTCCCAGAATCGCCGCTCGACCGAGGACACACCGGGGTCGTATCTCCAGTTCCACTGCCCGATGCTGGTGACCGGATACCCGACGGCGTTAATCACGGAAAAGGCGCTCTGATAAGAGCCGCAGTGGCCGGTGCAGAGGAGGGCGCCCTTGCCTGCCGCCAGCGCGGCGTCCAGGTGCTCGCGGCCGCGGATCTCGACCAGCCTGGTCAGCGACCGGGCACTGCCGCGCTGCCGCATCAGGTCCATGATGTCGCACGAGCGGAACCGGAAGAGCTCCCTTGCCAGGCGTCCGATCTCGTCGCCGCTGACCTGGTCTCCAAGCACCTGGGTCAGGTTGCGCACGACCTCCGCGTGCTTCTGGGGCCACATCCGGCGACTCAGGTCGCCCCGCCAGCAGGCGACGCGGTACGCAAGCCGGCTGGGCAGGCACGCCGCGAGCGGCGCTGCCGCCGCCCAGTAGGCAATGGTCTCCGCACGGCGCAGAAACATCGCCGCCTTGCTCTCACCCTTCGCCATGGACGGTCACCGACCCGCTCGGCCGACGACCGCAGCCTGGCCGCGGATCACCTTCCCGGTGGCGGTCGTCTCGAGGGTGTCGACGCTGGCGAACCGAGCCGGCTGCTTCGGCCCGGACAGCCGTTCCCGGCAGAACGCCCGCAGCGCCGACAGGTCGACGTCGGCTGGGGTCACCGTGGCCGTGATCCGCTGGCCACGCCATTCGTCCGGCTCGCCTGCCACCAGGCACGAGCGCACGGTCGGGAATTCGAGGAGCACGGCCTCGACCTCTTCCACGCTCACCTTCGTGCCGCCGACGTTGACGCAGTTGGCCAGCCGGCCGACGATCACCAAGCCGTCCGGCGTCATCCGCCCGATGTCGCCGGTCAGGAATCCGTCGGCGACCGGCTCGGGGTCGATCCGATCCGAGTACAGGTACCCGGTCATCGCGGTCTGCGAGCGGACCGCGACCAGGCCCGACAGCGAGTCGGCGCCGTCGTGCCCCGGCTCGAGCGGACGCAGCTCGACCTGGACCCCCTTGAGCGGCTCGCCCAGCGACAGCGCATCCTGCCACCGGACCGGCGGCCGGACGCAGATGGGGCCGGTCTCGGTCGTGCCGTAGACCTCGCCCAGCCAGCCGCCGAGCCTGGTCCCGACGAGCTCGGCCGTCCGCGAGTCCATCGGCATGCCCGCCGACAGGTAGCCGATGCGCCGCTCAGGCCTGGTGGTGGTCGCCTCGGCCAGCAGCCGCAGCAGCGGCGTCACTCCGGCCACCAGCGTGACCCCCTCCTCGCGCAGCGCCCGCGACAGGGCCCCGGGCCGGTCTGCCCGGGTGATGACCGTCGTCGCGCCGCACAGCGGAGCGGCCAGGGCGGCGAGCCCGAAGCCGTACGCGTGATGCAGCGGCACCGGGCACGCCAGCACCGTGCCCGGGCCCATGTCCAGCGCGGTCTGGTAGTTCTCGGCCTCCGCCAGCAGGGCGGTGACCCGACGCAGCGCCACCTTCGTGCGCCCGCTGGTGCCCGAGGTGAGCTGGGCGCTGAAGGCGCCGCCGCCCGGGACGGCGCCGGGCGGCCTGCGGGCGATCAGCCGCTCGCCCGCCACCACCGATCCGGCCCCCGGCAGCAGCGGCCAGTCGACCGCCGCGGCCAGGTACGTCGCCCCGGCCAGCTCCTCGTTCCGCTCCAGTTCCCACTCGCTCATCTGCCGCGGCAGCGGGACCGCCACCGCGTCAAGCGCGAGTACGGCGAGCACGTCAGCCACGAACGAGGCGGCAGGCGAGGCCACGATCCCGACCCGGTGACCCGGCCCGATCCCGGTCCGGCGGTAGCCGTCGAGACGAGCCTCGGCTAGCTCGACGAGTTCCTCGGCGGTGGTGCTGCCCGCCTCCTCGGCGAACAGCACCGTCTGCGGGGACCGGGCCGCGGTCTCCCGCAGCAGCCCGAGCGGCGCGGCGCCGCCGCTGCCGCTCATCGCGACGCGGGCACGCTGACCAGCGCGTCGCGCACGACCGCGAGCACCTGGTCGAGGTCGGCCGGGCTGTGCGCGGTGCTGAGGAACCAGGGCTCGACCGGGCTCGGGTGGAAGTACACGCCCCGCTCCTGGGCCGCCATCTGCAGCTTCCGGTGGGCTTGGAAGTCCATCGCCGCCGCGGCCTCGCGCGGACCGCGCGACAGGTCCACGGGCCGCCGCAGGAGCGACACCGACAGCAGCGAGCCGACCCGGCTGACCAGCGCCAGCCGGCTCAGGTCGTCGAACATCGCCCGCAGCCGCTCCTCGAGGTAGTCACAGGTCTTCTCGAGGTCGTCGTAGATCTCCGGTGCGCGCTCGATCTTGCTCAGGTTGGTGGCGGCGGCCCGGACCGAGAAGTGGTTGCCGGCGTAGACGCCAAGGTGCAGCGCGCGCTGGTCCGCGAGGTAGGCCATCTTGTCGCGAGGCCCGCCGAACGCCGCCACCGGGATGCCGCCGCCCATCACCTTGGACAGCACGGTCAGGTCGGGCAGCACCCCATAGCGCTTCTGCGCCCCGCCGCTGCCAACCCGGAACCCGGTGATGACCTCGTCGAAGATCAGCCACGCGCCATAGCGGTCGCACAGCGCCCGCGGTTCCTCAAGCTGCCCGTCGGCCGGCCCGACGACGCACGCGTTGGCCATCACCGGCTCGCAGATCACCGCCGCGAGCTCGTTGCCATGGGCCTCGAACACGGCCCGCAGGGCGGCCAGGTTGTTCCACGGGATCTGCAGCGTGTGGTCGAGCGCCTCCGGGATCATCCCAGGCGCGCCCGGCAGCGGTGCGATAGCCTCGGGCGCTGGCTCGTGGAAGGTCGCCTTCCCGGCCCGCATGATGGTCTCGCTCCACCCGTGGTAGTGCCCGTCGAAGGTGAGCACGGTCATCCGGCCAGTGGCGACCCGGGCCAGGCGCAGCGCGGAGGCGACCGACTCGGTCCCCGAGTTGGCGAACCGCACCTGCTCGATGGAGGGCACCAGCCGGGTGATCAGCTCCCCGGCCTCGCGGTCGACCACGTGCGGCAGCCCGGTCATCGAGCCTTCGGCCAGCTGCCGGGCGAGCGCGGCGGCCAGCTCCGGCTCCGCGTACCCGAACAGGTGCGGACCGTAGCCCATGTTGAGGTCGATCAGCTCGCGGCCTTCGACGTCCCAGATCCGATCGCCCTCAGCCCGCTGCACGACGAGCGGCTCGGGGATGGCGGCCGCTCGCATGCTGCTGCTCACACCCCCGGCAATGACCTCGCTGATAGCGGCGAGCTGGGCACCGTTGGTGGTGCCGGTGGGCACGTGCCCTGTCGCCTCTCCCGCAAATGACTGAACCACTGGTTTCTCCCGCTCCCTTAGTCCCACCCGACAACCAGTCCCGCCTGACAACTTGGTGTCAGACTGGCAATCAAAGTCCCCGATCCTCCTGATAGATGACCGATCCTACTGACGAGCGCCCAGAGGTACTCAAAGATGCCTAAATGTTCCGGGCGTTTACGAGATCGTTGTGAGCTAGCGCCGCGAAGCACCAGCTCACAGACCCGTCTCGATCGGCGCAGCCTCGGGCAGCCAGCCCGAGCCTGGCCAGGCCTTACGACTACAACCAGAAGTTCCAGTGGGCTGGGCTTGTCCTGATCGCGGCCCACGACGCCCGGGAAGAGGCTGGCCTGCCGCCCGACGAAGGGCAGTTCGATAGCGCGGGCTGGCCGTCGCGCAGCGCGACACCGCTGGAGATAGCCACCACCTCATTGGCGCGAAGCGCGGCCTCGGCGTGCACGGCGACCTGAACTTGGCCCGCGTCGGCTCGATGTATCGCCAGGGCCCCGGCGGCGTCCCGGGGCGAGAATCAGATCTGGGAGTTGCAGGTGATGGCGCCGGCCAGGCCGCAGACGATGGTTCGCGGGTGACGCCGCGGTACTCGTCGCCATCGCGCAGGTAGGCGTTGAGCTGGTTCGTCAGCCAGTGCTCGGCGTTGTGCGCGAGCAGTCGCGGCACCATCTGCAGGCCGCGGCGGCCTGCGCGAAGCAGCATCGCGGGCCGCCGCCGCGGCATCCCGTTTCGCGCCCGCGAGGGTAATCCCCGCCCCGGTCGAACCCCAGCATGATCTGCGCGCCCGGCGGCGCGGCTTCCTATGGCTCAGCCAGCGCTTTGGAGAGGGTCGCGGCTCCCCCGAACGTGGCGGTTGCCGGGCGCGTGCCTGCCCGGGCCATACCGGTGACCCGCTGGTCCTCCCAGCCAGGCAACGCCAGCGTGTCGGGCCGGATCAGTTACACCGATCGTCGGACAGTTCTTCCAGGGGTTCGTAATATTCAAAGGTCCGGAACGCTGCTTCTATGAGTCTGCCTTTCGGCAGGGCGATGCCATCGGGCCTGGGGTGCAGCACCAGCTGGAGTAGGCCGGGGACGGTCGGCCGGACAAGCGCTAGCAGAGCAGGAACCGAGCGAAGGTGGTCACGTGGAGACGATTATTAACGAGTACATCAGTCAGGAACTCGTCAGCGACCAGGCGTTGCTCCCGCTGTCGGATGAGACGCCACTGCTGGACAGCGGCATCCTGGATTCGCTGAGCGTGCTTAGGCTGATGATCTTCGTGGAAGAGCGGTTCGGGGTCACGATGAGCGACGACGCGGATCTGCTTCACGAAAATTTCGCCAGCGTGAACACGATCTGCGCCTACCTGCGCTCCCTAGAGACCGCTAGATAGGTCAGCGGGAATCCGGCGCCCCGGCCGGTACGGGATCATCGTCTGGCCGGGGCCGACGGGTCGTCCGGGCCAGCCCGGCGAACGATAGTCGGCGGTGCCTGAGAGTGCTGCCGTCTGGATCCATAATCCCTGATCTTCGGGTCAGTCTGTCTGGTCTCAGGCCACCGTCATCAGCCCTGACCGACCCGCTGGATGACAGCCAGCCAGGCCTGCGCGCACGGGATGCCGAGCCAAGACTCGTTGACCTCGAACGTGTCCGCCTCGATGCCGGTGATCCGCCATCCCGGGCCGAAGGCGTCACGAAGTTCCTCCTGACTGACCCGCCGGGGGCCCCAACTCCCGCGCTGGCGGTCGCTGAAGCACATCAGGTAGCAGTAACCGCCATCGCGCAGCACCGACGCAAGACTGGCGACGTACCGGGCACGGTCTTCACCTTCGAAGACGTGGAAGGTCCCGCAGTCGAGGATCGTGTCGAACATCAGACCGAGATCCGCCAGGCGCAGCGCATCGGCGACTTCGAAGCGGACGTCCAGACCTCGTTCGGCGGCCTTGTCGCGGGCTTGTTCGATGGCATGGGCAGACATATCGATGCCGGTAACCTCCGCGCCGTGCGAGGCAGCCAGCAGGGCATGCTCCCCGGTGCCGCAGCCGCAGTCCAGCAACCGTCGCCGAACAGGCCTTTTTCTGCGAGCCGCACGAAAGCGGACTGCGATCGGCCGATGTCCCATGCTGGAGGCCTGCTCAACGTGTAAGACGCGTCGCAGTTGGGCGTGGTGGTGACCGTGCCTCCATCAAATCAGTGTCGGGCTTTCACTCTGCTCGGCGGCTGAGCTAGGGCTACATAGCTAGCCGATCCTACCGACTTGGCCATCTCATCTAGATGGGTTCCCTCAAACTGCTAACGGCCAAGAAAAATACGGGTGTGCGGCCAGTTGGCTTCGGGTTGGTGGACATTATTTCTCCAGTTCCGCGGCCATTTCCCGCGGCCATTCGGATCCGGGGTTGCGGCCAGCTCTCATGCCGGCGTGCGGCGTGTCGTGACGCTGGTGGCCCCCTCCGCTGTGGATGGGCTTGAGGTGTCGCCTTACCCATCGGTTGTCCGGAGGGACCTGCGACCAAGTCTTAGGAATCTCGCCCGCTCTGACGGCTAGGATCAACGCATGACACAGGTGGACATGTCGGCCGAACGTCTCGGGGCTGAATACTTTGCCGATCCCTTCTCGGTGCACGCCCGACTGCGGGCCGAGAACCCGGTCGCGCGGGTCATCATGCCGGGCGGCACGCCCGCTCGGCTGATCACCGGGTATGCGCAGGCGCGAGCCGCGCTGACCGATCCCCGGCTGGTGAAGGTGCCGAAGACTTGCGGGCGGACAAGAATTCCAACTTCGCCGCCATCCATATGCACATGCTGAACCTTGACCCGCCCGATCACGATCGGCTGCGCAGGCTGGTGAGCAAGGCCTTCACCGCGCGCCGGGTCGAGGCGCTCAGGCCGCGGATCACCGCCATTACGGCCGACCTGCTCGACGCCATGTCGGCTCAGCGTGAGGTGGACCTGCTCGCCGCGTTCGCCTTCCCGCTACCGATCACGGTCATCTGCGAGCTGCTCGGCGTGCCGGTGGCCGACCGGGACCATTTCCGGGCCTGGTCAACGGCCATCGTGGCGGACACGGTCGCGCCCGAGGTGTTCACCGAGAATGCCACCGCGATGATCAGCTACTTCCGCAGCCTGCTCGCCGCCCGACGGCGCGAGCCCACCGACGACTTGGTGTCCGCGCTGATCGCGGCCCGGGATGAAGCCGACCGGCTCAGCGAGAACGAGCTGCTCTCGATGATGTTCCTGCTCTTGGTGGGCGGGCATGAGACCACGGTCAACCTCATCTGCAGTGGCACCGTGGCGCTGTTGCTCAACCCAGGCGAGATGGCCCGGCTGCGCGGCGACAGCTCGCTGCTGAAGAGCGCGGTGGAGGAGCTGCTGCGGTACGTGAACCCGGTCAACAACGCCACTTTCCGGCTCGCCCGCAAGTCGCTGAAGATCGACGGCGTCCGGATCGATGCGGGCGAAGTGGTGCTTGTCTCGCTGAGTGGCGCCAACTGGGACCCGTCCCGCTTCGACGGCCCGGACCGGCTGGACCTGAGCCGGGACAACACGGGGCACCTGGCCTTCGGTCACGGCATCCACTACTGCCTGGGGGCTCCGCTGGCACGGATGGAGGGCGAGATTGCATTCCGCGGGCTGCTGGACCGCTTCGTCTCGGTGACGCTGGCGGTGCCGCAGGACGCGCTGCGCTGGCGCCCCAGCACCCTCATGCATGGCCTAGAGCCCCTTCAGGTGCGCCTGGACCCAAGCTTAGTTGTCAACCTAGCCGAGTGCGGCGCGCTGCATTAACCGCAAGGCCTGGTGTAAGGTGCGCTGCCCCGGTCAAGGGACAGCGCAGATCTCGACGTTGATGCTGGCGTTGCGAGGGTGCGGTCGGGGTTTGCCTTTGGCGTTGGCCCGGTCGGGGCCGGT
Organism: uncultured Actinomycetota bacterium; assembly: GCA_963838825.1. Taxonomy (GTDB): domain Bacteria; phylum Actinomycetota; class Actinomycetes; order Streptosporangiales; family Streptosporangiaceae; genus Trebonia. The sequence goes on from CAWISQ010000006.1 coordinate 744,541, forward strand.
GCCGGGTGCGGTGCCGACGGCGTCGGCATCGCGGTGCGGCCCGTCTGGTACGTGACCAGCTGGGCGTGGATTTCTGGTAAACGCCGGCCGGGGTGCGGCGCGCCGGACGCGGCCGCCGAGGATCGTCGACTTCAGCTCGAAGTAGGCGGTCGGCCTCCCAGCCGCCGCCGTGATCTTGACCACACACGCCGCTGCGGCGCAGTCAGTGACCTTGAGCACACTTGGGCCGCGGTGCCACCATGACACGACAGGGTGAACCGAAGGTTGGCTGGGTATCCCCTCTCCGGCCGTCCTTCTTTCATAGATAAGCGTGATAAGAAGGCACCTGCACGTTTTGCATACGAAAGGCGACACAGTGGCGATGCCCAAGCCGACGGGCCTGCTCGACCGGCCCGGCAGCCAGTCGGACACCTTCTGGTATACGGCGAAGACGAAGCTGCTCGGGCCGCCGCTCGTCAACGAGCAGCTCGGCGAGCAGCGGCTGTCCAAGCCGCTCGCGCTCGGCGTCCTGTCGCCCGACGGCATCTCCTCCTCCGCCTACGGCACCGAGGAGATCCTGATCGCGCTGCTGCCGGTGGCCGGCCTGGCGGCGTTCACCCTGATCCTGCCGCTGACCCTGGTCATCTTGTTCGTGATGACGCTCGTGGTGCTCTCGTACCGCGAGATCGTCATGGTCTACATCAGGCCCGGCGGCTCCTACGTGGTGGCCAGGGAGAACTTCGGCCCGCGGATCGCGCAGGTCTGCGCGGTCGCGCTGCTGATCGACTACGTGGTCACGGTGGCGGTCCAGGTGGCGGCGGGAACGGCGGCGGTGGCGTCGGCGATCCCGGCGATCGGCCCGTACAAGCTGGAGATCTGCGTCGGCGTGGTGGTGCTCATGGCCTTCGGCAACCTGCGCGGCCTCAAGGAGGCGGGCCGGTCGTTCGCGGTGCCCACCTACCTGTTCTCCGGCTCGGTCATCCTGATGATCGTGGTCGGCCTGATCCGCGAGGCCATGGGCAACCTGCACGCCATCAACCCGCGAGCACGCTGCACGGCACCTACGCGCTCGGGCCCGGCACGCGACGGGCTCGTCAGCGTGCGTCATGATCTTCACCCTGCTGCGCGCGTTCGCCAACGGCGGCGCGTCGCTGACCGGCATCGAGGCGGTCAGCGACGCGGTCGGCGCGTTCAACCCGCCCGGAGGGCCGCAACGCCCGCACGGTGCTGGTCACCGAGGGCCTCATCCTCGGCGTCCTGGTGGCCGGCATCTGCTGGCTCGCGCACACCACGCACGCCACGCCGCGCATCCTGCGGCTACCCGACGGTGCTCGCGCAGGAGGCCCAGGCGGTCTTCGGCTCCTCGTTCATCGGCCACCTGCTGTTCCTCCTGGTGCAGCTGGCGACCATGCTGATCCTCTACACCGGCGCGAACACCAGCTTCAACGGCTTCCCGTTCCTCACCAGCTACGTGGCGGGCGACTCGTTCCTGCCCCGGTGGCTGCTCAAGCGCGGGCACCGGCTGGTGTTCTCCAACGCGATCATCTTGCTGACCGTCACCGCAATCGCGCTGCTGGTCATCAAGGACGCGGACGTCAACAGCCTGGTGCCGCTGTACGCGATCGGCGTCTTCACCGCGTTCTCGATGGCCGGCTTCGGCATGGCCAAGTACCACACCACCCGCAAGGCGCCGGGCTGGCGGCCCAAATTCATCATCAACTTCTCGGCCGGCGTGCTGACCCTGATCGTCGTGATCATCTTCGCGGTGGTCAAGTTCACCGAGGGCGCCTGGGTCGTGCTGGTGCTCTTCGCGATCCTGGTGCCCGCCCTGATCCGGCTGAACGCCGAGTACCGGGCCGAGGCCGAGGTGCTCGAGACCGTCACCGGCGAGCAGCCGCCGCCGGCCCCGCACTACTCCCGCCGGGTGGTCTTCGTCCTGGTCGACAACTTCGACCTGGCGACGCTGGCCGCTCTCCGCTACGCCCGGTCGCTGCGGCCCACCCAGATCCGGGCGGTGCACTTCGTCATCGACAGCGTGCGGGCGGAGAAGCTGCGGGACAAGTGGACCCGGGCCGACCGGGGGGTGGCGCTCGACTTCATCGACTGCCCGGACCGGCGGCTGATCAAGGCCGCGACCGACCTGGCCGAGCGCGAGGTCGCGGTCGAGGGCACGCACGTCACCGTGATCCTGCCCCGGCGCAGCTACTCGGCCCTGCTCGGCCGGCTGCTGCACGACCGCACCGCCGACAAGATCGCCGCCGCTGTCAGCCGCATCCCCCGCTCGGCCGCCACCATCGTCCCCTACGACGTGCCCAGCCGGGTCGCCGTCCTGCAGGCGCGCCAGGCGGCCAAGTCGACCGCCGCCAGCGCGGCCGCCAAGGCGGCCAAGGCGGCCGCCAAGGGCCAGCAGCGCCGCCGCCAACGGCTGGCCGCAGCCCGTGGTCGTGGCGCCGCCGGCCCTGGCCGGCGACACGGTGGTCGAGCAGGCGGCGAGCGCGGCCGAGATGGCCCGCGAGGGCGACGTGGCGGCCGCGCACAACCTGTTCAAGAATTCGGGCCGGGTCACCACCCCCGGCGTCACCGCGATCGGCGCCGTCACCGGCGGCAAGGTCGCGGTGGAGGGGAAGGTCCGGGTGGTGGAGATCCGCCCGGTCGAGCGGAACTCGGTGCTGGCGGTGGAGATCAACGACACCACCGGCAACCTCACCGCGATGTTCTACGGCCGGTCGCACATCCCCGGCCTGATCTGCGGCGCGCGGGTCAGGTTCAGCGGCTCGGTCGGGCTCAAGGACGGCCAGCCGGTGATGATCAACCCCGCCTACGAGCTGGTCTCCCTGAGCGAGGAGTAGCGCCGCCGCGGGCCGGCTCACCCGTCCTTCGCCAGCAGTTCGTAGGCCGGGTTGATCATGGCCGGGCCGCCGGCCCGCATCGACACCTTGCCGTCAAGCCTGATCCGCACCCCCGGCTCGAGCCCGGGGATGTGGGTCCGGCCGTAGAACATGACCGTCAGCGATCCGGTGCTGTCGGCGATCGTGGCCTCGAACACGCAGCTGTTCTCGACCGGGCGGATCTCGACCGAGCTGACCCGGCCCTCGATGGTCGCCTTGCGCGCCTTCTCCAGCGCGACGATGCTGGTCACCCCGTTGGCGGTCCCGTTGGGGGTGCCGCCGGGGGTCCCGTTGGGGGTAACGGCGGGCGGTCCGGCGGTTGCGCGCTGCGGCCGGCTGCCGGCCGCGGTCGGCTGCTCCTTCTCCTTCTCCCGAACGGTCCCTGGCTCCGCCTGGCCCGCGCCCGGCTGAGCCTGGTCGCCGGCCGCCAGCCGGGCGGCGTTCCTCGCGTGCAGCAGGTGGACCCGGCTCTCCACGTCGAACGGGATGATGGTGGCGGCCGAGTCCGGCACCTGGCTGATCACCGAGGCGATCTTGTCCGCGGTCCGGTCGTGCAGCAGCCGCCCGAGCAGCGGGGCGTAGCCGCGCCGGGGCAGCACCACCGTGACCTGGGTGCCCGCCGCCTCGGCCTCGCGACTGACCAGTTCGAGCGAGGCCCGGGTAAGGCGGCGGTCCGGGGTGTCGATCATCTCCAGCGGGATGTCCTGGCCGTACCTGACCCACTGCTCCCGCAGCGTCTCCGCCTGGGCGCTGTCGATCACGAAGTGCACCGCCCGCATCGCGGTCGGCCGCAGGCCGCGGGCGTACCTGATGGCGGCGAACGTCGCCAGGTCGACGTCGTCGACGAAGATCAGCACGACCCGGCGGCGGTAGTTCGGCTGCCTGGGCGGGACGCCCGCCGCCCGCCGGTCCCCGATGCTGTCGAGGATCTCGGCCTCCAGCCGGTACTCCCGGTTGAGCCTGATCAGCAGGTAGACCAGCACCGGGAAGATGATCACGATCAGCCAGGCGCCCTCGGTGAACTTCACCACCGCGAAGACGATGACCACGATCGCGCTGTAGATCGCCGCCGTGCGGTTGATGACCAGGCGTCGCCGCCAGCCGGGCTCCTTCACCCGCTTGTGGTACCTGGCCATGCCGAAGCCGGCCATCGTGAACCCGGTGAACACGCCGATCGCGTAGAACGGGATCAGCCCGTTGACCTCCGACCGGGTGACGATCAGCAGGATCAGCGACACCACCGTGAGCAGGATGATGCCGTTGGACAGGGCGAGCCGGTGGCCGCGCTTGGTCAGCCAGCGCGGCAGGAACGCGTCGCTGGCGACGAAGCTGGTGAGGAACGGGAACCCGCTGAAGCTGGTGTTGCCGCCAGTGAACAGGATGAGCGCGGTTGCCGCCTGCACCACGAAGTACATGAAGTGGAAGTTGTGGCCGAAGACCGTGCTCGCCTCCTGGGCGAGCACGGTCGGGTAGCCGGCCTCGTACGGAATCGCGTGCGTGAGATGCGCCAGCCAGGAGATGCCGGCGATCAGGAAAGCGACGATCGTCCCCTGGGTGACCAGGATCTGCCTGGCGTTGCGGCCCTCCGGCGGTCGCAGCGCGCTGACCGAGTTGGACACCGCCTCGATGCCGGTCAGCGACGACCCGCCGTTGGCGAAGGACTTGAGCAGCACGTAGATCATGCCCGCGCTGAGGATGCCCTCGGTGCTGTGCCCGATCGGGAAGGTGGCAGCCGGGTAGGGGCTGACGTGCGGCAGCCCGACGGTGAACTCGCGGACCAGCCCGATGATGATCGTCAAGGCGACCGCGACGGAGAAGAAGTAGGTCGGCAGCGCGAACGCGCGCCCCGCCTCGCGGATGCCGCGCAGGTTCGCGTAGCACATGATCAGCACCACGATCACCGAGATCACGCTGAGGATGTTCGAACCGATCACCGGGACGGTCGCGAGCTGCGGGAACGCGGACACGACGGCGGCCGAGCCCGCCGCCACCTGCACCGCGACCGTCACCGTGTAGTCGATCAGCAGCGCCACCGCCGCCACCTGGGCCACTCTCGGCCCGAAGTTCTCCCTCGCCACCACATAGGAGCCGCCGGCCCGGGTGTAGACCGAGACGACCTCGCGGTAGGAGAGCACCACCAGCGCGACCCCGGCCAGGATGACCAGCGTCATCGGCACGATCAGGGTGAACGCCGCCACCCCGACCGCCGGCAGCAGCGCGATCAGCATCTCCTCGGTGCCGTAGGCGGCCGAGGAGATGCCGTCCGGCGACAGCACCCCGAGGCCGATGACCCGGGACAGCTTCTCGTCGCTCAGCTGCTCGTTGACCAGCGGCGGCCCGAGCAGCTTCCGCTTGAGCGCGTAGCCGAAGGTCTCCGGCAGCCGGGTGCCGGGCAGGCCGAGGTTAGCCGTGTCGTCGGCCACTAGCTACCGCCCCCGTCCGCCGCCTCGCGGCCGACCGACCGCCATCCTCCCCCTGACTCTGAGTAACAATCGGGGGCGGAAATCGTGCCCTGGCGGGCCGTCTGGCGGTGCTGCGGCAGGTGGTGCGAGGGGTGTCTTCTCATAGCGAGTTTCACGTTAGGCGCTGCCGTACGAGATCACCGCAAGGGCCGCGTTAATCCTCCTGAGCTGCGCGTTAAGGATTCATCAAGATCGGCCGCGAGAGGGGGGAACAGGGGTTGAAATGGCAAGCACGATGACTGGAAGTAGGCATTACCGTGGCCCGGCCGTGGCGCAGCTACGGGCCGAGTGGTTACGGATCGCACAGGGACCCCCGGGTGCGATCGCCGTGGCGGCGCGGCCTGCCCGCGCCCTACGTGCTGCCGGCCGGGTTCGCCGCCCTGCTCGCGGTCGGCACGGTCGCGGCCGGGCTGCACGGCCGCCTCGACGCGACCGGGGTGCTGATCTGCTGCGCGGTCGTGGTCGGGGCGCTCGCCCCGGTCGTCGGAGCCGACCGCGGCGGCCCCGCTCGCGGTCATCGGCTGGCTGACCGCGGTCGGGTTCTCCCGGCCGCCCTACGCCGACCTCCGGCTGACCGGCTCGGTCGCCTCCCAGGCGGCGATCACGCTGGCCGCGACCGCGTTCGCCGCCGCGATCGCGGGCGCGGTAGTGCGGCAGTGGTCCGCGCGGGTAAAACTAGAGTCTGTGGACAGACGGCGCGAAAGCGGCATCGATCTCCGCCGGCAGCTGGCCGGCGGCGCGATCGCTGCCGTCGGGCTGCCCGCGCTGACCGCACTGCTGTCGTCCTTCGGCTCGCGGCTTGACCTCTCCGACGACCTGCTGATCTACCTGGTGCTGGTGGTGGCGGCCACCGTCGTCGGCGGCTTCTGGCCCGGGGTGTTCGCCGCCGTCGCCGCCTGCCTGCTGCTGAACTGGTACTTCACCGTGCCGGTGCACACGTTCACGATCGCCGAGCCGCGCAACCTGCTGGCGCTGGTGCTGTTCGTCACCGTCGCGGTGGCGGTCAGCAGCGTGGTCCACCTGGCCGCCCGGCGCGAGGCGGACGCGTCCCGCAGCGCCCGGGAGACCCAGTCGCTGCTCAGCCTGGCCCAGACCGTGCTCGGCGGCGCGGATACCCCGGGCGACGTCCTCGACCACCTGACCAGCAGCCACCGCGGCCACGCGCAGCTGCTCGAGCGGGTCAGCGGCCGTTGGATCATGGTCGCGTCGAGCGGCACGCCCGAGCCGGGCGCGAGCACCCTCCGGTTCGAGGTCCGCCCCGACCTCGCCCTCGAGGTGAACGGGCAGGCCGCCAGCGCCACCACGTCGCTGCTGGCCGGGTACACCGCGCAGGCGGTGGCGGCCCTCGACCGGGCCCGGCTGCGCACCCAGGCCGCCCAGGCCGAGGCGCTGGCCGAGGGCGACCGGATGCGGACCGCGCTGCTCCGCGCGGTCAGCCACGACCTGCGCACCCCGCTCGCCTCGATCAAGGCCAGCGTGTCGAGCCTGCGGCAGACCGACGTCAGCTGGTCGCCCGAGGACGAGGCCGAGCTGCTGGCCACCATCGAGCAGAACGCGGACCGGCTCGACGCGCTGGTCGGCAACCTGCTCGACATGAGCCGCCTGCAGGCCGGGTCGCTGGCGCCGTTCCTGCGGGCGACCGCGATCGACGAGGTCGCCCCGGTGGCGCTGCGCGGGCTCGATGACGCCGATCAGATGCTGATCGTCGTCCCCGACGACCTGCCCCTGGTCCGGGCCGACCCCGGGCTGCTCGAACGGGTCTTCGCCAACCTCTTCTCCAACGCGCTGCGGCACTCGCCGACTGGGCTTTTGGCCCCGCCTGAGCGGCCGTCGCTGCGCGCCCGCGAGGACGGCGACCGGGTGGTCCTGGACGTGATCGACCACGGCCGCGGGGTCCCCGACGAATTCAAGGAGCGGATCTTCGAGCCGTTCGCCCGGCTGGACGAGCGATCGCCCGGGGTCGGGCTCGGGCTCGCCGTCGCCAAGGGGTTCGCCGAGGCGATGGGCGGCTCGATCGTCGCCATCGACACCCCCCGCGGCGGCCTCACCGTCCGGGTGACGATGCCCGCCCTGACCAGCGACGTGCCCGCCACCCTGGGGGCCGGGCAGTGACCCGAGTGCTCGTCATCGACGACGAGCCGTCGATCCTGCGAGCGCTGCGGATCAACCTGACCGCCCGCAACTACGAGGTCTCCACCGCCGGCGACGGCGCGTCCGGCCTGCTGGCGGTGTCGCGCGAGCGGCCGGACGCGGTGATCCTCGACCTCGGCCTGCCCGACATGGACGGAACCGAGGTCATCCACGGGGTCCGCGGCTGGTCGACCACGCCGATCATCGTGCTGTCGGTCTGGGGCGCGGAACCGCAGAAGGTGGCCGCCCTCGACGCCGGCGCCGACGACTACGTGACCAAGCCATTCGGCATGGACGAGCTGCTGGCCCGGCTCCGGGCGGCGGTCCGCCGGTCCGCCCCGGCCCCGGACGAGCCGGTCGTCAGCACCCCCGACTTCACCGTCGACCTGGCCGCCAAGCGGGTCGTCAGGGACGGCGCCGACGTCCGGCTGACCCCGACCGAGTGGCAGCTGCTCGAGATCCTGGCCCGCAGCCGAGGCCGCCTGATCACCCAGAAGCAGCTGCTGCAGGAGGTCTGGGGCCCGTCGTACGGGTCCGAGTCCAACTACCTGCGGGTCTACATCGCCCAGCTCCGCCGGAAGCTGGAGCCCGAGCCCTCCCGCCCCCGCTACCTGCTGACCGAGCCGGGCATGGGCTACCGCTTCCAGGCCTAGCGCCTTACCAGCGGACGGTTCTGGCGTAGCGCGGCTTCCAGATCGCGCGGTAAACCAGCCGCGCGGGCGGAGGCAGCGTTCCGATCGCGGCGGCGGCGAGGTCGGGGTCCGCGCCGTCGGCCAGCCAGGCGAACATCTCGCCGCCGGCCGACAACCCGTTCTTGCGGACGATCTTGAACCCCACCGCGCGCCACTCGGCGCTGCTGAGCGCCTCGCCGATGAGCGGCAGGCCGTCGCGCTCCTCGTGCGTCAGGTGACCGGTCAGCGAGCTCGCGAGGGCGTCGGCGGCGTCGCCGATCGCGCCCGCGTCGACCCGGCGCCCGTGGTCGGCGCGGGCGAAGGCGTCGTCGACGGCGGCGAGCAGCGGGTCGATCTGCTGGTGCTCGGCCTCCATCGCGTCAAGCACGGACTGCGCGTGATCGCGGTTCTGCAGCCGCTCGCGCAGGGCCGGCCAGACGATTTCGTCTTCGGCCGTGTGGTGCAGGTGCAACTGCCGCTTGAACAGCTCCCAGCCCGCCCGCACCGACGCCCGGCGGGACGGGTCAGGCAGGTCCGCGAACCCGGCCGCCTGGGTTAGTAGCGCCAGGTCGCGCCGGAACGCCGCGTGCGCGGCGAGCATGATCGTCAGGTCCGCGTCGCCGGTCCCGTACCTGGCCGCGTCGCGGCTACCGGGGAGGTTCCGCGTGGTCATGAGCGTTCTCCCGGCCGCAGCCGGGGCCACCGGGCTCAGCGCCCGCACCCGCGTGGTGAGGTAGCGCAGGGTACGGACCGTCGTCTCGACGTCGGATGAGCTCAGCGACTCGTAAATCGGCGCCGTGACGGCGCTGATCGAGCCGGCGATCTTCGCGCGCAACTGCGCGCCGTCGTCGGCGATCCTGACCTTCTGCTCGCCCTGCTCGCCGTCCGTGACGAGCCCGGCCGTGACCAGGGCATCGGCCAACTGGGCGGCGGTGCGCAGGTCCAAGTCGAGCCAGTCGACGAGATCACCGACGTACCGGTCCTTGGCGGCGGCGTCACCGAGCACGCCGAGCCGCTGCAGGGCGAGGTAGGTCTCGCGATCAGTGCCCGCCTGGGTGACTTTGTCGACCAGCAGCCCGGCCAGCACCGACTGAGCCTGGCCGAGGGCCCCGCCGATCGCCTGGCCGACCGGAATGTCGGGCCTGGTCGCCGTCTCGTTGTCTGTCATCGTGATGATCCCCTGTCCCTGTGCTAGAACCTTGATTACCAGCGAACACTAGATACGCTACCCTCTAGGAAAGCTAATGTCTAGCCTTGCTAGTTAATAAGGAGCCGAAGGATTATGGCTGACTCCCCTGACCACGCCCGGCGGCGCCTGGAGAGTGATTTCCTGCTCGCGCTGCGCCGGTCCGGCGCGGTGATGCAGCTGCTCGGCTCGGCCTCGGCCGAGCGGATCGGCATCAACGTGACCGACCTGAACTGCCTGAACATCCTGGCGCTGAGCGGCCAGCTGACGGCGGGCGAGCTGGCCCGGGCGACCGGGCTGACCACCGCGTCGATCACCGGCGTGCTCGACCGGCTCGAGGAGGCCGGCTTCGTCCGCCGCGAGCGGGACGCCCACGACCGGCGCCGGGTGGTCGTGCACCTCGACGCGACCCGCGGGCTGCGCGACGTCGCCCCGGTCTTCGCGCCCGTGGTCGAGGCCTGGCGGGCCGCCGCGGCGCAGTACACCGATGAGCAGCTGGCCCTCATCCTGGGCTTTCAGGACCAGCTGGAGCAGATCATGCGAGACCGCCTGGTCGAGCTGCGCGGGGCGCCCCCGCCTAGGCCGAGAGATCAGGGAACCGGACCGGCCGCTGCGGGCAATACCTGATGAGCCCCGCACAAGGCGGCGGTGCAGAGAGGCCTGGCGATGACCGAGGGAAGACATGCACCACCGTACGGATCGGTCGGCCCCGACTTCCGCGCGCCCGATGACGCGACGGTCATCCGGCTCTCGCTGGCCGAGCCGGAGCGGTTCGAGGTGCTGTTCCAGCGGCACGCACCGCGGGTCCAGCGGTACGTGGTGCGGCGGCTGGGCGCGGACGCGGCCGACGACATCGTCGCGGAGACCTTCCTGCTCGCCTTCCGGCAGCGGGCCGGCTACGACGCGGCCCGCGCAGACGCGCTGCCGTGGCTGTACGGGATCGCGACCAACCTGCTCGGCCGCCACCGGCGGGACGAGATCCGGCTGTACAAGGCGCTGGCGCGGACCGGGGTCGACCCGGTCGTCGCCCCGTTCACCGACGAGGTCGACGAACGGCTGACCGCGACCGCCGCGTCGCGACGGCTGGCCTCGGCCCTGGCGGCCTTGTCGGCCGCCTACCGGGACGCGCTGCTGCTCGTCACCTGGGGCGAGCTGTCCTACGAGGAGACCGCGACCGCTCTCGGCATCCCCGTCGGCACGGTCCGCTCCCGGATCAGCCGGGCCCGCGCGGACCTGCGACGAACGCTCGGCGACCTAGCCCCCGCCAGCACGGAGGAGACCCGATGAACGAGATGGACCTGCTCTCCCTGCTCCGCGACGAGGTGCCGCTCACGGAGCCGTCGCCGAACGCGGAGCGCGCCTTCCGAGCCGGGCTGACCGCGACCCGGAACGCCGGGAAAATCCGGTCCCGGCGGCCCGGGGCGAGCGGACGGCCCTTCTCCGGCCGGTTCCCCGTGCTCGCGGGGGCGACGGCCCTCGCCGTCGGCGTGACCGCGGGCGTCGTGGTGCTCGCGCTGCCGTCGCCCCGTCAGCCGTCAGCCGTCAGGCAGCCGTCAGCCAGCCTGCCGTCGACCGCGCCGCCGAACGGGAGCGCCTCGCCGAGCGCCAGCGCGCCCCTGACTGCCCAGTTGCTGGCGGACTTCGCGGCCAAGGCGGCGCTCTCGCAGCCCGCCGTCAAGCCCACCCAGTGGGTGTACCGGAAGATCGAGCTCCACCGACAGCCGCAGCCCAGCTTCATCCATGCGAAGTTCCACTACCGGACGGTCGTGGTGGAGAACACCTGGAGCAAGGCGGACGGCACGGGCTTCTACACGACCGGGACATTCTGGGAAGGCGCCGGCGCGGAAGTCAGTTACCAGCAGACCGGGTCGCTGCCGACCAGCCCAGCGGCGCTCGACGCCTATCTCGCGCACTTGGATTACCCGAATCCGAACGCCACCACCGCCAACAAGGCGACGGCGGAGTTCAGCGACATCAGGGACATGCTCACCAGCTACGTGCTGCCGCCCAGGCTGACGGCCGAGTTGTACCACGCGCTGGCCGACATCCCCACCGTCATCGCCAAGCCCAGCGTGAAGGACATCGGCGGGCAGTCCGGGCCCGCGTTCGTGCTGCCCCAGAATTCGCAGAGCGTGAACCAGGAGATCATCCTCAGCCCGTCCACCTACCAGCTTCTCGCCACCGCCGACTGGGAGACCGGCGGCCACTGGGTCCGGGACCCAGGTGGCGGCTGGAGCGGACCCGTCCCGTCGACCGAAACGGCGGTACTGAAGCAGGCCTTCGTCTCCGGTTCCGGCAAGCTTCCCTGATCCAACCCTGCCGCATGACCGCCCGGCGGCTGGGGCAGACTGGTTCCCATGACTAGTGACGACAGGACGGGGCCGGGTCCCGACGACATGGGCGACGACGAGCAGGAGTTCGAGATCGCCGAGTACAAGCAGTACATCGAGGACCCGCCCGAGAGCGGCCTCGCCATCGACGAAGACGACGATGACGACGGCGAGCGGTCGGTGGACTGGGCGGAGACCCACCCTCGCGAGGTGACCAGGGAGAACGCCGAGCCCGACGACCGGGCGGCCGAATCCTCGGCGATTCACGAAATTCCGGGAACGTGACCTGAGGTCTTGCGCTGCGCTTCGCTACTCGCTAGTAATGAGGAAAGGTGATGGCGACTGGCGACGCCCCTGGAGGCACGCGTGAGCACCTACGATCTGTACACGACGCCGGTCTCGACGGACACCTGGGACGTGCCCGCGAGCGGGGCCGCCCGCTTCTCCTGGGAGTACGACGACGGCCGGCAGCGGCTGCTCGACCTGTACCAGCGGGGCAAGGACAAGCAGTGGGACGCGACCAAGCGGATCGACTGGGACCAGCCGGTCGATCCGGCCAACGTGATGCAGACCGGCGAGGAGCTGACCGCGATCTACGGCTCGCGGCAGTACGAGAAGCTGAACCAGGCCGAGCGGGACGAGCTCAGCCACCACATGTCGTCGTGGTTGTTCAGCCAGTTCCTGCACGGCGAGCAGGGCGCGCTGACGGTGGCGGCGCGGATCATCGAGTCGGTCCCGGACCTGGACTCCAAGTTCTACGCCGCCACCCAGGCGATGGACGAGGCCAGGCACGTCGAGATCTTCTCCCGGTTCACGACCGAGAAGATCGGCCTGTTCTACCCGGTCAACCAGGACCTGGCCCGGCTGCTGGCCGACGCGCTGGCCGATTCCCGCTGGGACATGCCCTACCTGGGGATGCAGGTGCTGATCGAGGGGCTGGCGCTGGCCGCGTTCGGCGTGCAGCGCGACGTCGCCGCCAACCCGCTGGTCAAGCAGCTGCTCGCGTACGTGATGCAGGACGAGGCGAGGCACGTGGCGTTCGGGCGGCTGGCGCTGCGGGACTACTACGCGCAGCTGTCCTCGGCCGAGCTCGCGGACCGCGAGGAGTTCGTGGTCGAGGGGTGCTACCTGATGCGCGACCGGTTCGTCGCCCGTGAGGTGTACGAGCGGCTCGGCTTCGACGTCGCCGAGTGCGTGGAGTTCACCGAGCACTCCCCGGTCCAGCAGGCGTTCAGGAAGCTGCTCTTCACCCGGATCGTGCCCTGCGTGAAGGACATCGGCCTGTGGGGCCCGAAGGTGCAGCAGGCGTACGTCAACCTCGGCGTGCTCGACGCGGCCGACAGCGACCTCGACGCCCTGATGCTGGACGACGAGCAGGTGGCCGACCGGATGGAGCGGGAGCACGCGGCCGAGCTGGCCGCCCGCAAGGTGGAAGTCGAGGCCGCGATCGCCTCGGGGGCCGTCAGCTGAGGCCGCTGGCCGAGCGCATCGAGCGCGCCACCAACCTCGACGGGCCGGTCCGCGCTCTTTCCAGAGCCGTGGTGCGCGCCCTGCCGCCCAGCCGGGCGGTCGACCTGCTGCACGGCGTCCCGTTCGGCCAGGCCGCCCACCCGGCCGTGGTCCGGCTGCCGATCGGCTGCTGGACCTCGGCCGTGCTGCTGGACTGGCTGGGCGGGCGCGGGCCCGAGGCCGAGCGGGCGGCGGCCACGCTGATCGCGGCGGGCGTGGCGGGGGCGCTGCCCGCCGCCGCCACCGGCCTGGCCGACTGGTCGGCGCTGCACACCCACCAGCAGCGGGTCGGGCTGGTGCACGCGGCCGTCCAGGCCGGGGCGACCCTGCTGTTCGGCGGCTCGCTGCTCGCCCGCCGGGCCGGGCGGCGCGGCAGCGGCGCCGCGCTGGCGATCGGCGGGCTCGCCACCGCCACCGTCGGCGGCTATCTGGGCGGCCACCTGGCGATGCGCCTGGGGGCCGGATCGAGCCACGCCGAGCAGATCGGGCACCTGGCCGCGATCGGCTGGCAGGACCTCTGCCCGCTGGGGGAGCTGCCCGAGGGGCGCCCCGCCCGACGCCAGCTCGGGTACCTCAGCCTGCTCGCCGTGCGGGCCGGCGAGGACGTCTACGTGCTCTCCGACCAGTGCTCGCACCTCGGCGGCCCGCTGCACCAGGGCCGCCTGGTGACCGACCGCGATGACGCCTGCGTGGTCTGCCCGTGGCACGGCTCGACCTTCAGGCTCAGCGACGGCGGCGTGCGCCGGGGGCCGGCCACCGCCACCCAGCCGGCCTTCGAGACCCGGGTCAGCGACTCGGGCCTGGTCCAGGTCCGGCCGCTGCAGGCGAGCAGCGCCGCCAGGCCGCTCGCGGGGTGGCTGCCGCGGCCGTTCAGATCGGCAGCCGGGTAACGCTGCCGTTGTTCGCCTCCGGGGCCGGCAGCGCCGCCGGGCCGTCATCGGGCTGCTGCACCGCCGCCGCGCCGGTCGCGTTGCCGAAGAAGCCGCCGAGCCCCTCCAGCGCCTTGCCGAGCTCGCTCGGCACGATCCACATCTTGTTGGCGCTGCCCTGGGCGAGCTCGGGCAGCATCTCCAGGTACTTGTAGGCCAGCAGGCGCTGATCGGGGTTGCCCTCGTGGATCGCGCGGAAGACGGTCGCGATCGCCTGCGCCTGGCCGCGGGCCCGGGCCGCCTCGGCGGTGGCGTCCGCCTCCGCCCGGACCACCTCGGCCTCCGCCTCGCCGCGGGCCCGCAGCACGGCCGCCTGCTTCTCGCCCTCGGCGGTCAGGATCGCCGCCTGCTTGGCGCCCTCGGCGATGAGGATCGCGGCCCGCTTGTCCCGGTCGGCCCGCATCTGCTTCTCCATCGAGCCCTGGATCGACGCGGGCGGCTCGATCGCCTTGAGTTCCACCCGGCTGACCCGCAGCCCCCACCGCCCGGTCGCCTCGTCGAGCTCCTTGCGGAGCTCGCCGTTGATGAAGTCGCGCGAGGTGAGGGTGGTGTCCAGGTCCATGCCGCCGACCACGTTCCGCAGCGTGGTCACCGTCAGCTGCTCGACCGCGGCCACGTAGTTGGCGATCTCGTAGGTGGCCGACTTCGGGTCGGTCACCTGGAAGTAGATCACCGTGTCGATGCCGACCACCAGGTTGTCCTTGGTGATGACCGGCTGCGGCGGGAAGCTCACCACCTGCTCGCGCAGGTCGATGAGCGGGCGGAGCCGGTCGACGAACGGCGTCACCAGGTTCAGCCCGGCGTGCAGGGTCCGATGGTAGCGGCCGAACCGTTCCACGATCCCCGCCTGCGCCTGCGGGACGATCCGCACCGATCTCACCACGGTGACGATCGCTAGCGTGGCGATCAGGACGAGAAGGACTATCGCGACTATGGTGCCCATCGGGGTCATCTCCGCCCAAGCGAGCTGATAGAGCCCACGGTAACCCGGCGAACACGTCGAGCACTAGTGCCGTAAAACGATAGGGCTCACTTACTCATAGCCCCGCCCAGCGCGGCCGCGGCACGGCCCTAGCGCGCGGCCCAGGCCCGCCAGCGGCCGTCGCGGCGCTCGATCTCGAGCGGGACGCCGAAGCAGCGGGAGAGGGTCCGGGCGGTGAAGACGTCCTCGATCGGGCCCGCCGCCAGGACCGAGCCGCGGCGCAGCAGCATGGCGTGCGTGAACCCGGCCGGCACCTCCTCGACGTGGTGGGTGACCAGCACCATCATCGGCGCCTTGGGGTCGCGGGCGAGGGTCGACAGCCGCCGCAGGAGGTCCTCGCGGCCGCCTAGGTCGAGCCCGGCGGCGGGCTCGTCGAGCAGCAGCATCTCCGGATCGGGCATCATCGCCCGGGCGATCTGGACGCGCTTGCGCTCGCCCTCCGACAGCGTCGAGAACCGCCGCCTGATCAGGTGCGCGCAGCCGAGCGCGTCGAGCAGCTCGACCGCCCTGGTCACGTCGGCGGACTCGTACTCTTCCTTCCACCGGCCGAGGATCGCGTAGGAAGCGGTGAGCACCAGGTCGATGACCTTCTCCCCGGCCGGCACCCGCTCGGCCAGCGCCGCGCTGGTCAGCCCGATCCGCGGCCGCAGTTCAAACACGTTCACGTCGCCCAGGCGCTCGCCCAGCACCTCGACGCTGCCCTCGGTCGGGTGCACCAGCGTCGCCGCGACCTGGAGGAGCGTGGTCTTGCCGGCCCCGTTCGGCCCGATCACGATCCACCGCTCGTCCTCGTGCGCGGTCCAGTCGACGTTCCGCAACAGCAGTGACGTTTCGCGCCGCACCGTGACGCCACGCAGCTTGAGCACCTCGTCTGACACTGCCTGCCCCTCCTCAACGCCGACCCCGTTTCCGCCGGGTCGAACGGCCGCCGAGACCGAACCTATGCCACCGCGCGCCGTTCGGCTAATCACCTGCCGAAATAGGGCGCGGGGGTTGGCCACAGTACCGCCCGCGGGGGACGACCCCCGCAACCCCGAGCAAAGCCGATGCGGGCAGAAAGGTACGGTTGGCACGCGATGAATCAATCACGGACCACGCTCCTGATCACGCTCACCGGCCGGGACCGGCCCGGGGTCACCGCGCGCCTGTTCGGCGCCCTCGCGCGCTTCCCGCTGAGCGTAGCCGACATCGAGCAGGTGACGATCAGGGGCCGCCTGGTGCTGGGCGTGCTCGTGAGCTGCACCAAGCCGCCGGATCTGACCGCGATCTACGGCGTGGTCAGCGATCTGGCGGCCGATTTCGGCCTGGAGGCCGAGATCACCACCGGCTCGGCCGAGTCGCCCGCCCGGGCCGGCTCCGCCCGGGTCCGCGGCCGGCTGCACGTCACCGTGCTCGGCAGCCCGCTCCAGCCCAGCGCGGTGGCGGCGGTGGCGGGCGGGATCGCGGCCGACGGCGCCAACATCGACCGCATCACCCGGCTCGCCAGCGACCCGGTGACCTGCGTCGAGCTCGACGTGTCGGGGGCCGACCCGGTGTCGCTGCGCAACACGCTCGCCCAGGTCGCGGTCGACAGCGGGGTGGACGTCGCGGTGCAGCGGGCGGGCCTCGAGCGGCGCGCGATGCGGCTGATCGTGATGGACGTCGACTCGACCCTGATCCAGGATGAGGTCATCGACCTGCTGGCCGACCGGGCCGGCTGCGCGGCCGAGGTGGCGAGCGTGACCGAGTCGGCCATGCGCGGCGAGCTCGACTTCGCCGCCTCCCTGCGCGAGCGCGTGGCGCTGCTGAAGGGCCTCGACGCGGGCGTCCTGGACGAGGTCCGGTCGGCCCTGCGGCTCACCCCGGGCGCGCGCACGCTGATCAGGACGCTGAAGCGGCTCGGCTACCGCTGCGGCATCGTCAGCGGCGGCTTCACCTCGGTCATCGCGCCGCTGGCGGACGAGCTCGGCATCGACTACGTGGCCGCGAACACCCTCGAGATCGCGGCGGGCAAGCTCACCGGCGAGGTGATCGAGCCGATCATCGACCGCGAGGGCAAGACCGAGGCGCTGCGCCGCTTCGCCCGGGCGGCCGGCGTCCCGCTCTCGCAGACCGTCGCCGTCGGCGACGGGGCCAACGACCTCGGCATGATCGGCGCGGCCGGGCTCGGCGTCGCGTTCAACGCCAAGCCGGTGGTCCGCGACGCCGCCGACACCGCGGTCAACGTCCCCTACCTGGACACGATCCTGTACCTGCTCGGCATCCCGCGCGACGCGGTCGACGCCGCCGACCAGGCCGCGGAATAAGGCCAAAAACTCGAACCACCCGGGGAACGACCCCCCCAAACCCCCCGAGAAAAAGAGCGGCAACCCGATATATCGAACGGGCCGTGGCCTTCGCGTCATTGCGAAGGCCACGGCCCGTCCGGTGGTCGGCTACTCCTTGTCCGCCTGCTGCGGCGAGGCGCTCGACACCTGGCCGTTGAGGGCGCCGGTCTCGGGCGCGTGACCCAGCGGGACGTCGTTGACCTCGGCCGCCTCCTTCGGGGAGAGCTCGGACGGGACGGCCGGCGCGGTCGCGCCGATGATCTCGGTGTCGGCCGGGGCCTCGTCGCCGAGACTGCTGGCCCGCCGCTTGGAGTACACGATCGCCGCGACGATGATGACCACCGCGCCGAGCGCGACCCCGACCCGCAGGCCGGTGTTGCCGCTGTACTTCACCACCGAGGTGGCGATCAGCAGCGAGACCAGGTTCATGACCTTGATCAGCGGGTTGATCGCGGGCCCGGCGGTGTCCTTGAACGGGTCGCCCACGGTGTCGCCGATGACGGTCGCCTCATGAGCGGCTGAACCCTTGCCGCCGTGGTGCCCGTCCTCGACCAGCTTCTTGGCGTTGTCCCAGGCGCCACCGGAGTTGGACAGGAACACCGCCATCAGCACGCCCGCGGCGATCGCCCCGACCAGGAACGAGCCCAGCGGCGCGTAGCCGAAGGTGAACCCGATCGCGATCGGCGTCAGCACCGCCAGCAGGCCCGGGGTGACCAGCTCGCGCAGCGAGTCGGCGGTGACGATGTCCACCACCCGCGAGTAGTCCGGCTTCTCCTCGTAGGTCATGATCCCGGGGTGGTTGCGGAACTGCATCCGCACCTCGAGCACGACCCGCTGGGCCGCCCGGCCGACCGCCATGATCAGCAGGCTGGAGAACAGGAACACGACCGACGCGCCGATGATCACGCCCACCAGGACGTTCGGCTGGGCCACGTTCAGCGCGAACGTGCTGGCGGCGCTGGCGGGCAGGGCCGATTCGACCGAGTCGCGGAACGAGCCGAACAGCGCCGTCGCCGCCAGCACCGCGGTCGCGATCGCGATGCCCTTGGTGATCGCCTTGGTGGTGTTGCCGATCGCGTCCAGGTTGGTCAGCGCCTGGGCGGCCTCGCCCTCGACCTCGCCCGACATCTCGGCGATGCCCTGGGCGTTGTCGGTCACCGGGCCGAAGGAGTCCATCGACACGATCACGCCGACCGTGGTCAGCAGGCCGCAGCCCGCCATCGCGACCGCGAACAGCGCGATGGTGGCGTTGCCGGTGGCCAGCAGGTAGGCGCCGAACACGGCCCCGCCGATCAGCAGGGCCGAGTAGACGGCCGACTCCATGCCGGACGAGATCCCGGACAGGATCACGGTCGCCGCGCCGGTCTCCGAGCTCTGCCCGATGTCCCGCACCGGCCGCCGCGTGGTCTCGGTGAAGTAACCGGTCAGCAGCTGGATCGCGGACGCCAGGACGATGCCGATGATGACCGCGCCGAACGCGATCCACCTCGGGTTGCCGTTGTAGCCGGAGATAGCCGACTCGGTGATGCCCTGCAGCGCGCTGAAGTGCGCGGGCAGGTAGGTGAAGCAGAGGACCGCGACGCCGATGACCGAGATGATCGCCGAGATGAAGAAGCCCCGGTTGATCGCGCTCATCCCGTTGCGGTCGCGGGCCAGCGGCCGGACCGAGAAGATCCCGATCACCGCCGTGATCACGCCGATCGCGGGGATGAGCAGCGGCAGGACCAGTCCCTTGTCGCCGAACGCGGTCTTGCCCAGGATCAGCGAGGCGACCAGCATGACCGAGTAGGACTCGAACAGGTCGGCCGCCATGCCGGCGCAGTCGCCGACGTTGTCGCCCACGTTGTCGGCGATGGTGGCCGCGTTGCGCGGGTCGTCCTCGGGGATGCCCTGCTCGACCTTGCCGACCAGGTCGGCGCCGACGTCGGCCGCCTTGGTGTAGATGCCGCCGCCGACCCGCATGAACATGGCCAGCAGGGCGGCGCCGAAGCCGAAGCCCTCGAGCACGTCCGGCGCGTTGCCCTTGTAGATGAGCACGACGACGCTCGCGCCGAGCAGGCCGAGGCCGACCGTGCACATGCCCGCGACGCCGCCGCAGCGGAACGCGATCCGCATCGCCGGGCGCTCGCCGCCCTCGCGCGCCGCCGCCGCCACCCGGACGTTGCCGCGCACGCAGAGCGACATCCCGATGAACCCGGTCAGACCGGAGGCCAGCGCGCCAATCAGGAAGAAGATGCTGCGGCCCCACTGCACCCCGGGGCCGGGGGACGGCAGCAGCAGCAGGATGAAGAAGATAAGGACGACGAAGGCGGCCAGCGTCCTGAACTGCCTGCGCAGGTAGGCCGCCGCGCCGTCCTGCACCGCCTTGGCTATTTCCTGCATCTTCTCGGTTCCCTTGCTCGCGGCAAGGACCTCGCGCACCAGCACGTACGCGACCCCGAGGGCAAGCAGTGCGACAACGGCGACGATCCAAACCCAAGTCAGGTTGGAGCCGCTTACGCTGACCGGAGCCACCGGTCCGCCCGCCGCAAGGGCGGGACTGAGCTTAGACATACCATCTCCTTCGACGTCTGTCGCGCGCGGCTAAAGGCACTGGTCTGGCCGAAAATACCGATGCTCCCAGCTCAGCCGCCATCCGAAAAGTGCGCTGTTGGGGGAGTCTACGCCGACCACCCCGGATCTTGTAGTGACACGAGTTGCCTATCTTCAGGCAGTCAATTAGTGATGTTAGGTATCGAAAAACATCGTCTATAGCCGCAAGTGTCACAGTTCGTCGGGTTCTGCCCTGTGGTTTGCCCCGGTTTAACCAGTTCGCCTGTTACAGAAGCGACTGATGGGTTTAAAGTGAGCGAAATATATCTTTTGTTAAAGATGTGACTACTGTGACTTGTGATGGCTGAGTGAATGACTGAGACTACAGATGGTGTCTCATGACGGCTGCCGGGCGACGGAGAATCGCCAAAACAACGGGCCGCGGCGAGATGGCGAACCCCGGCAGCGGCTGTCAGGCGGGCACAGCGCCGTCTGTCAGACAGGTACATCGGTGCGCTTGCACGCGGCCGCAACGGGCTAGTACGCGGCCGTGCGGCGCTTCCAGATCATGGTGACGCTGGTGCCGTCGGCGGCGGGCGCGATGCGAACGTCGTCGGCCAGGCCGGCGATGACCGCGAGCCCCACGTCCTCCGGGAGCCGCAGCGGAACCGAGCCGCCGGGCGGGGCACCGGAGTCGACGCCGAGGGCCGCGCCGTTGCCGCCGATCGCGCCGGTTCCCTGCCGGCAGGCTGGCGCCTGCCGGCAGGTCGTGCTTCGATCCTTGCACCGCGTCGGTCACCACTACCTGGAACTGCTCGCCGTCATCGGTGAGCGATACCCGGATGGGCTGACCGGGGCAGTGCCGCTGGTGCGCCTCGACCGCCCGCGAGCATGCCTCGCCAACCGCGAGGCGTACCTCGTCGAGCAGTGACTCGGCCACGCCGCACCGGCGCGCGACCGCAGTGGCAACGAGCCGGGCGGTCCGCACGTGCACGGGCAGCGGCGTGAAGGTGACTTCGACGGTGGCCATTACGCAGGAAGGCGCTTCTCGGCCTTCCTGGCGGCGATGGCCTGGTCCACCGAGTCGTGGATGCCGAAGACCTTGGTGAGGCCGGTGATGCGGAAGATCTTGAGGATGCGCTCCTGGGTGCACACCAGGTCGAGGGACCCGTCGTGCGCCCGCACCCGCTTGAGCCCGCCGACCAGGACCCCGAGGCCCGTTGAGTCGAGGAACTCGACCTTCTCCATGTTCACTACCAGCTGGTAGTTCTTCTTGTTCACGAGCTCTATGAGCAGCTCGCGCAGGCGCGGCGCGGTGTAGACGTCGATCTCACCCTCGACGTCCACGATCTCGATGCCGTCCTTGTTGCTGTTCGACAGCTTCAGATCCACTAATCCTCCAGCGCCCCGAGGGCGTCTCTCGCGTCATGGGGGCGACCCCTGATCGGCATTCAACCACGCTCAGGCGTCATGTCTATACGAAAACATGGTGCCACGCATCCGCTTGACGGATGACACACTATTAAACCTATGCCCATCGTCGCCCCGGACCGCGCAGAAACACGGCAGGACGGCGTCCCTCTCCAGCCAGGGGCGCTCGACGTCCTGCGCGCAGCGCAGCGAGCCGGGGAACTGGTGCATCTCACCCACATACCCGGCGAAGCGGGGAGAACCACCTCCTGGCCGGAATCGATTCGATCCGAGGTGGCCGCCGCGCTCGCCGCCCGTGGCATCGCGGCTCCCTGGACCCACCAGGCACAGGCGGCCGGGCTCGCGCTGGCCGGGCAGAGTGTGATCCTCGCTACTCGCGCCGCCTCCGGCAAGTCGGCCGGCTACCTCGCGGCGGCGCTGACGGAGGTGCTCGGCGGCGGCACCGTGCTCTACATCGCGCCGACCAAGGCGCTCGCCGCCGACCAGCTGAAGGCGGTCCGCGACCTCGGTCTGCCCGGCGTCCGCGCCACCTGCTACGACGGCGACGCCACGATCGCCGAGCGGGCCTGGGCGCAGTCCCACGCCAACTACCTGCTGACCAATCCCGACATGATCCACAGCGGGCTGCTGCCGAACCACCACCGCTGGCGCGGCTTCCTGCGCCGTCTGCGGGTCGTGATCATCGACGAGTGCCACGGCTACCGCGGCGTCTTCGGCTCGCACGTCGCCCAGATCCTGCGCAGGCTCCGCCGCGTCACCGCCCACCACGCCGCGCCCGACCGCCGCGCCGAGCCCGTCTTCATCCTCGCCTCGGCCACGATCGCCGACCCGGTCGGCTGCGCCAGGCAGCTCACCGGCCTGGCCGCGACCGCGGTGACCGATGACGGCTCGCCCCGCGCGCCGCTCACGTTCGCCCTCTGGGAGCCGCCCCTGCTGCACAGCTACGCCGAGGTCCGGGCGCGCAGACCCGCCACCTCGGAGGCCTCGGACCTGCTGGCGGCGATGGTCAGGGCGGAGGTTCCGGCCCTCGCCTTCCTCCGGTCACGGCGTGGGGCCGAGACCGTCGCGCTGGCCGCCCGCGACGCGCTCGACGGCGATCCGGCGGGCACGGTGGCCGCCTACCGGTCGGGCTACCTGGCCGACGACCGCCGCCGCCTCGAGGCCGGGCTGCGGGACGGCCGGATCACCGGCATGGCCGCCACCACCGCGCTCGAGCTCGGCATCAACATCAGCGGCCTCGACGCGGTGCTGATCGCGGGCTGGCCCGGGACCTGGTCATCGCTCTGGCAGCAGGCGGGCCGGGCGGGCCGAACCGGGCGCGCGGCCACGGCCGTGTTCATCGCCCGCGACGACCCGCTCGACAGCTACCTGGTGCACCACCCGGACACGCTGCTCGGCCATCCGGTCGAGCCCGCCGTGCTCGACCCGGCCAACCCCTACGTGCTCGGGCCGCACCTGGCGGCGGCCGCGGCCGAGCTGCCGCTGACCGAGCCGGACCTGGAGCTGTTCGGGCCGGCCGCGGCCGCCGCGGTGGCCGGCCTGGCGGCCGCGGGCGAGCTCCGCAGCCGCCCGGCCGGCTGGTACTACGCCAGGCACCGCCGCCCGGCCCGGGATATCTCGATCCGCGGCGACCTGGGGCGGCCGGTGCGGGTGGTCGAGGAGGCGACCGGGCGGCTGATCGGAACCATGGACGAGGCGTCCGCCCACCGGTACGTCCACGACGGCGCCGTCTACCTCCACCAGGGCGAGTCCTACCTGGTCGGCACCCTCGACCTGGCCGACCGGGTGGCGCTGGTGGAACCGGGCGACCCCGGCTACACGACTCAGGCCCGCGACGTCACCGACATCGATGTCATCGCCGAGCGCCGCCGCGTCAGCTGGGGCGCGGCCGACCTCGTGCTAGCCGACGTCCGGGTGACCAGGCAGGTGGTCGGGTACGCCCGGCGGCGGGCGGGCGGGAAGGCGAAGGGGCCGCAGATAGGGCTGGATCTGCCGGAGCGGACGCTGTCCACCGTCGCCGTCGGCTGGACGATCCCCAACGAGCTAGTGCCGCCCGTTCCCGGCAACGACCTCGGCGGCGCGGCCCACGCGGCCGAGCACGCCGCGATCGGCCTGCTGCCGCTGTTCGCGACCTGCGACCGCTGGGACGTGGGCGGCCTGTCGACCGAACTGCACCAGTCGACCGGCCAGCTGACCGTGTTCGTGTACGACGGCCAGCCGGGCGGGGCCGGGTTCGCCGAGCGCGGTTTCGCGATCGCGGCCGACTGGCTGCGCGCCACCCGCAACGCAATCGACGCCTGCCCCTGCGAAACCGGCTGCCCCTCCTGCATCCAGTCTCCCAAGTGCGGAAACGGCAACACCCCGCTATCCAAACATGGCGCCGTAGCCCTCCTAAACACTCTCCTAACCAACGCCATCTAACACCCCCTGCCCTCACGCCTTCTGAGACCCCGCATGCCCTATGGGTTTAGATGTAAAGGGTTAGTGACCTGGTGTTTCTGAGGTCAATTCACTTACCGTCGCCGATCGATTACCTTCAGCGCCCTTTATCGACCGAGATCATTGCGTGCTTCGGTCGGCAACCCCGAGCGGGGAACCCCAGTACGGTTTGCGGGCGTAGCCCGCACCGGGGGCCTGGGGGTCGTCCCCCAGAAGATACGTCCCAAGCGAAAGTGGCCCGAAGGGCCACTGAGCAGAAAGGGGCGGTGCCCCTCGCCGGGGGGGAGAGCGAGGGGCACCGCGCACGGTCCGGCCCTGGGGGGGTAGGCCGGCACCGTCTTGGTAAAGCTTATCCCTAACACGGCGCAGCATGAAGCGCGCAAAGGAATTACAACATGAATGAGCTCATCCTGAACAGACGTTCCGGGAGGATTGTTTGCGAGAAGCGAACAATCCAGGCGGGGGGCTAAGCCGCCGGCTGCGCTCGGCCAGCCGCCGGGGCTGGCCGGACCCCAGCGGGCGGGACGCGACGCCCCCGGCGCAAGGGCGCGCCTCGGTTTCAGTGGTTTGCTGCATGTGAACGGGCCTACCGATCAACATCACGAATTGATCACGCCTCGGGGCTTGGCTCTGGCCCGCTTTCGTCGTAGAAAGAGGTCACGGACAGCGAGAACGTCCGAGCACGGCAGCCGGGTACCCACGCGCGACCAGCCGCGGGAGGCGTGTCAGGCCAGGCCAGAACGGTCCGGCCGGCAATTGAAGTTGCACGCATGGTAGCCAGACTGACGTACTGACTGGCGGCGGCGCCCCGAACCGGGGCGCCGTTCGCGTGTCTCTACTGTGCTCCCCAGCCCCAGGAGACATCCCGTGTCACGGCTCGGGTGGGATGTCCGCGCCCTCCGAGATCGCGGACGATAGCCTTGGACAACCGGGGCCAGCGTGCGCTGCCCCAGCGATGAGTCGGGGAGGGACGCCATGGTCCGCAGCGGAAGACCGGACAGCGCGGCCGGGCAGCAGTCACTGGGGGATCTCGTCTCGGGCGCGGTCAAGGACGTGTCACAACTCGTCCGGTACGAGATCAACCTGGCCCTGAGCGAGGCCAAGACGGACGCGAAGCGGATCGGGTTTGCGGCCGCGTTCGCCGTCGTCGGCCTGTTCGTGGGCTGCCTGCTCGTGGTGCTGCTCTGCTTCGCGTTCGCGTACGGCCTGGCCGCAGCCGGGATCTGGCTCTGGGCCGCGTTCCTGATCGTGGCGGGCACCTGCCTGGTGCTGATCGCGCTCGTGGCCCTGATCGCCTACTGGCTCATCCGCAGGGTCACCGGCATGAAGCTGACCAGGAAGACCGTGGTCGACGACCTGGGTATGCTGCGCCGGGGCGACTCCGGTCCGAACGGCTCAGGCCCGGCCATCGCCAACCCGGACGTCAGCCTTGGCGCCATCGCCAAGGCGGAGATTCCGTCTCGTCCTTAACCGAAAAGCGCAGGGGCATGCCAGCAGAGCCCGTCATCGAGATCAACGGCCCGTGGACGCACCGTGACGTCACCGCCAACGGGACGCGCTTCCACCTGGCCAGCATCGGCGAGGGGCCGCTGGTGCTGCTGCTGCACGGCTTCCCCGAGTTCTGGTGGACCTGGCGGCACCAGCTCGTCGCGCTGGCCGAGGCCGGCTACCGGGCGGTCGCGGTCGACCTGCGCGGCTACGGCGGCAGCGACAAGCCGCCGCGGGGCTATGACCTCATCACCGCCGCCGCCGACGCGGCCGGGCTGATCAGCGCGCTCGGCGAGGCCAACGCGGTCGTCGTCGGCCATGACTGGGGCGGGCTGGCCGCGTGGACGCTGGCCGCCTACTTCCCCAAGTCGGTCCGGCGGCTCGCCATCGTCTCGATGGCTCACCCGCTGCGGATGCGGGCCGCCGTCCTGTCCAGCCCGCTGTCGGTCCACCCGTCGATCGGCTGGCCCGCCGCCAAGACCGGGCGGGGCGGCTACCCGCTTGTCTTTCAGGTCCCGATGCTGCCCGAGCGGCGGCTTGTCCGCGACGGGGGCGCCCTGGTGGGAACGATCCTGTCGTCCTGGTCCGCCCCCGGCTGGCCCGACCAGGAGACCGCGCAGATCTACCAGAAGGCCATGCGCATCCCGCCGGTGGCGCACACCTCGCTTGAGTACCAGCGCTGGTTCGTGCGCTCCACCTTCCGGCCCGACGGCCTCCGCTACGCCCGGCAGATGCGGTCCCCGGTCACGGCGCCGGTGCTGCACCTGCACGGCGCGCTCGACCCGTGCATCCTGCCGCAGACCGCGCGCGGGGCGGGCCGCTACGTCGAGGGACCGTACCGGTGGAAGGTCATCGAGGGGTCCGGCCACTACCCGCACGAGGAGCGGCCCGAGCTCTTCGACTCCGAGCTCCTGGGCTGGCTGGCCGACCCGGAACCGGACCGTTGACCGAAGGCGAGCAGCCGGGGGGCCACCCCGTCAGCGGGCCTGCGCGGGACCGGGATCCGGACGGCCGGGCGCGCAACGCGCGGCCGCGGGACGAACTCGGCCGCCCGCTCTCCCACGCCGCGGCTGTCCGCCAGGACGTGCCGCGCATTCCCGATGACCTCGCGGTCACCCCGGCCGAGGCGGCCGAGCTGGGCGGTCGGCTGCTGGCCGACGGCCATCCGTTCCACGCCCACGAGGTCTTCGAGGCCGCCTGGAAGTCGACCCCGGCCCCGGACCGCGAGCTCTGGCGGGGCCTGGCCCAGATCGCGGTCGGTCTCACCCACGCCCGCCGGGGCAACGCCCGCGGCGCGGCCGCGCTGCTCCGCCGGGGGGCCGGGCACGTGCGCCGGTATCCGGCCAACGACGCCGGCGTCGACGCCGCCTCCGTGGCCGCGCGGGCGGAAGAAATCGCCGCGCGGGTAGAACGCGAGGGCCTCGCAGCCGTGGCCGAGTCCGACCTCAGGCTGGCCCTGCGCGAGCCCTAGTCGCACTCCTGGGTGGAGATCTGGCTCGTCTGGTCGGCGCCCGCGCTGGCGTCGGCTGAGACCTCGGAGGCCGTCAGCGCGAACCCGGTGTCCTGCGTGTTCACCGCGGCGGCGAACACCACCCCGTAGACGCGGCCGGACGGGCTAAGCAGCGGGCCGCCCGAGTTGCCGGGCTCGACCAGCGCCCTGATCTCGAAGATCTGCCGTTGCACGGTCCCGGTCTGGTAGATGTCCGGCCCGACCGCGTTCTGGGTTCCGCCGATCCTGGCCGGCACCTGCGTGAACGAGTGGTCGAGGGGGTAGCCGGCCACGATCGCCTGCGCTCCCGCCTGAGCCTGGTCGTCGAAGCTCAGCGGGGCCAGGTTCAGCCCCGGCACGTAGAGCACGGCGATGTCGACCTGCGGGTCGTAGAGCACGACCTGGGCTCGGTAGGTCAGCCCGCCCACCGTGACCGTCGGCCCGTCCTGGACGCCCGCCACCACGTGCGCGTTGGTCAGCACGTGGTGCGGCGCGTAGACGAACCCGGACCCCTCGATGCTGCGGTCGCAGCTGGGCGCGGTGCCCTGCACCTTGACGACCCGGCTCCTGGCGGCGAGGTAGCCGGGGCTGTTGAGCACCGCCGGGTCGGGCGCGGCGACCGCGAACAGGTGGGCCGCCCCGATGCCGCTGAACACCTGCGGGAACGGGCCGCTTGACAGCAGCCGCCGGAAGTCACCGAACATCGTCTTGGCCTGCGTCGGCATGATCCGGTCCATGGTGCCGAGCACGACCGAGTTGTCGACCTGCCCGACCACGACCGGGAAGGAGGACGCGGTCAGGACCGAGCCGATCGCCCACGCGATCAGCAGCATCGACAGCACGCTGACGGCGGCCCCGCCGATCGAGTCGAGGATCGTCGATGATGGGTTGGTGACCGTCTGCCGGACCGCGGTGCCGATCGACGAGGCGACGAACTGGCCGATGATGGCCGCGCAGACCAGCAGCACGACCGCGACCACATCCTGCTGAGTCTGGCCGCCCACGATGGCACGCGAAATGGACGGGCCGAACTCCGCGCCGAGCACCGCACCGCCAACGAAGCCGATGAAGCTCAGCGAGCCGACGATAAAGCCCTGCCGGTAGCCGGAAACCGCGAACGCGGCGGCAAGAACGACCAGGGCGAGATCAAGCAGATCACCGCGCACGCAGTCCACCGTATCCGGTCAGGGCGCCCCGTCGGGCAGCGCGCGGATAGTGCTGTCATCCCACGGGCGCTCGAAGCCGCCCAGGGCGAGCAGCCGGTCGGTCAGCAGCGCGGTGAATCCCCAGATCAGCATCGGGCCGATGCGGAACGCGGGGCCGCTGTGCCCGCTCGGAAACCGCATCATGAGCCGGTTGGCCGGATCGGCCAGGTCGGCCACGGCGATCCGCTCGACCGCGGCCACCTCGCCGATGTCGGTCGGCCGGACCGCGCTCGGCGTCCGCCACCAGCCCAGCACCGGGACGACCCGGAACTCGCTGCGGGCGATGAACATCTCCGGCAGCGGGGTCAGCACGTCCACCCCGGCCTGGTCGAGGCCGGTCTCCTCCACCGCCTCGCGCAGCGCCGCCGCGATCGGGCCGTCGTCGCTCGTCTCGATCTTGCCGCCCGGAAACGCGGGCTGCCCGGGATGGCGCCGCAGCCCCTCGCCGCGCTGGATGTACAGCAGGTCGGGCCCGTTAACGCCGTCGCCGAACAGGACCAGGACGGCCGAGCGGCGGCCGCCCGAGGCCGGCGGGCGGGCGACCTTCGGAACCTCCATGACGGCGGCGGTCTGGGCGAGGGCGCGGAGCCACCCCGGCGGCTCGCGATCGCCTTCGGTCACGAGAACGGGCCGGCCTTGACGAGCTTCGCGGCGGTGGCCGCGTCGGTCGGGCCGAGGCCGAAGGACGGGCACCAGTCCGCCACCGGGCAGACGCCGCAGGCGGGCTTGCGGGCGTGGCAGATCCGCCGGCCGTGCCAGATCAGCCGGTGCGAGAGCAGCACCCAGTCGGACTTGGGTATGAGCTCGCCCACCTCCGCCTCCACCTTGACCGGATCGTCGCTGGTGGTCCACCCGAACCGGCGCGACAGCCGCCCGAAGTGAGTGTCGACGGTGATGCCGGGGACGCCGAACGCGTTGCCGAGCACCACGTTGGCGGTCTTGCGGCCCACCCCGGGCAGCGTGACCAGCTCCTCCAGCGTGTTCGGGACCTTGCCGCCGAACCGCTCGACCAGCGCCGCCGACAGCCCCATGACCGACTTCGTCTTGGCGTTGAAGAAGCCGGTCGGCTTCAGGATCTCGGCCACGTCCTCGGGGTTCGCGGTGGCCAGATCCTCGGGGGTCGGGTACTTGGCGAACAGCGTCGGCGTGGTCATGTTCACCCGCTTGTCCGTCGTCTGGGCGGACAGCACGGTGGACACCAGCAGCTGGAACGCATCCTCGAAGTCGAGCTCGCAGTGCGCCTCCGGGTAGGTCTCCGCCAGCACCCGGTTGATCTTCCGTGCCCGCCGCACCAGCGCCGTGTGCGTCTCGGGGATCTTGACCGCCATATCCCTAGACTATGGCTGCGGCAACGCCTCCCAGACGGCTATTCGCGCGTGCAACGTGAGCACCGACGGCGGCTGGGTCTCCTACGTGGTGACCAAGTAGCTCGGGCCCCTGGTTGGATGGAGCCATGAGCCTGCCGCTGACCTATCACCCCGCGCTCGAGCGGCCCCAACTGCTCGCCCCGTCCGTCGCGGCCGCGCTGCGGGCGCTGCCGTGGGCGGGCCAGGTCCGGGTGGCCGCGATCGACCCGGCCCTGGCCGACACCGCTCAGTTCTGCGAGACCTACGGGGTGTCGCTCGAGGAGAGCGCGAACTGCGTGATCATCGCGGCCAAGCGCGGGTCGGACGTGACCTACGCGGCCTGCATGGTCACCGCCACCACCCGGGCCGACGTCAACGGGGTGGTGCGGCGGCACCTGGGCGCCAAGAAGGCGTCGTTCGGCCCGATGGACACGGTCACGTCGCTGTCGGGGATGGAGTACGGCGGCATCACCCCGATCGGGCTGCCGGATTCGTGGCCGGTGCTGGTGGACGACCTGGTGGCGAAGTCGCCGACGGTGGTGGTCGGCTCCGGCATCCGCGGCTCCAAGCTCTGGCTGCCCGGGCACCTGCTGGCCGAGCTTCCCGCCGGGCAGGTCCTGCCCGGCCTCGGCGTCTAGTGACCGGCCACAGAGAACGACGCCGAATTACGTAGTTTCAGCAGGTTGGCGCCATCAGACCGCAGGTATAGCACTGTAGGTATGCGCACCAGGGCAGCAATCATCAGGGAACCGGGCAAGCCGTGGGAGATCACCGAGCTCGAGCTCGACGCGCCGAGGCCGGGCGAGGTTCTGATCAAGTTCGCGGCGTCGGGGATGTGCCACTCGGACGAGCATCTGCGGACCGGTGATTCCACCGGGCGGCTGCCGATGGTCGGCGGGCACGAGGGCGCCGGCGTGGTCGAGGCGGTCGGCCCGGACGTGACCCGCGTCAAGGCGGGCGACCACGTGGTCTGCTCGTTCATCCCCGCCTGCGGGATCTGCCGGTACTGCTCGACCGGCCACCAGAACCTGTGCGACTGGGGCGCGCAGATGATGACCGGGATGCTCGCCGACGGCACGTTCAGGTTCCACGACCACGACGGGGCCGACCTGGGCGGCTTCTGCATGCTCGGCACGTTCGCCGAGCGCGCGGTGGTGTCGCAGAACTCCTGCGTGCCGATCGAGGCCGACATCCCGTTCGAGGTCGCGGCGCTGACCGGCTGCGGCGTGCCCACCGGCTGGGGCACCGCGGTGTACGCGGCCGGGGTGCGGGCGGGTCAGACGGTGGTGATCTTCGGCGCGGGCGGGGTCGGGTCCAACGCGGTCCAGGGCGCCAGGTACGCCGGCGCGGCCAACGTGGTCGTGATCGACCCGGTCGAGTTCAAGCGCGAGAGCGCGCTGACGTTCGGCGCCACTCACGTGTTCGCCGACGCTGCCGCCGCCCAGGAGGCGGTCATCGACCTGACCAGGGGCCAGCTGGCCGATCACGCGCTGATCACCATCGGCGTGCTCAACGCCGAGGTGGTCGACCAGGCGGCCGCCATCGTCGGCAAGGGCTGCCAGGTGACGATCACCTCGGTCGGCCGCAGCGACGACAAGCAGATCCAGCTGGCCGCCAACGGCAGCGTGGTCGGCTGGCAGCGCCGAATCCAGGGTCACGTCTTCGGCATGTGCAACCCGCTCAACGACATCCCCCGGCTGCTCCGCCTCTACCGGCCGGCCAGCTCAAGCTCGACGAGCTCATCACCCGCCGCTACTCGCTCGACGACATCAACGCCGGCTACCAGGACCTGGACGACGGCAAGATCATCCGCGGCGTCATCACCCATGCGCAGTAGCGCGCAGATCGGCCAGGAACCGGGCTGACTGCGGGTCATCGGGGTTGACGTGCCGACCGATGACGATGATCGCGACGCGCCGGGCGCCGGCCAGCTTGAGCGCGACCGCAGCCGACTGGGCGCTGCCGCCCGACACCCAGGTGTCGTCGACGACCAGCACGTCGGCCCCGGCCACCGGCCCTGCCACGCGGAGCCAGCCCGGGTCGACGCCGCGCACGTGAGCGGCCCCGGCCGGGGCGACCGCGAGGCCGGCCAGCGGAACGTCAATGCACGACCGTACGAGGCCGACCAGCGGATGGCCGCCCGGGCGGCCGCGGCCGCTCGGCACTACGGCGGCGGCCCCCGGGCCGGCCGCCATCCCAGCCGCGGTCCACAGTGACTCCCCGTGGTCCCTGAGGTAGGCGGCCAGCATGCCCCGCAGCCGCCGACCTGATTCCGCCGCACCCGCACCGTCCGACTTGTACCGCCACAGGTCAACCGCCAGCGGGCCGCCCCGGACCGCGTACCCGATCGGCGCCACCACGTCCGCGAGCAACTCCCCGGCCTGGCGCTGGGCCAGGTCGCACTGATAGCACCGGGCAAGCCCGACCGCCGTCGGCCCCCGGCAGGTCCGGCAGGTCACCCTTCCGATGTTAGGAACCAGCACCGACAAAACGCAGCCCGCAACCGCACGGGCAAGACGATGGACCGTTGTGTACACCCACGTGTATACGACGGTCCATTATCTTGCTTTTCGCAGCGAGCAGCCCGGACGGCGGCATGGGCGGGGGATGCCCTCCCAGCCGTTGCGCGCCAACGCGGCCGCGACCATGGCGGCGCTTTCGCACGCGCGCTCGGTTACCTCCACCGGCCCGAACCTGAAGGTCTCGGCGCCGTCCTCGGCGAGATTGACGT
Organism: uncultured Actinomycetota bacterium; assembly: GCA_963838825.1. Classification (GTDB taxonomy): domain Bacteria; phylum Actinomycetota; class Actinomycetes; order Streptosporangiales; family Streptosporangiaceae; genus Trebonia. The sequence continues at coordinate 776,574 of CAWISQ010000006.1, forward strand.
TATCGCGGCGCTTGTCCTTCCATACTTGCTCATCCCGGTGATACGTCGGCCCGTCGACCTCGACGCAGACTCGGTACTCGGCGTACCAGTTGTCCCGGTAATGCGCCCGGCCGGCGATCTCGCGACGCGCCTGCCGCTGCGCCGGAGGGAGGCCGTGCGCTCGCTCGACGTCGCGGGCGTACCTGAGCTCCAGCCCGGAGTGGACTCCGCCGTCGCTCTCCCCGAACGCCACCGCAAGTTCGGCTCGATAGCGGACACGACGCCTGGCCGCAAGGGCCGCGCGGAGCATGCTGACGGTTGCCAGGTCGCGAGTGACGGCGCGCGCGATCCAGCCGTAGGCAACCTGAAAGGTCGGCGCCGCGTCGATCAGGTCCAGCACCGTGTCCTCGATTCTGGTGCGGGGTAGCTTCCAGGTAATCGGGAGCTGCGGCCGGCTCTGGCCGGACCGATGGATCACGACTCCCCGCGCCGACCCGCGCCGAACGGGCCGCCGGCGGCGGGCACGGTGATGTGAATGGTTTTACTCGCGGGCTTGTCGATCAGGCCGTGCACCTCGGCCGCGGTCTCGTGACTGAGCATCGCCCCATCGCCGGCTCTCCGCAGCGCCGCCCACAATCGCGCGTCGGGGCTCAGCGGGCCGGTAAACGTCGCGTAGACCCCCTCGTGCACGCGCTGCCATCTGCCCGACCGGAGCCGGTGCCAGATCTGCCGATCCGAGAAGCCGGCCCGCTTCGCCTGCCCCCGGTCAACGATCCCGCACTGCGCGCCTAGCAGCGACAGCCATTCCCGGTAGGCGTGCAGGTCCATGGTTCCGACGGCAGGATCATCCATACTCATAGAGTGACTGATATGTAGCTTAAAGTGCCAGTAGCGGGTGGAATTTCGCGTTCGTCCGTCGTCGGCCTGGCCGCGCACCATGACGATGGACCGTTGTGTACACCCGGGTGTACACAACGGTCCACGATCAGCGAAGCAGCGCGCTCCCAGCTTTGCGCTGGCGGTAACCCGTTGGTAGCGCGGTCAGGCACAATGATCGGATGCGCAAAGAGCCGAGCCAGAATGGTGCGAGGTCGGCGTCGCCGCCCGACGCCGAAGTCCGGATGCTGACCACCAGCGTCGTCTACGCCGACCAGTGGCTCACGTTCCGCCGGGACGAGACCGAGCGCCGCGACGGCTCGCGCGGCACCTACGCATACGTTGAGAAGCGCAACTTCGCACTCATCATCGCGGCCGAGAACGGCGGCTTCCACCTAGTCGAGGAGTACCGCTACCCGCTCGGGCGGCGCGGCTGGTCGTTCCCGCAGGGCGGCTTCCCGCACGACGAGTCGGGCACGGCCGAGGAACTGGCCCGGCTCGAGCTCGCCCAGGAGACCGGGCTGCGGGCGGCCCGGCTGACCCATCTCGGCACGGTCGCCGCCGGCCACGGGATGACCAATCAGTACGGCGAGTACTTCCTGGCCACCGACCTGACCCCGGGACCGTCGGACCTCGAGCCGGAGGAGCTCGACCTCAAGTGCGCCTGGGTGGCCAGGGACGAGTTCGAGGAGATGGTCGCAGACCGTCGGATCGTCGATGACTCGACCCTCGCCGCCTACGCGCTGCTGCTGCTGGCCGAGCGCCGGGGCGACATCGACCTGAGCTAGATCAGCGCGGCGAACAGGTCGCCCTGCGCCTCGACCCGGGCGAGGACATCGGGGGCGGTGAACGTCAGGTCCGCGACCGAACCGCAGGCGGCGACCTCGTCCCAGGTGACCGGGGTCGAGACCGTGGGCAGGTCGCGGGCGCGGAGCGAGTAGGGCGCGATCGTGGTCTTGGACCCGTTGTTCTGCGACCAGTCGATGAGCACCTTGCCCGGCCGGGCCGACTTCGTCATCCGCGACACGACCAGCCGGGGCAGCTCGCGCTCGAACCGCTGCGCGTAGCCCAGCGCCAGCTCGCTCGCCTGCTCGGCCGTCCGGCCGCTGAGCGGGGCGTAGAGCTGCAGGCCCTTGCCGCCCGAGGTCTTGGGCAGCGGCCGCAGCCCGTCCGCCTCCAGGGCGGGCCTGAGCGCCTCCGCCACCCGGCAGCACTCGACGATCGTGGCGGGCGCGCCCGGGTCGAGGTCGAACACCAGCAGGTCCGGCTCGGCCGCGCCGTACGGCTCGGCGCGGCGGCGGAGCCGGAGCCGGAACCGGACCGGACGTCGGAACCGGAGCCAGCCAGAACCAGAACGAACCGGAACCGGGGAAGCGCCACATCGGGACGTGCAGTTCGAGCGCGGCCAGGTTGACCACCCAGATCAGCGCGGGCAGGTCGTCGATCACCAGGTAGCTGATCGTCTCGCCCGGCGACCGCGAGCGCGAGCTGTGCGAGACGACCTCCTCGGTCCGCACCCACTCCGGTCGGTGCGCGGGCGCGCGCTTCTCGAAGAACGACAGGTCACCGACGCCGTGCGGGAAGCGGCGGAGCGTCATCGGCCGGCCCGCGATGTGCGGCAGCAGCACCGGCGAGATCCGCTGGTAGTAGTCGAGGACCTCGGCCTTGGTGAAGCCGTCGGCCGGGTAGAGCACCTTGGCCAGGTTGGTCAGCGCGAGCGAGCGCCCGTCCACCTGCACCGCGATCTTGTCGGCCTGGTAGGCCTTGCCAGCTTCCGGCATCACGCCTCCACGAAGACCGCCCTACGTCTCCCTGACCACGTCGGCCGGGTCCTTGTCGTCACGAAGTCCCCGGTAGGCGGGGGCCCGCATGCGACCCGCCCTCGTCCACCGGTCGAACATCACCTCGATCACTAGCCGGGGCTCTACCCATACTGCGGGCCTCGCATACTCGGCCGGCACCGGCCCGTCGAACGGCGAGTCAGGCCGCCGCAGCGCGTCCAGCCGCCTGGTGAGCATCCGCAGCACCGGATCGGAGAACCCGGTCCCCACATGCCCCGCATAGAGAAGCGCCCCCGACGACGAGTGCACCCCCACCAGCAGCGACCCGACCAGCCCGGTGCGGTTGCCCTGGCCGGGCTTCCAGCCCGCCACCACCACCTCCTGCCGGAGCTGGTTCTTGACCTTCAGCCAGCTCCCGGGCCGGGCGCCGGGCTCGTAGACCGAGTCGAGCCGCTTGACCACCACCCCCTCGAGCCCGCTGGCGACCGACGCGGCCCGGACCGCGTCCAGATCGGGGCCAGGGAAATTGGGCGGGGCGAGCCAGCGCGGACCGTTCGAGATGATGGTGTCGAGGGTTTTCCTGCGCTCGAAGTACGGCCGGGCGGTCAGCCGGACGCCGTCCGCCTGCAGCGCGTCGAACGCCAGGTAGCTGACGGGGATCAGAGCCGAGAGGCGGAAGGCGGCGTCGGCCGACGACACGTGCATCCGGGGCTGCAGCGCCTCGAAGTCGGGGCGCCCGTCGGTGAAGGCGACGATCTCGCCGTCAAGCAGCGCCTGCCGGCCGGCCATGGCCGGGCCGAGCCCGGCCAGGTCCGGGTAGGTGGCGCTGATGTCCTTGCCGGTCCTGGAGACGAGCCGGAGCTGCCCGTGCTCGACGAACGCCAGCGCGCGCACGCCGTCCCACTTCATCTCCACCGCCCACTCGGCCAGCCACGGCCGGCGGCGAGCCCGGCAGCGCGAGCATGGGCGCGAGCGACGCGGGCAGCGGGGACCATCCGGGGCGGCTCATCCACCCCTCGGGTACCCACATCTGCCCGCGTCGTACCGCGGTCGATCAGGTCGAACGACGGCTACCAGCGATGGCGGGTCGCGTAGGAGTGGTTCCTGATCATTTCCATCTCCTCCGGCCGCTCGAAGATCGACTGGACCGCGACCCGGCCGGGGCCGGTGACCCTGACGAAGATGTTGCGGTAGTCGAAGTTCGAGCGCCAGAACGCGAAGCCCTGGTTCCGCGGGTACTCCAGGTGCAGGTGGACCCGGACGGTCGTGTCCCGGTACACCAGCGAGCTCGGCTGGATCAGCAGCGACTGACCCGGCTGGAGGTCCCGGATGAACACGTTGCCCGGCGCGTGCAGCAGCAGCAGCCCGGGGCGGTCGGCGGCGGTGAACACGTCGCCGAACTGCCCCATCGGGTAGTGCGTCTCCTGCTCGTCGCCGTCACCGGTCACGTACCAGACGTCGTTGCTGGTCCAGTCGTAGCGGATGTTCCCGGTGGCGGTCAGGAACCGGTGCTCCTTGACCCAGATCGACTGGCCGTGCTGGAGCGGGAGCGCGAGCAGCTCGCCGGCGTGGTTGTCGGAGAGCGCGATGTGCCCCGGACCGTGCGCCTCCATCATGATCAGCGGCATCCCCGCCATCATCCGCCGCCAGCCGCCGCGCATGGACATGTTCTGCATCTTGGTCGCCGGGTCGGCCCACAGCAGCACGTGGTGCGAGAAGTACACCATCTCCTGCTGGGCCAGGTTGAACTCGGCGATCGGGACCATGGTCCCCGCGATCTGGGCGTGCGACTGGCCGAACTGCAGCTTCGCCATGTCCCTGACCGGCGGCTGCTTGACCCAGCCAGAGTCGGTGACCGAGTCCCTGATGTCGACCGGCGCGCCGCACAGCGGGCAGGTCGGCTGGCTCGGGTCGCTTGGCTGCCTGCAGAAACGGCACACGTAGGTATTCATCCGCGCGCCCCCGCTATTCCCCGCTGCCGTGATGCACGTACATGGACTGGATGCCGACCCGCCCGGGGCCGCTCATCTCGGCCAGGTGCATGTTGTGGTGGCCCAGCATCCCGGACTTGAGCTGAATCGTCTGGGTCTGCATGGTCACCGAGGAGTCCTTGTACAGGAAGCCGCCCGGCTCGACCAGGATCTTCTCGCCCGGCTTGAGGGTCCGCTCCATCACGTTGCCGTTGCCGTGCAGCATCAGCAGCCCGGGCTGGTTAGAGGTGACGAACCGGTCCATGAACATGCCGTTGCCGCCGTGCAGCATGTTCGCCAGGCCCTTGATCCGGACGAAGGAGTAGCTAATGGAGTGCGACGCGAGCAGAAAGGCGTGCTCGCGCACGTCCAGCTCCATGCCCGGGTGCAGCGGCAGCACCACCAGCTCGCCGGGCGCGTCACGGGAGAAGGCGATCCGGCCGGGGCCGTTGGCCACCGTCACGATGTGCGGCATGCCGCCGACCGTGCGCTTGCCGCCAGACGTCTTGAGGGAGGAGAGCGGGACCGACTCGTCTTTCCAGAGCAGCACGTGGTGCTCGAAATAGACGCCATCCTGAGGGGCGAGGGCGATCTCGGCCACGGGGACCAGCTCGCCTTCGACCTGGCAGGTGCTCGCCGAGAACTTGAACTCGGTCATGTCGCGCAGCCGCGGCGACTCGCGCCAGCCGGAGTCGCTGACCTTGTCCCGAACATCGAGCGGCGCACCGCATGTCATGCAACTAGTGGTCCCCGGCTGGTTCTGCGCGCGGCACCACCCACACTGGATTGCTTCCACGGCTCGAAAACATAGCAGTTCCACATGTACCTTGGCTGCTAGGGAGCCTTTACGGGCACTTGAACGGTATCGTTTCTGCCATGGCACTGTTTTCGCGGGAATTTATCGCGGTACCTGATGACCGTAAGGGTCAGATCGTTTTCAAGTGGCCCGATGTAACGATCCGGCGTTTCACGCACGCGATCGTCAACGCCGACGAAGTTGCAATGTTCGTCAACACGGGCCAGATCGCGGCGACCATGGGCCCCGGCCGGCACTCGATCGACGCCGACGAGATCCCCGGGCTCGGCGCGATCATCGACTTCGCCACCGGCGGCAACGCCTACCGGGCGGAGCTCTACTTCGTCGGCACCCGCGAGTACACCGGCTTCAAGTTCGGCGGCCGCGTCGACGACGTCCAGGACCCGAGGACCGGGCTGGTCGTGACGCTGCGGGTGTTCGGCGACTACGCGCTGCGGGTGATCGACCCGGCCCGGCTGATCACCAACCTGACCTCCACCGTTGACGTGACCGATAACGAGCGGATCGCGGGCTGGGTGAGCGACCAGCTCCTGAAGGTGATGCGGACCAACATCACCACCCAGGTGGTGGCCAACGGGTGGCCGATCCTGGGCCTGTCGGTGCACTCGCCGGAGATCGAGCAGGCCGCCATCACGGCCGGCAACGGGCAGCTCGAGGCCTACGGGATCGCGATCACCCGGATGGGCAACTTCGACATCAACCTCGCCCCCGAGGACGCGGCCCAGCTCAAGCAGCTCGCCAAGGACAGCTCCTACTCGCAGCTGGCGGGCGGGTTCGGGCAGTACGCGGCGGGCGAGATGGCGCTCGGCGCCGGGCAGGGCATGGCCCAGGGCGGCGGCGCGACCCAGGGCGCGTTCCTGGCCGCGGGCCTCGGACTCGGCGGCGGCCTCGGCGCCGGGCTGCAGCAGCAGCAGGCACCGCCGCCCGCGCCCGCCCCGGCCCCGGCCGCAGCGGCGGCCCCGGCGCCGGCCCCGACCGGCGTGGCCTGCGCCAACTGCTCGACGGCGAACCCGGCCGGCGCGAAGTTCTGCATGGGCTGCGGCCAGGCGATGGCCCCGGCCGTGAAGCACTGCACCGAGTGCGGCACCGAGCTCCCGGGCGCGGCCAAGTTCTGCGCCAACTGCGGCACCCCGGCCGGCTGACCGGGCCGTCTAGTCAGAGGTTTTTTATCCCGGTTATCCCCGAAGGGACTACCTTTTGGGGGTGGCCGGGATAACCATGTACGACACCATCTACAACGACCAGTTCCCTGCTGGCGCGGCCGCGTACGCGGCCTACGTCGATGGTGGCATCGGCGACCAGCCCAACTACGCCTTCATCGTGTCCAAGTTCCCGAAGGCGCAGCACCTGTCGATAACGCTGTTCGGCAACAACGCCGACGCGCTCGACGTCGAGTCCGGCGCGGCCGCCCCCTCCCAGGTCCCGTCCTGGTGCAACGCGCAGCGCAAGCGGGGCATCGCGCGGCCGTGCGTGTACGGCAGCGCGTCCACCATGAACGACGAGATCCTGCCGACGCTCAGCCAGGCGGGCATCGCCCGGTCGACGGTCCGGCTGTGGACCGCGCACTACGACGTCGGCCAGCACATCTGCGGCCCTGGCAGCTGCGGCGCGCTCAGCGTCAACGCCGACGGCACCCAGTGGACGCCGAACGCGGTGGTCAACGGGCGCACGCTGGTGCTCGACGAGTCGCTGCTGCTGGAGAACTTCTTCACCACCGATCCGACCGTCACCACGGAGGCGGAATTGCAGTCAGGAAGCCTGAACAACGGCAAGAACGCGCACACCGCGATCGCCGTGCCGCCGGGGACGGCGCACCAGATCGCGTTCGGCTGCGACAACAGCGTCCAGGGCCAGCCGCCGGCCAGGATCCGGGTCGCGATCTACGGCATCGGGCCCGGCTGGCACCTCAACAACGACCTGATCGTGGAGGGCAGCAAGGGCCTGACCCACCTGGCCTTCCCCGACCCGTCCAAGACCGGGGTCATCTCCATCAACCGCGCCGACGCGGGGCTCACCGACATTGGCTACGTCGTCTACTGAGCAACCCCAACGCCGGCGCGGCTGACGTGGCGTCAGGAGTACTTCTGGATCATCGGCCCGAGGTTGGGCAGCGCGGCCTCGATGTTCTTGCCGGCGCTGCCGCGCACCATCTTGTAGGCCTTGACGATCGTCGCCCGGCCGGACACCTCGGCCATGTGGTCGGTCACCGCCAGCAGCGCCTCGGACACCTCGTCACCGCGCTTGACCAGGTAGTCGCCGAAATCGGCGCCACCGGAGACGAGGAAGTCGGCCCAGAACGGCTCAAGCGCGTTGAGCATGTCCGGCGTGATGGCCCGGAGGGTCTCGGCGTAGTAGCCGGGCGCGAACGCGGTGACGACCTTGTACGCGGCCTTGACGGCGGTACCGGAGAGCCCGCCCTTGCTATCGACTTCTCCGTCGATCAGCGTCTGGCAGTCCGCGACAAACTGCGGCGCAACGGGGCTAAGCATCTCCTGCAGCGTGGCCATGGAGGATTTTCTCCTTAGAGGGAAGGTGGCCTACATACATAGGCGAAAGGTTGCCGTGGCAACGGTACTGGGCAGAACGCACTGGTTAGCGCGATTTCACCAGACGGTAACCGGGGATTGATTCTTACAAAAAACAGCGAAAATCTTTCATATCGAACGGACCGTTGCTCCGCCCCGTCCCCCGCGCGCCTCCGCCATCCCGGGGCGGACGTATGGCACGCTTAGCTCCGCAATCACGACAGTTCATCCGACTTGCTGGGAGCTGGGCCGCACCATGATGGGCCGGGATCACGCGCTGAGCGGCGCCTTCGCCTTCGCCGCGCTCGCGACGACGCTGCACGTGAGCGACGCGCACCTGGCGGCCGGGGTGGCGCTCTGCGCCGGGGCGGGGGTGCTGCCCGACATCGACCATCGGGACACCTCGATCTCCAGCTCGTTCGGGTTCCTCACCGAGGGGTTCTCCCGGCTGGTGGCGATGCTGTCGGGCGGGCACCGGCACGGCACCCACAGCATCGTCGGCATCGCGGTGTTCACCGTGGGCACGTACTTCGCCGGCCAGTACCAGCTGTCGGGTCCGAAGGTGACCGGGATCGGGCACCCGGTGTTCTCCTGGCACCTGGTGCCCGCCCTGCTGTTCATGTCGCTGCTCTACTCGGCCGCGCTGCGCGCGCTGCACGTCGGCGGGCACCACGGCGACTTCCTCGGCATCGGGGCGGCGATCGTCACCTGCTACACCGGCGCGGACCTGACCAGGCTGCCGGTCGGCTCCTGGCACGTCCCGATGCTGGCGATCGCGGTCGCGCTCGGCTGCGCGGCGCACATCGCCGGCGACGAGCTCACGCACGGCGGCTGCCCGATCTTCTGGCCGGTCAGCATGCACGAGTTCCATCTCCTGCCGAGGCCGCTGCAGTTCACCACGGCCAAGCTGTGCGAGACCTGGATCGTCTTCCCGCTGCTGGTGGCCGGGCTCGGCCTGGCGGTCTGGCACGACATGGGCCATCCGCTGGCGCTGCCGTCACCGCCGGCCCAGCACGCCGCTAGCCGGTTTTGACCCAGATGTACTGCCGGACGGTAGCCCAGCCGGTACAGGCTCTGGGAACGCGTCGAAGTAGGGCAGCGTCCTCTCGAGCAGGTCGGTCCGCGGATCACGCAGCGCTTGCGCATCAATGGGCTGCCTGCGTATCGCGGCTGCGCCGAGTACGAACCTGCGGTGACCGAGGAGAGCGTCGGGGCGCCGAGTCCGGTGGACGGCAACTAAGCGCCACCGCTTGGACAATGCGGCGCGCTCCAGCCTTCCCGGCTAGGGCGGAGGCGGCACCAGGGCGGTGCGGAGGCTGGCCGGGTCGAATCCGGACGTCAGCGCGGTCAGCGCGGCGTCCAGGTAGGTCGGCAGGTCATCATCGGCCCGGTCCGACCAGCGGTCATAGGCCGCGCGGCAGGCGGCGAGCACGGTCCGGCCGACGGCCAGCGGGTAGAGCGACTCGGCGGGCTGGCCGAGGCGGCGGGCGGCGAACTCGCTGACCGCGCGCTCCCAGTCCGCGTAGTGCTCGGCGGCGCCGAACGACAGCCCCGGCTCGTTGGCGATGAGGCTCATCCGCCGGCGCATCTCGGGGACGTCCTCGGCGTGGTAGTGATTGGCGGCGACGACCGCGCCGCGGATCGCGTCCATCATCGGCACGTCGTCGGGCACGACCGCGAGGGCGGCCCGGATCGTGGCCACCTCGGTATCGAAGTCGGCCCAGAGCACGCTCGCCTTGGTGGCGAAGTACCGGAAGAAGGTCCGCTCGCTAACCCCGGCCTCGGCCGCGATCTGCTCTATGGTGGTGTTCTCGAACCCGTGATCGGCGAACAGCCTGAGCGCGATCTCCTTCAGCTCGTGCCGGCTAGTGGACGGCGGCCGCCCGCGCCGCCCGCCATCGGCGCCGGCCGTGGCCCGCTGAATCACCTGCACCGCCTCCGCCCCGCTTATGTCATCTAGTGACAATAACATCAGCATCCCCGGTTACGGCAGCAGTCGAGTTTCCAATCCATTCGAAACTGTGGGCGAGTCTATCTTGAGTTGATCTTCATATCGGCGATATATGTCCGTATGAATAAGAAGCGAGAAGGTCATGCCGGAGGACGATTTCGACGCGGACGCGGAGATGGCCCGCTGGGTGGCGGACCTCGAGGCGGGCCGGGAGCGGATCCCGGAGGAATGGGAGCGCGAGGGCTCGGGGGTCTGCCTCAGCCTGGGCGACGCGGGCGGCCTGGACCCGTCGGCGCTGGCGGCGATGCTCGGCCCGGACGGCCTCGGCGGCCAGTCCCCCGGCCCCGCCTTCGCCCAGGGCCAGGCCGCCGACGCGCTGCGCCCCGGGCCGGCCCTGGCCGCGCTGACCGAGCGGGCCGTGTCCGGGGTGACGACCCTGTCCGATGACGAGCTGGCCGGGGCGCTGCAGGCGGCCCGGCGGCTGGCGGCCTGGGCGGCGTACCTGCTGACCCTGTCGGTCGCGGAGTTCGGCCGCCGCCGGATGGCCGCGTTCGCCGCCGCGAAGGCCCGCGGGGTGCGGCCCGGCCGCCGCCCGGGCGAGTTCGCCGCCGACGAGCTCGCCTGCGAGCTGCTGGTCACCGCGAACCACGCGACGCCCGCCTCGAGCGGGACGCCGCCCTGGTCTCCCGCCTCCCGCGGACGCTGGCCGGGATGGCCGCCGGGGCCATCAGCGCCGACCGCGCCGACACCATCGCCGCGTGGACGATGAGCCTGCCCGACGCCGACGCCGCCCAAGCCGACGAGATCCTGGCGGCCGCCGCGCCCGGCCTGCGGGGCGACCAGCTCGCCCGCAAGGCCGCCGCGCTGGAGATGAAGCTCAACCCCGACGGCGTCAGGGCCCGCAAGGAGCACGCGAGCTCACCCGGCAGCGGGTCGAGCTGCGCCGGAGGACACCGGCAACGCGTCCCTGGCCGGGCGGGAGCTCGACCCGGTGACCGCCCTGGCGTGCAAGGCCTACATCGACGCGGTCGCGGTCCGGGTCCGCAACCACGGCCACGCCGACGGGCCGCTGTCGGCGATCGGGGCCCGGGTCATGACCGAGCTCCTGCAAGGCCTAGCGCGGTAAGCCAACTCCCGCCCGAAGCAAGTTCCAGACCAGGTGACTCGATCGGAATGCCGACCACCGTAAGCAATTTGAGCATTAGCGCAGGTACGCGCAACGTCGAGTGCCCATCGGCCGCCCCAGTTATCCATGAATTTCGGACGGATCGCTTATGCGCCAGAACAAGCACCAGGCTGACGTGACATCCGTCACTCCCGTTTGCTTTGTGTCAACCACTGTCATTAATATCGGCTCAGGGACACCACCAGCAAGGGAGCTGACGACATGGCAGGACGGGTAGCAGGCAAGGTCGCCTTCATCACCGGCGCGGCGCGGGGTCAGGGCCGCAGTCACGCCATCCGGCTGGCCGAGGAGGGGGCCGACATCATCGCGGTCGACATCTGCGAGGACTACGCGACCGTCGGCTACGGCATGGCGACCGAGGCTGACCTGGCCGAGACCGTCAAGGCGGTCGAGGCGCTGGACCGGCGGATCTTCGCCAGGAAGGCCGACGTGCGCGACCTGCAGGCGCTCAAGACGGCGGTGGACGCGGGCGTGGCCGAGCTCGGCAAGCTCGACATCGTCTCCGCCAACGCCGGCATCTGCACCGTGCAGGCCTGGGACGACGTCACCCCGGCGGTGTGGCAGGACACGATCGACACCAACCTCACCGGCGTCTGGAACACGCTGGCGGTCTCGATCCGCACCTGCTCGCCAACGGCGGCGGGTCGATCATCGCCACCAGCTCGACCGCGGGGATCAAGGGCCTGCCGTTCCTCGGGCCTTACACCGCCGCCAAGCACGGCGTGGTCGGCATCTGCCGGTCGCTCGCCAACGAGCTGGCCGGCAAGAGCATCCGGATCAACACGGTCCACCCGACCGGCGTGGACACCCCGATGGTGGCCGGCCTGGGCGGCCTGACCGAGATGATCGAGCAGAACCCGAACCTCGGGCCGCTGTCCATGAACGGGCTCCCGGTCGAGATGGTCGAGCCGCGCGACATCAGCAACGCCGTCCTCTTCCTCGCCTCCGACGAGGCCAGGTACGTGACCGGCCTCGAGTTCACGGTTGACGCGGGAAACACGATCAGGTAGGGGAAAGAGAGTCATGCACGGCGGGGAAAGGGAACAGCGAAGCGGATGAGCGACAGCAGCGACGGCCGCGAACAACTCAGTGGCACCAGGGATCGCATCAGTGCCCGCGTGGTCGGCCGGCAGCGCGAGCTGACCCTGGTGCTCGCGGCCGTCGCGGCCGGGCGGGACATCCTCCTCGAGGGGCCGCCCGGCACCAGCAAGACCACCCTGCTCAAGGCGATCACGGCCGAGTGGGACATCCCGCTCGTGTTCGTGGAGGGGAACGCCGACCTCACCCCGGCCAAGCTGGTCGGGCACCACAACCCGGCCCGGGTGCTGCGGGAGGACTACACCGCCGATAACTTCACCGACGGGCCGCTGGTCGAGGCGATGCGGAGCGGCGGCTTCCTCTACATCGAGGAGTTCAACCGCGCGCCCGAGGACACCATCAACACCCTGCTCACCGCCATGGCCGACCGCCGGATCGCGGTGCCGAGGGTGGGCCAGATCCAGTCCCGGCCGACGTTCCGGGTCGTCGCCTCGATGAACCCGTACGACAACATCGGCACCACCAGGCTGTCCACCTCGGTGCACGACCGGTTCTGCCGGCTCTCGATCGACTATCAGGACGAACGGGCCGAGCGCGACATCGTGGCCCTGCGCGCTCCGCTGCCCGACTGCCCGCCCGCCGTCTACCGGCGGCTCACCGCCGACGCGGTCGCGCTCACCCGCGCCACCCGCGCGCACGAGGACATCAGGCAGGGATCGTCGGTGCGGGGGGCGATCGACCTGACCCTGATCGCGGGGGAACTTCTAAAACTTGATCCCGAACGGTCCGTGGACTCCGCCTCGTCGGCCAATGACAAGAACTACCGGGAGACCGTCTACGACGCGATGGTCGTCGCGCTGTCGGGCCGGATCTTCCTCGACGAGACCGTCGACCTCACCCCCGAGCAGGTGCTGAGGCAGCTCTGGGAGGACCATTTTGTTCTGGGCCACAGCATTCTCGACCCGGCCGCGGCGGCCCCCGGTTGAAGAGCGGTCGAGGCCGACTCGCCGATCCGCCGCCCGGGCAGGCAGCACCCGAGGCGCGATCCCGCGCGCGGGCTCAAGCCGCTGCGGCGCAAGCCCAAGACGCTGACGGAGGACCCGGTGCTGCTTGACGTCTCCCCGGCCGAGGGCCCCGGAGGGGCGTTCGCGGGCGAGCGTGGAACCAGGGACCGTTCGGGAAAACCGAGAACGGCAACCGGCGGCGGCGGTCCCGCGACGACGGACGATCAGGCGGAGCTGACCTCTGGTTTGAACGAGACGGCAGCCGCCGCCGACCTGGCGGCGCTGCGCCGCGCGCGCGAGATCGCGGCCCGGCTGGCGCTGCGGCGGCCGCGACGGGACACCGCCGCCCGGCGCGGCGCCGGCGGCGGGCTCGCCAGCGTCCCGTTCCGTGGCGGGGCCGACGAGATCGACCTCGACGCCACCGTGGCCGCGATCGCGGGCCTGCCGGCGGTCGAGGAGGACGACATCGTCGTGCGAGAGCGGATCTCGTCCGTGCGCTCGGTCGTGCTGCTGGTCGACGTGTCCGGCTCGATGCGCGGCGAGCGGGTGCGGACCGCGGCGGCGACCGTCGGCGCGCTCGCGGGCGAGCTGGCGCGGGACAACCTGGCGGTGATCGCGTTCGGTTCTGACGCGACCGTGCTCTGCCACCTCGGGCAGCGGATCGCGCCCCCGGCGCTGGTCGAGTCGATGGCCGCGATCCCGGCCCGCGGGCTCACCAACGTCGCGTTCCCGCTGGAAGTCGCCGCCCGCGAACTTGCCCGGATTCCGGCCCGTGACGCCCGGGTACTGCTGCTGTCAGACTGCGTGCACAACGCCGGCCGCGACCCCCGGCCGCTCGCGGCCCGGCTGCCCAGGCTCGACGTGCTGCTCGACGCGACCGGCGAGCACGACCGCTGGCTGGGCGGCGAGCTCGCACGGCTCGGCCGGGGGAAGTTCCGCGTTGCCGCCAGCTACCGAGATGTCGCCCCCGCCCTCAGTTCGTTCTTCGCAGAGTAAGGAGCCCGCCATGGCCGTCATCGTCATCGCCACCCTGTTCCCCGTCGCCGAGCAACGGGGCGAGGTGATCGAAGCACTCGAGATCACGGCCGAGAAGGTGCAGGCGTCGGATGACGACTGCCTGCTCTACGCGATGCACGAGGGGCCGGACGGCCGGATCGTGATGATCGAGAAGTACAGCTCGATGGAGGCGCTCGCCGCCCACGGGAAGAGCGCGGAGCTGGCGGAGCTCGTCGCCGCCCTCGACGGCAAGCTCTCGCAGCCGATGGACGTGCAGGTGCTCGCGCCGCACTCGGCCGGGTCGGCCGAGAAGGGCGTGCTCTAGATGGCTAGCAAGTGGTTCGAGACGGTCGCAGTGGCGCAGCGGCGGGCGAAGCGGCGGCTGCCCAAGTCGGTCTACGGCGCGCTGATCGCCGGCGCCGAGGCGGGCGTCACCATCCGCGACAACGTAGCCGCGTTCGCCGAACTCGGGCTCGCCCCGCACGTCGCCGGGCTGCCCGCCACCCGGGAGATGGCGACCACGGTGATGGGCCAGCCGATCTCGCTGCCGGTGCTGATCTCGCCGACCGGCGTGCAGGCGGTGCACCCGGACGGCGAGGTCGCGGTCGCCCGGGCGGCCGCCGCCCGCGGCACCGCGATGGGCCTCTCCTCGTTCGCCTCCAAGCCGATCGAGGAGGTCATCGCGGCCAACCCGCAGCTGTTGTTCCAGATGTACTGGGTCGGGAACCGGGACGAGATGGCCGCCCGGATGGACCGGGCGCGCGCGGCCGGCGCGGTCGGCATCATCGTCACGCTCGACTGGTCGTTCTCCTTCGGCCGGGACTGGGGGTCGCCGCGGATCCCGGAGAAGATGACCCTGCCGGAGATGATGCGGCAGGCCCCTTCGGTCGTGACCCGGCCGTCGTACCTCTACCAGTGGCTGCGCAACGGCGAGATCCCGGACCTGACCGTGCCCAACCTGCCGGTGAACGGGGCGCCCGCGCCGACGTTCTTCGGCGCCTACGGGCAGTGGATGGGCAGCCCGCCGCCGTCCTGGGAGGACGTCGCCTGGCTGCGCTCGCAGTGGGACGGCCCGTTCATGCTCAAGGGCGTCACCCGCATCGACGACGCGAAGCGGGCGGTCGACGCGGGCGTGTCCGCCATCTCGGTCTCCAACCACGGCGGGAACAACCTGGACGGCACTCCCGCCACCATCCGGCTGCTGCCGGACATCGCCCGGACCGTCGGCGACCAGGTCGAGGTGCTGCTCGACGGCGGGGTGCGACGCGGCAGCGACGTCGTCAAGGCGCTCGCCCTGGGGGCGCGGGCGGTGATGATCGGCCGGGCCTACCTGTGGGGGCTCGGCGCGAACGGGCAGGCCGGGGTGGAGAACGTGCTCGACCTGATGCGGTCGGGGATCGACGAGTGCCTGCTCGGGCTCGGGCACTCCTCGATCTCCGAGCTGTCACCGGAGGACCTGGTCATACCGCCGGGCTTCACCCGGCGTTTGGGCGGCTGACGCGGATCCCGGGTTGTGCTCTTCCTGCTCAGTGAGGTGCTCGGCCACCTAAGCCAGGCCAAGATCAGCGGTTTCCTGCGCCGACTGTCAGGCTTCCTGACGTCGGACGGCGTGATCCTGATCCAGATTTAGGCAGGCGGGATGATCCGGGCCTGACCGCCGCGATCGAGGGCAGCGGCCTGTCGATGGCGCAGGAGGAGACGAATGCGGAGCCGGACGCCGGACGTCCGAGCAAGATGAGTAAAGGTGAACGCCGGACGCCCCTGCTCCCATCGTCATCCTGCGCGCACTGGGCAGCACCCGGCCACTCGACGCCACCGAGCCCCTTCTTCATCCTGATTACGCGCGTTGATCTCCGGCGCGTGGATGGCCTTGGCGAGTTGCCCGGCGCGTTCTTAGGCTGCGCTGCCGAGTGGTAGAGCCAGCATTTGGTAATCCGTGGGATTATTCCGCGTCGGGCATGCCCCGGTGTTCTATTTTCTCCCTATGGCGGACACAATCATCGAGCGCGCGGCCCGGGCCGTGGCGCACGAGGGCATGCACCGGTTCGAGCGAGGATGGCGGCGCATCCTCCGCCGCCCGGTGGAGGTCCAGGTGGGGTGGTACCGGATGGCAGTGCCCGGCGACATGCCGTGGGCATTCAGCGGGGGCGTCTACTACGAGCAGGAGCTGACCCACTGGCTCCCACTAGCCCTGCGGGAGGCGCCAGGCACCGTGTTCTACGACATCGGGGCCAACTACGGTTACTACTCACTCCTGCTGGCCCAGGCGGCCGACTCCGTGCATGCGTTCGAGCCGGTATCCCGGACGCGCGCCCATCTAATCTCGGCCCTAACCCGCAATCAGGTCAGGAATGTGGCGGTCTACCCGGTTGCCCTGTCAGACCATGCCGGCTCGGCGCAGATTGCGTCTCTTCAGCTCGAGCAGGCAACAACTCCCTTTACGACGTCGTCGACCGGATCACCGTCCGCCAGATCGGCACCGAATCCGTCACCCTCGACACCCTGGACCGGCACGTCTACGAAGTCGGCCTGGCGCCTCCCGGGCTTATCAAGATGGACGTCGAGGGTCCCGAGCTGTTCGTCCTACGAGGAGGGCGCCGGACTCTGCGGGAACACCATCCGGTGCTGACCGCGGAGTTCAACCAGGCGCACTTTAAGAAGGCGGGGTTCAGTCGGTCTGACGTGGTGGCCGAGCTAGTCGATGCGGGATACGCCATCATGGCTATGCCGCCGAACGGGCCCCTGCGGCTCCTCGCCGATGATGACGACGCGGATAATGTGCTTGCCGTTCACGCCGACGCACTCGACCGGTTCATGCAACTCGCCTGATGCGTGCTCCGTGCCGAGCGTTCGGGCTCGGCACGGAGCACGGCTATCTCTCAGCGTCTCTTCAAGACCTGGGCGCCGAGGTTCGGCAGCGCCGCCTCAATGTTCTTGCCCGCGCTGCCGCGGACGGCCTTGTAGGCCCTGACGATCGTGGCGCGCTGAGACTCGCCCGCCATACCGTCGGTAATCAAGAGCAGCGCCTCCGTCACCTCGTCCGAATGCTTGACGAGGTAGTCGCCGAACTCCGAGCCGCCGGACGCGCAGAAGTCCGCCCAGAACGGCTCGAGCTGGTAGGCCATGCTCGGAAGCATGTTGCTGACCGTCTCCTCGTAGTAGCCGGGCGCGAACGCAGTCACCGCCTTGTACGCGACCTTGATCGGGGTTGCAGCAATCCCCTTGCTGGCAAGTTCCTGGTTGACCAGCGCTTGGCAGTCGGCGACTACCCGCGGCTGGACATCAGGGGCAAGCAGCATCTCCTGCAGTGTGGCAGTCATGAGGAACTGGTCTCCTTCTCAGGGGTGATAGGGCTTCCGGTAGCCAACCGTAGCGAGAGGCCAAGATGGGATTCGGGGCATTTCACCGACAGTTACGCAAATACTTGCAGGATCGCCGAACGATCTTACTGAACGCGTGCCAGTTCCTGCTTCTCCGGCGCTAAGCGCTTGCCTGCCCGGGCGCGGCGCGCCATCGCCTTGGTCATGACCTCGGAGATGGTGTGCGTGCCGGCGATGAACCGGGACGAGGGCCCGATGGAGTACACGGTGTGCGCGCCCGCGAAGTACAAGCCAGGGACGGACGTCTCCCCGGCCCGGCTGACCACCGGCTGGTTGCTGAGGGTCTTGATCCTCGACCTGAGCGTCTCGGGCAGGAAGGGCAGCGACGCGATGTCGAGAAGTCGAGACCCGGTGCCGGCCATTACGTGGTCGACGTCGAGCGAGGATCGCTGCGGGCCGTCGAGCTCGAGCCGGACGCCGCCCTTCTCCAGGGGGACGCCTGGTTGATGCGATGGCTGGTCAGGACGTCGACCACGCCGTCGATCCGGGTCCTTCAGCCACCAGGACCCAGCAGGCGCACCGAGTCAGTACGTCGTGCGGGATCCGCCGGTCTGCACCCCATAAGCCGGAAAGCGGACGGGTTATTGATGAAGGCGCGGTCCCAACCTTCGCACAAATTGTTCACGGGCCGGCGGATGTGCCCAGGTGCGCTCAAGTGCTCCGGGTTGGCCGGGTTCCAGAGGATCTGCTTCGCCCGGGCGATGAGCTCAACGTCGGCTCCACCCTCGTGCAGCAGGGCGGCCGACTCAAGCGCGGACTGGCCGCCTCCCACCACCGCGACTCGGCGACCCCCTCGAACTGGCTGAGATCACGGTGATCAGCGGTGTGCGTCACGAGCTCCGCGTCCAGCCCGGCCAGCTCGACGGGGATGCGCCGATAGGGCAGGACTCCAGTTGCGACGACTACCTGCCGCGCGGTAACGGGCGCACTGTCGGCGAACGTCGCCCGGAAACCCCCCTCGACCGAGGTCAGCTCGGTCACGGTGTGATCGCGCACATCGGGCACCAGGGTCTTGGTGTACCAGTCCCCATAGTCAAGGAATCGCTCCCAGCGTGAGCGGGCCACTACCCGGTCGGTGTAGTCGGTGTTCATGCAACCGGCTGTACGCCGCGATGTAATCGCCGGCAGCAGGCGCGGCGATCGCCGAGCCATATGGTTCCGACTTCATGAACATGCCGATGGGCGCGTGCGAGTGCCAGGTGTCCAGGGGACGACCCACGATCACATGGTCGATCCCGAGCCCACTCAGGTACGCGGAGATCGAGAGACCGAACGGCCCGGCTCCGATAATAAGAACTTCGGTGTCCAACGCAGTGCCTCACTTCGTGTCTCAGGTACGCGACTTCTGAGGATTGTGCTGTCGCAGCAGCCCTCTTTTAACTAGGTTCACGGTGAATCAGGATCCAGCCATGAATGGTGCCATGTCGTGGGGTCGAAAGTAATCACAACGGCGACATCGCATGAATTCGGAAACAAAGGCCCAAATAGCACCAGAATGCGACACGCCGTCCAGGCCGCCCAACTACCACCCAGTTGGCTCTCCCATCCGTATTCCCTTGATCACCGCGCGGGACCACCGCACGGGTGCGCTAGAATCGTTATAGCGTCGGACTTCCCCGTGCCGGCATGTCTCGTGACCAATGCGTATCGGTTCGCTGCGGTCCCCACATCGTGGTGGCCGCCAGCATGATCAAGGATCCCGCCCCTTGCTGGTGGCTGTAACGGTCATCAGGCCGTGTCGCACGTCGAGCATTTCCGCATAAATAGAGTGACATGGACATTATCGCGTTTGCCGCAGACAACCGTCGGCAAACTCCCATGTTGATCAGCGATCCTTCTCCTTCGCGACCTTGGACAAGCGGCGATGCGCGCGGGAGGAGTCGATCCCGTCGCTTCCGTTACGGGCAAGGATCACGCATGG
>CAWISQ010000007.1:0-189228 GCA_963838825.1 uncultured Actinomycetota bacterium
CGGCGGCGGCCGAGGTGGTCACCGGCGACCTGGCGGACGAGAGTCGCTGGTGACGGCGATGGAGGGGGTCGAGAAGGTGTTCCTGCTCTCCAGCCCTCACCCCGATGCGATCAGCTGGCATTGCAATGCCATCAACGCGGCCCGCAGGGCAGATGTGTAGCTGCTCGTGCGCAGCTCGATCATCGGGGCCAGCCGGCAGTCCCCGGCGGAGCTCATCGGCGCCTACATCGCCTGCGACCGCTACCTCGAGAATTCCGGGCTCCCGCATGTGATCGTACGTCCCAACTTCTTCCTGCAGAACATCGCCGAGTCGGTGATCCCCTCCGTCGACGCGTCCGGGAACTTCTTCGTCAACGCCGGCGAGGCGCGCATCAGTATGATCGACACCCGCGACGTCGGCGCAGTTGCCGCCGCTGTCCTCACCGAGCCTGGGCACGCTGGCGCCCACTACGACGTAGCCGGGCCCGAGGCCCTCTCCCATGCCGATGTCGCCGGCAAGCTCACCCGCGCCCTCGGACGCCAGATCACCTATGTCGATGCCCCCGACAAGGCGGTGCGCGACGCGCTCCTTGGCGCCGGCCTGAGCACGTGGTTCGCGGACGCGCTGGTCGGTCTGTACCAGGACTACCGGCGCTCGGGGACCGGCGGCTACGCAGCCCAGGTCACCGACACCATTGAGCGGTTCACCGGCCGCCCCGCGCGGTCGCTGGACGACCTGCTCGTCGAGATCGCGCCCGATCAGAGCGAATCAGGGCGATCCGGCCGGAGCCTGAGGCCGGGCACCGGCGAGCTGGCCGTCAATCTCATCGTGCAGCTCGTCCCTGAATCGGTGGAAGGCGTGCCTTTTGCCGTAAATGGCCCGTGTCAGCCTGCGTTCGGCGCGTTCATCGGTGATGGTTTCGGCGAAGTCGGCCATGTCGTGGGACCAGACCCAGGATGGCAGTGGATCGATGCAGACGAGGTCTAGCTCGTCGAGGCCGACCGGCGTCTGGCCGTCGATGCCCGGGTCGGCTGCCCAGAACGTGATCTCTCCAGTCATCGGGTCGATCAGCGACCGGTGTTCGTAGTCGGTCTGGTCGGCCAGCGCGTTGCAGAGCTCCTCCAGGTCGAGACTGCTCAGGTCCAGCATCAGGCCAGAATGGATCCTCTCGTGCCGCCTGCACTTGAGGAGCAAACGAGCGGTCGGCGGCATGAGAGCGCGTCGCCTGCGAGGCTGTAAGAAGAGCAATCGTGGGGGCTATCCCCCGCGAGTAACGTGGAAGTCAGCCCACCCAGCCGACTGGAGGCGCATATGACCCAGCCATTCGCGAGTCGGGGCGGCCGCGGACTCGGCAAGAGCCTGCTCACCCTCGCTAACGTAATCACTGCGGTCGCGCCGGTTGCCGCAGACTGGAATGACTCGCATATTTTCAACGAGCGCTGGCAGGCACATGCCCGTTTTCACGGTGTGACCGCGCTGTGCATGACCGCGACATTGTCATCTGCCAACATCTGGTCCGTATGGTCCAGCGAGAGCGACCAGACCATGGCCCGGTTTTTTGCGGCAGCGGTCCCGGTGGCTTACTGGGCCCCGTTCTTCCTGGCGCCCCTGGTCCCCGGGACCGCGGTCGATGATCCCCCACACCCCGTGCAACGCGTGGCAGGCGCGCCGGTGAGTCTGCTAGGCGCGGCGGCTACCGTCGCGACGGCGACCGCCGGCTGGCTCATCGACCGTCATTCTTCCCGCGGCCCAGCGGGATGATCATCGAATGACAAGACGCAGATAGCTGGACCTGCCCGCGGACAATGCTGGCCGCCGCGATATGACCGGATCGCGATGCGCGGCGATGTAAATCGGCACGGGGCGCCGGCTCGAACAGGCCGGGCTTAGCGGGCGGACCCGGCTGTCCCCTGCGGTGTCCGGCTGTGCCGGTAGAGGTCACAGCGCGGGGTCCCCCGTTCCGAGGTCGAGGTCGCCGCCGCTGAGCTGCTGCCAGTCCTTGAGGTAGAAGATCGACTCTAGGTGCATGGCCGGGGACAGTTCGAGCACGGCGTCGCTGTCGTCGTACGGCTGGCCGGGGCCGAGGTTGTAGCCGTCGGCGCTGGCCAGGTAGACGTCCCCCTGGGGGTCGACGACCGGGAGTCGAGTACATCGCCTGGTACAAACGGCACCCGGCCGCACTCATCCCTCGGCGCGCGAGAAGCCGACCTACTTGGACCACCCAACTCGTCCCCGCACCAGCGTGAGCGCGCTCGTGACCTCCTTTAGCCGCGCCTTCGGCACCGAGAACGGGTCCTCCGTCAGCACGACCAGGTCTGCCCGCTTCCCGACCTCAAGCGACCCCCGGTCCTTCTCCATCCCGCACCCGTAGGCCGCGTCCACTGTGAACCCCCGCAGCGCCTGCTCGACCGAAAGCTCCTCCTGCGGGTCGATGACGAGCCCCGACTTGTTCTCCCGGTTCACCATGCAGCTCATCGTGTACCAGGGATTGCAGGAGAACGGCTGCGCCCCCGCCGTGTCGGAGTTCCCCGGCGGCCGGGCCCCGGCCGCCAGCAGCGACCGCATCCCGTACTTGACCACTCCGGGTGGCTGCCGCCGTCCCGGGTCATCCGGTTCCGCGGTGATGAAGCTGGGGTTAGGCGCCGGGATCCCGCCCGCCGCGATCAGCCGATCCAGCCGCCCGGGCTCGTACATCTCGTTGCCGAAGTGCTCAACCCGGCACCGGTGCTCCAGCCCCGGGTAGGCGATGGCCGCGTTCTCGATCGCGGTGACGGCCGCTTCCTGGGCGAGGTCGCCGATCGCGTGGATCCACACCGCCAGCCCGGACTCGACGGCCCGGACAACCTCCTGGGTCAGCGCGGCCGGCGCCCGGGTGAGCAGCCCCCAGCCGGACGCGGGCCCGGACATCAGCGCAGACCGCAGCGCACCGTCCCGCCCGCCGTCGACGAATATCTTCACCGCGCGCAGTGACAGCTCCGGGTTGCCGAAGCCGCTGCGCAGCCCCGCCGCCGCGAAGTCATCGGTCCGGATCAGCGACTGGTGCCCGGGCCGGGCGGTGAGCGCGATGCCGAAGCTTGGCAGCACCTCCTCGCCGGACGTCATCCGGCCGAGCGCGTCCAGGCCGGAGGTGCTGGCGGCGATCTCGTTGATGGTGGTGACCCCGTGTCGCAGGAAGAGCTCGCGCGCGGTCTCGGTCATCGCCGCCTGCAGCTCCGGTGTCTCCTGCAACGCCAGCTTCAGCAGGTCCCAGCCTTCTTCGATGAGCCCGGTGGGGTTGCCGGCGGCGTCCCGGTTGATGCGGATGCCCGGGCCCGGCATCGTGGTCCGGCTGATAGCGGCGGCGGCCAGTGCGGCCGTGTTGAGCTGGAACTTGTGCATCGACCAGCGGACCGCTACCGGGTGCTGGGGGGCGGCCTGGTCCAGCGCCGCCTTGTCCGGCAGTTCCTGGCCGAACGTGCCCTGGAAGATCAGCCACTCCCCCGGCTTGTGCTTGGCCGTGAGCGACTTGACCTGGTCCAGGATTTCGTCCGGGGTGCGGCCGCGCACGTCATGCCAGAAGTGCCGCGAGTAGGAGGTGAGCTCCAGGTGCGTGTGGGAGTCGATCAGCCCGGGAACCACCGTCCGCCCGGCCAGGTCGAAGAACTCGGTGCCCGGCCCGGCCGTGGCCCGGGCCTCCTCGTCGGTGCCGGCCAGCCGGATCTTCCCGTCCCTGACCGCGACCGCCGACGCGACGGTGCCGGCCGCGTCCATGGTGATGACTCGGCCGCCGTGCAGGATCAGGTCGGCGGGCACGCCGCGCGCGAACGCCGCAGTCACCGGGCTGTCCCGGGCGTCGCGGCGGACGCAGGAGCAGGCGAATCAGTATCGGGGGCGTTGACGCCGCCGCGCCAGTAGAACTCCCACTGGCTGGCGGTGGGCTTGAACGTGGACAGGCCGTGGAACGTGCGGGCGCGTAGCGGCAGCAGCGGTTCCGGGGTGTGGTTGCCGAGCAGGTCGTAGGCGGTGGTGATGCGCTGCACCATGTTCGCCTTGAACCGCACCCGCTGTTCCCAGGCCCGCAGCGCGGACGCCACGTCACCGCTCGCGCTGACCAGGTCGGCCAGCTCGTCGGCGAGCGCGATCGCGAGGCCGGCCCCCTGGCCGAGGTTGGGCGGCTGGGCGTGGGCGGCGTCGCCGATGATCGCGACCCGGCCCGCGGTCCACGACCGGCAGGTGACGTAGGCGTGCGCGTGGTGCACGCCCGCGTCGTCCGGGATGCGGGCGAAGACGCTCGCCAGCCTGGGCAGGGCCGTGGTCCAGTACTCGCGGTCGACCGGCACCCGGGTGGCTCGCGGGTCGTTTTCCGGTCCGATGATGAATACGTAGGTCTCGTCGGCCGAGCAGGGGACGACGCCGACCCGGCAGCGGCCGGCCCAGTACTCGGTGCTGACCAGCTCTTGCTCCTCGCGCGGGATGAGCAGCCGGGTGGCGCCGGAGCGCAGGGTCTTGTTGGCCCGGGTCAGCCCGAGGGACTCGCGGATCAGCGAGCCCCGGCCGTCGGCCGCGATCACCAGGTCGGCGCGGACCGGGGCGCCGCCGTCGATCAGCAGGGTGCCATCCGGCCGGGCACCGGTCACGGTGGTACTGGTGATCAGGTCGGCGCCCGCGCGGATCGCGGCCTCACGCAGCGCGGTGTGCAGCACGCCGCGCTTGACCACGATCAGCCGCTCGGTCTCGGTGGAGCGGGTCACAATGATGCGGCCCCGTTCGTCGGCGATCCGGACCGACCGGATGCGGACGCCGCTGGCCGCTATCTCCTCGCCCGCGCCGAGCCGGTCGAGTACCGGGAGGCTGTTTTCTTTGAGGTACAGGCCGGCTCCGAACTCGCGCGGGTCTTCCGTCCGCTCGAAGACCCGCACCTCGAAGCCGCGCTGGGCGAGCGCGGCGGCCGCCGCGAGTCCCGCGATCCCGGCCCCGGCCACCGCCGCGGTCCGCTTGGTCATCATCTCTCCTCAAGAACGGTGCTGCTGGCTCTCGCGCGCCCGGCCGCTGTCAGCGGCCGGGCGCGCGAGACGGGTAACGGAGGGCGCCTAGGTGAGGCTGGCCGCCTCCGCCGCGGTGTGCGGCGTCAGCGGCAGCTCGTCGCCGCGGCTGCGGCTCAGCCACAGGTACAGGCCGCCCGCCACGACCAGCCCGACCTCGAAGGAGATGTCGGCGCCGCCGATCGCGTTGGTGACCGGGCCGTGGTAGAAGCTGAGCGACAGGAACGGGACCATCGCCAGGAAGCCGACCACGTAGGCGGTGAGGCCCCGCCACGCCCACTGCCCGTACCGGCCGCGCGGGTCGACGATGTCGGCGATGCTGTAGCGCCCCTTGCGGACCAGGTAGAAGTCGACCAGGTTGACCGCGCTCCACGGGACGAGCAGGTACACCAGGATGGCGAGGAAGGTGTTGAAGCTGTTCAGGTAGTCCGACGGCAGCGCGATGGTGACTACAGCGGCCGCCACCCCGGCCAGCACCACGCCGATCAGCCGCACGCTGAGTGTCGGCCGGATCCGGCGGAAGCCGTCGACGATCGTCGCCCCGCACAGCATGGCGCCGTAGGAGTTGACGCCGGAGGTGCCGATCAGGGCGGGCAGCGTGCCCAAGACGACGATGACGCCGAATCCGGAGAACAGCACGTTGCCGACCGAGTGCAGCGCCACTACCGGGTCGGTGGCGGTGGTGTAGGAGCCGATGATGACGCCGAGCCAGCCCGGCCAGGTCGCGCCGATGAACCCGCCCCAGAAGGTCCAGCCGATCACCTTGCGGGCTGGGGTGTTCTCGGGCAGGTAGCGGGTGTAGTCGGAGACGTAGATCGCGTAGCTGATCTGGTATCCGGTGGCCGCGGTGAGCTGGACGAGGAACGCGGCGATGGTGAACCCGTGGACCGTCGGCGACGCGTGACCGGCCAGGAAGTGGTACACGACCACGACCGAGAGGACCGCGAAGATCACGAAGGTGATGTAGCTGGACCAGCGCTGGAAGATGTGCAGCAGGTCGTGCCCGACCAGGGACAGTCCCGTCGCCAGCACGGCGAAGACCACAATCCAGAGGTCGGTGCTGCCCGGCGCGACGACCTGGATCGCCTCGGCCGAGAAGATGAACTGGAAGACGTTGTAGCCGATGTAGATGAAGACGGCGACCAGCAGCGGGAAGGTGACGCCGAGCGAGCCGAACTGGGCTCGCGACTGGATCATCTGCGGCAGGCCGAGCCGCGGGCCCTGGTTGGCGTGCAGAGCCATGAACCCGGTGCCGAGTGCCATGCCGAGGCCGAGCGCAAGCACCGACCAGACCACGCCGAGGCCCAGGCCCGGGCCGATGAACCCGACCAGCATCGACGGGATGACAAATGCCCCGGTGAACCAGAACGGTCCCTGGTGCCAGACGACTCCGTGCCGTTCGGACGGCGGCACGTGGTCAATAGAGTGAAGCTCGATCGGCCCCGCGGGCGCGGCCGTGCCGCCGGGGGTGCCGCTTGCGCTGCCAGCTGCCATGGCATCCCAACCTTTCTCAGTTTCCTGTCTGACCTCCCTCGGCGGGCCAGGTTGGCCACGCTGAATCACTTGCCCGCATCAGGAGACTGTAGTATTACTTCAGTTTTGTGAGACGATACTTCAGTGCGCTATGAGCTGGCAAGACCCGATTTCGCGTCACCCGTCGGCCGTCGTACCCGGCCTCGTGACGGCCGGGGTTTAAGCTGGCGCCCAGGTGCTTCTGCCCAACTACAGACGGGTTTCGATGAACAGCCAGCCTCCCCGCGACAAGCGGACCGCGCGGAATGCGAACCTCGGGGCCCGGCTGCGCGAAGTCCGGCGCCAGCGCGGCATCACGCTGAAGCAGGTGGCGGAGGCAGTCGGGGTTACCGAGAGCTTCGTGTCTCAGGTCGAGCGGGGCACGGCCAACCCGTCGGTGGCGACGCTGCGGCGGATGGCAGAGGCTCTCGGCGAGACCGTGGCGTCGCTGTTCGTGGGGGCGGAGCCGACCGGGATGGTGGTCCGGGCGGGCGAACGCCGCCGGCTCCACCACCCGTCCGGGTCGGACAAGGAGTACCTGCTGACCCCGCCGAGCGCTAAGACGCTGGAGATCGTCTACGCAACCCTGGAAGCGGGCGCGGGTTCGGGCGACGAGCCCTACACCCACCCGGCCGATGAGGAATGCGTGATCGTCATCACCGGGCAGCTCGACGTCGGGGTGAACGGCGAGCTGCACCATCTCGCGACCGGCGACGCGCTGCTGCTGGACCCGAAGCTGCCACACAGCTACCACAACCCCGGTCCCGGCAACGCGATCACCTTGTGGGTGATGAGCCCGCCGGGATACTGAGCCGACGCGCCCAGCCCATCGCGAGCGCACTGCCGCCGAGGATGAGCGCCGCGCCGCCGAGTGCGGTGCCCGGCAGCCGTTCGCCGAACGCGAGCCAGCTCCACAGCGCCGCGAACGCGGGCACCAGCAGCTCTGCCGTCAGTGCCCGGGTCGGGCCAAGCCGGGCCACCAGCCAGAAGAACAGCGTGTAGGCCAGGGCGGTGCACACCACCGCCAGCGCCAGCAGCGCGCCGACCTCGGTCAGCGTCGGGGCATGGCGCGGTGGAGCGGCGATCACGACCGGGATCATCAGCACCGCCGCGGTCGCGGACTGGCCGGCGGTCTGCGTGAACGGGTCCTCGCGGGCGAAGTGCCGCCGCGAGTAGTTCGCTCCCAGCGCTGAGAACACCGCCGCGCCGAGCGCGGCGGCGTCGGCCACGACGGCCCGGGTACTCAGTCCGGTCGAGTCACCGCCCACGATCAGCACCACCCCGGCGAACCCGGCCGCCAGCCCGGTGAGCGTGCTCAGCGCGGGACGCCGCCGGAACCAGACCGCCTCGATGCCCGCACTGAACAGCGGCACGGTGGCGAAGAACACCGCGGTCAGCGCAGCCCCCTGCTGCTCGGTGGCGTAGCACATCAGAATGTAAGGCGCGGCGCTGGCCAGTGCGCCGAGCACCGTGTAGCGGGCCAGGCCCTGACCGAACCGGAGGCGCCGGCCCCGCGCGAATACCAGGCCGGTAACCGCCAGGCCGCCGAGCAGCGCCCGCGCCTCGGCCACCCCGAAGGCGCCAAGCGCGGGCAACGCCACCCGGATGAAGATGAACGACGACCCCCAGGCGGCCGCCACCGGGATGATGCCGAGCCCGGCGGCGCTGTCGGGCACCCGGGTCACGCCGGAACAGCGGCGCCGGGTGAGCTCGCGCCCGATGAGCTCCCGCCCGGTGAGGCGCCGTCCGGCTCCCGCCGGAACACCTCGTCCCCGCCCAGGTAGACGCGGTCGACCGCGGTCTTGAGCAGCTGGTCGGGATCGGCCCGCGGATCGCGGTCGAGTACCACCAGGTCAGCCCGCTTGCCGGGCTCGAGCGAGCCGATCTCGTCGGCGAGGCCGAGGGCGCGGGCGCCTTCGAGCGTGAACAGCCGAAGCGCCTCGGCGAAGCTGATCCGCTGCTCCGGTTCGAGGACCCGTCCCCAGTATCCCTGCCGGGCGAGGCAGCACCAGATGCCGAACAGCGGGTTGGACTGCTCGGCTTCCCCGCCGAGCCCCATGTCGGAGCTGGCGGCCGGGATCACGCCCTCGTCGAGAATGGTGCGCAGCGCCAGCCGGCCCGTCATCGCCGATTCGCCGAGCAGCATGGGCACGTAGTCGCCGACGAAGTTGTACAAGAACGCGGGCTGCAGCACCGGGATCACCCCGGTCTCCCGCCAGACGGCCACGTCATCAGGGGAGCCGAGCACGTTGCCGAGGTGCTCGATGCGGACCGGCCGGGCCCCGGCGAGGTCAGCCGAGCCGCGGACCGCGGCCAGCGCCTCGTCCTGGGCGCGGGTGCCGTTGGTGTGCACCGCCAGCTGCACCCCGGCGGCGCGGGTGACGGCGACCGCCTCCCGCAGCGCCGGGTAGGTGAGGTTGAGCCGCCCCCGGTACCCGGGGCGGGGCGAGTGGTCGCGCACGTACGGGGTGCGGCTGGCGGCGTTGCGGGAGGAGTACCCGCCGTCGGCGAACACCTTGACCCCGGCCGCGCGCAGCCGGCCCGGCCCGGCCGCGCTCCGGTAGCCCGCCGCCCACTCGGCCGCCTCAGCCAGCGGCATCGCCGCGGGCGACATCACGTAGAAGGTGCCGCGAGCACGCAGGCGGCCGCCCGCGATCAGCCGGTCGAGGGCGTCGACCGCTTCCCGGGACTCGGTCATCTCGCCGAACGCGGTCACGCCGCGCCGGGTGAACTGGTCGTGGAACGTGGCCTGGAGGTAGTCCTCGACCGCGCCGTCACCGGCGGGCGGGATGGGCAGCATCGGGTCGATCTCCGCGACCAGCCCGGTCGGCTGCCCGGCCTGGTCCAGTTCGACCACCGGGGCACCCCACCCGCCGGCCGCCCCGGACATGAACCGCTCCACCCCCGCCAGCCTCAGGGCGGCGGTGTTGAGCACGGTGGCGTGCCCGCCCAGGTGCAAGGCAATCGGGACGTCGCGGCTGACCGCGTCGAGTTCGGCCCGGCTAGGATGGCGCCGTTCAGCGATCTTCTGGTCGAAGAACAGGTTGCCGTACCCGATCAGCCAGTCGCCGCGCTCGACGCCGGCCAGCCCGCTTCGCAGCGCGTCCTGCACGTCGGCGATGGTGCGCACCGTCGGCACCCGGCAGTCCACCCCCCGGCCGGTGCCGACCGCCAGGTGGTGCAGGTGCACGTGCGGGTCGACGAAGCCGGGCAAGACCAGCCGCTCGCCCGCGTCCCGGACCTCGATCCCGGCTTGCCGGGCGCGTTCGGCCACGCCCGCGTCACCGACCTCGGCGATCCGCCCGTCCCTGACCAGGAGCGCGGTCGCGTCGGCGGTCCCGCTGACGGTGGCGATCCGCCCGGTCAGCACGAACGGGGCCGCTGACTCAGCCGCCATGTCAGCCCGCCTTCCGCATGGGGAGGACCGAAGCCGCGGGGGAGGCGGGCGGCTCGGTGTCGAGCGCCGGGAAGTAGCCGGCCGCGAACTGGATGCGGCGCTGCACCGGCTTGGCCTTGCCCAGCGTCCAGATCAGGGCCGAGCGCGCGTCGAGCAGGCGGGCGGGCCAGCGGGTGCCGATCGTCCCGTACAGCCGGGAGTAGCGCTGCACGCGGTCGGTCACCGGCTTCTCGGTCTGCTCCCAGACTGCTAGCGCCTGGTCGATGCCGTAACGGTCGAGAGCCTGGGAAAGGGCGACCCCGTTGACCATCGCCATGCAGGCGGCCTGCCCGAGGTTGGGGGACATCGCGTGGGCCGCGTCGCCGATGATCGCCGCCCGGCCGCGGTACCAGCCGGTGGCGGTGACGTCGTAGAAGGCAGCCCAGCGGCCTTCGGGCATGTCGGGGATGCGCTCGAGCTGCGACCGGAACTGGGGGAAGGAGCGAATCCAGGTATCCCGGTTGAACGGCTGCTGCTGGGTGCTCCCGATGTCGCTTTCCGGTCCGCACAAGAAGATGTAGGTCCACTCGCTTGAGGACGGGACGACGCCGATGCGGCGGCCGCCGCTCCACTCTTCCATGGCGACGTGCACGGGGTCGTCGGCGGTCCGCGGGATCAGGTGGCGGCCGCAGCCGTCGCGCAGGTTGACTATCTTCAGCGTCAGCCCGAGCGTCTCCCGGACCCGCGAGTGCACGCCGTCGGCGCCGATCACCAGGTCGGCCGAGACCGTTGTCCCGTCCGTCAGCTCCAGCGACCCGTCTGGTGACGCGCCGGCCACTGGCGAGCTGGTCACGATGTCGACCCCGGCGTCGCGGGCCGCCCGGACCAGGGCGGCGTGCAGCGAGCGCCGCGGGATGGTGATCAGCCGGCCGTCGCGCAGCCACTCGCGCTGTAGCAGCCGGTGCTTGTGGTCCCGCAGCTCGGGGCTGCGGATGTGCTCTCCGGTCGCCGCGACCTCATCGTAGGCGCCGACCGCTTCGAGAGCGCGCAGCGCGTTCTCCCACAGGTAGATGCCGGCGCCGATCTCCCGCAGCTCGCGGCTCTTCTCGTGCACCCGCACCGACCAGCCCCGCCCGGCCAGTGCCGCCGCCGCGGTCAGCCCGCCCAGTCCCGCACCGGCGATCTCGATGTGCCCCTTGTCCGGCATGTACCGCTCTCCCGCCGCTATCTGTGAACGTGAAGTACAGAAACTGAAGTATTACTTCAGTAATCCGTACTGTACGGCCTCGACCCGGGAGCGGACAAGACGGCGACCGAGACCGCCTCAGGCGACGCTCTGGCCCTGAGGCGATGGGGCCGGCTCCACGCGGAGCCGCCGAGCGTGCTCGCCGATTATCGGCGCAGCCTCGCCCGGACGATGGCGGGAGCCGCGGCCCGCCCGGTGACCGGCCGGAACCGGTCGGAGGCCGCGCTCAGCGCGGCGTACTCATCGTCGGACAGCTCGATATCGGCCGCCGCGACGTTGCCCTCGAGCTGCTCGACGGTGGACGCGCCGGGGATGGCGGTGACCGCCGGGTGCCTGATCGCCCAGGCCAGCGCGACCTGGGCGGCGGTGGCCTGGTGAGCGTCCGCCACCTCGCGCAGCACGACGATCAGCTCGTTGGCGCGGTCGAGGTTCTCGGGCAGGAACAGCGGGTTCGAGGCGCGGACTCGGTTGGCGGGCCGGTTGGACCGGTCGTAGCGGCCGGACAGCAGGCCCTGCGCCAGCGGACTGTAGGCGATCACGACCCGGCCGGCCTCGGCCGCGAACGGCAGCAGGTCTTTCTCTGGCGCGCGGTCGGCGAGGCTGTAGCGGACCTGGTTGCTCAGCACCCGCGTGCCCAGAGCCTGCTCGGCGGCCTTCCAGCGCGCCAGCGGGTAGTTGCTGACGCCGACCTCGCCGACCAGCCCGACCCGCTGCAGCGCGCGCATGCCCCGCATCGTCGTGCGGTCGGAGACCAAGGGGTTCGGCCCGTGCACCTGATACAGGTCGAGCAGGCGCGTGCCCAGCCGGTTGGCGCTGGCCACGGCCCGCTGCTCCACGACCGGGGCGACGGGCAGGATCGGCAGGATCTTCGTCGCCAGGAAAACCGATTCCCGCCGCTCGCCGAGTGCCTCGCCCAGGATGCGCTCGCTGCGCCCGAGGCCGTACACCTCGGCCGTGTCGAACAGCGTGACGCCCAGGTCGACCGCCCGGCGGACGATGTCGCGGGCGACCGCCCCGGCGTAGCCGTCCCCGTAGCCCCACTCCTTCGACCCGAACTGCCAGGTGCCCAGGCCTATCTTGGAAATCCTGGTGGGCGTGTCGACGTCCAGATACCGCATGCCGAGCCTCCTTACGGAGAATGCCTCACGATTGTCTCACCCGAACCGCGACCGACGGATTGGCCGGGCCGCGGGCACGCGCCTACGTGCGGTGGGTGGTGGGCCGACGCGGTTCGATTGAGCCGGTCCCTTCAGCGTAGAACAGCGGTCCGTTCGAAATAATGATCTTGATCTTCAAAAAATCAGAAACATGAGCTCGAACGGACGCGTGCCTTCGCGCCATCGGCCAGGGGGCAGTCCCATGGTGGCCGCCCGGTAGGGACGGAATCGGGCCGACTCGCCGAGGAGAGCGGCCCACTTACGCGTTGGCGTACCAGGATGGCGTACCGGGCCAGGAACAGTCCAGAACGGCGGTTCGCGCGCATTTCACCAGCTGCAGCCGGCTGCGAACTGTGGGCTCAGGCATGAGGACCCGGCGCCGCTAAATTTAGCGTGTGCCTTGGGATCGCGGGGAAGGATCCAGCGTGTTGGTGGCGATCGGGGGAATCGGCTGACCGATGCCTGCCGTCCTGCTCCCGAGGCTGTTTACCATGGCAGCAAACGCACGACTCACACCCCGTTCGGCCAACCGCCGGACGTCACCCTTACCGATGGCCCAGATCGCCGAATCGGAGCGGGCTTGCGACGGTGACCTGGCCTTGTAATGGTGGTGTGCGGGAATGCCTGTTCTGGGCGGGACCGGTGACTTCTCCTTCCCTAGCGACGCTAGAGTTCTCCTCGTGGCCGAGACAGCGGGGCGAGATCTTGTGCCGCCTCGTGCGCTCCGCCCGGCGCAGCTCGGGGTTGTCTTGGTCGGCCGGGCTGACACTTCGGCATATCGGTGCGACGGTCGTGGACCTGGCCGAGCGCGGTTACCTGCGCGTGGAGCTCATGGAAGACGACGGTCGCGACTGGCAGATCACTGACCTGGACGCGGGACCGAATGGCTGCTGGGCTATGAAAGGGCACTACTGCGGGGGCTTTTCGATGGCCCGCAGACCATCCGCCTGGGGCTGGTGACGGCGGGGATGGTGCCGCTGCTGGACGAGGTGCGACTCCGCGAATCGAGCACGACTCGGCGCGGGCTGGCTCGGCCGAACGGGAACTGGTGGACGTGCGGCTGCTAGTCCGCTGCGTGTCGTGCGACCGGACGAGCAAGCTCACCGTGCGCGAGCGAGCCCGGGCGGGGCCCTCGCTCTGGCCGAGCTCGACGGCTACCAGGCCGGCGAGGGAACTGCTGGAGCGACGATGTAGTCGGCTGTTCGCCCGGCGGAACGCTTCACCCTGGCCGGGACGGGGACGTGGCGGCTGGAACTCGACGGCATGGCTCGACGAGGAATGCCCCGTCAAGGTGGAGGTCGTCTTCGAGGACCGGTGCCGGTACGCCCGTAGCGGCTCTTCGCGCAGGGCTCGGCCTCAGCAGGCCCGAAGTGCTACGCCGGATCAAGTGCGACATTCCGGTGCCGCACGCCCCCAGGCGCAGACGGCGGACTTCGCGGCGCGTTGGCGAACGGCGTGGGCAACGGCAGCGCCGTCCGGCACGTACTGGTCCGACTCCCTCCAGCCTGGCCACTCCGTTGTGCCCGGCCGCGCCTATGACCAGCACATCTTCGACCACCACGGCGGAGGCTTCGATGGCGGGCACGGCGGCGGCTCCCACGGCGGCCACACCTGAGATACCGGGCACGCCAGAACAACCAGTTCTGTCAGGCCACGTGACCGGCGCTCGGCCGCACACGGACCAACCATAACGGCGGCTACGTGCGCTGCTTGCTAGTGGGAAAGTCGCCGCTGAGAGCGGGGCGTGGCGGGGGCGTGGCTCAGGGCCCCCCGCCAGCCACTCCGGGGTGAAGAACCACGCCTGGTGGTCGGGATGGACACGAAGCCGCGGACCGTGACCGTCGCGTCATCATGCAGGGAGAACTCAACCTCATCGCCCTCGCCGATCCGCAGTGCGCGCCCCGAACCCCTCATACTCGCACCAGCGCCGGTCTTCCCGGGTAACTGACGAATGGATAGCATTCCGCGCGGAACCCGTCATTAAGGCACGGGAATGACCACGACTCCTCGGTTCTGGTCTGCGGCGTATACGGTGCGCCCATCTGGAGCTATCAGGAAGTCCGAGTCACCCTCGCCGGCAATGAAGCCTGTCGTCCGGATCGTCCTGTCTACCTGGCCCGTCATGCTATCCACTGCCGTCAGGCTGTTATCGGTGCTGCAGCACAGGGTCGCCAAGTGAGCGTTTGCAACGCGGTGCCGCACGCGATCTGGGTGGCCCGCGACGGCTCGACCTTAGCGGCAGGCACTCCCATAACGACCGTCCCCATCGGGGGCGGGGCGACTGGTGCCGCCCTTTCCCGCCAGGTGAGCGGATGTTCACCCTTTTAGGCGATGCCCGCGGTGGCACGAGTGACGCAGTCTGGGAGTGCTCCGCAGGAGACGGAGTGGCTGCGCCGGACCGGCGTGCTTGGTGCGCACAGAGAGGACTAAGGCAATGGGTCTTGCTTGGCAGCAAGGGCCGCTCGCGACGGGGACGGTCGGCCGGTTCTTGATCCCTGCACCCCTGCCGGAGCGGCTGCTGTTCGCGGAGCCGCTGCGCCGGCGGATGCGGGTCCGGTTTGGCGATGCCTGGGTGGCCGACAGCGAGGACATCGTGCTGCTGCACGAGCCGGGGCACTATCCGGTGGCCTACTTCCCGCTGGGCGATGTGGCTCCCGACGTGCTGTCGCCCGTTACGCACACGACCCATCACCGGGATTTCGGGGCGACCTCCTGGTACACGGTCAGGTCCGGGGAGCAGAGCAAGGACCGGGCGGCCTGGCAGCACACCGAACTCCCCGATCACGCGAGCGAGCTGAAGGAGCGGGTCGCGTTCGCCTGGCGGGCGATGGACGCGTTCTACGAGGAAGATGACCGGATCGTCGGCCACGCGGCCGACCCGTACCACCGGATCGACATCAGGAAGACCAGCCGCCACCTGGTCGTCCGCCATGGCGACGAGGTGATCGCGGACACGAGCCTGCCGCTGGTGCTGTTTGAGTCGGGGTTCGCGCCGCGCTGGTACGTGCCGCGGGCGGACGTGACCGAATCCGCGCTCACCGCCGTGGAGATCCAGAGCTTCTGCCCCTACAAGGGGGTGTGCAGCTACTACGACATCGGCGACGCGCGCAACGCGGCCTGGTCCTACCTGGACGCGTGGCCGGAGGTCGGAGCGGTGGCGGGCTTCGTCTCGTTCGAGGCGGACCAGGTCGAGGTCAGCCTCGACGGCAAGCGGATGCGGCTCGAGCCCGGCCAGACCGTGATCGCGCACGGGGTCGACCGCGATCTCAGCCTTGACGAGGCGCCGCCGGGCGGACGGCTGTGACCCACTGGCCATAGCGGCGCCCACATTCTTTCGAGGGAGAGACAATGACTGACATTCCATCCGACCTGAGGTACAGCGGCGATCACCTCTGGGCGCGGGTCCTCGACGACGGCAGCACGGTCCGGGTCGGAGTGACCGACTTCGCCCAGCAGTCCCTGGGCGATGTGGTCGACGTTACCCCGCCCCGGTTGGCCGAGACGGTGAAGGCCGGCGAGCCGTGCGGCGAAATCGAGTCCACCAAGAGCGCCAACGACCTGGTCGCGCCGGTCAGCGGCACGGTCCGGGCCCGGCACGAGGAGCTGGCGGACTCCCCCGACCTGGTCAACAGCGACCCCTACGGCGAGGGCTGGATATTCGAGGTCGAGACCGACCCGGCCACGCTCGACAAGCAGCTCGCCGCCCTGGTCGACCCGCAGGCCTACCGCACGATGGTGGGCGGCTGATGGACTACGCGATCCAGGTCATCACGCTGTCGGTCGCCGACGTCGACAAGGCGGCGGCGTTCTACGCCCAGCAGGCCGGGTTCACGCTGGACGTCGACTACCACCCGGCGGGCGGCTTCCGCGTGGTCCAGCTGACGCCGCCCGGGTCGGCCTGCTCGGTCCAGCTCGCCGTCGGGCTGACCGACGCCCCGTCCGGCCCGGCCCGGGCTACCTGCCTGGTCGTCACCGACATCGAGGCCGCCCGCCGGGAGCTCATCGGGCGCGGCGTCGCCGTCAGCGACGTCCGGCACAAGTCCCCGGTCGAGGACTGGAAGGGCGGCTTCGAGGCGGGCGCCGATCCGCAGCGACGCGACTACGCCAGCTTCGCCGACTTCGCCGACCCGGACGGCAACGCCTGGGTGCTCCAGGAGATCGGCTACCGGACGCGAGCGCAGCCATGACCGCCATCAGCGACGATGACTACGACCTCGTCATCCTCGGCGGCGGCAGCGGGGGCTACGCCTGCGCGCTGCGCGCGAGCGAGCTCGGGAAGCGGGTCGCGCTGATCGAGCAGGACAAGGTCGGGGGCACCTGCCTGCACCGCGGCTGCATCCCGGCCAAGGCGCTGCTGCACGCGGCCGAGATCGCCGACCAGGCGAGGGCGGGGCCGGCTTCGGCGTCCCGACTGCGCTTGGCGTCATCGACGGGCCGGCCCTCAGCGCTTACAAGGACCAGGTGGTCAATCAGCTCTGGAAGGGGCTGACCGGCTTGGTCGCCAGCCGTGGGATCGACGTGATCGAGGGGGCCGGCCGGCTCGTCTCCCCCACCGAGATCCGTGTCGGCGACCAGGTCGTCCGCGGCCGGCAGCTGGTGCTGGCGACCGGTGCGCGGCCGCGCACCGTGCCCGGGCTGCGGATCGACGGGGAACGGGTCATAACCAGCGACCATGCCCTGGCGCTGGACCGGGTGCCGGCCTCGGCCGTCATCCTCGGCGGCGGCGTGATCGGGGTGGAGTTCGCCAGCGCGTGGCGCTCGCTCGGGGCCGAGGTCACGATCGTGGAGGCGCTGCCGCACCTGCTGCCCGGTGAGGAGGAGTCCAGCTCGCGCTGGCTGCAGCGGGCGTTCAAGAAGCGCGGGATCCGATTCGAGCTCGGCGCCAGACTGGAGGACGTCAAGGACGACGGGGATGGCATCGCCGTGACCCTGGAGGGCGGCGCCACCTTGGCGGCGGAGCTGCTGCTGGTGGCCGTGGGGCGCGAGCCGGTCTCGGCCGGGCTCGGCTTCGCGGAGGCGGGGGTGGCCGCCGAGCACGGCTTCGTGACCGTCGACGAGCACTGCCAGACCGGCGCGCCGACGATCTATGGCGGTGGGCGATCTCACCCCTGGCCCGCAGCTCGCCCACGTGGGCTTCGCCCAGGGCATCCTGGCGGCCGAGAACATCGCCGGCCTGCCGGTCACCGCCATCGACTACGACGGAGTGCCCAGGATCACCTACAGCGACCCGGAGGTCGCCTCGGTTGGCCTGACGTCAGCGACCGCGGCCGCCCGCGGGATCGAGACGGTCGAGGTCCGATATCCCCTCGGCGCGAATGCCAGGAGCGTGATCCTGCAGACCCAGGGCGAGGCCAAGGTGATCGCCGCCGCCCCGGCCGACGGCGACGACCGGCCCGGGCCGGTGCTGGGGATCCATCTCGTCGGCGCGCGGGTGGGCGAGCTGATCGCCGAGGCGCAGCTGATCTGCAACTGGAAGGCGGCGCCGGGCGAGGTCGCCCAGCTGATCCACCCGCACCCCACCCAGTCCGAGATGATCGGCGAGACGCACCTGGCGCTGGCGGGGAAGCCCCTGCACTTCCACGGATGAACCACTGGCTATCCGAGGTCGGGCCGGAGGCCAGGTGCGGCGGGCGCCGTGGCAGTCACCCCGCGACCGTTCGGGAAAATCAAAGCCTTTGATCTCGAACTTAGAAGCTGTCAGGCGGTGGGGCGATGAGCCCGAGGGCGCGGGCGCGCTCCAGGGCCTCGTGGCGCTTGTGGACGTCGAGCTTCTCGTAGAGATGGCGGATGTGCGTGTGGACGGTGTTCACCGACAAGTACAGCTCGGCGGCGATTTCCTGCACCGTGAGGCCGGTGGGCAGGAAGCGCAGCACCCGAATCTCGGCCTGGCTCAGCGGCTGGCGGAGAATCCGCGGCTGGGCGGCGGCGGCGCGGCGCTGCGACCTGACCTGGCCCGCGTAGTCGACCAGGCGCAGGACCCGGGCGACGACGAGGCCGTGCTCGGCCGACTGCTCGCCATACCGCCGGACGAGCTCCGGCGCCGGGTGGAATATGAAGGGGTACAGCATGCGGTCGGGCTCGGCCAGATCGAGGACGCGGTTCAGGGCGCGGCCGGCGGCGGCCTGGTCCCCGGCTGCGTCGCGGGCGATGGCGTCGAGGAGAAGCACCTCCATCATCCAGGTCGGGTTGTCGAGCGCGATCGTGCCGGAGACGACGGGGGCGAGGGCGAGGATTGCCGCTTGCGGGTCGTTCTCATGCAGCCTTAGGGCCGCGATGACGGTGCGCACCGCCGCGCTGTCGCGCTCCTGCTCGCCGAGGTCGGCCAGGGCCGCCTTGACTTGCCCGGTCTGGCCCGCGAGGACGCGGGTGTGGAGGTGGTGCGCGCGCATCCAGGCGACGCCGACGTGCGGGGCGCGGAGCAGTCCGGCCAGGCGCTCGGCGGCCCGGAATTCGTCCAGCGCCCAGTGCGGATGACCGCTGGCCAGCTCGAACGCGGCCCGGATCCAGTGGAAGCTCATGCCGGCCGACGGCTCGAGTTCGGTGCGGAAGATCTGCTGGGCGCGGCCGAGCCATCGCCCCGCCTGTTCGAGGTGCCCCTGGTTGAGCTCGGCCCCGCCGAGCTGCGTGTAGGCCACGCCGACCATCGGGTGCTCGCCCCAGCCGTGCCGGGTGGCCATCTCGATCACCTCCAGGCAGCGCTTCGCGCCCAGCTCGACCGACTGGCCGTTGATGATCCGGGCGCCGTGCGCCCGCCCGAGAAGTTCCAGGTAGGGCCAGCCGAGTTGTCCCGCCAGCCGCACCCCCTGGTCCAGGTGGCGCTGCGCCTCGACATGGCGGAGAGTCCACGTCTCGGCCATGCCCAGGCTGATCAGCGCCAGTGCTCGCCGTTCGCCGCTGATGGCGAGCCCGCTGTCGTTCGCGTCGGCGGCCACGGCGAGCAGGCGCTGCGCCTCTTCGGCCACCGTCGGGGTGTCACCGAGGTACCCGGCCAGGGAAAGCCGCAGGATGCCGAGCGTGGCCTGAAAACGCCCCTGCCGCTCGGCGGCGACCGACCCGAGCTCCCCGCTCGCCTGCGCCAGGTGCTTCTCGGCTTCGGCGAAGGCGCCCTGGTTGATCTCATCCGCCGCCATCAGCGTGAGGAGCTCCGGATCGGCGTGAATGTCGTCGGCCGCGAACCCCGCGAGGAGCTGGTGCGCGGTGTCCTGCTGACCGTCCAGGGTGATGTGCAGCCAGCCGTCGAACAGCATCCGCGCGGCCAGCTCCCAGTCGCCGGCCGACTGAGCGTGGCGGACCGCTTCGACCGGATGGCCATGGCCGGCGAACCAGGCGGCGGCGGCGCGATGCAGCGCGGTGATCTCGTCTGGCGCGGTCTGCCGGAGCTCCCGTCGCAGCAGTCCGGCGAACAGGTGGTGGTAGCGGAACCAGGATCGCCCGCCATCGAGCGACACCACGAACGCGCCGGCCTGCTCCAGGTCCTGCAGGATTCGCTCCCCGCCGGCCTCGCCGGTGAGCAGGTCCGCGAGCTCGCCGTTAACCCGGTCGAGGAGCGAGGTCCGCAGCAGCAGCTGCCGGACGTGCTCGCTCTGCCGCTCGAGCACCTCGGCCAGCAGGTAGTCCGCCACCATCCGGTCGCTGCCGGAGAACTCGGCCGCGAACCGCTCCGGGTCCTGGCGGCCGGAGAGGGACAGCGCCGCCAGCCGCAGGCCCGCCGCCCACCCTTCGGTCCGGTCGTAGAGGAGCCCGAGCGCCGACTCCGGCAGCTGCACCCCGGCCGCATTGAACATCTCCCGTGCCTCGCTCAGCGAGAACCGCAGATCCTCCGCCCTGATGTCGGCCACGTCCCCGTCCAGCCGCAGGCGGTGCAGTCCCATCCGCAGCTCGCGGCGGGTCACGAGCACGAACCGGAGCTGGCGCGGAGCGCGCATGATCAGCAGCTGAAGCTGACGCGTCACCTCAGCCGACTTCAGGTCGTGCACATCATCGATCACCATCCACAGGCGCTCGCCCAGCGGCGCCAGGTCCCGCAGCAGCCGCTCGACGATCGTCCACCCGTCGAGGTCCGGTGCCGCCGTCAGGGCCTGGACCGTGGCCGCCCCTGGGGTCGTGCCGCGCAACGCCGCCACCGCGGACAGCCAGAAATGCTGCGGATCCTGCTCGCGGCCGTCGACCGCCACCCAGGCGACGCGGTCGCCGCTACCGCTCGCGCTGATCCAGGACCGAACCAGCACCGTCTTGCCGCTCCCGGCGGGCGCGCACACCTGGGTGACCCGCGGTGCCGTGTCCAGCTGATGGAACAGCCCGCTGCGGACGATAACCCGCCCTCGAGCGAGCGGAGCGTCATCGCCAGCGGTCGGCGACAGGCTGGCCTGATCCATATGGTAATACTGCCGGAGCGGCGAGGGGTATCGGTAAACGGCCTCCCGGAGTACCGAGGGATCCGGCTGACCGCCTGGTCAGCGGACCTCCGGTGGTGCTACAGGTCCAGGACGATCTCGGTGCTAGGCCGGGCGCAGCAGACCAGCACCTGGCCGTCGGGGGGAGGATCCAGCGGGTCTGGCGTATACGTGATGTCACCGGACAGGATCGGCGTCACGCAGTAATGGCAGACGCCGGTCCGGCAACTCCAGCGGGTCGGCACGTCGCACGCTTCGGCCAACTCGAGCACGTTCCGCTTCTCGTCGGAAAACGGGGCGGAGATCCCGCTCCGCGCGAAGGTCACCAGCGGGCCGGTGCCGGGCGGCCCCGGCGGCTGATGCGGCGGCCGGGTATCCGCGTTGGTGATGCCGGGGCTGAGCCGGTCGAGCGCGCCGAACAGTTCTGAGTGGATGCGATCGGGGGCTACGCCTATCGCCGCCAGGGCGTCGGTTATCGCGGTCATGAACGCGTCGGGCCCGCAGATGTAGGCGGCCGCGCTGGCGGGAACCCCGAGCGCGGTGAGGTTGCGCTTGTCTAGGTGCCCCATCGCCGCCTGCATCCGAAAACGTTCGGCCGGGGTGGCCGAGCTGTAGAAGACGTGCTGGCAGGCATGGGGCAGCGAGCGGAGCAGGAGGCGCGCCTCGTTAGCGAGCGGATGCTCGCGGGGCCCGCGGGCGCCGTGCAGCCACCAGATCTCGCGCTGGCTGTGCGCGGCGGCAAGCTGGTGGAGCATGGCCATCACCGGCGTCACCCCTATGCCCGCCGACAGCAGCAGAACCGGCCGGTCATCGCCGGGGTCGAGGACGAAATCACCACGCGGCGCGGCGACCTCGAGATCCGATCCGGCGGCCAGGCGGGTGGTGAGATAACCACTGACAACGCCGTTCGGCGCGTGCTTGACGCAAATCCGGTAAGGCTGGGCGCCGGGCGCCGAGGACAGCGAGTAGTTGCGCACCGGAGGCGGATCACCAGCGCCGACGACCCGCACAGTCAGGTACTGACCTGGCTGCGCGGCTGGGAGCGGCGTGTCGTCGGGTGCGGCGAGGTAAATCGATGACACCGTCTCCGACTCGGAAACGATCTTGATCACGCGCAGCTTCCTGAAGCCCGGCCAGGCCGGCCCGGCGGGCGTGGGCG
This sequence comes from uncultured Actinomycetota bacterium, assembly GCA_963838825.1. Classification (GTDB taxonomy): domain Bacteria; phylum Actinomycetota; class Actinomycetes; order Streptosporangiales; family Streptosporangiaceae; genus Trebonia. The sequence goes on from CAWISQ010000007.1 coordinate 21,845, forward strand.
GCGCCGCGGCCGCTCCGGTCCCCTCGGCCTCCTGCTGCAGGTGACGGAACGATTCCTGCCAGCCCGGGCTGAGCGCGTTGACCTTCAGCGCGAGCCGGAGCTTGGCCCGGTCCTTGTGCGGAAGGTATTCCAGCGCGTCGGTGTCGGCCACGGTGACGGCGCCGGGTCCGGTCTTGCTTTTGACGATCTTGTCGCCCGCCTGGATATGCCCCTCCCGGATAACCCGCATGTAGAAGCCGGGGCGGTGGTGGCTAACCAGCAGCGACGGGAGTTCGGGCTCGCCCAGGCGCAGGCCCACGCGGTAGCAGGTCACCCGGGGCTGGGTGACCTCGAACTCAGCGTCGCCGATGCGGTAGCGGTCGCCGATGCACACCTCGTCGTCGGGCAGGCCGTCGACGGTGAGGTTCTCCGCGAACTCGCCGTAACTGAAGTTGCCACGGCCGAAATGCTGCTGCCAGTGCCGGTAAGACTGGACCTGGTAGACCAGCACGGCCCGCATCTCGCCGCCGTGCCCGGTGAGGTCGCCCTGGCCGTCGCCGTCGACGTTCATCCGTCGGACCATGACCGGGCCGTCGACCGGGCGCTTCCACACCCCCGTGTAGACGGTCTTCCCCTGCCAGGACACATTGCTTGGCATCCCGACATTCACCGACAGCAGCACCGGCGCCTTGGAGCCTTCCTCCGTGTCGTCGTTGACAAGGCCAGTCACCGAGGTCCACCTCCTAGACCTCTTGGAGCGGGGGGGCTCGGTGAGTCGGGGGCGCGTGGGTCTGTCCCGCCGGAGCTGGCGAATTGACCCGGCAGCTCTTGAACAGTGATGACGGGGAGGGGGCCTAGGCCGGGGCTGACCGCGAAAGCCGGCTGTTCGACCGTCTCGGTGACTGTCGCGTCAGCCTCTGGATGCTCTTTATGGCTGCGTTCTTCCGGTGTCGCCAGGGCCTGTGCGCGAGAGTCGGCGATGGCCTTGCTCAGGACCGGCAGATCCTGCGGCCCGTCGTGGCGGCGGGAGTTGATGAAGAAGGTCGGCGTTCCGGCCACGCCGCTGCTGTCGGCCGAGTCGATGTCGCGCGCGACGCGCGACGCGTAAGGGTGCCGCAGCAAGCTGTCGCGGAACCGGCTGGTTTCCAGACCGAGCTGGGCGGCGTAATCGACCAGATTCTCGGGCTGCAGCCGCTCCTGGTTGGTGAGCAGCAGGTCGTGCATTTCCCAGAACTTGCCCTGGGCGGCTGCGGCCTCGGCTGCCTCCGCCGCCAGCTGCGCGTAAGGATGCACGTCGGGCAGGGGCAGGTGCCGCCAGACGTAGCGGATATCTGCGTTGGCGGCGAGCAGCTCCCGGGCCGTCGGGGCGGCCATCTGAGTCCACGGGCATTCGAAGTCGCCGTACTCGACGACCGTGACGACCGCGTCGGCGGACCCGCGAATGTGATCCCGCTCCTGGTCTACCGGCAAGGTCAGGTCGATGAGCTGCTGCTCGTCGCCGAGCAGCGCGTGGAGCCGGGTCGGGGCGGGCAGGAGCGAGATCAGCCGGAAGAAGGCCACGCTCATCACGGATGCGCCGACCGCTGCCGCCAGGACCCCTATTTTCGCTTCCTGCAAGTCCTGGCCGGTGAAGGCGAGGTCGGCTATCAGCAGAGACACGGTGAGCGCGACCCCGGCGATGGCACCGCTGCCGAGGATGCCGGCCCAGCCGACCGGAGGCCGGATGGCCCCCCGGCTGACCAGGGTGGTCAGCCACGATGTGGCGACAACGGCCAGCGGCTTGCCGGCCACGTAGGCGACGAAGATCCCGATCGTGACTGGTGATCTGACCGCCAGGGCCAGCACGTGGGGTGTGATGACGATGCCCGCGTTGGCCAGGGCGAACAAGGGGACGATCACGAAGCTGGTCACCTGGTGGAATTCGTGTTGCAGGCGGGCGTTCGCCGATACCGTCCGTTCCAGCCCCAGGGTCGCTGACCTGGCCAGCTCGGGGGTGGGCTGCTCCCGGAACAAGCGGACCAGCGTCGTTGCCTGCTCGAGCTCGTCCCGGCGCGGCGTGTAGGCCGACGTCGCCAGGCCGACTGCCAGCCCGGAGACCACCGGGTCGACACCGCTGGCGAGCAGGCCGCCCCAGACGGTCACGAGCAGGACGGTGAAGACAAACGTGCGGCTTCGCAACGGCAGTCGCCTGTTGACGATGATGCCGACGAACGCCACCGCGGCGACGAGAAGGCCCTGCCAGCGAATGCGGCTGCTGTAGGCGGCCGCGATGACCACGAGGGACACGACGTCGTCGACCACGAATACGGTGAGCACGAACGTCCGGATGCGGTCGGGCAGCCCGCGGCCCGCCACCGAGAAGACGCCTAGTGCGAGCGCGGTGTCGGTTGACATCGCGATGCCCCAGCCGTGGGCCGCGGCGCCGGAGTGATTGATCGCCAGGTAAATCAGCACCGGAACGGCCATGCCGGTCAGGCCGGCCACGACCGGCAGGATCAGCCTGCGGTGGTCGCGCAGGTCCCCGAGGTCGAACTCGCGCCGCGCCTCAAGCCCTGCCACCAGAAAGAACAGCGTCATTGCACCGCTGTTGACCCAGGCTCGGAGGTCCAGCGTGGTGGCAAGCGGGCCGAGTCGAACCGGGAGTTCCCCCGCCCAGAAGCCGCTGTAACCGGCTGGCGCGACGTTGGCCCAGATCAGCGCCAGAGCTACGGCCGCTACCAGCAACCGGGCGCTGGCAGACTCCGTGTGCAGGAACGAGCGCAGAGGACTTGCGGAAACCCCGCGCATCGACATCTGCGCCGGCTTTCCCTGGGTGGAGGTCGAGGTGTCGGCTACCGCCGGGACCGGGGGCTCCTTCGTGCTCACGATGCAATCACCGTTCTGGTCAGGACGCTGCACGCCGTCGTCTGTGCTTCATCCCAGATTGGCGTGCGGCAACGCGGGTCGACGTCACCCGTTTTGGTGATTTGCGCTGCTGGCCTGGCTCGGAGGGATTTCCTGGGCGCTGTCGACGTCAGATGGTAAATTACTGGCATGAGAACTGCCATTGACGGCGCCGGGCGCGTCGTGGTCCCCAAGGCCCTGCGCGACGCCCTGGGGCTCACTGCCGGGCAGGCGCTCGAGATCGCCGAACGAGATGGCCGGCTGGAGATCGTGCCCGCCCCGACGCCCATGCGCTTGGTCGACGAGGGCGACGGCGTTGCGGCGGTCGCCGATGTCGAGATGCCCGTGCTTACGTCCGCGATGGTGCGTGAGACGCTGGAGCGCACCCGCCGGTGAGGGCCGTCGACTCGAGCGTGGTGATCGCCGCCTTCGCCAGCTGGCACGAGCACCACGCGATCGCCCGCAAGGCCATGACTGCCCGGCCGCGCCTGATCGCGCACGCAGCGGTCGAGTCCTACTCGGTGCTGACCAGGCTGCCGCCCCCGCACCGGGCCAGCCCGCACATCGTCCACTCGTTCATCACCGAGCGCTTCATGGATCCTTTCCTCACCCTGTCCGAGAACGGCTACCAGGAACTCCTGGCCACGGTGACAGCCGGGCAGATCCTCGGAGGACCCGCCTACGACGCCCTCATCGCCTTTACCGCCGCCGAGCACAATGCCACTCTCCTGAGCCTTGACCAGCGGGCCGCGGCCACCTACGAGACCGTCGGCGCCCACGTCGAGCAACTACTCGGCTAGCGGCACCGCGCACGCCATTCAGGCAGTCGGCCGCCGACCGCGAGAAGGCTCGTCATGACATGGCGCGGCGCCCAGTGAGTCGGATCGCCGGCTCGGAGGAACTGCAGATTTGGCCGGGCCGCAGGCACGCGCCTACGTGCGGTGGGCGGTGGGCCGACGCGGTTCGATTGTGAGCCGGTCCCTTCAGCCTGGCTAGACGGCGGGGGTCCCGCGGTCGCGAGACTTTCGCCCGAGGCCGCAGTAGGCGGCGACCTCACCCTCGGCCTCGAGGGCGGGCTCGCCGGGATGCCACTGGTGATACTGCACGACGCCGGGTGGCAGCAGGTCCGTGCCGGCGAAGAAGGCCGAGATCTCGGCGTGGGTGCGCAGCGTCGCCGCGGTGGTGACCCGCTGGTTGTAGCGGTCGGTCATGGCGGCGACCTTGTCGGGCGCAACGTCGCTCGCGGGGTGCGCAACGGCCAGCCAGCTATCAGCGGGCAGCGCGGCCATGAGCCGGGCCACGATCCCGCCCGGGTCGTCGGCGTCGGGGATCAGGTGCAGGATGCCGATCAGCATGACGGCGATCGGCTGGCCGAAGTCAAGCAGCCCGGACGCGGCGCGGAGCACATTCTCAGTGTCCCGGAGGTCGGCGTCGAGGTAGGCGCACGCGCCTTCCGGTGTGCTGCTCAGCAGTGCCCTCGCGTGGGCGAGGACCATCGGGTCGTTGTCGACGTACACGATCCGGCTATCCGGCGCCAGTGACTGGGCGACCTCATGGGTGTTGTTCGCCGCCGGCAGCCCGGTGCCGATATCGAGGAACTGGCGGACGCCCGCCCGCGTGACCAGGTAACGCACCGCCTCGGCGAGGAAGACGCGCTGCGCCTGCACCCCGCTGACGATGCCGGGGTAGGCCGCCTTCGTCTGCTCGCCGACCTCGCGATCGGCCTCGAAATTGTCCTTGCCGCCCAACCAGTAGTTATAGACCCGGGCTGGGTGCGCGACCGTCGTGTCATACGGAGAAGGCGCCTGGGTCAGATCACTCGCGTCTGTTATGAGTTCATCGGCCACTGTCCTATTGTGACGCACACCGGGCGCGCTCGATCTAGGACGCTGGGCGCTCTCGGCCGAGGGGACGCCGATCCCGCGTCAGCCGCTGGCGTCGCCCGTCTGGGCGGCCTGCGCCACCGCCTTCTTGATCATCGCCACGTATAGCTCCGCCCCCGACGCCAGCGGATGGATGCCGTCTGGCCGCAGCATGCTGACGTGGCCGCTGATGACCTCGTTCCAGTTCGCCAGGATCACGTTCGGGTACGTGCGGGCCGCGTCAGCCAGCACGTTGTTGGTGCCCTGTTCATACGGCAGCGGGACGAGCGTGTTCACCAGGATCGCCTCGCGCTTGGCCCCGATGATTGCCATCAGCTGCTGGACCTGCTGGGTGGTCATCCCGCCGTTGGTGCCGAGCCCGACGATCACCACCGGGCGCAGCCTGCCGCTGGCAGCAAGCCCCTGCAGCACGGAAAGGCCCTCGTCCGTGTGGCGGCTGACCACGGCGTTGACGTAGATCCCCGGAAATCCCTGCTGCAGCGGGACGGACACGACAAGCATGACCGAATCGCCGACCGCGGTGATGTCCTGGCCGGTGATCACCCTGGCTTTGCGCACGGCCGTTTTGGCCCTAACCGTCGCGGGGCGCGCCGCCCTCTCCTTAGCGCGGCCGGCCGTTCCGGCGGTACTCGCCTTTGCGGGCACCGCGGCCCGGGACTCAGCCTTCGCGCCCGATGAGGTCTGCCTCTGCACGCTGCCGGGCGCAGCCGACGGGCTAGTGGCCGAGCAGCCGGCGGCGCAGGCCGCCACGGTCGCGCCGAGAATCAGACCCCTGATAACCGTTCGCGTGTTTGACACGATTGCGTCTCCCCCGAATCGCAAAATAGAACAGAATCGCGCGGTGCCCTCCGTTCCTATCCGGCTGGCTGCCTGGAAAACATCGGTGCACGCGAACCCGCCGGGACAATGCGGAGAAAAGCGTTATCAGGCAAAGACGGTGACATTAACCATGGCCTCGCCAACCGCGCCGGATGCCGTCGCCCGCCCCGTATCCGGGATCAGAACTCCCGCAAATAGGCAGTTTCCGCAGGTGGCGGCGCATATGGGTACGAATCGCGAGTAACCTGAGTCGGGCCGTCGTGATCCACCATCATCGGCCTTCAGGCTGGGTGCTGGCGCGAAGGAGAACGAAGGCTCGTGCGGGAGACGGCGCGGTATCGTGACGTCTTCGCCGTGGGCGAGTTCCGGGCGCTGTGGGCCGCGCAGGTTTTGTCGGTCGGCGGGGATCAGCTGGCCCGGGTGGCGCTGACCGTGCTGGTGTACGCGCACACCGGCTCGGCGCTGCTGGCGGCGGCTGCCTACGCGGCCAGCATCGCCCCGACTTTCCTGGGCGGGCTGCTGCTGTCCGGCCTGGCCGACCGTTGGCCGCGACGCCGCGTCATGATCGTCTGCGACCTGGGCCGCGTTCCGCTGGCGGCGCTGATGGCCGTGCCCGGTATGCCCACGGCAGCCCTGATCGGGCTCCTGTGCGCGGTGACCGCGCTGGGGGCGCCGTTCGCGTCCGCCCGCGCCGCCATTGTCCCCGACGTCCTCGGAGACGCCTTTCCCCTGGGCACGGCCATCACGATGACGACCTATCAGGCCGCCCAGGTCGGAGGCTTCGTCGCCGGCGGCGCGGTGGTCGGGTTCTTCGGCGCGCGGACGGCGATCTGCATCGACGCGGGCACCTTCCTGGCCTCGGCCGCGATCCTCGCCCTCGGTGTCCGCGGCCGCCCGGCCCCCGCCGCTGTCGGTACGGCTGCCAAGAACGGTGAAACCCTGTTGGCGACGGCCCGGCTCCTGCTGGGCCAGCGGGCCGTCCGGGTCCCGCTGCTCCTCGGGTTGCTGTCGGCCGCCTACAACGTTCCGGAGGCCATCGCGGTGCCGCTGGCTCGCGCCGCCGGCGGCGGCCCGGTCGCCGCCAGCGTGGTCATGGCGGCGCCCGCATTGGGAGCGGCCCTCGGGGTGACGGCCCTGACCATGCTCGTCGGGCCGCCGATGCGGCAGCGGATGACGGTACCGCTGGCGTTCGGCGCGTGCGCCATCCTGACGGCCGCTGCGCTGCAGCCCGGGCTGGCGGGAATCCTCGTGATCTTGCTTGCCTCGGGCTTGTGCGACGCGTATCAGGTCGGCGCGAACGCCGCCTTCGTGGCTGCCGTCCCCGACGAACGCCGTGGCCAGGCATTCGGGCTGGCGATCGCCGGGATGCAGCTCGGCCAGGGCGCGGCCATGATCCTGGCCGGAGTCGTCGCTTCGCAGACGGACCCCTGGCTGGCCGTCACCGTGGCCGGCGCTGTCGGGGCGGCGGCCTCACTACTAATTGTGTTCAATTGATCGCTGACCCGATCATCAGCCCCAAGAAGTGTTCCGCATAACAGCAGCCTCCAATCTGCGACAGGCACCTTGAATCCGCACGTCACCGATTGCCGTGCCGACAACCGACAACATTGACGTTCATCATTATGTGCCCGACGGTCACAGATCGCAGCCAAAGCAAAAATACGCGTCCGCTAACAAGAGCGACCCGCGCAGACATCACAGTTCGAAGTTATAGCACACCGGATTGTCACAATTAGTCTTACAGTTATCGAATGAGCACTTGTGGTTACCAAATAGCGCTCTCGGGCCTCATCTTTCACGGCCGTAGGCTGGCAGCCAAGCAGCCGAGCTGGATCCCAGCCCGACGACGGACGTTGGTCTCGGTGACTAGAGGGCACATAGTGTGATCAACCTCGCATCGCCCGCCCGCGAAGACCGGCACGTCGCGGCCGGCGCGGATGGGCCTGCGGGGTCACCCCTGGGGGTACGGGGGCGGGCAGCCCCCCATGCGCGGGGGGATCAGCAAGGGCCGGTCATGACCCCGGGCGCCGGGCTGGGCTGAGGCTCCGGATCAGACTGATCGGCCCGTACCACCCACACGGCATCCCGCCCGCTTTGCTTGGCGGCGTACAGTGCCCGGTCAGCGCTGCCGTAATACCGGCCGAGGTTTCGGTCCGGCCGGGCGGTCACGACCATCCCGATGGACACGGTGACGCAGACGAGGGCCTCACCAGACGTCCCGTCGAAGCGGAACGGCGTCAGCAGAATCGTCTTGCGCAGCCTCTCGGCCACCTTGATGGCCGCCTGCGGCGTGGTGCCCGGCAGGATGAACGCGAACTCCTCGCCGCCGGTCCGGCCGACAAGGTCATTGCCGCGCAACTGGGCCGTGACCACCGCGGCGACCGCCTCCAAGACCTGATCCCCGGCGGGATGCCCGTAGGTGTCGTTGACGGCCTTGAAGTGATCGATGTCAAGTATCCCGACCGCCATCGGGACCCCGTCCCGCGCGGCCCGTTCCGCTTCCTCAGCCGCGCGCCGCCGCCAGGTCCTGTCGTTCAGCAGCCCCGTCTTGGCGTCGACGCTGGCCTCGGCCAGCAACTGGGAGTGCCGCAGGCTGCGCTGCAGGCTGATCACCAGCGGAAGCGCCAGCACGGCGGCAAGGGCGACGTGGGCGGCCACGAACGTTACCAGCGTGCCCAGCGCGAGTTCGGCGGTGCTGCCGAATATCGCCTCGGTCCCGGTGATTTCCGAGCGCAGCCGCGTCTGCGGGGCTGCCCCCTTGACCGCGGTCAGCACCAGGCCGTCGTTAAGGGCGAGCCGAAGCAGGCCACACCCCACGACCAGCAGTATCCACAGCCCCGTCCCGGTGCCCGTGCCAAGTAGCGAGACCGAGTGGTGGAACACGACGGACGCGGCGGCGTAGGCAAGCCCCAGCGCCGCCGCGGAATAGGCCCGGCGGACGAGCGGCGTCTGGCGGATACGGGCCTGGGTCAAGACCATCCGGGGAATCGGAACCAGCAGCACGTACACCGGGGGCAGCAGCAGGGCGACCGGCAGGTCCCAGATCGCGTACACGTCCCGCACGACACCGCCGGTCTGCCCGGCCCGCCGGGTCAGCTCAACCGAGACCGCGCCGCACGCCAGCAGGAGCCCGAACAGCCACAGTTGCCTCGCCTCCACGTGGACGAAGGCGACGGCGACGGCGACGGCCCCCAGGTACAAGGCGATGACCCCCGCGACCAGGACCTGCAGCCAACGCGGAAGATCCCACAGCGGCCAGCCCGAGCAAGCCCCCCGCACAAACTTCACATATACCCCCGGCGCCTCCGCTAGCCGTTCCAAGACGGCCGCTGCGGAGACTTGCGCGTGACGGCCTTGAGCCCGCCCCTTGTGGGCCGTGCCGCCGCAGTTACTCAGTGTCGAACCTTGTTTACTACAGCGCGAATAATCCGTCAACGTGACCGCAATGACCATACGGAGGGCATCAAAATGAACTTATTTGACATTTCTGGACAAATGGAGCAGCTCGATTGCTCCTTCGGCGTGAGGTCGTCGGGCGGGTCCTGGCGCTCGGGCCGACAGTTGATCGTGGTTGGCTAACGGCCCCGGATGGCTCCGGTCATGGCGGAGGCGTCGCGGGTGTTGATCACCCGGTCCGGCCCGATGCCGAATAGCTCCGCGCGGGTGCAGCCGCCGTCGAGCCAGTCGAGCTGGCCGGGGGCGTGCGCGTCGGTGTCGATCGCGAAGGCGCAGCCGATCTCGACCGCCAGGCGGAGCAGGTCGTCGGGCGGGTCCTGGCGCTCGGGGCGGCAGTTGATCTCGACCGCAACGCCGTGGTCGCGGCAGGCGGTGAACACCGCCTGCGCGTCGAACTCGGACTGCGGGCGGCCGCGGCCGGTGAGCAGCCGTCCGGTGCAGTGGCCGAGCACGTCGGTGTGCGGGTTGGCGATCGCGGCGAGCATCCGCTCTGTCATCGGCGCGGCTGGCATCCGCAGCTTGGAGTGCACGCTGGCGACCACCACGCCGAGCTGCCCGAGCAGTTCGTCGGTCTGGTCGAGCGAGCCGTCGTCGAGGATGTCGACCTCGATCCCGGACAGGATCCGGAACGGCGCCAGGGTCGCGTTCAGCTCGCCGATCAGCTCCAGCTGGGCGCGGAGCCGGTCAGCGGTCAGGCCGTTGGCCACCGTCAGCCGGGGCGAGTGGTCGGTCAGCGCGATCCACTCGTGGCCCAGGTCCCGCGCGGCCAGCGCCATCTCCAGCGGCGGGCTGCCGCCGTCGGACCAGTCCGAGTGCGCGTGGCAGTCGCCCCGCATCGCGGCGCGCAGCGCCGACGGCGGAGCGGGCGGCCCGCCGTCGAGCAGCCGGGTCAGGTACTCCGGCTCCTGCCCGGCCGCCGCCTGCGCGATCACCTGGGCGGTCACCTCGCCGATCCCGGGCAGCTGCTGCAGCGTCCCTGCCCGCAGCCGGCCGGCCAGCTCCCCCGCGGCGAGCCCGCCGACGACCTCGGCGGCGCGCCGGAACGCCCGGACCCGGTACGTCGGCGCACCGGACCGCTCGAGCTGGAACGCGATCTGCCGCAACGCCTGCACCGGGTCCACGCTTGCCAGCTTACGAACCACGGGCCACGCGAACGGGAAGACACGGTCATCAAATTGCGGTGCGGGTCGTGGACGATTCTGAATCAGGCAGCGTGCAGCGCCGGCGTCAGGCATCGGCCGCACCCGCGTAATCGCAGCGATCCGAGGATGAGCGGTGCGGATGAGAGTCGGCCGGGACCGTTCGGGATAACTCTGAATTTCAATCCGATGAAAAGTCCGGGCGGCGGCGCAACGGCCGGCCCGGCAACGGCGGGGCCCGTTAGGATCGGTGGTGCCCTTTCCCGCGCGGAAGAAGACGCCTGATGCCCGACCTGCCGCCAGCGGCCCCCGAGCCGGAGCCCGCTGATCCGATCGGCCTGAAATATCCCAACACGGCCCGCGTCTGGAACTACCACCTGCGCGGCAGGGACAACTTCGCGGTCGACCGGCAGGCGGCCGAGGCGGTCGAGGCGATGTCGATGAAGATAGGCGTGCCGCTCGCCGCCGACACCGCCATTGAAGGCCGCCACCTGCTGCAGCGGATGGTGGACTACATGCTCGGCCAGGGCATCCGCCAGTTCCTCGACCTCGGCTCGGGCTTGCCGAGCATGGCCAATACTCACCAGATCGCGCACCGGGTGGACCCGCAGGCGCGGGTCGTCTACATCGACATCGACCCGATGGTCTCCACCCATGCCTCCGCGCTGATGGCCGGGGCGAACGTCGTCACGCTCCGGGCGGATCTGCGCGACCCCGGGCAAGTGCTCGGCAACTCGCAGGTGCGTGACACGCTCGACTTCGGGCAGCCGGTCGGGGTCATGTTCGCCTGCGTCCTGCACTGCCTGTGGGACAAGGAAGACCCGTGGGCGGTTGTGCGGCAGTTCCGGGACGCGGTGCCGTCGGGCAGCCACCTGGCGTTGAGCCACATGACCAACGAGGCTCACCCGGAGGGGGCCCAGGCGCTCTTCCAGATGACCCAGGATCTGCACTGGAACACGCCGCTCATCTCCCGCAGCCGCGCTGACATCCTGCGGCTGTTCGACGGCTTCACACTGGTTGAGCCGGGACTAGTGCCGCCCGCGCAGTGGAGGCCTGACCTCGACAACCCGCTCGTCAGCCCACGGGAGGACGACGGCGACGAGGCGCCCGTGCTCAAGCTGGTCGTCCCCGAACGGCCCAAGGACGATCCCGGGGCGGCCTGGCACCTGTGCGGGATCGGCATCAAGCCGTAGGCCAAACGACAAGCACGGCACCGCCAGCGAGGCGTTCAGGGCACCGCTGCGCCCGGGCCCGCGGTGAACGCGTGCCTGGCGGCGCCCCAGACTTGATATCCAGGTCAGGCGACGACGAGCGGGCGGGCGGCCGGGGAGCACCGGTCGAGGGTCGTCCACACTTCGCGGAGCCGGGTGACCGCGCGCTCTAGCACCTCGGCGGGCTGGGTGTAGGGCAGGCGCAGGTACCGCTCGAGGGTTCCGTCGGCGCCGAAGCGGGAGCCGGGGACGATCTGGACGCCGGCCGATCGGGCGAGCACGGTCAGCGGGGTGGACAGCGGCGCGTCCAGCTCGGCCCAGAGCGACAGGCCGCCCTGCGGCGCCCTGACCCGCCAGCCGGGCAGGTCCCGGGCCAGCGCCGCCAGCAGCGCGTCCCGCTGGGGTTGCACCTCCGCGACCCGGGCGGCGGCTAGTTCGTCGAGGCGGTCCACTAGTTCCACGGCGACCAGCTGGTCCAGCAGCGCCCCGCCCATGTCGGTGGCGGCGCGCAGCGCGGCCACCTGCTGGACGACGTCGGCTTGGGCGCGGATCCAGCCGATGCGCAGCCCGCCCCACACCGTCTTGGACAGCGACCCGATCGTGACGACGGCGGGGTCGATCGCGGCGGCCGGCGTGGCCGGGCCGGTGAAGCCGAGGTCGACGAAGGTCTCGTCGACGATGACGGTGGTGCCGGCCCGGCGGGCGGCGCGCAGCACGGCGCGCCGTTCGGCGTCTGGTGTCAGCGCTCCGGTCGGGTTGTGGAAGTCGGGGATCAGGTACGCCAGCCCGGGCGCGTTCTGCCGGAGCGCCGCTTGCAGGGCTTCGACGTCCCAGCCGCCGCCGGGTGCCAGCGGCACCGGCAGCAGCCGGGCGGCGCTCGCCCGGATCGCGTCGATCGCGCCCGAGTAGGTCGGAAGCTCGGTCAGGACTCGGGACCCGGAGCCGGCCAGCAGTCGCAGCAGCAGGTCAAGCGCGTGCAGGGCGCCGTTGGTGATCAGGATCTGGCTGGCGTCGGTCGGCACGCCGCGGGCGGCGAACCGGGCGGCGATGGCCTCGCGCAGCCTCGGCACGCCGACCGGGTCGTAGCCGCTGCCGGCGGTCAGCTGCGGCAAGCGCGCGGCGGCCGCGGCGACGGCATCGGCGATCGCGGTGGCCGGTCCCGAGGGGGTCGCGCAGGTGAGGTCGATGAGGTCGGGCGGCACCCCGGGCGGCGCCCAGCGCGCGGTCGAGCTGGAGGCCAGGGTGCCGGCCGGGACGGCGGTGAAGCTGCCCGAGCCGGTCCGGCTGACCAGGTAGCCGTCGGCCCGCAGGGCGCTGTAGGCGGCGGTCACGGTCGTGCGGCTCAGGCCCAGCGCCGCGGCCAGCTCGCGCTCGGACGGCAGCCGAGTGCCGAGCGCGATCCGCCCGTCCAGGACCAGCGAGCTCAGCGCGTCGGCCATCGCGGCGTAGACCGCGCCCCGGCGGGCGCCGGAGCCGGTCAGGTCGGGCAGCAACGCGGCCAGGGCGTGGCTGCCGATCCGGGTGGACGATGCCATGTCGTCATTCTGGCACGACGCGGCCTGGTTTTCGCGGGCCATTTCCCATCAATTGGACCGCGAAATGGCCTTGTCTGGCCTGATTGGCTGGGAACATGACTCGCAGTGGCGCACCGGGCGGCCTGGCTCGGCGGATCGTGATGCTCTACCTCGGGCTGGTGCTGTACGGGGCGTCGGGTGCGCTTCAGGTTCGCTCTGGACTCGGGCTTGATCCCTGGGACGTTTTGCACCAGGGCATCGCCTCGCACACCGGGCTGGCGATCGGCACGGTCTCGATCATCGTCGGGGCGGTCGTGCTGCTCGGCTGGATCCCGCTGCGGCAGTGGCCCGGTCTCGGCACGGTCAGCAACGTCGTGCTCGTCGGCAGCTCGATGAACGCGACGCTGGCGCTGCTGCCCGCCAGCGCCCTGCTGGCCTGGCGGATTCCGGAGATGCTGGGCGGGATCTTGCTGTGCGGGCTGGCGAGCGGCATGTACATCGGCGCCCGGTTCGGCCCCGGACCGCGCGACGGGCTGATGACGGGCCTGGCCCGCCGCACCGGGCGCTCGCTGCGGCTGGTCCGCGTGTGCATCGAGCTGACCGTGCTGGCGATCGGGTGGCTGCTGGGCGGAACGGTCGGCGTCGGCACGGTGCTGTTCGCCGTCAGCATCGGCCCACTGGTGCAGTTGTTCCTGCCGCTGTTCGGCGCGACAGCGCCGGCCGGGCCGGGGCTTTGCGCCCAGCCGGAATTGAATGGTGCGCGTTCGTGCCGGGGGCTAGGTTTCAGGCATGCCTTCGATCGACGACATCGCGGCGGAGTACGTCGAGCGGGCCGCCGCCCTGGACCCGTGCTACGCCACCCACGCCGGGATCTCGGGGCACGACCGCGAGCTGACGGATCTCAGTGCTGACGGGTTCGCCGGACGGGCCGGGCTGGACCGCTCCACCCTCGCGGCCCTGGACGCGGCTGAAGCCGCGGGGCCGCGCGAGCAGGTCGCGCGGGACGCGATGCGGGAGCGGCTGGCGCTGGCGGTAGAGCGTTACGAGGCCGGGGACAGCACCAGCGAACTCAGCACGATCAACAGCTGGGTGCAGATGGTGCGCGAGGTCTTCGACCTGATGCCCACCGACGGCGAGGAGGCCGCCGCCAATATCGCCAGGCGGATGGCCGCGGTGCCGCTGGCTTACCGCCAGTTGTCCGCGACCCTGCTCGACGCGGCCAGGGATGGCCGCTCCCCCGCCAGGCGGCAGGTCGGGGAGGTCGCCGGGCAGTGCGCGGCCTGGGCGAAGCCGGGGGATTCGTTCTACTCGGGACTGGTCGAGCGGCTGACCGCGGTCCCGGACTCGCTGCGGGGTGAGCTGGGCGAGGCCGCGCGCGCCGCCACCGCCGCCACGGCCGCGCTTGGCGCCTTCCTCGACCGTGAGCTGATGCCGCTGGCCAGGGAGAAGGATGCCAGCGGGCCGCAGGTCTACGGCCGGGCCTCGCGGCATTACCTCGGCGCCGCCGTCGATCTGCGCGAGGCCTACGCCTGGAGTTGGGAGGAGCTCGCCCGGCTGCGGGCCGAGATGGCGCGGGTCAGCAGCCTGATCCGGCCGGGGGCGACCGTGCCGGAGGCGGTGGCGATCCTGGACGAAGACCCGGCCCGGCGGGTGGCGGGGCGCGGGAACTTCCGCGCCTGGATGCAGGAACAGGCCGAGCGCACCATCGCCGAGCTGGACGGGACGCACTTCGACATCCCGCGGCCCGCGCGCCGGATCGAGGCCGTGATCGCGCCCACCAACGACGGGGGGATCTGGTACACCGCGCCCTCCGATGACTGGTCCCGGCCCGGGCGGATGTGGTGGTCGGTGCCGGACGGCGTTGAGACCTTCGCCACCTGGAAGGAAGTCACGGTCGTCTACCACGAGGGCGTCCCCGGCCATCACCTGCAGGTATCGCACGCCCTGGCGAACACGGAGGGCCTGAACCGCTGGCAGCGGATGGCGTGGGTATCCGGGCACGGCGAGGGCTGGGCGCTCTACGCGGAGCGGCTGATGGGAGAGCTCGGCTACCTGGACGACCCGGGGGCGTATCTCGGGATGCTCGACAGCCAGCAGCTGCTGGCCGCCCAGGTGGCCCTGGACATCGGGGTGCATCTGGAACTGGAGGTCCCGAGGGGCGCCGGCTGGCGCGAGGGCGAGCGCTGGAACGCCGATCTCGCCTGGGAGCTCCTGCGCGCCTGCTCCAGCTGGGATGAACGGCAACTGCGCTCCGAGCTACGCCGCTGCCTCGGCCTGCCGGGCCAGGCCCCTTCCTACAAGCTCGGCGAGCGGATCTGGCTGCAGGCCAGGGCGGATGCCAGGGCACGGGCCGGCGGGGCCTTCAGCCTGAAGGACTTTCATGACAAGGCGCTCCGCCTGGGCGCTATGGGTCTCGACCCGTTGCGGGAGGCGCTTGCCCGCGTCTAAGCACGCTCAGGTGGATCCCGGCGCGGCCCGGTCCTTTCCGGCTCGGTTGCTCGCAGGCGAACCGGCTTGGCATGGTTGACTCCCAGCTGGGCAGTGTTGAGGCATTTCGTCAGCTCACGGCGAGCGGAGCTGGCCGGCGGTCGCGGGAGGTTGCGGTGGCAGGAACGAGGCGCCCGGCAGGCGGGACGCGGCTCCGGGCGTGGGGTGCGGTCGCGGTCGCCGGGGGCGCGGCGGCGCTGCTGGCGGCGTGCTCGTCGGCCACCCCGCAGGAGCTCCATATCCAGGTGACCACGACCGCTACGGCCGCCAACGCGCACACCGTCAGCATGACGGCCGGCGGCCGCACCCGCGCCAGCCTCGACGTGCTGAGCGGGACCACCGTCCTCACCATCGGCACCGCGAACTTCGGCCCGGGCGGGTCGCTGCTGACCGTCACCACGCCTGCGGGCACCCCGGTGCCGCAGCTGAGCTGGTCCGATCCGAACGGCAGCGGCAACGGCACCCTGGTCGACCTGACCGCCCCCAACTCCCCTGCGGTCACCGTCACTCTCAACGCCGACGTCAGCTGGCAGATCGACCTGGACGGGGGCGCCAGCCGGACCGACGTCGACCTGCGGGGCGGTCATCTGTCCGGCATCTCGTTCAACGCGGGCTCCAGCCTCGTCACCCTCGCGCTGCCGCAGCCGCACGGCGACATCCCGGTCCAGATGGCCGGCGGGGCCAGCGACTTCCAGCTCAGCCTGCCGACCGGGGTTCCGGCCCGGGTGACCGCGGCCGGCGGGGCAAGTGAGGTGTCGCTGGAGGGCGAGCAGCACACCGGCGTGGCGGGCGGGTCGGTGTTCACCACGGCCGGCTGGGCGCCCGGCGTGACCGGCTTCGACATCGACGCCACGGCCGGCGTCTCGACGATCACGGTGGCCGCCCGGCCCAGCTGAAGCGGCCCCGCCCGCGCGCCAGACGCGCAGTAGCAAGGCCTTGCCGGCGGTTCGAAGGTTTTGAGGCCCGTAGATAGGGCCTTGACCGTGACTGGCGTCACATGTACGTTCACGGCAACGAAACATCCAATCTCTCGTGAGCCGGGCGGGCCAAGAGGCCGCCGTGCCTCAAATATTTGCGAAACCACCAGTCATAGGTCGGATGAATGAAAGGTGGGCCCTTGTGATGCCAGGGCTACGTCGTGCGTTGACGGCCGGGATAGGCGTCGCGGCGGTCAGCGCCGCGCTGATGGTGACGGTGGTTCCGCAGGTGTCGGCGGCGACGGCCGTGACGCTGTACGCCTCCCCCACCGGGAGCGGGACGACGTGCTCGACGGCCGCGCCGTGCTCCCTGTCGGGCGCGCAGGCGGCGGTCAGGTCCGAGCTGGCCGCGACGAGCGGCGCGGACGTGACGGTGCTGCTGCAGGACGGCACCTACCGGCTGGCCAGCACGTGGGCGTTCGGGGCGGCGGATTCCGGGAGCCCGGGCAATCCGGTCGTCTGGGCGGCGGCGCCCGGGGCTCATCCGGTGATCTCCGGTGCGTCCCAGGTCACCGGCTGGACCGAGGTGGGATCCACCGGAGTGTGGTCCGCGCCGGTGCCGGCCGGCCGCGCCAGCCGTCAGCTGTACGTGAACGGCCAGGAGGCGCCGGTCGCGTCGGCCAGCCCGTCGGCGCTGGGTTTCACCGGCTCGTGGACTGGTTCGTCGACCGGCTACTCGATCAGCAGTGACAGCGCCGCCAAGGCCTGGTTCGGCTCGCTGACCGCCGCCCAGGTCGCGGACGTGGAATTCGACTACCCGGGCGGCAACGGGGCGTGGACCGATTCCCGGTGCCGGGTGGCGAGCTACTCGGCCGCCGCCGGAACGCTGACGATGGACGAGCCGTGCTGGGCCGACACCACCCAGCGGTCATCGTTCAGCCAGGCCAGCGGCGGTCTGCCGTCGATGTCGACCAGCACCATGCCCGACCCTGGTGGAGGACGCGCAGGCGCTGCTGCACCCGGGGCAGTGGTTCCTCGACTCGCCCGGGGACACGCTGTACTACGAGCCCCTGGCCGGCCAGCAGATGACCAGCCTGGATGTCGAGCTCCCGCACCTCGAGTCGCTCCTGCAGGGGGCCGGCACGCTGGCCAGCCCGCTGCACGACGTGACGTTCAGCGGCCTGCAGTTCTCCTACGCGACCTGGAACGCGCCCTCGTCGGCGGCCGGGTTCTCCGACGTGCAGAGCAACCTGCACATGACCGGCGCGACCAACCAGGGCATGTGCACATTCTCAACGCCGGCCGGAAGCTGCCCGTGGGGGGCGCTGACCCAGCCGCTGGCGAACGTGTCGTTCACCGCGTCCAACGACATCACGCTGACCGGTGACCGGTTCGCCGGACTG
Organism: uncultured Actinomycetota bacterium; assembly: GCA_963838825.1. GTDB lineage: Bacteria > Actinomycetota > Actinomycetes > Streptosporangiales > Streptosporangiaceae > Trebonia. The sequence continues at coordinate 39,536 of CAWISQ010000007.1, forward strand.
GGCGGGGCCGGGCTGAGCGTGATGTACGGCTCGGCCAACACCCGCATCCAGGGCGACGAGTTCACCGACATCGCCTCGACCGCGATGCTGCTCGGCTGCACCTACGATCCGCTGCCGACCGACCCGTCCGAGGCGGCCGGGATCAAGCAGAACTGCACGCCGAACAGCTCGGCGGTCAGCGGGGACACAATCGGGACCAACGAGATCCTCACCGGGACCACGGTCTCGGACAACATCATCCACAACATCGGCACTGACTACACCTCGGCCTCCGGCATCACCCTGCTGTTCTCCCGCGGCACCACGATCGCCGACAACGACCTGTACAACCTGCCCTACACCGGGATCACGGCCGGGGTGATCCAGGGGCACGTCGATCAGGCGAGCACGCCGCAGAACTCCACCAATATCAATGAAGACAACAGCATCACCGACAACGTCTTCCATAACTTCCTGCAGGTGCGCAGCGACGGCGGCGCGATCTACGCCGAAGGCCACCAGGCCCAGTACGTCTACGAGGCCAACGGCACGACGATTAACCAGACCGCGACGCTGGCGCAGGGCCTGCAGGTGACCGGGAACGTCGCTTACAACGCCCCGAGGGCCGACTTCACCTACTACGACGACGCCGGGTCCGAGTGGATCAACTGGCAGGGCAACGTGGCGTTCGACGCCGGGAGCGCCTCCCAGGGCGGGTGCAGCCCGACCGGCAATTTCTGGATCACGGGCAACTACTTCTCTAACGCCGTGCAGAGCTATCCCTGCGCGGCGCCGGTCAACTCCAACGCGAGCGGCAACACCACCATCTCGGCCACCCCGGCCCCGGGTGCCATCCCCAACAGCCTGCTCGGCGCGGCCGGCGTCGCCTCGGCGTTCTCGGCCTTGGCGGTCGCGGCGGGACCGCAGATCTACTACACCTCACCCACCACCAGCACGACGACCCAGGTGCTGGTCGCGGGTGAGGGCTTCAGCTCGAGCCTGCCGGTCTACGTCAACGGCACTCAGGTCAGCGGCGTCCAGTACCTCTCCGGCGGCTTCCTGATCGTGCCGGTCCCGGCCGGGACCTCAGCCTCACAGATTTCGGTCGGCACTCCCCCGGCCGGCCTGCGGCTGAACGACACCGATCCGACGATCGGCTACAGCGGGTTCAGCTACTCCGCTAACCGGGGGCTGGGCGACTACGACAACGACGTGCACTACGCCACCGCCAACGGGTCGACCGCCACCGTGACCTTCACCGGCACCGGAATCCAGGTCATGGGAGAGCAGTACACCGACCAGGGCAACATCGGCATCAGCATCGACGGCGGCACCCAGCAAACCATCAGCACCCTGCCCACCGACGGGCAACGCCACAGCAACGTCGCCGTCTACACCGCCACCGGGCTGACGCCGGGCAACCACACCATCGTCGTCACCAAACTGTCCGGCACCTACACCACCCTCGACGGGTTCAACATCACTACCGTTCCGGCCGCGCGGCTCAATGACACCGAGCCGACGATCGGCTACAGCGGTTTCAGCTACTCGGCCAACCGCGGGCTGGGCGACTACGACAACGACGTGCACTACGCCACCGCCAACGGGTCGACCGCCACGCTGACCTTCACCGGCACCGCAATCCAGGTCATGGGAGAGCAGTACACCGACCAGGGCAACATCGGCATCAGCATCGACGGCGGCACCCAGCAAACCATCAGCACCCTGCCCACCGACGGGCAACGCCACAGCAACGTCGCCGTCTACACCGCCACCGGGCTGACGCCGGGCAACCACACCATCGTCGTCACCAAACTGTCCGGCACCTACACCACCCTCGACGGGTTCAACGTCACCGACGTGCCGATGCAGGTCTGCACGACCGACGGCCGGCCAGACGTTGGAGACCACGTCGGGCAGTCCCTTGAGCCCGTCGCAGACGACGAAGAACACGTCCCGGATGCCGCGGTTGCGCAGGTCGGTCAGGACGCTCATCCAGAACTTGGCGCCCTCCCCGCCGGTCCCGGCCCACAGCCCCAGGACGTCCTTCTCGCCCGCGAGGGTGACCCCGATCGCGGCGTAGCACGGGCCGGTTGGCGACCTGCGGGTCGAGGACCTTGACCACGATCGCGTCGATGAACACCGCCGCGTAGACCTCGTCCAGGGGCCGGGCCTGCCAGGACTGCATCTCCTCGATGACCTTGTCGGTGATCCGCGAGATCGTCTCCTTGCAGACACCGAGGCGCCGTAGATCTCGGCGAAGTGCGCGCTGATCTCCCCGGTCGTCAGCCGCTTGGCATACAGGGACAAGATGATCTCGTCGACGCCGCTGAGCCGCCGCTGCCGCTTCTTGACGATCTGCGGCTTCACCGACAGCTGACGAGCCCGGGGGCCTAACTCGGAGGGTATCGGCTGCGCGCCACCACAGGTCTGCCTCTCCGCGTCACGGGTGAAACGGGTGGGGCGGATTAGGCGGGTGAGGTAACGCCGATAAAGATCTTGGAGGAAAAGACCGCTATACGCGTGCAAAGTTTCCGCGACGATACAAGCTTCCAAGATCTTCCCGCTGCGGGGGCTGCGTGCCTGAGTCGGTGGACCAGTGTGCCCTCGAGATCTTCCCGCTGCCGCGGCTGCGTGGCTGTGTTGGTGGAACCACTGTCCCCTCGAGGTCTTCACCGTGCAGGGGCTGCGTGGCTGTGTTGGTGGAACCGCGGTCCGTTCGAGGTGACGGAGTTGATCTTGATCTTGATCTGGCGATCTTCGCCCGGGTGGTCAGGCGGGGGGCGGGGTGCCGGTGTTGCCCAGCAGCGGTTCGTCGGGTGAGCGGAGGTCGGCGGTGGGCAGTCCGCCGGGGTAGAGCTTCCTGACCCGCTCGGCGACGGAGATGGCGATCTCGACGTGCTGGCGGCGGCTGGAAGCGTAGAAGCCCTGGGCGTCGGCGCTGAGCTTCGGGGCCGCGTGCAGGGGCTTGTCGCTGACCGCGAGCAGGGTGGCGGTCGGGATCCGGTAGCGGAACCCGTTGGCGGCGACGGTCGCGGATTCCATGTCGACCGCCACCGCGCGGGAGGTGCGCAGCCGCTCTTCGACCGTGGTCTGCTGGAGTTCCCAGTTCCTGTTCATGGTGGTGAAGACGATGCCCATCCGGGACGGCAGGCCGCGGGCGGTCAGCTCGCTGAGCAGCAGCGTGTCCAGGGTGTGGTTGGGGACGACCGGGACGCTGAGCGGAAGCGTGTCGTCCAGCACCCGGTCGTCGCGGACGTAGCCGGTCGCCAGCACCAGGTCCCCGATGTTCTGGTGGTTGCGCAGGCCGGCGCAGTGCCCGATCATCAGCATCAGGTCGGGGCGGAGCACGGCGAGGTGGTCGGTGATCGTCTTGGCGTTGGACGGGCCGACCCCGATGTTGATCATGGTCACGCCGGCCCGGCCGGGGCGGGCGTAGTGCCAGGCGGGCATCTGCCGGCCGTCCTGGTCGGGGCCGGTGCATTCCGGCAGCGCGGCCCGGAACTCCTCGATGTGCCAGGCGTAGTTCGTCAGCAGCAGGTAACGCTGGAAGGACCCGGGCTCGGTCCCGGTGTAGTGCCGCAGCCGGTCGATCGACAGCGCCATCCGCTCGGGCGCGAACAGGAACAGCTTCTTGCGCCGCAGGTCGCGGCGGGTCTCGTCGACGGCCGGCCCGAGCTCCGGGTCGTGCAGGTCAAGCGCCTTGCGCCCGGGACGGACCGAGATCACGGCGCCGTGCGCGGCCAGGCGGCCGAGCTCCCGCTCGAGGTACCAGCGGATCGCCCCGGGAGCGGCGAACTCGCCCTCGAGCACGGGGTTGTGCTGCGACCAGGGCCGCTCCACCGTCAGCTGCGGGTAGCGGCCCGCCGCGTCGGCCGCCTCCATCGCGTCGCACAGCCGTGCGATCTCGGCCGCGTGCTCGCCAATCGGGATGTTCGCGAAATCGGCAATCAGATCCATGCGCCAACCTACCAAGAGCGGGTGAGCTGGCGCATGAGCGGGGAGCACGGGACCGTTCGGGAAAATCAAGGACATCAGCCCGAACGGACGCGGGCCTTCGCGCCGGGGGTTTGGTTTTTCGCTAGGCGTAGGCCGGCGCTGGGTCGCGCTGGTGCCGGTCGGCCCGTTCTGCGGTCGATTCTGGGGTGCCGCCGGGGATCGCGGAGTGGCAGTGGTAGCCCATCGCGGCGAGTTCCCGCCGGAACCTCGCGGCTGACGCGTCGGCCGGGTGCGCCCACCCGGTGCGCGGCCGGGGGCAGCTGTACGCGAGCAGCTTGTCCGGGAACTGAGAGCGGATGATGTCGGCGAACGCGCGGGCCACCGCCAGGTCGGGCGCGGGGGTCTCCAGCCACAGCATGTCGGCGTACGGCGCGAACGCGAGCGCGCGGGTGACGTGCGCGTACAGGCCCGGCTCGGTGCGGTGGAACCCTTCCGCGGTCCGCTCGCCGGTCAGGAACTCGTGGTCTCGGTCATCGACGTCCGACGTCAGCAGGGACGCCGTGCGCGCGCCGGACCGGGCGATGATCAGCGCGGGGACGCCGAGCACGTCGGCCGCGAGCCGGGCTGCGGTCAGCGACTCGATGTGCTGTCCGGTCGGGACGAGGACCTTCCCGACCTTCCCGCCCGGCAGCTGGTCCTCATAGCGCACGCCCGCCGCGCCCGCCTTGATCATGTCCGTCATCAGCGCGAATGCATTCGCCACCCCGGCCGCCTGCCAGCCGGGCAGGTAGATGGACCGCGACCCGGCCCGGGCCGCCTCGGCGGCATCGTCGCCGATGAGCGCGCCGAGGGCGGTCATCTCGTCCTGGCGGTGCAGGAGGTCCCACAGCCGACGGGCGCCGCCGTGGGCGAGGCTGCACTCTGCCGCGACGGAGCCGCGCAGCCGGATGACGTCGTGGGCGGTGTAGTCGCGCGCGATTCCCGCCCAGCGGGGGTCGGTCTTCCACTCCCGCTGCAACAGTGCCGCTTGCTCTGCGTTCGTGCACATGGTGAGGACCTCTTCCGGTTACGTCGACCGTGCTGTGCGACTGGCCGTGTACCCATGCTGCGGCGCGATCGCGCGGCGTTGAGGTCGTCAGGTGACGTGAATTTCTTTCATTTTTTCCAATCAGGCGGGTATATGGCGTTCTTGCCGCGAGAAATACGCGGAAAATTGGTCTAGATCATTGGTCTAGCCCAATCTGGCTGCGGGCAGGCCGGCGGACGGGCCGATCTGTGACGGGGGCCGGGCACGCCGTACGGGTAGCGGGCCGGGGCACGTCGTACGGGTAGCTTGGTGGCCGCACACTTTCTGCCTGGCGACGAACGGCGCAGCGCGCCGAGGAGGTCACCGTCCGGTGCCGACACTGAGGGTTGCGGAGTATCCGCGGCCGGATCATGTCCTGCTCCACCTTTCCGACGCTCACCTGATCGCCGGCGAGGAGCGGCTGTACGGCGCGGTCGACGCTGATGCCCGATTGCGGCGGCTCCTTGATCGCATCGAGGCGGCCCGCATCATCCCGTCGGCGCTGGTGTTCACCGGCGACCTCGTCGATACGGGTGAGCCGGCTGCCTATCGCAAGCTGCGGGCCATGGTCGAGCCGTTCGCGGCACGGCTCGGGTGCGAGGTCGTCTGGGTCATGGGAAACCACGACGACCGCGGGGCGATGCGGCAGCACCTGCTGGGCGAGCCCCCGTCCGGGGTGCCGCTGGACCAGGTGTTCCTGGTGAACGGCCTGCGGATCGTGGCGCTGGACACGAGCGTGCCCGGCCATCACCACGGCGAGGTGAGCGATGCGCAGTTGGCGTGGCTGGCCCGGGTGCTTGACGTTCCCGCGCCGTGCGGGACCATTCTCGCCATGCATCACCCGCCGTTGCCGACCGTGGCCGACCTCGCCGTCGCGGTCGAACTCGTCGACCAGCATCGGCTGGCCGACGTGCTCGAAGGCACCGACGTGCGTGCCATCCTGGCTGGTCACCTGCACTACTCGTCGTTCGGCACCTTCGCCGGGATACCGGTCTCGGTCGCCTCGTCGACCTGCTACACCCAGGACCTGGCGTTCGAGCAGGCCGGCACCCGCGGCCAGGACGCCGCGCAGGCGTTCAGCCTGGTGCAGGTCTACCCGGAGACGGTGATGCACTCCGTCGTGCCGGTCGAGAGCGGCCCGACCGTCGGCGAGGCGGTCACCGCGCAGCAGGCGCGGGCGCGGCTTGACCGGGCCGGGATCGTCATCCCGGATGCGGCGCGGGATTCCGCGCCAGCTCGACCGTGCGGTCTCCGGCAGCCGCGACCGGCGCTGAACACGTGCCTACGCCGCGCGGCGCGTCACATCATCCGGCTGGCCGCACCGCGCGGCCCACTCCAGCTCCCACGGCGCCGGGTCAGGGAAATAGCCGGCCAGGAAGCTCGACACGGTCGCGGCGCGGTGGGTTTCGTCGACTTCCGGTTCGCTGCCGTCGTTGAGGCAGAAGAAGTCCGCGTCGCGCCGGGCCGACAGACCGTCCAGCGACCGCAGCCCGTCGTGGCTGGTCGTGTCGATGTAGCAGGCGCGGGCGGACTCGTGCGGGACCGCTCGGCCGGTCAGCAGCGCGTAGTAGTGGTAGAGCGAGTTCGTAACCGAGATGTCGGTTGCCGACCGGAACCGGCTGGCCTGGGTGGCGGCGAACTCGTCCGGGAACGCGCCCTCCAGTTCGGCCAGCACGCTGCGCCGCAGCGGGGCGGGTGAATGCGCCAGGTGACGCGTGATCAGGTACCCGAACCGCTCGGCCAGCAGGCGGCGGTTGTTGCGGGCGGCGTTTTCGTGACCGCTGCGGCCGGGGCCGACCGGCCCGCCGCCGATCCTGATCGGCGATTCGATGAACCGGCTGATGCCGGCCGGAGTGAAAAACACCGACGGCGCGACCGGGCGGCCGAAGAACATATCGTCGTTGCAGTACAGGAAGTGCTCGGCCAGTCCGTCGATGTGGTGCAACTGGCTTTCCACCGCGTGCGAGTTGAACGTCGGCAGCGCGGCCGGGTCGGAGAAGTGCTCGGACGCGCGCACGACGGTGATCTTCGGGTGATCGGCTATCAGCCAGCCCGGTAGCCGCGTATCGGTGGCGATGAAGATCCGCCGCACCCAGGGCGCGTTCTGGTCCACCGAGCGCAAGGCGTAGCGCAGTTCGTCGATCTGGCGGGTCCGCGCATCGGCGTCGTCGCCGATCGCCCAGCCGGGCCCGGCCCAGCCAGCCGGCCCGGCTGGACAGGAACGCCGGATCGGTCCCGTCTACCCAGGAGAACACCACGTCGATGTCGTGGCCGACGTCATCAGCGTGCGCGTCGAACATCCCGGCCAGCGTGTGCCACGGACGGCCGAACAGCTCCACCGTGACCGGCTCCACGTCGGCCACGTCGAACTGCTCACGGGTCAGCGCGTTGGCGCGCGCGCAGGTCACGGTGTGCGGGCCGACATTCCAGTGCTCTAGCTCCACCCATCTGCTGGTGTCGCCGCTTCGTCCGACGCGGACGATGCCGGGTGCGGCCTCCGCCCAGTCGAAGCCGTCGCCACGCAGATCGGCCAGCACGCGCGCGAACACGGCGTCGCCCGTGGCAGCGTCGTGGTCTGAGCTGGCGATAGCGACGGCTACCCCCCGCTTATGGCGGACCAGCCAGGTCGAGAGCCCGGCCGTGACCAGCCGGTCGTGCAGTGCTTGCAGGTCAGCCGCAGTGTCGGGGTGGACGGACGCGATCGGGCGCAGGGGAGGTACGGCGACGGTGCTGAGCATGGGTGAACTCTTTCGAGAGCGAGCCGGTGAGTCGGGGATGCGGCAAAGGAGAGATGCCTAAGGCATCGAGCGGCCCATCGTCACCGAAGCAGAGATAAAGCGAACAAGATATCGAAACAACTTCCCCATAAGAACCGTCGTCAGATTTCAATCGTTCCCCTCCGCGCCGGGGGACCGGACGCCAAACTTACAGATACAGCACAGGTTGGGCGCCAGCGCCACAACCCGCGAACAAGGCGGACGGCCACTTCGGGGTCCCGCAATCCGGGAAACCTGCCCTGACCTTGGTAGCTCCCGACGACGTGGTCAGATCAGCGGCCCGCGTTCGCCCAAGAGCCTCGCCTACCGAGACAGTAACAGAATTCTAGACTGCCGCAAGGCGTCCGACGACCAACGACATCATTAACGAATGGGAAACGCCTTCGCGGCGTACGGCCCGGCGGCCTGCGCAGAGGTCTAGAGGTTGCCAACGGGGCCGACTGGCCGACGCCGGGGCGAGGGTCATGGTGCCGGCTGGGCGGAGCCGCGGACCGTTCGAGATAACGGTGTTGATCTTCAGCTTTCTCACTGGCGGATGAGGACGAGGGTGCTGCGGGGCTCGATGTGGACGCTGTCTTCGGCGTGCAGGTCGGGTCTGGTCTCCCCGTCTTGGAAGGTGTCGACGGCGACGTGCCACTTCTCGCCGATGGCGGTGCCGGGGAGACGGAACTCGACCGGCTCGTGGTGGCCGTTGAACAGGATCAGGAACGAGTCGTCGGTGACCGGGTCGCCTTCTTGATCCGGCTCGGTGATGGCCTGGCCGTTGAGGAACACGGCGACCGTGCGGGCCTCGTCCCAGTGCCAGTCGCTGTCTTGCATCCGGTTGCCGTCCGGCAGGAACCAGGCCAGGTCGCCGACGCCGCCGTCCGGGGCGTCGCCGCGGAAGAAGCGTCGGCGGCGCAGCACCGGGTGGTCGCGGCGCAGCTGCACCAGCCGCCGGGTGAAGTCGAGGAGTTCCTGCCGGGGCTGGTCGAGGTGCCAGTCGACCCAGGACAGCTCGTTGTCCTGGCAGTAGACGTTGTTGTTGCCGTGCTGGGTACGGCCGAGTTCGTCGCCGTGCGCGATCATCGGCACGCCCTGGGAGAGCAGCAGGGTGGTCAGCAGGTTGCGCTGCTGGCGGGCGCGGAGCGCGAGGATCTGCGGGTCTTCGGTCTCGCCTTCTGCGCCGCAGTTCCAGGACTGGTTGTCGTCGGAGCCGTCCTGGCCGTCCTCGCCGTTGGCGTCGTTGTGCTTGTCGTTGTAGGAGACGAGGTCGCGGAGGGTGAAGCCGTCGTGGGCGGTGATGAAGTTGATGCTCGCGAGGGGACGGCGGCGGTCGCTCTGGTAGAGGTCGGCCGAGCCGGCCAGCCGGGAGGCGAACTCGGGCAGGGTGGCTTCGGCGCCGCGCCAGAAGTCGCGGATGGTGTCGCGGTAGCGGCCGTTCCATTCGGTCCACAGGGGCGGGAAGTTGCCGACCTGGTAGCCGCCCTCGCCGATGTCCCAGGGCTCGGCGATGAGCTTGACCTGGCTGATCACCGGGTCCTGCTGGACCAGGTCGAAGAACACCGACAGCTTGTCGACCTCGTGGAACTGGCGGGCGAGGGTGGCGGCGAGGTCGAATCGGAACCCGTCGACGTGCATGTCCTCGACCCAGTAGCGCAGCGAGTCCATGATCAGCTGGAGGACGTGCGGGTGGCGCATCAGCAGGCTGTTGCCGGTGCCGGTGGTGTCGAAGTAGTGCGCGGGATCATCGTCGACGAGCCGGTAGTAGGAGGCGTTGTCGATGCCCTTGAACGAGAGCGTCGGGCCTAGTTCGTTGCCCTCGGCGGTGTGGTTGTAGACCACATCGAGGATGACCTCGATGCCGGCCGCGTGCAGCGACTTGACCATCGCCTTGAACTCGGTCACCTGCTGGCCGCGGCTGCCGGAGGAGGAGTAGGCGTTGTGCGGGGCGAAGAAGCCGATGGTGTTGTAGCCCCAGTAGTTCGACAGGCCGCGCTCGATCAGGTGCGGGTCCTGGACGAACTGGTGCACCGGCATGAGCTCGATGGCGGTGACCCCGAGCCACTTCAGGTAATCGACGATGGCCGGATGGCCGATGGCGGCGTAGGTACCGCGGATCTCCTCGGGCACGCCCGGGTGCTGCTGGGTGAGGCCCTTGACGTGCGCCTCGTAAATGACGGTGTGGTGGTAGGCCAAGTCGGGGGCGCGGTCGTCGCCCCAGTCGAAGGTCGTGTCGGTCACCACGGAAACCATGGTGTGGCCGAGGCTGTCCATAGTGTCGTTCTGTTCGTCGTGGTCGTCGAAGCGGTAGCCGAACAGGGACTCGTCGCCGTCGATCTGGCCGTCGATCGCCTTGGCGTACGGGTCAAGCAGGAGCTTGGACGGATTGCAGCGCTGGCCCTGGTCGGGGTCGTAGGGGCCGTGGACGCGGAAGCCGTAGCGCTGGCCGGGGCCGACTCCGGGCAGGTAGCCGTGCCACACGAAGCCGTCCAACTCGGTCAGGTCGACGCACTGCTGCGAGCCGTCGTCCGCGATCAGCGCCAGCTCGACCCGCTGCGCTACCTCCGAGAACAGCGAGAAGTTGGTGCCGGAACCGTCATACGTAGCTCCGAGCGGATACGACCGGCCAGGCTTGATCCTCATCGTGCATCCCTTCGGCGTAACCGTGGCAGAGCTCTCCCTCGTTACCCGGGAATCCGGCGTTCACGCGCCGGGCGACCGTATGCCGCAGCGCCCGCCGGGGGCCGCGGGGCGCTGCGAGGCCTGCGTAGTCTCCGGCTAGATGCTGGCGGGCGCCGGGGTGGTGGGATCGGTGTCGGCGGCGAGGTCGTCGCTGAACTGGCCGTAGTCCATCACTGCGGTGAAGATGCCTGGCTGGTACCAGGACAGCCAGGCCAGCCGGTCGGCGAGCTGCTGGCGGGTAAGGCCTCGTAGTCGCGCCTCGGCGGGATCGTCGCCGTCGTGCGGGGCCGCCCCGAAGCCGTCGGCTGCGTATTCGGCTGCGTATTCGTCGACGCAGTCGACCGGGAGCGGGGATGGGGCGTGGTTTGAGAGACTTGTCGTCATGACGTCCTCCGGTCTTGCGGCTGGATTGTCTAGGGCCGTCGTCGGTGTTCGTGCACCGCGGCGGCCCGCCTGAGTTGGGGGTCAGGGTGCGTTGTTGTTAGTGAGTCTAGCCGTACTGGTGTGCGATGCTGGATGACGTGCCGGAGCGGCATTCGATTTTTATACGGGCTTGAGGGGGCCCCGTAACTTCGGCCTCAGCCGGCAGCGGCGGACGAGGGACGCTGGCCGGGGTGGGCGCCGGCGTGGCCGACTACCTCGGCGCCGTGGCCGACCGGGCGGACTGCGCGGTCAGCCGGGTCTGGCAGGCCTAGCCGATCGGCCGGACGGACGTGGCCAGCGTGCGCCGGTCGGTGACGAGCACGTGCGACGCCGGCAGCGGGGTCCAGCCGGGCATCGGCCAGCCGGAGCTCGCCACTAGCACGGCGTCGTCGGTGACCTGGTAGGCCAGGTCGAAGTAGGCGGCGACCTCGTCCGGGTCCTCGCCGTGCCCGTGCTCCCTGAGCCGGTCGGCCGGGACCATGGACCGGTCGTAGAACGAGATCGCGTACAGCGTGTCGGGCGACAGCAGGATCGCGTTGAGGCTGCCGGTCGTGAAGCGCTGGGAGATGGCGGCGGTGGTGTCGGCGATCGCCGCGACCATGTCGCCGTCGCGCTCGGCCAGCCGCCACATCAGGTGCAGGAAGTACCGTTCGCTGTCGGTGGTGCCGGCCAGCCGCCGCTCCCACTCGGGCGGCAGCAGCTCGCCCAGCCGTTCCTGCGGGTGGATGGCGCCGTTGTGGGCGAACGTGTAGTCGCCGTACTGGAACGGGTGGGTGTTGACGTCGCTGACGGGCAGGCCGGGGGTGGCCCAGCGCAGGTGCAGCAGGCCGAGGTCGCCCAGCGGCTGCCAGGCGACCTTGTCGTATTCCGGCTCGCGGCCGGCCTGGCCGGGCGATTTCCACACGGCGGGCCTTGAGCCCGCGTACCAGGCCATTCCCCAGCCGTCCCCGTGCAGGTCGGACAGGCTGGTGAAGGCGCGGAAGCTCTCCGTGCCCAGGAGTTCGGCGACGGACGCGGCATCACGCGAGCTATAGCCAAGCAGACGGCACATGAAGGATTAGCTCTCCTAAAGTGACTTGCCCATGCCGCCGCCGACGTCAATCGACGCGCCGGCGATGTAGCTGGCCCGGTCGCTGGCCAGGAACGCGACCAGCCCGGCGACCTCGTCGGACCGCCCGAACCGGCCGAGCGGAACCTCCGCCTTCGCGAGCTGGCCGAAGAACTCGTCGGCGGGCATCTCGGGGGCGCGCTGGTGGTGGATGTTCTGCCATTGCGGGGTCTCGACGAAGCCGATGTTGACGCTGTTGACGAGGATCCCCTCGGCCCCCAGCTCGATCGACAGCGCCTTGGACAGGCTCAGGCAGGATGCGCGGTTGACCGACGAGGCCAGGAAGGCCGGGTCCGGGTAGCGGGCGTACAGGGCGTTGATGTTGATGACCCGGGGCGCGGCGCTTGACCGCAGCTGCGGCAGGGCGGCGCGGATGCAGCGGATCTGCGAGAACAGCTTCACCTCGATGTCGTCGTGCCAGTCGTCGTCGGTCAGCGCCGCGAACCGGCCCGGCCGGGCCCCGCCCGCGTTGTTGACCAGGATGTCGAGGCCGCCCAGGGCCGCGGTGGCGGCGGCGATGAAGTCGGTCACCTGGGCCGGGTCGGTCACGTCGCACGGCAGCGCCAGTAGTTGCTGCCCTTGGGCGGCCGTTGCGCGCAGTTCGGCTGCGGTCTGCTCTAGTTCGCCGGCGTGGCGGGAGCAGATCGCGACGGCGGCGCCTTCGGCCAGCAGCTCGGCGGCGATGGCCTTCCCGAGCCCCTTGGAGCCGCCGGTGACGACCGCCCGGCGGCCGGTCAGCCCGAGGTCCACCTAGTCCTCACCTGCGTTGGCGTCTGGGTCTGGCGTCTTCGGTGGCCGCCGCGGTGTCGGCCGCCTGCGCTTCGGCCAGCTTGAGGAGGCTGCTGCGGGGCGGCGCGAACACGTCGATCTCGAGGCAGTGGGTGTCGGTGGTCCAGGCGCCGTGCGGCACCCAGGACGGAACGACGGCGACGTCGCCCTTGCGCATCGTGCGGATGTCACCGTCGAGATCGAAGGTGAACTCGCCCTCGATGACGACGACGATCTGCTCCTCCTCGTGGACGTGGCGGGGCGCGATCGCGCCGGGCTCGAAGCTGACGAAGTTGGTCATGGCGTTGTGGCCGAGCACCGGCCGGAAGCCGAGTCCGGGCAGGAACTCGACCGGGGTCAGCGCGTCCACGTTGACGTACCGGCCGGGGCCGGCCGGGGTGCCGCCCTCGGTGGTGAAGTGGCTGGCGGCATCGCCCAGCGAACCGTCCTCGTCGGCCGGCGACTGGTGCGGGGCGTCGCTCATGTGTCCTCCGTGCTGCTTGTTGAAAAAATTTACCGTGCTGCGGCAATTACAGTGCGCTTTTCACCACGTCGGCGATCCGGCGGATGCCTTCGTCGATGAGGTCGTCGGCGACCCGGCTGTAGGCGAGCCGGATCTGGTTGGCCCCGACTCCCGCGTCGGCCAGGTAGAACGGCCGTCCGGGCACGTAGGCGACCTTCTCGGCCCGGGCGGCGGCCGACAGCGCGACCGTGTCGACGCCGTCCGGGCAGGTGAGCCACACGTAGAATCCTCCGGCCGGCGTCGTCCAGGTGGCGCCGTCGGGCATGTGGGCGGCCAGCGCCTCCGTCGTCAGGCGCGCTCGCCGCCCGTACAGCACCCGGGACTCGGCGATCTGACGGTCCATGTGACCGCCCCGGCCGTACTCCTCGAGCATCCGCTGGCCGAGCGCGCCCGCGCACTGGTCGGAGTTCTGCTTGGCGATGACGAGCCGGCCGACGACGTCGGCCGGCCCGGCGGCCCAGCCCATCCGGAATCCGGGCGAGAAGATCTTGGAGAACGTGCCCGCCTGCAGCACGACCTCGGGCGCGAGCGACCACATGCTCGGCGGCGCGGCGGCGTCGTTGCTCGGCGGCGCCGAAGCCGAGCTCGCGGTAGGCCACGTCCTCGAGGATCAGGAAGCCGTAGCGGCGGGCCAGGTCGACCAGCCCCTGCCGGCGCTCCGCGCTCATCGACAGGCCGGTCGGGTTCTGGTAGTCGGGGATCGTGTAGACGATCTTCGGTCGGAGGCCCCCGGCCAGCAGGTCTCCAAGGACGTCGACCCGCATCCCGGCGTCGTCGAGCGGCACGCCGCGCACGTCGGCCTCGTAGCCGCGGAACGCCATCAGCCCGCCCAGGTAGGTCGGCGCCTCGACGACGACGACGTCGCCCGGATCGAGGTAGCTCTTGGCCAGCAGTTCCATGCAGTCGATGCCGCCGCTGGTGATCATCAGCTCGCCCGCGCCGGGGGTCCTGCCGTCGGCGGCCGCCAGCCGCCCGGAGACGTAGTCGCGGAGGCCGGCCAGGCCCTCGGTGGCCGAGTACTGCAGCGCCACTCCCGGCTCGTCGGCGATCAGCCGGGCGGCGATGTCGGCCAGGGTGCCGGTCTGGAACGTGGCCGGCTCGGGGAACCCGCCCGAGAACGTGATGACATCGGTCGCGCCGGCCAGCGAGAGGATCGCCGTGATCTCCGAGCCGCCGAGCGCGTGGGTGCGGCGCGCGAGCCGCTCGTCCCAGTCCCGGTGTCCGGCGCCTTGCTTCTCGTCGCCCCGATCAAGGCCCTGCTGCGTCACTGCGGTCATCGACCCGACTCCTCCCTAGGCGGAAGTTGACCCTTGACATGTGGATCTTGCAATTGTAAGAATCCTCACTAACACATCTTACAATCAACAATCCCACGCGTTCCATCATAGCTCATCCAAATCGCTGCGACGATAGGCCAGCTTCCAAATGACAATCAATCCTGCGCCGTTGGCCAAGCTGGCTGAGGTGGCACCGCCGCCGAGGCCCGAGGTGGAGGTGGACGACTTCGACCTGGCGCTGCTGCGCGCGCTGGCGGCCGACTCGCGGCAGTCGCAGCGGGCCCTGGCCCGGCAGATCGAGATGTCGCCGCCGGCGGTCGCGGACCGGCTCGCCCGGCTCGAGCGCAGCGGGGTGATCCGCGGGTACCGGGCGGACATTGACTGGGCGGCGCTCGGCCTGCCGGTGGTGGTGTACCTGGCGGTGACGGCCGCCGCGGGGATGGACCTGACCGAGATCATCCGCCAGATTCAGGCCCTGCCGGAGGCCGAGACGATGAGCGTCGTGACCGGCAGCCTCGACCTGCTGGTGCGGCTGCGGGTCCGCGACCACACCCATCTGCGTCAGCTCCTGCTGGCCAAGATCTTCCAGATCACCGGCGTGCAGCGGACCGAGACGTTCCTGTCCATCGCCGACATCGACCCAGACAACTTCACCGCCGCGTTGCTCGAGGACATGATCCAGCAGCGCGACTCGTCCCGCACCTGATGATGATGACCGGAGGCTCAACCCCGTGAGCACCACCAACCCCTCGCACGGAATCAGCGGCGTCGGCCAGCATGGCTTCGTCGCCCGGCATGGCTTGTACAGCGCCGAGCAGCAGGCGGCGGCGGACGAGGTCGCCGCGCGCATCGGCGAGCTCGGCCTGAGCACCGTCCGGCTGGTCGTCGTCGACCAGCACGGCGTGCCCCGCAGCAAGTCGCTCTCGGCCGAGGTGGCGATCGCCGCCATGTCGAACGGCCTGGACTTCTCCGGCGCGATCTACAGCCTCGACAGCGGCAACCAGGTGTTCGTGCCCGCCTTCGCGGCCGGCGGCGGCTTCGGGATCGACGAGCTGACCGGCTTCCCCGACGTGGTCCTGGTGCCGGACCCGAGCACGTTCCGGGTTCTCCCGTGGGCCGACCGGACCGGCTGGATGCTGTGCGACGTCTACTTCTCCAGCGGCGCGCCGATGCCGCTTGACGGCCGCGGGCTGATGCGGCGGGCGCTGTCCTCGCTGGCCGACGTCGGGTACGACTTCCTGGCCGGCATCGAGATCGAGTACTACATCGTCAAGGTTGACTCCGACCGGATCGAGCCGGAGAACGCCGGGTTCACCCCGGCCCCGCCGGCCGTCAGCGTCTTCCAGCGCGGCTACCAGTACCTGTCCGAGGTACGGCTGGACAGCGTCTCAGGAACGCTGGAGGCCATCCGCGACGGCCTGAACGCGGTCGGCCTGCCGCCGAGGTCCATGGAGGACGAGTGGGGCCCGGGCCAGATGGAGTTCAGCTTCAGCCCGATCGGCGGGCTGGCGGCGGCCGACGCGGTGGTGCTGTTCCGCTCCGCGGTCAAGCAGATGTGCCAGCGCCGCGGGCTGCTGGCGACGTTCATGTGCCGGCCGGCGCTGCCGAACTTCTTCTCCTCCGGGTGGCACCTGCACGAGTCGCTGATCTCCCGCGCCGACGGGCGCAACGCGTTCGCCAGCGATGACTCGACGCTGTCGCCCGTCGGGCGCCAGTTCGTGGCCGGGCTGCTCGAGCACGCGCTGCCGATGACGCTGTTCGCCTCGCCCACCGTCAACGGCTACAAGCGCTACCGGCCGTACTCCTTCGCCCCCGACCGGGTCTGCTGGGCGGTCGAGAACCGCGGCGCGCTGGTGCGGGTCCAGGGCGCGGCCGGCGACTCCAACAGTCACGTCGAGAACCGCATCGGCGAGCCGGCCGCGAACCCCTACCTCTACATGGCGGCCAACATCGCGGCCGGCCTCGACGGCATCCGCCGGAAGCTCGAGCCGCCGGCGCCGGTCGAGGCCGACCCGTACGCGACCGAGGCGACCATGCTGCCGACGTCGCTCCGCGAGGCGGTCGGCGCGCTGGTGGAGGACACCTTCTACCGCAAGGCGTTCGGCGACGGCGTGGTCGACTACCTCATCCAGATGAAGCGGGCCGAGCTCGCCCGCTACGAGGCCGCCATCGCCGACAACCCGCCGCCGGAGGGGCAGGACGTCAGCGACTGGGAGATGCGCGAGTACTTCGAGTTCTACTGAGGATTCCCGATGACCCTGCAGCACATTGTCCTGTTCAGCTTTCCCACCGAGCTCAGCGCCTCGGACGAGGATCGGCTCCGCGCGATGGTGGCGTCGTGGCCGCGGGAGATCGGCCTGATGACCAAGTGCCGGCTGGGCACCGACATCACCGGGGCCCGCACCCGCGGGTACTCGCACCTGCTCTACACCGAATTCGCCGATTTCGACACGATGGCCGCCTACCGCGACCATCCCGTGCACCAGGCCTTCCTGGCGTGGCTGAACGAGCGCGACTGCGTCCCGCTTGCCTTCGACTACGTCCTGGACGACCAGACCGTCCTCATGCCCGAATAGCAGCCGACACGGCTGAAAGGAACACCTTCATGGCCCAGATCAGTTCTGGCCCGGGCGTCGCGCGCGCCGACGCGCTCGCGCGCGGCACCCTGCGGCTCCCCGACGCCATCGCGATCTCCGTGTCCGTGCTCGCCCCGGGCATGGCAATGCTGCTGAACGTCTCCGGGGTGGCCGCCACCAGCGGCGGCTCGACGCCGTTGGCATTCCTGCTCGGCGGCATCGCCTGCCTCGCGCTCGCCTTTGTGGTCATCGGGTTCACCCGACGGATGGCGTCGGCCGGCTACGCCTACACCTACGCCAGCCGCAGCCTCGGCAAGGGGGCCGGCTTCATGGCCGGCTGGCTGTACTTCTTCGGCATGATCTGCTTCGTCCCGATGACGATGTCCGGGGTCGGCTATCTGGCGGCCGACCTGCTCGGCCTCAACCCGAAGCTGTGGATCCTGTTCTTCTTCATCGGGATGGCGCTGTTCCTGTTCTTGTCGGTCATCAAGATCAGGGTCACCACCCGGGTGCAGCTGTACGTCGGCATCGTCACGGTCGTGATCATCCTGATCGTCGACCTGGTGACGACGGCCAAGGGCGGCAGCCACGGGCAGGCGCTGTCGGCGTTCAGCTTCGGGCACTCGCTGCGGGGCGGCTTCAGCGGCGTCTTCTACGGGATCATCCTGGGGGTCACCTCCTACATCGGCTTCGAGACGGCGGCCGACTTCGGCGAGGAGACCTCCAACCCGCGCCGCTACATCCCGATCGCGGTGATCGCGGCCACGCTGTTCGCCGTCGTCTTCTACCTGTGGACGACCTACTCGATCACGATCGGCTACGGCGTCAACAACGGGGCGAAGTTCGCCGCCGACCCGATCGCCCTGAAGACCACCGCGATCACGTTCGTCGGCTCCTGGCTGGGCACGCTGGTCGAGATCGGCGGCATGCTGTCGGCCTTCATCGTCTGCGTGGCCTGCGCGACCGCCGCGTCGCGGACGCTGTTCGCGATGGGCCGCGAGGGTGTCCTGCCGAAGGCGCTCGGCCGCACGTCGCCCCGGTTCAAGACGCCGGTCAACGCGACGATCTGCGTGGCCGTCCTCGCGACGGTGATGGCGCTGCTGGTCGGGTACCCGTTCTCCGACAGCGCGTTCGGCCAGCCGTTCAGCAACTACTACTTCTGGGCCACGACCGGCACCCTGGTCATCATCGTCGTCTACATCATGCTGTGCATCGGCGGCATCGTGTTCTTCTACCGCACCCGCGACTCGCGCCGGTGGAACCCGCTGGTCCACGTCCTGGTGCCGCTGATCGGCGCGGTCGTCTTCGGGGCGGCCCTGTACGGGTCGGTCCACCCGACCCCGACCGGCATCCTCGCCTGGACCCCGTGGCTGTCGCTGGTGTGGCTGGCGGTCGGCGTCGGGGTCCTGTTCTGGCTGCGGGCGCGACGCCCGGAGGCGGTCGCGCAGATCGGCTCGATCCTCGGCGAGGAAGGCGGCACCGACGCCGAGATCCTGGACGCCGTCTGACGGCCCTGGGCTGCGGCGGGGCGCGGGGGCGTTTGGCAGCGGCGGCGTCGGCGACAGGGGCGTTCGGGGGCGGCGGCGGCGGCCGCCTCCGCAATCGGCCGGACCTCGGGCCGGCGGGCCCGACATCGACACATCGTCCTCACCGGCACCACGGACAACAGGCCGGATGGATTTTGGGGTCATCGTGGGAACTTCGGGTCGCGGGCTGCCCCCAGCGGAACACGCTGCCGTCCGCAGCCGGAAAACGCGGCCCCCAACGGCACACAATCACGCCTCCGGACCACGCCGGGGCGTCGGCATCAACCACGGCCGCCTCACAACGCCCACCCGCCACCAGGAGAACGTCGAGCGCCGGGGCGTTGTGCTGGAGCCGCTGGCACTTCTGATTCGGTGTGATTACTGAGCGGGCGCCTTTAGTCGATCTCGGCCAAACGGACGGCATACTGCTGAGTCAGGGCACCGCGCCAGCGGAGGTCGCTGGTCTTCCTCCACATTTAGTTGGACGGCCAGGAGCTGGCCTACGAGATTGCTGAATTCATGACATCCCCCAGGTCAGCGGCATTGCTGATACGGCCAGAACCTAACACGGTGGGGTGTCGTCTGGCCGGTGCCGGTGGTCGTGGCGTGTCGGTGCGGTGGGCGGCAGAAGTTCCGGCCGGTGGGCGAAACTTCGAAACAGGTTCCCGTAATTTCGGATTTCGTGGCACTCAGCTGAGATCTGCGGGGTAGCTGATGTCTAACATGATCAGAGTTACTGGTGTGACTGGTGTGTCTCGATGGTGTCACTGGGCGGTTCTGACTGTTCTTTTTACTTTGTCTTTAACGGCAAGCTATTGCCTTCGCTAACAACCGCACGAGAAAGTTACTGTCAGCCCGGGAATCACCATCGACACGTGAGAGGCATTTGCTTGTGAAAAAGAATTTGAGGAGATTGCGCGTCTACGGCGCGGCGGGGGTTGCCTCCTTGCTCGCGGTCGGCGGTGGCATCGCGGCGTCCGCTACCGCCTCGGCCTCGGTCAGCCCGAACACCGCGCGGGTGGCGCTGGCCGGGACCCAGACCGGGCTCGCGACCGGGAAGGCCCTGCAGAAGGCCGCGCCGGCCCTGCCGGCCAGCATCACCGCTAACGTCTACCTGGCCGACCGGGGCACGGCCGCCCTGACCGCCTTCGCCCAGGCGGTCTCCACCCCCGGCACCGCGCAGTACCACCGCTACCTGACGGCGGCGCAGGCGCAGGCGCTGTACGCGCCGACGGCGGCGGAGGCGCAGTCGGTCGAGGCCTGGGCCGCCAGCAACGCGCTGCAGGTCGGCGCCGTGACCGCCGGCTTCGGCGCCTACGTTCAGGTGACCGGCACGGCCAGCGCGATCGCGCACGCGTTCGGGGTGAAGTTCGGCAGTTACCAGGTCGGAGCCAAGAAGCACGCGCAGAGGTTCTGGGCGCCGGAGGAGGCCGCCTCGGTGCCCGCCTCCATCCACGGCGACGTGCTGACGGTGACCGGCCTCGACAGCGCCAAGCACCAGGCGACGCCGGGCGAGGCCCTGCCGCCGCCACCGCAGAACTACTTCGTCGCGCCGTGGTCCTCGGCCTACTACGGCCAGAAGGTCGCGGCCGGGCCGTACGGCACGGTGGCGGGCACCAAGACGAAGATCCCGACCGTGAACGGCCAGGCCCAGCCCTGGACCAACACCGGCTACACCCCGGGCCAGGTGCGCGGCGCGTACAACGTGGGCAAGTCCGGCGAGACCGGCCAGGGCGCGACGGTCGCGATCATCGACGCCTACACCCCATCGACCCTGGGGTCGGACGCCAGCGAGTACGCGCAGTGGTCGGCCCGCCAGCCCGGCGGCAACCCGGCGCTTGACAAGGCGTTCGCCAGGGGCCAGTTCAAGGTGGTCCAGCACCCCGGGGCGACCACCTACGACGACACGTCGGCGGCCGAGTGCGGCGCCTCCGGCTGGTACGGAGAGTCGACGCTGGACGTCGAGTCCGTGCACGGCATGGCGCCGAACGCGAACGTCACCTACGTCGGCGCGTCCGACTGCACCGACCAGGGCCTCGGCAACGCGGTCGCGTACGTGGTGAACACCCACGCGGCGTCCATCGTGACCGACTCGTGGGGCGAGCCGTTCGACACGTCGTCGATGGTGTCGGTCTATGACCAGCTGTTCGAGGCCGGCGCGGCCGAGGGCATCGGGTTCTTCTTCTCGGCCGGCGACAACGGCTACGAGGACCCGAACTACGAGGACCCGACTGACCAGGTCGAGGTCGACTACCCGGACTCGAGCCCGTGGGTAACCTCGGTCGGCGGCACCAGCCTCGCGATCGGCAAGAACCAGAACTACGAGGGCGAGACCTCCTGGGGCACCTTCATCAACCCGCTGACGGTCAGCTCCAAGGGGAAGAGCAGCTGGACCTTCGCCGCCACGGACACCCGTGACGAGGTCGTGAACGGCCTCTACGACGGCTCGAGCGGCGGCGGCGTGTCCACCACCTACGCCCAGCCCTGGTACCAGAAGCACGTGGTGCCGACGAGGCTGGCCGAGACCGAGGTCACCAGCACGCCGATCACCTTCGACACCGGGACCACCGCCTACGGCACCCTCACGCTGGCCTACAACGAGAGCCTGACCAGGGCCAGCAGCCCGATGCGGGTGACCCCGGACGTGTCGGCCCTGGCCGACCCGTCGACCGGCGTCGCGGTGGGCGAGACCCTCTTCGGCCCGGACAACAAGAAGGGCGTGCCCGGTCCGGAGAAGTTCTACATCAGCCGGATCGGCGGCACCAGCGTCGCCTCGCCCATCTTCGCGGGCATCGAGGCGGACGCCCAGCAGGCGGCCGGGTTCCCGCTCGGCTTCGCCAACCCGGCGATCTACTGGCTGGACGGCCGGAGCTCGAGCGCGTTCCACAGCGTCGTCGACAACCCCGGTGGCGCCACGTTCTACGAGATCCGGTCCAACTACACCGACCCGTACAACGAGACCCTCCCGCTGGTGACCTATCTGCGGACGCTCGGCGCGGACGGCTTCACCGGCCGCAACGTCACCTTCCCGGGGGTCCCGGCGGGCGCGCTTGGCGCCGGGTCGCCGGCCCTCCCCGAGCGTCACGGTGAACCTGGAGAGCAGGCTGCGGGCGAATGGAGGCTACAGCGACGCGACCGGCGTGGGGTCGCCGGACAACTACATCCGGGACTTCAAGGCACTGCGCGGGATCTAGGGCAGCCAGCTCTAGGCGCGCGTTAGCACGAAGCGCTGGGGCCGCCCGGAGGGATCCGGGCGGCCCCAGCGTTGTTTCGGTTCCGATTTAACGTGACCCGGGGGTGCGTGGTGGTGGCGTCGGCGGGGCGTGGGACCAGGGACCGTTCGATACGACGGATTTGATCTTCTGATCTTCCGGGTTAGTGCGGGGAGCGCACTTGACCGGGGTGGCGGGCGGCACGATCCGTCCCCGATGCTACGGCTGGGCTGACGGGAGCATGTCGGTGCTGATCATTTCCGCCTCGGCGGTGGCGGCGCGCGCTTCGGAGATCCGGTCCAGGTAGCCAAGTTCGTCGGCTTGGCGGGTCAGCGCTGCCGCCAGCGACGGAAGATAGGCGCTGCGATCCTTGACGGCGAGGCGCCGGTAGATCCGGACGGCGGGCTCGGCGGCGGCGAGCGCTTCGCCATGGCGGCCCATGTTCGCCAGCATGGCCGCCTGCCGCAGCAGGGCCTGCGCGAGGGGGCGGCCGTACCGGTCGGGGTCCTTGACGCTCAGGGTGCCGTAAATTGTCACCGCCTCGGTCACGGTCTCCAGCGCTTTCGGCTCGTTGTCGAGTGCCTGCAGCACCTGCGCCATCGTCTCCAGGCGGTTGGCGAGTATCTCGCGGAACATCGGCCGCCTGATGACCAGCGTTCTGACGAACGCGAGCTCAGGCTGCAGGTGCCGGTACGCCTCCTGGGGACGCCCCGACCGCAGCAGGAGGGCCGGATCGGGCCTGGCCCGCCCGACCATGATCAGCAGGACGGCGAGGGCCGCGACCGAACCGACCACGAGGCCTGCGACGGCCCCCAGCGGTCCCAGCAGCCAGCCGACTCCCCCGAGGAGCGCCGCGCCGACGGCAGGGACCCAGATCACGATGTGCTTGCGACGACTCCAGCGCGGTGGCCACACAGCCTCATTGTGAGGGGCTATGCCCCATTCGCGAAAGAAGCTCCGGTTGTTTGTTGGGTTTTAGGCAGCTCTCACCGGCACGGTGATGTGAGCCTGCTAATCGTGGGTCATTGCCTGCTAGACCGCGAGCAACGCGATGCCGCGTTCGCTGCGGCCGTATGTGACGGCGATCCAGCGAGGGTAGCCGACTGGAAAGGCGCATACAGCGACATCGTCATCCAGGGCAGGGCGGTAACCGCCTACGCCGACGTGTCCGAGCAGTTCCGCTCTTTTACTCGTGCCGCGGCGAGGAGACTGGTAGCCGGGGACGCCGCCGCGCTTGCTGCCGCCCATGATCGAGGAATCGACCGCTCACCGAGCGGCCGAGATCGCATGCGAGTCGGTACTTCCGGACTGGCAGAAAGTTCACCGTACGCGGGCGTTAGCGAGTGCAGGCGGCGCGGTGCTGCACGCCACGCAAGGCTCGGTACGGGTGCGGCGTGAGCGACTCCTGACCAGGTGGAAGGATGTCGCTCGCGGACGGTGCAGTGCTGCTGCGCGACGCGCTGCTCGACGCTGTGCGGGAGCGGTGCGCGGGTAGTCAGGTGAGTGCAGACTTTAGCGGCGGACTCGACTACACGTAGGTAGCGCTCCTCGCGGCGGAGTGTGCGCGGCACGGTCACGGCGGTCGCCTACCATCAGCGGCTCGCGCCGCGGAGAGCTCCCCTACGCCATTCGATACGCCACCCTAAAAGCAAACCTGAGCCTGCGCGTCGTCACCGGCACCGAGCACACCCTCCGTACGCCGGCGCTGGCCGGCGATGGCGGCATCGGCCCGGGCCGGGATCACGGCGCGGACCGCACCCCGGCTGGCTCGCGGCCGAGCGGTCGCTCGCCCGGCTGGCAGTCGCCCGGCGGTCAGGCTCTACCCTGCACCTGACCGGCGAGGGCGGCGACGCGATCCTGCTGCCCGCACCCTCCTACCTCGGCTCGCTCGTCCGCGACGGCCGCCCGTCGACGCTGCTGCGGCACAGCAGCGGGTACGCGCGGCTGCGCCAGGCGGCGACAGCCGGGTGCGGGCCGCGCTGCCCGCGCTGCGCACCCTGCTGCACGACTCCCGGCTGGCGGACCTCGGGGTGATCCAGCCCGCAGCGGTCCTGGCGGCCGTCGATCGGATGGCTGCTGGGGTCAGCGTGCCGCTCGGACCGCTCAACACGGTCATCGCCACTGAGGCATGGCTGCGCGGTACGGACTGGCGGCACGGGCCGCAAGAGCCACGCCTGGGGGTTAGCGTCGAATGAACCTGCGAGTCTCGGATCACATCCGACACCATTCCACAGACCACGGCGGGGTGGTCATCCTGGACACGTCCCGCGGCAAGTGGCTGGCGCTAAACGCGACTGCCGGTGACTTCTGGCGCGCCTGGGAGGTCGGCTGCGGCTTCGAGGCCGGGGTCCGTGCGGTCGCCGCGAGGTATCCGGGAATACGCTTGAGGCGCTGCTGGCCGACGGGCAGCGCCTGGTGGACGAGCTCATTCACCGAGGGCTACTCACCACCGATGCCTCTCCGGCCCTGCGCCCGCAAACGACGCTCCCCGAGATGCCCGGCAACGAAACCGGGCCTGCCGGCTGTGGCCTGGGATCTGTCGGCATCGCTAGCGGACCTGTACCCGTCGACGCGGCTTCCGGAATCGCCAATACTACGGCCGTAACCGCCGGCGCTACCGCCCAGATGGCTGAGACGCTGCCCCGGCCGAACTGCCGCGCCTGGGCTGGGGGCGGGGCGGCCTTGCCCTATGCTTCCTCATTGCCACGTGCCTGATCGTGCGGTGCTTTTCCTTCCGCATCCAGCTTGCTCTGGTGCGGGCAACCCGACGCTGGTGCCGCCGGGAGAGTGGATCGGAGCAGGCCGCCGCCACCGTCGCGACGGTCGACTGGGCGGCCCGCCACTACCCGTGGCGGGCCGCCTGCCTTGAGCAGTCGCTGACCGCGGTGCTGCTCGCGGGCGCAGCCGGCCGCCGACTCGACTGGTGTCTGGGCGCGGCCCCAGATCCGTACCGGTTTCACGACTGGTCTCTCTGCTCGTCATCCTTGAACTCGGTGCCCTCCCCGGTCTTGGGGTCGGAAGCGTCGCCTTCGTCGCGGGCGTGGCTCTGCTCGTCGTCGGGACCCGTGTGCAGTTCGTCGTCGGACATGCCAGGTTCCTTAGGGGAGTGTCCATATGGCGGGGTTTGTCCTGTAACGGCCCTTGCGACGGGATGGACCAGACGCAAGGTGTTGCTATTCACGTTCTGGGAGCACACTTTACACGGCTTGTTAACGGAAATGCCTGACAGCGTGCTGCTAATATAAGAGCGAGGACCAGTTAAACTGGAGCTATAATATGTATATCGAACATGCAGCAAACGCAGTTGATGCATCTACACATTGCAGGGACTAGGCCGTACATCCCGTGCAGCCGCTTCGATTGGAAGCTGCTGCGCTTCGAATCGAAGCCACAGACGGCGCGAGCTCATCGAGCAGACGACCGGCGGCAGACGGGCCGAGGGCGTCAGGCATTGAACCGTATCTGCTAGTCGGGTGTGTCGGGCGTTTGCTTGGTGTCTTCCGCGGCGGCGGGGACGACGAGGCCGGTCGGCTCGAAGCCGCCTTCGCCGGCCGCCGCGGCCAGTTCGTAGCCGAGGGAGTCGGCGGCCGGAGCGGGCTTCGGGCGGCGGCCGGTCAGGGCCGAGGCGATGGCGGCGATCACGTTCGCCGCGATGGCGAACGCGAAGGCCGCGCCGAGGCCGCTGTGGAACGGCGCCGTGATCAGGTGCGGGAAGAAGTCCCGGCCGACCACATAGGCCGCGTGGGCCGGGGGCAGCGTATGGAGGACCGGGCCGAGCAGCTGCTGCATCGGGTTGTAGCCGAGGAAGGAGGCGAACAGCACGCCGATCGGCGGCAGGTGCGAGATCGGCGCGGCGGTGGCGGCCGGGACCCCCTGCGCGACCAGGCCGCTGGTCATGGCCGTCGGCAGCTTGCTCGACAGGCCTGCCACCATCAGGCTGAAGAAGATGCCGATCGAGAGCACGAACGCGGAGTTCTGGAAGGTGGCGATCATGCCGCCCGCCGCCCCGCGCCGGTCGGGCGGGACCGAGTTCATCATCTCGGCCCAGTTGGGCGAGACGAACAGGCCCGAGCCGAAGCCGTTGAGGGCAATGACGAGGGCGAACTCCCAGTAGGGGAAGTTGACCGGGACGAACAGCAGCAGCACGAAGGCCGCTCCGGTCAGCAGCGCGCCGCCGATCGTGAACGGCGTGGCGCCGAACTTGTCCGACAGCACGCCCGACAAGGGCGCCGCCAGCAGGAAGCCGACCGTCAGGGGCACCAGGTAGATGCCCGCCCACAGCGGGGTCTGGCTGTAGCTGTAGCCGTGCAGCGGCAGCCAGATGCCCTGCAGCCAGATGATGAGCATGAACTGCATGCCGCCGCGGCCCAGGGCCAGCATCAGGCTGGCGACGTTCCCGGCCGCGAACGCCCGGATCTTGAACAGCGAGATGCGGAACAGGGGCTCGGCGACCTTGGTCTCGACGAACACGAAGACGATCAGCAGCGCCAGGCCGCCGAACAGCATCGACAGGACCATCGGGCTGGTCCACCCCATCGGGTGCCCGCCGTAGGGCTGCAGGCCGTAGGTGATGCCGACCAGGATCGAGATCAGGCCGACCGCGAACAGCAGGTTGCCCCACCAGTCCATCTTGGCGTGCTTGCGGATGCCGATGTCGTGCAGCATGAAGTAGGCCCAGAGGGTGCCGAAGACGCCGATCGGGGCCGAGACGAGGAAGATCAGGTGCCAGTTGATCGGGGCGAGCAGGCCGCCGAGGATGAGGCCGATGAACGATCCGCCGATGGCGGCGATCGAGTTCACCGACAGGGCGGTGCCGCGCTGGTTGGCCGGGAACGCGTCGGTGACGATGGCGGCGGAGTTGGCGAACAGGAACGCGCCGCCGATGCCCTGCACGACCCGCCAGATGATCAGCCACAGCGCCCCGTCGGCGCCGTTCATCCAGGTCACGGTCAGGAAGATCGACCCCACGCTGAAGATCGCGAAGCCCAGGGTGAACATCCGCACCCGGCCGAACATGTCGCCCAGGCGGCCGAACGAGACCACCAGGACGGCCGACACGACCAGGAAGCCCATGAACATCCACAGCAGGTAGCTGGTGTTGCCGGGGCTCAGCGGGTTCAGCCCGATGCCGTGGAACACATCGGGCAGCGCGATCAGCACGATCGACTGGTTGATGGTGGCCATCAGCGTGCCGAGGGTCGCGTTGGACAGCGCGATCCACTTGTAGTGCGGACTGAGCGGTCGCTTGGCTCGTGCTGGTGGCGCGCCTGCCACGTCGGAATTAACCGTCATCGGACGGACACGCTCCCCATCTGAGACCCCGCTACTTGCTATTCGTCAACTAACAATGACAGACCATGTCACATCGGGGCACCCGGAGCCAAGCGTGATTCTCACGAGCGCCGCTCGTCGTCGTCGCGCAGCCTGGCCACGCACTCGACGCTGCCGCAGGTCCGGCCCGAGCCGAGCCGGGGCCTGCCGCACGAGCAGGGACGGATGGGGCGGGCCAGCCAGGCGGCATGCGAGATCAACTCGAGCACGCCGTCATCGCCCGGGACCGAGACCACCGGGCGGATCCGGCCGCCCGGCAGCGCAAGCCACTCCCGCGCCCTGTCGTCTGCCGCCGGGCGGCGGGGAACGGAACCCATAACCCAATCTTCCCAGGGAAGGCCGGGCGCTCAAGCCTGGCTGCCAGCCGGCTTGCTCGGGACGCGTTACGCGGGTTACGACAATTGGTGACAGTACGGAGTGTCGCCGCGACGGACAGCTACGGGCGAACTATGGTGGAGACCGCCAACCACCCATTTTGTGTCCTGGGAGCGAAGCAGCCTGGTCCGCTGCTGGAGGGTCCCGCCAGGAACTAACTCATCTCCACGGTTCGACCGCTGGACGCGTGGTCTGCCTCGATCACCGGCACTCGTGAGAGGAGTGCGACGTGGACTTCCTCAAGACGCTTTTCAGCAGACGAGGCTTCCTCATCGCCATCTACATTCTGATCGGCGTGTTCCTCAATACGGCGGCGCCGCACGCGCCGACGACCCCGGACAGCGTGGCGTCGCTGCATAGCTGGAGCCAGTACATCATCTCGGTTCTCTTCTGGCCGCTGAGCCTCTGGGGCCCGACCTTCACCCTGGGCAAGTGGACGCCCTGATGCCTTGAATACCGTGCCCGGCTACGACGACCGCGGCCGGGCTGCGTAGGTCAGGTGGGTCACCCGCTGCGCCGGCTCTGTGCGGATTGGACGTGCGCAGCCTCAGGCATGCCGCCCGCCGAGGTCGAACATGCGCATGCCCCTGGGTAGCAGCGGGCAAACAGGTCAGCGGAACGGGTTAGTCACTCGGACCCCGGCGTAGTCTTGGCCATCGCCCATGTCCTCGGAAAGGACCTCGGCACAGCCCATCGCCCGGGACGCTTCGATGATCGCAGAGTCCCAGTAGGAAAGCTGGAATCGCTCGCGTGCGGCCAGTGCGGCCATCACGACAGCGCTAGTGACGTCTTGAATGGGAAAGCGGCGGAATGACTCGATGAGCCGGACGGCCTGCTGGTGCGTGATCGGGTCCGGCCGGCTGACGCGGGTTGCCTGGACGTAGAACTCCTGCAGTACCTGGACGGACAGCGCCAAGTCCGCGCCAGACAGGATCTCATTGGCGCGTTTGGCCTTGTCCTGCTCGGCGGGGTCCCGGGAGATCGCGTAGAGCAGGATGTTGGTGTCAACGAACTGCACGGTCGTGTACTTCGTCGCGGCCCAGTCGATCGGCGGCCCGGAACTGGCTGATCTCCGCCTGGACCTCGCGCTGAAGGGCCTCGAGCCTGGCGAACTCGTCCATCCGCCCGGACAGGCGCTCGAGGTACCCGACGACTAGCGCGCTCACCGAGGTGTCGCGCTGCGCGGCGGCGACCCGCGCGGCGCGGTAGACATCATCGGGAACGGAGACCGTAATATTCTTCACAATTTCACAGTAACACAGATTCTGTGCTTGCCGAGAGCGGCCCGATTAGTACATCCGCTGCGGGTTGGGGCCGACGGTATAGCAGGCTGCCATTGACTCCCTGGCTGCCGCTTCGGCCGCTCGGGTCATCATGTCCATGCAGGCAGGGCACTTGCCCAGGCGGTCGATGTCCGCCTGCCGCGCCTGCTCGCCACAGTAGAAGCACTCTTCCATCATCGGTTCTTCCATCCATCGGGTCGGCGACTGCAGACCCGGGCTTACGTCGATGCGCGTGAGCATATTGCACCATTAGTAGCGTTGTGTCCCATTTACCCCACGGGAGGCACCCATAGGAGGCAGCGGACGCGGGTTTGACATGGAGCGCGCTCCAGCATCCAGGCTTGTGGTGAGGGCCCGGGCGGACCGGGCGAAGCTACCGGCTGGACAGGAACCCGCATGAAATACCGCATGATTGGCACGGATCCGAACACTCGGCGTGAGGTGAGTGTGCTCAGCCTGGGGGCGATGCACTTCGGCACGGCGACGGACGAGGCGACCTCGTTCGCGATCCTGGACCGGTACGTGGAGGCCGGCGGCACCTTCATCGACACCTCCGGCAACTACGCGTTCTGGGCCAACGGCACCCAGGGCGGGGAGAGTGAGGAACTGCTGGGACGGTGGCGGCGCAGCCGCGGCGTCGGCGACGAGATCGTGATCGCGACCAAGGTCGGCGCCCGGCCGCTGGCCCCGGGCACCAGCTTCATCGACAACGCCGAGGGGCTGTCGGCTAAGGTCATCCGCGAGTCGGCCGAACGGAGCCTGGACCGGCTCGGGCTGTCCCGGCTGGACGTCCTGTACGCGCATATCGAGGATCCGACGGTGCCGCTGAGCGAGACCGTGGAGGGCTTCGCCGCGCTGGTAGCCGAGGGCACGGTTGGCCTGCTCGGGGTGAGCAATCACTGGGCGTGGCGGGTGGATCGCGCCCGCAATCTGGCTGCCGCAGCCGGGCTGCCGGGGTATGAGGTGCTGCAGTACCAGCACAGCTATCTGCGGCCGCGGGCCGACCTACCGGGCGTGCTCTCCCCGGACGGGTCGCAGGGCGAGGTCGGCGGCGACCTGCTCAGCTACCTGCGGGCCGAACCGGGGCTGTCGTTGGTCGTCTACTCGCCGCTGCTCAAGGGGGCCTACGTCAAGCCGGAGCGGCTGGACGAGGCCGAGTACGGGCATCCGGGCACGCCCGCCCGACTGGCGGCGCTGCGGGAGGTGGCCAAGGACGCCGACGCGACGGTAAATCAGGTGGTGCTGGCCTGGCTGATCGGCGGCGAGGTGCCGATGATCCCGCTGGTCGGCGCCTCCTCGGCCGCGCAATTGGACGAGAGCTTGGCGGCGGTGGACCTGGAGCTGACCGTGGAGCAGCGGGCGCGGCTGGACGCGGCCGGGTAACCGCCAGACATCCGACGACTTGAAGGTCTCGGTTTCGTCGTCTTCGTAAGTTTGCGATGAAGTCTGGACTTGCTCTCACGACCGAGGTACAACACATCCGATGTATCAAATGTGTTAACCGGTTTGCACACGCCCACCTCGCGTCCGGGGAGGACTCATGTCCGCTCGATCTGCACCCCTGCACAGATTTCTCGCCAGCGCCGCTGCTTGCGTTATCGCGGTCGCGGCCGTCCTTGTCACCGCCGTCCTCGGCGGGACCCCGGCCGCGTCGGCCGCCTGCTAACACCACCGCCTGGCAGAACGGGGCGTTCTCGGAGAACACCGGGGGCGTGGTGTCCCGCTCGGACGTCTTCCTCGGCCAGCCGAACACCGCCGACTCGCAGTCGCTGCCGCTCGGCAACGGGTCGCTCGGGGTCGCCGCGTGGGCCGCGGGCGGCTTCACCGCGCAGCTGAACCGCAGCGACACCATGCCCAGCCGGCTCTCCCCCGGCCAGGTCCAGATCCCCGGCCTGGCGGCGATGACGTCGGCCGCGAACTTCACCGGCACCCTCGACCTCTACAACGGGGTCCTCAACGAGTCCGGCGGCGGGATGACCATGCAGGCCTGGGTCCCGGCGGGCAAGGACGAGCTGATCGTCAACGTGACCGGCGCCAACCCGAGCACCCCGGAGACCGCCGACCTGCACCTGTGGAGCGGCCGCAGCCCGGCCGCGGCCGCCTCCGGCGCGATCGGCACCCTCGCCCAGACCTGGGCCGACAACTCCCAGACCGGATCCTCGGGGCAGACCTTCGGCGCGATGGCCGCGATCACCGCCGGCGGGACCAACGTCACCGCGTCGGTCGTGAACTCGACCGAGGTACAGGTCTCCTTCACCCCCAACGCCAACGGCTCGTTCCGGGTCGTCATCGCCTCGCCCGCCTGGACCGGCGGCAACGCCGCCACCACCGCCTCGACCCTGATCGGCGGCGACGCCACCACCGCCGCCTCGACCCTGCTATCCACCCAGTCGTCGTGGTGGAACGGCTACTGGGCGAACTCGGGGCTGATCGAGGCGAACTCCTCCGACGGCACCGCGCAGTACATGGAGAACCTGCGGACCCTCTACCTCTACGACGAGGCCGCCTCCATGCACGCCGGGGACTACCCGGGCAGCCAGGCCGGCGTGGCCGACATGTTCGCCTACGACCAGGACCAGCAGGACTGGTACCCGGCCGGGTACTGGCTGTGGAACCTGCGCGGCCAGATCGCCGCCAACATGTCGTCCGGCAACTTCAACAACAATGTGCCGATCTTCAGCATGTACCTCAACGACCTGCCGGCCATCGAGTCGTGGACCAGCGCGCAGATGGGCGGCAAGCCGGGGGCGTGCGTGCCGGAGACGATGCGGTTCAACGGCAACGGCTACTACAACGGCGGCAGCAACTCCTCGAACGCCTCGTGCGCGACGGCATCCAGCCCGAGTTACAACGCCCTGAATATCGCCAGCGGTCCCGAGATCGCCCTGGACATCTGGCAGCAGTACGAGGACACCGGCAGCCTGTCGTTCCTGCAGCAGTACTTCCCGGTGATGGAGCAGGCGGCCACGTTCCTGCTGGCGTACCAGAGCGTCGGCTCGGACGGTTTCCTGCACGCGGTGGCGAACGCGCACGAGAGCCAGTGGGCGGTGCAGGACCCGACCGACGACATAGCCGCGGACCAGGCGCTGTTCCCGGCGGTGATCAGCGCGGCGACGCTGCTGAACACCGATTCCTCGCAGGTCTCACAGCTGCGAACGGCCGAGAACCAGATCGAGCCGTACGCGCGGGTCAGCCAGTCGAACCTGTCTTCAGCTGCTGAACTCGCAGCCGACGTCGGCGTCGGCGGCCGCCAGTGCCGATGCCGGGGGCAGCGACGTGATCGGCGACTCCTACCAGCCGTCGGCGACCATCCGCAACAGCGAGAACATCGGCCTGGAGCCGGTGTGGCCGTACGGCGTGATCGGCGACAGCACGACGGTGAACGGGGACAACCTGACCGCGCTGGCCGACCGGACCTACAACTCCAGGCCGGATACGGACTCCAACGACTGGAGTTACGACGCAGTGGACGCGGCCCGCCTGGACATGGGCTCCCAGGTCTCCACCGACCTCGTCAACAACACCGAGAAGTACCAGACCTACATCTCCGGCCTGGCCGACGTTCAACCCCGGTTCGAGCGACGAGCCGTATATCGAGCAGGTCTCCAACGTCGCCACCGCGATGGACGAGGCCCTCGCCACCGACTACGACGGGACCCTGCGCATCGCCCCGGCCTGGCCATCGGGCTGGAACGCCGCCGGCACGGTCTACATCCAGGGCGGCTCCAAGGTCGACGTGCAGGTCGAGGGCGGCGTCATCACCACCGCCGCCATCCAGGCGGGCACGACCGAGACCATGACCGTGCGCAACCCGTGGTCCGGCCAGCAGGCCGAGGTCGTCAACGGGTCCACCGGCGCCGTGGTCGTCGCCGCGACCACCAGCGCAACGCTCAGCGTCCCGGTCACGGCCGGCTCCTCGTACCTGATCGAGCAGCCGTCGGCGCCCACCACCTCGCTGGCGTTCGCGCAGGTTACCGGCACCCAGGCAACGGCCGCGAAGCACCTCGGGGGCAAGGTTCAGATCGGCCTCGACGCGGCGGCCGGCTACGCCAACCTGGCCGCCTCCTACAACGACGTCGGCATCACCGCCGACAGCAACACCGCGCCGGGCAACTACGACGGCGGCGGCGCCAGCTTCTCCGAGACCGCGCTGACCAACGCCGGCGCGGGCCCCGGCGCGACCGTCACCTCCTCCGGAATCGCGTTCACGTTCCCGAACGTGGCTGCCGGGAGCAACGACAACACCGTCGCCGAGGGCCAGAAGATCACGATGTCGGGCGGCGGCACCCTCGGGTTCCTGGTGTCGGCCAGCTACGGTCCCGCCACCGGGACCGGGAACGATCACCTACACCGACGGCAGCACCCAGAGCTACACGCTCACCGCGCCCGACTGGTTCTCCACGTCACCGCCGAGCGGCGGGGCGGTCGCGGTCAGCTCGGCCTACCAGAACCGGCAGGGCAACACCACCTACGCCGGCACCGGCGACATCTTCTCGGAGACGGTCGCGCTCACCGCGGGCAAGACCATCGCCTCGGTCACCCTGCCGCCGGGCGGTGCGCTGACCACGGGCACCGCGGCCATCCACGTCTTCGCGATCAGCGCCGAGGGACCGTACGGCGGCACCGCGGCGGCGGTGCCGGGCACGGTCCAGGCGGCCAACTACGACACCGGCGGGCAGGGCACCGGCTACAGCGTCGCATCGGTTAACGGCAGCGCCAACAGCTACCGGCCGGACGGGGTCGACCTCGAGGCCTGCAGCGACACCGGGTGCGGGGACGACATCGGCTGGACCGGGACCGGGCAGTGGTTCCGGTACACCGTCAACGTCGCCACCGCCCGCACCTACACGGTCACCCTGCGACTGTCCTCCCCGTCCGGCGTGACCGACGCGCTGCACATCGCCAGCTCGTCCGGGGCCAACCTGTCCGGGTCGGTCAACGCGCCGAACACCGGCGGCTGGCAGACCTATGCCACCGCGACGGTCAGCGTCGCCCTTCCGGCCGGCCAGCAGACGCTGACCATTTACCAGGACAACGGGGGGTGGAACATCCACGACCTGACGTTCTCGCTAGCCCCGCCGCCGCCGCGTGCCGCCTGCCAGCGCATTCCGCGCCGCGGGGTCCGGTGGACACCGGCCGGGCGATATGTGCCGAATGCGCGTTTGGGCTCACTCTTGTCGGTCCAAACGCGCATTCGGGCACGTTGGCGCGGGGGTGGTGGGGCGTGCGGGGGTGGTGGGGGCGCGCGCGGGGGTGGTGGGCGCGGCCGGAACGTGTTGAGGATCAGGTGCACAATGCATGTCTGCACGATCGCCGCCGGCGAGACGTTCACCGACCACGTCGGGCAGGCCCTTCAGCCCGTCGCAGACCACGAAGAACACATCCCTGATCCCGCGGTTCTTCAGGTCGGTCAGCACGCTCATCCAGAACTTGGCGCCCTCCCCGCCGGTCCCGGCCCACAGCCCCAGGATGTCCTTCTCCCCGGCCAGGGTGACCCCGATCGCGGCGTAGACGGGCCGGTTGGCGACCTGCCCGTCCGCGGACTTTCACTACGATCGCGTCGATGAACACCGCCGCGTAGACCTCATCCAGCGGCCGGGCCTGCCACGACTGCATCTCCTCGACGACCCGGTCAGTGATCCGCGAGATCGTCTCCCTCGACACCGAGGCGCCGAAAATCTCCGCGAAGTGCGCGCTGATGTCCCCGGTCGTCAGCCCCTTCGCATACAAGGACAGCAGATCTCGTCGACGCCGCCCAGCCGCCGCTGCGCCAGGAGCCGTTGTCACGACGGGCGGCGCGGGCTAGCGTGCCCCGTCTAGGGGTGATGGACGGGCGTTCGGGTGCTTGGGTGTGCGGGAGCGGTGGGCGGGCGGGGCGGGGCATTGTTGGGGATCGGGGACAATGGGGGGCAATTGGCGGTGGAGGGATCGGGATCGTGAGCGTGGGCATGGACGAGGCGCGGCGGGTTTATGTCGTCGGGGGCGGGCCCGGGGGGCTGGCGGCGGCGGCTGAGCTGCGGCGGCGGGGGCTGCGGCCGGTGGTGCTTGAGCGCGGCGGGCAGGTCGGGACGAGCTGGCGGGCGGGGTACGACCGGTTGCATTTGCATACCGTGCGCGCGCTGTCCGGGCTGCCCGGGTTCGGGATTCCTCGGGCGGCGGGGCGGTGGGCGGCCCGGGACGCGGTGATCGACTACCTGGAGCGGTATCGCGCCCATCATGACCTCGAGGTCCGGGCGAACACCGAAGTCGAGCGGATCACGGCGGCCGGGACGGCGGAGGACGGGGACGGCGCCCGGTGGGTGATTCACACCACGGCGGGTGAGCAGATCTCGGCCCGGTCGATCGTGGTCGCGACCGGTCATGCGCACACGCCCTTCGTGCCGGACTGGCCGGGGCGCGAGGCGTACTCGGGCGAGCTGCGGCACGCGCGGGAGTACCGTAACCCGGCCCCGTTCGCCGGGCTCGACGTGCTGGTGGTCGGCGTCGGCAACAGCGGGGCCGAGATCGCGACCGATCTGGGCGAGGGCGGTGCCCGCAAGGTCTGGATCGCGGTGCGGACGCCGCCGCAGATCGTCCGGCGTCAGGTCGCCGGGTGGCCCGCGCACGCGACCGGCCTGCTCGTCAGCCGGCTGCCGTCGGCCCTGGTGGACCCGGTCGCCCGGCTGCAGCGGCGGCTCACGATCCCCGACCTGACCCGCTACGGCATCCGCCGGCCGGACGACGGCCTGATGTCGCGGGTGCGGCGGGTCGGCGAGGTGCCCCTGCAGGACGTCGGGTTCATCGGCGCGGTCACCAGCGGCACGGTGACGCCGGTCGCGGCGGTGACCGGGTTCGAGGGCGACAAGGTGCTGCTGGCGGACGGATCGGCCATCAGCCCCCAGGCGGTGATCGCGGCGACCGGCTACCGCCGCGGGCTGGAGAAGATGGTCGGGGAGCTGGGGGTGCTCGACCAGCGGGGCCTGCCCCGGGCGCACGGCGGGACGGCGGCCGCGCCGGGCTTGTTCTTCGTCGGCTACACCGTCTCGCTGCGGGGCATGCTGCGCGATATCGCCGCCGACGCGCGGCGGGTCGCGCCGGCGGTAGCACGCGATTACGAGTCGGGGCGGCGCTAGTTCCTGGTGCACGGGGTGTTGAAGGTCTCCCCCGCTGTGGGTAGAGAGGTTGACGGGGCGGGTGAAACCACGGTCCGTTCGAGATAAGTCGGTCGCCGCTCAGGCCGAGGGCGTGTCGCAGACCGTCTCGCGCAAGGTCGCGCAGGACGACGCGTGGGATCCGACCTGCCGACTGGAAGGAGCAGCGCATGACCGAGACGCTTCCGGCCCAGAGCCGGAGGAGCGCCGGCGGGGAGGCCGCCGACCTGCGGCGGGTCGGGATCAACCCGGATTTCTGGTATCCGGTCGCCGTGTCCGGCTCGGTGCGGAGGGGGAAGACGTTCGCGGCCCGGTTCGCCGGCGAGCGGATCGCGCTGTACCGCGGCGCGGGCGGCGTCGCCTACGCGCTTGAGGACCGGTGCGCGCACCGGCAGGTGCCGCTGAGCATGGGCGTGGTCGAGGGCGAGGCGCTGCGCTGCTGCTACCACGCCTGGGCGTACCGCGGCGACGGCCGCATCTCGCAGATCCCGTACCTGCCCAAGGGGGCCGCGCGACCGCCGCGCGGAGTCCGCGCTTACCCCGTCCGCGAGGCGTACGGGCTGGTGTTCGTGTTTCCGGGTGACCCGGCCAAGGCGGACGGGATGCCGCTGCCCGAGCTGCCGGAATACGACTCCGATGCGCATAGGACGATGACCTATTCGCGCACCGTCGACTGCCACTACTCGTTCATGCACGAGAACCTGCTTGACATGAACCACCAGTTCCTGCACCGCGGCGTGGTCGGCCGGATCCACCCCGAGCTGCTCGACTACGAGACCGGCCTCGACTGGGTGCAGGCGCGGTACCAGTTCACCCACACGGCGGGCAAGAAGTCGGCCGGCGCCGCGCTGCTCACCACGCCCGCGCGCTCGGCCCCGCATGTCATCACCATCCGGACCGGCTACCCGTATCAGACGCTGTCGCTGTCGGCCGGGAACGGGCCGCCGGCGTTCTCGCTGTGGGCGGCGTACGTGCCCGCGGACGCCGGGCAGCGCACCAGCCACACGTTCGGGCTGCTGATGATCGCCAAGCCGCCCGTCCGCGGCGCCCTCAACCTGGCCTGGCCGTTCATCCGGCGGTTCACCGAGCGGGTGTTCGCCGAGGACCGGATGGCGGTCGAGGCCGAGCAGCGGGCGTGGGACGAGCAGGGCCGGGACTGCAACCGGGAGGTGTTCCCGCTGATCCTCGACGTCCGCGACGTGCTTCGGTCGAACGGGGTGCCGATCGGCGCGGAGTCCGGGTGCTCGGGCCGCTGCTAAGGGTTCAGTGCTGGTTAAGCAGCCGTTCCACCTGGGCCTCGCATGCTTCCACGACCGATCGGGGAACTTCGGGAGTTGCCTGCGCTGCCTTACTGAGGGCAGCTGCGGTGCGCTGAAGAGTCGACCCTACGACTTCGGCCGCCTCGTCGGTCTCCATTCCCCAGCTGACCAGTTCGCGGACGATGTGGCCGCGGGTGACCACGGCGAGCATGGCTTGGCCTCCTACCCACAGGGCCAAGTCGCGCGTGCCCGCGAACTGCACGGTGGGGGCAGCGTCGTAGACCGGCGACAAGCTGAGCGTCCCAGTGCCGTGCAGGAAGGAATGATTTCGCAGATGCGCGTCGGTGTTGCCGATCGCGACCGTGAACGTGACCATCGCGCCGAGCCGACGCAACTGATCCGTCTGGTTGCTCGCGTGATCGGCGAGAACGGCGGCGAGCCGCTGATAGGAGACCGCTGCGTCCGATGCCTGGTACTTCGCAAGTCCTGACGGGCTAGTCCCCAGGGCCTGGCAGCCATCTTCCTGGTGGAGACGCACGAGGCGCCCGCCCTTGAGTTGGCGGTCGAATCTCGTGACCACGAGGACCAGTCGGTCTCCGAAGGCTTCCAGACGCACCTCGGCGGCGTCGAGCCCGGCTAGTGCGGCGGCCCGCTGCGCGAACGCCTCGCTGGCGACAAGGCCCGGGAATTCCGGCGGGTCAGGCTTGAGGATGTGCGTGCTCGGAATTCCACCCACGGGCCGCGCCCATCCGCCGTCTACCTGCACGAGCAGTAGCTTCGACTGAAGCCCCCCGAGGGAGACCCGGACTTCCTGATCGACGCCGAGTGGGTGCTGCCGGAGCGCTGCCACCGCTTGCTCTACCTCGGTCGGGGTAAGAGGCTGCAGCGTGCCGACGTCATCCGCTGCGAGGTGCCCACCCGGCGGCAGGAACGCGACAGCTCCTGCGCAATCACGCCCTAGAGCCGCCAGCAAGGCGAACCCATCGCCGCGGCGGACCCTGAAGTACTGCTCCAGAGTCGTCCGCGTTTCGCCTTCCGGAAGCAGGCTCTCTATCCAGCGGTCAACCAGGTGTCCCCTGAACGGTCGGCTGCCGACCGGCAAGGGCACAGCGAGCCCCAGCGACTGCTCGCCCCGCTCCGCGACGTAATCGTCGTGGTAGCGGAGTTGCCCGACCTGTCGGCGGTTCACCGTCAGGTCAGCGACAACGCGACCGCCTAGCCACACGTCAAGCTCTCGTAGTTCTCCGCTCATGCGACAGGTCCGCTTTCGCCATCTGCTTCCACGGTTACGCGGGCCCCGCGCGGCACCGCGATCAGGTCGTAGCCCATACGGTTGAAGAGCCCGACGAAACGGTTCACCGCCGCGTTTCGCCCGGCCTCGATGTCGATTACCGTCGTACGGTCCATGCCGAGCCTGCTGGCAATCTCTGCCTGTGTTATCCCGGCCGCGTGCCGCACGCCGGTCAGCGCCCGGCCCGCGCCTCCGTCGCCGCGCAGCCAGAACCAGGGCCTGGCGACCTGATGTTGGCTCACAGCAACATTCTAGCGCGAATATCTGAATGTTGCTAATGGACAACATTCAGAGCCTGATTGTGAATGTTGGTGTGCGGCAACATCTGACCCGTCAGCCGTTGTAGCTGAACTGCTCCACCCAGTCGACGTTCATGGTGTCCTCTGTGCTCGAGGCGCCGGGGCTGCCCGGAAGGTTCTCTGACTGCAGGGCCATGTCCATCGTCAGCGCGGGCTGCTGCGCGGGCGACTTCACCGCGCTGGCCGGGGCGGTGAAGACGACCTTGCCGTCGATCAGCCAGGACACGCCCGAGGGGGTCCACTCGACGCCGTAGGTGTGCCACTCGGTGTCGGTGTTGGCGACGCCGCCGTTGCCCCCGTTGGTCTGCGTGTACTGGTACAGGCAACTCGAGCTGGGCGAGGCGCCGCAGGCGTTGCCGACCGTGTTCCACAGGGTGGCGACGGTGCTCGACCGGTTCCCCCCGTCCTCATAGACGTCGATCTCCGGCGGCCACTGGTTGTTGTGCGGCCAGAGCAGGAAGATGTCGGTGAACAGCTGGCCCGCCTGCTCGGGGGTGGCCTGCAGGCGGGCGAACCAGGCGCCGTACTCCTGGGGCTGGCCGGTGAAGTGCATGCCGCAGGAGTCGATGCCGGAGGCCATGAAGTGCGCCTCGCCGCCGCTGAAGGTGCACATGCCCGGCTCCCAGTCGGCCTCGGACGAGGTCTCCCCGCCGGGCACGCCCTCGTACTCGCCCCAGCCGGACGGCAGGCTGCTGCCGGTGAATTCCTGGGTGTACTTGAGGGTGTAGCCGGACAGGGCGGTGGCCGGGTCCTGGCCCGAGGGGTCGGAGCCGCTCTGGCCGCCGGTCGGGGTCGACGTCGGCGGGTCGCTGGGGGTGGTGCTCGGGGTGGCGGTGGGGGTCCCGGTCGGGGTGGCGGTCGCGGCGCCGCTGGGGGTGGCGGTCGGTGTGGACGTCGCGGAGCCCGACGGCTGCGGCTGCCCCGGATGCCGGTGCGCGGCCTTGTGGGCCGGCCGGGCTGGCTTACCGTGCGCGATTGCGTGGCTGATGATCGCGGGCTCGTTGTTGCTCTGCGCGGTGCCGCCGGCCGCGGTCGGGCCGAGCTTCGCGACCGCGCTTGACGCCTGCAGCGCGTCGGGGGTGACGCCGTTGCAGGCGGCGAGGGCGCCGACTGCGGCGAGGGCGCCGACGCCGGCTGAGGCCGCGCCTGACCCAGCGTCGCGGACGGGTCTGTTCTCGTGTTACATCAGTGTCGTTCTGTCCCATTTGTCCCATGCGAGGGATTATGGCCGTAATCTCGCCGTGACGTGGCAGTGTTCGAAGAATCCGCGCTGGGAGCGGTGATCGTCTGCCTGCGGAGGAGGTGGGCGGCGGGGCGGCCGGGAGCACGTTTCCCCGACGCCGTCGCGGTTGTGGGGCGCGTGGGCCAAGTGGGTGGGACCACGGACCGTTAGATATGACGCTTTTGGCCTTGATCTTCACGCGAGCGGCTGGGCGAGGGCGACGATGATGCCGGCCGGGCCGCGGACGTAGCAGAGCAGGTAGCTGTCCTCGAACCGTGTCACCTCGCCGACGAGCTCGGCGCCGTGCGGCCGCAGGCGGCCGAGGACGTCCTCGATGTCGTCGACCGCGAACATAACGTTACGCAGGCCCAGCGTGTTGGCCGGGGCGCTGGCCGACTCGGCGCCGAGCGCGGCCGGCCGGTGGTACCTGGTCAGCTCGAGCCCGCCGTGGCCGTCCGGGGTCCGCATCATCGCGATGTCGGCCCGAACGTCGTCGAGTCCGCTGACGCGGTCCACCCAGCGCCCCTCGACCGTCGTCTTGCCTTCCAGCTCCAGGCCGAGTTCGGAGAAGAACGCGATGGCGGCGCCGAGATCTTCAACGACGACGCCGGCGTGATCCATTCGCTGTATCGCCATGTCCCGAGCATAGGGGCCGGGTGTCCGCTGCCGCGGTCCCTCAGGTGATGACGGTCAGCGGGCCCTCGGCTTCGGTCGGGGGCTCGAAGTGGTCGAAGTATTCGGCCGCGAGCTCGGTGCTGAGCCGGAAGTCGTCGCCGTGGCCGGCCGCCCGGGCGCCGACGCGCTGGAGCACGGTGGCGCGGTCGGTCGCCAGGTACACCGTCTCCGGCACCACGCCGAGCGGGCGCAGCAGCGCGCGGTAGTCGTCGCGCATGCGGCGGGACCAGAACGAGAAGTCGAGGACGACGTCCGATCCGGCCCGTACGAGATCCTCCAGGCGTGCGCGCAGCGTGGCTTCGATGTCGCGGCGGACGTCTTCCGGCAGCGGCATCGTGGTGATGCCGCGCGACCAGGCCTCCTGGTCGAAGGAGAGCCGGGTCATCCCGTGGCGTTCGTACTGCCGGGCGACGGTGGATTTGCCTGAGCCGGCCGGACCGCACATGAAGATCACCCGGGCCATGACCGAGACCTTATGCGCGTGGGCCAGCGGCCGCCCGGAGCGCGGCGGCGGCGTCGCGGGTGAGCGGGTCGCCGTGGCCGAAGCAGGCGACG
The DNA here is from genome assembly GCA_963838825.1 of uncultured Actinomycetota bacterium. Lineage (GTDB taxonomy): Bacteria > Actinomycetota > Actinomycetes > Streptosporangiales > Streptosporangiaceae > Trebonia. The sequence goes on from CAWISQ010000007.1 coordinate 80,794, forward strand.
GCTGTCTCGAGGCCGGCCAGCCGGCGGAACGAGGCGGCGGCCTGGGCGCGGTCGACGTGGAACACGCCGCCGATGACCCGCCCGTCCGGGGTGCGGGCGGCGGCGTCGCCGGTGAACAGCACCTGGTGCCGGGGCAGGTGGATCGCGACGCTGCCGGGGGTGTGGCCGGGGACGGCGACCGCCACGGCGCCGTCGCCGAAGGCGAGCTCGTCGGCGTCGCTGAGCTCGCGGTCGATCCGGGGCGGCGGCGGTGGTGCCTGCGGTTCGCTCGTGGGCTCGCTGGCGACCTGGCTCGTGACCTGGTCGTAGAGGGGGCGTTCCCAGTCGGCCAGGTCGGGCGGCGGGCCGGGCGTCTCGGCGCGGATGAACGGGGCGTCGGCGTGGTGGGCCATGACCTCGACCTCGCCCCAGGCGGCGACGTCTGCGGCGGCGCCAATGTGATCGGGGTGGAAGTGGGTCAGGACGAGCCGGCGCAGGTCTTCGATCTGGTACCCGGCCTGGCGGATCGCCGTCGCGATCAGCGGCGCGGAGCCGGGCAGGCCGGTGTCGATGAGCGTGAGGCCGTCGGGGTCGTGCCATAGGTAGGCGTGCCCGACCGGGAAGCGGATCTGGTGCAGCCGCGGCGTGAGCTGGATGAGTTCCACGCGGCCACGGTAACGCGGGGGCGCGTGGCGGGGCCGGGCGTCTGCTGTCAGCAGAGCCGGGCCTAAGAATGCCAGGCAGATCAAAACCGGTTTATCGAACGGGCCCGGGCGGCTCTATCCGGCGCCCGATTCATGTCGATGGCGTAGGTGACAGGTATCGAACAGAAAATCACTGCAAGATCAAGTTGATAATCATCGATCGAACGGGTAATCTGTAAGGGAGGCAGGCAGCCCGCGTGAGTAGGACGTAGCAGACGCATCGCGGTGGCCGCCTCAGCACACCAGCCGCCGCGCAACCCAGCGGAAGGGGGTGGTTCGTGATGTGCACGCCAGACGGGGCCGGATGCGCCCTGGCCGCCCCCGGCCGGGGCTTCGCCAGCATCGCGGACGCGCTCCGGATCGGCCGCGACCTGGGCGCGTACCTGAACTCCGCCGCCGCGGCCCGCCTCGACGGCCCGGGGCGGGCCGAGGCGCTGGAGCAGCTCGGGACGATCACCTCCCTGCTCGGCGCGGCCGCCAACGGGCTGATGCGCCGGTTCGACGCCGCCGACGACCACGACGGCGACGGGTACGCCACCACCGCTAAGTGGCTCGAAGCCAAGACGCGCCTCGGCGGCAGGGACGCCAAGGCCGCCGTCCGGCAGATGCGGTTGCTGGCCCGGCATCCGCTGCTGGACACCGCGACCGCGACCGGCGGCATCACCATCTCGTGGGCGAAGGAGATCGCCGGGTGGACCGGCCGGATCGACCACGACGAACTCCAGTCCGCGGCCGACAAGATCCTGGTGGAGGCCGCCGCCGCAGGCGCTGACCTCGATGACCTGAAGCTGCTGGCGCAGGCGGCCTACGAGGCGTGGCGGGCGCAGGAGCCGGACCCGGAGGAGGACCCGGCCGGGCGCGGGTTCGGCGACCGGTACCTGCTTCTCGACACGACCATGGACGGCGCGGGCCATATCAGGGGCGACCTGACCCCCGAGTGCTCGGCCGCCCTCGCCGCGGTGATCGACGCGCTCGGCAAGAGCCGGGGGCCGGAGGACCTGCGGACCGCCCAGCAGCGCTACCACGACGCCCTCCAAGAGGCCTGCGAGCTGCTGATCCGCGCGAAGATGGTCCCAGACCGGGCGGGCGCCGACACCCGCGTGGATGTGACTATCCCGCTCCGGGACCTCCTCGACATGGACGGGGCGTCGGTCGTCGAGGACACCTGGCTCCGCGCCCGCGCCGGCGAGCACGGGTACCTATCGGGGGCCGACGCGGAGGCGGTCGCCTGCGACGCCCTCATCGTCCCGATCGTCACCGGCAGCCCGGACTGGGCCGTCATCGGCCAGATGATCACCCTCATCACCGACGCCTACAACCACGCCGCCGCCCGCGCCGCCGGTTCCCCCGGCCCGCCTGGCCGCAGCCCCTGGAGCCCGAGGAGTGGCAGGACCTGCAGCACGCCCTCGCCCGCCTGGCGATCCACTTCGTCTCCGGACCCGGCGCGATCGCCTCCGCGCTGCGCCGCGCCCTGCTCGACGCCCCCCTCAACGGCAAGAGCGTCATCCTCGACGTCGGCTACTCCGACACCATCCCCGACGCCATCCGCAGGGCCGTCATCGCCCGCGACAAACACTGCGCCTGGCCCGGCGGCTGCCAACGGAGGCCCGCCCACTGCGACGTCCACCACGTCAAGCACAAAAAACACGGCGGCAAGACCAGCGTCAGAGACTGCGTGCTGCTGTGCCAGTACCATCACGACATCTGCATCCACCGCCTCGGCTGGGAATTCGAACTCCTGCCCGACGGGTCGACCAGGGCCACCAGCCCCGACGGCAAAGTCGTCCTCCGCAGCCACGGACCACCACCATCAACCCAGCCCGCCGAATAACCCCGATTCAGCAACGCCACAGGGTCTATCTCGTTAACGGTGTTCCGGCGGTCCTGGCTAGTAGGTCTCGGGGGCCGGGAAGCGGTCGGCGAAGGTGATCGCGAACGCGTTCAGGGCTGGCTTCCACCGCATCGTCCACTTGCCGGCCGGTCCCGGTCGGGTCAAGGACGGGTCACCAGGTAGAGGCACTTGATCGCGGCCTGCTCGGTCGGGAAGTGCCCGCGGGCCTTGACGGCCCGGCGGTAGCGGGCGTTGAGCGACTCGATCGCGTTGGTCGAGCAGATGACCGTGCGGATCTCCAGGTCGTAGTCCAGGAACGGGGTGAACTGCTCCCAGGCGCTCTCCCACAGGCGGATCACCGCCCCGTACTTCGCGCCATCTCTCCGCCAGCTCGTCGAGGGCGGCGCGGGCGGCGTCGGCGCGACGGCCGTGTAGATGAGCTTGACGTCGCGTTTCATGGCGTCCAGTCTTCTTGGACGTCAGGCGGAACGTGTTGCGGATCAGGTGCACGATGCAGGTCTGCACGACGCGGCCGGCCAGACGTTGGAGACCACGTCGGGCAGTCCCTTGAGCCCGTCGCAGACGACGAAGAACACGTCCCGGATGCCCCGGTTGCGCAGGTCGGTCAGCACGCTCATCCAGAACTTGGCGCCCTCCCCGCCGGTCCCGGCCCACAGCCCCAGGACGTCCTTCTCGCCGCGAGGGTGACCCCGATCGCGGCGTAGACGGGCCGGCTGGCGACCTGCCCGTCGCGGACCTTGACCACGATCGCGTCGATGAACACCGCCGCGTAGACCTCGTCCAGCGGCCGGGCCTGCCAGGACTGCATCTCCTCGATCACCGGTCGGTGATCCGGCTGATCGTCTCCCTCGACACCGAGGCGCCGTAGATCTCGGCGAAGTGCGCGCTGATCTCCCCGGTCGTCAGCCCCTTGGCATACAGGGACAAGATGATCTCGTCGACGCCGCCGGGCCGCCGCTGCCGCTTCTTGACGATCTGCGGCTCGAACGTCCCGTCCCGGTCGCGGGGCACCTCGATCCCGACCTGGCCGGTGCCGTCGGTCAGCACCTTCTTGGGCCTGCTGCCGTTGCGGACGTTGCCCGCCTCGTTCCCGGCGGGGGTGTTCCTCTCGTGGCCCAGGTGCTCGGTCAGCTCCTGGTCCAGGGCGGTCTCGATCACGACCTTGGTCAGCTGCTTGAGCAGCCCGTCCGGCCCGGTCAGGGACAAGCCCTGCTCCCGGGCCCGCCGGACCAGCTCCTCGGCCGCCACCTGCTCGGCCGACGCTTCCGGCTTCTTCTTCGTCACGGTCTCTAGTGTCTCGGTCATCACGGCACCATTTCTGCTGAACCCCGGGGCTCAGCGGTCAGTGCCGGAAACACCTTTAACTACACAGACCACGCCACATTCTGAGCGGTCTATTGGGTCGATTGCTGGGCGAATTCGGGGGTGGTGGGGGTTCGGGGCGGCGCGGGAGTCGGCCGGAGTCCTCGGGCGAGGGCCAGCGTTATCGCGACGGAGGCGGCTGCCATCACGGTGATGCCGATCGCCGGGGAGGTCCATTCCGCGACGGCGCCGGCGAGGGCCGCGCCGACCCCCTGCATCGCGAGCATGGCGGACGAGTGCAGGCCGAGCGCGTGGCCCTTGAGGTCTTCCGGGGTCAGGGCGATCAGCCGTTGCTGCAGCATGAGGGTCGCGGAGTAGCCGACCGAGGCGATCACGCAGACCGCGCAGGCTACCGCCAGCGGCGGGTGCGCGAAGAACACCAGGTACGGGCAGGCGAGCAGCAGGCGCAGCCACGGCCCGAGCCGGTCCCGCCAGCGTTCGGAGACGAACCGTCCGGCCAGCGTGTCGCCGGCCAGCATCCCGACCGCGGTGCAGGCGAACAGGGTGCCCGCGTGGCGCGGCGAGTACGAGACGAACAGGGACTCGCAGCCGACGATCAGCCCGTTCGGCACGCACAGCCCGATGTAGACGTAGCGACGGGGGGCCGAGGCCAGCAGCAGGACGTTGTTCCGCCAGGTCTGGGCGGCCGACGGGCGTCCCTTGGCGCGGGCCGGCCGGCGTGAGAGCCCGCACAAGGCCAGCCCGCCGGACACCACGTAGAGCCCGGCGCCCGCCAGCAGCGTGCCGCGCGGGGACATCACGGTCACCAGGACCCCGCCGGCCGCGAAGCCGACGATCTGCATGATGCCGACCGACATGTTCAGCACCGACCGGCCGAGCATGTAGCCGTCGGGCGGGACGATCTCGTTCATCAGCCCGTACCGCACGCCGCCGCCGAGCGAGGACACGACGCCGAGCGCGAGGCCGATCGCGAGGATCGCCCCTACCCCGACGCCCGGCAGCGCCTGCGCGAAGCTGCCCGCCGCGAAGATCAGCGCCAGCCAGGTGAGGGCGGCCCGGGGCGGAATCTGGTCGGCCGCCGACAGCAGCAGGGACGCCCCCGCGACCTGCGCGAGCGACGGGCCGAACATCACCAGCGCCGACAGCAGCGGCGACCCGGTCGACGAGTACACCAGCGTGCCCAGCGCCAGCCCGGTGACCGTCGACGCCGCCACCTGGGCCGACGAGGCAACGAAAAGGGCGGTGAACTCCGGTACCCGGAACAGTTCGGTATAGGTCCGCACGAGGCCCAAGCCTGGCGTCGTCGGCGACCGGGACGGTAAAGTTTCGCGCGCATGCGAAACTCTCCCGAGAGGCGGTGACCCTGGGTGGGCTGGTGGCAGGTCAGCGCCGACACCCTGGCGCGGAGCCGGTTCGTCATCTCGCCGCTGGCCGAGACCACCGCCAGCCTGCTCGCGCTGGAGCGCGGCACCGCCGCGCATCCGGGCGAGCGCCGATGGCTCGACGCCCACCGGGCCGCCTACCGCGGTTACGTGAAAGAGCACCCGGACGTCCCTCGGCTGATCCGCCGCTCGCTGGGGCTCTGCTGGATCCCTGGCGTAATCACGGTGGCCCCGGCCGGCGATGACGAGCAGTCCTTCGGCGATGAGCTCGCGCAGATCTTGAGCGTGTCCCCCGCCATCGTGGCCGACGACCTGGATGCGCTCGGGCCTTGAGCGGTACCCCGATGATCTGCCGCGCAAGGCAGCCGATCTGCTCGAATGGGTATGGGCGAACACCGTGCGGCCGTACTGGCCCGAACGCCGCAAGATCATCGAGGCGGACATCGTCGCTCGCACCACCCAACTCGGCCGCGGCGGCTGGGCGGCGGCGCTGTCCGACATGCGTCCGGGCCTGCGCTGGCTGGGCGAGGGCCGCCTGCAGATCAACGCCTACGAGAACCCGCCGCGCGAGATCTCCGGCGCGCAACTCCTCTTCGTCCCGGTGACGCCGACGGCCGGCTGGGTCGCCTGGGACGAGCCGCTGCGGTACGCGGTGATGTACCCGTGTTCGGGCGCGCTGGCCGAGCCCGGCCGCCGGGCGGCTGCCCCGGAAACGCTGGGCGCGCTGCTCGGCCCGGCCCGCGCGGCCATCCTCACGCTGCTGGCCACGCCCAAGAGCACCACCCAGCTGGTCGCGCTCACCGGCCAGCGGCTCGGCTCGGTCGGGCGCCACCTGCAGATCCTGCGCGACGCCGGGCTGCTTGAACGTCGCCGCGTGGGGCGGTCGGTGCTGTACCGCCGGTCCCCGGCCGGGGATCTGCTGGTTCGGATCCAGACCGGAGCATTACGCGGCTAGCCGGGATGCGGTTCGGAGATCGCCTGCTCGTAGGCGCGCAGCGTGGTGATGAAGGTGACCCGCTCGTCCGGCGTGAGCGGCTCGAGCGCCTGGCGCCAGGCGCGCGCGCCGGGTGCGAGCCACTGCTCAATGGACGGCCGGTGCTCGCTGGCGATGACGACGATGTGCCGTCGCCGGTCCGCCTCGTCTTCGCGCCTGGTCAGCACCCCCTTCGCCGCCATCTCGCTGACCAGCAGGCTGACTGTGGTCGGCGCCACCTGCAACCGGTCGGCGATGTCGGACACGGTGAGCGGGCCGTCGAACAGCAGGTACGACAGCAGCGAAAGGTGCCTCGGCGCTAGGTCGAGCGACTGCAGGCCGGGCGGTACGGTCAGTCGCTTGGCCCGCGCGACCAGTCGCGGCATCAGCAGCAGGAGCTGCCGAATGGTGGCGTCGGTGGACAACCCCGCAGATTCCTTAGACACTTCCCGCCGTCCAGCGCGCGACCGGGATCTCCAGCTGGAACGTCTCGACCGGCTCGCAGACGACCGTGCGGGCCTGCCGGAGTGCGTCGTGCACCAGGACCGGGGCCAGGTTGCGGAAGTCGGCGCCGACCGAGGACACGTTCTTGTTGAACTTCTGGTGCATGGCGGACTGCCTGGGCCAGTAGCCGGTGTGGGTCAGCACTACTCGCGCGTCGGGGATCTCCCAGCCCGACAGGCCCTGGGCGAGGCCGGTCCGCACCCCTTCCCAGGTCGCGGCGAAGAAGGCGGGCGGCATCGAGCCGAGCTCGACCTCCAGGTCGCAGCTGACGCCCGCGCCGACGGCAGCGGGCTCGACTCGGACCCCGAGGGTGGCCAGGTAGGGCGTGGTGTGCTCGGACGAGATGGCGAAGGCCGCTCCGGTTCCCGCGATCCGTTCGATGTGCACGGTCACGGTCGGGCGGAAGGTGACGGCGACTCCGAACTGCTCGGCCAGCAGCGCGGCGATCACCTCCTTCTGCACCTCGCCGTAGAGGCTGACCGCGATCTCGTGCCGTTCCTCGTCGAGCCGCAGGTTGATCAGCGGGTCCGCCTCCGCCAGTTCGTGCAGGGCGGCGAACAGCCGGCCGCGCTGCGCGCGGTCGACCGGGTCGACCACCGACTCGAGCGCGGGGCGCGGGAACTGGCGGGTGACCCGGCCGGGAATGGCCTGGCCGACCCAGGCGCCGACGGTGGCCGAGGCGAGGCCCCGGACGCGGACGACGTCGCCTGCGGTGGCGGCGCCGGTCTGGGTCCAGCCCTGCGGGGTGGACCGTTCCAGCGACGTGATGATCGCCGGGCCGCCCCTCCCCCGCCGCCGCGCGGTCCCTGACCCGCAGCTCGCCGCCGAAGATGCGGCAGTGCGCCAGCCGGCCGCGCTCGGCGTGCTCGATCTTGTAGACGACTCCGGACAGCGCGCAGGCCGACTCGCGCGCCCACGGCAGCAGGGCCGGCAGGGCGGCCAGCAGGTCGGGGACGCCGGAACCGGTCAGCGCCGACCCGGCCGCGACCGGCACCAGCACGCACCGGCGGACCTGGGCGCGGGCGGAGCGCACCGCCAGACCGGCGTTGACGGGCGGCCCGCCGGCCGCAGCCGGCTCGGCCGGACCGGGGAACTCGGCCAGGGCCGCGCGCAGCACCCGGTCGTCGAGCATCGCGAGGACGTCGATCACCCGGGAGTCGGTCAGCGGGACCGGGCTCGTGGCGGCGTTCACCGTGCCCGGGGCGACGACGTCGGTCAGCGGGAGGGTGCGCACGCCGCCGGGCGCGGTCAGCCGCCGGCCGATCTCGGCCAGCACTCTGGTCGGGTCGGCCCCGCTGCGGTCGATCTTGTTAATGAAGATCAAGGTAGGCACGGCCAGGCGGCGCAGGGCACGCCAGAGGACGACGGTCTGCGACTGGACGCCCTCCACCGCCGAGACGACGAGGACAGCCGCGTCGAGCACGGCCAGGCTTCGCTCGACCTCGGCGATGAAGTCGGAGTGGCCCGGCGTGTCGATGAGGTTGACCTGGACGTCCCCGACGGCGAACGACGCGACGTTCGTGCGCACGGTGATGCCGCGACGCCGCTCGATGTCCATCGAGTCGGTGCGGGTGGTGCCGTCGTCGACGCGGCCGGGCGCGGAGATGGCGCCGGCCTCGTACAGGAGCCGTTCGGTCAGGCTCGTCTTGCCCGCGTCAACATGCGCGAGGATGCCCAGATTGATGGTGTGCGTTACGTGCAACAAGTGACAACTGCTCCAGAAGTCGGGTCGGGACTGTCGGCAGAGCAGTAGCCGCACGCATCTCGGTGACCTCCAGAGCTAGTCGTCAGTGACGTTCAATTAGCTCCCAGGTCGGGGCCTCGGCGCAACTGATTTACGAGCGCGGCCACGATCACCCAGCCGACCGCGGCGGCGACCCCGAGCCAGCGCAGGGCGGTGATGAAGTGGGCGGCGTGCTCCGGGCTGCCCGCCACCGCGCCGAAGATGGCCACCCCGAGGGCGGTGCCTGCCTGCCGGGCGGTGTTGTTGATCCCGCTGGCCAGGCCGGAACGCTCGGCCGGGACGGCGCGCATCGCGGCGGCGACGACGGGCGCGGTGAACAGGCCCACCCCGAACCCGACGCCGAGCAGGGCCGGCACCAGTCGCGGGTAGCCGGTGGCCGGCGTGACCAGCAGCAGGCACAGCTGGCCGGCGGCCGCGACCAGGGCGCCTGCCAGCATCACCGGGCGCGGCCCGTAACGGGCGGTCAGCCGCCCGGCCAGCGGCGACGTCACCGCCAGGGGCGCGAACAGCGGCAGCAGCATCAGGCCGGCCGTCACCGGGCGCTGGCCGAGTATCGATTGCAGGTAGCGGATGAGCAGAAACAGCAGGCCGTTGCTGGTCAGGTTCATGATCAGGGCGGCCAGGGTGACGGTGCGGAAGGCCGGACGGGTGAACAGCTCCGGCGGCAGCAACGGGTCGGCGACGCGGCGCTCGGTCAGGATCAGGCCGACGGCGGACGCTGCCGCGATGCCGGCTGCGGCTATCGCCGCGACGGGGCTCCCGGCCGCGGCGATCACCGCGTACACGGCGGCGGCCAGGCACAGGGTCGCCAGCGCCACCCCGGCCAGGTCGAGCCGTCGGACCCCGGATCGCGGGCCGGATGACCTAACCCACGCCAGCACCCCGACCAGGCAGACCGCCACCACCGGCGGGTTGATCCAGAACACCGCCCGCCAGCCCGCGGTCGACACCAGCAGGCCGCCGAGCAGCGGGCCGGCCGGCAGCGCGAGCGACGACACCGCCGCCCATACGCCGAGCGCCCGCGCCTGCGCGGCCCGGTCCGGGTAGGCGTCGGCGATCGCGGCGATGCTGCCCGGCAGCAGCAGGGCGGCGCCGACCCCCTGGGCGGCCCGCGCCGCCACCAGCAGCCCCGGCGACGGTGCGAGCGCGCAGGCGGCCGAGGCCGCGCCGAAGATCGCCAGCCCGGCCGCGACCACCCGGCGGTGCCCGACGCGGTCGCCGGCCGCCCCGCCCGCGAGCAGCAGGCTGGCCAGGGTCACGGCGTAGGCGTCGACCACCCACTGCACCCCGGCCGTGCCGGCGCGCAGGCCCGCCGCGATCGCCGGGACGGCCACGTTCACCACCGTCACGTCCAGCAGCACCAGGAACATGCCGGCGCACATCACCAGCAGCACCAGGCCTGGCCGCTTGCGTGGTCGCACCCGGCGAGAACCGGTCTCGGGAGCGGCGGTGGACGACGTCGGCGGTCCGCTTGCGCGGCTTCGCTTGAGTTCCACGGTGCCTAGCATGCGGCCGGGTTGCTTCCATGCCGGTGGAAGTGTGGCCGGGTCATACTGGGGTGATGGCTACCGTGATCGCGCCCGGTGGCGACGTCGATATCGCCGCCGTGGCCGCCCTGTTCGCCGACCGCACCCGCGCGCGGGTGCTGATAGCGCTGAGCGACGGGCGGGCGCTGCCGGCCAGCGTGCTTGCGGGCGAGGCGGGCGTTACCGCGCAGGCCGCCAGCGCTCAGCTCTCCCGGCTGCAGGCGGCCGGGCTGCTCGCGGTCGAGCAGTCGGGCAGGCATCGCTACTATCGGCTCGCTTCCGGTGGCCAGGTCACGGCGATCCTGGAGGCGCTGGCCCAGCTCGCGCCCGCGCAGCCGGTCCGCTCACTGCGGCAGTCGACTCGGGCGGCGGCGCTGCGTTCGGCCCGCGCCTGCTACGACCACCTGGCCGGGAAGCTCGGCGTCGAGCTCACCCAGGCGCTGATCGACCGTCGGGCGCTGACACCGACCGACGGGATCCTTGATAACCGCCGCCGGGCCGACGATCGGCTGTCGAGCCAACTGGCCGAGCACCCCTGGGTGCTGGGGCCGTGCGCGGCCGAGGTCTTCGCCGACCTCGGCGTTCCTCCGGACCGGCTCGCGGCCGGCCGGCCGTCGGGCCGGCCGCTGTTGCGGTTCTGCCTCGACTGGAGCGAGCAGCGTCAGCATCTGGCCGGCCGACTGGGGGCCGACGTCCTGGCGGCGCTACTCGAGGCGGGCTGGGTTACCCGCGCCCCAGGGCAGCGGGCGATTCAGGTCACCGCGGACGGGCGACAGGCCCTCGGCGCCCGTCTCGGGCTCGACCTGTAGGGCCTAATCGCCTATTGGGGTCGTTGGCGTTGGGGTTGATGGGCTTGATGGGAGATGAGATGGGCGGGAGGGGTGGGTTAGGGGAGGGGGTCGGGTGGCGGGGTGGGGGTTTCTGCGCGTTGTTTTAGGGCGTCGTTTAGAGCTTGGAAGATGGTTTCTGTGCGGGGGATGGAGACGGTGGCGGCTAGGAGGCCGCCGTAGATCTCGGTTTGGGTCAGGCGGGTGCCGCCGTCGAGGGGGGTCAGGACGAAGCTGTGCTCGCCGCTCATGATGCCGGGGAGGCTGGACGACCAGCGCAGCTCGGCGCCTGGGTCGGCGGCGATGATCTTGGCCCGGATGGTCATCAGGCGGCCGTTGGCGGGCTGGACGGCGCGGAGGGTGATCCGCTCCCCCGCCGCCACCTGGCCGGACGCCTCGCGGAAGAGCGGGTTCCACTCGGGGTAGCGGCTCAGGTCGGTCAGCACCGCCCACACGGCCATTGGCGGCGCGTCGATCTGGGTGGTCGCGGACACTGTCTTCATAGGTCTTGCTGTCCCCAGGTCGCAGCGGTCGCATGCACGGGAGTGAACGGTCCGTTCGGGGGCTCGCCCCGGTGGCTGCGCGCGATGAGACGCCTGGGCGTGGGACCAGGGACCGTTCGATATGACTGATTTTGATTTGCTAGTCGTCGAGCGAGAGCCCGCGGGCTGCCTCCTGCAGGGCGGCGCGGACCGCGACCACCGACGGGCGGGCGCTGGTTGACGTGCGGGCGGCGGTGAAGACCGTGCGCCGGGGGGCGCCGGGGAGGTCGATCAGGCGGACGGTCGGGTGCGGGCGGCCCTGCCACATCAGGCCCGGCATCAGCGCGACCGCGTTGCCGGAGGCGATCAGCGCCACGTGCACCTGCAGGTCGGCCGTCTCGTAGCGGATGTCGGGGTCGAACCCGGCCTGGCGGCAGGCCTGCTCGGCGTAGTGCCGGGAGGCGGTGCGGTTTGGCTCGGCCACCCAGGGCACGTCGGCCGCGTCGGCCAGCGCCTCGATGCCGTCCCACTCGGCCGGCACCGCCAGCCGGATCGTGTCCTGCACCAGCGCGTCGCGGTCGAGCTCGTGGTGCCAGGGGGCGGCGTGGCCGGGGTACTGCTCGGCCACCACCAGGTCGAAGTCGCGGGCGAAGGTCTCCAGCAGCGCCGTCTCCGGCTCGCGCTGGGTGACCGTGACCCGCAGGCCCTGGTGCTCGCGGAGCCGGGCGAGCGTGCGCGGGATCAGCGCCAGCGCGGCCGACTGGAAGATCGCCAGCCGGACGGTCCCGACCGGGTCGTTAACCGACTCGAGGACGTTCGACTCGGCCAGCTCGAGGCGCTGCAGGATCGCCTCGGTGTGCTCGACCAGGATCTCGGCGTGCGGGGTCAGCTGCACCCCCCGGCCCGACTTGACCAGCAGCGGCAGGCCGACCTCGCGCTCGAGCTGGGTGAGCTGCTGCGACACCGACGAGGGGCTCTGGTGCAGCGCGTCCGCGACCGCCGCCAGGCTGCCCCGGACCGACAGCTCGCGCAGCAGCCGCAGCCTTCTGCACGTCCCACATGGCCGCGCTCCGTCCATTCATCGGTAAAACCGACGAATATGCGTTAGAAAAGATCACTTTACCTAACCAGTGGTCATGGGCACACTAGCCGAATGACCATGACCGAGCGGCCGCTGCGCGACCACTACGACGACCCGGCCGGAATCACGGAGCTGTCGGGCCTGGTGCCGGACGTGGAGGCCACCGTCCGGCGCTGGCTCGAGTACGCGCAGGGCCAGCCGGTCGACAAGGCCGCCGCCCGGCTGGCGGCGATGCTGAACGACCCGCGCGGGCTCGCGTTCACGGTCGGGTTCGTCGACGGCGTGATCCGGCCGGAGGACGTCCGCGAGGCGGCCAGGACCTTCGCCGAGCTGGCGCGGGACGTTCCCGGGTTCCTCCCGTGGCATCTGCGGGCGGCGGTGAAGGTGGGCGCGCGCGTGGCGAAGCCGCTGCCCTGGGTCGTGATCCCGGCCGCGCGGGTGGCGTTGCGGGGCATGGTCGGGCACCTGGTCGCCGATGCGCGCGACCGGCAGCTCGGGCGCGTGATCCGGCGGCTGCGCGGGACTTCCGGCACCCGGCTCAACCTGAACCTGCTGGGCGAGGCCGTGCTCGGCGAGCGCGAGGCCGCGCGGCGGCTGGACGGCACCCGGCGGCTGCTGGCGCGGGACGACGTCGACTACGTGTCGATCAAGGTGTCGTCGACGGTCGCGCCGCACAACCCGTGGGCGTTCGACGAGGCGGTCGCGCACATCGTCTCGTCGCTGACGCCGCTGCTGCGGCAGGCGGCGGCCGCGTCGCCCGCGAAGTTCATCAACCTCGACATGGAGGAGTACCACGACCTGCGGCTGACCGTCGCGGTGTTCACCACGCTGCTCGACCAGCCCGAGTTCCTCGGGCTGGAGGCGGGCATCGTGCTGCAGGCGTATCTGCCCGACGCGCTTGGCACCATGATCGGCCTGCAGGAGTGGGCGGCCGCGCGGCGGGCCCGCGGCGGCGCCGGGATCAAGGTGCGGCTGGTCAAGGGCGCGAACCTGCCGATGGAGCGGGTGGACGCGTCGGTCCACGGGTGGCCGCTGGCGACCTGGTCGTCGAAGCAGGATACGGACACCAACTACAAGCGGGTGCTCGACTACGCGCTGCACCCCGCGCGGATCGCGAACGTGCGGGTGGGGGTGGCCGGGCACAACCTGTTCGACATCGCGTTCGCGTGGCACCTGGCCGGGCTCCGCTCGGTCACCGGCGGGGTCGAGTTCGAGATGCTCCTCGGCATGGCGGCGGCCCAGGCGGCGGCGGTGCGGCGTGATGTCGGCGGGCTGCTGCTGTACACGCCGGTGGTGCACCCGCGGGAGTTCGACACCGCCATCGCGTACCTGGTGCGGCGGCTTGAGGAGGGCGCGAGCAGCGACAACTTCATGTCGGCGCTGTTCCAGCTCAGCACTTCGCGAGTCGCTCTACGCGCGAGAAAGGGATCGGTTCCTGGCGTCGCTCAAGGAGCTCGACCGGACGATCCCGCTGCCGTCGCGCCGTCAGGACCGTAGCTGGTGAGGTTGTCGGCGTGATGAGCGCGTTCGCGAACACGCCCGACACCGATCCGTCGCTGCCGGCCAACGCGTCCTGGGGCCGCTCGATCCTCGGCCGGGTGGCGGGCAGCGACCTCGGGGCGTGACCTGGTCGCGCGGTCGACCGTGCCTTCGGCTGGGGCGCTTGAGGCGCGGATCGCGGCAGCGGTGGCCGCCGGGGCGGCCTGGGGGGCGCGGTCCGGGGCGGAGCGGGCATCGGTCCTGCGCCGAGGCCGCGGTCGGGCTGGCGGCGGCGCGCGGCCGGCTGGTCGAGGTGATGGCGGCGGAGTGCGGTAAGACGCTCGACGAGAGCGACCCCGAGGTGTCGGAGGCGATCGACTTCGCCAACTACTACGCCTCGCTGGCCGAGTCGCTTGACTCGGTGGACGGCGCGGTCGCCTCGCCGGTGGCGCTGACGGTGGTGACCCCGCCGTGGAACTTCCCGGTCGCGATCCCGGCCGGCTCGGTGCTGGCGGCGCTGGCGGCCGGCTCGGCGGTCATCATCAAGCCCGCCCCGCAGGCCGCGCGGTTGCGGGGCGGTGCTGGTCGACGCGCTGCTGTCGGCCGGGGTGCCGGCCGAGGCGCTGCAGCTGGTGAACGTTTCCGAGGGCTCGCTCGGGCGGCAGCTGGTGGCCGACCCGCGGGTCGGGCGGCTGATCCTGACCGGCGCGTTCGACACCGCCACGCTGTTCCGCCAGTTCCGGCGCGATCTGCCGCTGCTGGCCGAGACCAGCGGCAAGAACGCGATCGTGGTCACCCCGAGCGCGGACATCGACCTGGCCGTGCGCGATGTCGTGCGGTCGGCGTTCGGCCACGCCGGGCAGAAGTGCTCGGCCGCCTCGCTGGCGATCCTGGTCGGGTCGGTTGCGACCTCGGCCCGGTTCCGTGCGCAGCTGGTCGACGCGGTCACCTCGCTCACGGTGGCGTGGCCGTGCTGACGCCACCAGCCAGATGGGGCCGGTCATCTCGCCGCCGGAGGGCAAGCTGCTCGAGGCGCTGACGAGTCTCGCGCCGGGCGAGCGGTGGCTGGTGGAGCCGCGCCAGCTCGACTCGACCGGGCGGCTGTGGTCGCCGGGGGTGAAGGACGGGGTGGCCCCCGGGTCGCCGTTCCACCTGACCGAGTACTTCGGTCCGGTCCTCGGTCTGATGAGCGCCGACTCGCTCTCGCACGCGATCGAGCTGCAGAACGCGACGCCGTACGGGCTGACGGCCGGGCTGTTCTCGCTCGATCCCGGTGAGCTGGCTCTTTGGTGCGATTCGGTGGAGGCGGGCAACCTGTACGTCAACCGCGGCACGACCGGGGCGATCGTGCGGCGGCAGCCGTTCGGCGGCTGGAAGCGGTCGTCGGTCGGGGCGGGCACCAAGGCGGGCGGGCCGAACTACCTGGTCGGGCTGACGGACTGGGTTCGCCGTCCTTCGGTTGCCACGGCCGAGATCGGGCCGGCCGCCTCGTCCCTGCTGGCGGCGGCGCGATCGGCCGGACTGGATGACCTCGAGATGATCTCGCGTGGGATGCGGAGCGACGCCGCGGCCTGGTCGTCGGAGTTCGGCCTGGCCCGCGACGTGAGCGGGCTTGAGGCCGAGCGGAACGTGCTGCGGTACCGGCCGCACGCGGTGCAGGTCCGGCTGGAGTCGGACTCGGTCGCCGAGCTGGTCCGGGTCGTCGCGGCCGGGGTGACGGCCGGGGGCGGCTCCGGGGCCGGCGTTGCCGTCTCGACCGCCGTCTCGCTGCCGTCGCCGGTGCAGCGGGCGTTCGCGGCCTGCGGCGTCTCCTGCCTCGTGGAGACCCGGGCGGAGTTCGGGGATCGGCTGCGGGCGCTGCCGGGCGGGCGGGTGCGCCTCATCGGCGGCGACGCGTCGTCGGTGTACGACGCGGTTGACGGGCGGCCGGATATCGCGATCTACGGGCAGGAGGTCACTGAGTCGGGGCGGGTGGAGATGCTGCCGTTCCTGCGCGAGCAGGCGATCAGCATCACCGCGCACCGGTTCGGGACGCCGCATCGGCTGGCGTACGAATTCGGGGACCTGGGCCCGTCGGCCGGGCGGGTGGCGTAGCCGGCGCCCGGCTCAGATTCCTAGCAGCTTGCCCTTCATGGCGGCGAACTCCTGGTCGGACAGCAGCCCCTGGGACTTCATGTCCGCCAGCTTCTGCAGCTTGGCCATGGTGTCGTCGCCGCCGGACTGGGCCGGGACGGCTGGTTGCTGCTGCGCCATCCGCTCGTTGACGGCCTTGTCGATGGCGGCCTGCTGGGCAGCGGCCTGCTTGTCGGCGTTCGCCTGGTCGAGCTGCGCCTGCATGTCGGCCATCTGCTGCTGGGACTGCTGGTCCTCGTAGGTAGCCTGCTGCTGGGCGTCCCGGCGCTGGTTGCCGTGGTTGACGACGGCGCTGGCGGTGCCTGCGACCACCGCCGTGCGGGCCATAGTGCCGATGAGGCCGGGGCGTCCTGCTCTGCGGAAGGGCATTGGGGAATCTCGCTTTCAGCCGTTGCTTGGCGGCTGGACGTGGCTGACGGCATCCAGCACGTCGTCTACGACCTGGCCGGGAATCTGGACGTCGGCGATGAGCACGCCGCCGGAGTTGATGACGGCGTCGCGGACCGGGCGCATCCAGGTGTGCTCGAAGGCGATCGCGAGCGCCGACGAGCCGGGTGCCAGCTCGGCCGCGAACACCTCGGCGTCCTCATCGGAGATCAGGTCGAGCTCCTGCGAGACGCAGGCGTGCAGGGCCTGGAGGTCGGGGTCGCCCTCCTCGAGCTCTTCCAGCTCGAATAGCGTGACCTCCCCCTGGTCGTCCTTCATGACCAGCAGGGCATCGACGATGTTGACGATGTTCCGGTCCACTAGATCCTGGATCCGCGGCCGGATCTCGCCGCTGAACCGGCTGCCGGGGAACCCGAGCACCACCAGCTCGACAGGCCCAAGGGTCACGACGCCTCCTTCGGTAATCGCGGTAATCGCAGCGTTACCGTACGGCGTGAAGCGCCGGACCCGGATCACCCCGGACGGGTGAACGCGGGCGGATGATGTGGATGGGGTGGGAAACGACCCCGAGGGGGGGGTGCGGGAAATCGGGTTGCGGGCCGGGGGGTGGGGGCTGCACTGTTGGGGGCGTGGATGAGTCATGGGTGCTTGATGAGCTGGCGCATGCGGGGGCGGAACACCTCGACGAGGCGTTCATCGCCGGGTACGACCGCAAGCAGGGGAATCCGGATCCGGGTGAGCACCTCGCCGCGTTTGCGGCGCAGGGGCTGGGGGCGTCATCGGTCGTGGTGGACCTCGGGGCCGGGACCGGTCAGTTCGCCGTTGCGGCGGCCCGGCGGTTCGGGCGGGTGATCGCGGTCGACGTGTCGCCCGCGATGGTGGCCGCGCTCCGCGCCAAGGCGGAAGCCGACGGCCTCGGCAACCTGACGGCCGAACGGGCCGGGTTCCTCAGCTTCGATCCCGGCGGGCCGGTGGACGGCGTGTTCACCCGGCATGCGCTGCACCAGCTGCCCGACTTCTGGAAGGCGATCGCGCTGCAGCGGATCGCGGACATGCTGCGCCCGGGCGGGGTGCTGGTGCTGCGGGACCTGATCTTCGACTTCTCCCCGGCCGAGGCGGCCGGGGTGTTCGCGGGCTGGTTCGCCGGGGCGGCGACCGACCCGGCCCAGGGGTACACGGCGGCGGACTACGCCGAGCACATCAGGACCGAGCACAGCACGTTCCGGTGGCTGCTGGAGCCGATGCTGGCGGCGGCCGGGTTCGAGATCGCCGACGTGCATTACGAGCGGCGGCTGTACGGCGCCTATACCTGCGTCAAGTCCGGCTGAGGTTCCTCGGCGCGCTGGCGGCGGAAGGCGGGGAGCAGGCCGGCCAGCGCCAGCGCGCCGGCCACGCAGGCCAGGCCGCCGGAGACGACCGAGACGGTGTCGCCGAACGCGGCCGCGACCGCGCCCGCTTCCACGTCGCCGAGGCGGGACCGGGACAACCCTGGCACGGCGGTCGGCCGGGCGGTGCGGGTCCTGGTACGCTCCGGGCGTGTTCACGCTAGGTCTGGCGGCGCTGGCGCTGGTGGTGTTCCTCATCAGCGTGGTCGCCGATTCGCGCAGCTTCAGGAACGCGGTCGTCCTCGGCCTGGCACTGGCGCTCGGACCCTGGGGCTGATGGAGCGGGTGGCCCACCTGCCCGGGCGTCGCGGGCACCTGCTGCTGCTCGGATTGGCGCTGCTGGTCGCCCTGCTGCCGTTCGTGGTGGCGTGCTACCTGGTCGGGAACGGGGTCACGATGGTCCGCCGGGAGCGGCTGCGGCCCGCGAACCTGCTCCCGCTGGCCTTGGGCGCCGCCATCTTCGCGGTGATCGGGCTGGACCTGGCCGCGGACCAGACCGGGAGCCTGAAGCTGGGGCTGCTGGCGACGCTGGTCACGCTGGTCTTCGGCTATGTGTCGTTCCTGCTCGTCTCCTATGTGATCTACGCCTGGCTCTACGGCCGGATAGCCGGGCTGGTGAGCCGGGCGGACTACGTGATCGTGCTCGGAACCGGGCTGGGGAAGCGCGGGCAGGTGACGCCGCTGCTGGCCAGCCGCCTCAAGCGGGGTTGCGACGTGTGGTCCGCCCTCGCCGCCCGGGGCAGGAGGCCGGTGCTGATCGTCTCCGGCGGCCAGGGCGGTGACGAGCGGGTGCCCGAGGCGCAGGCGATGGCCGCCTACCTGATCGAGCGCGGGTTCCCGGCCGACCGGCTGGCGTGCGAGGACCGGTCGGGCACGACCGAGGAGAACCTGGCCTTCAGCAAGGCGATCATGGACGCGGCCGGGCCTGCGACCCGGACAAGCGTAACCGGGGCCCGGTGCATGATCGTGACCAGCAATTACCACGTGTTCCGGACGGCGATCATCGCCAGGAAGGCCGGGATCCGGGGACAGGTGACCGGGTCGCGGACGGCCGGCTACTTCTGGCCGAGCGCGATGCTGCGGGAGTTCGCGGCGGTGTTCCTGCTGTACCGGATCGTGAATCTGGGGATCTGCTTCGGGCTGGCCGTCGTCCCGGTTGCCTACGCGGTCGCCGAGCGGTTCTAGCGGGCCGGTGCTGGCCGGCTAGCTAACCAGGGTCGGCGGGCTCGGCAGGGAAACTAACGGACCGTTCGATATGACGATTTTGATCTTTTGACTCTCCCGTCAGGGGAGGGACCAGAATGAGCTCATGCCAGCCAGCCTGCTGTCGATCGGGGATTTCTCGCGTGCCACCCACCTGAGCGTGAAGACGCTGCGGTATTACCACCAGGAGGGGGTGCTGGCGCCTGCGGCGGTCGACGAGGGCTCTGGCTATCGCCGGTACTCGGTTGAGCAGATCCCGATCGCGCAGGTCATCCACCGTTTTCGCGACCTCGGGATGCCGGTCGACGATGTCCGCCGGGTGATCAGCTCGCCCGATCCGGCCGCCAGGAACGCGCTGATCTCACGCCACCTGCAGCGGCTCGAGGAGGAACTGGGCAAGACCCAGGCGGCGGTCGCCTCGCTCCGCGATCTGCTCGATCACCCGGCCACCGAATGGCCGGTCGAGCACCGCCGGGTGCCGGCCATGCGGGTGGCGGCGATCACCGAGGTCGTCGACACCGCGCAGGTCGGGGCCTGGTATCAGGGCGCGCTGGCCGAGCTCTACGCGACCGTGTCGGCGCAGGGGGCCGCGCTTTCAGGGGTGGCGGGCGGCGTGTACGCGGACGGGCTGTTCGCCGACGAGCGGGGCGAGGCCACCGTCTACCTGCCGGTGCGCGGGGCGGTGCGGGAACTCGGCCGGGTCAGGGCGGCTGAGCTGCCGCCGGTCGAGCTGGCGGTGGTGACCCACGACGGGCCGGACGCGGGCGTGGACCGGGCCTACGGCGCGCTCGCGAGCTACGTCACCCGGCACGCGCTGGGGGTGGCCGGGCCGATCCGCGAGTTCTATCCGGTCGGGCGCCAGCAGACCGCGGACGCGGCGGCGTGGCGGACGGAGATTGGCTGGCCGATCTTCGAGACCGGGGGCGAGGCGCGCTGATCCGGTGAAAAATGGGTTGCCGCCGTGGGGGCGCGCGTGCACGCTTGTCGGCGTGATTGATTCTGCTGGCCTGCTGGCGGCCTACGACACCCAGCTTCGCACCGACGCCGAGACCCCGGGCGCGCTGTCCGTTACCCGGCTGGGCCCGCTGCGGCTGGTGACCTTTTCCAGCGGGCGCGGGTTCATCACCTACCAGGACCTCGACGGGGCGGACGCCGACGCGATCAGGCGGATGGTGCCGGAGGCGCTCGCGCACTTCTCAGGCGGACCCGTCGATCAGCCGGGTGGAGTGGAAGACCCGGGGGCACGACCACGCGCCGGGCCTGCACGAGACGTTGCTTGCGAACGGGTTCACGCCCGACGAGCCTGAGTCGATCATGGTCGGCGACGCGCAGGCGCTGGCGGTGGATGTCGCGCTGCCTTCCGGGGTGACACTGCGGCGGATCACCGACGAGGCGGACGTCCGGGCGATGGTCGCGATGCAGGACGAGGTCTTCGGCAACGACCACGGCGGCGACGAGATGCTGCAGAGCACGCTGCGGCGGCTGGCCCGCGGTGACGAGCTCGAGCTGTGGGTGGCCGAGGCGGACGGGGTGGTGATCAGCGCCGGGCGGATCGACCCGGTGCCGGGGACCGACTTCGCCGGGATCTGGGGCGGGGCGACCCGGCCGGAGTGGCGCGGGCGCGGGATCTACCGGGCGCTGACGGCCGCGCGGGCGCGGTCGGCGCTGCGGATGGGCAAGAAGTACATCAACAGCGACTCGACCGAGTTCTCGCGGCCGATCCTTGAGCGGTCCGGGCTGGTGAAGGTGTCGACGACGACGCCGTACAACTGGAAGCGGTAGCGGGTATCACCGGATGCGGCCGCCTTCGGCGGCTCGGCGGAGCAGGTGGGCGCGCTCGCTGTCGTTGGCGGTGAGGGCGGCCGCGCGCTCGAATTCCTCGCGCGCCTCGTCGGCCCGGCCGAGGCGGGCGAGCAGGTCGGCGCGGACGGCGGGCAGCAGGTGGTAGCCGCGCAGCGCGGGGTCGTCGGCGAGGGAGTCGACGATGGCGAGGGCCTTGGCCGGGCCGTCCGCCATGGCGACGGCGACGGCGCGGTTGAGCTCGATGACCGGGGACGGGGCAAACTCGCCGAGGGTTTCGTAGAGCGCGACGATCCGGGGCCAGTCGGTGTCGGCGGCGGTGCCCGCGCGGGCGTGGCAGGCGGCGAGCTCGGCCTGGAGGACGTACGGGCCTGCGCGTCGCGCGGATGCCTTCCCCGTCGCCGTCGTCTTGGCGTTCGCCTTCGCGGTTGCCTTTGCCTTGGCCAGGGCGGCCAGGCCGTGGGTGATCAGCAATCGGTTCCAGCGGGCGCGGTCCTGCTCGAGCAGCGTGACCGGCTCGCCGCCCGGCCCGGTGCGGGCGGGGATGCGGGACGCCTGGATCTCCATCAGCGCGACCAGCCCGTGCGCCTCGGGCTCGTCCGGCGCCAGCGCCGACAGCATCCGGCCCAGCCGCATCGCCTCGTCGCACAGCTCCGCCCGGTACCAGGACTCGCCCGACGTCGCCGCGTAGCCCTCGTTGAAGATCAGGTACACGACCTCGAGGACGGACGCGAACCGGTTGGCGAGCTCCGGGCCGACTGGCACCTCGAACCCGACCTTCGCGTCCGCGAGGGCCTTCTTCGCCCGGGTGATCCTGGCCGCCATCGTCGGGGTCGGGACCAGGAACGCCCGCGCGACCTGCTCGGTTGACAGGCCGCCGACCAGCTTGAGGGTCAGCGCCACCCGGCCGTCGCGGGACAGCACCGGGTGGCAGGCGGTGAAGATCAGCTTGAGCACGTCGTCGGTAACGTGCGGGTCGAACTCGATCTCGTCCATCGGGTTCTCCGTTTTCGTGTCCAGCCTGCCCTGGACGTCGAGCTCGGCCGCCTTGCGCTCGAAGGTGACGGCGCGCCTGACGGTGTCGACGTAACGGCGGCGCGCGACCGCGGTCAGCCAGGCGCCGGGGTTGTCGGGCACGCCTTGCGCGGGCCATTGCTCGAGCGCGGCCACCAGCGCGTCCTGCGCCAGGTCCTCGGCCAGCCCGACGTCCCCGGTCACCCGGGCCAGCGCGGCGATGAGCCGGGCCGACTCGATCCGCCAGACCGCCTCGACGGTCCGCTGCACCTGTTCCGGCGGCTGGTTCGGCAAGGGCGGCGCCTACCCCTCGGAGGCCGACTCGGCCTGGGCCCGCAGCCGCGCCTCCTTCTCGATGATCTCCTGCGGCAGCTGGCCCGCGAGGTCGGCCGGCTCCATAATCCGGCGCAGCTCCACCTGCTGGCCGCGGAACGGCGCCCGCCGCAGCCACTGGACCGCCTCCTCCATCGAGGAGACCTGCCAGATCCAGAACCCGCCGATGACCTCCTTCGCCTCGGCGAACGGGCCGTCGATGACCCGCGAACTCGCGCCGTCGGCGGCGAAGTCGACCAGCTTGCCGTGCGACGACGGCTCGAGCCCCTCGCCCGCCAGCATCACCCCGGCCGTCACCAGCTCCTCGTTGTACTTGCCCATCGCCGCGAACTCGTCGGCGTGGCCCGCGTAGTCGCCCTTCTCGCTGTACTCGGTCGCGTGAACGAACACCATGACGCGCATCTGTGTCTCCTCTCCCCGGCCGGACGTTCCGGCTCACTGTCTCGTCGAACGGCGCGCGCCGTATTCGACACGCCCCCGGAAAAACTTTTATTCAAAATCAGGGTCATCCCGAACGGTCGCGTGGCTTCGCGGGTCTAGGTCCCGTGCTTGCAGCCACTGGGCGGCGCGGCGGCGGGAGGCGCGCGCGAGCCACGCGTCCTGGACCACCTCGGCCAGCTCGGCGTAGCTCAGCCGCGGCACGTGCGCCCCGCGCAGCAGCACCGACAGGTGGCCGTCGAAGTGCGGCGTGGTGAAGAACGGCGAGTCCGGGTCCTCGACCAGCGACCGCTTGTCGGCCTCGTCCGCGACCCAGAAGACGATCACGTCGTCGTACCGCTCCCCCGTCGCCGGGTCGAAGGCGTCCGGGCGCGGGTTGCGGAAGAACACGAACGACTTCCCGCCGACCTGGTAGATCGGCGGCTTCCCCGGCTCCCCGGGCCACCGGGTGGCATGTGGCATCGCCATCGCGAGTTCATGCACGTCAGCCACGCTGGCCGGCCGACTGGCGGAGGCGACCATAGGCCCAGCATAGGCGGGGCGGGGCGGGGGCGGAGGTGGCCTTGGGGCCCACCGGGCCGCATAGAGCGGGTAGGTGTTGCTAGTGGTGGGACGGCTGGGGGGCGGGGTTCCAGGGGAGACGGTAGGCGCGGTAGGTGTTGACGCCGGCCGGGAACTCGGCGTTGAAGGTGAGCTTGCCCGACGCGCTGAACTCGGAGAAGTACGGCTGGATGCCCCAGCCGACGAACAGGCCGCCATTGCCGAGCAGCTGGGCGTTGCCCTGCGAGGAGGCGCTGAGGCCGTCCGGCTGGTTGTCGGACTTGATCAGCGTCGCGACGTGGGTGCGGTAGTTGAGCTTGACGGTGATCGCGCGGCTGTAGGGGAGGTCGACGAGGATGTTGGTCCCGGTGTTGGCGGTGCCGGCCGCGTCGTTGTCGAAGAACGTGTAGACGCCGTCGCCGTGCGCCTCGGGGTCGTGCTGCCAGGCGAAGATCTCGCCGGCGCTGTCGAGGACCTGGCCCTTGGCCGCCTCGATCTTGAACGAGCTGTCCTTGCCGCCGAGCTGCCAGTCGATCTTGCCGGTCCGCGGCGAGACCTCGTAGGTGGTCCAGGTGTCGCGGGCGTCGATCAGGAAGTCGCCGTTGGTGTCCACCTTGACCGCGTTGAGGTGGAACCAGTCCCACGGGTCGGACGCGGCCGCGGGCAGCGGCTGCTCGCTCTGCGCGTACGGCACGTGGTCGGCGCTGTTCCACTGGAAGAGCACCTTGCCGGTCTTGATGTTGATTTCCTGGACGATGCCGTTGATGACGGTCTGGTCGGCGGGGCCGCCGATCTTGGTGAGGTTCGCGGTCGCGGTCGTGTAGGAGATGATCAGCGCGGTATTCCACGGCGTGATGAGGAACTCGTGGCCGTCGGCCGAGTAGCCGTTGCCCGCCTTGACGGTGGCGATCAGCTGGTAGTGGTCGTTGTAGATGTAGTCCGCGCCGGTCGACAGGCCGCCGAGGCCGGTGCCCTGCCAGAAGGTCAGCACGGGCTGGCCGTCGTAGGTCTGGGTGCGGAAGTCCGCGTCCTCTTCGCCCGCCGGGGCCTGGTGGAACCAGACGACCTTCTTGCCGTTCGGGCTGAGGATCTCGGCGCCGTTGGCGTAGCGTGGTCGAGTCGCCGAACGGGGAGATGAAGATGTCACCGCCTGGCGTTGCCGGCCTTGTCGGTCAGGATCGTGACCGGGGGCGGCTTGAGCGCGGTGGCGGTCGCGGTCGGCTTGGTCGCGGCCGACGCGGCGGGCACCGCCGCCGCGGTGGCCATGGCCGCGAAACGGCCGCGGCCCCGATCAGCACGCCCGTAGCCCAGGTTTTCTTACGCATCGTTGCCTGACTCCCGTCACCAGTGGATGGATCCTTGCAAGCGTCGATACTATATCGACCTATTTAGTAGGAAACTAGCGGGTCCGGTGTTGGGATTTGGGGATGCGGGTTGATCAGACGTGCTCCATGATGATGATGCCCGTTGTGTCCGGTTCCAGGGCATCGAAGACGTGCAGGACGTCGCTGGGATAGCGCAGGTAGTCGCCCGGGCCGAGTTCGACGACTTCGCCCTCCGGGCCGGCCAGCACGCGGCCGCTGCCGAGGATCAGGTGCTCGATCGTGCCAGGCATGTGCGGGTGAGCCAGATGGGGGCCGCCCGGCTGCCCGATGACCCGGTAGATGTCACGGCGCGCGCCTGGCGGGCAGGACGATAGCAGCGCCGCGTCGTAGGCGGCGCGCTCGGCGTGCATGACCGCGCCCTCCCCCGCGCGGATGACCTGGATGCCCTGATGCGGCGGATCGACCAGGCGGCTCAGCGGGACGCCGAGCGCCTGGGCAAGCGCCCACAGCGTTTCCAGGGAGGGGTTGCCGACGCCGTTCTCGAGCTGGGACAGGGTCGATTTGGCGATGCCCGCCCGCTTCGCCAGCTCGGTCAGGCTCAGCCCCGCCCGCGCCCGCTCACGGCGCAGCGACATGGAAATCAGCGCGACGACGTTCGCGGCCGTATCTGACACCGGTTCGCTCCAGACTCCCAAATATTCGGTTTGACGAACACTTCCGTTCGCGTTCATTATATTGAACATGAGTCCTCTATGGCGAACGGCGGGGTCGGCGCGGGCATCGGCTCCCGAGTCGACGTCGCGTCGGGAGTCGACGCTGGTTCGCGATGTCGCGCTCGTCTGCCTGGCGGACGGACTGGTCGGCCTGTCGTTCGGCGCGACGGCGGTGGCGGGCGGCCTGCCGTGGTGGGTGCCGGTGGCGATGTCAGTGCTCGTGTTCGCGGGCGGGTCGCAGATCGCGGCGGTCGGCGTGGTGCTGGCCGGCGGCAGCCCGTTCGCGGCGGTCGCGGCGGGGGCGGTGCTCAACACCCGGCTGTTCCCGTATGGCCTGGCCGTGGCGGACGTTGTCGGGCCCTCGGAGCAATCCGACCCGGCCGGGCGGACCGTACGGCGCTGGCTGGTCCGGCTGCTCGGGGCGCAGGTAATCACGGACGAGTCGGTGGCGTTCGCGCTGCGGCAGACGGATCCTGGCCGTCGCCGGGCGGCGTTCTGGACCTGCGGGCTGAGCTTGTTCGGGGCCTGGAACGTGGCGGTGCTGCTCGGCGTGCTGGCCGGCTCGGTGGTGCGGAACACGAACGCGTTCGGCCTGGACGCCACGTTTCCGGCCGTGCTGATCGCGCTCGCGCTGCCGGCCATGGCCGAGCTCCGCACCCGGGTCTCGGCCGGGACCGGCGCGGTGATCGCGGTCGCCCTCACGCCGGTGCTGCCGGCCGGCCTGCCGGTGCTGGCCGCGCTGGCCGGCCTGGCCACCGGCTGGCGCCGCGCCGCCGGACGACGGAGCGCGCAGCGTCGCCGCGCGCCGATCGGCGGACGGGGAACCGGACCGCCTCGAGCATCGATCCGCTCACGGGAGAACGCTGATGCCACTGCTCGCGATCGTCGTCCTGGCCGCTATCACCTATGCGTTCCGCCTCGCAGGCCCGCTCTTCCGTGACCGGATAACGCTTCCGCCCGCTGCCACGGTGCTGTTCGCCGATGCCGCCGCCGTGTTGCTGATCGCCCTGGCGGCGACGTCGGCGCTGATGAACGGTCACGACTTCGCGGGCTGGGCGCGGCCGGCGGGGGTGCTGGTGGCCGGCCTGCTGGCGGCGCGGCGCGCACCTTTCCCGGTCGTCGTCCTCGCCGCCGCCTGCGTCACCGCCCTGCTGCGCCTGGCCGGCGTCGCGTGACCGGGCGCCCTTGAGCTCGCTAGCGGTCGTCGCCGATGACGGGCTCGGGGAGGGTGCCGGCGTTGTACTCGAGCAGGCGCCAGTGGTCGTCGACGACCGACAGGACCGACCAGGCGCAGTTGGCGAGCGGGCCGAGCACGCCGATGCCCTCGGCCGGGAGGCCGAGCACGCGCTCCATGCCGATCCGGAGGGCCGCGCCGTGGCTGACCACGACCGCGAGCTGGCCGGGCTCGAGGCCGGCCGCGATCCGGCTGATGGCGGCCCTCATCCGGTCCGCGACCACGCTCGTGGGCTCGCCGCCGGGCGGGTCCCAGCTGGCGCGCTCGCGGGGGTAGCGGTCACGGATCTCGGTGTCGGTGAGGCCCTCCCAGACGCCGCCGGACCGCTCGCGGAGTCCCTTGTCCGGGGTGACCGGCAGGCCGGTCAGCCGGCTGAGGGGGGCGGCGGTCTGCTGGGCGCGGGACAGGTCGGAGGCGAAGATCGCGCTCGGCAGCAGGGTGGCGAGTCGGCGGGCGGCGTACTCGGCCTGGGCCTCGCCGGTCTCGTCGAGCGCGATGTCGGTCTGGCCCTGGAACCGGTGCTCGACATTCCAGACGGTCTGCCCGTGCCGCCACAGCACGAGCCGCTTGGGCGCGCTCAGCTCTGGGTGCCGTTCGCTGCGAGCGCCGCCTCGGGAAGCGCGATCTCTGGGCAGTCCTTCCAGATCCGCTCGAGGGCGTAGAAGACGCGCTCCTCCTTGTTCTGCACGTGGACCACGACGTCGTTGTAGTCCAGCAGCACCCAGCGGCTCTCGTTCTCGCCTTCCCTCCGCCTGAGGGTGGCGCCGGCCTGCTTGAGCTTGAGCTCCACCTCATCGACGATCGAGCGGACCTGCCGGTCGTTGGCCCCGGTGCAGAGCAGGAACGCGTCGGTGATCGCGAGCTGGTCGCTGACGTCATAGGCAACGATGTCGGTGGCCAGCTTCTCGGCCGCCGCGAGGGCGGCGATTTCGGTGAGCTCGATGGCTCTTGGGGTGGCAGTCACGTGGTGCGTCGGCCTCCTCGGTCGAGGGTTGTTACTGTTAAGGGTCTCACGACCTGGCGTAGAGTCCACGCTTCCCGATGTACTGGACCACGCCGTCCGGCACCAGATACCAGACCGGTTCGCCGGCCGCGACCCGGTGACGGCACTCGCTGCTCGAGATCGCCAGCGCGGGAATCTCCACCAGCGAGACCTTCCCGTCCGGCAGCCCGGCCCCGGTCAGCCGGTGCCCCGGCCGCGTGCAGCCGATGAAGTGCGCGAGCGAGAACAGCGCGTCGACGTCATGCCAAGTAAGGATGTTCGCCAGGGCATCTGCGCCAGTTATGAAGTATAGGTCGGTATGCGGACCGTTCGCATCCTTGAGATCGCGCAGCGTGTCGATCGTGTAGGTGGGGCCCGGCCGGTCGATGTCCACCCGGCTGACCGAGAACCTGGGGTTGGAGGCGGTGGCGATGACCGTCATGAGGTAGCGGTCCTCGGCTGGGGAGACCTTCCTGTCATCCTTCTGGTAGGGCTCTCCGGTGGGCACGAACACGACCTCGTCGAGGCCGAAGTGGTGCGCTACCTCGCTGCCGGCCACCAGGTGGCCATGGTGGATGGGGTCGAAGGTACCACCCATCACGCCGACCCGCCTGCGCCCGTTAATCAACCGCCATCTCCTTAGTTCACGGTATCGAGATGGTATAGGGACGCGGGACCCGAAAATGTTCCGCCTCATACCTTCGGGTTACGCCCGCAGGACGATGCGTTGTTGCCGACCGAGGGGCTACCATCGAGATATGACTTCAGTTCCCGATCGGGCCCGTGTCCGGCTCACCGGCATCTCGTCCCGCGCCTACGAGCACCCGGCCGACCGCTCGGCACTTGTCGCGCTGCGCAAGCTGAGCGGCTTCGACGTGCTGCTGAGCAAGCTCTTCGGCCTATTCAACGAACGCGCCCTGCGGCTGATGTTCCTCGCGGGCGCGGTCAAGGTCTCAGAACGCCAGTTCCCGCACATCTACTCGCTCGTGCGGGACGGCTCCTACATCCTCGACCTGCCCGACGTTCCCGAGTGCTACGTCATTCAGGATCCCACGGTCAACGCGATGGCGATCGGCAAGGACCGGCCGTTCATCGTGCTCACGACCGGGCTGGTCAACCTGAACGACGAGGAAGAACTGCGCTTCGTCGTCGGCCACGAGCTCGGGCACATCCTGTCCGGGCACGCCGTCTACCGGACGATGCTGCTGATCCTCATCCAGCTCTCGGTCCGGATCGCGTGGATGCCGATCGGGTACCTGGGCCTGCGGGCCATCATCTGGGGGCTCGAGGAGTGGTTCCGCAAGTCCGAGGTCTCGTGCGACCGGGCCGGGCTGCTGGCCGGGCAGGACGTGGACGCGGCCAGGCGCGCGCTGATGAAGCTGGCCGGCGGTCCGTACCTGTCGGAGCTCAACCCGGACGCGTTCCGCGACCAGGCGCGCGAATACGACGCGGTGCCTGACCTGCGGGACTCGATCCTCAAGCTGCTCCAGCTGCAGGGGAACACGCACCCGTTCGCCGTCGTCCGGTTCGCCGAGCTCGACCGGTGGGCGACTAACGGCGAGTACGAGGCGATCCTGGCCGGGGACTACCCGCGCCGCGACACCGATCGCGACGCGAAGGTCACCGACGAGGCGCGGAGCGCGGCCAACTCCTACCGTGAGGCCTGGGCGCGGTCGGAGGACCCGCTGGCGGGCATCTTCCGCGGCGTCGCGGACACCGGCGCGCGGGTCGCGGGCGGGCTGTTCGACCGCTTCGGCGGTGGCGGCGGCGGTAGCCGCGGCGGCAACGGTGGCAACGGGGACAGCGACAACTAGCTAGGTCTGGCTTGGGCTGGGGCTGGCTTGCCGCTCGGCTGGTTGTTCTGCTTCGCGTGGAGCGGGGCGTTGGGGTTAATCCCTGGCGTCCCGCTTTTTCGTGCGTGTGGCTTTATCTGGTCGCTTTGGTTGGTGGCAGGCCGGCGGGGTGTTTCCCTCAGCGCTGGCGTCCCGGGCGTGCGATGGTGGTTCGCCGGGGCGGGCTGAGTGGTGGCGGTGGCGGTCTTAGAGGATTACCAGGTCGTCGCGGTGGACTACTTCGCGTTCGTATTCGTGGCCGAGCTTGGTCGAGAGCCAGCGGGTGGAGCGGCCCATGAGGGCGGGGATCTCCTTGGCGTCGAAGTTGACCAGGCCCCGGGCGACCAGGCGGCCGGCTTCGGTGGTCAGGTCGACCGGGTCTCCTGCCTCGAAGGCACCGTCGACGCCGGTGATGCCCGCGGGGAGCAACGACGCGCGGCGGACGGTGACGGCCTCGACGGCGCCGTCGTCGAGCTTGAGCGCACCCCGGGGAACCGCCGCGTGGGCCAGCCACAGCAGCCGGGTGCTCGGCCGCTGGCCGAAGGGGGCGAAGTAGGTGCCGGTGGGCCGGCCCGCCAACGCGGCGGCGGCGTCGGCGGCGGCCGTGACCACGGTGGGGATGCCGGCTCCGGTCGCGATCAGGGCCGAGTCGACCTTGGTGGACATGCCGCCGGTGCCGACGCCGGACTGGCCGGTCCTTCCTATCCGTATGTGCGCCAGGTCCTCGGGTCCGGTCACCACGTCGACCCGGCGGGCGCCGCCCTTTCTCGGGTCGCCCTCGTAGAGGCCGTCCACGTCGGAGAGCAGGATCAGCGCGCTCGCCCGAGTGACGTGGGCGACCAGGGCGGCCAGGCGGTCGTTGTCGCCGAACCGGATCTCGTCGGTCGCCACCGTGTCGTTCTCGTTGATGACGGGGACGATCCCCAGGTCGAGCAGGCGGTCGAGAGTCCGCTGGGCGTTCCGGTAGTGGCCCCGTCGCATCAGGTCGTCAGCGGTCAGCAGCACCTGGCCGGTGCCGAGGCCGTGGGCGGCGAACGCCGCGGCATACCGGGCCATCAGCAGGCCCTGGCCGACCGAGGCGGCCGCCTGCTGGGTGGCGAGGTCGCGCGGGCGCTTCTTCAGGCCGAGCGGCACCAGGCCGGTCGCGATCGCGCCGGAGGTGACGACCAGCACCTGGTGGCCGGACCGAATCCGGGCGGCGACAGCGCCGGCCAGGGCGGCGATGCGCGCGTCGTCGATCGTGCCGTCCCGCATGGTCAGCGACGAAGAGCCGATCTTGAGCACGGTCCGCGCCGACGCGGCGATGTCCGGTCGCGCCGCCACTCCCCCGGCGGCGGCGGAGTCCGCGTGGGCGGTGCCGTCGCGAGGCTGGGCGTCGGCGGCGTGGGCATCGGCAGTGTCGGCGCGAGCGCGGGCGCGGGCGGTTACTTTGCTCGGCGCGGTCTGGACGCGCCCGGCCTGGTCCTGGTCCTCGGCGGCGGCTTCGGTCATCGCTCGGCGGCTCCGGTCATCGTTGCAGGCGGCGGTCGGTGCCTCGGGGGCCGGCCACGTGGGCGCCGTCGCCCGCCGACAGGTCCGGGTCCCAGTCGAAGATGACCTCGTCGCCTTCGTCGCCGATCAGCACGGTGTCGCCGGAGCCGGCCCCCGCCTTGGCGAGCGCTTCCTCGACGCCGAGCCGGGCGAGTCGGTCGGCCAGGTAGCCGACCGCCTCTTCGTTGGCGAAGTCGGTCTGCCTGACCCACCGGGTCGGCTGCTCGCCGCTGATCAGGTAGGCGCCGTCGCGCCGGTGGACCACCTGGAAGCCCTTGTCCTTGACCGTCATCGGGCGGATGACGACCCGCTCGGCGACGGGCTCCGGACGCGCTGCCCGGGCCGCCTCGACGATCGCCGCCATCGCGTACCTGAGCTCACGCAGCCCCTCGGTGGTCGCGGCCGAGACCTCGTAGACGGCCAGGCCGCGTTCCCGCAGCTCGGCCTTGACCAGGTCGGCCAGGTCGCGACCCTCGGGGACGTCGATCTTGTTGAGCACGACCAGCCGCGGCCGGTCGAGCATGCTCGTGCCGGCCAGGCCGACTCCGACGATCTCCTCATAGCGGGCCAGCTCGGCCTCGATCGTGTCGAGGTCGCTGATCGGGTCGCGGCCGGGCTCGTCGGTCGCGCAGTCGAGCACGTGCACCAGCGCCGAGCAGCGCTCCACGTGCTTGAGGAAGTTATGGCCGAGGCCCTTGCCCTCGCTCGCGCCGGGGATGAGCCCGGGCACGTCCGCGACGACGTACTGGACGTCGCCCGCCTCGACCACGCCGAGGTTCGGGATCAGGGTGGTGAACGGGTAGTCCGCGATCTTCGGGCGGGCGGCCGACATGGCCGCGATCAGCGACGACTTGCCGGCGTTGGGGAAGCCGATCAGGCCGATGTCGGCCACCGCCTTGAGCTCAAGGACGAGCTCGCGCTCGTCCCCCGGCTCGCCCTTGAGCGCGAAGCCCGGGGCCTTGCGGCGGGCCGACGCGAGCGCCGCGTTGCCGAGGCCGCCCCGGCCGCCGGCCGCGGCGATGAACTGGGTGCCGGTCCCGACCAGGTCGGCCAGGACCTCGCCGTCGTTGGACAGGACCACGGTGCCGTTTGGCACCTTGATGGTCAGATCCTCGCCGGCCGCGCCGTTGCGGTTCGACCCTTCGCCCTGACGGCCATTGTCGGCCTTCCTGACCGGCCGGCGGTGGAAGTCGAGCAGCGTCGAGCTGGACGCGTCTACCTCGAGGATCACGCTGCCGCCGCGGCCGCCGTTGCCGCCGTCGGGGCCGCCAAGCGGCTTGAACTTCTCCCGGTGGACTGACGCGCAGCCGTTCCCGCCATGGCCGGCCTGCACCCGTAGCAATGCGTGGTCAGCGAACTCAGCCATGTTGATCCCCTTTACAATTATCTCCCGGGGGGACGCCCCCCGTACCCCCGCAGAAAGCGAATGGCGGGCCAGGAACACCGGCCCGCCACGCGCGTTTCGTTCTGCTTCGGCCTATTAGGCCACGTTTTCCACGTTGAGCGTGTCCACGTGCGGGACGACGCCGACGGCGCGGCGACCGCGGTGCCTGGCGAACTTAACCTTGCCGGTCACCAGCGCGAAGAGCGTGTCGTCGTCACCGCGGCCGACGCCCTCGCCCGGGTGGAAGTGCGTGCCGCGCTGCCGGACGATGATCTCGCCCGCGTTGACGAACTGGCCGCCGAAGCGCTTCACGCCAAGCCGCTGCGCGTTGGAGTCACGGCCGTTGCGGCTGGACGACGCGCCCTTCTTGTGTGCCATTTCTGCTGTCCCCTACGCCTCTTACGCCTTGGCCTTGGCCTTGGCGATGCCGGTGATCCGGACCTGGGTGTACTTCTGCCGGTGACCCTGACGGCGCTTGTAGCCGGTCTTGTTCCGGTAGTGGATCATGTTGATCTTCGGACCCTTGGCGGTGCCGACGACCTCGGCCGTCACCGTGTAACCGCTGAGCTCAGCGGCGTCGCTGATGACCGTGCCGTCGTCTACCACGAGCAGCGCGGGGAGCGTGATGCTCGACCCGGGCTCCTCGTCTGCCAGCTTGTCGACGGTGAGCACGTCATCGAGTGCGACCTTCTCTTGCCTGCCACCGCAGCGCACAATCGCGTACACCCGAGAACTGCCTCTCCCTGTATGCGTGCCCCGCTGCCGTCGGACGTGGCCGGCCATTGTGGCTGGATACGGAACCGTGGCGGGCTCGCCAATGAACCTGACATGCCATCTTACGCGCATGAAACGACCTGGGGCGTTGGTCAAATTAGCTAGCCGCCGGGTCGTTGTCTGTAAATCATACCAGTTCCGGTGGACCGCGTTGTGCGGTCTGGACCGGGTGGTGGGCGCGTCGGGGGTTGCGGTGCCCCGGCGCGTCAAGTCCGCGCACAGAAGACCGGTGCGCGGAACGACGCGGCGGAACACCACTGCGCCCCGGCGCGTCCGCCGGGGGCTTCGCGGCGAGGCTAGGCCTCGCCTTCGACGTCGGCCGGGGGGGCTGGCGCCTCGCCTTCGGCGTCGGGCTGCGGGGCCTGAATGGCCTCGCCCTCGGCTTCGGCTTGGGGTAGCGGGGAGGCCTCGCCTTCGGCGTCGACGGCGAAGCCGGGGGCCTCGCCTTCGGCTTCGGCTTCGGCCGTCGGGATCCGGGGTGGCGGTCGGGGTGAAGACTTCCGCTGCCTCGAAAGTCGGGACGACGCTGCCGGTGGGCTGGTCGGTGGCAGCGGGCTGGTCCGGGCCGGGCTCGGCGGGCGGGGCGAAGGCGTCGGCGGCGTCGAAGGCGGGGACGTCGGCGGCCTCGGCCGGGGCTTCCAGGTCCGGCGTGCTGTCGGCCGGGGTTGCCTGGTCCGTCGGGGCGTCGGCCGGGGAGTCCGGGGTGGCCGGGGCCTCGGTGACGGGGGTGTCGGCGGCGGGGGCCTCGGGCTCCGGGTCGGAGACGATCGTCACGCGGGCGACGGCGGAGCCGGCCCGGGTGCGGGTGCGGCGGACGGGGGCCTCGGTGTCCTCGGTCGCGGTGGCGCCGCCGGTGGTGGCGGCGACCGAGGCGAAGGTCCCGGCGTCGGGCGCCGGGTCGGGGACCTCGGTCGCGACGGGGACGACGACGGTCGGGGCCGGGGAGTCCTCGACGGTGACGGCGGCGGCGAAGGCGGTGCCGCCGTTGGTCGGGCGGCGGGTGCGCCTGCCGCCGTTGCGGGTGCTCTCGCGGCCTCCCGTGCCCTCGACGGCGTCCGCGTTGCGGGCGGCGTCGTCCAGGGCGGAAGTGGTGTCGACCGGGGCGGCGTCGAGGACGGGGACGGACTCGCTGTGCGTCCTGCTGTCCAGCGCGGCCTCATCGAGCGCGGTCGAAGCCACGGCCGCGTTATCCCTGGACGTGTCGTCCCTGGCGGCGTCGTCCATCGACGTGCCGGCCATGGCGCTGGCGGGGGCGTGCCAGTCGTTGTCCGGGCGGCCGCCGGCCCGGCGGTTGCCTGACCTGCCGTTGGACGGCCTCGAGTCGGCGCCGTTGCCCCGGCCCCGGCCGTTGCCGTTGCCGTCGTTGTCATGGGTGGGCGGGGTCGGGATGGGACGGCGGGCGGCGCCGGCCGAGGAGCGGTGGGCCGTCTCGGCCGGCACCTCGAGCGTGAGGATGACACCGCGGCCGCTGCAGCACTCGCACTGGGTCGAGAACGCCTCGAGCAGGCCGGCCCCGACCCGCTTGCGGGTCATCTGGACCAGGCCGAGCGAGGTCACCTCGGCCACCTGGTGCTTGGTCCGGTCCCTGGCCAGGCACTCGGTCAGCCGCCGGAGGACCAGGTCACGGTTGGACTCGAGGACCATGTCGATGAAGTCGATGACGACGATGCCGCCGACGTCACGGAGCCGGAGCTGGCGGACGATCTCCTCCGCCGCCTCCAGGTTGTTCCTGGTGACCGTCTCCTCAAGGTTTCCGCCTTGCCCGGTGAACTTGCCGGTGTTGACGTCGATGACGGTCATCGCCTCGGTGCGGTCGATGACGAGCGAGCCGCCGCTCGGCAGCCACACCTTCCGCTCGAGCGCCTTCATCAGCTGCTCGTCGATCCGGTAGGCGGCGAACACGTCGTCGGCGTCGTCGTCCCAGCGGCTGATCCGGTCGGCCAGGTGCGGAGCGACGAACCTGACGTACTCGTCGATGATCTCCCAGCCCTCGTCGCCGGAGACGATGAGCTTGGCGAAGTCCTCGTTGAAGACGTCGCGGATCACCCGGACGGTCAGGTCGGGCTCGCCGTGCAGCAGGGCCGGGGCGGAGGCCGTCTTGGCCTTCTTCTCGATCGCCTCCCACTGCGCGGCCAGCCGGGTGATGTCGAGGTCGAGCTCGGTCTCGGCGGCGCCCTCGGCGGCGGTGCGGACGATCACACCGGCGTGCTCCGGGGTCACCTTCTTGAGGATGGACTTGAGCCGGGTCCGCTCGTTCTCCGGGAGCTTGCGGCTGATGCCGGTCATCGACGCGCCGGGCACGTAGACCAGGTACCGGCCGGGCAGGCTGACCTGGCTGGTGAGCCGGGCGCCCTTGTGGCCGACCGGGTCCTTGGTGACCTGCACGATCACCGACTGGCCGGCCTTCAGGGCGGACTCGATCCGCTTCGGCTGGCCCTCGAGCCCGCTGGCGTCGAAGTTGACCTCGCCCGCGTAGAGCACGGCGTTCCTGCCCTTGCCGATGTCGACGAACGCCGCCTCCATCGAGGGCAGCACGTTCTGGACCTTGCCGAGGTAGACGTTGCCCACGTAGGACTGGTGCGAGGTCCGGTTGACGTAGTGCTCCACCAGCACGTCGTCCTCGAGCACGGCGATCTGGGTGCGGTCGCCGCGCTGGCGGACCACCATCGTCCGCTCGACCGACTCGCGGCGGGCGAGGAACTCCGACTCGGTGACGATCGGCGGGCGGCGGCGGCCGGACTCGCGGCCCTCGCGCCTGCGCTGCTTCTTGGCCTCGAGCCGGGTCGAGCCCTTGATCGAGCGCACGTCGTCGTTGGGGTTGTGCGGCGTGCGCACGTGCACCACGGTGTCCGGCGGGTCGTCGGGCGAGGTCACGTCCGCGTCGGTCGAGCCCGGGCGGCGGCGCTTGCGGCGGCGGCGGCGGCCGAGGGCGCCCCCGTCGGCGTACGCGCCGTCGGAGTCGTCGCCATCGCCGTCGGCCTCGGCGTCGTCGCCGGAGCCGTCGGCCTCGGCGGCCGGGCCGTCGGAGTCGTCGTCGCCCGCGTCACCCGGACGCCTGGTCCTGCTCGAACGGCTGCTGCGGCGACGGCGGCTGCGGCGGCTGCCAGTGCCCTCGTCGGTGTCGTCGGCGGGGCCGGCCTCGGCGTCCTGGCCGTCCTCGGCGTCGCGGC
Source organism: uncultured Actinomycetota bacterium (assembly GCA_963838825.1). Lineage (GTDB taxonomy): Bacteria > Actinomycetota > Actinomycetes > Streptosporangiales > Streptosporangiaceae > Trebonia. The sequence goes on from CAWISQ010000007.1 coordinate 116,827, forward strand.
CGGAGTCGGCGTCGGCCGGCTCGGCCACCGCGCTGGCGGCCTCGGTCCCCTCGACGCTGAACAGGTCGTCGTCGGGGGCGGTGTCGCGTACCCGGCTGCGGCCTCGGCCGCCGCGGGTCCTAGTCCTGGTCGGGCGGCCGCTGTCTGTGTCCGGGCCGGACTCGGCGTCGGCGTCGGCGACCTCCGGCGCTGCGGCCGCCGTCGCCGCGCGACCCCTGGTCCTGGTCCCGGCGGCCGGCCGGCCGTCATCGGACTCGGCGTCGGGCGGTGGCCGCGCGACTGCGGCTCCTGCTACGGGCGGCTGGGCGGCCGCTATCGGCGTCGCCGGACTCGGCCTCGGCGGCGTCCGGTGCCTGGGCGGCGGCGCGACGGGTCCTGGTACGGCTGGTCCGGCCGCCGCCTTCTGCGTCGGCGTCAGCGCGGTCACCGGGGCCGGAGTCGCTCGCGGGCGCCTGGAAGAGCACCTGCGGCGGCTGGAAGACCGCCGCAGGAACGGCTGGCGCCGCCGCCGGCGCCGGGGTGGGCGCCGGGGCGTTGGCTGCAGCGGGTGCCGCCGCGGGGCCAGTTTGCTCGTTAGTGTCTGTCTCGCGGTTGCTGGGCTCGCTGTCGAGCATTCGGGCAATCTCCAGTCAGTCCTCCGGGCGCGGTCGCACGCAAGGTGCCGGCGCGCCGCACGGAGGCTCGTAGTGTTCGTTCGCCTGATTCGCCGGGCCCGAGAGCGCGCGGGAAGCGGTCACGCGCGATCCTGCGGACACGGCGCCCAGGCTTGGGCATGTACTTCAGCTCCGGAGCGCTGCCGGTCATAGCGCGACCACCAGCCCGGATTCGCCGAGCGACCCCTGCGTCAGCCGCGTGATAAACGGCAGCGCGGTCGGGATCACCTCGGAAACGTCTCGTAGCGCATTGAGCACGTCGTCAGGCCGGACGGACGGGACGGTGTGCCGGAGAACCATCCGCAGCACCGCGTCGCCGACCGCTTCGTCGTGGACATCAAGGGAGACCACGGCGGACCTAGCATCCATGCGCCGCATGCCCTTAGAGGTCAGCCGTTCCACCGGCGCCTCCTCAAGAGCAAGAAAATTCTTTATCACTTCCACCGCATCGCCCGGCGTCAGGCCGGGGAGCACCACTTGCCACTCGGACGCAGTGAGGCGACTGGCTGGCAGTCCCCCAGCGTCCTCAGTGACAACAATCACGTCTATCCCATCAGGCAGCGCCGCGTTTAGCTGCTCCCGCGCGACGTCCGCCTCGATCCGGCTGGTCAGCGCGAGGCTCAGGTACTCGGCCTCGCTCGCGACCCCGGTCGGGGCACCGCCCGCGTAGGAGATTTTCGGGTGCGGCGTGAACCCGGCTGAGTAGGCGATGGGCAACCCTGCCCGCCGCACGCCCCGCTCAAAGGCCCGCGCCACATCCAAGTGGCTGGCAAAACGCATCTTTCCCCGCTTAGCATACCGGACCAGAAGATGCGTAGTTGTGACCGTGGGCGACCCCGGAGACCCCCCGATCGGGGGTCTTGCTGCACGCCCACCGCCCCACTCATCTCCCGTTAGTCGCTAGCACGGGCAGCAGGCGCCTTCCGTCCAGTCGATCTCCTGTCGGACCGGTCTGGATCTCTGTACCCATCGATGAGCACACCCCACACTCGTAGCACGGGGTCCACCGGCAATCTTCAACCTCGCCGGCACCGTCGGGCTCGACTGCGGACCGCCAATCCTCCCAGAGCCAGTCCCGGTCCAGGCCTGAATCCAGGTGGTCCCACGGCAGTACCTCACCGTAGCCACGTTCGCGCGTAGTGTACCAAGCTAGATCGACCGGGGTCGACGCGAGTCCCGCCGCGCACGCCGCCGTCCAGCGGTCGAACGAGAAGTACTCGCCCCACCCGTCGAACCGGGCGCCGTCCCGCCAGGCCGCCAGGATTACCTGGCCGACCCGCCGGTCGCCCCGGGAGAGCAGTCCCTCCACCATCGACGGGGTGCCGTCGTGGTAGCGGAAGCCGATTGACTTGCCGAACTGCCGGTCGGCCCGGAACGCGCCGCCGAGCGCCCGCAGCCGCGCGTCGACCACCTCGGCCGGGCACTGCGCGGCCCACTGGAACGGCGTGTGCGGCTTGGGCACGAACCCGCCGATCGAGACCGTGCAGCGGATGTCCCGCCGGCCGGTTGCCTGCCGGCCGGCCGCGATCACCTTCCGCGCCAGGTCGGCGACGGCCATCACGTCCTCGTCGGTCTCGGTCGGCAGGCCGCACATGAAGTAGAGCTTCACCTGCCGCCAGCCGGATGAGTAGGCGGTGGTCACGGTGCGGATCAGGTCTTCCTCGGTGACCATCTTGTTGATCACCTTGCGCATCCGCTCGGAACCGCCCTCGGGGGCGAACGTGAGCCCGGAGCGCTTGCCGTTCCTCGACAGCTCGTCCGCCAGCGTGACGTTGAACGCGTCGACGCGGGTGGACGGGAGCGAGAGCCCGACCTTCGAATCCTCGTAGCAGTCGGCCAGGTCGATGGCGATCTCGTTGATCTCGCTGTGGTCCGCGCTCGACAGCGACAGCAGCCCGACCTCGGAGAAGCCGGTCGACTGGAGGCCGGCCGAGACCATCTTGCCGACGGTGGTGATCGAGCGCTCGCGGACCGGACGGGTGATCATCCCTGCCTGGCAGAACCGGCAGCCCCGGGTGCAGCCGCGGAAGATCTCGACGCTGAACCGCTCGTGCACGGTCTCCGCGACCGGCACCACCGGCGCCTTCGGGTACGGCCAGGCGTCCAGGTCCATCAGCGTGTGCTTGCTGACCGAGGCGGGCACGCCCGGGCGGTTCGGCGTCACCGCGCCGATCCGGCCGTCGGCGTGATAGCTCACGTCGTAGAACCTCGGGACGTAGATGGAGCCGGTGGCGGCGAGGGAGAGCAGCAGGCCGTCCCGGCCGCCGGGCTGGCCGGCGTCCTTCCACTGGCGGATGAGGTGCGTGATGAGCAGCACCGCCTCCTCGCCGTCGCCGAGCACGACCGCGTCGAGGAAATCGGCCAGCGGCTCCGGATTGAACGCCGCATGGCCTCCGGCGATCACTAGGGGGGAACCCAGGGACCGTTCGGAGGAAAGAATTGGAATTTTTGCCAGATCGAGAGCGGTGAGCAGGTTCGTGTAGCCGAGCTCGGTCGAGAAGGACACCCCGAGGACGTCGAATTCGCCGACCGGGCGGTGCGCGTCGACCGTGAACTGGGGCACGCCGCGCTCGCGCATCAGCGCCTCGAGGTCGGGCCAGACGCTGTAGGTGCGCTCGGCCAGCACGCCGGGCTGCTCGTTGAGCACCTCGTAGAGGATCGCGATGCCCTGGTTGGGCAGGCCGACCTCGTAGGCGTCGGGGTAGAGCAGCGCCCAGCGGACATCGGTCTCGTCCCACACCTTGACGGTGGAGTTCACCTCGCCCCCGACATACTGCACCGGCTTGCGGACCAGCGGCAGTAGCGGCTCGAGCTGTGGGAAGACCGATTCGACAGACATGGGTCCCAGGGTACCCGCCGCGCGGGCACGGACCGTGGCGGCGACATCCGGTTGCCGTGACCCGGCGGGGTGCGCCGCGGGGTGCGGGTCGCTTGGGTTAGGCGGTTGCCAGCGCCGGAGCGACCCTTTCCGCGAAGAGGTCGAGGCCGGAGCGGTCGTAGGCGACGTCGAGGAAGTTGGTGATCGCGTAGGTCATGCCCAGCCGGCCGAGCTGGCTGAGCTTCTCCGCGATCTGCTCGGGTGTGCCGACCAGGAGGCCGTTGGCGAGGTTGCGGACCGTGCTGTCGGCGTTCTCGGCCGGGATGTACTGGCCCAGGTGCTGGCGAATCCAGGCCAGCCGGTCCTGCACGTCCTTCTCGGTCTCGCCGATGACGACGTTGTAGTTGGCCGACCGGACGATCGCGCCGTAATCGGTGCCGACCTCGCGGCAGTGCGCCGCCAGGATCTCCGACTTGCGGGTGAAGGCGTCGGGGTCGCCGTCGAAGTTGGTGTACTGGGCGTGCTGGGCGGCGATGCGGAGGGTCTTCTTCTCGCCGCCGCCGGCGATCCAGAGCGGGATGCCGCCGTCCTGCAGCGGCAGCGGCCGGCCGATGGCTCCGTCGACCTGGTAGTGCTGGCCGTCGAGGGTCGCGGTGCCGGTCGTCCAGAGCTGGCGCATGATCTGGACGCCCTCGTCGAGCATGGCGATCCGCTCGCCTGGGCCGGGGAAGCCGTAGCCGTAGGCGCGCCACTCGTGCTCGTACCAGCCGGCCCCGATGCCCATCTGCGCGCGGCCGCCGGAGATGATGTCGACCGTCGCCGCGACCTTGGCCAGGTAGGCGGGATTGCGGTAGGCCATGCAGGTGCACATCTGGCCGAGCTTGACCCGACTGGTGGCGGCGGCGAACGCCGCCATCAGCGTCCACGCCTCGTGGGTGGCCTCCTCGGTTGGCACCGGGACCGTGTGGAAGTGGTCGTACACCCAGATCGAGTCGAACGGGCCTTCCTCGGCCGCCTTGGCCACGCCGAGCATGGTCGCCCAGTGCTCCTTCGGATCGATGCCGGCCAGGTCCAAACGCCACCCTTGTGGCACAAACAGTCCAAATCGCATGGCTCATCAGCCTAGTGCGTCCGGCCGGCCGGGCTCGGCGCGGGGGCGAGGTGCCGGCTGGGGGCGCCGGTGGGGCGGGCCTTTCCTGACAGCCCTGGTGCTGATTGACCGCCAGGCGCCTGGATCAGTCCGTGCCCTGGTGGCTGGGGTGATACACGCGTCCGATGTTGCAGCAATCCAGCCGCCTCGGTTGCAAAGATCTTGGAACATTTTTTCGTGATGGAAGAAAAGCACGCTATATGCGTGCAAAACTTCCGCGATAAAATAAGTTTCCAAGATCTTTCCGTCTGGGTGGCGCGGTGGCGACGGAAGTGACGAAAGCGGTGGGGGTGGGGAAGCCGCGGCGGGTGGGTGGCGGTGCGGGTGGGTGGCGGTGGCGGGGCTGGGTGGGTGCGCGAGGCTCGGGGGGTGCGCGGGGCTGGGTGGGTGCGCACGGCTCGGGGTGGGGGCGCGTGGGTAAGCGGCGGCGGGGCGCGGGGGTTAGGTGAAGAGTTTGTGGTGGCGGCGGACGGATTGGACGAGGCCGATGGCGATCATGTCGGCGAAGATGGCGGAGCCGCCGTAGGAGATGAACGGGAGCGGGAGGCCGGTGATCGGCATGATGCCGATGGTCATGCCGACGTTGACGAAGGTCTGGAAGATGAACCAGATCGCGACCCCGGAGGCGACCAGCATGCCGAACATGTCGTCGGCGATCTGGGCGGCGCGGATCGCGCGGAAGACGACGATGCCGAGCAGGGCGACGATGGCGGCCGCGCCGACGAAGCCCAGTTCCTCGCCCGCGACGGTGAAGATGAAGTCGGTCTGGACCGAGGGGACGAAGTTGCCGCCGGTGAACGTGCCGTGGAACAGGCCCTCGCCGTGCAGGCCGCCCGAGCCGACTGCGATCTTGGCCTGGAGGCCGTTGTAGCCGGAGCCGGCCAGGTCCTGGGCGGGGTGCAGGAACGAGGTCAGCCGGGTCAGCTGGTACCCCTTGAGCAGGTGCAGCTTGGCGATCGCGTAGATCGCGCCGGCCACCGCCGCGAGCAGGCCGAGCACCCAGTAGAGGCGGATGCCGGAGACCACGACGATGCCCGCCAGGGTGAACACCAGCACCAGCATGACGCCGAGGGCGGGCTCGCGTTCGACCAGGATGATCAGCGGGGCGGCGGCGAGGGCGGCGAAGGCGGCGTCGCGCAGGCGCGGGCGGCCGGATGGGTCATTGCGTCGGGACAGCAGCCAGGCGGCGGACAGGATCAGGCCGAGCTTGGCGAACTCCGACGGCTCGACCTGGAATCCGCCCGGCAGCGAGATCCAGGCCTTGGCCCCGTTGACCGACTGGCCGGCCGCGAGCACGGCCAGCAGCAGCAGCAGCGAGAAGCCGTAGATGTAGGGCGTCCAGCGGCGGATCCGCCGGTAGTCCATGCAGGCGGTGATCATCATCAGCACGAACCCGAGCACGGCCCACAGGATCGCCTTCTTCAGGTACGCGTGCGGGTCGAGCCCGGCCTGCCGCAGCGCGGGCTCGGTCGCCGCCCACACCAGCACCGTCCCGAGCACCGCGAGCGCGCAGGTGACGGCGAACAGCAGCCAGTCCCAGGACCGGGCCACCCCGCCCTTGGCGAACGCCCGGCCCAGCCGTGACTGGCGCCGGGGGGCGAACGTCCCGGCCCGCGGGCCGGCCCAGCCTCGGATGGCAGCCCGACGCTCATCGCTTCACCGTCGCCTTCCCGGTCCCGGGCACCGGCGGCAGCTTGCCGCCCGGCAGGGCCGCCTTGTGGCCCTCGAGGCCGTAGATGCCGTCGTAGATCTGCCGGACTGCGGGCGCGGCCGCGTCGGCGCCGAAACCGGAGTTGGGCACCATCACGACGACCACGAACTGGGGATTGTTACAGGGCGCGAAGGAGGCGAAGACCGAGGTCGCGTTCTTGCCCGCGACCGCGGCGGTACCGGTCTTGCCCGCCACGCAGACCTGGCCGAGCGGGAACCCGCCGAACGCCCCGGCCGCGGTGCCCTGGGTGACCACGCCGGCCAGCGCCGAGCGCATGTAGGCGAGCGTCCCCGACGCGACCGGCAGCTTCCTGATCACCGGCGGGTTGATCTTCTGGACCAGCTTGCCCGACGCGGAGACCAGGGCCTCGCCGATCCTGGGGCTGTAGAGCCTGCCGCCGTCGGCGAGCGCGGTGTAGGCGTTCGTGAGCTGGAGCGGGGTCGAGGTCACGTAGCCCTGGCCGATCGCGGCGATGACCGCCTGGCCCGGCCCCCAGACCCAGCCGCTCTGGCAGTCGTCGTACTCGATCTGCTGGACGTAGGAGCCGGTCGCCTTCCCGTTCTTGCACCAGTTCTGGCCCTTGTGGGCGTTGTCCTCGTACAGGTTGTACAGCCACTGGCGGGTGGGGATGCTGCCTGGCGCCTCTTCCGGCAGGTCGATCGAGCTGTAGTTGCCGAACCCCCAGTCGAGCTCCATCTGCTGCATCTTCTGGGTCGGCGCGTGCGCGTTGAGCTGGAAGTTGGCCTTGTAGTCGTCGCTCTGCCACATCTGGTAGGCGAGGTTGTAGTAGACCGTGTCGCAGGACTGGATCAGCGCCTCGCGGAACGAGATCGGGCCGAGGTTGGGCTGGCCGTCGTTCGCGAACGAGCGGCCGCCGATGGTGACCGTGGCCGGGCAGTTGTACGACCCGTCGAGCGGGAACCCGTCGGCGACCGCGGCCGCGGTCGAGGTGATCTTGAACGTGGATCCGGGCGGGTACTGGCCCTGGGTCGCGTAGTTCATCACCGGGTCGCCCGAGGCGCTGCCGAACAGGTAGTCGAACTCGTGCTGAGAGATCCCGCTGGTCCAGACCGACGGGTTGTAGTCCGGGTAGCTCGCCATCGCCACGATCCGGCCGCTGGTCGTCTCCACCACCGCCGCGCCCTGGTTGACGACGTTGCCCGAGGCCCGGGATCGGTTGATCGCGCCGTTAAGCGCCTGCTGGGCGACCGCCTGGATTTTGGCGTTGAGCGAGGTGACGAGCGTGTCGCCGGTCTGGGCGGGGGTGCCGCCGACGGTGTTGAGCACGTCGCCGGCCGCGTTCACGGAGACGATCTGGCTGCCCGGCTTGCCGGTCAGCTCGGTGTTGTACTGCGCCTCGAGGCCGGCCTGGCCGACCAGGTCGTCGCCGGCGAAGCCGGTCTCCGGTATATGGGCGGCCGCCATCTCCGACTGGGTGATCGGCTGCAGGTAGCCGAGCACCTGGGCCGGGTTGGCGCCGTCCGGCTGCGGGTAGTCGGTCACGGGCTGGAGCGACGCGGTGACCCCGACGAAGACCTTCGGCTCCTCCATGATCTGCAGCGCGGTCGCGTCGCTGACGTGCTCGGCGACCGGGACCGGCTGGTACGGCGACCCGGTCCAGCACGGCTGGGGGACGCCGCGGGTGCAGAGCCTGACCTTCTCGCTGAGCGTCTTGTCCGACAGGTGCAGCAGCGGCGCCAGCTTCGCCAGCACGGCCGCGCCGTCGTCGCTGGTGTGCTGGGAAAGGTCCAGCATGCTGACCGAGACCACCATCTCGGTCTCGTTGCGCACCATCGGCGTGCCGGTGTCGTCGGTGATCATGCCGCGCACCGCGGGCACCACGATCTGCCTGGTCTGGTTGACCTGGGCGAGCGCCTTGTACTGGGTGGTGTCGAGCACCTGCAGGTACCAGAGGCGGCCGCCGAGCACGACGACCGCCGCCAGCGTGAGCGCGTAAAGCCCGAACAGCCGGCGGCGGGATCTCGGGATCATCGGCGGTCTCCGCTCGGCAGCAGGTCACGGACGCCTGACAGCACCGCGCCGGACAGCGACCGACGCCGGGTCCGCCACCGGTCTTTGCTGCGGGACCGGCGCACCCAGCGGGTCGACGGGCCGCTTGAGTACCAGTTCGCGCGGGGCCGCCTGGACTTGCGCAGCCAGCCCTTGCCCGGGGTGGCGCGCTTGGCGGTGGTCGGGCGGTGGGCGTCGGTCCGCAGCCACCCGGCCTTGGGCGGGCGGCGGCCCGCGACCGACACTGGCGAGCCGGCCCCGGTCCCGGCGGTCCTGGCCCCGGCGGCCCTGGTCCCGCCGCCGGCGGCGCGGATCCAGCCCTTGCCCGGGCCCCGCTGGCTGCGGGGCGGCGTGATCGCGGACGTCTGGCCGCCGAAGTTGAGCTTCGGGGTGCGGCCGAGACGGCCGACGCCGCTGGCCGACCGGAGGGCGGTGCCGGAATGCAGGAAGCTGATCCTCGGGGTCCGGCCGCGGCGGACGGGGGGGCCGGCTGATCGGAGCGCACTGGCGGAGTGGGCGAAGTTGAGCTTGGTCGTCCGCCCGCCTGCGAGGGCGGGCGGGGCGGTGCCAGAGGCAGCCGGGCCCGTTCGGACCAATGATTTTGATCTGGCATCGGCTAGACGCAGCCTCGGGACCCGGCGCGCGCGGCGGTTGTCTTCGAATTTCGCCCCGGTGCCGGCCAGCTTCAGATTGGGGGCGGCGCCGGCCGACGCGAGCCTGAACACGGCCGCCAGCCGCTGGGCGCCGATGAACTCCGGCCTCGGCGCGCGCTCGGTCACCGGCCGGGCGAGCCCGGCCACCCAGCCGACCAGGAACAACGCGAACGGGGTGAGCAGCAGGTCCCAGGCGATGGCGCCCGGCAGCACGTGCTTGATGGCGGGGCCGGTCACGTTGGGGTCGGACAGCAGCAGGCCGAGACCGGCCTTGCCCGCCTCCCCGGCCGCCACCGCAGCCGCCATCGCGCCGAGCTCGGCCCACGGGTTGCGCTCGCCGGTGGCGGCCGCCGATGCGGCCGCGACCCAGGCCGCGAGGTACCCGGCCAGGCAGAAGACCAGCGCGTACTCCCCCGCGTAATGCGTCGTCGGCGGCGCCAGGTCGAGCGCGAGGCCGCCCGCGAAGCCGGTCAGCAGGCCGGTCATCGGGCTGGTGCTGACCGCGACCGCGGCGACCAGCAGCAGCACCAGGTCGGGGGCGGTGCCGCCGGGCAGCGGGAGCCGGTTCACGACCGTGAGCTGGACGACGACGGCGACGAAGAGCGCGACCGGGAGGGCGGCGACGACGAGTGCCTTCCGCCAGGCCGGCGGTTCGCTCTCGAACTGGCCGCTGACCGGGCGGCCGAGGACCACCGCCCGGCTCACTTGCTGATCACCACCCCGAGGACGCCGAGGCCGGTGAAGTCGGCGAACGGCGTGACCAGGGCGGTCGGGGTGAGCGAGCCGGGCTGGGTCGTCACCTTGCTGATCCGGCCGATCGGGATGCCGGGCACGTACGGGCGGCCGCCGACCGAGCCGAACGTGACCAGTTCCTGGCCCGGTTTGAGCGCGGCGTTGGCGCTGAACAGGGTGAGCTTGAGCGGGGCGGTGCCGGAGAAGTCGTTGGCGGTGCCGCTGAGCGCGCCGATCTGGCCGTCGCCCGCCATCCGGATGCCGACGGTGGCGCCGGCGTCGGTCGCGAGCTGCACGGTCGCGGTGGTCGGGGTGGTGGCGACGACGGTGCCGACCAGGCCCTCGCCGTTGAGCACGGTCTCGTCGGCGGTGATCCCGTCGGCGCGGCCGGCGCTGATCGTCACCGTGTCGGAGTAGCTGCCGCCGGCCGCGATCACGCTGGCGGCGACGACCTTGTAGTGATCGGAACCGGTGAGGTTGAGCAGGCGGCCGAGCTCGGCCGATTCCTGGCCGCTGACCTGAGCCTGGGCGAGCTCGAGCTGGAGGGCGGTGTTCTGCTGTTGCAGCTTGGATACCTCGGCGCTGTTGCCGCCGCCGCGGAACCAGCCGGTGACGTCGCCCCCGATGTGCTCGACGGGGCCGAACAGCCGGCCGCCGACCGAGTGGGCGCCGGACGTGCCGCCGTCCCTGAAGTCGATCGTGATCAGCGCTACCGCCACGACGAGGAGCGCAATCAGTACTGGGCGTGTCCGTCTAGCGTCAAGCACTTGCGAAACTCCCGTCCCGTCCGACCCTCCTGCGCTCTCTTGGGCAGGCTATCGCCTGTCCGGAACGAGCACCTGGCGGAGGGTGTCAAAGTCCTCGACGCATTTGCCGGTGCCGAGCACGACCGAGTCGAGCGGGCTGTCGGCGATGTGCACCGGCATCCCCGTCTCCTCGCGGATGCGCTGGTCAAGGCCCCGGAGCAGGGCGCCGCCGCCGGTCAGGGCGATGCCGCGGTCCATCACGTCGCCCGCCAGCTCGGGCGGGCACTTGTCGAGCGTGGTCTTGACCGCGTCGATGATCAGGTTGATCGGCTCCTCGATCGCGCGCCTGACCTCGGCCGCGCTGATCAGGATCGTCTTGGGCAGGCCGCTGACCAGGTCCCGGCCGCGGATCTCGGCGTGCGGCTCGTCCGCCGCCGGGAAGGCCGAGCCGAGCGCGAGCTTGATCTCCTCGGCGGTGCGCTCGCCGAGCATCAGGCTGTGCTCCTTCTTGCCGAAGGTGATGATCGCCTGGTCGAGCTCGTCCCCGCCGATGCGGATGCTCTGGCTCGTCACGATGCCGCCGAGGGAGATCACCGCGACCTCGGTGGTGCCGCCGCCGATGTCGACCACCATGTTGCCGGTCGGCTCGTTGACCGGCAGCCCGGCCCCGATCGCGGCCGCCATCGGCTCCTCGATGATGTACACCCGGCGGGCGCCGGCCTGGTGCCCGGCCTCCTTGACGGCCGACTGCTCGACCCCGGTGATGCCGCTCGGCACCGCGACGACGATCCTCGGCTTGGCCATCCGGGTCCGGCGGTGGACCTTCTGGATGAAGTACCTGAGCATCCGCTCGGTGACGTCGAAGTCGGCGATCACGCCGTCCTTGAGCGGCCGGATGGCCACGATGTTGCCGGGGGTCCGGCCGATCATGCGCTTGGCGTCCACGCCGACGGCGACGACCTGGCCGTTGTTGGTATTGAGCGCGACCACGCTCGGCTCGTTCAGCACGATGCCGCGGCCGCGCACGTAGACGAGGGTGTTGGCCGTGCCGAGGTCGACCGCCATGTCACGGCCGAGGAATTTCAGCGCATTGCCCATCGGGAGCGGAAACCCTTCCGATCAGAGGCGATCTGAACTAGTCATTAGCCTATCGGATAAGCGGAGCACGTCCCCGCGCGGAAACGCGGGGACAATGCTTCAGAAAAACTGCGTTATTTCTTACCAGACTGTTACTTGGCTGACCGCTCGGTGACGGTTTGCCCAACTTCGGCTGAATGTCCGTTGCGTCTGCTCTCGGCCCCGGTCACGCTCGCCGATGCAGTGGTCTAGTACTGATATTGATCTAACGCGGCCGCTGTTAAACGAGCTCGGGGAAGAAGATCTTGATTTCCCGCTCGGCGCTGTCCGGTGAGTCCGAACCGTGCACGATGTTCTGCGCGACCTGCAGCGCGTAGTCGCCCCGGATCGTGCCGGGCAGCGCCTTGACCGGATCGGTCGCGCCCGCGAGGGCGCGGAACGCCTCGATCGCCCGGTCGCCCTCGGCTACCAGCGCGACCAGCGGGCCGGAGGTGATGAAATCGACCAGTTCGCCAAAGAATGGGCGCTCGGCGTGCTCGGCGTAGTGCGAGTGCGCGGTCTCCGCCTCGATTGTGCGCATCTCAAGGGCGATTACCTTCAGGCCCTTGCGCTCAATTCGGGAAATTACGTCGCCGATGATGTTGCGGCGGACGCCGTCGGGCTTGACCAGAATGAGGGTGCGCTGCGACATTATTGTCCTCCTTGGCCTTGATTTGGCCTTGACTTGGCTTGACTCGGCCTTGGTTTGGCCTTGATTTACGGGATCACGGATGAGCTTACCGGGGGGCGTGGTTGGCCTGGCTTGCCTGGTGCGGGCTAGACCGCGGTCGGGCCGGGTTCTCGCTCCCACTTGCGGGCCAGCCAGATGCCGGTGAACCAGAGCGCGGCGAAGATCACCCCGAGGATGTACATCGTCGGCAGCAGGACGCCGCAGGCGATGACCGCGAGCTGGAACACCGAGCCCGCGTAGAGCGTCCACGGGCGCTTGCCGACGTAGCCGGAGAGCACGATCGCGACCAGCGCGACGGCGCCGCAGACGGCCGCCGCCATACCGCCGCTGGCGTGCCCGAGCACCTTGGCGGGCACGATCGCCAGCAGCGCGATGACCGCCTCCATGCCCAGGACGGTGCCGCACAGCCTCCTCATGACAGCTCTCCTAGCGTGAACGAGTGCCTGGCCGGGGTGCCGGGCTCCGGTAGCGCTTCGTCTGCGCCCGCGCCGGCCGTGGCGCGGACGGCCTGGGCCGGGGCGACCAGCAGCTGGGCGTCCCCGGCGGTGACGACGGCGCCGGTGACGAGCACGGCCGCGCCGCCGGGGAGGCCGCGGGCGACCGCGTCGGCGTCGAATTCGTCGGCGATGGACACCGCCAGGTCGATCGCGTCGTCGAGGCGGTCCGCGGTCTGCACCCGGTCCTCGCCGAAGAACTCGACCGCGAGCTCGGCCAGCTCACTCACCGGCATCGACCGCGGCGAGGAGTTCACGGTCACCACGATGTCGGACAGGGCCGGCTCGAGCTCCTCGAGCACGCCGGCCACGTCCTTGTCCGCCATCACCGCGACCACGCCGATGATCCGGTCGAAGTTGAACGACTCGGTCAGCGCCTGCACGGTCACCGCCATGCCGGCCGGGTTGTGGGCGGCGTCCGCGATCACGGTCGGCGAGCGGCGCAGGATGTCGAGCCGTCCGGGCGAGCTGACCTTGGCGAACCCGGCCCTGACCAGGTCCGGGTCGAGGCCGGCCTGGTCGGACAGGCCGGGGCCGAGGGTGCTGGTCGAGCCGTCGTCGCTTTCGCTTGCGGGCGTGGTCACCGCGACGCCGGCGAAGGCCTCGACCGCGGCCAGCGCGACGGCCGCGTTGGCCGCCTGGTGGGCGCCGAACAGCGGCAGGAAGACGTCGTCGTAGGTGCCGCGCAGCCCCTGCAGGGTCAGCTGCTGCCCGCCGAGCGCGAGCTCGCGGTTGAGCACGCCGAACTCGAACCCCTCGCGGGCCACCGTCGCGCCGACCAGCGAGACGCGCTCGAGCAGCACCTCGGCCGCCTCGACCTGCTGCTGGGCGAGCACCGCGATCGCGCCGGGCTTGATGATGCCGGCCTTCTCGGTCGCGATCTCCTCGATCGTGTCGCCGAGCCACTGCATGTGGTCCATCGCGACCGGCGTGACCACCGCCACCGAGCCGTCGGCGACGTTGGTCGCGTCCCACCGGCCGCCCAGGCCGACCTCGATCACGGCCACGTCGACCGGCGCGTCGGCGAAGGCGGCGAACATCATGCCGGTGAGGATCTCGAAGAAGGACATCGGAGCCGGCTGCTGGTCGTCGACCAGCTGCACGTAGGGCGCGATCTCCTCGTAGAGCTCGATGAAGCGCTCGGCGCTGATCGGCACGCCGTCGACCGCGATCCGCTCGCGCATCGACACCAGGTGCGGTGAGGTGAACCGGCCGGTCCGCAGCCCGCGCTCGCGCAGCAGGGTCTCGATCATCCGGGTGGTCGAGGTCTTGCCGTTGGTGCCGGTGACGTGCACGACCGGGTACGCGCGCTGGGGGTCGCCGAGCAGGGCGACGAGCGCCGCGACGCGATCGAGGGTCGGCGAGATCTGGTGCTCCGCGCGACGTGACCCGACCTCGAGCTCGACCTCGCGCAGGCGTTCCTCAATGTCCACGGTTGATAGCCTACTGCGCGTAGTGATGGCGTTTTGATCAGCCCAGTTGACCAGTTGATCAGGCCAGGGACGCGAGCCGGGCCTCCAGGCGGGCAATGTCGGCCTCCGCGTCGGCCTGGCGCTGCCGGGACTTGGCGACCACCTCGGCCGGCGCTCGGTCGGTGAAGCCGGAGTTGCCGAGCTTGGCCGCCATCTGGGCCGCCTCCTTGCGGGCGGCGGCCAGGTCCTTCTCCATCCGCGCGCGCTCGGCCGCGACGTCGACGGTGCCGGCCAGGTCGATCTCGACCGTGACGCCCTCGGCCGCCAGCGACGCGGAGACGTTGAAGCCGGCCTTGTCGGGGCCGACGCCGCCGTCGGCGCCGGGACCGGCGCCGGCGTCGGTCGGCTCGGTCAGCCGCAGCAGCGACCTGATCGACGCCTCGTGCGCGGCCAGCGGGGTGGCCTCGATCCCGGCCAGCCGGGCCGGGACCCGCTGCCCGGGCCGCAGGCCCTGGTCGGAACGGAACCGGCGGATCTCGGTGACCAGCCGCATCAGCGACGCGATCTCGGCCTCGGCCGCCTTGTCGTCGCGCGCGAACGTCGGCCAGGCCGCCATCATCAGCGAGTCCTGACCGGTCAGGGCCGTCCACAGCTCGTCGGTGACGAACGGCATGACCGGGTGCAGCAGGCGCAGCATCTGGTCGAGGACGAACCCGAGAACGTTTTTGGTGCGGTCGGCGGCGGCCTGGATCGCGGGGTCGGCGTCGGCGTCGGCTTGGGCGGCGGCCTGGGCGGCGGCGAGCGGCACCTTGGCCAGCTCGAGGTACCAGTCGCAGAACTCGTCCCAGGCGAAGTGGTACAGCGCGTCGCACGCCTTGCCGAACTCGAACTGCTCGAGCAGCCCGTCGACCTCGGCGATCACCGCCGACAGGCGGGAGAGAATCCAGCGGTCGGCCACGGCGAGCTCCGCGCCGGGCTGCGGGCGGCGGTAGGTGCCGCTTTCATCGGTATCGAACGGTCCGTCGGTTCCCGTCCGGCCGTCGACGCTCGCGCTGCCGGCGCTGGCGCCGTTGAGCAGGGCGAACCTGGTCGCGTTCCAGAGCTTGTTGCAGAAGTTGCGCGAGCCCGCGGCCCATTCCTCGCTGACCGAGGTGTCGCTGCCCGGGTTGGAGCCGCGGGCCAGCGTGAACCGGACCGCGTCGGCGCCGAACCGGTCGATCCACTCGAGCGGGTCGACGGTGTTCCCGCGCGACTTGGACATCTTCTTGCCGAACTGGTCGCGCACCAGCCCGTGCAGCACGACGTTGCGGAACGGGACCGCGTCTTGCGGCGCCTTGCCCCGGTTCGCGTAGAGGCCGAACATCATCATCCGCACGACCCAGAAGAACAGGATGTCGTACCCGGTCACGAGCACGCTCGTCGGGTAGAAGGCGCGCAGGTCGGGGGTGTCGTCGGGCCAGCCGAGGGTGGAGAACGGCCACAGCGCGCTGGAGAACCAGGTGTCGAGGACGTCGGGGTCCTGGGTCCAGCCCGGCGGGGGCGTCTCGTTCGGCCCGACGCAGCGCGCCTCGCCGTCGGGCGAGTACCAGACCGGGATGCGGTGGCCCCACCACAGCTGGCGGGAGATGCACCAGTCGTGCATGTCGTCCACCCAGCCGAAGTACCGGGCGTTCATCTCGGTCGGAGACAGCGCGACCCGGCCGTCGCGGACGGCGTCCCCGGCCGCCTTGGCCAGCGGGGCGACGCGGACGAACCACTGCAGCGACTGGCGCGGCTCGACCGTGGTGCCGCAGCGGCTGCAGTGCCCGACCGCGTGCACGTAGGGGCGGATCTCCTTGACGATCCGGCCGGCCTCGCGGAGCGCGGCCACGATCGCCGGGCGGGCCTCGAACCGGTCGAGACCCTGGAACGGGCCGGCCGCGGTGATCACGCCGCGCTCGTCCATGATCGGCACGCCCGGCAGGCCGTGGCGGCGGCCGATCTCGAAGTCGTTCGGGTCGTGGGCGGGGGTGACCTTGACCGCGCCGGTGCCGAAGGCGGGGTCCACGTGCGCGTCGGCCACGATCGGGACCGCCCGGCCGGTCAGCGGGAGCTCGACCACGGTGCCGACCAGGTGGCTATACCGCTCGTCGTCGGGGTGGACGGCGACGGCGGTGTCGCCGAGCATGGTCTCGGCTCGGGTGGTCGCCACCACGATGCTTCCCTGGCTTTTCTCCGGGGGGGTTTGGGGAGCCAGGGGGAATGGGGGGCGGGAGCCCCCCATGCTGGAAGAATGTCCCCCCGGGCTGGCACTGTCGTCGCCGTAGCGGATGTAAACGAGTTCGCCGTCGTCGTCGGTGTGATCGACCTCGATGTCGGACAGGGCGGTCAGGCAGCGCGGGCACCAGTTGATGATCCGCTCGGCCCGGTAGATCAGCTCGTCGTCGAAGAGCCGCTTGAAGATCGTCTGGACGGCCCGCGACAGCCCCTCGTCCATCGTGAACCGCTCGCGGGACCAGTCCACGCTGTCGCCGAGGCGGCGCATCTGGCCGAGGATGCGGCCGCCGTACTCGGTCTTCCACTGCCAGACGCGCTCCACGAACGCCTCGCGGCCGAGGTCGTGGCGGGACAGGCCGTCCTTGGCGAGCTCGCGCTCGACCACGTTCTGGGTCGCGATGCCCGCATGGTCCATGCCCGGCAGCCAGAGCGTGCGGTAGCCCTGCATCCGGCGCCGGCGGACGATGGTGTCGCTGAGCGTGTGGTCGAGCGCGTGGCCGATGTGCAGCGAGCCGGTGACGTTCGGCGGCGGGAGCACGATGGCGAAGCTCGGGGCGTCGGAGTTCTCCTGGGCCTCGGGCGTGAAGTAGCCCGCCTTCTCCCAGTGCTCGTAGCGGCGGGCCTCCACTTCGGCCGGCGCGTACGTTGATGGGAGCTCGTGCGGCTCGCGGTCTGTCACACCAAGGGAGTCTACGAATTCCCGAGGTCCGGTGCCCACTTGGTTATCAGGACTTGAGCTTTTCGACGCTCGCGCGCATGCTTACCGTGTCCTCGGCCCCCTTGGCCTGGGCGCTGTTGAGCGCTTCGGGGCCCTTCGTCTGGGTGAAGAACTCGGTGAAGCCCAGGGTCGACTTGGTGACCCAGACGCAGACCGCGCCGCTCGGGGTGCTCGCCGTCGCGGTCGTGTTGGCGCAGGCGAGCTCGCCGCCGTGCGGGCCGGCCGGATAGGTGGCCTCCGACGACCCGTAGGACTTGAGGTTGGCCATCACCGCAGTCGGGTTGAACGTGCCCTGGTAGCCGACGAACTCGATCGTCTGCTCGTCCGGCAGCGTGTAGGACGCCGCGACCGGGCTGCCGGCCGCCGCGCCGGCACCGCCGTTGACCGCGGTCTGCTCGATGGTCGCCGCGGTGGAGGTGGCCGTCGCCAGGAAGTGCGGGTCGCTCCCGATCGGGTAGCCGGCCGCGGTGGACGGGGCGGACAGCACGTAGCCGCCGGCCGAGGTCCCGCTGCCGGCGCCGGTGCCCGCTTTGCTGGTGCCGCTGGTGGTCTTCGGCGCCCGCCGCCGGGGACGACGCCGGGGTGGAGGCTGATGTGGTCGGGGTGCTGCCGCCCGAGGCGCTGGGGTTGTTGTTACCGCTCGGCTTCAGCACCAGGTAGCCGCCGACGGCGACGACGACCACGATCACGGCGGCGACGGCGATGATCAGATTTCGACGGCTGCCCGACGGCGAGTCGCCGGAGTCGCGACGTCCGCCGGGCGAGCCGGGGCGGCGCAGCGCGGGCTGCCCTCCGGTCGGGTAGCCGGCCGGGTTCTCCCAGGCGGCGGCCGCGCGGCCGGGCCGCCGGGGGCCGCGTCCGTCACCTCGGCCTGACGGCTCCTGGCGCTGGTCCGCCCGCATCGGGCCGGACTGACGGAGGCCAGACTGACCGGGGCCAGCCTGATCGGGACCGGGCAGTCCCGGCGGCAGGGCGGCCTGACTTGGCCGCCCCCCGGCATAACGCGGGTCTGGCTTGGTCGGGGCGAAGAACTCCTGCAGGGCCGGGTCCATCCGGGCGGCGAGCTCGGCCTCCGCCAGGTTCACCGGCGGGGGCGCCTGCTCGGCTTGCTCCGGCTGACCGGAGTAGGTGGAGTACCCGGAGAACTCGGTCCGGCCGGGATCGCGACGGGGGAAGTTCTGGCCCGGGGCAGCCGGGCGGTCGAAGTCGACCCGGCCAGGATCCAGGCGGCCGTAATCGGCGGGCCGGCCGTGACTGCCGGTCCGGCCGTTCTCGCCGGTCCGGCCGTTCTCGCCGGTCCGGCCGTTCTCGCCGGTCCGGCCGTTCTCGGCCGGGCGGCCGTAGTCAGGACGGGCTGACTCCTGGCGCGCGGATTCCTGGCGCGCGGGGCCCGGCCACGGCGGCTCGTCCCGCGCGGAGGCCTGCGGCCCCGACCCGTAGCCGCCCCGGCTCGGGAGGTCGCGGCCGGGGACGTCACGGCTCGGGAGGTCGCGGCTCGGGAGGTCGCGGCTGGGGACGTCGCGGCTCGGGAGATCGCGGCTCGGGAGGTCGCGGCTCGGGAGATCGCGGCCGGCCAGGGTTGCACCGGGCTTGCGCTGCTCGAATTCCTGGGGGAAGAAGTCCGACGGCGGGGTCGATGACGGGCCGCCGCGCGAGAAGCCGTTGTGGTCGGACGAGAAGCCGTTATGGTCGGACGGAAAGCCGTTGTGGTCGGACGGGAAGGCGGGCTCGCGGCGGTCGGCGCGGTCGTACTCGGCGGAACCGAGATCGGAGCCGCGGCGAGCGAGGCCGGGCGGGTTGGAGCCGCCACGGTCAGGGGCATCGAAATCGCCCCGGCCGCGGTCCTGGCCGCCGTCCGCACCGATCCCGCCCCAGCCGGAGCCGGCGGGCTGCGACCAGCGGTCGTCGGCGCCGGAGCCATCCGGGGCTGGGAACGCCTGCGTGCTGTCTTCCGGACCGTCCTGCGGGTCCCAGGTAGGCCTGGACGGTTTATCCCAGCCGCTCATCTGCGCTCATTCTCCGGTTGCCATCACAGTCGAACTAACCCACTGAGGTTATCCGCGCGGGGTGATCATCCGGGGCAATACCGGCAAAACAGCGGCTGGCGATGACCCTCCGTCAGGCGGATTTGTCGCGCGGGATGCGCCGCGACACGTCGCGTGGGACGAGGGTCGGGTTGACGTTCTCGAGCACCGCCTCGCGGGTGATGACGACCCGCTCGACGTCCTTGCGGCTCGGCACTTCGTACATCACCGACAGCAGCACTTCCTCCATGATCGCGCGCAGGCCGCGCGCGCCGGTGCCGCGCAGGTTGGCCTGGTCGGCGACGGCCTCGAGCGCGTCCGGGGTGAACTCGAGATCCACGCCGTCCAGCTCGAACAGGCGCTTGTACTGCTTGACGAGCGCGTTCCGGGGCTCGGTGAGGATCTGGATGAGCGCGTCGCGGTCCAGGTTGTGCACGCTGGTGATGACGGGCAGGCGGCCGACGAACTCGGGGATCATGCCGAACTTGAGCAGGTCCTCCGGCATCACGTCGGCGAACGAGTCCTCGGTGACGTTCTTCGAGCGGACCCGGAGCACGCTGCTGAAGCCGATGCCGTTGGCGCCGGAGCGCTGCTCGACGATCTTCTCCAGGCCGGCGAACGCGCCGCCGCAGATGAACAGCACGTTGGTGGTGTCGATCTGGATGAACTCCTGGTGCGGGTGCTTCCTGCCGCCCTGCGGCGGGACGCTGGCGGTGGTGCCTTCCAGGATCTTCAGCAGGGCCTGCTGGACGCCCTCGCCGCTCACGTCCCTGGTGATCGACGGGTTCTCCGACTTGCGGGCGATCTTGTCGATCTCGTCGATGTAGATGATCCCGGTCTCGGCCTTCTTGACGTCGTAGTCGGCCGCCTGGATCAGCTTGAGCAGGATGTTCTCGACGTCTTCGCCGACGTAGCCGGCCTCGGTCAGCGCGGTCGCGTCGGCGATCGCGAACGGCACGTTGAGCAGCCTGGCCAGCGTCTGCGCGAGCAGGGTCTTGCCGGATCCGGTCGGGCCGAGCAGCAGGATGTTGGACTTGGCCAGCTCCACGCTGTCGGTGCCGGGGCGGTCGCCGCCGGTCTGGACCCGCTTGTAGTGGTTGTACACCGCGACGGAGAGCGCCTTCTTGGCCTTGTCCTGGCCGATCACGTACTCGTCAAGGAACTCGTAGATCTCGCGCGGCTTGGGCAGCTTGTCCCAGGTTGGCTCGGTCGTCTCCGAGAGCTCTTCCTCGATGATCTCGTTGCAGAGGTCGATGCACTCGTCGCAGATGTACACGCCGGGTCCGGCGATGAGCTTCTTTACCTGCTTCTGGCTCTTCCCGCAGAACGAGCACTTCAACAGGTCGCCACCGTCACCGATGCGTGCCACCCAGCTTCTCCTTTACATGGGGCCGTAACGTGGTCCGTCATGCCCGCCCCTGGCGTCTCCGCCGGGTCGGGCATGACGGGCCTATCCCGCCATGCCGTCAACCGCTTGCTATTTGACGGTACCGCCTTGTGGAGTCCGATGGTTCCAATCAAACCCCCTCAGCGGCCCGGGAGGGAAGAGCGAATCCTCCCCCGTACTACGAAACTACTGCCGGGACCTTCGCCGAGCCGCGCTTCAGAGCCGTCAGCACCTCGTCGATCATGCCGTATTCCTTGGCCTCGGCGGCCGTGAGGAACTTGTCGCGCTCGATGTCGTGCCGGATGATCTCTTCGTCATTGCCGGTATGCCGGGCGAGGATGGCCTCCATCGCGCTCCGCATCCGCAGGATCTCGTTGGCCTGGATCTCCATGTCCGACGACTGGCCGTAGCCGCCCTCCGTCGCCGGCTGGTGGATCAGGATCCGCGAGTTCGGCAGTGCGATGCGCTTGCCCTTTGTGCCCGCCGCGAGCAAGATCGCCGCCGCGCTGGCCGCCTGGCCGATGCAGCAGGTGGTGATCTCCGGCTGGATGAACTGCATCGTGTCATAGATGGCCATCATCGAGGTCATCGACCCGCCGGGCGAGTTGATGTACATCGTGATCTCGCGGTCCGGGTCGATCGCCTCGAGCGTGAGGAGCTGGGCCATCACGTCGTTGGCGGAGGCGTCGTCGATCTGGACGCCGAGGAAGATGATCCGCTCCTCGAAGAGCTTGTTGTACGGGTTCATCTCCTTGACGCCGTACGAGGTGCGCTCGACGAAGGACGGCAGCACGTACCTGGACTGCAGGGTCCTGTTGTTTAGATCGGTCACGTTCGTTCGCTCCTTAACCGATTCGGGTCATTGTGTCCGTGGGTTCCGCTCGCCTGCCCGCGGACCTTAGGAGCCGACGCTCCCGGACGGGACCTCGAGGGCGCTGCGCACAACGTGGTCGATGAAGCCGTAGTCCTTGGCCTCCTCGGCGGTGAACCAGCGGTCCCGGTCGGCGTCCTTCTCGATGGTGCCGATGGGCTGGCCGGTGTGCGCCGCCGTCCGCTCGAACAGCGTCTTCTTGACGTGCAGCATCTGCTCGGCCTGGATGCGGATGTCGGTCGCGGTGCCGCCGATGCCGCCGGACGGCTGGTGCATCAGCACCGTGGCGTGCGGCAGCGCGTACCGCTTGCCCTTGGCGCCGGCCGTGAGCAGGAACTGGCCCATCGATGCGGCCATCCCCATCGCGTAGGTGCCCACGTCGTTGGGCACGAACTGCATCACGTCGTAGATCGCCAGACCCGCGTAGACCGAACCGCCCGGGGAGTTGATGTAGAGCGAGATGTCGCTCGTCGGGTCCTCGGCGGAGAGCAGAAGCATCTCGGCGCAGATCCGGTTGGCGATGTCGTCGTCCACCTGCTGCCCGAGAAAGATAATGCGGTGCCGCAGCAACCGCTGGAACAGCAGATCCCCCGGAATCACGGGGGCGTCAGGGGAAGCCGTCCTGGCAACTAGCTGTGTCACGTGGTCACCTGCTCCGATCACTTCGGGTGTCGTTGTCTGCGACATTAACGCCACTGCGAGGCGGCCGAGTCCGCCGTACCCCGCTGTTCGCTTTGGGCGCACCGCGTTGCGGCCTTGCTACAAAAAGGCGTGGCCCAGGGCGGCAGCCCTGGGCCAGCGAGTTCAGGCAGGTCAGGACTCTTCTTCGTCCTCGTCGTCGGCTTCGGCGTCCTCGACGATGGCCTCGGCCTCGTCGACGACCTCCGCCTCAGCCTCGGCCTCGGCGACGGCCTCGAGAACGACCTCGGTCTCGGCATCGGCCTCCGCCTCGGCCTCGAGGGCGGCCGCCACGTCGATCGCGAGGTCGTCGACCTCGATGTCGGTGGCGCCCTCGGCCGCGGCCTGGGCGGCGAGCATCGCGTCGACGTCGGAGTTGAGCGCCTCGATCTGCGCCTTCACGTCGATCGTCTCGCCCTTGTCATCGGTCACGGTGACGCGCTCGGCCGCCAGCGTGGCCGCCTTGCCCCGGAGCACCTCGGTGATCGCGACGCCGATCTGGTTGCTCTCGGTGAGCTGCCGGGCGAAGAACTCGGGGCTGATCCCCATCCGCTGCGCCTGGTCGGCGACGAAGTAGGAGAGCTCGGCCTGGTTCACCGAGAGGTTCTCGGCCCGGGCGAGCTCGTCAAGGACGAAGCCGACGCGGACGGAGCGCTCGGACTGCTGCACGAGGTCGGCGTCGAACTCCTCCTCGGTCTTCTCCAGCGACTTGAGGTAGTCCTCCCTGGACAGGCGCATCTGGACCAGCTGGTTGTCGACGTTCTCGCGGGCGTGGCTGAGCTCGTGCTCGACGAACTTCTCCGGCAGCGGTATGTCGATGCTGTCGATGAGCGCGTCCACCGCCTTGTCGCGGGCCTGGGTGGCCTGCTGGAGCTTCTTGACCCGCTCGAGCTGGCCGCGGGTGTCCTCGCGGAGCTCGTCGAGGGTGTCGAACTCGCTGGCGAGCTGGGCGAAGTCGTCGTCAAGCTCGGGCAGCTCGCGCATCTTGACCGACTGCACGGTCACGGTCACGTCGGCCTCCTGGCCCGCCGCCTCGCCGCCCGCGAGCTCGGTGCTGAAGGTAGCCGACTCCCCGGCCGACAGCCCGGTCAGCGCCTCGTCGAGTCCTTCGAGCATCTCGCCGCTGCCGACCTGGTAGGACAGCCCGGTCGCCTGCGCGTCCTCGACCAGCTCGCCGTCGACCGACGCGGACAGGTCCAGGGTCACGTAGTCGCCGTCCTCGGCCGCGCGCTGCACGCCCTTGAGGCTCGCGAAGCGCTCGCGCAGGCTGGTGAGGTACTCGTCGATGTCGTCCGGGGTGACCTCGGCGCTGTCGACGGTGACCGTCAGCGTGTCGAAGTCGGGCAGCTCGAACTTGGGCCTGACCTCGACCTCGGCCGTGAACGACAACTCCTTGCCGTCCTCGAGCTGGGTGATCTCCACATCCGGCTGGCCGAGGACGAACACCTCGGCCTCCTGCACCGCCTTGCTGTAGAACTCGGGCAGCGCGTCGTTGACCGCCTCGGTCAGCACCGCGCCCCGCCCGATCCGCATGTCGATGACGCGCGGCGGCACCTTGCCAGGACGGAACCCGGGGATGCGCGCTTGCTGCGCGACTTCGCGGTAAGCCTTGTCGAGGCTCGGCTTAAGCTCCTCGAAGGAAACCTCGACGCTCAGCCGGACACGGGTCGGGCTCAGCTCTTCGACAGCGGTCTTCACGGCGGCGTGACTCCAGAGACGTGGATGGTAACTGCGCGGATAAGCAGCGCAGCACAAGTGTATGGCGGATAAGTCTATGACCCGCCGGGCCACCTTAGCGCCGATCGCCGTCGTCGGGGATCACCAGGTGGGCAACGAAGCTGATCACGGCGACGACGAGGGCGCCCTCGATGGCGGCCACGAACCCGGTCACGTGGAACGGCTCGTGCAGCTTGTCGTAGGCGATGTAGCTGGTCAGCCACAGCAGCAGGCCATTGACCACGATCGCGAACAGGCCCAGCGTGAGCACGTAGAACGCACAGCCGACGGTCTTGATGATCGGCTTGAGCAGGATGTTGATGACGCCGAAGATGACGGCGACGATCAGCAGCGTCTCCACTTTGGCCACGTGATTGTGCCCGGTGAGCGCGATCCCCGGGACCAGCCAGGCCGCGACGCCGAGCGCGGCCGCGATCACGAGGAAGCGGATCAGAATTTTCATGGGCTCTTTTTACAGCACCACCTGGTCGGGAAATGTCCTATTTACTCCGAAGGGATCTTCCAGGACAGGCCGGCCGTGCTCAGGATCTGGGGGCCGATGTCAGTTCCCGGGCCGGCCAGGGCCGGCTCTGACTTGCCGCCGATGGTGAGATCCGCGCCCCCGCAGCCGGAGAGGTCGGCGGTGGCGACGGCGAGGGCCGGGGTACCGGGGCCGGCCCGGAACGTCAGCACCAGACTGCCGCCGAAGTCGGCCGGGCAGTTGAACGTGCCCGGCGGGAACGGCGCCAGGCCGTTGATCAGCGCCGCGAGCTTGCGGACGGTCACCTGGTCGGTGATCGTGACCGGCTTCGGCGGTTTCCTGCTGCCCTGGTTGAGCCCGAGGTCCATCGAGACCGTCACCGCCGTGGCCGCCGCCGGGACCTTCTCGCTCGCCGGGCGGGCGGGCTGCCAGGTCACTTGCGCGTCGACCCGGATGGCGGTCTTGTCACCGTCTCGCACCGTCGTGACCACCAGCTCGCGCGAGTCGAGGACGGCCGGAATGTCAGGCAGCGAGGCAATCTGGGTCCAGGTCGCGAACCCGGGCCCGGAGCCGGTGCCGGTGCCCGCCGCAGAGAACCGGTGCGGCAGGTGCCTGGCCTCCCAGGCGAGCACGCTCTGGGGCGCGCCCGGTGCGATCCACCACTCGGCCTCGTCCACCAGGTCGGGTGTCCCTGGTACCTGGGCCGGCGACTTGAGCACGCCGTCTTCCACGGTCGGGGCGGCGGAGAGCTGCTGCGCTCCGGTCGGCACCGCGAACGAGGCGAGGATGGCGTCCGCGTCCGCCACCGCCCGCTGGTTCGGGGTCCGCGCCGCCGGTGCGGGCGACTCGGCGGAGCGTCAGGGGGACCCCGGTTGACCCGATCCGAGCGCTGGCCGGGTCGGTCGCGGTCGCGGTTCCGCATCCGGACAGCGCGACCGCGGCCGCGGCGCTGACGGCTAGTGCGGCCAGAGCAGTGGAGCGGCCGGCGGCGGCGCTTGCGCGAAGTCTCATGCCACTTGGACGGCGGGACGGGCGCTCGCGGTTCCGCCTGCCGGGGACCGACTTGGCCCGGGGCCTGCTTCGCTGAGCGCGGCTGGCGCTAGCCGCTGGGCTGGAGTGGTGGTGGTCCGTGGCTGCGGAGGACTGATTTGCGGTCGGGGCTGGTGGCGCGGGTGGATCCGTCGGGCAGGAGCTCGAGGTCCCAGCCGAGCCGGTGGACGCAGATGTCGTGGTGGTACTGGCAGAGCATCACGCAGTCGGTGCTGCTGGTCTTGCCGCCGTGGCGTTTGTGCTTGACGTGGTGGACGTCGCAGTGCGGCGGGGCGGCGGTGGCAGCCGCCGGGCCAGGCGCAGCCTTTGTCGCGTGCGATGACGGCCTTGCGGATGGCGTCGGGGATGGTGTCGGCGTAGCCGATGTCGAGGATGGCGCTCTTGGTGTTGAGGGGCTTGCCGAGGAGGCTGCGGCGCAGGGCGGAGGCGAGGGCGCCGGGGCCGGAGACGAACCGGATCGCGCGGCGGGCGAGGGCGTACTGCAGCGCCTCCCACGCCTCCGGGGCGGCAGCGGCTGCGGGCTGCCGCTCGGCGGGCCGCCGGCCTGGCGGGCCGTGGCCGTAGGCGTCGGTGATCAGGGTGATCATCTCGCCGATGAGGTCCCAGTCGGGGGCGCCGGTGACGACCGGGACGATCATCGCGTCGCAGCTGATCGCCTCGGCGTCCTTGCCGGACGAGGTAGCCGTGCTCGCCGGCCGGGCGCGGAGCCAGGTGTCCTCGACGGCGGACGCGCCGTCCATGTCGAGCAGGTCGGACAGGGGGATGGTGACGTCGACGCGGGTGTCGGCGCCGGCCCGGTCGGGGACCATCTTGGCGCGGATGAGGAGCTCGCAGGCCTCCTGGAGGGCGTCGTGGTAGCGCTGGCCGGCGGTGCGCAGGTCCTCGGGGCCGCGGTTCTTGCCGAGGGCGTCGAGGACGGCGGCGAGGGCGGCGGCGCACTCGGGGGTCAGGTCGCCCCGGCAGGCGCCCGGCGCCGTCGAGGGTGGCGTCGAGGATCAGGTACGCGGTCGCCGAACCCGCGCCCGGCCGGGTCCTCCTCGGGGTCGGGCTCCCGCGCCCGCCAGGCCTCGTAGGCGGCCTGGGCCAGGAGCTTCAGGTCGTCGAGGTCCGCCCCGGCGGCGGCGGCCTCGACGAGGATCTGGTCGGCCTCGGGCTGGAGCTCGTCGTGGTCGATGCGGCCGGTCCAGGCGGCGATCTCCCTGCGCCCACGAGATGGTGATGGCGCCGGTGGCGGTCGCGGCGTCGAGGAGGGGGTGGCGGGCCAGGAGGCGCATCTGGCGGACGGCGGCCTTGGCGTCCTTGCCGGCCGAGGTGGGTCCTGGCGGCGAGCCACGCGGCGGTGGTGGCGTAGCCCGTCGGCGTCGTGGTCGCCGGCGGCGTCGAACCGCCGCATCAGCCCGTTGGCGGCCGCGCCGAGCAGCGAGGTGATCGCCCCGAGCTGCTCGAGGGCCTCGGCCCGGGCGGGGCCGTCGAGGCCGGCGGCGGCCGGGGAGTTCAGGTACGTCCCGAGGGCGCGGCCGATGCGGAGCGCGTCCGCGACGCTCGCGAATGCCCTTGCCGGGGGCGGCCAGGGCGCATCCGGCCCCGTCTGGCGTGCACATCAACGAACCACCCCCTCCCCATCGGGCGTCGAGAGCTCCTCATCGGGCGCTGAGAGCCTGCGGCTCAGGCTCACGCGGCGGCCGGAGCCAGCCGCGGCGGCGCGCATCCGCTTGTGCGCCTGCGGCGACTGGTCCATGCCAAGCTGAGCTGAGCCTGCGGCAGCGCCGGCGATCCGCCGGGCGGGAATCCGCGAGGGGCGGCGCGCCTGGGGGCGCGTTCGCGAGGGGCTGCCTTCTCCCCCCATATTACCGTTCGATCGATGGTAATGCAAAGCGGAATGGCATGATCTTTTATTCGATTCCTGTCGCCTACGCCATCGACATGAAACCGAGTGGGAGATGAGTCAGGCGGGACCGTTCGATAAAACGGGTTTGATTTGCCTGGGCATCCCCGGCCCGGGCACCGGCGGGACCAGCATCCTGGCTAGGACAGCTTCCATGGGAGGGCGGCCAGCTTGAGGATCCGGCCGTCCAGCGCGGGCTCGTTCTCGAGGGTGGGCTGCTGCTCGCCGCGGACGGTGAGCGCGACGCCGCCGCAGGGCTGGTCGGTCTGGACGGTCGCGAGCGCGGGGCCGCCCGAGCGGGCGCGGAACGTCAGGCTGAGGAAGGGGCCGAGGGTATCCGGACAGGGAGTGTCCGGCGGGATCGTCGACAGCGGGAGGCCGTCGATGAGCATCGCGAGCGCGCGCACCGTGGCCGGGTCGCTGATCGTGACCGGGGTGGGCAGACGCTTGGCGGTTGGGCCGCCTGGGCCGGCCATGTCGCCGTTGGACGACTCGGCGATCGTGACCGTCCGCGCCGTGGCCGGGACCTGGCTGCCGGCCGAACGGGACGGCTGCCAGGCCACCCATGCGTCCACCCGGATGCCGGTCTGGCCGTTGCCCGCGCTCGCCAGCTCGACGTCCAGCTCCCTGGTAACCAGAGCGCCTTCGGGGGCGAGCTGGAACCCGCGGTCCCAGACGGCCGGCCCGAAGCCCGCGTCGCCCAGGGTGAACCGCGGCGTCAGGCGCCCCTGCTCCCAGGTCAGCAGCGCCTGCGGATCGCCCGGCGCTTCCCAGAAGTCGGTCACGTGCACCTCCCAGGTAGCCCCGAGGTAGCTGGCCGGGGTCTTGAGCACGCCGCCGGGCAGGTTCGGCGGCCCGCCGAGGCGGTGACCGCCCGGCGGCACCGCGAACGACTTGAGGATGGCGGCGGCGTCCGCCTCGGCCCGCTGCCTGAGCGTCTGCCCGGTGGCAGACGTTGTCTGGCCGGCGGCGAGCGAGGTGGTCCCGGTCGGGGAGGACGTTGGCGACTGACCCGCTGATACTGTCCGACCGCTTGCGCAGGCAGTCAGCGCGAGCGCCACGCCGACGGCGGCGAGGGCCGCGCCGAGCCCCTTCCCCCGCATTGATTTCATACCTCTTGGACTCCAATTGCGGTGCCACGGTTCCGGCCGGCCGGTGTGTCTCTAGCCTTGGTTCTTGTGCGGAGTTTTTTCGGCGGGCGGCTCGGGGTCCCCGACTGGGTTGACGACGTGGTGCCCCCATGGCTGGCCGAGGTCGTCCGCCCGAAGAAGGCGCCCATCCCCTGGGGGACGATGGCGCGGGCGGTGTTCGCGCTCTGGGTGCCGCTGGCGGTGGCGTTCGCGACCGGGCGGCGTGAACTGGCGCTGCTGCCCGCCCTCGGCGCGTTGCTGTCGATTACGGTCGACAACGGGGGCCCGTACTGGCACCGGGTAAAGCGGATCGGCACGTCGGCGGTCTGCGGCGGCGCGCCCGGGCTGCTCATCGGCATGCTCATCCACGGCCGGGGCTGGGTCGCGGTCGTCGCGGTGGTGGTCGTGGCCGGGGTTTCCTCGATCATGACCCGGCTGGGCGGGGTCGGCTCGATCACCAGCCTGCAGCTGTTCGTCTACAGCACGCTCGGGCTGGGGGCGCTGGGCGGGCTACGGCCGTGGTGGGAGGTCGCGGCGCAGTGGGCGGTCGGGGTGGCGTGGGCGCTGCTGCTGATCACCCCCGGGTTCCTGCTCTCGCCGCGCAGCGTGGAACGGAAGGCAGTCGCCGCCGTCTACCACTCGCTGGCCGACGACCTGCGGGCGATCGGGACGCCGCGTTCGCAGGCCGCCAGGGACGCGGTCACGGCCGCGCTCAACGCGGCGTACGACGCGATGCTGACCGGGCGGGCGGCGGCGAGCGGACGGTCGCGACGGGACATGCATCTCATGGCGGTGCTCAACGCCAGCCATCAGATCGTCGAGGCGACGTCCACGTTGCGGGTGGCGGGCGAGAAGGTACCGCCCTGGGTCACCGACACGCTCGACCGGCTGGCCGACGCGGTCCTCGACGGGCACGGCCCCGGCTCGGGAATGCTCGGTCTGCGCGGCGCCCGAATTCGAGCCCGCGGGTCAGGCAGGCGCGGTTTCGGCGGGTCGGCCCTCGGACGCTGGCGCCCGGGCAGGCATCGGGTGCGGACAGGCACCGAATGGCTGCCGATGGTCCCGCCGCAGTGGTCGTCGTCGCCGGGGGCGCTTGAGCTGCGGGACGGGCTGCTGACGCTGGAGGGCGTGATCTCCGGGAACTGGACGGCGACCGCTCCCCCGGCCAGGCCGGACTCCCCCCGGCTCCGCGCGCGGCTGCGCGCGCGGGCTATCCAGCTGGGCGAACAGCTCTACGGGGGCCGGATCGCGTGGGAGTACACGATCCGGCTGATGCTCTGCACCGGGGTGGCGGCGGTGCTGAGCGAGGTGCTGCCGCTGCAGCGGTCGTACTGGCTGGTGCTCACGGTCGGGATCATCCTCAAGCCCGACTTCGGCTCGGTGTTCGCGCGGGCGCTGCAGCGCGCCATCGGGACCATCGTCGGGGCGGTGCTCGGCGCGGCGATCCTCGTGATCGTGCCCTACGGGCCGTGGCTGCTGTTGCCGTTCGGGGTGCTGGCGGCGCTGCTGCCGTTCGCCCGGGCGCGGAACTTCGGGCTGATGGCGACGTTCCTGACGCCGCTGGTGGTGCTGCTCATCGACCTGCTGAACCCGGTCGGCTGGCAGCTGGCCGAGGCCCGGCTGGTCGATACCGTGCTGGCCAGCGCGGTTGTCCTCGTCGTCGGCTACGCGCCGTGGCCGTCGGCCTGGCAGGTGCACCTGCCGGGGCAGTTCGCCGACGCGGTTCGGGCGGTGGCCGACTACATGGACGAGGCGCTGACGACGGGGGCGGCCGACGCCGCGCGGCCGGCCAGCGCCGCCGCGGGGGCGCTGCCCGCGTGGCCGTCGCGGCTGCGGCGGAACGCCGGGCGCGCACTGTCCAACGTGCGGGCAGACTTCCAGCGGACGCTGGCCGAGCCGCCGAGGGTGAGCCGTCGGGCCTCGGCCTGGTATCCGGCCGTGGTCGGCCTCGAGGAGGTGATGGACGCGGTGATCGCGACCGCCGTCGCCATCGGCCGGGGGGCCGAGCCGCCGTCGCCGACCGCGGTGCATAGCCTGTGCGGCGCGCTGCGCTCGGTCGCGGACGCGATCGAGACCGAGACGCCGCTGCGGACGGGCGTCCCGCTCCCGTCCGACCCGCAGCTGGAGTCGGTGACGGCCGCGGTCCGCTCGGTGGTGTCGATAGTGACCCGCGGCGGCGGCGGCGACGCGGCCAGGGGCGAGGCCGCCCAACTGGCCCCGGCCTGATAGCCGGCCAGCGCGACCGCGGGTCGATCGCGTCCGCGACGGGCGTGATGGACGGCTCACTTACCAACTCCGGTTGTTACCGGTAACATTCAGGCCGGGCAACGCTTTGCCCCAGATGAGCTGCCCGGTTCCCCAGGCCGGCGGAGGTATGCGATGCTCGATGTGTGCAGGAGGCAGCAGTGAGTCGCGAGGGCGTCAGCGAGCCCCGTCCTCGTCCGGCGAGCATCCGCGATGTCGCCCGGCTGGCCGGCGTCTCGCATCAGACGGTCTCGCGGGTACTCAACGGGCACGCCAGCATCCGCGACGTCACCAAGTCGCGGGTGCTGGCGGCGATGGACGAGCTGCAGTTCCGGCCGAGCCGGGCGGCCCGGATGCTCTCGACCCAGCGGTCGGAGACGATCGGCGTGCTCGCCGCCGCCGTCGGCTCCCACTACGGCCCGGCCAGCAGCGTGAGCGCGGTCGAGGACGCGGCCCGCTCGCGCGGGTACTACGCGACCGTCGCCCATCTGGCTTCGGTCGCGCCCGGTGCCATCACCGCGGCGATCGAGGAGCTGCTGAGCCAGAACGTCGAGGGGATCGTGATCGTCGCGCCGCGGACGACGGTGCTGTCGCGGCTCGCGGCGCTGTCGATGAACGTGCCGATCGTGGCCGCCCAGGGCGAGCAGAGCGACGCAGGCGGCATCCCCGTCGTCTCCGTCAACCAGGCCACCGGCGTCCGGCTGGTGCTCGACTATCTCCTCGGCCAGGGGCACCGGCACATCCTGCACGTGGCCGGGCCGCCGGACTGGAACGACGCGCAGTCCAGGCTCCGGGCCTACCAGGCCGGACTGCGGGCGGCCGGGCTGCCCGCGTCGCCGCCGCTGTTCGGCGACTGGACGGCCGACTCGGGCTACGAGATCGGCCGCGCGCTGGTCAGCGACACCGGACCGGGCGACCTGCCGTTCACCGCGGTGTTCTCGTCCAACGACCAGATGGCGCTCGGCCTGGTGCACGCCTTCCGCGAAGCCGGACTCGACGTCCCGCGCGACGTCAGCATCGTCGGCTTCGACGACATCCCCGAGTCCGCGCACTTCTGGCCGCCGCTGACGACCGTGCGGCAGGACTTCAGCCAGGTCGGCGAGCGCTGCGTGAGCATGCTGATCGAGGCCATCGACCGCTCGGACGATCCGATGCGCCAGCCGGAGGCGGCCGACGCGGCCCCCATGGTGGAGCCGAAGTTGATCGTCAGGGACTCGGTCGCGCCCGCTTGACCGCGCCCGGGGGGAGCGTCCGCTAAAACCTGTCGGCTACGGCCAACGGCAGCTTGGGAAGGTCGGTTTGGGAGCTTGCCCATTTGGGCGGGATAGGCGACGGTTGACGGGGACGAGGATCTCTGAGATAACATGTCGGCAAGTGAATGTGACCGGTCACATCACTGGGGAACGAGGAGTGCATGGGCGGCGAGCAGTACGTCATCGGCGTGGACTATGGAACGCTTTCCGGTCGGGCTCTGGTGGTGCGGGTCAGTGACGGTCGCGAGGTCGGGACCGCCGTGACCGAGTACCCGCACGGGGTCATGGACCGCGACCTGCCCGGCGGCGCGGGGCTCCCGCCCGACTGGGCGCTCCAGGTCCCGGCCGACTACGTGGCGGTGCTACGGCAGGCGGTCCCGGAAGCGGTCCTGGCGGCGGGCATCGACCCGGCCGACGTGATCGGGATCGGGACCGACTTCACCGCCTGCACGATCCTGCCGGTCTTCGCCGACGGGACGCCGCTGTGCGAGGTGCTCGAGTACTCCGGCCGCCCGCACGCCTACGTGAAGCTGTGGAAGCACCACGCCGCCCAGCCGCAGGCGGACCGGATCAACGCGCTCGCGGCCGAGCGGTCGGAGAGCTGGCTGCCGCGCTACGGCGGGCTGATCTCGTCCGAGTGGGAGTTCGCGAAGGGACTGCAGCTGCTCGAGGAGGACCCCGAGCTCTACCGCCGGATGGACCACTGGGTGGAGGCGGCCGACTGGATCGTCTGGCAGCTGACCGGGACCTATGTCCGCAACGCGTGCACGGCCGGCTACAAGGGGATCTACCAGGACGGGCGCTACCCGAGCGGCGAGTTCCTGGCCGCGCTCAACCCGGACTTCGCCGGCTTCGCCGAGCGCAAGCTCGCGCACCGGATCGGCCAGCTCGGCCAGGCCGCGGGAACCCTCACCGCCGAGGCGGCGGCCTGGACCGGCCTGCCCGCGGGGATCGCGGTCGCCGTCGGCAACGTCGACGCGCACGTGACCGCGCCCGCCGCCCGGGCGGTCGAGCCGGGGCAGATGCTCGCGATCATGGGCACCTCGACCTGCCACGTCATGAACGCCGAGACGCTGGCCGAGGTCCCGGGCATGTGCGGCGTCGTCGACGGCGGGATCGTCCGCGGGCTGTACGGGTACGAGGCGGGCCAGTCCGGGGTCGGCGACATCTTCGGCTGGTTCGCGGATAGCTTCGTCCCCGACGGCTACCGCGCCGACGCCGAGCGGTCCGGGCGGTCGGTCCAGGAGCACCTGACCGCGCTGGCCGAGGTCCAGCCGGTCGGCGCGCACGGCCTGATCGCGCTCGACTGGGAGTCGGGCAACCGGTCGGTGCTGGTCGATCACAGCCTGTCCGGCCTGATCGTCGGCCTGACCCTGGCCACCCGGCCGGAGGAGGTCTACCGGGCGCTGATCGAGGCGACCGCGTTCGGCACCAGGAAGATCGTCGAGACCTTCGGCGCCAGCGGCGTCCCGGTGACCGAGTTCGTCGCGGCCGGCGGCCTGCTGCGGAACGCTTTCCTCATGCAGACGTACGCCGACGTGCTGCGGATGCCGGTGCACACGACGGCCAGCGCCCAGGCGCCGGCGCTCGGCTCGGCCATCCACGCCGCGGTCGCGGCCGGCGCCTACCCCGACGTGCGGGCGGCCGGGGCCGTGATGGGCAGCCGGGGCGACCGCGTCTACCGGCCCGACAAGGCGGCCGCCGACGGCTATGACCGGCTGTACGCCGAGTACACGCGGCTGCACGACTACTTCGGCCGGGGCGCCAACGAGGTCATGCACCGGCTGCGCGCGCTCCGACAGGAGGTCGCCCGTGACCGCGGCTGAGGGCGCCAACGCGAGCCATCCGCCGATCGCAGACAACTCGACAGGAGGCCTCCGGTGACCGCGTCTGAGGGGATTCTCGCCGCCATCGGCCAGGTGCGGGCGGACGTGGCCAGGCTGCACGCCGAGCTGGTCCGCTACGGGCTCATCGTCTGGACGGCGGGCAACGTGTCCGGCCGGGTGCCGGGGGCCGAGCTGTTCGTGATCAAGCCCAGCGGGGTCGACTACGACGAGCTCACGCCGATGAACATGATCCTGTGCGACCTCGACGGCAACGTCGTCGAGGGCAGCGCCGGGTCCGAGCTCAAGCCGTCGAGCGACACCGCCGCGCACGCGTTCGTCTACCGGAACATGCCCGAGGTGGGCGGGGTGGTGCATACCCACTCGACCTACGCCACCGCCTGGGCCGCCCGCGGCGAGCCGATCCCGTGCGTGATCACCGGGATGGCGGACGAGTTCGGGGGCGAGATCCCGGTCGGGCCGTTCGCGATCATCGGCGACGACTCCATCGGCCGGGGCATCGTCGCCACGCTGGCCGGGCACCGGTCCCGGGCCGTGCTGATGCGCAGCCACGGGGTGTTCACGATCGGCCGCAACGCCAGGGACGCGGTCAAGGCGGCCGTGATGACCGAGGACGTCGCCCGCACGATCCACATCGCCCGGCAGGGCGGCGAGCTGGCGCCCATCGCCCCGGAGGCGATCGACGCGCTCTTCGCCCGCTACCAGAACATCTACGGACAGCCTTCAGAAGGAGCAGTGCACTGATGTCCGCACCGAACGCGTTCGCCAGCCTCGAGGTCTGGTTCCTGACCGGAAGCCAGCACCTCTACGGCCCGGAGACGCTTGCCCAGGTCGCCTGGCAGTCCGCGCAGATCGCGGACGCGCTCGACGCCGCCTCGACCGCCGGTGTCAAGATCGTGTGGAAGCCGGTGCTCACCCAGCCGGACGAGATCCGGCGAACCATGCTGGCGGCGAACGACAGCGACGCGGTGATCGGGGTCATCGCCTGGATGCACACCTTCAGCCCGGCCAAGATGTGGATCTCCGGGCTCAGCGCGCTCGGCAAGCCGCTGCTGCACCTGCACACCCAGGCCAACGTCGCGCTGCCGTGGGCCGACATCGACTTCGACTTCATGAACCTGAACCAGGCCGCGCACGGCGACCGCGAGTTCGGCTACATCCAGACCAGGCTGGCGCTGCGCAGGAAGACCGTCGTCGGCCACGTGTCCGACCCGCGCGTGGTCGGGCAGGTCGCGACCTGGACCCGGGCCGCGGCGGGCTGGGCGGCGACCCGCGCGCTCAAGCTCGCCCGGTTCGGTGACAACATGCGGTTCGTCGCGGTCACCGAGGGCGACAAGACCGAGGCCGAGGCGGTCTTCGGCGTCCAGGTCAACACCTGGGGCGTCAACGACCTGGCCAAGGCGGTGGCCGACGTCGACCCGGCTGACGTCGACGAGCTCGTCACCGAGTACCAGGACAGCTACGACGTCGCGACCGAACTCCAGATCGGAAAGGAGCGGCATCAGTCGCTCCGCGACGGCGCGGCCATCGAACTCGGGCTGCGGTCCTTCCTCGACGCCGGCGGCTTCGGCGCCTTCACCACCAACTTCGAGGACCTGGGCGACCTCAAGCAGCTGCCCGGCCTCGCCGTCCAGCGGCTGATGGAGGACGGCTACGGGTTCGGCGCCGAGGGCGACTGGAAGACGGCCGTGCTCGTCCGGGCGGCCAAGGTGATGGGGGCGGGGCTGCCCGGCGGCGCGTCCCTGATGGAGGACTACACCTACGACCTGACCCCGGGCCGCGAGCTGATCCTGGGCGCGCACATGCTCGAGGTCTGCCCTAGCCTGACCGCCGCCCGGCCGACGCTGGAGATCCACCCGCTCGGGATCGGCGGCAAGGACGACCCGGTCCGGCTGGTATTCAGCGCCGACCCCGGTCCCGGCGTGGTCGTCGCGCTGTCCGACGTGCGCGACCGCTTCCGGCTGGTCGCGAACGTGGTCGAGGTCGTGCGGCCGGCCGAGCCGCTGCCGAAGCTGCCGGTCGGCCGCGCGGTGTGGCGCCCGTCGCCGGACTTCCAGACGTCGGCCACGTCGTGGCTGCAGGCCGGCGCGGCCCACCACACCTGCATGTCCACCGCGCTCGGGATCGAGGCGTTCGAGGACTTCGCCCGGATCGCGGGCACCGAGCTGCTCACGATCGACCAGGCGACCACCGTGCGCGGCTTCGAGCACGAACTGCGCTGGAACGCGGCCTACTACCGGCTGGCCCGCGGAATCTGACATTGACCCTGGCGGTGGAACCAGGGTCCGTTAGGAAACTTCAAAAGATTTTTCCCGAACGGACCGTTCGCTTCGCCTCTACCGCTAGTTGCCGGGGCAGTCATCCGACCTTTCGGTGACCCAACGGGCGCGCAATTTTTGCGCGCCCGTTTCCGTCGGAATGCCCGCGCGTCGCGCGAATGTAACAATCAGGACGCATGTACTTGACGCATCTGATGAAGCCGACTTACTCTCAATGTGACCGTTCACATGTGACCGTTCACATGTGGCAAAGAGCATAGGTAAACGGCTTAAAGGTCACAGCAATGTAACCGCTCACAAGTCTTCTTCGTTATCTCGGCCTGACTTTTGCAATTCCAGGAACGCAACAAGGAGGTTGTCCGTGCACAGAAAGTTCGTGACAGCGATCGGCGTCGGCGCGGGCGCGCTGCTCGCCCTGACTGCCTGCTCATCGAGCAGCAGCTCGTCGTCGTCGTCGGCGCCGGCCAGCGCGGCGGCATCGACGTCGGCCGCGGCG
This sequence comes from uncultured Actinomycetota bacterium, assembly GCA_963838825.1. GTDB lineage: Bacteria > Actinomycetota > Actinomycetes > Streptosporangiales > Streptosporangiaceae > Trebonia. The sequence continues at coordinate 153,325 of CAWISQ010000007.1, forward strand.
ACCGCATCGGCATCGGCGGCCGCCTCGACCGGCGGGGCCTCGTCGATCGTCGGCTCGTCCTCGTTCAACGACGCGGCCCTGCAGCAGCTCACCACCAAGATCCAGGGCGCGATCGGCAGCAAGAGCCTGTCGGGCGTCAAGATCGCGTTCGTCACCAACGGCAACTCGGCCTACTGGAACGAGGCCAAGGCGGGCTGGAACGCCGCCATGAAGTGGCTCAGCGCCAAGGGCGCGTCGGGCACGTTCCAGGAGCCCACCGCGTCGGAGGCGAGCGTCCAGGTGTCGCTGCTCGAGACCGACAGCGCGCAGGGCTACACCGGCTGGGGCGTGTCGGCGGTCACGGCGTCGTCCCTCACCACGCCGATCGCGCAGGCCGTCGGCAAGGGGCTGTCGGTCGTCGCGTACGACTCACCGCTGCCCGGCACCGCCGCCCAGCTCTACATCGGCACTCCCAACACGACCGCAGGCTGTGACGCGGGCAAGGCGATGACCCAGGCGATCGGCTCGGGCGAAGTGGTCGCGATCAGCGGCTCGTGGACCGCGGCCAACACCCAGCAGCGGGTGGCCGGCTTCGAGCAGTGCGCGGGCTCCGGCATCAAGGTCGTCCAGAAGATCAACGACAACCAGGACGTCGCCACCGCGGTGTCCGACCTGCAGGCCTCCCTGCAGGCCAACTCCAGCATCAAGGGCATCTACGCGGTCTACTCCTACGACGGCGGCGCCGCCGGGCAGGCCGTCCAGTCGGCTAAAGACGTCGGCAAGGTCACGATCGTCTCCGACGACGGCGAGCAGAACACGATCAACGACGTCAAGAGCGGCGTGATCGCCGCCTCGATCCTGCAGCGGCCGTACTACCAGGGCTTCATGACCGCCTACGTGCTCGCGGCGGACAAGGCCCTCGGTCAGAGCGCGACCATGGCACTGGTCAAGCCGTACTTCGTCCCGGGCCCGGGCAACACCCTGAGCACCGGCGTCGGCATCATGACGAAGGCGAACGAGAGCGACTTCGCCACCTTCTGGAGCGGCATCGGGATCTCGGCCCAGTGACAGATTCACCAGTGGAGCACGGGGTGCAGGGCGACGTCGACGGCGTTTCCCTGCACCACGTGTCTAAGACGTACGGACTTGCCACCGTGCTGCAGGTCGAGGACCTGGTCTTCCCGTTCGGGAAGGTCGTCGGCCTGGTCGGCGAGAACGGGGCCGGGAAGTCGACCCTGCTCGGCATCCTGGCGGGCACGGTGACCCCGAATCCCGGCGGCGAGGTGTCGATCAGCGGCACTGCGCTCGATACTGGCTCGCCGATCGCCAGCCAGGCGGCCGGGGTGGCGATGGTCTCCCAGGAGTTCCCCCTGGTGGGCCAGCTCAACGTGACCGAGAACCTGACCCTCGGCAACCGGCCGAAGGACGCCCGCCGCCTGTTCTACGACAAGAAGGCGACCACCGCCGCCGCCCGGCGGATGATCGCGGCGGTCGGGCTCGACGTCGATCCCCGGACGCCGGTGTCCTCGCTGTCCATCCCGACCCGGCAGATGCTCGAGGTGGCGAAGGCGCTCGGCCGGGACCCGCGGCTGCTGATCCTCGACGAGCCCACCTCCGCGCTGGGCCCGACCGAGGCCGCCGCGGTGATCAGGATCGCCCGGGAGCGCGCGGCCGCGGGCGGCGCGGTGATCTTCGTCGGCCACCGCCTCGAGGAGGTCCGGGAGGCCGCCGACCAGGTGGTCGTGCTCCGCAACGGCCGCCTGGTGGCCGAGATGGACGTCGCCGAGGCGACCGACGAGCGGCTGATCAGGGAGATGGTCGGGGTCGAGCACCTCGCGTCGGTGACCGCCGACCGAACCGGGCCGGTGCGGCCGGTGCCGGTGTTCACCGCCTCGGGGCTATCCGCCCCGGGCCTTGGCCCGATCAGCCTCAGCGTCAACCAGGGCGAGGTGCTCGGCGTGGCCGGCCTTATGGGAGCGGGCCGAAGTCGCCTCCTGCACACGATCTTCGGCGCGATCGGCCGTGTTGACGGTGAGATGACCCTGGCGGGCTCGCGGTACGCGCCGCGCTCGCCCGGTGACGCGGTCGCGGCCGGGGTAGCCCTGGTGCCGGAGGACCGCAAGCAGCAGTCGATCATCGCGATCGCCCCGGTGCGCTGGAACGTCACCCTCGCCACGCTGCGGGGGCTCACCCGGCGCGGGTTCTTCACGCCCCGGTCGGAGCGCGTTAAGGCGGCCGAGTTCGTCTCGGTGACCGGGGCGCGGATGGCGTCCATCGAGCAGTCGATCGGGTCGTTGTCCGGCGGCAACCAGCAGCGGGTCATCTTCGGCAAATGGTTCGCGGCGGCGCCGAAGCTGCTGCTGCTCGACGAGCCCACCCGGGGCGTCGACGTCGGCGCCAAGGCCGAGATCTACGAGCTTATCGACCAGGCGCGGGCCCGCGGCATGGCCGTGATTGTCGCGTCCTCCGAGCTTGAGGAGCTATTCCATCTGTCCGATCAGATAGTGGTGCTCAGAACGGGCCGAATAGGCCGGGTTCTGGCCCGAGACGAATTCTCGAAAGAGCGCGTGCTGCTGACCGCAGCCGGAGTGAAGGAAAGCCCGTGAAGACGGAACAAGCGGAGACGTCAAGCAACGAAGGTAACGAGGCGGCGGCCGGCCTTGGTGCGGGCGGCGGCGGATCGGCGAGCTGGGCGCGAAAGATCACCGATATCCCGGAATTCGGGGTGGTCGCGGCCTGCGTGCTGGTGTTCATCGTCGTCACGCTGGTCCACCACGACTTCGCCGACGTCGCCAACCTGCAGGTCATCGGGCTTGACCTGGCCGACTACGGCATCCTCGCGGTCGGCGTCAGCATGGTCATCATCACCAGCGGCATCGACCTGTCGCCGGGGTCGATGGTGGCCTTCTGCTCGATGTGCTCGGCCTACGTCGACGTCAACTGGCACTGGCCGGTCGTCTTCTCGATCCTCGCCTCGCTCGGGATCGGCATCGTGGTCGGGTTCCTGCACGGCTGGTTCATTACCCGGCTGGATGTCCCGCCGTTCGCGATCACGCTGGTTACTTTGACGGCGGCCGCGGGCGGGGCGCTCGCGCTGACGCAGGGCCAGCCGATCAGCGGCGTCTCCACGTTCTACGACAAGCTGACGCTCTACGACGCCTTCCGGGTGCCGATCCCGGTCGTCATCTTCATCGTGGTCGCGTTCCTGGCCTGGGTGCTGATGGAGCGGACCTACATCGGCCGCCAGATCTACGCGGTCGGCGGCAACCGGGAGGCGGCCCGGCTCGCGGGCATCCCGATCAACCGCCGCCTGATGCTGACCTACATCGTCAGCGGCGCCTGCGCCGGCCTGGTGGGCGTGCTGGTGATCGGGCGGATCGGCGTCGGCGACCCGAGCGTCGGCAGCGGCTGGGAGCTCGACGCGATCGCCGCCTCGGTCATCGGTGGCGTGTCGCTCTACGGCGGCGAGGGGCGCATCGTCGGGGCGGCGGCGGGCGCGCTGCTGCTGATGCTGATCAACAACGCGCTGATCGTGCTCAACGTCTCGCCGTTCTACCAGCAGGTCGCGCTCGGGCTTGTGCTCGGCATCGCGATCGTGGCCGACCGCGTCCGGGCCCGCAGCCGCGGCCGGGCCCGGCGGGGGCTGCCGGTCTTCGGGGCGCAGGGCGCGCCGCTGGCGGCCGCCTCGGGCGCCTCGGCCGAGGTCGGCGGGCAGACGCCGCCGCCGGAATAGCGTTTAGGTTTATCCGCCTGGCTGGCTGTTCTTTCCGTCTGGACGGGGCGGGCGGCGGCGCTCGGGTTGCGAGCGCCGCCGCCCGCCCCTTTTTCATGCTCGCTGTGAGCGGTAACACAAATTCTTATGGAAACCATGACGTGACTTCTTTGGCGAGTCATATTAGGCCAATCAAGCGCGCTTTGGGCCGCCGGGGAAAGGCCGAGCGGGGCCTGGTCGGCCGGCCGATCCGGGGGCGGCAGGCGTGGGGCTCAAGTGACTCAGCAGGCGCGGGGTCTGGGGCGCGGGCATGATCACGAAGGATTTTCACACCTATACGATGATTTTCCTTCGTCAGGATAAAAGGCTTCGCGATCTTGGGGGCGAATAGGGTTGCCCGATGTGGTCTACCGTCACAGAAGCTGCTCGGGCATCAGGAGCCAATAGGGCGGGGGCGGAATCCCGCTAAGGCGCCTCGGGCGGGAGGCCGAAGGAGGCGAACGTCGCGGCGGCGTCGTCGCCGGGCAGGAACGCGGTGACGGCGGCGATCTTGTCGCCGTCCAGGGTCAGGACGTCGATGACGTGAGCCAGGTAGCGGCCCGACTCCGAATCGAGCAGGTAGCCCGCCACCGAAAGCTGGCCGTTGGCCTGCGCTACTTGGTGACGCCAGCCCACCGACAGTGGGTCGCGGACCAGCCACGCGCGGAGCGCCTGGTGGCCCTGGAACCAGTCGGCGTACGGCGGCATGCACCAGGTGGCGTCCTGCGTCAGCAGCCCCAGCAGCGTGTCGACGTCGCCCGTTTCGAGGGCGGTCGCGTACCGGTGGGCGAGATCCGCCGCCGCCCGGTCGCCGAGGGCGCGCAGGGTTTCCTGCTGACTGCGCTTCGGCAGCGCTGCGGTCGCGGTCGCGCGGGCCCGCTGCAGGGCGCTGGTCACCGAGGCGACCGAGGTCTCGAGCTGAAGGGACGCCTCCGCGGCGGTGAAGCCGAGCACGTCACGGAGAATGAGCACCGCGCGCTGCAGCGGCGGCAGATCCTGGAGCAGGATCATGAACGCGATCTCGACGCTCTCCCGCTGCTCATAGCGGGACTCGGGGGACGTCGGGCTGCCGGCCAGCCACTGGCCAGGGAACGGCTCGAGCCAGATCGGGTCGTTGACGGCCTCTTCGACCGGCGCGCCCACGGCGGCGGCCGGACCGAAATCGGTCGGCAGCTCCCGCCGGGAGCGGTGCCTGGTGATGTCGAGCGTGGTGTTGGTGGCGATGCTGTAGAGCCAGGAGCGAATGCTGCTGCGGCCCTCGAACTTATCCAGCCCGCGCCAGGCCCGGAGCAGCGCGTTCTGCACCGCGTCCTCGGCGTCCTGGACCGAGCCGAGCATCCGGTAGCAGTAGGAGCGCAGCTCGCCCTGGTACGTCCCGGTCAGTTTCGCGAACGCGTGCTCATCGCCCAGCCGGGCGTTCTCGAGCAGGGTCGCCTCGTCGAAGGCACTCGTCACCATTGCGGTAGGACTCCGCCGGCGCGGCGAAATCATCGGTCGCGGCCCGCCAATTGGCACCGGATGACGTGGACACGGTGCGCGCGGTGAGGCAGGTCCGGCACCCGGGGACGGGAACCGGGCGGAAATTTCGGGTCGGGACCTCACGGAACGGTGATGGCCGTCGTCTGCGGGGTGTGCCCAGGAGGGGCGCTATACGCACTGCACCGACGAGGAGACGACCATGTCGACTGAGGAGAACAAGGCGGTCGTGGGCCGCTGGTTCACGGAGTTCTGGGGCAAGGAGTTCAACCCGGCGGTCATCGACCAGCTGGCCGCCCCGGACATCCGGTTCGAGTACTCGCTGCACGAGCCGCTGCGTGGCCGGGACGCGGTCCGCGCGTTCGCGGAGAAGTTCCGCGCCGCGTTCCCTGACCTGAACTTCTGGGGTACCGCCGACCTGATCGCCGAGGGCGACTATGTGGTCGGCCAGTGGGAAGGCGGCGGCACCCAGACCGGCGACGCGTTCGACGACATGCCCTACGGGCCGCTGCCTGCCGGCACCGGCAAGACGATGCGATTCACCGGCACCACGGTCCTGAAGGTCGAGAACGGCCTGATCACCCAGGAGATCGGCCTGGACGACGGCGTCACCGCGCTCAGCCAGCTCGGCCTCATCACCAGGACCTGAGGCCGGGACGACCCTGGGGGCATGGACGTGATTTCCGTGCCCCCAGGGCACGGCCCCACGCCCACTCGCCGCTGCTGCGGCCTGCTGGACGAACGCGCAGATCTCGCTGTTCTGCCAGGGCGCCGCTGGGCGCCGATGACCATTGCCGCAGAGGGACGCGCCATGATTTCCTCGATGTTCGGCCGCCGCAGAATTCCCGGAATCTGCCCGCCTGAATGCGGCCGACGCCGGCGACGAGGCCGCCCGCTCAATGTGCACGACAGGCCGCTGATTTCCGCAATCGACCCGGCCGCCGTCTACGGCTCACATTGAGGTTCGGCCTAACAAAGGCTTCCTTCCTGCCTAGCTTCTTGGCAACGCCGACCGGAGGGTCTACCTGGAACACGCTCGGAACGCAGGCCCGGTTCACCTTTCTCGGCAATACGCTTCCCGCGTTCCGAGCGACGACCGAGCGTTAAAAAACAAGAAACACGAGACGCCTGGTGCGTGACTGGAACTGCTGACCGGCTACGCTACGTTTGTAATCAAGCAAACGACCTGTGGAGTATGCCGGTATGGCTCAGCAAATCCAGACGCTGTTCGTTGACGACATCGATGGCGGTGCCGCCGAAGGCACGGTCCGCTTCGCCCTCGACGGCACCGACTATGAAATCGACCTGAGCAGCAAGCACAGCGATGAACTGCACGACGCCCTGCGGAAGTACGTCGAGCATGCCCGCAAGGTCAGCGGAACCGCCCGCCGGGCGAGCGCCCGGGCCGGCCGCAGGCCCAGCACCGTCGACACCGGGGCCGTCCGCGCCTGGGCGCGGGAGAACGGGCACGACATCAAGGACCGCGGCCGCGTGCCCGCCGACCTCGTCGCAAAGTACCAGGCGGCCGTCAGAGCCTGACTGTCCGGGCGAACACAGGCTCGACTTATGATCTTGCCAGAACAAAGAAGAGTCGGGCTGGCCGGATTCGAACCGGCGACCTCCGCGACCCAAACGCGGCGCGCTAGCCAAGCTGCGCTACAGCCCGTACCCACGCAGTCTAGCGTGCCGGGATGCCGCGATGCGTCCCGACAGCCGACTGCCGCGAGTTAAGGGTTCGGCCGGGCTGGCCGGATTCGCCGTGCTAGCCGGCCTTGGTGCGCTGGCTGGGTCGGCTGGGCTGGCCAGCCTGGCTGGGGACGGCGATGTCGAGGGTGTCGAGGCGGGCGGCCTCGGCGGTGTCGTCGTCGGGCTCGGTCTGCGACTTGCGTTCCGCCGCGACCCGGCCCACGTAGGCGTCGACCTCGCGCTTCTTCTCGGCCTCATCCCAGCCGAGGACGTCGGCCATCAGCTCGGCGACCTTGGGGGCGGCGGCCACGCCGCGGTCCCAGGATTCGATCGAGGTCCGGGTGCGCCGGGCCAGCACGTCGTCCACGTGGCGGGCGTCCTCGTGGGTGACCGCGTAGCGGGCCTCGACCGCGAGGTAGTCGTCGGCGCCGGGCAGCGGCTCGGCCAGCGACCGGTCCGCGCGGATCATGTCGAGAAGCTCGTGGACCAGCGAGCCGTACCGGTTGAGCAGGTGCTCCACCCGGGCCACGTGGATGCCGGCGCCGTCCGCGAGCGACTGGCGCTGGTTCCAGAGCGCGCGGTAGCCCTCGGCCCCGACCAGCGGCAGCTCGGCCGTGACCGATTCCGGCACCCGGGCGTCCATCGCCCGCGCCGCCTCGTCCACCGCGTCCTTCGCCATCACCCGGTAGGTGGTGTACTTGCCGCCCGCGACCACCACCAGACCAGGCACCGGATGCCCGACCACGTGCTCGCGGGAGAGCTTGGAGGTGGACTCCGACTCGCCCGACAGCAGCGGCCGCAGGCCCGCGTAGACGCCCTCGACGTCCTCGCGGGTCAGCGGCGAGTTGAGCACCGAGTTGACGTGCTCGAGCAGGTAGTCGATGTCGCGGGAGCTCGCAGCCGGGTGCTCCTTCGACAGCGACCAGTCGGTGTCGGTGGTGCCGATGATCCAGTGCCTGCCCCACGGAATGATGAACAGCACGCTCTTCTCTGTCCGCAGGATGATGCCCGTGTTCGACTGCAGCCGGTCGCGCGGCACCACGAGGTGGATCCCCTTGGACGCGCGGACGTGGAACTGGCCGCGGGTGTCGGCCAGCGCCTGGGTGTCGTCGGTCCACACGCCGGTGGCGTTAATGACCTGGTTGGCCTTGACGTCGAAGGACTTGCCAGTGACGAGGTCGGTGACGGTGGCCCCGGTGACGCGCTCGCCCTGGCGCAGGAAGTCGGTCACCCGCACCCGGCTGGCGGCCAGCGCGCCGAACGTGGCGGCCGTGCGCACCACCGTCATCGTGTGCCTGGCGTCGTCCACCTGCGCGTCCATGTACTGGATGGCGCCGGTGAGCGAGTCGGCCCGCAGGCACGGGGCCTCGCGCAGCGCGCCCTTGCGGGTCAGGTGACGGTGGCGCTTGAGCCCCTTGGCGGTGCCGGAGGCGTAGGCCATGCCGTCGTAGATCAGCACCCCGGCCCCGACGTAGGGCCGCTCCCAGATCTTGTGCTGCAGCGGGTACAGGAACTGCACCGGCCGCACCAGGTGCGGCGCGATGACGTTCAGCAGCAGCCCGCGTTCGTGCAGCGCCTCGTTGACCAGGCCGAAGTCGAGCATCTCGAGATAACGCAGCCCGCCGTGCATGAGCTTGCTCGACCGGCTCGACGTACCGCTGGCCCAGTCGCGGGCCTCGATGATCGCGGTGGAAAGGCCGCGCGTCACCGCGTCGAGCGCGCTGCCCGCCCCGACGACGCCGCCTCCCACGACCAGCACATCCAGCTCGCGTTCGGCCATCTTGGCGATCGCGTCCGCGCGCGCCGCCGGGGACAGTGCAGCTACCACGACACCTCCGGTTGATTAGCTGACATCTACCCAGTCAAGCGTCCGCTGCACCGCCTTCTTCCACCCTGCGTAGCCGTCCGCTCGCTGCTTGTCGGACCAGGTGGGCGACCAGCGCTTGGACTCGTTCCAGTTCGCCCGCAGTTCCTCGGTGGTCGACCAGAACCCGGTCGCCAGGCCGGCCGCGTAGGCGGCGCCGAGCGCGGTGGTCTCGGCCACCACCGGGCGGCTGACCGGCACGCCGAGCACGTCCGCCTGCAGCTGCATGGCGAGGTCGTTGGCGGTGACGCCGCCGTCGACCTTCAGCACCTCGAGGTGGACGCCGGAGTCCTGCTCCATCGCCTCGGCGACGTCGCGGCTCTGGTAGCAGATCGCTTCCAGGGTGGCGCGGGCCAGGTGGGCGTTGGTGTTGAAGCGGGACAGGCCGACGATCGCGCCCCGGGCGTCGCTGCGCCAGTAGGGCGCGAACAGGCCGGAGAAGGCGGGGACGAAGTAGACCCCGCCGTTGTCGTTGACCTGGCGGGCCAGCGTCTCGACCTCGGACGCGCCGGAGATGATGCCGAGCTGGTCGCGCAGCCACTGCACGGCCGAGCCGGTCACCGCGATCGAGCCCTCGAGGGCGTAGATCGGCTTGTTGGTGCCGAACTGGTAGCAGACGGTCGTGAGCAGGCCGTTCTTGCTCCGGACGAGCTCCTCGCCGGTGTTGAGGAGCATGAAGTTGCCGGTCCCGTAGGTGTTCTTGGCCTCGCCGGGCGAGAAGCAGACCTGGCCCACCGTGGCCGCCTGCTGGTCGCCGAGGTCGCCGGTAAGCGGCACCCCGTGGATCGCCGCCAGGCCGGTGATCTCGCCGTAGCCCTGCGGCGCGGAGGACGGCACGATCTTCGGCAGCATCGACCTCGGGATATTGAAGAAGCCCAGCAGCTCGTCGTCCCAGTCCATCGTCTCCAGGTCCATCAGCATGGTCCTGCTGGCGTTGGTCGGGTCGGTGACGTGCTGGCCGCCGTGGGTGCCGCCGGTCAGGTTCCAGATCACCCACGAGTCGGTGTTGCCGAAGGCGACGTCGCCCGCCTCGGCCGCGGCCCGGACGCCGTCGACGTTCTCCAGGATCCACTGGATCTTGCCGCCGGAGAAGTAGGTGGCCGGCGGCAGGCCGGCCTTGCGGCGGATGATCTTGCCGCGGTCATCGCGGTCAAGCGCGCTGGCGATCCGGTCGGTCCTGGTGTCCTGCCACACGATCGCGTTGTAGTAGGGACGCCCGGTCCTGCGGTTCCATACGACCGTGGTCTCGCGCTGGTTGGTGACGCCCAGCGCGGCCAGGTCCTTCCCGGTCAGGTTGGCCGCGCCCAGCGCGGTCTGGATGACCGCGACGGTCCGCTCCCAGATCTCGACCGGGTTGTGCTCGACCCAGCCGGCCTGCGGCAGGATCTGCTCGTGCTCGAGCTGGTACTTGCCGACCTCATTGCCGGAGTGGTCGAAGATCATAAACCGCGTGCTTGTGGTGCCCTGGTCGACGGCACCGACGAAATCAGGCATGGCTGTCCTCCTCGCTTATGCGCCGGCCCGCGGATCTCTGGGAGTCTGCACGTCGGTCTCTCTGATACCGGTCTCGGACGACCGCGGGATCCGGGCCTCCGGAACCTCCGCCGTCGTGTCCGCCGTCGCGGCGACCGGCTCGGTTTCCGCGATCGGCCCCTCAACTGCCTCGACCATCTTGAGCCGGGAGTGCAGGATGTCGCCGATGAAGAAGTCGTAGATGAGCACGCCGATTACGCCCCCGACGAGGGGCCCCACTATCGGTATCCAGAAGTAGCCGGTGAAGTTCGGACCGCCGATCGCGTGATATGTGCCAGGCAAGGCCACGTGCCCCCAGCCCGCGAAGAACGCGAACAGCCGGGGACCGAAGTCGCGCGCCGGGTTGATGGCGTAGCCCGCGTTCGGGCCGTAGGACATGCCGATCGCGGCGACGATAAAGCCGATGATCAGCGGGGCCATGTTGGACCCGACGGCCGTGTTCCGTGCATCGATGACCGCGACGACGAGCATCACCAGGAACGCGGTGCCGACGACCTGGTCGAGCAGTGGCCCGCCGTATCCGCCGTGGAAGTACCCGGCCGGGAACGTGGCGAAGATCGAGTACGTCGCGAGGGCCTGTCCGCCGCTCTTCGGCGTGTGCGCCGCGAGGTTGAAGGCGTTGATCGCGCTTTGGTACACGGCGTAGACCAGGGCCGCGCCGGCGAACGCGCCGAGCAGCTGGGCGCCCCAGTAGGGCAGCACCTTGGCCCAGGCGAACCTTCGTCTCACGGCGAAGGCCAGGGTCACCGCCGGGTTGAGATGGGCGCCGCTCACGCCGCCCGCCACCCAGATGCCGAAGGCGACGGCCATGGCCCATCCCCAGGTGATCAGCAGCCAGTCGCCCGCCGCGTTGAAGATCGTGGTGGGACCCGCGGTCCGGCCGGAGCCGGGCAGCCCGGCCACGGCCACGGCCACGACCCCGTCGCCGAACGCGAGCAGCACGAACGTCCCAAGGAATTCCGCCATGAGTTCGCCCCACAGCCCGGTGATGCGTCCGACTGTGCGGCCCTCACCTCGCAGCGGAGTGATGTCATCAGCCATGATGTCCTCCTGCCCCCGCCACGCACCGTTACGGGCGGAACCTGCTGTCTCGGCCAAAGTACGTCTCGAGGCGATCATCGGCAATGGGCCGAGTGAGTAAAGTTTTAGCAAAATCTGAACGAATCAGGCAGACTCTTGACGCGGTGAACGGCATAGTTCTATGTTTTTCGCAAAACGTCGTTCTGTAATACCGAACGTTATTCTGATGGCTGCGCGACCTGTGGGGCGTCAATGAAGAAGCTCATCAACAGTCCGGACACCGTGGTGACCGACGCGCTCGCGGGGATCGCCGCCGCGCATTCGTCACTCGCCGTCGACATCGAGAACAAGGTCATTCTGCGGGCCGAAGGCCCCCGGGCCGGGAAGGTCGGCCTGGTATCAGGCGGCGGGTCCGGTCACGAGCCGCTGCACGGCGGCTTCGTCGGGTACGGCATGCTCGACGCGGCCTGCGCGGGCGAGGTCTTCACCTCCCCGGTGCCCGACCAGATGCTGGTGGCCACCAAGGCCGTCAACGGCGGGGCCGGCGTGCTGCACATCGTCAAGAACTACACCGGCGACGTCCTCAACTTCCAGATGGCGGCCGAGCTCGCCGACGACGAAGGCATCGAGGTCGCCTCGGTCGTGGTCAACGACGACGTCGCCGTGCAGGACTCGCTCTACACGGCCGGCCGCCGGGGCGTCGGCGCGACCGTCTTCGTCGAGAAGATCGCCGGGGCGCTGGCCGAGCGCGGCGCGCCGCTGGCCCAGGTGGCAGCGATCGCGGCCGAGGTCAACGAGCGGAGCCGGTCGTTCGGGGTCGCGCTCACCTCGTGCACGGTCCCGGCCGCGGGCAAGCCGACCTTCGACCTGGCCGAGCAGGAGATCGAGCTCGGCATCGGCATCCACGGCGAGCCCGGCCGCACCCGGGCGCCGTTGCAGCCCGCGAGCGCGATCGTGGAGATCGTGCTCGACGCGATCAACGCCGACCTTGCGGTCGACGGCGACCTGCTGGTCATGGTCAACGGCATGGGCGGCACTCCGCTGATTGAGCTCTACGGCGCGTTCAACGAGGTCAGCACCTACATCACCGGCCACGGCGGGCGGATCGCGCGCAACCTGGTGGGCAACTACATCACCAGCCTGGAGATGCAGGGCTTCTCAGTGACCGTCTGCCACCTGACGGATACGCTCGTGGACTTGTGGGACGCGCCGGTGGACACACCCGGGCTCCGTTGGGGACGGTAGACCCGACAGCGTCGTCCAGTACCACGAGGAGCCCTTATGGACGCTGAATTCTTCCGCGCGTGGATTGCGGAGATCGCAGCGGTCGTCGAAGCCCAGCGAGACCACCTCACCCAGCTTGATTCCGCCATCGGCGACGCCGATCACGGCATCAACCTCGCCCGCGGGTTCAGCGCCGTGCAGACGGCGCTGGCCGCGGCCGACACTCCCACCCCGGGCTCGGTGCTGATGCTGACCGGGTCCACGCTGATTTCCAAGGTCGGCGGGGCGTCGGGGCCGTTGTACGGCACCGCGTTCCGGCGCGCGGGCAAGGCGTTCGGCGACAAGCCCGAGGTGGATCTGCCCGCGCTGGCCGAGGCGCTGACGGCGGCGCTTGAAGGCGTCAAGAAGCTCGGCGCCGCCAGCGAGGGCGACAAGACCATGGTCGACGTGCTCGCCCCGGCCGTCGCGGCGTTCAGCCAGGCCGTTGCGCAGGGCGCGGGGGCGCCTGCCGCCCTGGCCACGCTGACCGACACGGCCGACGCGGCCGCCCACGACACCATCGAGATGCAGGCGCGCAAGGGCCGGGCGAGTTACCTCGGCCCGCGCAGCGTCGGGCACGAGGATCCCGGCGCCGCGTCGTCGGCGCTGATCCTGCACGCGCTGCGGGACGTCGCCGCCCGGCAGGCGGGATGAGCGGGATGAGCCGGCATGGCAGATGAGACGGCCGGCGTCTCCGGGTCGCCGGCCCGGTTTGGCGGTCTGGCGGTGTCGGCCGGGACGGCGGCGGGCATACTGCGGATCGTCGCCGACAGCGTCGTCGGCGACGCCATCGTGGCGGCCACGCCGGAGGAGGTAGCGGCCGCGTTCACCGGGGTCGCGGCCGAGCGGTCGGCCCTGGCGGAGCGGCTGCGGAAGGCCGGGCGGACCTCGGAAGCCGAGATCATCGCGATCGGGGCGCTGATCGCGGGCGACCCGGCGCTGTCCTCCCCGGCGGTGGCCGCGGTGCAGGGCGGCACGGACGCGGTCACCGCTGTCCGGGAGGCGGCCGAGCGCCAGGCCGAGATGATGGAGCAGCTCGACAACCCGGCGCTGGCCGCCCGGGCGGGCGATATCCGGCAGGTCGGGGTGGCCGTGATCGCGCGGCTGCGGAAGGGCGGCGGGGCTGCGGCTGGGGCAGGTGCCGCAGCGGGGGCCGGGGCGGCGCGGGCTCAGGGCTCGACGCGGGCGGAAGCGGCGCGGGCTCAGGGCTCGACGCGGGCGCGAGGCGGTGCGGCTGACGCGGGAGGCGCTGAATTCATCCTGGTGCGGCATGAGGTCACGCCGTCGGATCTGATCGAGCTGGCCGAGGCCGGGCTGGTGGGCGCGGTGTCGGTCGCGGGCGGGGCGAGCTCGCACGCGGCGATCGTGGCGCGCGGGCTCGGGGTGCCGATGATCGCCGGGGCCAGTCCTGACGTGCTCGGCCTGGCGGACGGGCAGGACGCCGTCGTTGACGGCACGGTCGGCGAGCTCCTGGTCGGCGTGCAGGAGATGGACGACGCCAGGCGCGCCCTGGACGCGCAGGCGAGCGAGCGCGGCGAGGCTCGGGTCGATGGGCCCGCCCGGACGGCGGACGGGCACCAGATCGTCGTCCTCTGCAACGTCGCCTCCGAGGTCGAGACCCGGCGCGGGCTGGCGGCGGGCGCGGACGGGGTGGGGCTGCTGCGGACCGAACTGCCCTACGTGCAGGCGGCCGACTGGCCGACCTTGGCGCAGCACGAGGCTCAGCTCGGCCCGATCCTGGCGCTGCTGGCGGGCAAGACCGCCACCGTCCGGGTACTCGACTTCTCCGGCGACAAGATCCCGCCGTTCCTGGCCGCAGGGGCCTACTGGGGCAGGAGCGAGGTCGAGGCTAGCGGGGACATTGAGGCCGGTAGCGGGACGGAGGCCGGGGGGGCCGGCCGAGCCGGGGAGATTAGCCTGCCTGCCGGGGCCGGGCTGGCGGCATTGCTCACGCATCCGTCGGCGCTGGCTGATCAGCTACGGGCGATCCTTGAGGCCGGCCGGGCGGCGCGGCTGGCGGTGCTGATCCCCATGGTGAGGTCGCTGCGGGAGGTCAGCCGGGTCCGCCAGGTGCTGACGGAGACGGCGGCGGAGCTCGACGTGGAGGTGCCGTCGCTTGGCATCATGGTGGAGCTCGAGTCGACCGCGAAGAACGCGGCGGTGTTCGCGGGAGCGGTGGACTTCTTCTCGATCGGTACCAACGATCTGACCGGGGACGTGCTCGGGATGGGGCGGCGCGACCCGGAGGCGGGGCCGGGGCTGGCCGCTCATCCTCGGGTCCTTGCGCTGGTCAAGGGGGTCGCCAAGGCAGGCAGGGAGGCCGGGATCACGGTCTCCGTGTGCGGGGACGCGGCGGCCGATCCCCGGGTGCTGCCGCTGTTGATCGGGGCCGGCGTGAAGACGGTGAGCGTGCCCGCTGCCAGAGTCGCAACGGTCCGTTCGACAATATCGAATTTGAATTTCTTGTCTTGCAAGCAACTCACGGAACGGGCGCTGCTGGCCTCGTCAGCGGCCGAGGTGTGGGACCTG
This sequence comes from uncultured Actinomycetota bacterium, assembly GCA_963838825.1. Taxonomy (GTDB): domain Bacteria; phylum Actinomycetota; class Actinomycetes; order Streptosporangiales; family Streptosporangiaceae; genus Trebonia. The sequence goes on from CAWISQ010000007.1 coordinate 168,426, forward strand.
GTGCCCGCGCTGTGAGCGGGTCAGCGCAGCGCCGCCAGCACCGCGCCACCGCGCCCGGCCCCGAGGTCACGGGATATCGAGCGGGCGGACTCGACCACCGCGCGGGTCAGCTCGGCCTGGGTGCCGCGGTCGAGCAGCCGCTCGGCCGGGCCGACCAGGCCGATCGAGCCGACCACGCCCTCGCGGCCCGCGATCGGGGCGGCGATGCCGGCGTCGCCCACCGTCGCCTCCTCGCTCTCGACCGCGTAGCCGCGCCTGCGGACCTGGGCCAGCGCCTGGCCGAGGGCGGCCCGGGTGGTCTTGGTGCGGCCGGTCAGCGGCGCGCGCTCCTCGGCCATCACCCGGGCCGACTCGAGCGCGGGCAGGTAGGCGACGATCGCGTGCCCGAGCGCGCACGCATACCACGGGATGGCCGCGCCCACCTCGAGGATCTGCACCGTGTTGTCCGGCCGGAACACGTGGTGCAGGACGATCGCCCGGGTTCCGGACAGGGTCGCCACCCACACCGCCTCGTTGGTCCGCTGGGCGAGCGACTCGGCCCACAGCAGCGAGCGGGCGCGCAGCTCGGAGCCGTCGAGATAGGCGTTGCCGAGCTGCAGCACCCCGGCCCCGAGGCTGTACTTGCCGCTGGCCGGATCCTGCGCCACCAGGTCGTGCGCGACCAGCGCGCGAAGCAGCCCGTGCGTGGTCGGCTTGGCCAGGCCGACCCGGTCCGCGATCTCGGTGACGCCGAGCCGCGGCGTGCCAGAACCGAGCGCGGCGAGGATGGCGGCGGCTCGCTCCACAGACTGGATCATAAGGTCCTTTTCGGTAATGTCGAACAAGCTCAGGATAGGGCATAGTTCATGGAGCCACGGGTAGGCATCGTCCTCGTTTCGCACAGCGCCGCGCTCGCCGAGGGCACCGCTGAGCTGGCCGGCCAGGTCGGCGGGGGAACGGTCACCATTGCCACCGCGGGCGGGACCGATGACGGCCGCCTCGGGACCAGCATCGACAAGGTCTCGGCGGCGGTCCGACGGGCGGACGCCGGCGCGGGCGTGCTGATCCTGCCGGATCTGGGCAGCTCGGTGCTGACGGTGCGGACGCTGCTGGCGGACGAGCCTGACGACCTTCCCGGACCGCTTGAGGTGGCCGACGCCCCGTTCGTCGAGGGCGCGGTCGCGGCCGCCGTCACCGCCGCCGCAGGCGGCAGCCTCAAGGCGGTCCTCGACGCCGCGCAGGAGGCACGTCATGCCAGAAAACTCTGAAGCGACGATCACGCTGACCGGTGACCTGCACGCACGGCCGGCCGGGGCGCTGTCGGTCGCGGCGGCGGGGTTCTCTTCGGCGGTGCAACTTCTCGTCGCCGGCAAGGAGGTCGACGCGAAGAGCGTGCTGTCGGTCATGCAACTGGGGGCGAGCAGCGGGCAGCAGGTTACGGTGCGGGCGGTCGGGCCTGATGCCCAGGAGGCGGTCGACACGCTGATCGGGATCCTGTCCGCCGCCACCAAAGTCGGCGACTGAACCACGCGATTGAGGCAGGCAGACGCGGAGAGTTTCGGGCCGTTGCTGTTGGTACGGAGCTATTGTCCTGATATGGGGGTTTACGTTATGGTCTTCCGTTACGCTGCAGTTTAACGGCCGGGGGGCGATTTCGTTGTCATTCTTCCTCCCGGCAGAGGCCTATCCGTGGGGGGATCATGGCTACATTCGCTCCTGGCATGCAACCGGTGGAAGAGCAGAGAGACAAGGGACTCAAGTCCGGTGCCCTCGGCCTAGCGTCGAGCGTTGTTATCGGGGTCGCGTCCACGGCGCCCGCCTACAGCCTGGCCGCGACGCTGTTCTTCGTCGTGGCCGCCGTCGGGCTGAAGGCACCGCTGGTCGCGGTGCTGGCGTTCGTGCCGATGCTGCTGTGCTCGATCGGCTTCAGCGAGCTGAACAAGGCCGACCCCGACTGCGGTACCACCTTCATCTGGGGTACCAGGGCGTTCGGGCCGTCGGCCGGCTGGGCGGGCGGCTGGGCCACCGTGGCGGCCGACCTCCTGGTGATGGGCAGCCTCGCCCAGGTCGCCGGCCAGTACCTGTTCTTCTTGTTCCAGGGACCGAACAGCTCGATCGGCGCCAACGCCTCCGGCGGCTGGGTGCTGCTGGTCGGGATCTTGTGGATCATCGCGATGACCTACATCTGCTACCGCGGCATCGAGCTGTCGGCCAGGTTCCAGCGGATCTTGCTCACCATCGAAGTCGTCCTGCTGATGGTGATGTCGGTGACCGCGCTGGTCAGGGTGTACGTCAGCCATCCGGCGGGATCACTGCACCCGAGCCTGTCCTGGCTGTCGCCTGCGAACCTGCCGCTGTCGGCGTTCGTATCCGGCATCATCTTGATGCTGTTCATCTACTGGGGCTGGGACACCGCCCTATCGGTCAACGAGGAGACCGCGGACAAGGCCAGGACGCCCGGCCGGGCCGGCATCATCTCGACCGTGCTGCTGCTGATCACCTACGCGATCGTCATCATCGCGGTGATGTCGTTCGCCGGGGTCGGCGGCAGCGGGGTCGGGCTGACCAACCCGGCCCACCAGTTCGACGTGCTGTCGGTGACCGGCAGCGCGATCTTCGGAACCTCGGGGTTCGGCACGGTCTTGTCCCGGCTGCTGATCCTGATGGTGCTGAGCTCGGCCGCCGCGTCGACCCAGACGACGATCCTGCCCGCTGCCAGGACCACGCTCTCGATGGCCGCCTACCGGGCGCTGCCCCAGCAGTTCGCCAAGATCAATCCCCGCTACCTGACCCCGACAGTGTCGACGATCGTGGTCGGGGTCGTCTCGGTCGCGTTGTACATCCCGCTGAACTTCATCTCCGGCGGTAACCCGATCGCCGACGGCGTGACCGCGATCGGGCTCTACATCGCCTTCTACTACGGGCTCACCGCCTTCTCCTGCGCCTGGTACTACCGGTCCACGCTGCGCAGCAGCGCCCGCAACCTGTGGATGCGCGGTATCCTGCCGCTGGTTGGCGGTCTGATCATGTACGCGGCCGGCATCTACAGCCTGCAGAGCGACTGGGTGGCGTCCAACAGCTACACGAGCTGGACGGTGCCCGGCCTGCAGTGGCACATCGGCGGGATCTTCGTGATCGCCGCGCTGGCCGCGCTGGCCGGAGTGGTCTGCTTCGTGTACATGCGCGTCACCGCCCCCGCTTTCTTCCGCCGGCAGACCCTCACCCGGGAGACGACCCGGGTGCGAATTCCGGAAATGGAACTCTGAGCCGGGGGGCGGGCCATGAGCAGCGCAGCCCCGTTTGGCGGAGCGGCGGGCACGACGGGTGTCCGGTCGTCGTCTCCGTCTCCGTCTCCGTCTCCGTCTTGGCCGGTCCGGTCGGGGACGGTCCCGGCGATAGCCGACGGTTACATCGACCGGCTCGAGACGGCCCCCGACCTGGCGGCCGTAATGCGCCCCGGCACCGTGGTCGCGCTGGTCAGCGAGCGGGCAGCGGACCCAGACCCGGGGCCGGCGGCCGGCTCGACCGCGCGGGACTGGCTGAGGTCATCGGGCAAGACCCAGGTCGCGGTTGCCCTGGCCGAGTCGCTCTGGCACTCGGGCGAGCTGGATCTGCTGGTCTGGATCGATGCCAGTAGCCGGGCCTCGGTGCTGTCCGGCTACGCGGCGGCAACCGCCTTGGTGACCGGCCGGGGCCAGGTGACCAGTTGCGAGTCAACCGCCGCGCAGTTCCTGAGCTGGCTGGCGGAGACCAGCCATCCATGGCTGATCGTCCTCGACGATCTGACCGATGCGGCCGACCTGGACGGCCTCGGGCCGTCCGGCCCAGCCGGCCGGGTGCTGGTGACCTGCGCCGACGCCGCGGCTGTGCCGCCCGGGATGCGGGCCATGCCGATCGGGCCGTTCAACCCGCGCGAGGCGCTGAGCTACCTGACGGAGCGGTTGTCGGCCAACCGGGGCCACCGGCTGGGCGCGATCGACCTGATCAATGTCATCGGCGTGGAGCCGGCCGCGCTGGCTCAGGCCAGCGCGGTGATCGCCAGCTCGGCGATGTCGTGCCATAGCTACCAGGATTATTTCGTGCGCTGGCGTGAGTACCTGGCCTCTTCAGCGGGCGCGCCGCCGCTGGCGAGCGCGGTCACGTGGCCGGTCTCGGTCGAGAGCGCCACCGCGTTCGCCCCCGGCGGATCGGTCCGGTCGCTGCTGGCCCTGGCCGCGCTGCTTGACGGGCACGGCATTCCCGCGACCGTCCTGACCGCCCCGGCCGCCGTCCGCTACCTGATCGGCAGCGAGGCCGCTGGTCGCCCGCTGATCCCGCTGATCCCGGGTCGGCGGTGGCCGCGCTGGCGGCGCTCGAACGCGTCGGGTTGCTGACGGTCGAGCGGGCGTCGGCACCGCCGACGGTGCGGATGAGCCCGGTGCTGCAGGCGGCGCTTCGGGACGCGATTCCTGACGCCGTGATTGATGAGGCGGCCCGAGTCGCGGCGGACGCGCTGCTGCAGGCCTGGCCTGCACCGGAACCGCTTGGCTGGCCCGCGTCCGGTCTGCGGTCCTGCACCGCTGCCCTTCGGCAGGCGGCCGGAAGCCGGCTGTGGGCCGATGGCTGCCATCCGGTGCTGCAACGGGCCGGCGACAGCCTGGATCACGCCCGGCTGACCGGGCCGGCCGCGGAGCACTGGCGTGACCTGGCGACGACCAGCGACCGGCTCTTCGGCGCCGGGCACCCGCAGACGATGCTGGCCGAGCAGCGGCTGGCCGAGGCCTGCCTGGAGGCCGGCCGCGCGGACGACGCCGTCAGCTGGTTCGGCCGGATCCTGGAAACCCAGACCGTGCAGCTCGGGGCCGATCACCCCGACCTGATCAGGACGCGGCTGCGTTTCTGCCACGCGCTGGTGGCGGCGCGCCAGTTTGACCAGGCGGTCTCCGCCCTCAAGCACGTGCTGTCCGATGCCGAACGGTCCCGCGGCCCCGAGCACACCGATACGCTCGGCGCGCGGGACGAGCTCGCCGCTGCCTACCAGGCCGCCGGGCGGCACTCCGACGCCATCTCGCTGTACCGGCGCACGCTGGCCGACCGGGAGCGGGTCCAGGGCTCCCGGCACCCGGAGACGATGACCACGCGCCACTCCCTGGCCGATTCGTACCTGGCCAGTGGCCTTGCCAAAGAAGCGGTAGCGGCCTACCGGCGGGTGGTCGCCGACCGGGAGCGAGCGCTCGGGCCTGATCACCTGGACACCACTCGGGCGCGCTACGGCCTCGGCGCCGCCTATCTGCGGACGGGCAAGTCGGTCGCGGCCGAGCGGGAGTACGAGCAGGCCCAGGCCGGCTTCGAGCGCGTGCTCGGTCCCCGGCACCCTGATACGCTGCGCAATCGCGCGGAGCTTGCCCTGGTCTACCGCCAGCTCGGGCGGTACGGCGACGCTCGCGCGCTGCTGCGCGACACCGTTGACCGGATGCAGCGCATCCTGCCCCGCCACGATCCGCTGATCGTCGAACTGCGCGAGGTGCTGGCCGATATCGGCGATGAGTGATCCGGCGCTTGCCTCGGCGGGCCTGGCGGGGCTGGCGGGCTGGCGGGCCTGGCGGGCTGGCGGGCCTGGCGGGAAACGGGTGCGGTCCCGGGCGTCGGCGTGCTAGGTTCCGCGATCGTGCGACGCGTGTCGGTGGTCGGGAACTCGGGGTCGGGTAAATCCACCTTGGCCAGGGAGCTGGCTCTGGTCCTCGGGGTGCCGTACGTGGAACTGGACAGCCTGTTCCACCAGCCGGGCTGGGTGCCGCTGGCCGAGGACGAGTTCCGCCGCGTGGTCGGGGCCGCCGCAGCCGTGGACGGCTGGGTCATGGACGGCAACTACTCGGCCGTGCGCCCGATCGTCTGGACGCGGGCGGATACGGTCGTCTGGCTCGACCTGCCCCGGCGGACGGTGATGCGTCAGGTCGTCTGGCGGACGGTGCGCCGGGCGGTCACCCGGCAGGAGTTGTGGAACGGCAACCGCGAGCCGCTGTCCGGTAATTCCTGCGTCGGGCGCCGGAGCAGTCCATCATCTCCTGGGCGTGGCACAACCACGGCAAGTACCGCGACCGGTACGCCGCGGCGGCGGCGGATCCGGCTAACGCGCACCTGGCGTTCGTCCGTCTCACCAGCCGCCGGGACATCAATCGTTTCCTGGGCGTGGCTGACCGGCGGCCGATGGTCGGCGGAGCTGAGCTGAGCTGACGTCCTCGGCGGCGCCGCGGTCGCCGAGGGTGAACGCGGCTACCCGGACGAGCTCGGCCCGGTGCAACCGGAATATCTCATCGGGGCCATCGCCGGGGTGTGTGCACGGCTTCATGTACACGACACGAATCGTGGGCGCTGTTGGTTGCTCGTGGCCTGGAGATATTGCGCGCGGGGCGGCTGACGGCGGGGTCGACAACAACCTGTTTACAGATCTCGTCTGATGTCGGAGGCGCAGGTGACAGGGTGCGGTGCGCTCGGGGCGGGACGGCGTCCTCGTGGTGGCGGGCGCGGATTGTGGGGCGGCAGTGGAACATGTCGGCGAGCCAGCGTGGGCGGCGGCGTGATCGTGTTCCGTTGGGGGCGGCGTTTTTGAGCCTCGGGGGTCAGCGTGTGCGCTTGGGGGCAGCCGCGCGACCCGAAGTCCCCGCGTTGAACGCAAAAGCCAGATGGCTTGTTGTGCGTGGTGAAGGTGAGGACGGTGGGTCAATGCCCGGCCGCCGGCCGGGGGTTTGGCCACGTGCGACGAGCCCCAGCCTGTGTCGTCGCTCAGCTCGGGGGCTAGGTGGTGCGGAGGCGGGACCAGGCGTCGCCGCCGACGGCTAGGAGGAGGATCACGCCGAGGGTGATCTGCTCGTAGAGCGGGTTCCAGGCCAGCAGGGTGAAGCCGTTGCCGATGATGGCGATGAACAGCACGCCCATGAAGGTGCGCCAGATCGCGCCGGAGCCGCCGAGGATCGAGGTGCCGCCGACCACGATGCCGGCCAGCACGGTGAAGGTCAGCGCGGTGCCGCCGTTCTGCGAGGAGGCCGAGAGGACCCGGGAGGCGTCGATGATGCCGCCCAGGCCGGCCGCGCCGCCGCTGATCGCGAACGTGATCAGCTTGATCCACTGCACCCGGACGCCGGCCAGCCTGGCCGCCTCGGCGTTGCTGCCGGCCGCGTACATGTAGCGGCCGGCGATCGTCCGCGAGAGCACGATGCCGAAGATGAGCACCACGCCGATCATCGTCCAGGCGGCGGTGGTGACGTCGAGGAACTCGGTCCTGGCGAAGTTCGCGAAGCCGAGCGCGCTGTAGGCGATGATCAGGTTCCCGTTGGTGACCAGGCTGGCGACGCCGGTGATCACGAACGACATCGCCAGAGTGGCGATGAGCGAGTTGATGCGGAAGAAGGTGGCGATCACGCCGTTGACCGCGCCGACCCCGACGCCGACTCCCACGCCGACCAGAATCGCGAGGACCGGGTTCCCGCCCTCGGCCATCTTGGTCGCGATCACCTGGCAGAGGGCGTAGGTCGCGCCGACCGACAGGTCGATGCCGCCCGCGATCATCACCATCGTGCCCGGCCGCCGCGATGATCAGGTACGAGGCCTGCTGGTCGAGGATCTCGAGCAGGTTCGTGCGGTCGGCGAAGAGCGAGCCCTTCCAGATCGTGAGCACGAGGAACAGCACGATGAACGGGTAGACGATCCCGCCCTGCCGGGCCTGGGCGAGGAACCCGGACCGCGGGAGGCTGAATCCGCCGGGCAGGGCCAGCCTCATGGCCGCGCTACCGGGCTCCCCCGGCTGGTCCGGCTTCTCCGGGGCCGGCGGGGCGGCCTGCGGCTGAGTCATTCACGCACCTCTTTTTGTTGGCGCCGAACGCGGCGCCGAGGATCGCCGCCTCGGTCGCGTTCTCGCCGGTAAGTTCGGTAACGACCCGGCCGCCGCGCATGACGAGCACGCGGTGCGCGAGGCCGAGGATTTCTTCGACGTCGGAGGAGATCAGCAGGATGCCGAGGCCGTCGGCGGTCAGCGTGGTCAGCAGCTCGTAGATGGCCCGCTTGGCGCCGACGTCGACCCCCCGGGTGGGCTCGTCCGCGATCAGCACGGTCGGATCGCCCAGCAGCGAGCGGGCGAACAGCAGCTTCTGCTGGTTGCCGCCGGACAGCGCGGACGCCGGGACCAACTGGCCGCCGCCGCGGGCGTCCACCCGGCCGAGCATCTCGCGCACGGTCCGTCGCTCGGGGCCGGGCTGAACCAGGCCGAGCCGGCTGACCTGGGCGAGCGCGGACAGGCTGACGTTCTCCTTGACCGGCCGGCCGAGCAGCAGGCCCTGGTCCTTGCGCGACTCGGGGATCATCTGGATCCCCGCCCGCATCGCGGAGCGCGGGGTCCCGGTGACGTTGACCTGGTGGAGATCGGTTCTGTCGCCGGTGGTGACGGTGACCGATCCGGAGTGGACGCGGTTGGCCCGGTAGATCGCCCGGGCGACCTCGGTCCGGCCCGCGCCGACCAGGCCGGCCAGGCCCAGGATCTCCCCCGCCCGCAGGTCGAACGAGACCCCGTTGACGCCGGGCGCGACCAGGTCGCGGACCGAGAGGACGGTGCGCGCGTCGGCCGCGACCGGGCGCCTGGCCGGGAACGTCGCGTCGAGCGAGCGGCCCAGCATCGCCGCCATCACCGACTCCTCGGTCTGGCCGGCGGCCGGCCCGGTCTCGATCAGACGGCCGTCGCGCAGGATCGTCACCTCGTCGGCCAGCTCGAGCACCTCGCCCAGGAAGTGCGAGACGAGCACGACCGTGGTGCCGTTCCTTGCCAGCTGCCTGATGACGGCGTGCAGCGCGTCCACGTCCGGCTTGGACAGGGCGGCGGTCGGCTCGTCCATCACGATCAGCTCGGCGTTCCGGCAGAGGGCGCGGAGGATCTCGACCTTCTGCTTGTCGGCCGTCCGCAGCGTCCCGGCGTTGCCGCCGCCGTCGAGCTCGAAGCCGACCGAGGCGGCCAGCTCGTTGTAGCGGCGGCGGAGCTCGCGGCGCTTCTGGAAGCCCGCCTGGCTCGGCTCGACGCCGAGGAACACGTTCTGCTCGACGGTGAGCGACCCCATGATCGACAGCTCCTGCGCGATCAGGTTGACGCCTGCGTTGATCGCGTCCCGGGGCGAACGGAACCGGACCGGTTCGCCCGCGAGCAGTATCTGCCCGTCGTCGGGGGCGTACGCCCCCGCGATGATCTTGCCGAGGGTGGACTTGCCGGCCCCGTTCTCGCCGACGAGGGCGTGGATCGAGCCTCGGGTGATGGTCAGGCTGACGCCCTCCAGGGCGCGCGTGCCGCCGAAGGACTTTCCGATGTCCCGCAGCTCGACATGCACGCCCCGGAGGATGCCCTGGTCGTTATCGGGCACGGTCAGCCTTGCCACTCCGGGGTGAACTGGCTGACGTCGGCCTTGTTGACCACGCCGCTGTCGGGGAACCCGGCCACCGGGTCGACGGCGCCGCTGGCCTTGCCGGTCTGGATGGCGGCGATCAGCGCCTTGACCGCGTCGGTGCCCTCGGCCGAGGGGGCCTGGGCGACGTCGGAGAAGACCGCGCCCGACTGGATGCCGGCCACCGCGGCGGCGCTGGCGCCGTACCCGACCAGCAGCACGTGGTCGGCCTTGTCGGTGGTCGAGAGCGCGGTCATGGCGCCCTCGATGCCCTGGTCGGAACCGACGATCAGGTCCAGGCTCGGCATCGCCTGGAGCATGGTCTCGACCGCGGTCAGGCCGATCGTGGGGGTGAAGTAGGACTGGCCGTAGGTGACGACCGAGACCGGGCTGCCCTTGATGGCCGCGGTGAACGCGCCGTAGATGGCCGTGTCGAGCGAGGACGCCTTGATGTCGTACAGGTAGCCGACCTTGCACGGGCTCAGCTTCTTGGACGCGCACGCGGCGACCACCTGCTGGCCGAGCTGGGTGCCGATCGTCGTCGGCACGAAGGTCACGTTGGCCGACAGGCCCGCGACCTGGGGGACGGCGGTGCTCAGGCTCGAGCCGAGGATCTGGTCCATGTTGACGACCTTGATCCCCTTGGCGATCGCCTGCTTGACCAGCGAGACCAGGCCGGTGCTCTCGATCGGCTGGGTGATGATGCCGTTGTACTGGCCGGAGTTGATGACGGTCTGCAGCTGGTCGTACTGCGTCTGCGGGTTGTTGTCGGCGTCGAATACCTTCAGCGTCGCGCCGTCGGCCGAGGCGACCGCCTGCGCCGCCGCCAGCATCGGGGCGTCGTAGCTGTTGTCCACCGCGAACGAGAGGTAGGCGATGGTCGCCGCCTTGGGCGCGGACCCTGTGGCCGCGGCGGCGGCTGCCGCCGGCGAGGAGGCCGCTGCGGACGAGGTCGCCGCCGCGGGCGCGCTGCTGCTACTGCTGCTGCAGGCGGCGAGGCCGAGCGCGGCAGCGGCGAAGGCTGCCACGGCGGCGCCGCAGCGGAGAGACCGCGTTGCCGAGATTGTGGGCACGGCTAAACTCCTTTGTGCTCGCTCACTGGGAGGTGGGTTAGCTGTTAGGCCGGTGGACCGGGTGCCAGCCCGGTCCACCGGTATTTTTGCTGCTGTCAGCAGGGTTCGCGCGAAACGGACTAATGTCCGCAACACGGTCGCTGAGCTTGATCGGAAGCGTGGCCGTTTCTTCGGCAGGTGTCAAGAGCTAATCGTGGGGCCGACCGCAAATGAGACTGACCAGTGATGTCCGGCATGCGGACATGGCACGGTGATGCGCTTATGACTGGCCAGGTCAGAACCGCGCGACTGGCGCGCGGCGCGGGCGCGAGCGGGACTTGGCGCCGTGATCTTGGGTGTTTCGGACTGATGTCCGTTAGACGGACAATGACCATCCGGGCGCCGCTTTGAGGGTCATCGGGGGTGCGGGGGCGCGACGGGGTCGGGGATGCCATAGGGCGGTGGAGGCGTGCGGGCGGTGGGGCGGAGGCTGGCCGAGGGGGTGGAACACGGGACCGTTCGAGATAAGGCTCTGGATTTTGCCTTGCGGTGGCCGTCTGCTGGCGTGCGGGAAGCCGGCGGAAGCCGGTACGCTACATAGGATGCCCGCTGGCCGGTACGGCGGGGGCACGCGGATGTAGCTCAATGGTAGAGCCCCAGCCTTCCAAGCTGGCCATGCGGGTTCGATTCCCGTCATCCGCTCCAAGAGGCCTGCATATTCGAGCGCTTTCCTGCGAAGCAACCAGCTCACAGATTGTTTGGACGCGCTCTGAGGCCGACGACTTCGACGAAGGCTTCCGTGCCCTTGAAGTCGTCTGGGTTGGCGGTGTAGAGCGGGAGCTCGTTGCTGGCCGCCGTGGCGGCGATCATCAGGTCCGAAGCGCGCTTACGGGGCTCGCGCCCGGACACCCGGACCGCCGCGCAGATCTGGCCGAAGAGCCGAGCGGCACCCTGGTCATAAGGGAGCGGGTCGAAGGTCGCCTCGACGTGCTGCAGGACAGCTACGCGCCCGGCCCGCTTCACCGGGTCGTCGGTCGCGTGCGGGCCGAAGGAAAGCTCACCAAGTGTGACGGCCGTGATCAGCATCGTGCCGGGCAGTCCCGCTGGGTCGTAGAGCTTGAGCGCGGCGATTACGTTGGTGTCCACGACCGCAGCGTCATGTGGTGTCACAGCCCAGTCCCCTCGAACGGGTCACGGACTTCCTGATCCATCGCATCGTCCAGATCGGCGCGCAGTTCGTCCGCGTCGATGGCCGGAGCCGTCGCAAAGATCGCGAGAACCTCGTCCTTAGGGACCGCCCGGCGGCGCCTGATCGGGATCATCCGCGCCAGCGGCTCCCCGTTGAGCGTCAGAGTGTAAGAGCGCCCCTGCCTGAGGCCGCGCGTCACCGAACCCGAGTCCGCGACGAACTGGCGGACGCTGACGTCGGTCGAACGGTCATCAGGAGTGGCCATGGCTGAAGCATACCCGGGCGTACCACGCCGTACCACGGCCGTGTTCACGGGAATTCCTTGCTGGTCGTCGCGCATCGCGTCTCCAGTGGCGGACGCCGTATAGTGCACGCTAGCGGGCGGGTCTGACATTGCGGTCCGCTCCTCGTCTCCCCCCAGCCCGGGTGGAAACGAGCTGCAGCGCCGCTTCCGGTCCTCGGATGCTGAGCTTCCCGGCCCGGGTCGGCTTACCACCAGATGACTCTCCGATGCTCGGCGTACCCAAACCGGGAAACACGCCAGGAACCCACCATCGCCGTTGGGCCATTAGCGGGCCATTAACCCCGGTAAACAGCGGTCAATCACGGTCATCGACGGACAACGAACCGCGCCGCTCAGCCGCCCTGACCGCTAGGTTCAATGCACCTTCCAAGCTGGCCATGCGGGTTCGATTCCCGTCATCCGCTCCCATGGTGAACTGATCAGGCTTTTTTCTCAATTCTCTTGTTCGATTACTAGCGCGGATCGTGCAGCCTAGTGTCGTCCAGGTGGATTGTCGGAGCGTCTTGCCTGTTCAGGGCGTTAATGCGAACGGATGCATGCTAGGAGGCTGGTGCCTGATGGTACCGTGTCCGTCTCGACCCGCCCCGCGCGGCGAAGCCAGGGCTGAGGCTGACCGCGGAGGCCGCCGAGCTGATGGCCCGCCCCGCTACGGGCATCGACCGGGCAGTGCTCGGCGCGCCGACCTCGGCCTTAGCCAACCGCGCACTGGCCCCATCGGAGATCACTAATCCCGCATGAACCATTACCCCATTCAATCTTCGCCGTTCAGCCGTGCGGTCGCAGCCGCAGGTCGCACTGCACTCAGACGGGGACTCCGCCCTGGGTGCGGCGCCACTTCGCCTCGAAGAATGACAAGATCCCGAACGCGATCAGCCCGAGTGCGACCAGGATGAGGAGCCACGGGCCGAACGGTGTCTGGGCGAATGAACGGAGCACTCCGTCGACGCCCTTGGCCTTGGCCGCTTTATAGGTGATAGCCGCGGCCAGGGCAGCAATCCCGATGCCGGCGACGACTACCGCGCGCGCGGTGTATCCCGCCTGGCCGAGCCTGATCACCGCATCCTGTGTGCCGCGGCTCATCCATCCCATCCGAAGCTGCCTGGTGAACTCGGCGCTGAAACCTCTGACCGCCATGACGACGCCGAGGACGACGAGCGCGATCCCGGCGACGGCCACGAGGACGCGACCGCCGTCGAGGGACAGCATCGTAGCGGTGTAATCCCGCGCGGCGCTGTCACTCGAAATGGGCTTGGTGCCGTGCACGACGAACATCAGCGTGCTGTAGAACGCGATGGCATAGGCGATGCCGCAAAGCAGTGCCATGACCCGGTGGCCTTCGGTCGGGTTCAGCCGCTTCTCCGCGGCCTGAGCGAACCGCCATACGGCCAGCGCGAGGAATCCGATGACCAGGATCCACAACAGTAGGTATCCGAACGGCTTAGCGGCGATCGCCTCGATGGCCCCGGCACGGTCTGGCTCATGGCGGGCGACGCCCAAGGCCAGCATCACCGCGATCACCCCGATGACGATGTAGACGATGCCTCGGACGACAAAGCCCAGGCGGGCGAACATGTTGAGGGCGCCGGATCCCTCCGCTGACCTCCCGCCACGCTCGCCGTTCCTGCGACGGCGCGAATACGGCCGGATGTAACGGCGGGACCTTTCGCGTCCCTCGCGGTACCGCTCGTGTCCTCGCTCGCGTCTTCGAAAGCCAGCTCTAGCCGACACCATTTCACCTCTGCTCTAGGAACCCGGCCCCGCAGCAAACGGCGGGCTAGCACTACCTACTCCCCATCACCTCGATTCGGAAACAAGCAAACGTCGGAGACCTCATTACCGAGATCGATCGAGGGCGGCCGAATAGATCGATGTCAATATTAAGCAGAAATCCTGAATCCGAACAGACCACATCGGTTCGGCCGCCTCTCTCTTTCGCGTCTTCCCCGGCACCCTGGTGCCCGCAGCCATAAGGAGCACGCCCGGCCAGCCCGAAGGACCGTGGAATCCCAGCTCACAGCCATCCGAAGAGCGTCCGCACCGCAGGCGGTCAAGGAAGTTCAATGAGGCTTACCAGCACAGTTGCGGAGTATCAGAGGCTAGCGAAGATCGAGTCTGACAGCGGCTATCAGGGAATCATGCCAATGAAGTCGAGACCGCTCGCAATCATGGTGGCAAGCGCCTCGATCATCGCCGAGGGCATGGGACCTGGGCTGCCCGCGTGGGATGCCAGCGGTGCAGCATCTTGCTCCGGTTCATTGGATCGCGCGTTCCGCCAGACCTGATCGGAAGGATCCCACCGGTCCAGCCGGATATCCGCGCTCAGGCCCTGCTGGGCCAGGACCTGCCGCGCCGCAAGCTCGGCCTCTCTGGCGACGCCTCCGAGCCCGGTATACAGCAAGAGGCGCCTCTTCTCAGCGGAGATCACAATGTCGCCACCGACGCGGCTGCGCAGCGCTTCGCGGGCCTGCCTGCGGCGGTAGAACCGCCGTCCCGCGCCAGGCTGGCGGGCGAAGTCGATGCTCAACCGCCAATCTTCCGCCATAGCAGAAGCGTACGTCGCTGGGCGACGCAAGGCACTGGCTCACGTGAGCGAACTGGCCGCCGCCAATATCTGTCTGCGCGTCGAATTCCGGCGGCCGTGCGAGCCATGGACATTGGATTCTGTCGAATCAGGGATTGCCTTGCAACGGCCCAACGCCCGGCCCGCACGGCTTCCCCGGGCGGGCCGAGCAGAGCGTCGGCCCGTTAGGGAGCGGTGAACACTCCTGTATGGATGTTCCACCCGGTGGAGAAGGGCGGCCCCTTCACCCCAGTCCACCCACCGAGCCGTCGGGCAGGTCCACATAGACGCGCCGGTCACCGGGTTGTAATCGAACAGGCCGGTGAGCCCGTTACCAGTGAACTTCCCCGGATAGTCGCGGACGAGATCGCGGCCGGCGCCACGGCTACCTGACCAAGCACGCAGCACCGGAGGAGTACGCAACCGCTATCCGCGCCGTCGCAGCGGGACGAGGACACATCGGGGCCAGGCTGGCTGCCCACGCACGCCGCGCGAACCGGGCGCTTGCCGCGAGCAGCCCGCAGCGGCTCACCTCACGCGAGGAGGTGGAACGAGCAAGACGGCACGGTGTACATCGTCGTGGGTAATGACGATGTGTCCTGGGATATGGGCGTCACCGTTCCGCTCGCGACTGTCCATGAGCTTCTAGCTGAGCTTGGGGAGCCCCCGGAAGTTATTGCGCCGCCCTTCGGCCCCACATTGTTCTTAGTCTTCCTTGCTATCGGATAACGCGCCTGCCCGCGAGTCTCGCCTGCGGAGCAGCCAGCCCACAGGTTGTTCGTACGTGCTTTGAGGCCGACAACTTCGACGAAGGCCTCCGTGCACCCGGCACGGCTTGCGGAAGGATCTTGTCTTCTTCGACGGCAGTCGTCAGGATCGCGCGGAGCAGCCGGTGCACCTTCGCCGCCATCGATAGCGACACTGCCGGTCGTCGAGCCAGAGCAGGAGCGCCCCGGCGTCGAAGGCCGAGGCGAAACCCACCGTGACCCGGACGCTGAGCTGGAAGTCGCCCTCCGGCACGTCGCTCAGCAGCGTCGCCGCGCTGAGCATGGACTCTGCATTCAGCGCGGCGCCCGCGCCCGCGTCGGCGGAGCCGTTACCCGGGTCAATGAAGATGTCAAGACCGCTTCTCAAGCCTACGAACTAGCTCATCAATCGGCACGTCGAAATAGTGCAACTCGATATCTCATCGTTTCATGCTGGTCAGCGATTTGGGCGTTCGATTGAACCTTGCTCCCCGAGTGTCCCGAGAGCCTTCGCGATGGCCTGGTCACGGTCGCGGGTGGCGTGCTGGGAGATCATCCCTGCCCGGACGCTTACGTGGCCGAGTCGCGCCATCAGCTCGTTGAGCGTCGCGCCGGTCGCCGCCGAAAGCGTGCCGCCAGTATGCGCATCAATTCGCGGGCGAGTGTAGTCGTGGCGCTGAGCTGCGGCAATGGCGTCAACCATCAGCCACAGGACAAGCACCAGGGATCCATGTGATGCTCGCACCTGCCAGTTCATTGCTGCCGCCGCGCTGTCGCGCCCCGGCGTGTGTCTCATCGCCTCCAGTGTGAGCCGTGCGGCGCTTCGTCAAAAAAGGCAGAAGCCCCGCCCTGCCCGTATCGGCACCGCGTGCCACAGCCTCCTTGAGCAACGGCAGGCACTCCTCCTGCAGGTCCGGCGGCGCATACTGGGCCAGCAGGGAAGGACGCGCGCCTGCGCCGGCCCCAGACTCGCTGGGGCCGGCCAGGCGCCGGGATGTTCGCCGCGTACGCGACGGTAGCAGCTGGCCGGCGGGGTTACATGCCGGACGGGTTGACGAATCGGTTCCTGCGGCCTCCCCTGGCCTGCGTGCCAGTCGTCTGGCCGGCGGCAGGGTTCGGCGCGGTGGTGACCGGGGGGGTCGTCGGGGTCGTCGTGGTGCCCGTCGCCGCGCCCTTCGCCGTCTGCTGCGCCAGCTTGTAGGAGACCGCGGTCGCCACGCCGTTCCCGTCCAGGGTGACGTTGACCGGGTTGGCCAGGCCGTAGTTGGCGCAGCCGAGGTTGACGAAGGACATCGACAGCCGGTTGCCGAGGAACGTGGCCAGGTTGCTGCCGATCGCCGCCACCGGGCTGGTGAAGGCGGCGTCCGCGGCCATGTCCAGGTTGTTCCTGGTCGGCCGATATTCGCCATGTTCTGGCAGTAGCTGGCCGCGACGGTCGCCGGGTTGGTGTTCGCCGCGAGCAGCGGCTGGTCGACGAGAGAGCGGTAGACGTTAGTCTTGGCGATGCTCATCTGGCCGCCGACCAGCGTCATCTCGTCGTTCGGCGGGACGACCGCGATCGTGCCCTTCTGGTCGGCCCGGGCCTGCAGCTCGTTCAGGGCCTGCGACGGCGCGTTGGCCTTGGGGTAGGTGGAGTCGGGCGCGGTGAACGGCGTGCAGCCGTTCGCCGGGTCGACGAACTCGCTGAGCAGCGCGTCGTCACTGCCGTTGATGAGGACGGTGGCGCCCGTGAGGGTGCGCGTTGTTGGCCGGCGAGTTCTGCGCGGTCTGGCCGCTTGCGGTGATCAGGTACTGGCTGACCACGTTGTCGCTCTGGTCCTGGTCGATCAGGGCGAAGTCACGCGTGGTCTGGCAGGCCTGACCGTCGGCCGCGGTGCCGGCGGCGGGGACCTGAGCGTTCCCGTCGGCGATGTCCGCGTTCGCGGCCCGGTAGAAGGCCACCGCGTTGCAGGCCGACACCTGTCCGATGACCGACTGGCCGAGGGCGTCGACGCACTTCCCCCCGACGGCGCCGGCACCGGTAAGGTACAGGTTGGTGCCGTTGAAGCCGACGCTGATCTCCACCACAGAGCCGGCCGCGATGGCCGGCGCCGCGGGCGTCACTGCGGGCTGGGTGCCCGCGGTGACGACGAGCGGGCTGTAGACCGACAGCTGCCCGCTCGGGGACAAGATCGTCGCCTCGACGAACGCGCCCTCCGTGCCCGCGTTGGCCATCGAGCAGCCGTCGCCGAGCTGCCACGGCGTCGCCAGGCCGGCCGCGCTCAGCGGGTTGGCGGGACGCGAGCGAGCAGTTCATCGAGGCCGCGGCCTGCGCCGCAGTCTGCCTGGTGTTGATGGCCGCGCCGGTGCCGTCGACGGGCCTTGTCGCGACGTCTCCGAGCTGGGCGGTGGCGACCGCGCCGCCGGCGAACGAGTTGGCGGGCGGCACCGTGGCTCCGGTGCCGGTGCCGGTGCTCGTGCTCGGGCTCGCGCTGGCGGTTGCGCTGGCGCTCGCAGTGGCCGAGGCCGATGCCGTGGGAGACGCCGTGGCCCCTGATGATGCCGGCGAACGACGAGTCCGCCACGTTGATCGGCCCGCCGTGTACCGCGATGACCGCCGCTCCGATCGCGACGCCGCCGCTACCGGAATGGCGATCACGGCCGCTATACGAGCGCGGCGCTTACCTTGCGCGCGCTGACGCGCTGTGTGCCTCTGGCCCGTAAGCATTCGTTCACCTCCGTGTCCGCGTTGACTGTTAGAAGTGAGTGCCGGTGATCGTCGCCCCGACGCCCGTCGGCGCGGGAGCAGGAGCGGTCACGGTCGGCTTGGCCGTCGGGGTGGCCAACGGCATGCGGTTGGTCGTGCGGCGCCGCGAACAGCACCAGCTGCGCCTTGAGCGTGCGGCCTTCGCGCTCGCCGAAGACGAAAACGAGGTCACCCTTCGCGATGCGGGTGACCTTGGTGTTCATGGTCCACCAGGAGGGCACCCTCATGGTGCCGCCGGTCATGGCGGACAGCCCGGTCGCGGTGCCGCCGACGTTCTTGGTCTTCGTCCCGTGGTTCACGTGCCAGATCTTGATCGTGCCGTTCGCGGACTTGACCGTGAACTCGTTCTTGCCCACCGCCACCACGGTGCCGCGCTGGATGAAGATGATGGCGTGGTGCCACGACTGCGTCCAGTAGTTGTGCACCGGCTTCATGTGCGAAATGGTCATGAGCGACCTGCCCGGCGACTTGCTCCAGTCCTTCACCGCCGAGGACACCGCGCTGGTGTAGCTCATCGTCCGGCCGCTCCCTGGTAGTACCCGGCCGACTGGGCCGTTTCTGGGCCGCCGTGGCTGGCGCTTACCGCCACCAATGCTGCCGTCTGCCGCCCGCGAGTACCACTGCGGCGACGGCCAGGCGTATCCGCAGGGATACCCCGCGGATTCCGCGCTTGCTCATGGATGCCTCCTCACTGGGGCGTCACCCGCCCTGCGCGCCCGTTGGTTCTGACGGCATCGACATTGCCCCGCCCGCAGCCGGAACAGCGGCGATTTGAAGGTCGCGTAATGGGCCCGTAGGAGTGATAACGCGTCGATTAACAATTGATCACGACAGATTGCGGTCGGAAATGATCGCCTACGCGTGTTCAGGAAAGGGGATCGTGCAGGTCACGCCCATGACGTCCGCCAGTCCCCCTCGGTGAAGCCAGGCGCTTGCGCTGCTCGGCCATGATTGCCCTGCGGGGCCGGCGGCCTCCTCCTCCCCCGCGCGTGAACGGTGGGCCCCCGGTCCCACTTCGAGAAGCTGGTCACGACCCTCCTCCCGAACGCTCCCCGCGCCAGCATCAGCGTCTCCCCCTTGGCTTGGATGTCGCGAGGGATAGTGACTCAGCTAGTGACTACGAGCGCAGTTCACTTACGGACAATTCAAGGCCGTGAACACGAGTGACGTTCGCACAGGTCAGACCGGATGTTCGGGGCCCGAACTTCCAAGCTGGTCATGCGGGTTCGATTCCCGTCATCCGCTCTCATTGATTCTGGCTGCTCAGCCGCACGACCCTAGCGTGATGCGTCGACGATAAAGTCACGGTGCAGATCGAGCAGCACATGATCGGCGGTAAGGAGCTGTAGCCCGGCGCGGGATGCTTGCGCGACTATGAGGCGGTCGAACGGGTCATGCCGGATCAGTTCGGGAAAGTCGCGGATCGCCTCGGCGTGATCGGCGGTGACGCTGAGCAGTTCTACGCCCTGCCCTGGAAGCTTCTTGCTGAGGTCATGCGGCACGGTCAGCTTGCCGAGCATGCTCTTGATCGTCAGTTCCCATACCGTCGCCGCCGAGACGTGCACACCCTGCGCGGAGGTTATGGCCTGCCGTGCCCGCGGCCCCAGCCGAGGGTTATCGTCCAGCATCCATAGCAGGGCCTGGCTGTCAAGGAGCAGCATCACCGTAGAACATCTCCTGGATGTCGGGGTCTACGTCGAACGCGTCGTCTGTGTAGGCAACCTCGCCCTTCAGACCGCCGAACGTCACGCTAGCCGCCTGGTGGGGTACGAGGTCCGCGATCGGCGTGCCGGCCTTTGAGATCACTACGCGCTCGCCAGCGGCGACCTGCTCAAGCAGCCGAGACAGGTGCGTCTTGGCCTCGTGGATATTCACCGTCGTCGTCATGTCTGCATTATAGACTAGACTTAGTCTAGTTCAAGCGGGTGGCTGGGGCTATTAGACGCCGACTCCTCTGAAACCGTCGACTGCATAGCGGAGGAGTTCGCCGAGCTCACTTCGGATTGATGAACGAGGCTGCATGCGGGCCGAGTCCGGCGGGAGCGGCTGTCGGGAGAGCGGCATGGGCGGACCCGGCGGCAGTTGCCCGGGGACTGGAGGCTGTCCGGGGAGCATGTCCGGCGGTGGCTGCATGCCGGGCGGGCGCTGCCCGAGGAGCGGATTCGGTGGCGGAGGCTGACCGAGGACCGGGTTCGGTGGCGGCGGAGGCGGGCCGGGGAGCATGTCCGGCGGCGCCATGGCGGGCGAGCGGGGCGGAGCGGGCTTGCTCGGGAGGAGAAGATAGTGCTTCATTACGGCCGGGAAACGTTCGAACAGCAGGTTCCGCGGACGATCCCAGGCGATGCCGACCTCGGCACACACCTCGCGGACCGTGGCCTCACTGGCAAGGTTGGCGAAGCCGGACCCATGCCACGGCAGGACGTGGTGGACGCGGTGCGGGCTTCCAGGCCGAGAGGAACAGGTCGATCCAGCGGTTGCCGACCACGCTCAGGTCGTAGCTCAAGCAGATCTGCTGAGCTGCCCAGTCATTGCGCAGCGGCACCGGGATCACCGCGAGTTCATCCTCGGTGACCGACTCCTCGAAGTCGTGGCTGGCCACGACCAGGAAGGTGTTGAACCACAAGGTCAGGAAGAACTGGATCAGCCAGGCGAGGATGTGGCCGGTCCCCAGGCACAAGGCGAACTCGGCTATTAGCCACGCGCGGATGAGCCAGAAGTCTGCCCGACCCGGGTCCCTGGTGATTGGCTCGGCGGTCTGGCCGGGCTTGGGACGCTCGAATTTGGCGATTTCCCTTGCCCGGAACGGCAGCCCGGTCAGACATATGCCGA
>CAWISQ010000008.1:0-282163 GCA_963838825.1 uncultured Actinomycetota bacterium
CCCGTCCGTGGCCGTCCGTGGAAGCCGACGGTGCGCACCGACCGTGCCGGGGGCACCGACGCCCGTCCGCTATACGTCCGTGGACACCGCGACACGATGGCCTACAGCGCTACAAGGTGACACACGCCGGGACAGAGAAGAAACGCCCCGCCAGCACGAGAATTCGCAGCTAGCGGGGCGTTTTCGCAGGTGGTGGCAGGTGTTGGGTTCGAACCAACGTAGGCTGAGCCGACGGTTTTACAGACCGTTCCCTTTGGCCACTCGGGCAACCTGCCGTGCACCGCCGCACTGCGGCGGCAGCAGAGAGAAGAATAGCGGACATCGCGAGCGGTTGCGACGCGGACCGCCCGGCGGCCGTTCGCGACCACGACAACGATGTACGCTCGGCCACGACCGCGTGGCCAAGGTGACGAGCGGCACCATACCCGTCTACCCTGTGGTCCATGCCAAGCGAGTCAAGCTTCGACATCGTGTCCAAGATCGACCGCCAGGAAGCCGACAACGCGCTCAACCAGGCGGCCAAGGAGATCAGCACCCGGTTCGACTTCCGCAACGTCGGGGCGTCCATCGCCTGGTCGGGCGAGAACGGGGTGGAGATCCGCGCCAACAGCGAGGAACGCGCCAGCGCGATCCTCGACGTGTTCAAGGAGAAGCTCGTCAAGCGGAGCATCTCGCTGAAGCACCTGGACGCCGCGGAGCCCAAGGTCTCCGGCAAGGAGTACCGGATCGCGATCGCGATCAAGGAGGGCATCACCCAGGAGAACGCCAAGAAGGTATCCAAGATCATCAGGGACGAGGGGCCGAAGGCCGTCAAGGCCCAGATCCAGGGCGAGGAGCTCCGCGTCTCGTCCAAGAGCCGGGACGACCTGCAGTCCGTCATCAGCCTGCTCAAGGGCAAGGACTTCGACTTCGCGCTGCAGTTCGTCAACTACCGGTAGCGAGCCGCTACGCGCGGGCCGGTCCCCGCCACTCCCGCCAGGCCCTCCAGCCTGCGCACCCGCTCGCCGGTGGGCGGGTGCGAGCGCAGCAGCCGGCCGAGCCCGCGGGACGGGAACGGGCAGGCGATCATCAGGTGGCTGGCGGCGGCGAGCGGCCCGCGCCGCCGCAGCGGCAGGATGGCCGCGCGGGAGTCGATCTTGCGCAGCGCGCTCGCCAGCGCGAGCGGCTCCCCGGTCAGCAGCGCGCCCTCGATGTCGGCGCCGTACTCGCGGGCCGGCGGGGACGCGATCTGCAGCAGCAGCAGCGCCGTCAGCGGGCAGATCGCGACCAGCGACGCGAGCCCGGCCGACGACGAGGAGACCACGACGTCGCGCTCGGGTCACGTGCGCCAGCTCGTGCGCGAGCACCGCGCGCAGCTCGGCCGGCGAGAGCTCCTCAAGCAGCCCCTCGGTGCAGCACACCGCCGCCGACCGCGGGCCGTAGCCGACGGTGAGGATGTTCGGCTGCGCCGCCGGCGACACGAACAGCCGGGGCATCGGCAGCCGGGCCGAACGGGCCAGCTCCCGCACCAGGCGGTGCAGCTCAGGCCGCTCCACCTCGCTGACCTGGCGGGCGCGCAGGGCGGTGAGCACCGCCCGCTCGGAATGAAAATAAGTGATCCACCCGAGGGCGACGATTAGCGCGCTTACCACCGCGGCGCCGACAAGCCCGAGCCACAGCGACGCGATCGCCACCAGCGCCGCGCACAGCCCGGCCGCGAGTAGCGCCGCGCGCAGTCCGTAGCAGCGCACCGCGGCTCCCTCCCCAGCTTCGGCCCGGCGAGTCTCCGCCCCCCCGGCGGGGCCACCGTGAAACAGCAGCTCACCCGGTAAACGGTCGGAGCCGACCCGGAGGTTCCCGCACCGTCACGACAGCCTACGGTGAGTGCTGCCGGGGGCCGCGTGACAACCGGTGAAACACCGGCGACATTATGGACAAATAACAATAACTTTGTTGGTACGCAGCAGAAAGGTGGCGTGTCCCACACTCGGGTGGACAGTCACGCGGCGCCAGAGTCCGCATAGAATTTATCCCGTCCCGCACTCATACCCCGACCATTGGGCTGGTGCTGCACGAGGGGCGCCCAGTCCCGGCGTGCGGAGGAGGCTTTGAGCTGTGACCAAGCAGGTCCAGGAGCTAGATCACGTAATCATTCGTTTTGCAGGTGACTCCGGTGACGGCATGCAGCTCACCGGCGACAGGTTCACCCAGGAGACCGCTGTCTTCGGCAACGACCTGTCCACCCTGCCGAACTTCCCGGCCGAGATCCGCGCTCCGCAGGGCACTCTGCCCGGCGTGTCCAGCTTCCAGCTGCACTTCGCGGACCACGATATCCTCACCCCCGGGGACGCGCCCGACGTGCTGGTGGCGATGAACCCGGCCGCGCTCAAGGCGAACCTGAAGGACCTGCCGAGGGGCATGGACCTGATCGTCAACACCGACGAGTTCACCAAGCGCAACCTGGTCAAGGTCGGGTACCAGCAGAATCCGCTCGAGGACGGCTCGCTCGAGGGCTACAAGCTGCACCCGGTCCCGCTGACCTCGCTGACCGTCAAGGCGCTTGAGGACCAGAGCATCTCCCGCAAGGACGCCGAGCGAGCGAAGAACATGTTCGCGCTCGGCCTGCTCTCCTGGCTCTACGGCCGGCCCTCGGAGGGCACGCTCTCCTTCCTCGAGGCGAAGTTCGGCAAGAAGCCGGAGATCTACAAGGCCAACGTGACCGCCTTCCAGGCCGGCTGGAACTACGGCGAGACGACCGAGGACTTCTCGGTCCGCTACGAGGTCAAGCCGGCCCCGATCGCGCCGGGCAAGTACCGCAACATCACCGGCAACACCGCCCTCGCGTACGGCCTGATCGCGGCCGGCCAGCTGCCGAAGCTGCCGCTCTTCCTCGGCTCGTACCCGATCACCCCGGCCTCCGACATCCTGCACGAGCTGGCCAAGCACAAGAAGTTCGGCATCCGCACGTTCCAGGCCGAGGACGAGATCTCCGCCGCCAGCTCCGCGCTCGGGGCGGCCTTCGGCGGGGCGCTCGCGGTCACGACCACCAGCGGCCCCGGCATGCTGCTGAAGGCCGAGACCGTCGGCCTGGCCGTCTCGGTCGAGCTGCCGCTGCTCATCGTCGACGTGCAGCGGGCGGGCCCGTCCACCGGCATGCCGACCAAGACCGAGCAGGCCGACCTGCTGATGGCGCTGTACGGCCGGAACGGCGAGTCGCCGGTGCCGGTGATCGCGGCCGCCACGCCGTCGGACTGCTTCTTCGCCGCGATCGAGGCGGCCAGGATCGCGATCACCTACCGGACCCCGGTGATCCTGCTCTCGGACGGGTACCTGGCCAACGGCTCCGAGCCGTGGCGCATCCCCGAGGTTTCGTCGCTGCCGGACCTGAGCGCCCAGTTCGAGTTCGCCACCGAGGCCGATAAGCCCGCCGACGGCGGCGACTTCCTGCCGTTCAAGCGCGACCCGAGGACCCTGGCGCGGCCGTGGGCGATCCCGGGCACCGCCGGCCTCGAGCACCGCATCGGCGGCATCGAGAAGGCCGACGGGGCCGGGACCATCTCCTACGAGCCCGACAACCACGACCTGATGGTCCGCACCCGGCAGGCCAAGATCGACGGCATCGCCGCCAGCATCCCGCCGCTCGAGGTCGACGACCCGTCCGGCCAGGCGAAGGTGCTCGTCCTCGGCTGGGGCTCCACCTACGGCTCGATCGGGGCGGCCGTGCGCCGCACCCGGCGCGATGGGCACGCGGTCGCGCAGGCGCACCTGCGGCACATGAACCCGTTCCCGGCCAACCTCGGCGAGGTGCTCCGCCGCTACGACAAGGTGCTCGTCCCCGAGATCAACCTCGGCCAGCTCGCGCTCCTGCTGCGCGGCAAGTTCCTGGTCGACGTGATCTCCTACAACCGCGTCAGCGGTCTTCCGTTCCGCGCGGCCGAGCTGGCCGAGGCGATCGAAGAGGTGCTCGCACATGCCTGAGATTCAAGATCAGCTTTCGTCGAACGGTCCGGGGCGACTCCAGTCCCTCACGCTCGTCCCGCACAAGGGCGGCCTGGGGACCAAGGACTTCAAGTCCGACCAGGAGGTCCGCTGGTGCCCGGGATGCGGTGACTACGCGATCCTGGCCGCCTTCCAGGCGTTCCTGCCCGAGCTGGAGGTGCCGCGGGAGAACGTGGTCGTGGTCTCCGGCATCGGCTGCTCGTCGCGGCTGCCGTACTACGTGTCCAGCTACGGCATGCACTCGATCCACGGCCGGGCGCCCGCGATCGCGTCCGGGCTGGCCGCGTCGCGGCAGGACCTGTCGGTCTGGGTGATCACCGGGGACGGTGACGCGCTCTCCATCGGCGGCAACCACCTGATCCACGCGCTCCGGCGGAACGTCAACATCAAGATCCTGCTGTTCAACAACCGGATCTACGGGCTGACCAAGGGCCAGTACTCGCCCACCTCCGAGCAGGGCAAGGTCACCAAGTCGACGCCCTACGGCTCGCTCGACTACCCGTTCAACCCGGTCTCGCTCGCGCTCGGCGCGGAGGCGTCGTTCGTGGCCCGGTCGGTCGACTCCGACCGCAAGCACCTGCAGTCGGTGCTGCGGGCGGCGGCCGACCACCGCGGTTCCGCCTTCATCGAGATCTTCCAGAACTGCCCGATCTTCAACGACGACGCGTTCGCCCCCATCAAGGAGCCGAACGCGCCCGGCCTGATTCGCCTCCAGCACGGCTCGCCGGTCCGGTACGGGCCGGACGGCTCGATGGGCCTCACCTACGGCCCGTACGGCGCCCTGACGCCGGTCGAGGCGGCCTCGGTGCCCGAGTCCGAGCTGGTCGTGCACGACGCGACCAGGACCGACCCGTCGTACGCGTTCGCGCTCTCCCGGCTCGACAGCTTCGACTTCGCGCACACCCCGATCGGCGTGTTCCGCTCGGTCGAGCGCCCGGCCTACGACGACCTGATGGCCGCCCAGCTCGACCAGGCCCGGCCACGCGCCGGCGATGGCCAGTCCGTCAGGCAACGACACCTGCAAGTCGACTAGCCAAACCACTCAGCAGCGCCGGCGATGGCCAAGCTGCTGGCCGGCAACGACACCTGGCAAGTCGAATAGCCCGAGCGCACACGGGCGCGCTGGCGCCTCAGGGCCAATATGACAGCGGGCGGCTGGGCTCGGTCGGGTAACGGTTGGTGCGGTGCGGGACTAGGCGGTGCGGGTGATCACGAAGTCGCACAGGGACTCGAAGGCGGCGCGGGCGGGGACGTCGGGGAGCTTCGCCAGCAGGGCGGTGGCGGCGCCGATCCAGGACCGCACGGTCTCCTGCGCCTCCTCGAGGGCAGCCGACTGGCGCAGCAGCGTGAGCGCCTCGGCGTGCAGCGCCGGATCGGTCAGGTCCGGCTCGGCCAGCAGCGCCCGCAGGCGGGCCTCCGACGGCGAGTCGCCCGATCCGCGCAGCGCGTACAGCACCGGCAGGGTGCGCACGCCCTGGCGCAGGTCGGTGCCCGGGCTGCTTACCCGACTGGGTGGACGTGGAGGCCACGTCGAGCACGTCGTCGGAGAGCTGCCAGGCGACGCCGATCCGCATGCACGCCTCGGCGATCAGGTCGGTCATCTCATCGGAGAGGCCGGAGAACATCGCGCCGAATCGCCCCGAGGTGGCGATCAGCGACCCCGTCTTCTCGGTGATCACGTGCATGTAGTGGTCCAGCGGGTCTTCCCCGGGCCGGACGCCCACCGTCTCGAGCAACTGGCCGTCGACCAGGCGGCCGAACGTCTCCGCCTGGATCCTGATCGCGGCCGGGCCGAGATCGGCCAGGATGCGGGACGCCCGGGCGAACAGGTAGTCACCGGCCAGGATCGCGATCGAGTTGCCGAACTGGGAGTTGGCCGACGGCTGGCCGCGCCGGATGGCGGCCTCGTCCATGACGTCGTCGTGGAACAGCGTGGCCAGGTGGGTGAGCTCGATGGCGACCGCGGCGGGCACGATGCGCTTGTCGCGGCAGTCGCCGAAGCGGGCGGCGAGCAGCACCAGCATGGCGCGGAAGCGCTTGCCGCCGGCCGCCATCATGTGCCGGGAGACCTCGGCGAACATTTCGTCGCCGCCGAAGGAGGTGTCGCGCAGGGCGGTTTCCACGGCGGTGAGATCGTCCGCCATCTCCGCGGTGAGGGTCGCGTCGGCGAAATCGACGGGGACAGCGATGATCACACGAACTCCATGTCGTCGGCGCATTTAACCCGAGCGTACGAACACACCAGCATACGCGGTCGTCTATCAGGTGGCAGGGGCAGCCTGTCCGATGACGGCATCCCGGAGGCACTCCAGGCAGCGCCATGGCCGCCGCCGCGCTCAGGCGAGCGCAGGGCGACGGCCATGGTCAAAGCCACTAAACCGGGCATTAGCGGACGAATAGCTGGGTCGCCGCGTGGTTGGCAAGGGACGAGCACCGGCTCGGGGAAGACGCCCAGGACGACCGCCGAGAGCGCGCCGACGCCGACCGCGATGCCGGTGAAGACCGACGGCACCGCCACCACGGGGCCGTCGGGGACCGGGTCGCTGAAGAACATCAGCACGATCACCCGGACGTAGAAGAAAGCGGCGATGGCCGAGGAGACCACACCGACGACCACCAGCGCCAGGTCGCCGCCCGCGATCGCTGCCTGGAAGACGGCGAACTTCCCGACGAACCCGGACGTCAGCGGGATGCCCGCGAACGAGAGCAGGAACAGCGCGAAGATGCCGGCCACCACCGGCGACCGCTTGCCGAGTCCGGCCCAGCGGGACAGGTGGTCCGCCTCGCCGCCCTTGTCGCGGACCAGGGTGATCACCGCGAACGCGCCGATCGTGGTCAGCCCGTAGGTGGAAAGGTAGAACAGCGACGACGAGAGCCCGTCGACCGACGACGAGACGACGGCGGTGAGGATGAACCCGGCGTGCGCGATTGACGAGTAGGCCAGCAGCCGCTTGACGTCGGTCTGGGTGATCGCGATGACCGCGCCGATGACCATCGTGAGGATCGCGATCGTCCACATGGCCGGGCGCCAGTCCCAGGTCAGCGTGCCGAACGCGACGTAGAAGACCCGCAGCAGGGCGCCGAAGGCGGAGACCACGGTGCAGGACGCCATCAGCGCGGTGATCGGGGTCGGCGCGCCCTGGTAGACGTCGGGCTTCCAGGCGTGGAAGGGCACCGCGCCGATCTTGAACAGCAGCCCGAGGCCGGTCAGCGCGATGCCGGCGTAGAGCAGGGTGTCACTGCCGGTGCCGGACGAGACCGTCGACGCGATGGTGGCGAGCGAGACCGACCCGGAGAAGCCGTACAGCATCGCGATGCCGAACAAGAAGAACGCCGACGAGAACGAGCCGAGCAGGAAGTACTTCATGGCCGCCTCATGCGACAGCAGGCGGCGGCGGCGGGCGAGCCCGCACAGCAGGTACAGCGGCAGCGAGAGAACCTCAAGCGCGACGAACATCGTCAGCAGATCGTTGGCGGCCGGGAACAGCAGCATGCCGCCGACCGCGAACAGGGTCAGCGGGTAGATCTCGGTGTGCACCAGCCCGCGCAGCAGGCCCTCGCGCTCCTCGGTCGACCCCGGCACCGCCGCCGCCTGGCCCGCGAACGAGGAAACGTCGTTCGAGTCGTCGGCGATCAGCAGCACCGCCACCGCGGCCAGGACCAGGATCGTGCCCTGGATGAACAGCGTCGGCCGGTCGACCGCGACCGCTCCCTCGGCGGCCGAGCGCCCGGCGCTGCCGTGCGCGAAGATCGTCGAGGAAGCGGCGATCACGCAGGTCCACACGAACGCGGCCACCAGCGCCCCGAACGTCACCAGCAGGTGAATGGGGCGACGCAGATCGCGGGGCGCGAACGCCTCCACGAGCACGCCGACGACGGCCGGCCCGAACACGACCAGCATGGGCGCGAGCTGGCTGTACTCAATGCTCGGGGCCGCGATGGCACCGGGAACGGCAGCAGTCACAGCGGCGGCGGCGAGGCTCACGGCTGGTTTCCCTTCTGGGCTACCGCGGGGTGGGCAGGCACCGGATCGTGCGCGCCCACCTGGGTCATCGTTGTGTTGACGGCCGGGTTGATCACGTCAAGGACCGGCTTCGGGTAGACGCCCAGCGCGATGATCAGCGCGACCAGCGGCACCACCGCGAGCAGTTCGCGCGGCTTCAGGTCGGGCATCGCCGACACGGACTCGGCCACCGGCCCGTTCATCGTCCGCTGGTACATCCACAGGATGTAGATCGCCGCCAGGATGATCCCGGCCACCGCGAACGAGCCCGCCACCTTGTACCGCGAGAACGTGCCGACGAGCACGAGGAACTCCGACACGAAGGTGGACAGCCCGGGCAGCGACAGCCCGGCCAGACCGGAGATCAGGAACAGCCCGGCCAGCACCGGCGCGACCTTCTGCACGCCGCCGTAGTCCGAAATCTTGTCGGAACCGCGGCGGACGATGAGGAAGCCCGCGATCAGCAGCAGCGCGCCGGTCGAGAAGCCGTGGTTGACCATGTAAAGCGTGGCGCCCGACTGCCCCTGCGAGGTCAGCGCGAAGACGCCGAGGACGATGAAGCCGAAGTGCGAGATCGAGGTGTAGCCGATCAGCCGCTTCATCGACGTCTGCCCGATCGCCACGATCGCCCCGTAGATGATCGAGATCACCGCGAGGACGAGGATGAGCGGCGTGAAGTAGCGGAACCCGTCGGGGAACAGCTCCAGGCAGTACCTGATCATCCCGAACGTGCCGACCTTGTCCATCACGCCGAGCATCAGCACTGCGGCCCCAGGCTGGGCGGACGCGGTGGCATCGGGCAGCCAGGTGTGGAACGGCCACAGCGGCGCCTTGATCGCGAACGCGATGAAGAACCCCAGGAACAGCCACTTCTGCACGGCCGGGGACAGCGCCACGTGCGCCAGCGAGTAGAACAGGAACGTCGGGTGCCGCCCGTTGTGCCCGGAGTACACGTACAGCGCGATGACCGCGACCAGCATCAGCAGGCCGCCGAGGAGGCTGTAGAGCAGGAACTTGACCGCCGCGTACTGCCGCGCGCCGACGCCGAACGACCCGATCATGAAGTACATCGGGATCAGCATGGCCTCGAAGAACACGTAGAACAGGAAGACGTCGGTGGCCGCGAAGACCCCGATCATCATCGTCTCGAGGGTCAGCATCAGCGCGAAGTAGACCTTGGGGGACCGCTTGGCCTCGTCGGCGTCGTGCCAGGAGGCGAGCACCACCACCGGCATCAGCACCGCGGTCATGCCGATCAGCACCAGCGCGATCCCGTCCACGCCGAGCGCGTAGTGGACGCCGAACTGCGGGATCCAGGAGTACTCCTCGGTGAGCTGGAACGTCGGTCCCGAGGTGTTGTACTGGGTGGCCATCACGATCACCCAGACCAGCGTGATCAGCGAGAACGCCAGCGTCATCCACCTGGTCAGCCGGGCGGGCCCGACCGAGACACCGATCGCGCCGACCAGGGGGATACCGCCGGCCACGGTCAGCCAGGGGAAACCAGTCCCCGCCACCGTGATAGCCGAGGTAGCAATCATCAGAGCCTCACCACCAGAAGGCCGGCCACGATCAGCACGGCGCCGATGAGCATGGAAAGCGCGTAAGAGCGCACGAAACCGTTCTGCAGCCTGCGCAGCCGCGATGAGCTTCCCCCGATGGTCGCCGCCGTCGTGTTGACCAGACCGTCGACGCCGCGGCTGTCGAAGAAAACCGAGAGCCTGGTCAGCCACTGACCGGGGCGCATCAGGACCGACTCGTTGAACGCGTCGCCGTACAGGTCGGCCCGGGCGGCCCGGGTTAGGACCGACCCGCGCGGGGCGAGGGCCGGTATGGTCACCCGTCCGTACATCGCCCAGGCGACGCCGACGCCGAGGACCACCAGCACCAGCGCGATGATGCCGGGCCAGGACCAGATGCCGTGGTCGGGGAACGGCACGCCGACCACCGGCGCGAGGAAATTCTGCAGCCGCTCGTTGATGATGAAGAACGCGCCCGCCCCGACCGAGCCGATCGCCAGCAAGATCATCGGGATCGTCATCGTCAGCGGCGACTCGTGCGGGTGAGGGATGTGCGGCTCGGTGTAGGCAGGGTTCGCGCCCGCCCCGCCGAGCACGCCGTTCTCCTCCCACCGCTTCGGGCCGTACCAGGTCATCAGCATGACCCGGGTCATGTAGAACGCGGTGATGGCCGCGCCGACGATTGTGCAGGCGGCGAGAATCCAGCCGTCGGTGCCGCCCTTGGCCCAGGCGGCGTCGATGATGCCGTCCTTGGTGAAGAACCCCGAGAACGGCGGGATGCCGATGATCGCCAGGTAGCCGAGCCCGAACGTCGCGAACGTGATCGGCAGGATCTTCCGCAGGCCGCCGAAGCGGCGCATGTTCACCTCGTCGTCCATCCCGTGCAGGACCGAGCCGGCGCCGAGGAAGAGCCCGGCCTTGAAGAACCCGTGCGCGAGCAGGTGCGCGATCGCGAACACGTATCCGGCCGGGCCGAGGCCTGCGGCCAGGAACATGTAGCCGATCTGAGACATCGTGGAGCCGGCGAGCGCCTTCTTGATGTCATCTCTGGCGCAACCGATGATCGCGCCGAACAGCAGCGTCACCGCGCCGACGACCGTCACCGCCAGCTGCGCGGTGGGCGAGGCGTTGAAGATTGGGTTGGAACGCACGATGAGATAAACGCCAGCCGTGACCATTGTCGCCGCATGAATAAGGGCCGACACAGGCGTCGGGCCCTCCATCGCGTCGAGCAGCCAGGACTGAAGCGGCACCTGGGCGGATTTACCGCAGGCGCCGAGCAGCAGCAGCAGGCCGAGGGCGGTGGTCACCCCGGTTCCGCCCGACTTCGCCTGGTCGAACACTCCGGGGAAGTTGAACGTGCCGAACTCGGAGAACATCAGCATGATCGCCAGCGACAGGCCGACGTCACCGACGCGGTTGGCGATGAACGCCTTCTTCGCCGCCACCGCCGCCGTCGGCTTGAACTGCCAGAACCCGATCAGCAGATAGGACGCGAGGCCCACGCCCTCCCAGCCCGCGTAGAGGCCGAGGTAGTTGTCCGACAGCACCAGCAGCAGCATCGCCGCGATGAACAGGTTCAGGTAGCCGAAGAACCGCCGCCTGTCGCTGTCATGGGCCATGTAGCTGACCGAGTAGATCAGGATCAGCGAGCCGACGCCGGTGATCAGCAGCACGAAGCAGATCGACAGCGGATCGATCAGGAGGCCGATGTTGGCCTGGAACCCGTTCACCGGAATCCAGGAGTACATGTGCAGGTCCTGGCTGCGACCGGCCCCGGTCTGGCCGAGCAGCGCGAAGAACGCGATCACGCCGTAGGCGAACGACGCAAGCGACATCAGGACGCCGAGCAGGTGCCCCCATTTGTCGGTGCGCCGGCCGCCGAGCAGCAGGACCGCCGCGCCGAACACCGGGAAGGCGAGCAGCAGCCACGACAGGCGGAACACGCCGGTGGCGGCGAGCGTCGTCATCGAGTCAATCCCCTCAGTTCTTGAGCAGGTTCGCGTCGTCGACCGACGCGGACCTGCGAGCGCGGTAGATGGCCATCAGGATGGCCAGCCCGACGACGACCTCAGCGGCGGCGACGACCATCACGAAGAAGGCCACCACCTGGCCGTCCAGGTTGCCGTGCAGCCGGGAGAACGAAACGAACGCCAGGTTGCAGGAGTTGAGCATCAGCTCGATGCTCAGGAAGATCAGGATCGCGTTGCGGCGGACGAGCACGCCGACCGCGCCGATCACGAACAGGATGACGGCCAGGAAAATGTACGCTGACGGGTTCATGCTCCGCTCTCCTCGGTGCCCCGGCTCGCCCGATTCGATCGCCCGCTCCGCGTCGATCCGCTCGCCGGTACCGAGGTCGACGGTGATGACCCCCTGCGGGTCCCGGCCGAGCTGGACGTCGCGGCCGACGACCGCGTGCGACACCGACCGGTCGGACAGCGTCCCGTCCGGCAGCATGGCCGGCATGTCGACCGCGTTGTGCAGCGCGTAGACGCCGGGCGGCGGCTCGGGCTGAACCTGGCCGCTGTCGATCTTGGCCCGGGACACCTCGCGCTGGGTCGGCTTGCGGGTCGTGCGCTCGCGGTGCGCGAGCACCATCGCGCCGAGCGCGGCGGTGATCAGCAGGGCGCTGGTGACTTCAAACGGGAACACGTAGGTGGTGAAGATCAGCCGCGCCAGCCCGGTCAGGTTGTCGGTGCTGTTGGCGGCGGTCTGCGGGGCGGGCGAGCCGATCGCGGCGTGCCCGATGCCGACGATGAGCAGCACCGCCAGGCCGATGCCGGCCAGCGCCGCCCACAGCCGCTGGCCCCTGATCACCTCGACCAGCGATTCCGACGAGTTGGTGCCGATCAGCATGACCACGAACAGGAACAGCATCAGCACCGCGCCGGTGTAGACGATGACCTGGACGAAGGCCAGGAACGGCGCCCCCTGCATCGCGTACATGACCGCCAGGCAGAGCATCACGATCGCGAGCATCAGCGCGCCGTGCACCGCGTGCCGCACCAGGATCATGGCGACGGCGGCCGAGACCGACAGCACCGCCAGTATCCAGAACAGCGCCGTGTCGTAGAGCGGGTCGAGGTTGGTCCCGCCCGGGCCGCCGTTGGCGAGGAAAAGATGCATCAGAGCTCCGCCTCCTGGCCGCTGTAAGTGACCTGCTCCCCGCCCGGCTTGACCTCGTCCTGGCCGGCCACGTGGTCGCCGGTCGCGGTGGCCTGGACCGCCGGGCCGGTGACACCGCCGGGCCCGGACTGCCCGGGCGCCCGGCCGGTGCGGGACACCCCGGCGCCGCCGAGCCGGTAGTAGTCCTTCTCGTCGTTACCGAGACGCATCGGATGCGGCGGCGCCTCCATCGTCTCAAGGAGCGGTACCAGCAGCTGCTCCTTGGTCCAGATGAGGCTCTCCCGGTTATCGTCGGCGATCTCGTACTCGTTGGTCATCGTGAGCGCCCGGGTCGGGCACGCCTCGATGCACAGGCCGCAGAGGATGCAGCGCAGGTAGTTGATCTGGTAGACGTGGCCGTAGCGCTCGCCCGGGGAGAAGCGGCCGTCTTCGGAGTTGTCCCGGCCCTCCACGTAGATCGCGTCGGCCGGGCAGGCCCAGGCGCACAGCTCGCAGCCGATGCACTTCTCAAGGCCGTCGGGCCACCGGTTGAGCTGGTGGTGTCCGTGGAACCGGGGGGCGGTCGGCCGCTTGTCCTCCGGATACATCACGGTGTCCACCTTCCGGAACATCTCGCGGAAGGTGACCCCGAACCCCTTCACGGGGTTGAGGAAGTCAAGCACCGGTGACCTCCTTAGTCGCGTCGTCGGCGTCGCCGTAGGCCGAGCCGGTCAGCGCGCTGTCGCCGGGCTCAAGGCCGTGATAGTGCGGCAGGTCGAGCGGCGGCACCGGGTACCTCGGCTCAGGCGGAGCGGGCTTGGCCACCTTGACCAGCTCGCCCTGATCGTCGTAGTCCCACTCGTCGTCTTCGTCTTCATCGGCCCCCGGCGTCCCCGGCTCCAGCCGCGCGAGCCACTTGGTGTAGCCGTTGTCCCAGAAGGTGATCAGCGCGATGAACAGCACCAGGACCACCCCGGCGACCGCGTAGACGACCGGCGAGTGGTTGTCCTGGCGCAGCGCCCGCACCGTGGCCACCAGCAGCAGCCAGACGATGGAGAACGGGATGAGGATCTTCCAGCCGAGCGCCATGAGCTGGTCGTAGCGCGTCCGCGGCAGCGTACCGCGCAGCCACACGTAGCAGAACAGCAGGAAGAAGACCTTGATCAGGAACCACAGGACCGGCCACCAGCCGCTGTTGGCGGACGGCCAGAAGGTCGAGATCGGCACCGGGGCGCGCCAGCCGCCGAGGAACAGCGTGGTGGCGAGGGCCGAGACCGTGGTCATGTTGATGTACTCGGCCAGGAAGAACATGGCGAACTTCATCGACGAGTACTCGGTCATGTGCCCGGCCACGATCTCGCCCTCGCCCTCGGGCAGGTCGAACGGGATCCGGTTGGTCTCGCCGACCATCGTCACCAGGTAGATCAGGAACGACGGGAACAGCACCCAGAAGTACCAGTAGTGCTGCTGGGCGGCGACGATCTGGCTGGTGGAGAGCGACCCGGCGTCGAGGAAGACCGCGACGAAGGAGAGCGCCATCGCGATCTCGTAGCTGATCACCTGCGCGGTGGAGCGGAGCGCGCCGAGGATCGAGTACGGCCCGCGGGAGGCCCAGCCCGCCAGCACGATGCCGTAGACGCCGACCGAGCTCGTCGCCAGCACCAGCAGGACCGCGACCGGGAGGTCGGTCACCTGCAGCGGAGTCTGGTGGTGGAAGATCGACACCTCCGGGCCCCACGGGATGATCGCGAAGGCGACGAAGGCCGGCGCGCAGGCGAGGATCGGGGCGACGAAGAAGATCAGCTTGTCGACCCCGGTGGGGACGATGTCCTCCTTCAGCGGCAGCTTGAGCGCGTCCGCGATCGGCTGCAACAGCCCCCAGGGACCGGCCCGGTTCGGACCGGGGCGGTTCTGCATCCGGCCGATCACCCGCCGCTCGAACCAGATCATGAAGATCGTGGTGAGCAGCAGGAATACGAAGACAATGCCGACCTTGAGCAGCACCAGCCACCAGATCTGCTGGTTGAAGTCGCTCAGCGTCGGGTCCGCCGCGGCGAGCGCACCGCTCATTCGGCCCTCCTCAGGGTTACCCGGCTCCCATGACCAGCGCCGAGGTCGGCACGGACCGCGCTGCCCGGGCTGTTAGTGGGAAGCCACACCACGCCATCAGCCATCTTCTCGGTGACCTCAAGCGGCACGGTCACCGAGCCCAGCGCGGACTCCACCGTCACCTTGTCGCCGTCGCGCAGGCTCGCGTCGGCCGCGCTGACCGGGGAGACCCGGGCCACCACCGGCCGGGCGGTCGCGGCCAGGTACGGCTCGCCGTCCTGCATCCGCCCCGCGTCGACCAGCTGGTGCCAGGTCGCCAGGTGGAAATCGGTGTTTCCAGCCGCGCTGGCGCGGTCGGAGAGAACTTCCGGTGCCGCCGGACGGGCGCCCTTCCAGGCACCGAGCCCGGCCAGCTCTGCCCGCGCGGCGGCCGCGCTCGGCAGGCCGAGGTGGACGTCCATCTCGTCGGCGATCGCGCCGAGCACGTACAGGTCGGTGCGCACGCCGGGCACGCTGAGGGCCGCGTTGAAGGTGGCGCCCCGGCCCTCCCAGTTGACGAACGTGCCCGCCTTCTCCGCCACCGCTGCGACCGGGAACACCACGTCCGCGCGGTCGGTGACGGCGCTGGCCCGCAGCTCGAGGGCGACGATGAACGGGGTCTGGTCGAGTGCGCGCAGGGCGGCGCCCGGGTCCGGCAGGTCGGCCGGGTCAACCGCGGCGACGACCAGCGCGCCCAGCGCCGCCGTCGGCGGCCGCGGCAAGCAGCGCGGAGGTCGAGCGGCCGGGGGTCGACGGCAAGGTGGCCTTGTTCCAGGCCAGCGCCACCTCGGCCCGGGCCTTGGGGTCGCCCACCCAGCGGCCGATCGGCAGCAGCCCGGGCATCGCGCCGGCCTCGATCGCGCCCCGCTCGCCCGCCCGGCGCGGAATCCACGCGAGCCTGGCGCCGCTGGCGTCGGCCAGCCTGACTGCCGCCGCGAGCGCGCCGGGAACCTCGGCCAGCCGCTCGCCGACCAGGATCACCGCGCCCGGCCTGGCCAGCAGGCCGGCCGCCTGGGCGATGGCGTCGTCGCTGCCGCCGCCCGCGGCGAGCGCGGTCAGCGTGGCGGGCTCGGCCCCGGGCACGGTCGGCAGCAGCGTGCCGTTCACCTTGATCAGGCCGGGCGTGTCAAGCGCGCCGACCGAGAACACCCGCAGCCCGGTCTTGCGGGCCGCCTTGCGCAGCCGCAGGAACACGATCGGGGATTCTTCTTCTGGCTCGAACCCGGCCAGCAGCACCGCGGGGGCGGCCTCGAGGTCGGCGTAGCTGACCTCGATGTCGCGGCCCGCCACCCGGGCGGCGAGGAACTGCTCCTCCTCGGCCGAGTGCGGCCGGGCCCGCATGTCGATGTCGTTGGTGTTCAGCGCCACCCGGGTGAACTTGGCGTACGCGTAGGCGTCCTCGAGCGTCAGCCGCCCGCCGGTCAGCACGCCCACGCCCGACGGTCCCTCGACGGCGTCCCGCGCCGCCGTGAGGCCGCGCGCGGCCGCCGCGTAGGCTTCCGCCCAGGAGGCCGGGCGCAGCACGCCGGCCGCGTCGCGGACCAGCGGGGTGGTGAGCCGGTCG
Source organism: uncultured Actinomycetota bacterium (assembly GCA_963838825.1). GTDB lineage: Bacteria > Actinomycetota > Actinomycetes > Streptosporangiales > Streptosporangiaceae > Trebonia. The sequence continues at coordinate 16,262 of CAWISQ010000008.1, forward strand.
GACTGGCTGGCGTAGGTGAACGCCCAGCGGCCCTTGTCGCAGTTCCACTCCTCGTTGACCAGTGGCTCGTCGCCGGCCAGGCGCCGCTGCACCCGGCCCCGCCGGTGGTCGGTGCGCTGGTGGCAGCCGGACGCGCAGTGCTCGCAGACGCTCGGCGTGGACACCAGGTCGAACGGGCGGGCCTTGAACCGGTAGGCCGCGCCGGTGAGCGCGCCGACCGGGCAGACCTGCACCGTGTTGCCGGAGAAGTAGGAGTTGAACGGCTTGCCGGCCGCGGTGCCGATGTACTGACCCGGTCCGCGGTCGATGAACTCGATGAAGTCGTCGCCCGCGATCTCCTCGGAGGTCCGCACGCACCGGGTGCAGGAGATGCACCGCTCGCGGTCCAGCAGCACCTCGGCCGAGATCGGCACCGGCTTGTCGAACTGGCGCTTGTCCTCGAGGAAGCGCGACTCGCCCCGTCCGTTGGCCAGCGCCTGGTTCTGCAGCGGGCACTCGCCGCCCTTGTCGCACATCGGGCAGTCGAGCGGGTGGTTGATCAGCAGCAGCTCCATCACGCCGCGCTGCGCCTTATCGGCCACGGCCGAGGTGAGCTGGGTCTTGACCACCATGCCCTCGGTGCACACGGTGGTGCAGGAGGCGAGCGGCTTGCGCTGGCCCTCGATGTCCACCAGGCACTGCCGGCAGGCGCCGATCGGGTCGAGCAGCGGATGGTCGCAGAACCTCGGGATCGCGACGCCGATCATCTCGGCCGCCCGGATCACCAGGGTGCCCTTGGGCACCGAGATCTCGTAGCCGTCGATCGTGACCGATACCATCTCGGCGGCCTTCTGCTGGCCGGTGGTTGCCTCTACTGTCATCGGTTCACACCGCCCACGCTGTTGATGCGGCCGGGTCGAACGGGCAGCCGCCATCCTTCTGGTGCTGGATAATCTCGTCGCGGAAGTACTGGATGGCCGAGGTGATCGGCACCGGCACGGCGTCGCCGAGCGCGCAGAACGCCCGGCCGATGATGTTGCTGCCCACGTCGAGAATCGTCTCCAGGTCGGCGTCGGTGCCCTTGCCCTGCTCCAGCCGCTCCAGGGTCCGCACCATCCAGTAGGAGCCCTCGCGGCACGGGGTGCACTTCCCGCAGGACTCGTGCTGGTAGAACTCGGTCCAGCGGAGGGCGGCGCGCAGCACGCAGGTGGTGGTGTCGAAGATCTGCAGCGCCCGGGTGCCAAGCATCGACCCGGCGCTGGCCACTCCCTCGAAGTCGAGCGGGACGTCCAGGTGCTCCTTGGTCAGCAGCGGGGTGGACGATCCGCCGGGGGTCCAGAACTTCAGCTCGTGGTTCGGCCGCAGCATGCCGCCGGCCAGGTCGATGAGCTCCCGCAGGGTGATGCCGAGCGGCGCCTCGTACTGGCCCGGGTTCTTCACGTGCCCGGACAGCGAGAAGATGCCGTAGCCCTTGGACTTCTCGGTGCCGAGGTCGGCGAACCAGTCCGACCCGTTGGCGATGATCGACGGCACGCTCGAGATCGACTCGACGTTGTTGATGACGGTCGGGCTGGCGTACAGACCCTCGACGGCGGGGAACGGCGGCCGGTTCCTGGGCAGGCCGCGGTAGCCCTCGAGCGAGGTCAGCAGCGCCGTTTCCTCGCCGCAGATGTAGGCGCCCGCGCCCGCGTGGACCACGAGCTCGAGGTCGAAGCCGCTGCCGAGGATGTCCTTGCCGAGGTAGCCGGCCTCGTAGGCCTGGGCCACCGCGAGCTGCAGCCGCCTGATCGTGTGCAGCACCTCGCCGCGCACGTAGATGAACGCGTGGCTGGCCCTGATCGCGAAGCAGGTGATGATGGCGCCCTCGATCAGCACGTGCGGGTTGGCCATCATCAGCGGCACGTCCTTGCAGGTGCCCGGCTCGGACTCGTCGGCGTTCACCGTTAGGTAGTGCGGCTTGTCGTCGTTCTGCGGGATGAAGGACCACTTCATGCCGGTCGGGAAGCCCGCGCCGCCGCGGCCGCGCAGCGACCCCGCCTTCACCGCCGCGATCACATCGTCCGGCGCCATGGCGAGGGCCTTCGGCAGCGCCTCGTATCCGTGGTTCCGGCGGTAGCCCTCAATCGTGAACGAATCCGGCTGGTCCCAGATCGCCGTGAGAACCGGGGTCAACGTGTCGGTCATGAAGACTCCTTGCCAGCCTGGGAGGACGACTCCTCGGAACCCTTGGGGGCGGGTGCCCGCCAGCCGCGTTCCTTGGCCAGCTTGAGACCGACGAGACTGGCGTGCCCGGCCGACGGGCCCTCGGCCGCCAGGCCGTCGCCGTAGCCGGCCAGGATTCGGTTGGCCTGCTTCCACGTGCACAGCCGATTCGGGCCCCGGGTCGGCGCGACGTGGGCGCCCGACCGCAGGTCGTCGACGAGCTGCTTGGCCGACTGCGGGGTCTGATTGTCGAAGAACTCCCAGTTGACCATCACCACCGGGGCGTAATCGCAGGCCGCGTTGCATTCCAGGCGCTCGACGGCGACCTTGCCGTCCGGCGACTTGATGTCGCTATGGCCGGCGTGGCCCTGCGTGTTGTTGGCGTCGCCGTGGCGACCGATAGCGAGCGGGTCGCCGTGCGGCTCGTCGGCGCCAGCGTCCGGGCGGCCGGCCACGTGCTCGGCGAGCTCGGCGTAGATCTGGTCACCGCCCATGATCGCGCAGGTGGTGTTGATGCACACTCCGACCTGATATTCGGCCGCGGGCTCGTGCTTGTACATGGTGTAGAAGGTCGCAACGCCGCGCACTTCGGTCTGGGTGATGCCGAGTACCTCGGCGCAGAACGCCATCCCGTCGTCGGAGACGTACCCCTCCTCCGCCTGCACGAGGTAGAGCAGCGGCAGCAGCGCCGACCGTGCCTGGGGGTAGCGGCCGATGATCTCGGTGGCGTCCTCCCTCAGTCGAATGAGGGTTTCCGTGCTGAACGGCATTATCTGTCTACGCCTCCAATCACCGGGTCGATCGACGCGATCGCGGGGATCACGTCGGCGAGGAGGCCGCCTTCGCACATCACGGAGACGGCCTGCATGTGGTGGAACGAGGGGTCGCGCAGGTGCGCGCGGTACGGCCTGGTGCCGCCGTCGCTGACCACGTGGCAGCCGAGCTCGCCCTTGGGCGACTCGATCGCCACGTAGGCCTGGCCGGCCGGCACCCGGAACCCCTCGGTCACCAGCTTGAAGTGGTGGATGAGGGCCTCCATGGACTGGCCCATGATGTGCGCGATGTGCTCGGGCGACGGGCCCAGGCCGTCCGGGCCGAGCGACAGCCTGGCCGGCCAGCCGATCTTGGCGTCCTGGATCATCCACGGGTCGTTGGCGACGCCGGCCCGGTCGGCCAGCCGGTCCACGCACTGCCGGACGATCCGCAGCGACTGCTCGATCTCGAGCATCCGGATCTGGTAGCGGCCGTAGGTGTCGCAGGTGTCGACCGTCGGGACGTCGAACTCGTAGGTCTCGTAGCCCATCACCGGCTGCGACTTGCGCAGGTCCCAGGGCAGCCCGGTGGCGCGCAGGATCGGCCCGGTCACGCCGAGGGCCATGCACCCCTCGAGGTCGAGGTAGGCGATGCCCTTGGTCCTGGCGATGAACACCGGGTTCGAGTCGATCAGCTTGCGCAGGTCGGTGATCCAGGCGGGGGCCTTGCGGAGGAAGTCGCGGATCGCCTCGAGCCCGCCGGCCGGCAGGTCCTGGGCGACGCCGCCGGGGCGGATGAACGCGTGGTTCATCCGCAGGCCGGTGATCAGCTCGAACAGGTCGAGCACGTTCTCCCGCATGCGGACGCCCTGCAGGAAGATCGTCGTCGCCCCGAGCTCGAGGCCGAAGGGCCCGATCCCGCCCAGGTGGGACGAGATCCGGTTCAGCTCGAGCATCAGCACGCGAATGATCTGGGCCCGCTCGGGCACCTTGTCCTCGACGCCGAGCAGCCGCTCGACCCCGAGGCAGTACGTCGCCTCGTTGAACAGCGGCGTCAGGTAGTCGGCGCGGGTGATGAACGTGGTGCCCTGCGTCCACGTCCGGTACTCCATCGACTTCTCGATGCCGGTGTGCAGGTAGCCGATCGACGCGCGGGCATCGGTGACGGTCTCGCCCTCGAGGGTGAGGATCAGCCGGAGCACGCCGTGCGTGGACGGGTGCTGCGGGCCCATGTTGACGACGATCTGCTCGTTGAAGCCGCGCTCGCTGTCCTCGGTGACGATCTCGTCCCAGTCACCGCCGGAAACGTTGTAGACCCGGCCCTCGGTCGCGTCCGCTTCCGCGTCGGTCGCGCCCGGGGTCGCGTGGGTGTCGGTGCTCACGAGTACGACCTCCTTTCGTCCGGCGGCGGCACCTTGGTGCCGCGGTACTCGACGGGGATGCCGCCGAGCGGGTAGTCCTTGCGCTGCGGATGGCCCGGCCAGTCGTCCGGCATCTCGATCCGGGTCAGCGCGGGGTGCCCGTCGAAGATGATGCCGAAGAAGTCCCAGGTCTCCCGCTCGTGCCAGTTGGCGGCGGGGTAGACGCTGGTCACCGACGGGATGTGCGGGTCCGCGTCGGGCGCCGCCACCTCGAGCCGGACGCGCCGGTTGTGCGTGATCGACACCAGGTGGTACACCGCGTGCAGTTCACGCCCCCGGTCGGCCGGGTAGTGCACGCCGGACACGCCGCCGAAGATCTCGAACCGGAGGGCCGGGTCGTGCAGCAGCTTGTCCATCACCGCGAGCAGGTGCACGCGGCGCAGGTAGAAGGTCAGCTCGCCGAAGTCGGTGGTGACCCGCTCGACCGCGTCGCCGAAGTCGACCCCGTCGGCCTGCAGGGCGCTGCCCAGTCCCTGCGCGATCAGGTCGAAATAGCTGCCGTACGGGGGCTCGGCGGCCGGCAGCGGCGGCTGGTGGACCACCAGCCGCCCGTAGCCGGACGTGTCGCCGGTCGTCGTCACGCCGAACATGCCGGTGCGCGCCACCGGCTCCTCGAGGCGCTCCTCGCCGCGCCGGGCGGGCAGGCTCAGCTGGTCGTCCGCGGTCGGCTCCCCTGCGGGCTCCCCGGCTGGGGGCTCCTTGCCTGGCAACTGCGCGTCCGACGGCTTGGACGTGCTGTCGGGCACGCCCCCGGGCGTGCCGCCAGGCGCGCCCTCCGGGGGGGTCGTCACAGTTCGCTCCCGATGTCGTTGATCCCGGCGTTGACCCGCAGCGGGAGCATGTTCAGCCGCGCCTGTTCGAGCTCGGTGATCTCCTCGTCGCGGTCCGGCCCGAGCTTGGAGTTCAGGATCTTGTCGTGCAGCTTGAAGATCGAGTCCATCAGCATCTCCGGCCGCGGCGGGCAGCCGGGCAGGTAAATGTCGACCGGCACGATGTGATCGACGCCCTGCACGATCGCGTAGTTGTTGAACATGCCGCCGCTTGACGCGCAGACGCCCATCGAGATCACCCACTTGGGCTCGGGCATCTGGTCGTAGATCTGCCGCAGGACCGGCGCCATCTTCTGGCTGACCCGCCCGGCGACGATCATCAGGTCGGCCTCGCGCGGCGTCGACCCGGTCTTCTCCATGCCGAACCGGGCCAGGTCGTGCCGCGGGCCGCCGGTCATCATCAGCTCGATCGCGCAGCAGGCGAGGCCGAACGTGGCCGGCCAGACCGAGCGGGCCCGCGCCCACCCGGCGATCTTCTCCACCGAAGTCAGCAGGACGCCGCTCGGCAGCTTCTCCTCAATGCCCATGACGCTCTAGTCCCATTCCAGGCCGCCGCGCCGCCATACGTAGGCGTACGCGATCAGCACCGTAAGTACGAAGGTCACCATCTCGACCAGGCCGAACGCGCCCAGCTTGCCGAAGGTCACCGCCCACGGGTAAAGGAAGACGATCTCGATGTCGAAGACGATGAACAGCATCGCGGTCACGTAGAACCTGACCGGGATCTTGACGCCGCCGAACGGGATCGGGGTCGGCTCGATGCCGCACTCGTAGGCCTCCATCTTGGCCTTGTTCCACCGCTTCGGTCCCGCGACGTAGGTCCCCATCGCGACCGAGAACGCGGCGAAGCCGAGTCCGAGCAAGGCGAGCACCAGAATCGGGATGTATGGCTTCAACATGGCGATTTCGCCCCCTTCCTGTGGTCATTCATCCTAGGCATCGCGTCACCTGTCACCTGGAGCTGGGTGCGAGTCGGGTTATGGCGTTGATCAGCCGGTCGCCGGCGTCGCCGCCGCGGGGTTCGCTGAGGTTGGCCATGAGCTTAAGGGCAAAGCGCATCAGGGCCGGCTTCGACATGCCCGCGCTGGTCGCGTACCGCATCAGCTTGGGACGGCCGATCAGCTCGACGAAGACCCGGCCGAGGGTGTAGTAGCGGCCGTAGGCGTCCTGCAGCGCGTCCGGGTAGCTGCGCAGCACCCGCTCCGTCTCCGCGGCGGTCGGCCTGGCCAGGGCCTGGGCGACCACGCGGGCCAGGATCTCGCCCGACTCCATCGCGTAGGCGATGCCCTCGCCGTTGAACGGGTTCACCATGCCGGCCGCGTCGCCGGCCAGCAGCAGCCCCCGGTAGTAGTGCGGCGTGCGGTTGAACCCCATCGGGAGCGCGGCCCCGCGCACCGGCTCGGTGCGGTTCTCCTCGACGTAGCCCCACTCCTCGGGCATCGAGCGCAGCCACCGCTTCAGCAGCGCCCGGTAGTCGGTGTTGCCGAACGCGGTCGAGGTGTTCAGCAGCCCGAGGCCGACGTTGGAGGTTCCGTCGCCCATGCCGAAGATCCAGCCGTAGCCGGGCAGCAGCCGGTCGCCGTCCCACAGGTCGAGCCACGACTCGAGGTAGTCGTCGTCGTGCCGGGGCGACGTGTAGTAGGTCCGGACGGCGACGCCGAGCGGCCGGTCGTCCCGCTTGCGCAGGCCCATCGCGACCGACAGGCGCGATGAGTTCCCGTCCGCCGCGACGACCACGCGAGCGCGGAACGTCTGGGGCGGAGCAACGGACCGTTCGAGATCAGAGTCAGTTGAATTTGACTTTTCTGCGTCGTCGGCCTCGACCGTGACGCCGATGATCTGGCCGCCGTCGTCGAGCAGCGGGCCGGTGACGTTGGCGCCCTCGACCAGCTTGGCGCCGGCCGCCTCGGCCCGGCGGGCCAGCTGCTCGTCGAGCGACGCGCGGGTGCGGACCAGGCCGTAGCCCGGGTAGCTGGACAGCTCCGGCCACGGCAGCTCGAGCCGCAGGCCGCCGCCGATCACGCGCAGGCCCTTGTTGCGCAGCCAGCCTGCTTCCTCGCTGACGTCGATGCCCATCGCCACCAGCGACTTGACCGCGCGCGGGGTGAGCCCGTCGCCGCACACCTTGTCCCTCGGGAACCGGGACTTCTCCAGCAGCAGCACGTTGAGTCCGGCCTGCGCCAGGTAGTAGGCGGCGGTGGAACCCGACGGGCCTGCGCCGACCACGATCACGTCGGCGTCGTGGTCCCTGAGTACGGCCGGGCGACCGCCCTTACTGCCGGGGGCGGTGGCGTCGGTTACGTGCACGGTCACTTGATCAAATCCTGGGTTTCTTGTGAACGGCTTCACAAATTCTTTGCCGTTAGTTTAATCCCGCCCTGTTCGGGGCTTTGCACGGCCCTACCCTAGCGGGCCCCGCTTCAGGCCCGCACTACGGGTTCCGGCCGACGTGGATCGACACCACGCCGAGGGACAGGTCGCGCCACTTGACCGCCGACCAGCCGGCCGCCCGGATCACGTCCGCCAGCTCCCGCTGCGCGGGCCAGTCCTTGATCGACTCGCTGAGGTACTCGTACGCCTCGGGGTTGCGCGCCGCGCGCCGGGCGATCGCCGGAAGCACGCCGGTCAGATAGCGCCGGTAGAGCGTATCGAGGGGTTCGACCGTGATCGTGCTGAACTCGCATACCACCAGTCGCCCGCCCGGCCGGGTCACCCGGCGCATCTCGGCCAGCGCGTCGCGGGTCCCGTGCACGTTCCTGAGGCCGAACGAGATCGTCACCGCGTCGAACGTGCCGTCGCGGAACGGCAGGTTGAGCGCGTCGCCCGCGGCGAAGGCGACCCGGCCCCTGGTCTTGGCCTGCAGCGGGTCGCTCTGGGCGAGCCGGGTCTGGCCCGCCTGCAGCATGCCGAGGGAAAAGTCACAGGCCACCACCTCGGCGCCGGAGGCGGCGAAGGATACCGACGAGGTCCCGGTGCCGGCCGCGAGGTCGAGCACCCGATCGCCGGGACCGACCCGCAGGATGCGCTGCACGCTCTTGCGCCACAACCGAACCTGCCCCATTGACAGCACGTCGTTCATCAGGTCGTACCGGCCGGCCAGGGCGTCGAACATCGCCGCCACCTCGGCGGGCTTCTTGTCAAGATCAGCGCGCGTCATGCGCCCACGCTATAGCAGGTCGGGGCGCGCCCAGGGTTCGCCCAGCACGTGCTGGCCGAGGAACGCGAAGACCGTCTGGTACCAGGCCCGGACGTTGCCCGGCTTGAGTATCCAGTGGTTCTCGTCCGGGAAGTAGAGGAACTTGCCCTCCTTGCCGTGCAGTTTAAGGTCCGACCACAGCCGCAGCGCCTCGCCCACCGGCACCCGGTAGTCGCGGTCGCCGTGAATCACCAGCATCGGCGTGGTGATCTGGTCGATATGCACATGCGGCGTGTTGTCGGCGTACTTGCGGTTATCGGCCAGCGGGGCGCCGAACTCGCGCCGCCAGAACTGCGGCGCGTCGGTGGTGCCGAACATCTGGTCAAGCGCCCATAGTCCGGCGTGACTCACGATCGCCCGGAACCGGCCGGTGTGCCCGGCGATCCAGTTCGCCATGTAGCCGCCGTAGGAGCCGCCCATCATCGCCGTCCGGTCCGCGTCGATGTCGGCCCTGGCCTCGACCGCGTCGGTGATGGCGATGATGTCGGCGTACGGCCGAGGGCCCCAGCCCGTGTAGCCGCGGGCGATGAAGTCAAGCCCGTAACCGGTGGACAGAGCCGGGTCGGGCAGCAGCACCGCGTAGCCGCGGGCGGCCGCCAGCCATGGGTTCCATCGCCACTGCCAGCCGTTCCAGCTGGACATGGGACCGCCGTGGACCCACAGCAGCAGCGGCGCCGGGCGCTCGGCGGTGGCCTCGTCCGGCAGCACCAGCCAGCCGCGCAGCGGGTGGCCGTCGTCGGCCGTCGCGGTCACCTCGGTCACCCGCCCGGGCAGCCGGGGCGCGTCGGCCGGGGCCTGCAGCCGGATGACTTCCCCGCTCGTCCGGTCGATCCTGACCGGAGCGGGCGGCTCGCCGATGGCGTCCCGCAGCGCGTACAGGGCGGTGCCGTCCGGAGCGACCTGGACGTTCGTGTAGTGCGCGTCGTCGGCGGTCAGGCGGCTGACGTCACCGCTGGCGACGTCGACCGCGAACACCGGCCTGCGGCCGTTGTCATCGGCGGTGAAGTAGACGAAGTTGCCAGCCGGGTCCCAGGACGGCTCCGACGGCCAGCGGTCGAACCCCGGCAGCAGGTCGGTCCCGCCGGGAAACAGCACCAGGGTGCTGTCGCCCGGCCGTTCCGGGGTTTCGTGCTCCCCGCGCACGCAGGCGATCCGCTCGCCGTCGGGGGCGAACGCCGGGTCGCCGTAGTCGAACTCGCCGTCGGCCGAGATCACGGTCCGGCTGCCGCTGGCCAGGTCGATGGTGACCAGTTCCGAGTGCGCCTGCACCCCGTCCCGCCACTGCCACCAGCCGGACGCCACCGTCGTGCCGTCCGGGCTGAGCGCGGCCGCCTGCTCGGACAGGGCCCGGCCGGCGTCCGGGGTCAGGTCGCGCGGCGCGGGTTCCCCGGCGCCTTCGAAGGCGAACAGACGCGGGTCGTCGGGGCCGAGGTCATGATCCCAGTAGCGCACCGGCAGTGTCTCGTGCAAGAGCGCGGAAACCCCGGCGTCCTTGCGCGCCTGCCGCCGCTTCTCGTCCTCGGCCGCGTCACCCGGCAGGGCCTCGCCGGTGAGCAGCATCGCGGGCGAGTTCGACGCCGTTTCCACCCCCGCGACGCCGCCCGGCAGGCTGACGACGAGGCTCGCCTCGCCGCCGTGGGCGGGCAGCCGCCACAGCGCCGGCTTCTCCGCGCTCTCGTCGCCGTCGGCCGCGTCGGGGTCGGCTCGCTTGGAGACGAACAGCAGCGTGCCGTCGGGCAGGAACCGCGGGCTGCCCTCGCCGTCGGCCGACCGGGTGAGCCGGGCTGGCCGCCCGCCCGCCGCGTCGATCCGCCAGATGCTGGTGACGTATTTCTTCTTGTCCGGGCTGAGCGACTGGACGGTGGCCGCCAGCCAGCTGCCGTCGGGCGACAGCCGCAGGCCGGTCATCCGCGGGATGGCTACGTAGTCGTCCAGGTCATCGAACGGGGAGTGCGCGTCCGCCATCACGGAACCATCCTTCTTGCTGGCCGCCTTGCTGCCTGCTAGCGAGCGTCGGTGATCATGACGGTGCCGACGGTGGTATTAGTGGCCTCGTCGATCAAGATCATGCCGCCGGTGAGCCGATTACGCGAGTACGGGTCGGCGAAGACCGGCTGGGTCAGCCGCATCCGGACCCGGCCGATCTCGTTCAGCCCGAGCTGGGTGGCGGTCTCGTCCCGGTGCAGCGTGTTCACGTCGATCCGGTAATTCAGGTCGGTGACGATGGCCTTGACGGTGCGGGTGGTGTGCTTGACGACCAGCCGCGATCGCGGCGCCAGCGGCCGCTCGGCCGACATCCAGCAGACCATGCCCTCGATGTCCTGGGCGGCGGCAGGCCGGTTGTTCGGGCGGCAGATGAGGTCGCCGCGGGAGATGTCCACGTCGTCGTCGAGCAGCAGCGTGACCGACATCGGCGGGAACGCCTCCTCGACCTCCTGGCCGGCCAGCTCGATCCGCTTGATCCGGGTGCTGAAGCCGGACGGCATGTGCAGCACCTCGTCGCCCGGCTTGAGCACGCCCCCCGCGACCTGGCCCGCGTAGCCGCGGTAGTCGTGCAGCTCGGGGTCGCTGGAGGCGTGCGGGCGGATCACGTACTGGACCGGGAAGCGGACGTCGATGAGGTTCCGGTCCGAGGCGATGTGCAGGTGCTCCAGGTGGTGCAGCAGCGACGGGCCGTCGTACCAGGGCATGTTCGCGCTGCGGTCCACGACGTTGTCGCCGTTGAGCGCGGAGATCGGGATGAAGGTGAGGTCCTGGACCTCGAGCTTGGTCGCGAACTTGCTGAACTCGGCGCAGATCTCCTCGAAGACGCTCTGGTCGTAGCCGACCAGGTCCATTTTGTTCACCGCGAGTACCAGGTGCGGCACCCGCAGCAGGGTGGTGAGGAAGGCGTGCCGTCTCGACTGCTCGGTCAGGCCGTTGCGCGCGTCGACCAGGATGATGGCGAGGTCGGCGGTGGAGGCGCCGGTCACCATGTTCCGCGTGTACTGGATGTGGCCGGGGGTGTCGGCGATGATGAACTTCCGCCGCGGCGTCGCGAAGTACCGGTAGGCGACGTCGATCGTGATGCCCTGCTCGCGCTCGGCCCGCAGGCCGTCGGTCAGCAGGGCGAGGTTGGTGCCCTCCTCGCCGCGGTCCCTCGAGGTGCGCTCGACCGCGGCCAGCTGGTCCTCAAAGATGGCCTTGGAGTCGAACAGCAGCCGCCCGATCAGGGTCGACTTGCCGTCGTCGACCGAGCCCGCGGTGGCGAATCGCAAGATGTCCATTTAGAACACCTTTCTTTTGGCGTCGTGATGGTCGCTGGTCGCCCAAGCAGGGCAAAAGAAAGGCATTCTTAGAAGTAGCCTTCCCGCTTGCGGTCTTCCATCGCTGCCTCGGTCACCCGGTCGTCGGCGCGGGTCGCGCCGCGCTCGGTGACCCGGGTGGCGGCCACCTCCGTGATCACTTCCGCCACGGTGGCGGCGCTCGACACGACCGCGCCGGTGATGGTCATGTCGCCGACCGTCCGGTACCGGACCGTGGCGGTGAACGGCTGCTCGTCCTCGGTCCTGGTCAGGAACTCGTTGTCGGCCAGCAGGATGCCGTCGCGCTCGAACACCAGCCGCTCGTGCGCGTAGTAGATGGACGGGATCTCCAAGTTCTCCCGCTCGATGTAATCCCAGATGTCGAGCTCGGTCCAGTTCGACAGCGGGAACACCCGGATGTGCTCGCCCCGCTTGATCCGCGCGTTGTAGAGGTTCCACAGCTCGGGGCGCTGGTTCTTCGGGTCCCACTGGCCGAACTCGTCGCGGAAGGAGAAGACCCGCTCCTTGGCCCGCGCCTTCTCCTCGTCGCGGCGGGCGCCGCCGAAGAGCGCGTCAAACCGGTTCTCCTCGATCGCGTCGAGCAGGGTCACGGTCTGCAGCCGGTTCCTGCTGACCCAGCGGCCGGTCTCCTCGATCGCGCGGCCCGCGTCGATCGACTCCTGGACGCTGGCGACGACCAGCCGGACGTTGAGCTCGGCCGCCCGCCGGTCGCGGAAGTCGATTACCTCGGGGAAGTTGTGCCCGGTGTCGATGTGCATGACCGGGAACGGGATGTTGGCCGGGCGGAACGCCTTCTCGGCCAGCGCCAGCATGACGATTGAGTCCTTGCCGCCAGAGAACAGCAGCGCGGGCCGCTCGAACTCAGCGGCCACCTCGCGCATGATGTGGATGGACTCGGCCTCGAGCACGTCCAGCTGGGACAGGAGGTAATCAGATCGCATGCGTCGCTTCCCTGATGGCATTGAGCAGCAGGCCAGCAATTGCGGGCCGGCAAACTAGGATATCCGGCAAGTAGGGGCTGTCCTGGTTGTAGGCGACATCGCTGCCGTCGATGCGCGAGACGTGCAGGCCGGCTGCGCGGGCGACCGCGACCGGGGCGGCGGTGTCCCACTCGTAGAATCCGCCGGAGTGTAGGTAGACGTCGTTCTCGCCCTGGATGACCGTAGCCGCCTTGGCGCCGGCTGAGCCGCAGGGTACGAGGTCTGCGTTGAGGATTGCTGCTACGTCCTTGACCAACTGAGACGCTCTCGTTCGGCTGACGACCATCCGGAGGGGGCGCTGCGCGCCGGACGTGGAGGGGAAGATTTCCGCCGACACTCCTTCGGAAGGTCGGCGGGAATCTCCCCTCCGGTCCGGGCGCTTCGCGGCATCTCGGGTGGAGAGGGTGATGTTCTGGGCGGGGAGGGCGACCGCTCCCGCGGTTAGCTCGCCGGCTTGGCCGGCATTGCGGACGGCGCCTGCCTCGCCTTCGCCTTCGGCTTGGGCGGCGCGGCGCTCCCACAGGGCGACGTGGACGGCCCAGTCGGTGCGGGGGGGTTCGCCGAACTCGCGGGTGCCGTCTAGGGGGTCGACGATCCAGACTCGGTCGGCGGTTAGGCGGCCCTTGTTGTCGAGGCCCTCTTCGGACAGGACGGCTTCTTCGGGTCTGGCCTTGGCTAGCTCGGCCATGAGGAACTCGTGGGAGGAGCGGTCGCCCGCGTCTTTGAGCGCGGCCGGGTCTCCGCCTCGGGCGCGCAGCTCCAGTAGCAGGCGGCCGGCCCGCTCCGCGAGGTCGTGCGCGAGCGCGTGGTCGTCGGCTGTGGTCAAGCGGGGGCTCCTCCTGCTGGTCCGATACGCGCTAACGGCGTCGGGCGCCTCAGCAGAGGCTACCTAGAGCGGAAGACCTCCTCAAACCGAGGCGGTCGCGGGAATCGCGCGGATTACTCGGGCGGACCGATGTGGTAGAGGTTCTGGGCCTCGGTCAGGCCCTTGGTGATCAAGGTCTCGACCGCGTCGGCGCAGCGATCAAGGGCGAACGGGAGTTCCTTCCGCTCGGCGGCGGAGAAGTCCCTGAGCACGAAGTTCGCCGCGTCCATCCGGCCGGGCGGGCGGCCGATGCCGAACCGGACCCGGTAGTAGTCACGGGTGCCGAGGGAGGCGGTGATCGAGCGCAGTCCGTTATGGCCGTTGTCGCCGCCGCCTAGCTTCAGGCGGACCCCGCCGAAGGGGACGTCGAGCTCGTCGTGCAGAACCACGGTCCGGTCGGGCGGGACCTTGTAAAACCCGAGCAGCGCGGCAACCGGGCCGCCCGACAGGTTCATGTACGAGTGCGGGCGCGCCAGCGTCGCGGGCTGGCCGGCCAGGCGGCCCTCCGCGATGTCATTGCGGGTGCGGTGCGACTTGAAGCGCGCGCCCATCCGATCGGCCAGCAGCGCCAGCACCATCTGGCCGACGTTGTGCCTGGTGCCCGCGTACTCAGGGCCGGGGTTGCCGAGCCCGACGATGATCCACCGGTCGTCCGCCATATGAGAGAGCTCCAACGCGGCGACGGGGAGCCGCGACCTGCGCGGCGCGGCTCCCCGTCAGCTCACGGCTGCTATTACTCGGCCGCCTCGGCCGTGCCCGGCGCCGGCGGGACCTCAACCGGGGTCGCGGTCTCCTCGCCGCCCTCGCCGATCTCCTCGTCGAACTGCGCCTGGCTCCGCGGCTCGATCACGTGCAGGACCAGCGCCTCGGGGTCGCCCGCGAGGGTGGTGCCCTTCGGCAGCGTGAGGTCCTTGGCGAACACCTGGGTGCCGATCTCCGCGCCCTCGACGTCGACGTCGACGCCGTCGGGGAGGTGGGTGGCCTCCGCCTCGACGGAAAGCTGAACCATCTGCTGGTCGAGAATGCCACCGGAGAACACCTCGCCGGTCACCCGGATCGGGATTTCAACCGTGACCTTCTCGCCGCTGCGGACCTCGATGAGGTCGACGTGCTCGATCACGCCCTTGATCGCGTGCCGCTGCACCGCCTTCGGCAGCGCGAGCGTGGCCCGGCCGGACAGGCCCTCGACCCGGATCAGCGCGTTGGGGGTCTTCAGCGCGAGCATGAGCTCGTGCTCGGGCAGCGTGAAGTGGCGGTTCTCCGCGCCGTGCCCGTACATGACAGCGGGCACACGACCTTCGCGGCGGATGGCGCGGGACGCGCCTTTGCCGAACTCGGTGCGCGGCTCGGCTTCGATACGGACCTCAGGCACGGTCAGTCACTCCTCATACGGGTACATGGATGCGCGTCGCGAGTCTAGCCGGCAAACAACGTGCGCGCGGCTGCGAGCATTTCGCATCCGCACGCACGTCAAGGGTCAGTTCGCTGGCCGGCGCGTGATTTCAGGCTTGGTCGGCCTCGGGCGCAGCCGCGTCCTCGGGAGCCGCGGCGTCCTCCGGCGCGGCAGCATCCTCAGGGGCAGCCGCATCCTCCGGCGCCGCAGCGTCCTCAGGGGCAGCCGCATCCTCAGGCGCAGCAGCGTCCTCCGGCGCCGCCGCGTCCTCAGGGGCAGCCGCGTCCTCAGGGGCAGCCGCGTCCTCGGGAGCCGCAGCGTCCTCAGGTAGCACTTCACTCATTGTTTCCCGTCCTTTCCCAAAACCCCGCCGCGACGAGCGTCGGGAGCCGTCAATTCCCTGTAAAAAAGGAATATGGTGGGTGAGCCCGCGCCGCGATCTTAGCGATGTCGTACGCCGTTAATAGCGCAAATGCCGGGAGACGGTGGCCGTTAATCTTCGGCCAGCGAAGCGAGCAGCGTGGCCGTTTCCGTCGCCTCGGGTTGATCGGCGACCTGCTCGAATATCTCTACTGCCCTGGTCAGCGCCTCCCGCGCAGCGGCCGTGCGACCGATCTCACCGCGCGCCTCGCCTAGGTGCTTCAGCGCCCTCGCCTCGGCCCGAAGCTGTCCGGATGCCCGGTGCTTGAGAACCGACTCGCCGAAACTGGCAATCGCGTCGTCAGGCCGGCGCAGATCGCGGTAGACGCAGCCGAGACCGTCGAGCGCGAATCCCTCGGAATGCCCGCCCATGTCGCGGGACTCGGCAAAGCACTTGGCCGCGGAATCCAGGTCGCCAAGCCCGTAGTAAAGGTCGCCCAGGTTGTTCATCGCGACGCCGAGAAGCGACGACGCGCCCAGCGGCCGCAGCAGATCCACCGCGCGCCGCACATTGGCGAGCGCCGCCTCCCCTGGCCCCTCCATGCTCCGATGGGCCTCGCCGAGCGCGATCGCGGTCTGCGCTTCCCCGAGCGTGTCGCCGAACTCCCGCCGGATCCCCAGCGCGCGCTCAAGATGGCCGAACGCCTCGGGCTGGTGCAGCTTTGTCAGCGCGAAGCCGAGCTGGTTCAGGACCCAGGCCTCGCCGAGCCGATCCTCGGCCGTGCGGGCGCTGCCCGCCGCCACCCGGTGGGTGGTCACGCAGTCGGCCCAGTTATTCCACCGGTTGAAAACGGGGAACAGGGTCGGCGGCAGTCGCCAGGCGACATCGTGCAGACCCGTCGCGGCGGCCTGGCGGGTGGCGATGACCACATTGGCCCGCTCATCCCCGTACCAGGCCAGGGCGTCCTCGATGCCGGCGAACTCGAGCGGTGGGCAGTCTGCGGCCGCCGCCTCGCGCGGCACCAGGTAACGGCCCGGCGATACCGCGTCGGCGGCGGCTTCGGCCGTGTCCAGGTACCAGCGCAGCAGCCTTCCCACCGCCTCGCCGCGAGCGGAGTCGTCCTCCTCCGCCTCGGCTCGCTCGGTGGCGTAGACCCGTAGCAGGTCGTGGAAGCGGTACCAGTCCGGGGCGGGCGACTCGAGCAGGTTGGCGTCGACCAGGGTCTCAAGCGCGTCCGCGGTGTCGTCTTCCGCCGCCCCGACCAGCGCCGAGGCGGCCGCCAGGCTGATCGACGACCCCTGCCACAGCCCGAGCAGCCGGAACACCCGGGCCGGATCGATGCCCCGGCCGGGCGATCTGAGGCTGTCGTAGCTGACCTGGAACGACGCCCGGACGGCGAGGTCGCCGATGCTGAGCTCGTCGAGTCGGCGGTGCTCGTTGCGGAGCCTGGCCGCCAGCGTCCCGACCCGCCACTGCCTGCGCGCCGCCAGCCGCGCCGCGCAGATCCTGATCGCCAGCGGCAATCCGGCGCAGGCGACGAGCACCTCGGCGGTGGCGTCCGGCTCCGCCGCGGCCCGGTCCGGGCCGATCACCCGGGAGAACAGGGCCAGCGCCTCGCTGTCCTCGAGCACGTTGAGGTCGACGAACCGGGTGCTCACCAGGTCCGGGGTTCGGTTCCTGGTGGTCACCAGGACGGCGCACGACGAGCTGCCGGGCAGCAGCTGGCGGACCTGGGCCGCGTCCCGGGCGTTGTCGAGCAGGATGAGCACCCGGCGGCCGGTCAGCCGGGTCCGGTAGAGCGCCGCCCGCTCGTCGTCGTGCGCCGGGACCTTGTCCCCTTCCAGGCCGAGATCGCGGAGGAACCGGGCCAGCACCTCGCCCGGCTGGGCCGGCTGCGCGCTCGCCCCGAGCAGGTCGACGTAGAGCTGGCCGTCAGGGAACTGCGCGCGGACCCGGTGGGCGGCGTGCACGGCGAGCGTGGTCTTGCCTAGCCCGCCCGCGCCGTTCACCACGGCGATGGGCACCGCGCCCGGATTGCTCGTCGCGTCCGCGCCGAGCAGCAGCGCGCACAACTGCTCGACGGGCGTCTCGCGGCCGGTGAAGTCCCCGATGTCGGTCGGGAGCTGAGTGGGGCGCGGAATGACCGGCCCCGATCCAGGAGCAGCAGCTGGCACGCCCGGCCGGTCCGGGGCGACGGCCGCGGGCGAACCAGGGTCGGCGATGGTGCCGATCGCGATCGAGCCAGGCGAATCGGCCCGCGACGACGCAATGCCGCCGCCGGCCGCGTCAACGTCGGCATCGGCATCGGCGTCCGGGCCGGCCGCGGTGGTCTGACCCAGCGCGCCGGCGGCGTCAGGCGACGTCGTCGTTCGGCCGGCGTCTGCCCTGCTGTTGCCCGAAGTCGCTGCGTCGGCCGGACCGGGACCGCGCGGAACGGCGGGCGGGCGCCGCGCCCCGCCGGTCGACGTCAGCGATCCGGACACGGCCGCCGAGGACGCATCCGCCGCCAGCAGCTCGGCGTACAGCCGCTGGAGCTCGCTTCCGGGCTCCACGCCGAGCTCCTCGGCGATCGTCCGGCGCGCCAGCGCGTACGCCTCAAACGCCTCGGCCCGCCGCCCGGCCTCGTCGAGAGCCCGCATCAGCAGCGCCCACAGCCGCTCCCGCATGGGATGGTCCCCCGCCAGGCCGCGTAGCTCCGCCACCAGCTGGGCCGCCCGGCCGCAGGCGAGGTCCGCCTCAACGCGCAGCTCGGTCGCGTCGAGCCAGAGCTCGGTCGCCCGCTCGGCGGCGGTGGCAAGCGCCGGGGACATCGGGACGTCGGCCAGCAGCGGCCCCCGCCACAACCCGAGCGCCTCGCCAAGCAGCTCGGCCGCACGGTCCTCTCGTCCGGCCGCCAGCTCGGACCGGCCCTGGCCGACGAGCGCTTCGAACACCTGAATGTCAACATCGCCCGGCGCCACCCGCAGCAGGTAGCCGGGCGCCCGGCGGACGAGGAGCCGTCCCTCCGCGTCGCCGATGACCTCCTTGCGCAACCGGTGCACGTAGATGCTGACCATGTTGTTGGCCGTGCTCGGCGGGCTTTCGCCCCACAACTCGAAGATCAGGCTCTCGGTCGACACGAGCTGGCCGGGCCGCACGAGCAGGCAGGCCAGCAGCAACCGCCACTTGGCGGCGCTGATCGCCGTCCAGCCGTCTGGGCCCAGCACCTCGAGGTGCCCCAGGATGCGAAAGCGCATCAGGCCAGCCCGTCCGAACGCACGCTCTCCTCCGCATCGGGGTAAACGGCAAAGGCCGGCTAGGCAAGCATCGCCAGCCGGTAATTAGGCGCCTCGGATGGAACTCCGGGCTGTTGTCGTCACCCACTTAATCACGACTTAAGCGCACCGTAAATCGGACACGGCACGATTGACTCGCTTGCATCGGGTCAAGTGCGGAGGGTAGCGGGTCGGGGAAATTGGCTTAATCGCCGCTCAATCGCTGCCTGCGATGCTCATCTCAGCGCCGGAAAGCAGCAGGGGCCGCACGGACCGTGGAAGCACGAGCCGGGCGACGCAGGACGGCACCAGAGCTGGTGGTCGGGACCGAGGGGTGGCCGGTCCCGACCATCGAAAAGCCCCCCGTCCCGCCAATCCGGGGAATGGCGGGACGGGGGGGCTGGCTAGCTCTGCCCGTCGAAGAGGCTGGTTACCGAGCCGTCGTTGAATACCTCGTTGATCGCGCGGGCGAGCAGCGGGGCGATGGAGAGCACGGTCAGCTTGTCGAACGTCTTCTCCTGCGCGACCGGCAGCGTGTTGGTGATGACCACCTCGCTGATCCGCGAGTTCTTGAGGATGTCGACGGCCGGGCCGGACAGCACCCCGTGCGTCGCCGCCACGATCACCCGCTCGGCGCCCTGCTCGAACAGTGCGTCCGCCGCCTTCGCGATCGTCCCGCCGGTATCGATCATGTCGTCCACCAGGATGCAGGTCCGGCCGACGACATGGCCGACCACCTCGAACACCTTGACCTGGTTGGCGACTTCGGGGTCGCGCCGCTTGTGGATGATCGCGAGCGGCGTGCCCAGCCGGTCGGTCCAGCGTTCGCAGACCCGGACCCGGCCCGCGTCCGGCGCGACCACGGTCACGTTGCGCACGTTGAGCTTGCTCTCCAGGTACCCCGCCAGGATCGGCAGCGCGAACAGGTGGTCAACCGGCCCGTCGAAGAACCCCTGGATCTGCGCGGTGTGCAGGTCCACCGCCATCAGCCGGTCGGCGCCGGCGGTGGCGAACAGGTCGGCGATGAGCCGGGCCGAGATCGGCTCACGGCCGGCGCTCTTCTTGTCCTGCCGGGCGTAGCCGAAGAACGGCATCACCACCGTGATCCGCTTGGCCGACGCGCGCTTGAGCGCGTCGACCATGATCAGCTGCTCCATGATCCACCGGTTGATCGGGGCGGTGTGACTCTGCAGCACGAATGCGTCGCAGCCGCGCACCGACTCGAGGAACCGCACCATGATCTCGCCGTTGGCGAAGTCGTACAGCCTCGAGGGCGCGAGCTCGACCCCCATGCAGTCGGCGACCTCAGCCGCAAGTTCAGGGAAGCCTCGCCCACCAAACAGCATCATCTTCTTCTGGCTGGGCGCCGTCATACCGCTCACCTGCTACTGCTCTCCCTCACGCCGCGCTGATAACCGAAAAAAAACAAAAGCCTTTAAACCGGATCTTCCGAACGGACCCGTTTCGCTGCCTCCGCCGACCGCGTCTCCTCCCGGTTGCGGATGACCCAGCCGTCGGAATTGTGCTGCCGACCGCGGGCTACGCCCAGATCCCCGGCCGGCACCCCGTCGGTGATCGCCGAGCCCGCCGCCGTGTAGGCGCCGTCCCCGACGGTGACCGGTGCCACCAGCACGGTGTTGCTGCCGACGAACGCGTGCTGGCCGACGGTGGTGTGGTTCTTGCCCGCCCCGTCGTAGTTGGCGAAGATCGTGCCGGCCCCGATGTTGGCCCCGGCCCCGATGGTCGCGTCGCCCACGTAGCTCAGGTGCGGTACCTTCGCCCCGGGGCCGATGGAGGCCTTCTTCAGCTCCACGTAGGTGCCGATGTGGGCGTCCTCGGCGATGCTGGCGCCCGGCCGCAGGTACGCGAACGGGCCGACCGTGGCCCGCGGCCCGATCTCGGCCTGCCGGCCGACGGCGTGCAGCACGACGGCATCCTCGCCGACGACGGTGTCCTCGAGCAGGCAGCCGGGCCCGATCTTGGCGCCCGGGCCGATGACGGTCGCCCCCTGGAGCTGGGTCTGCGGGCTGATCTCGGCGTCCTGGCCGATCGTGACCGTGACGTCGATCCAGGTCGAGGCGGGGTCGACGACGGTGACCCCGGCCAGCATCCAGCCGTCGATGACCCGGTCGTTGAGCGCCCGCCGCGCCTGCGCCAGCTGCACCCGGTCGTTGACGCCGGCGATCTCGCCCGCGTCGGCCGCGAGCACGGTGCCGACCTGGTGGCCGTCGCCCCGCAAGATGGCCACGACGTCGGTGAGGTACTCCTGCTGCTGCTCGTTGTCCGTGGTCACCCGCTTGATCGCGTCCGCCAGCAGGGTCCCGTCGAAGGCGTAGCAGCCGGAGTTGTACTCGTCGATGGCCCGCTCCTCGGGCGTGGCATCGCGGTCCTCGACGATGCGCAGGAACGCGCCGTCGCCGTCCCTGACGATCCGGCCGTACCCGGCCGCGTCGCCCCGCGCGGTGAGCACGGTGACCGCGTTGCCCGCCTGGTGATGCCGGTCGACGAGCTCGCGCAGCGTCTCGCCGCGCAGCAGCGGCATGTCGCCGTAGCTGACCACGACCGTGCCGGGGATGGGGCCGACCGCCTCGGTGACCATGCGGACCGCGTGCCCGGTGCCGAGCTGCTGGTCCTGGTGGACGATCCGCGCCTGCGGCGTGACCGCGGTCACCTCCGACGCGACCAGTTCGCTGCCGTGCCCGACGACGACCACCAGCCGGGCCGGGTTAAGCTCGTCGGCCGCCGCGAGCGCGTGCCCAAGCAAGGTGCGGCCGCACAGCGTGTGCAGCACCTTGGGGGTGCGGGACTTCATGCGCTTGCCCTCGCCGGCGGCGAGGATGACGACTGCGGCCGGGGAAGTCTCGCTCACAAAAAGCATCTCCTCGGATTTCGCGCCGAATATCTGCCAGGGCCGTCATCCCCGCGAACCCCATTGCGCGGAGCGACGGAGATTTTGTTTACTCGCTCCTCACCGGCAGGATACCTGCCCGTCGCCGGCCGGCGGCGACCGGAGGGCATGCCCTGACATGGAACTGCCCCGTGCCGACGGTGCCGGCACGGGGCGTCAGCCAGCGTGCGGGACGGCGTCTGCAGGACCCGCATCCAGCGCCGCGCTCGCGCCGCACCGGACGTGCCTCAGGGGCAGGATGCCGCCCGCCCAGCTTGTTGAAATTTTAACCGGATATTCCCCGGCTTGTCCGCTGCTTCCGATGTGCCGTGGATTACGCCGTGGCGGGTGTCCTCGACCGCGTCGTCGTCGACGACGAGCTCGCTCGGCTCGAACCCGGCGTCGCCCGCCACCGCCGCGAGCTCGCCGCCGAGGAGTTCCTTGCCCGGCTTGGCCACTCGGCCGGTGAGCGCCGACGCGATGGCCGCGATCACGCAGGCCGCGATCGCGAACCCGAACGCGATGATCAGGCCGCTGTGGAACGGAGCGGTGATCAGGTTCGGGAAGAACACCCGGCCGGACAGGTAGGCGGCGTGAGCCGGGTTGAGGTGGGTCAGCACCGGCCCGAGCAGCTGCTGGACCGGGTTGTAACCGAGGAAGGCGGAGAACAGCACGCCGATCGGCGGCAGGTGCGAGATGGTCGTCGCCGACGCGGCCGGCACGCCCTGCGCGGTCAGCCCGGCGAACATCGTGTGCGGCAGCTTGCTCGCCAGCCCGGTGACCATCAGCGAGAAGAAGATGCCGATGGACAGCACCGAGGCCGAGTTCATGAAGGTGGCGATCATCCCGCCGGCCGCGCCGCGCGCGTCGGCCGGGACCGAGTTCATCATCTCGGCCCGGTTCGGCGAGGCGAACAGGCCGGTGCCGAAGCCGTTGATCGCGACGATGAGCCCGAACTCCCAGTACGAGAAGTTCACCGGCAGGAAGGCCAGGAAGAGGAAGGTGACGGCGGCCATCAAGCACCCGCCGACGGTGAACATCTTGGCGCCGAGCCGGTCGGACAAGATACCGGACAGCGGCGCCGACAGCAGGAAGCCGATGGTCAGCGGGATCAGGTAGATCCCCGCCCACAGCGGCGTCTGGCTGTAGCTGTAGCCGTGCAGCGGCAGCCAGATGCCCTGCAGCCAGATGATCAGCATGAACTGCATGCCGCCGCGGCTCAGGGCGAGGAACAGGCTCGCGATGTTGCCGTACGCGAACGGCCGGATCTTGAACAGCGAGATCCGGAACAGCGGCTCGGCCACGCGCTGCTCGACGAACACGAAGATGACGAGCAGGACGACGCCGCCGATCAGCCCGGCCAGCACCTCGGGGTTGGTCCAGCCCATCGCGCTGGTGCCGTACGGCTGCAGGCCGTAGGTGATGGCGACCAGGATCGCGATCAGCCCGACGCCGAACAGGATGTTGCCCCACCAGTCCATCTTCGCGTGCTTGCGGACGCCGGTGTCGCGCAGCATGAAGTACGCCCAGACGGTGCCGAAGGCGCCGATCGGGGCCGAGATCAGGAAGACCAGGTGCCAGTTGGCCGGGCCGAGCAGACCGCCGAGGATCAGGCCGATGAACGAGCCGGCGATGGCCGCGATCGAGTTCAGGCCGAGGGCGGTGCCGCGGCGGTTAGCGGGGAACGCGTCGGTCAGGATCGCGGTCGAGTTGGCGAACAGGAAGGCGCCGCCGATGCCCTGCACGATCCGCCAGATGATGAGCCACAGCGCGCCCGCGACGCCGTGCTGCCAGGTGATGGTCAGGAAGATCGACGCGACCGAGAAGATCGCGAAGCCCATGTTGTACATCCGGACCCGGCCGAACATGTCGCCCAGCCGGCCAAACGACACCACCAGGACCGCGGAGACGACCATGAAGCCCATGAACATCCACAGCAGGTAGCTGGTGTTCCCCGCGCCGAGCGGGTTGAGCCCGATGCCGCGGAAGATGTCGGGCAGCGCGATCAGCACGATCGACTGGTTGATGGTCACCATCAGCACGCCGAGCGTCGTGTTGGAGAGCGCGATCCACTTGTAGTTCGGGCCGAGCGCGCGACCGGGGTTTGCGGGCGCGCCCGCCTCGGATGGAGCCGTCACGGTGGGAGTTGCCCCTAGCTAGTCAGGAGGTCTTCAGTACTTGCATTATCCAAACTAACCTTAACTCATATCGCCCACGGCGACTCCCCTGGGCTACGGTGCGGTTGCCGCGCCCATGACCCGGCGGAGGGCGGTGGAGTTCTCCAGCGAACGGACCGCCTCGCCCTGGAAGGAGAGCAGGGCCGGATCGTCGCCCGGGTCGAGCGTGACCGCCTCCTGCCACACCGCCACCTCGCGGGCCAGCCACTGCGGGCGGTCGACGACTTCAACGTCGATGAAGCCGGCGCCGCGCAGGCCCGCGTCGAGGTCGACCCGGCGGATCCGCTCGGAGAGCCGCTGGTCGGCCGGATCGACCGGCTGCCAGCTGGTCAGCACCGCCCGGCCGCCGGGAACGAGGACACGGCGAAGCTCGCGATAGGCGGCGTCCGGCTGCTCAGGGAACTGAATCGAGTCGGTGCACAGGACCGCGTTGACCGAGCCGTCGGGCAGGCCGGTCGCCGTCAGGTCACCGGTCTGGAATTCGGCGTCGTCGCGATCGCGCAGCCGTGCCTGCTCGGCCGCCTGCCGCACCGCCTCGGCCGAGAAGTCGACGCCGATCAGCCTGGCGCCCGCGCGGGCCGTGATCTCCAGGCCGTAGAAGGCCCGACCGCACGCGAGGTCAAGCAGGACGTCACCCGGCCTCAGCCGCAGTTGCGCGGCGATCTCGTCGATCGCGACCGCGGGCACGATGCCGGCCAGCGCATCCGGCGGCAGGCCCAGGTTCCGGTTCATGATCTCGGCGACCTGCGGCGCGTCGGACTTGTCGGCGTACCAGCCGTCGAAGTACTCGGCCGACCGGGGCTTCGGTGTCGTCATGGCCCCATTGGACCAGACCCGACCGGAATCGGCATCGCGCGGGCGATGATGTCGGCGGCGGGCGCGCCGGACGGGAGGGTCCCGTAGGCGCGGCCGCGGTCGCCGGCCAGCCGGGTGGCGGCGAAGGCGTCCGCGACCGCCGGGTGGCCGTGCCGGACGAGCAGGGCGCCCTGCAGGACGACCGCCATCGACTCGGCCAGCCGGCGGGCGGTGGCCTCGGCCGGATCGGCGACGTCCTTCCTGAGCCGGGCGATCGCCTCGTCGAGGCGGCGGTCCGCGCCGGCCGAGGCGTCGAGTTCGGCGAAGAAAGCCTCCGCCGCCTGCGGCTCCCGGGCCAGGGCGCGGATCGCGTCGAGCGCCGCCACGTTGCCCGATCCCTCCCAGATCGACTGCAGCGGCGCCTCCCGGTACAGCCGCGGCATTCCGGATTCCTCCACGTAGCCGTTGCCGCCGAGGCACTCCAGGGCCTCGGCCGCGTGCCCGGGTGCCTGCTTGCAGACGTGGTACTTGGTCACCGCGAGGGCCAATCGTCGGAACGCGGCCTCCTGCTGGTCGCCGCGGGCCGCCCGGTCGGTGGCGCCGGCCAGCCGGAGCGCGACGACCGTCGCCGCCTCCGACTCGATCGCCAGGTCGGCCAGCACGTTCGCCATCAGCGGCTGGTCGATCAGGGCACGGCCGAACGCGCTGCGGTGCGCGGCGTGGTGGGCGGCCTGGATCACGCCTACGCGCATCCCCGTCGCGGCGGCGAGGACGCAGTCCAGGCGGGTCGAGTTGACCATGTCGAGAATCGTGCGGACGCCGCGGCCCGCCTCGCCGACGAGCCACGCCGTCGCGTCCTCGTACTCCACCTCGGCCGAGGCATTGGACCGGTTGCCGAGCTTGTCCTTCAGCCGCATCAGCCGCATCCCGTTGCGCGTGCCGTCGGGCAGGACGCGGGGCAGCAGGAAGCACGACAGGCCGGGGGCCGGAAGAGATGCGCCCGGCACCTGGGCGAGGACCATGAACAGGTCGTTCATCGGCGCCGAGGTGAACCACTTGTGGCCGGTGATCCGGTAGCTGCCGTCATCGGCCGGGATCGCGGTGGTGGTGTTGGCGCGGACGTCGGAGCCGCCCTGCTTCTCGGTCATCGACATGCCCGATAGCAGGCCGCTCTTCTGCTCCGCCGGGCGCAGGCCGGGGTCGTAATCCCGCGCGGCCAGCAGCGGCTCGAATCGGCGGGCCAGCTCGGGATCGTTCCTGAGAGCCGGCACGATCGAGTAGGTCATCGATATCGGGCAGCCGTGCCCGGCTTCGGTCTGACCCCAGACGTAGAAGGCGGCCGCCCGGGCGACGTGCGCTCCGGGGCGGTCGTCCCGCCACGGGGCGGCGTGCAGCCCGCTGGTCACCGCGACCCGCATCAGCTCGTGCCAGGCCGGGTGGAACTCGACCTCGTCGACGCGATGGCCGTAGCGGTCATGGGTCCGCAGCCGGGGCGGGTTCTCGTTCGCGAGCCGCCCGTTCTCCTGGGCCTGCTCGCCGCCGGCCAGCCGCCCGAGCCGGCGGACTTCCGCCAGCGCCCACCCGGCGCCCTCCCGGTCCAGGGCGGCGAGCATTGCCTGGTCCTCTGAAGCGTCGTAGCCAACCAGCGGCGGCGGCTGGTTGGTCACCTCGTGGGTGGCAGCCATACGGTCAGCATGCCAGCGGTCGGCCGCCAAAATCCAGGGCCCGCGGTCGTAGGCTGGCAGCCGCATCATCGGTCGTCATCCCGGAAGGAGCCCGCGCATGAACGTCAGCAGATTCGGCGTGACCGAACTGGACGAGCTGCCGGAGGACCTGCAGGAGCGGGTCGGCGTGATCGCCGAGAAGTCCGGCTTCGTCCCCAACGTCTTCCGGGCGCTCGGCCGCCGGCAGGCCGAGCTCCGCGCGTTCCTCGACCAGCACGATGCGTTGATGGACCGTTCCGACGGCCTGAGCAAGGCCGAACGGGAACTGGTGGTCGTCGCCACGTCGGGGGCGAACCACTGCGGGTACTGCGTGGTGGCTCACGGCGCCCTGCTGCGGATCCGCTCCAAGCGACCGGAGCTGGCCGATCAGGTGGCGATCAACCCGTGGGAAGCCGACCTCCCCGATCGCTGGCGGGCGATCGTCGACCTGGCCCTCGCGCTGACCCGCGCCCCCGAGCGCTTCGGCGAGCGGGAGCTGACCGCGGCCCGCGCGGCCGGCCTGAGCGAGGACGAAATCTGGGACGTCGGCGCGATCACGGCGTTCTTCGCGATGTCGAACCGCCTCGCTCACCTGTGCGCGCTGACGCCCAACGCGGAGTTCTACACGATGGGCCGCTGACTCGCGCTGGCGGCCGGAGCTCCGGCCCTGTCCCGATTTGCGACTTTCATCACAGAAATTGATGTAACGGGCAGCTGAGGTGGGTACGTCTCCGATGCCCCGCCCCGGGTGGCTACGCACGATTCCTTGCTGCCCGAGGAGGACCTTTGATCACGGCCAGCCGCGCGACTGATCTACCGCAGACCCCGGCCACGATCGCTGACGAGCAGATCGGGCTGAACGGGGTCATCGCGGTCGCGCTGACCCGATCGTTGGGCTCCATGCCGGCCCTGTACGCGGCGCTTGTCATCGTGGGCGGGTGGATGGCGCTGGCGACCTGGGGCCCGCTGCACCAGGTCGATCCGTATCCGTTTCGCTTCCTGCTCTTCCTCGACAACGTCGTGCAGCTCGCCCTGTGCCTGGTGATCCTGGTTGGCCAGCGCGTTCTCGGCGGGGCGGCCGACCACCGGGCGGTGCAGACCTACGAGAACGCCGAGGCGATCTTCGAGCAGGTGGTCGACCTGCAGGGACATCTCGACCGGCACGACCGGGCGCTCAGCCGGGGAGTCAGCCTGCTGGAGTGGAGCCCGCATCCCTGGATCGAGCGGCACCGGGTGGAGCCGCCGCCCCAGGCGATCGACCAGGCGGTCACGGTCAACGGGCGGATCGCGGCCTGGCTGACGAAGCGGCTCGGCACCATGTGGGCCTTCTACCTGGCGGCGGGGACCCAGATTTGCTGGATCGCGCTGGCGGCGGCGGGCGTTCAGCGGTTCGACCCTTACCCGTTCGCCTTCATGTCGTTCCTGTCGACCCTCGCCCAGCTCGTCTTCATGATCGTGATCATGGTCGGCCAGGAGGTGCTCGGCCGGGCGGCCGATCGCCGCTCCGAGCAGACGTTCCTCGACGCCAAGGCCATCCTGCACGAGTGCAGGCGGATGAAGGCGCGGCTCACCACCCAGGACCGGATCCTCGCCAGCCTCACCAGCTACGTTGCCGTCCAGGTGACCGAGCGGCTGGCGCGGGCCATCCACGACGACTACGGCGCCATCCGCGAATCGGGCGCGGAGTCGGCCCTGACCGGCCGCCAGGCGCCGGGCCGACGCGGCCGCGCTCGGGCCCTGGGACGAGCTGCCGGAGCAGTTCAAGGAGTCCAACCGCGCTCAGGCCCGGCAGATCGGCGAGAAGCTGGCCGCCATCGGCTGCCTGATGGTGCCGGCCTTCGATCCGACCCTCGAGTTCACCTTCGACGACGATGAACTGCAGCTGCTGGCCCGTCTGGAGCACGAGCGCTGGATGCAGGAGCGCACCGCCCAGGGGTTTGAGCTCGGGCCCGCAAGGCACGGCCGGGTCCGTCCCGACCTGGTGCCCTGGGAGCGGCTGTCGGACGAGGCCCGGGCGATGAACGTGCAGGCGGTGCGCCGCATTCCCGGCATGCTGGCCCGGGTGGGCTTCCAGGTGCTGAGAAACAGCGACGCCTAAGCGGTCAGAAGTTGCCCCGGCGCTCCTGCTCGCGCTCGATCGCCTCGAACAGCGCCTGGAAGTTCCCCTTGCCGAAGCCGAGCGAGCCGTGCCGCTCGATGAGCTCGAAGAACACCGTGGGCCGGTCGCCGGTCGGCTTGGTGAAGATCTGCAGCAGGTAGCCGTCCTCGTCGCGGTCGACCAGGATGCCCCGCTTCTGCAGCTCCTCGATCGGTGCTCGCACCTGGCCGATGCGGGCCCGCAGCTCCGGGTCCTCGTAGTAGGAGTCCGGGGTCGACAGGAACTCGACGCCCTCGGCCACCATGGCGTCTACCGAGGCGATGATGTCGCCGGTGGCGATGGCCACGTGCTGCGCCCCGGGGCCGCCGTAGAACTCCAGGTACTCGTCGATCTGCGACTTCTTCTTGCCGACGGCCGGCTCGTTGAGGGGGAACTTCACCCGGTGGTTGCCGTTCGACACCACCTTGCTCATCAGGGCGGAGTAGTTGGTGGCGATGTCGTCGCCGATGAACTCGGCCAGGTTGGTGAACCCCATGACCCGGTTGTAGAAGTCGACCCACTGGTCCATCGCGCCGAGTTCGACGTTGCCGACCACGTGGTCGATGGCCTGGAAAATCCGCCGCGGCGCGTCGGCCCGCCGGGTCCGGGTGGAGGTCTTCTGCACGTACCCGGGGAGGTAGGGGCCGTTGTAGCGGGACCGGTCGACCAGCGTGTGCACGGTGTCGCCGTAGGCGGCGATCGTCGCCAGCCGGACCGTGCCGTGTTCGTCGGTGACGTCGTGGGGCTGCTCGAGCACGACCGCGCCCTGGGCCGACGCGTGCGCGACGCAGCGGTCGACGTCCGGCACCGCCAGCGCGATGTCAACGATGCCGTCGCCGTGCGCCCGGTGGTGGTCGGCCAGCGTGCTGGCCGGGTCGTAGGCGCCCTTGACGACGAACCGCGCCGCGCCGGACCTCAGCACGTAGGCGTGGTGGTCCCGGTTCCCCGTCTCAGGACCGGAGTAGGCGACCAGCTCCATCCCGAACGCGGATTGCAGGAAATGCACGGTCTGGACGGCGTTGCCGACGATCCAGACCAGGGCGTCCCAGCCCGACACCGGGAACGGGTCGGCCGACGGGTCGTACTCGACCAGGCCGACCAGCTGCTTGAGCTCATCGAGGCCCAACCCGGCCAGACGTTCGTTGTCGTTCAGCAGCGTGTTGGCATCCATCGTCGCCCCTCCGCGTGTTCGGCCTGCCCTGCGGCGAGTAGATCAAAATGGATTGAAGGTGCGCAACCAGCCCATTATCTGATGAGCGAAATGCCCATCTCAGCCACTGATACTGTTATCTAAGTAGACACAGAGCATAGTTGATTGGATTTTGGAGGCGGACGACCGGATGGCTTCCCGACCAGTCCTCGACGCCCTCGACCTCGCCCTGCTGACCGCCCTCCGAGAGCGCCCGCACACCGGTGCGCTCGAGCTGTCGCGGATGCTCGGCGTCGCGCGAGCGACCGTGTCGGCCAGGATCGAACGACTCGAGAGCGACGGGATCGTGACCGGCTACGGACCCGACATCGACGTCGCCGCCGCGGGCTTCGGCATCCAGGCCTTCGTCACCCTCGAGATCGCCCAGGGTGCGATCGATGCCGTTCAGCGTGATCTCGAGGCGATACCCGGGGTCATCGAGGCGCACACCATCACCGGAAGCGGCGACGTGCTGTGCCGGATAGCCGCCAGTTCCCACGACGGCCTGCAGCAGGCGCTGGTGGACCTCAACCGCTCGAAGGTCGTGGTCCGGTCAACCAGCGTTATCGCCCTCACCGAGGTTGTCCGGTGGCGGACGATGCCGCTGCTCGCCTCGGCCGCCGACCCGCGCGCGGGCCGGTCGTCCATGTCGCGCCCTGGCCCCTCGAGCTAAGTCGAGCCGCCTTACCGGCCTACTGCCCCTTGCGGACGTGGCCGACAATAATTAGTATACGAATCATGCGTATACGAACATCGGATCCCGAGGCTGGGTTCTCCCTCGACGAGAGCCTCGGCTTCCTGGTCAACCAGCTGGCCAAGAAGCTCGCCGCGAGCTTCAACGAGCGCCTGGCCGAGTACGGGCTGACAACGACGCAGTGGGGGGTGCTCGCGTCCCTGTGGCGTGAGGACGGCCTGTCCCAGCGGGATCTGTCCAGGCGCACCGGCGTCGACCCGGCCACCCTGACCGAGATGCTCAAGCGGATGGAGACCCGCGGGCTGGTGCGCCGCGTCCGGGATCCGGACAACAACCGCCTCCAGCGCGTCTACCTCATCGAGCACGACACCTCCCTCCGCGACACCCTCGCGGCCGACGCGACGGCGGTCAACCGCCTGGCCACGGCCGGCTTTTCCGAGGCCGAGCGCGCCCAGCTGCTCCAGCTGCTGCAGCGGGCGCTGGCCAGCATCGCCCCGGAGACCCTGCCCGCCCCCGCCGCTGCCGCGGCAACGCCCGCCCCGGTTAGGAGCACGTCATGACCGCCACTCCCATCACTGATCTCACCGCCCCGCTGAAAGCCTCCCCGCCGCAGCGGCTCCCGGCGGTCCGCCACCGGAGGCAACCTCGGGACGCTGATCGCGACCATCGGCTACGCGCTGGCGTGGATCGCGGGCCTGAGCGTTCTCGGCTCGTCAACGCAGGTAAGCGCCAATGGGACGCAGGTGGTGCGCGCCCTGGCCGGCCACCAGTTTGCCGCTGGCCTGCAGTACGCGCTCACCGAGGGGGTCACCGCCCTCTTCCTGATCACGGTCATCTGGGGCGTGACCGCGAACGCCAAGCCCGGCCCGGCCCGGCTCGCGACTCGGCTGGCGGCGCTGCTCGTGACCGTGGTCTCGCTGGCCGAGTGCGGGCTCGGCCTCTGGCTGAGCGCCGGCCTCGCCCATCCGGGCGAGGCCGGCCTCGCCGGAACCGTCAACGACGCGATCACCCGGCTCGACGGGCTGAAGATGCTGCTGCTCGCGCTGATCGCGACCGCCGCCGCCGTGGCCGTCCGCGGCCGCGCGCTGCCGCTGCCGCGCTGGCTGTCACCGCTGGCCGCAGTCCTCGCCATCGCGATCGCGGTGTCGGGCGTCGGCTACCTGACGCTCAGCGACGCCGCCGCCTCCGCCGCCTGGGTCTCGCTGCCGCTGCTGATCGTCTTCGTCACCGCGGCGGGGGTGGCCACCGCCCGCCTCAGGCGATGATCAGCCAGGGCTGCTCGACCAGACTGGTCAGCGTCTGCAGGAACCTCGCGGCGAGGGCGCCGTCGATCACCCGGTGGTCGACCGACAGGGTGTACCTGAGCCGGTACCGCGGCGCTACGGTGTTGCCGACCACGGTCGGCTCGCGGGTGGTCGCGCCGACCGCCAGGATCGCCGACTCGGGCGGGTTGATGATGGCGGTGAAATGCTCCACCCCGAACATCCCGAGGTTGCTGATCGTGAACGTCCCCCCGCTGGTCTGGGCCGGGGTGAGCTTCCGCTCGGCGGCGAGGGCGACCAGCTTCTTCGCCTCCGCGCCGAGCTGGGTGACGGTCTTGGCGTCGGCGTCGGTGATGACGGGGACGATCAGGCCGCTGTCCGCCGCTACCGCGACGCCGATGTTGACCCGGTCGTGGATCAGCATGACGCTGCTGTCGTCACCGCCATAGGAGACGTTGACCGCCGGATGCTCGCGCAGCGCCAGCGCGCACGCCCTGATCAGCAGGTCGTTGACGCTGATCTTGGCCCGGCCGGCCTCGGTTAGCTGCGCGTTCAGCGTCGTCCTGAGGTCCATCAGGGCCTGCGCGTCGGCGACCGCGGTCACGTAGAAGTGCGGGATCTCGCGGGCGCTGGCGGACAGCCGCCGGGCGATCACCCGCCGCACTTGGCTGACCGGAGCCTCGTGCGACCCTCGCACATCCTCCGCCTCCGGCGTCGCCGTCGCGGCCGGAGCCGGGGTGGACGCGGCCGACGCCGTGGGCGCGGGCGCCGTCGGGCCGATGGCGGTCGGCGTGTCCGCGGGTGGGCCGGAAACGGCGACCGGGGGCGGCGTCGTCGCGGGCGCGCTCAGCAGGCCGGCGATGTCGGCCCGGATGACGCGACCACCAGGTCCGCTGCCGTTGACATGCGAGAGGTCGAGGTGATTTTCCCTGGCCAGCTTCCGGACCAGGGGTGACGCGATCTGGCGGCTGCCGCCGTTGGCATGCCCGTTGGCGCTTCCGCCCGGCCGGGCGGAAGCGGAGTCGGCCGGGGCCGGCGCCGGGGTGGCCGAGTCGCTGTGGCCGACCAGAGCCGGCTGGGACCGTTCGGCGGAAGCGGTTGACGTTGAGCCGGCCGGGGCGGTTGCCGCGGGACCGCCGGCACCGTCGTCGAGCAGGGCGATCGGGGCGCCGATGTCGGCGTTGCTGCCCTCCGGTACCAGGATCTCGGCCAGCGTGCCCGCCTGGTAGGCCTCGTACTCCATGACCGCCTTGTCGGTCTCGATCTCGACCAGGACGTCGCCGACGGCGACCGTGTCGCCCGGCTGCTTGCGCCAGGTCGAGATCGCGCCCTCCTCCATCGTGTCGGACAGGCGCGGCATCTTGATCTCAATCACGACTGCGGGACTCCTAGCGCGAGCGGCGCGGTGCGGTGGCCGATAGCGGCGAGGGTCTGCCGGATGGCGGCGGTGACGTCATCGCGCGAGGGCAGGGCCGCCGTCTCCAGCGTTTTCGAGTAGGGCATCGGCACCTCGGCCATGGCGACCCGGCGAACCGGCGCGTCGAGATAGTCGAAGGCGCCGTCGGAGATGGAGGCCGCGACCTCCGCCCCGATCCCGTAGGTCAGCCAGTCGTCTTCGAGGACAACGGCCGCGTGCGTCTTCCTGACCGAGGCGACGATCGTCTCGCGGTCAAGCGGCCGCAGGCTGCGCAGGTCCACGACCTCGATGTCGAGGCCTTCGGACTCCGCCATGGACGCGGCGACCTCGGCGGCGACGTGCGCCATCCGCGAGTAGCCGATCAGCGTCAGGTCCTTGCCCGGGCGGGTCACCAGGGCGCGGCCGATCTCGGCCGGGACGTCGGCGTCGGGGACCTCGCCCTTGGTGTTGTAGAGCGCGAGGTTCTCCAGGAACAGCACCGGGTCGTCGTCGCGGATCGCGGCCAGCAGCAGCGCCTTGGCGTCGGCCGGGTTGGACGGGGCCACCACCTTCATGCCGGGGATGAAGGCGTAGAACAGCTCGATGTTCTGCGAGTGGGTAGCGCCCAGCTGCTGCCCGCCGCCGCCCGGAGTGCGGATGACCAGCGGCACGCTCGCCTGGCCGCCGAACATGCCGTAGATCTTGGCCGCGTGGTTGATGATCTGGTCGAGCGCGAGCATGGAGAAGTTGATCGTCATCATCTCGATGACCGGTCGCAGGCCGAGCATCGCGGCGCCGATCGCGGCGCCGGCGAAGCCCTCCTCGGCGATCGGGGCGTCCCGCACCCGCTTCTCGCCGAACTCCCTCAGCAGGCCCGCGGTGATCTTGTAGGAGCCCTCGAAGACGCCGATCTCCTCGCCCATCAGGAAGACGTTGTCGTCCCTGAGCATCTCCGCCCGCAGCGTGTCGTGCAGCGCCTGGCGGTAGGTCATGATCGTCATGCGCTGGCTCCGAGGGCGGGTTCTGAGGCGGGCGGAAAAGTCGGGGCGGGGGCGGGCAGCGGCTCGAACAGGGGCTGGCCGGGGAGCCGCCGGGAGTCGTTCGGCACCGGCGTCGCGTAGGTGTAGTCGAACAGCGTGGAGACGTCGGGGCTGGGGCTGCCGGCGGCGAAGTCGGCGGCGGCGGTGACGATGGCGGCGGCCTCTTCCTCGATCGCGGCGATGGCCTCGGCGTCAAGCGCGCCATCGGCCGTCAGCTTGGCGGCCAGCAGACGGACGGGGTCCTCGTCCTTGAGCCGCTCGACCTCAGCCGCCGAGCGGTACTTGGCCGGGTCGACGACGGAATGACCGCGCAGTCGCTCGGTCACGACCTCGAGCAGGTACGGCCGGCCGCCGCGGGCCGCCTCGACGGCCGTGACCGCCGCCTCGCGCACCGCCACCGGGTCGAAGCCGTCCACCCGCGCCGACTGCATCCGGTAGGCGGCGCCCCGCTTGTACAGGTCGGGCTCGGCCGACGACTTGGCGACGGTGGTGCCCATGCCGAGCCCGTTGTTGATGATCACGAACACGACCGGCAGATTCCACAGCGCGGCGATGTTCAGCGACTCGTGGAAGGCGCCGATGGCGGTGGTGCCGTCCCCGAGGGTGCACATCACGACCTCGTCGCCGTCCCGGTAGTCGATCGCGAGCGCCGCGCCGGTCGCCAGCGGCAGCTGCCCGCCGACGATGCCGTAGCCGCCGAGCAGCCGGTGGGTGACGTCGAACATGTGCATCGACCCGCCCCAGCCCTTGGAGACGCCGTCGACGCGGCCGTACAGCTCGGCCATCACCCGCTTCGGGTCGATGCCGCGCATGATTGCGTAACCGTGCTCTCGGTAGTTAGTGAAAAGGTAGTCGGTGGGCCGCAGCGCCGACATGAGGCCGACGACGGCGGCTTCCTCGCCCAGGTTCAGGTGGCAGTAGCCGCCGATGAGCGCCTCGGTGTAAGCGCGGGCGGCGCGCTCCTCGAAGCGGCGGACGAGCACCATGTCCCGGTAGAACTGGCGGAGCTGCGCGTGCCGTTCACCGGGGGCTGCCTGTGGCGCGGTGCGCCGCTGACGTGCCTGAGTTGCCATCGCGTGGCCTTCCCCGGCCTCGTGGGCCGCACAGGAAAATAATGACACTGTTTCGTGTCATTCTATGCAGAACCAGTGCTGGCCCTGCAAGGCGGCAGGCGGCAGAATTCGGGGAAAGCGCAGGACTAAGCGGCGCGAGGAGGGAGGGGTGATGGCCGGGCAGCCCGAGATCCAGCCGCGCAAGCGCGGACGGCCCACGGCCGAGGAGCGCCGGGCACGGGAATCGGAGATCCTCAGCAACGTCCTGTGCGTCTTCCTGCTCTGCGGCTACGGCGCGAGCACGGTCGACGAGCTCGCCGCCGCCGCCCAGGTGACGAAGCGCACCCTCTACACCTACTACGGCGACAAGGCCGGGCTCTTCGCCGCGATGGTGACCGACCTCGCCGCCACCGTGAGCCTGGACGCGACCCGCGACGACGACACGCTCGAGGTGCTCGCCGCGCGCATCGTCAGCCGCGTCCATTCCGATGAGCTGGTCGGCCTGCACCGGCTGGTGATCGCCGAGTCTGCCCGGTTCCCCGAACTGGCCGTCATCCTGCACAGCAGCGGCGACGCGAGGCACATCGCCCGGCTCGCCGAGCACATCCGGGCCGAGTGCGGCCCGGCCAGGGAGCCACTCGCGGAGCCGCTGTTTTCCCTGCTGCTCGGCGAGAGGCACCGCCGCAGGCTGCTCGGCATCGACCCGGCCCCCACCCCGGCCGAGGCGGCCGGGCACGCGCGGGCGGCGCTGGCGCAGCTCGGCCTCAGGTTAGCTGCCGGTCGTTTCCCACCGCTGCGGGCGTTAGGGCGTATGCGGCCAGGGTAGCCCGCCGTTCTGACCGGCAATTGCGCGCGGGGAGGAACGATGATCGAACGCCTGACCCTGACCTGCCCGCGCGCGAGCTGCGATGGTGGCGCGGGGCTGCCGCATTGCCCGGCGCGGTAGGGCCGACGATGGCAGGGGACTTGCTGCCCTCGGACCCGGAATCGGTCGGGCCGTACCGGCTCATCGGGCGGCTGGGCGCCGGCGGCATGGGACAGGTCTATCTGGCCAGGTCACCGGGCAGCCGGTTGGTGGCAGTGAAGGTGATCCGGCCGGAACTCGCAGCCGACCCCGGTTTCCGTTCCCGTTTCGAGCGCGAGGTGAGCGCCGCGCGCAGCGTGAGCGGGATGTTCACCGCGCCGGTGGTGGACGCGGACCCGTCCGGGCAGCCGCCGTGGCTGGCCACGGCCTATGTGCCGGGGCCGTCGCTGGCGGACGCGGTGGCGGAGCGCGGTCCGCTGCCGGCCGACGTCGTGCTCACCCTGGCGGCGGGTCTGGCCGAGGCGCTGGCGGCGATCCACGCGGCCGGCCTGGTGCACCGGGACCTGAAGCCGTCTAACGTGCTGCTGGCCGGAGACGGGCCGCGGGTGATCGACTTCGGCATCTCGCGTGCCGCCGACGCAAGCGCGCTGACGCAGACCGGGATGATCATGGGCTCGCCCGGATTCCTCTCCCCCGAGCAGGCTGAAGGCCGCCCGGTCGGACCGCCCGGCGACGTGTTCAGCCTCGGCGCCGTGCTCGCGTACGCGGCCAGCGGGGCCGGCCCGTTCGGGGCCGGCCCGGCGGTCGCGCTCGCCTTCCGGGTCGTGCATGCCGCGCCGGACCTGTCCGGCGTGCCCGAACAGCTCCGGCCCCTGATCTCACACTGCCTGGCGAAGGATCCGGCCGATCGGCCTACCCCGCGGGAACTGCTCGCTTCCCTCGCCGCCGGGCACCGGGAACCGCAGTGGCTCAGCCCGCCGCTCGCTGTCGGCGCTGCGGGCGCCGGATTCGCTAGGTCCGGCCAGCAGGGGGGTGAAACGACGCGGGCCTGGGCCCCGGCTCCCCCAACCGGGTCAGTAGTCGCAGCGCCGGCCCGCAGCCGCCGCGCCGCCCGCGGCGGCCGGGCAGCATTGGTCGCGACCGGCGCGGCGGTCGCGGCGGCGGCAGTCGCCGGGATCGCGCTGGCGGCCGGCGGACAGGGATCCGGTACGGCACCTCCGCAGACCCGGCCGACGGCAAGCGTGAGCAAGACGCACGCATTGGCCTCCCGTTCGGCTGCGCCCGCGACGGCGACGCCGGCCGCCTCGTCCGGGCCCGGCGCCCCAGCAGGGAAAAGCCCGTCGCCCGGTCCGCCCGCAGTGAAGGGCCCTGGTCAGACCGCGCCCGGGAGCCTGGCGGTGGATGGCGTGTGGACCGGCACCTACAAGTGCCGTCAAGGCCGCACCGGCATGCAGCTGACGATCACCGGGGCAATCGGAGGGATCCTCACGGCGACCTTCGACTTCTACCCGGTCGCAGGCAACCCCGACGTCGCGGACGGAAGCTTCGAGTTGGTCGGCAGCTATTCCGCCGCCGGGGGGCTGGTCCTCAACCCGGAGTACTGGATCGAGGAACCGGCAGACTACGAAATGGTCGGCCTCAGCGCGTCGCCGCCGCACGCGAACTCGATGCGGGGCTCCGTCCACGGGGCCAGCTGCTCGACCTTCTCGGTTACCAGGTAGCTGGCCGCGAAAGCAAGAACGCCACCCGATCGGCTTCCTTACGCGGTGGGCCGACAGGTCTCGGCCTAAAAGCGCAGCCTGGCCGACCCGGCCACGCACTCGGCAGGTACACGTCCGCCATGGCACGACAGAATAGTAGCACATGAGTTCGATATGCCTTAACGGATGCGCACCGGATCGACCCGGCCGCGCCAGCGAAAAACGTAGAGAATCGAGCAGCAGAAGCCGGGTCCGCCACCGCGCGGACGCCCGGCGCGCCGCCATGAGCAGCAGGAGATGACCAGGACCACTGAGCAGCGAATCCGGGACATCGTCGGATTCCTCAAGGGGCCGACGGCGGGTTCGAGAGCGTCCGGGTCGTGCGGGAGGCCCTCGCAGGGGCCGACGACTTCGACCAGGAGATGATCCGCCTCTACCGCGAGCAGAAGATCAACCTCATCCCGCAGTCCAACCAGATGGCGCTCACCGAGGCGGATTGGGCGGCGGCGGTGCGGGTCGGCGGGGAAACCAAGCATCTGGTCTGCTGGGAGAGCAGCGGCCACGACTTCTCGCGGCGGACACGCACCGTGCGGCGAAGCATCTGCGGTGAAGCCAGGAGATGCTGCGGTCGCTGCGCTGCCAGTGCACCGCCGGTCGCGATCTCCGGACGCCCGACTTCGGCAGCCTCCCGCTTCCGCAATTGCCCCCGGGAATCACCCGATTGCCGGCGACTTGGATCGCAGGTTCGCCATGGCTGCGGGCCAGCTGATTGGCACCGCAATTCAGCAAGTGACTGACAACACGGGGCGTCCCCAGGCGGTCCCGGGCGCCTCCGGCGTCCGCAGACGGGATGCCAAGAACGTGCACGGAGAACGCGCGGACCTTCTCTGAGGCCGGAGAGAACACGACCGCGCGCATTCCGGTAATCATGCCGTGACCCTAGCCGTCCCCGGGCTGCCCGGCCAGCACGGCGGCCT
The DNA here is from genome assembly GCA_963838825.1 of uncultured Actinomycetota bacterium. Lineage (GTDB taxonomy): Bacteria > Actinomycetota > Actinomycetes > Streptosporangiales > Streptosporangiaceae > Trebonia. Next base: position 54,614 of record CAWISQ010000008.1, read on the forward strand.
GCTCGACTTCAATGACTGAGTCGGCGCGCAGCCGAGCATCATATGCCCGCTTGCCGCCGCGGGCACCGAAAAGCCGTTTCGTCCAGACCAGGTAGATAACGAGCAATAGGTTTACCGCGAACGCCGCAACCCGCAGCCACGTGATCTTCACCGTGAGGTCGTAAATTTCATATGGAAGGAAAACCGAAGTCGCGACCATGGCGAAATACTCGCCCCAGCGCTGGCCCAGCCACAGCCCGACGGCTTCAACCAACTCGATGACCGCGTACGCGGCCAGGCCGACGGCTAGATACAGCAGCGCGCGCGGACTGAGCGCGAACGAATGCTGGATCAACCCCAGCAGCTTGGAGTGCGTGATGTCGAACCCGAGGCCCCGGTACAAGTCACGGATGGCCGGCAGGGCATCGTTGAACGCGCGCTGGACGCCGGCTTTGTCGTACCGGAACCGCCATACGCCGTAGGCGGCAGCGCCCAAGACGACGAACCGGAGGAAGCGCTCGACGGAGAAGACCCGCAGGAGCAGCTCGCTGCGCAGTTCCTTACCTCGGCGGACCAGCGGGGCCTCCGCGGCCGGACCGCTGCCGTGCTGCCCTTCGGTCGCGTACGCGCCGCAGCGCAGGCACCGCCAGGCCGGCCCCGCCGCGGTCGGGACAACCAGCCGCTCCCGCAACTCCGGCTCGCTCGGCGCGTACGTCACGTGGCCCTTGCGGGCACAGCCGAACAGGCTCCAGTCCATATGCCTAGAGTATCCAGCCGGCCACCCCTTGGGCCTTCGCTATTCAGCGTTGATAGGCACCTGAGCGGTTCGGTCATTTGCCTGTGGCTGTGAGCTGGGTTTCTGGTCTGTGACGGGCTGGATACTGAGGGGCACCTTATGGCTGCGGGGCGATCGGCGTGTCACGGGAGTGCGAAGGACCCTGGTCAGGGAGATCACGGGTTACCACACGCCAAATCCCCGGAACCGGAGCGCATTTCGCCATGCCGCATAAAGGGTGGGATCATGCCCTGAAGGCCACCGCGGACGGGACCGGGCTGGTCGGCCACGTCGGCGCGGTCCTGCTCCGCAAGGCCGCCGACCAGGCCTGACTGACCGCAGCTCGCCCGTCTTCGACCTGGCCGGCACCCCGGCCATGCAAGGAAAAGACGTTGTCCGCCAACGATCAGACGGCCGTTCAGATCGACCCGTTCTGCGCGAGTTTCGAGCGCCCCCGAGATGTGTCCGCTGCCGCGTCGCGCATAGCGGCGGTTCTTGCGTGTCGGCCCGCTTGGCTGATGGGCGCCGCCGGCGGCGGCAGTCCGGGTACTACCGTCACCATGGCAAATGGAGCGGGTGAACGGCGCATTCGCCTGCGGACATGGCCCCGAAGGTAAGCGGTCACTTGGCCGCGTCGTGCACGTCGTGGTAGTTCCACCACTGGTACGGCGGTGTTTGCGGGTACCCCTCCGGCGAGTCCTCCCACGCCTCCTGGCGGCCGAGAGCGGTGATGTCAAGGTAGTTCCAGGTGTTGCCCATCTGCTCGTCGCCGCGATTGTTGATGAAGTAGGTCCGGAAGACCCGGTCGCCCTCGTAGATGAACGCGTTGGTGCCGTGCCACTCGTCGACGTCGAAATCCTTGTCGAAGTCGTCGGTGATCGTGTACCAGGGGATGTGGTTCCACCCGTGGCGCTCCTTCAGACGCTGGATCTCGGCCTGGCGGGCGCGCGAGGCGAAGGCGAGCGTCGTGTTCCGCGCGTGCAGGTGCCCGGGGTGCGCCACCTGATCTGCCCCGAAGGAGCAGCCCACGCAAGCCCGCTCCGGGTACGAACCGCCTTCGGCATACGTCGTCACCTCGGGTCCGTAGAAGGCGCGGTAGACGATCAGCTGGCGGCGCCCCTCGAACAGGCCGGCGAGGCTCACGCGGCCGGCCGGGCCATCGAACCAGTACTCCTTGTCGACCGCCAGCCAGGGCATTCGCCGGCGTTCGGCCGCCAGCGCGTCGCGGGCACGGGTTAGCTCCTTTTCCTTGACGAGGAGCCGCTCACGCGCCGCGCGCCATTCCTCCGGCGAGACCATCAGTGGTGTCTTCATTCGGTCCTCCTCCTTCGCGGCCAGGACTTTGGAGCCATCACGAATACTGACCCCGGGGCGGCGCCAGACTCACCGGTCCCGGACCGAACAACGCGAAATCCCGCGGAACAGCTCGCCCAAGTCCGGGAGATAGCGGTCGGGTAACCGGAGCGCATTGCTGCGCCCCGGTCCCCTCAGAACTGCCCGTGCGGCTTTCGCCGCAGGCAGCTCAAGCAAGCCGCGAGGACGTGCAGGTCGGCTGTGCTGGGTCCCCGCGCTGGCGGGCTTGGAGCCCGCGATGGCAGGAAGCGTGCACGAGGCGGGTCGTGCCGTGACCGGCAGGGCCGGGTCTCCCGTGGTGGACGAGGTAGCTGGCGGCTATCGCCTTGCGGGTGACCTGGAGCCACCATCGTTCCCATTGCTGCGGGGACTGCGGTGGCTGATCGGCGGTGAGCAGGTGGTCCCCGCAGAGCGGACAGCGCCCGTCTTGCCTGGTGAGCAGGCCGAGCGTGTAGCTGTCGAGCGGGGGCTTGCTGCGCGTCGCCGACTGGCCCAGTAGTCGGCCAGGGCGGGATCGTCGGTAGACGCCGCGCCCTTGACCATGACATGCCGGTTGATGCTGGTCCAGGCGAACTTCACCAGGTGGCCGCCGCTGTCGCGGTCGCCGAACACCCAGCGGTCGTTCCTGAACTTGCTGAACGCGCCGAAGTACCGGCCGACGACCCAGCGCTTCGGCTTGTTCGGGTGGCGGTATCTCGCCCACTTGTAGGTGAGCTTGAATACGTGATGATCCAAGGCTGAGAACACCTCGGCCGACACCACCGTCCGGTAGTAGGCCGCCCACCCCTGGTAATCGGGGAGAGCCTGGCAATGACCGCCATCGCGTTCGCGCCGCGCAGCGCGCGCGTCTCGGCCGCGAGCCGTTCCCGGAGCCGCCTGATGGCCGCTTTACTCGGTTTGATCAGCAGCTTGCCGCCTGGATAACGGCGCACGTTGACGCCCAGGAAGTCGAACCCCTCGGTGAGGTGCACGACTTCGTCTTGTCCTCGTTGAAGGACAAGCCCCGAGGGGCCAGCCACGTGGCGAGCCGCGCCTTGACCTGCTGTGCCTGCTCCTGGCTGTGGCAGAGCACCGCTACGTCATCGGCGTACCTGATCACGACCGGGGAACCCGGCTCCGTCTCACCGGCATGTGTTCCGATGGTGCGGTACCGGACCCCGGCGGCCCCCTCCAGCCCGTGCAGGGCGACGTTCAAAGGCACGGTGAGATCACGCCGCCCTGAGGGGTTCCCTCCTCGGTCGGCGCGAACCCCTTGCCCGCCTCGAACGCCCCGGCCTTCAGCCAGCCCTCGGATCAGATCCCTGGCGGGGAAAGATCCAAGCGCCTGGAGCAGCCGGGAGTGGTCGATCTTGTCGAACGCCGCCGCCAAGTCGGCGTCAAGGATCCACACCCGCTTGGAGCCAGGCCCCTTGCAGACGGAATAGATCGCCTCGATCGCGTCATGACAGCCGCGACCCGGCCTGAACCCGTATGACCTGGGCTCGAACCGGGCCTCCCACTCGGGCTCCAGCGCGTTACGGACCCGAGCCTGGTGGCAGCGGTCCATCAGCACAGGAATTCCGAGCGGCCTCAGCTTTGCCGGATTTGATGCCTTCGGGATATACACCCGCTTGACCGCGACGGGCGTCCAGGACGAGGCAGACTGCTGCACCCGCACCGCCGCCTGCGCCCTGGCCTCGGAAGTCAAAGCGACCTCCCCGTCGATCCCGGCGGTCTTGCGCCCAGCGTTGCGCTGCGTCACCTGCCGCACGCTGACCAGCGTGTTAGCGCGGCTCCGCAGCATCAGCTTTTGCAGGTTCCTGACCTTTGGCCAGTCCTGCTCCTGCGACGCCTTGAAGATCCGCTGCCGCAGCCGCCGTACCTGCCCCTCCTGCTCCCGCCAGTCGATCTTGCTTCGCCCGTCCGGCCTCCCCCTCGCCTGCGCTCCCGGATGGAGCGGAAACGCTTCGGCTTCTTCCCTGAGCTTCGAACCCCGCAGTTGCCCGCGGCGCACGTCAGGGCGGGGACTGGCCTTGAACACTGGCCAGAAGCTATGCCACCGACATCATCGGTCCTCCAGCCTGCAAGCCCTCGCCCATGCGACGGCCCGACTTCTACCCAGTCATCACCGGGGCGCTAGAGCGGCTGGCGCGTCCACGTTGCCTGGTCGTCGGCCAGCGCAAGAGTGCCTGCCGGCACCTACTGATGGCGGACCGAGGCGCGCCACCGCGCGGATCCTCATCGTGGCGGCGGAACGGGAGCCTGACCTTGACGGCTGCGGCCGGGACGGACTTGAGTACGTCTATGTCTGATGAGCCTGCCTCTGCACCGCTGGCACGCCGTGGTCGAGTGGAAGGACCCGGCTCTGCTGGATGATCTGCTGGGCTGATGAGGGGGTGTTCCAGTCCCCCACGGTGTTCGCCCCGCAGGTTGGCAAGGCACTCACGACCGGTTACCTGAGCGCGGCTGAGAATCCTGGGCCCGACCTTGCGTTATGTCAGCCAGTGGAGGCGACCAGCTCGGCCCCTGAGGCGACTGCTGCACTTTGCTGCTGCACCCCAACCAAAAAGGCCCGATCCTGACCGGATCGAGCCTGTGACCTGGAGCCCCGTTACGGAATCGAACCGTAGACCTTCTCCTTACCATGGAGACGCTCTGCCGACTGAGCTAACGGGGCCTACCTGCTACAGCGGTGCGCCCTAGCGGGCGTCGCGTAGAGAGCATAGCGCAAGTTGCGCGGTGTTGCTGCCGCCCAAGACTAGGCCGCCGCCGGGTGCCACCGTTGGGGGAACGATGGCACCCAGCGCGCGGTCGGTGCCTCGCGGCCGGGCTCCGGCTACTACTGCGCGAAGTTCGGGTTGGCGGTGCTGATGTCGTAGCTGCTTCCCCAGTACCACTGGGTGGCGCTGGAGCCGGGGACCACGTGCGCGACGCCGGTCGGGTCGGCGATCCAGTACCGGACGTGGGACTGCTCCCACGACGGGAGGCCGCCTACGGCGTCCTGCACGGCCGACCAGTCGGACCGCATGGTGTAAATAATCGCCACCGAGTGCGGCTGCTTGCCGAGGTGGGCCTGTACCCACGTCGCGGCACCGGCCGGGGTCGCATCACCAGGTTCGACGTCGAGCACGTTGGCGTTGGGGTCGCTGCCGTTGGCGTCGATCCAGAGCACCGAGTGGTGCCCGGCCACCTGCGAGGAGGAGGCCGCGTAGGCTCCATCGGCGTAGACCGCGGCCGACTGGCTGGCCGGAAGCGTGCCCGGCGTGACCGAGTCGTAAATGGCGTACGGCCTGGTCGGACCGGTCGGCGCCGCCGCCTTGTGCTGGGCGGCCGGGCGCGGCTCGGCGGCCGCAAGCGTGGCGTGGGCCGGGACGGCCGGCTTGGCGGCAACCGCAGCCTTGGCGGGCGCTGCCTTGGCGGGCGCTGCCTTGGCAGGCGCTGCCTTCGCGGCCGCCGGCTTGGCGGGCGCTGCGTTCGCAGGCGTGGGAACGGCCGCCAGGCGGGGGGAAGCGTGGCTGGCGACCGGCTGCTGCTTGGCCGGCTGGGTCGTGTGAGCCTGAACGCCGAGAACCTCGTCCAGTGCAGAGGTGTTCGAGTGGGCCGATGACCCCTGCGACGACGTGTTCGCGGTGGTCACCACGTTGCCCATCGCGTGGGCAGGGACCGAGCCGATTGATGCGCCGGCCACGCCGACCATTCCTGCCGCGGCGGCGCCGGCGGCGAGCAGGGAGACCCTGGAATGCTTGCGCGCCAGGCTGGCGGTGCTGTTGTACAGGGAGGACGTGGACATGCGGGAGTTGATACGGGGGAACAAGAGAAAACCCTTGGGACGTGCGACCTCAGCCCGAGGTGCTCGCTTTCACCCTCAGCTCTGCCGGTCGGTGCGACGCACCGTAGCGACGGCAGGGGCGTGGGACGTTGACGCGGGTCAAGGCGACTTGTTGCGGGGGAGCAACCATCGCACGCCTGGGTGCTGAACTGTCACTAGTAAACATCAGATAACGACGAGACATGCCGAGTTCGCGCGAAAACAATCCGTGACGTACATCACGTAGAGTAACCGGACCCGGCAGCGCTACCCTTGCTCCCCGCGCGCCGCCCCTGCATCTCCCCCGCATCGCGCCGACCGCACGTCACCCCGGCGCCAAGGAAAGCACTGCCCCCGTTGGACTCTCCGCAAACATCAGCTTCCGAACTCGTCGCCTCACGGCCCAGAAGTAACACGCTATGTATCCATGGAGTCACGTTAAGCATACAGCATTGGCGCCGCGGCTTCACCCGCCGAGTGTGTCCGAGCAGGTCATCCAACGGCCACGTGGTCGTTCGGAGCAAGGCAAGGCGGCTCGTCCGGTTGCCCGCAGCGCGATCACATTGCCGTCGACTGGGTAGGAACGGCGGGTGGCGCGGCGCGGTGCGCCCAGTGTTCAATGGGAGGCGTACGCCAGAGGCAGGCGTAACCGCGCCTGCCGTGCCGCTCCATACTCAATAGGTCGGTCCGCAGCAGCAACGAACAGCACTGGTAGGGCGTTTCCATGCGTTTCGCGCACGCACGACCCGCGACGGTCACCCTGGTGGCGGGGAGTGTCCTGATCACCGCGACATCGGGGCTCTCGCTGGCCGCGGTGATGGGTGAGACCCCGGCCTGGGCGCATCCGTCCGGCTACGCGGTCGCGCTCGATGACGCTGCAACTACAAAGAGTAACCAATCGTGCGAGCCCGTTAGGCTGACGACCCCGCCGCCCACGGCGACCCCAACGCCTACGGCGACCGGTACGACAGCGGGCGGGTCCACGACACCCACGGCGACCCCAACGGCAACGAAGACCGGCTCGTCCAGCACGCCGACGACCCCACCGCCGGACCCCTCCACCACGCCGTCCGACCCCCCGGCCTCGACGCCGTCTGATCCCCCCACGCCGTCGGATACCCCGACGGCGACCGCGTCGGCCAGCGCGAGCACAAGCGCCAGCGCCAGCGCCAGCGCGAGAACTGCGGTTGCCCGCAGCGGCGGCGGCAACGTCAAGCAGACCGCCGACCCTAGCGCCTCCACCACGCCGAGCTCGTCGCCGTCGCCCAGCTCGTCTGCCACCCCCAGCGCATCGGCGTCGTCCAGCTCGTCGCCGTCGTCACGTCGCCGCGTCCAGCCGTCCCGGCTCTTCCAAGACTGCCGACACGTCCGCGACGCCGAGCTCGTCTTCCACACCGAGCTCGTCGCGGTCGCCCACCGCGTCCGCCACCCCCAGCGCATCGCCGTCGGCCAGCTCGTCGGCTAAGCCCAGCGCATCGCCAACGCGCAGCACATCGTCAGCAGCGGCGAAGCCCAAGGCCACGCCGACCAAGTCGCCCACTGCCGCGACCACCACCGCTCCGAAAAAAGCCGCCAACGGCAGCGCCTATGCCGGCACCTCCGCGAAGGCGACGCCATCAAGCTCGGCCGACCCGAAGAAAAGGTCGACGGCCACCCGCTCACCCTCGGCCACTCGCTCGCCCTCCGCTGCCGCGAAGGCAACCCTGAAAGCGCGTAACGCCGCCCAGTCGATCCAGAGCGACCCCCAGGTCAGCCTCTGCGTCGAGATAACGTCCTCGCAGTCGAGCAGCAAGCGCGGCGCGACCACCCAGTGGGTGGTGAGCGCGTGGACCACGGGCGGCAACCTGACCGATGCCACCGTCAAGCTGCAGGCGACCCCGTCGAGCGTCGCCCCCAAGTTCAGCTTCGGCTGCGGCAGCGACGACGGAACCGCATCATGCGACCTTGGCGCGATGGACGCGACGTCGGCGCAGCGGCAACTCCAAGCCGAATCGACCGTCGCCACCACCGCATCGTCGGTGAAGTCGGTCAAGCTGACGGTAACCGGCACCGCGGCCAACCTGACGAAGAACCCGGCGGCGTCTGCGACGGTCCAGATCTCCGGCACCGTTACCCCGACCTCAAGCGCGTCACCTTCCTCGTCAGCGTCGGCGTCACCGTCACCGTCGGCGTCTACGTCGCCGAGCCCGTTCACGTCTCCGATCACCACCACGTCGCCACTGCCGGTCGGCAACCTGCCCGGGATCTCCTCCCTCTCCACCACCAGCCCCACCCTCAGCCCGGGCGGTAACGCCGGGAACCTGTTCCCCACGCTCGATCCGTCATCGGGTTCGAGCGCGCCCAGGAGCGTGAAGGGCCGCGCGGTCGCGAACACCACTGCCCTCCCGGAGGGCGCCTCCGTCCTCGGCGCCTCGCTCATCGGCCTGCTTGCGCTAGCCCTGGCCTTCGTCCTGGCGGTAACCCGCTTCTCCATTCGCCGCCGCCCCTCCCCGTCAGCGGCGGGAGCAGCGACAACAGCAGGCGCTCCCGCGGCCCAGGAGCCACCCCCAGCCACACCGGCATCCCCCGCCGCAGCGGCAGCAGGGACGCTCGCAACGAGCCCGGGAGACGAAGCGCCTTCAAACGCCCCCGACCCCGCCAAGGACGCTCCCAGGGCCGCCAACGACGCGACCGAGACCCCCAAGGCACCAGAAGACCCAGCCGACCCGCTAGCGGACACCAACCCCAACCCGGACGCCTAACCAACGGCCCGCCACGCGCCCGGACGCCTAACCAGCGGCCCGTCGCCCCGTCTCAGGCGTCGACGGCATGTCGCTGGCTAGCTGCCATGCTAGGCCGCCCCGTAGCTGCGGGCGGTCCGGAGAGTTGGCGCCAGCGCGGTCCGGCGGGCTGGCTAACCGCCAGGTCGGTCCGGCGGGCTGGCTAACGGCGTGCGACTCACAAAACCCGCCGCTCGAGTACCGAGAGCCACCTGAAGCCCACACGAGTCGCCCACCGCCTGCGCCACCCACGCGCATAAGAAAGCGCGGGGCGCGGCAAGGGGTCCGCCGCGTCGTTCTGCCCCGCCCGATCGGTTTTATCGGGCTGGGCAGACTTGACGCGCCGGACCCCGGCCACGCCCCGCGCCACCACCTAAGCGATGCCAGAAAGCGCCTGAGCAGTACCAGGAATCACCCCCGGTACTAGATGACCTAGTTAGCCAGCGTCTCCAGGCTGGGCCGCACATTGTCCATCGTGGACGCCAGCTGCGCGGTCGTCATCGTCGGCGATACGACCGCGCCGAACGTGTCGTTGTCGAACCACACGCACATCGCCGCTTCCTCGCCGTTGAGGTGCGTCTCGGTACACGCCGCCTCGCCCTTGAGCGAGCCCGGCGATACCGTCCGCGCGGACGGATACGACTGCGTGAAGTTGGCTATCGACGTGCCGGCGTCTGCGCTGGCGAGCTTGCCGCCCACGAACATGAAGATCTGCGCGTCGCTGCCCGGGGCCACCGCGCCCTGCTGGTAGACGGCCGACACCACGCCGCTGGCGGAGCCGCCGCTTGACCTGGCCACGCCCGCCGCCAGCGCGCTGACGTGGGTCTGCTCCGCGAGGCTGGCCGAACGGGTGTACCCGTCGACCGAGGCCGGGGCGACGATGTTGTGGGCGGGCCCGCTCGGGCAGGCGAACACGTACTTCATGAGCACGCCGCCGATCGCGCCCGCGGCGACGACCGCGATGGCGCCGAGCGCCATCCACTGCCGGCGGTCACCGCTGCGACCGCGGCGGCGGCCGACCGCGCGCCGGGTGGCGGTGTCGTCCTCCTCGGTCTCGGGCCGCTCGATGGTCCGGGTGAAGGCCGCGGGGACCGGCTCGTCGGTGAGGTCGAGGTCGGCGAAGTGGTCGAACGAGGTGTCCTCGACCCAGCTCCGCGGCTGGGCGGCGGGCCGGGTGAGCAGGGCTGCCCCGCCGGCCCGGGGGCCGAGGGCGAGCAGATCGCTGGACGTGCGGCGCAGGCTGTCAATGCGCGTCTCGTCGAAGGCCGGCACGTCGAACCGGGTGTGGTCGACGTTGAGGTCGACGACGCTCATGTCGAACCGCGTCTCGGCGAACCGGTCGCCCTGCTGTCCAGGATCAAAGTCCGAGTATCCCGAACGGACCGGGGCGTCTGTGAACCCGTCATTGCCGTAGCCGACCGGGGGGCCTCCTGCCGGACGTCATCTCCCGGCGGCCACAGGTTGTCAAGCCTGGTCTCGTCGAAGCCCGGCGCGTCGAAGCGCGTCTCGTCGAACGGGGAGCGCGGGTTGTAGCCGTGGCCCTCGCCGTACCTGGGGTCGTCGTAGGCCAGCCGGTCGTAGCTCGGCTCGTCGTAGCGGACCGCCTCGAAGTCACTGGTGCCGATGATGCCGGCCAGGTCGTAGCCGTTGCCGCCGATGCCCGGAGTCGAGTAGTCGGAGCCGTTGTAGGCGTCCGGCTCGTAGCCCGGGGCCGGGCGGCCGCCGTCGTAGCCCGCGATCGGGTACGCGCCGCTGAGGTAGTTGACGCTCTGGTAGTCGCCGTTCGCCGGGTACCCGTCCTGCCCCTGGTAGGCGACCTCGCCGTCCTCGTAGCGGAGCGGCTGGTCGTAATCCCACGGCTGCCGGTGGCTGTCCGCGCCGTGGTATTCCTCGGTCGACTGCGCGGCCGGCGGGTACGCCATCTCGATCTGGCCGGCCGGCGCGTAGCTCGACCCGGCGTAATCGGACTGGCCGTATCCCCGGTCCTGCGGGTAGCCCTGCTGGTAGCTGGACCCGGCGTAGCCGTCGGGGGCCGGGTAGCCCGGCTGCCCCCAGCCCTGGCCAGAGTCCACGAACCCGCGTACCGTCCTGGTCCCGGCGATGCCGGCGTCCTGCGCGGCCGGACCCTGATACCCCGGGTCCCGGTAGCCGTCGTCGCCGTACCCGGCTGACGTGAAGGCCGTGTAGGGATGCCCGCCATGGCTCGCGGGCGGCAACTGCTCCGCCTGCGGTGCCTCGTAGCGGTAATCGCCGTCCCGGTACTCCTGGTCGGAGTACCCGGCTGGCCATGAGACCTCGGGGCTGATCGGCGCCGGGCGCCGGTCTGCTGGAAGCATCCCATGATCATCCTGGGAGTGCGGCCATCCGCTTCTCACGTGGCGGTCACCTCATGTCTGACGGGTACCTGCGGTTCAGGCAAGGTCACAGCATCATCTCGGCAAATGCTCAACTTCGCTACCCGAACAGGCATTTAGGCGTGTCGTCGCGCGAAACGTTCCCGGAAAAAGCCTCATAACCGTACATTTGACCATCCGGCACGCGCCTGTCCGTCACCCAACGTAGCGCTCCTGGCACTGATATGCGGGGAACTTGCGCGTGACCCGGACCGTTTTCGGGCTGGCGCCGGCATCGCTTTGTTACCTGCCCGGATTTGCCACGGTGTTGAAGGATGCGGAATTGTGAGGCTAGTGATGAATCCGCGGGGGCCACTATCGCTGCGACGCATGTCAGCGCACTGGGTCGTGCTCGCGGCAGCAGCGCTGACCACGATGGTCGCGGCTGCGGTCGGGGCGGCTCTGGCGGTGTTCGCCGGCCAGGCGCTGCCGCAGGCGGTCAAGCACGACCTGGTGGCCGCGCCGGGCACGGCGATGGTCGTCACCGGCACGTTCGCGGGCGGCACCCCGGCCCAGACCTCGGCCGCGCTGCACTCCAGCATCGCCAACACCCTTGACGGCGTGCCGTTCGGCTTCTGGCAGGGCATCTGGTCCGACCCGCTCGGCTTCGTGACCGGGTCGCTGCCGGCCAAGCCGGCCGGCCTCGGATCGGCTGGCACTCCGCTGCTCCAGGCCGCCTCGCTGCAGGGCGTGACTGATCACGCGGTGCTCATCAGCGGCCGGTGGCCGCCGCAGCTGGCCGCACCGTCAGGCGGCGCGGCGTCGACCGGGGCAGTCGGCGCGATCCCGGCCGCGCTCCCCGCCAGCACGGCGGCGCTGCTCAAGCTGCACCCGGGCGACGTCCTGCACGTGGTCGACCGGTCCTCGGACGCCTCGCTGACGTTCCTGATCACCGGTCTGTTCGCAGAGCGGCAGACGTCGGGCAGCGCCGCCTCCTACTGGCAGCTGAACTCCGTCCCCGCCGGCGGATCGGCGACGGCGAGCGGCTTCACCACTTACGGGCCCCTGGTGGTGTCGCCGAGCGCGTTCCCTGGCCAGCTCGCGGTGGGGACCGGGACCTGGGTCGCCCAGCCCGACATGGCCGACTTCACCGCCAGCCACCTGTCCGCCATCTCCGCCAGCGCGGGCGTGATCGGCGCCAGCAACCTGCTCAGCGGCCTGACCCTGACCACCAACCTGCCGGCCGTGCTCGCCACCACCGGCGATAACGTCGCCGTGGCCCGGTCGCTGCTCGGGATCAGCGCGCTCGAGCTTCTCGTGCTCACGGTGGCGGCGCTGCTGGCGGTCGCCCGGCTGCTCGCCGCCCAGCGCGAGGGCGAGACCGCGCTGCTGACCGCGCGCGGCGCGACCAGATGGCAGCTGACCAGGCTGACCGCGGCCGAGGTGATCCCGCTGTCGCTGGTCACCGCCGTGGTCGGCGGGGTCGCCGGGATCTGGCTGGCCCGGGTGCTTGGCAGCACCCTCTACCGCTCGAGCACGGACGGCCGCGTCCCCGAGGGCGGCATCGGCCTGACCGCCTCGGGCACCTGGCTCGACGCGCTCTACGCTGCGCTCGCCATCGCCGTGCTCTCGATCGGCGCCCTCCTCTACCCGGTGCTGCGCCCCGGACGGGGCGCCGCCCTGGTCCGGCGGGGCAGGCAGGCGGTGCTCTCCGGCGCGACCAGGGCCGGGGCCGACCTGGCGCTGATCGCGCTGGCGGTACTGGCCTGCTGGCAGCTGCGCCGGTACTCGGCCGTCTCAACGTCCTCGAGCGGCCCGTCGGCCATCGATCCGGTCCTCGTGCTCGCTCCCGCGCTCGCCCTGGCGGGCGGCACGGTCCTCACGCTGCGGCTGCTGCCCGTCGCGGCCCGCGCCGTCGACCGGGTGTCGGCGGCCGGCCGCGGGCTCACCTCGTCGCTGGCCGGGTGGCAGTTCAGCCGTCAGCCGCTGCGCCAGGGCGGCGCCGCCCTGCTGCTGGTGATGGCCGTTGCCACCGGCACGCTGGCGCTCGCGCAGCACGCGAGCTGGACTAGGTCCGCCGCCGACCAGGCGGCGTACGTCACCGGCGGGGACGCGCGGTTGGACCTGGCCGTCCCGCTCTCGGCCGGGGCGACCACGACGATCACCAACGCGCCGGGCGTTCAGACGGCGATGGCGATCTCGGTTAACCAGGTGGCGACGCCCTCGGAGATAGTGGCCATCGACACGGCCAAGGCACCGAAGGTCGCCCTGCTCAGGGGCGATCAGTCGAGCCTGTCGCCGGACGCCCTGCTGGGCTCGATTACGCCCAAGTCGCCGCCCGGGGGCCAGCTCGTCAGCGGCAGGCCGAGTTCGGTTCAGCTCACCGTCACGCTCAGCCGCGCCCCGCTCGACTCGGTGACCGCGGAGTTCACCGTCACCGACGCGACCGGCGCCGCCTTCCAGCTCTCATCCGGGCTGTTCACCGCCGACGGCCGCCCGCACGTGCTCACCGCCTCCCTGGGCGGGGCGAACGCCGCCTACCCGCTCCGGCTCACCCAGGTCACCCTCTTCTACACGCTGCCCGCGAAGCCGCTGAAGACCCCGGTCAGGCTGACCGTCGCCGGGGCGACGCCCAGTACCTGGATCGGGGACGCAAGCTCGCCCGAGCTCGACTCGCAGCTCAACGGAGGCCAGGTCTTCGGCCCGTCGGGCAACCCGCAGGCGTCCGGCTGGACCAGCGTGCCCGGCGGCGCGGCGCTCTCGTTCACGGCCGGCTACGGCCAATGGGCAGCCAATCCGGACGCGAACCCGGTCATCACCGAGCCGCTATCCGGCCAGGTCACGCTCTCCGCCCCGGCCGCCGGGCCGGCCGCCGTCCCCGCGATCGCGACCCGGACGTTCGACAGCCAGAACAACACCCACCTGGGCACGATCGTGCAGACCACGGTGAGCGGGGTAACCGTGCCTGCGAAGATCGTGGCCGTGGCGAGCGCGTTCCCGACCGTCTCCGGCGCGGGCCTGATCATGGACCTGCCCACCCTCGAGGCGTTCCTGGTCAGCCACGACACCGAGCCGGTGCCGGTCAACCAGTGGTGGCTGTCCACCGGCAACGGGAAGGTCCCCGCGTCCCTGGCGCGAGCGGTGCCGCCAGGCACGACGATCACCAGCAGTGCCGCTCTGGCGGCGGCGACGGTCGGCGACCCGCTGTCGGCCGCGCCACAGCAGGCGCTGCTGGCCATGGCGCTGGCGGCGGCGCTGCTGGCGATCTCGGGCTTCTGGGTCTCGATCGCGGCCAACGTCAGGCAACGGCGCGGGGAGAACGCGCTGCTGGCGGCGCTCGGCGTCAACCAGCGGTCAGCCGCCGCGCAGCTGTTCATCGAAAAGCTGCTGCTGTCGGTCCCGGCTGCCGCCCTCGGCCTGATCCTGGGCAGCGTGGTCGCCCGGTTGCTGGTGCCGGCGGTCACGCTCAGCCCGACCGCGCAGATCCCGGTCCCGCCGCCGATAACACTGTTTGACCTGAGGCAGACGGTCCCGCTTGCGGTCGCGGTGGCCGTGATCCCGGCGCTGGCGGCCGCGCTCGTCATCTTCCGCCGCCCCGATCCGGCGGCCGAACTCCGAGCGGCGGAAGTGGCATGAGAAACCTGGCCGTGCGCGGCATCTACATCTCGCTGGCGCTGCTCACGTTCTTCGCGGTGTTCGTGGCGACCGTCGGCGCACGCGAGGCGCTCGCCAGCCGGACGCAGGCGCTGCGCCAGACGATCGCCGCCAACCCGGCGCTGACCCGGACCATCATCGTGACTTCGACCTGGGCCGACGTGCAGGGGGCGCTCGCCTCGTCGAGCCCCTACGGGGCGCCGCCGGCCGTGACCCCGTCCACGATCTCCGCCATCGGCGGTCAGCTGCGCGGTGACTTCAACCGCGGCCCGGTCAGCCTCGGCCCGGCCAGCGCCGACCTGTCGTTGATGACAACCGGGCTCAACCTGCTGCCGTCCACCCTGCCCGGCACCGGCGGCACGCCGGTCAAGCTCGAGGTGACCGAACGGCAGCCGTTCCCCAACCAGATGCGGCTGGTGGCCGGCCGCTATCCAGTCGCGACGCCCGCTCCATCGCCCGCGACCAGCGCCGGCATGCCGGTCGTAGTCCAGCCCGGCGCCAAGCCGGTCGTCGTCAATCCCAGCACCGGCAAGCCCATCGCCGTCAAGCCCGGCACGCCCAAGGCGCCGCCGCTGCCGACGCTTGAGGTCGCGATGAGCACGCAGACCGCCGCCAAGTTCGGCCTGCAGGTGGGCGCGAAGTTCGAGATGACTGGTCCCGAGTCCGCCCAGACCGGGCACATCGTCAAGGTCAACGTCCTGGTCACCGGCATTGTGGCCCCGACCGATCGGACCGCGAACTTCTGGACCGCCGACCCCACCATCGTCGTCCCCGGCCTGCAGGGCCCGACCGACAACCCGTACTGGGCGGGCGCCGCCATGGTCGGGCCGGGCGAGACCCAGGAACTCGAGCACTACTTCGGCACCGCCAGTCTCCAGCTGGAGTGGGTGTTCCCGCTCGCCGTGAACTCTGTCACCGCTCAGCAGGTGCAGGCGCTGAGCACCGCGCTCGGCACCCTCACCAGCCAGGTGCCGACGCTCACCGGCAACCTCGCGCCGGTCGCCCCCACCCTCACGACCAACTCGAGCCTGCAGTTCGCACTCGAGCAGTTCATCGCCACCGCGCAGTCGGTCGACACGCTGCTGTGGCTGCTCTACGTAAGCCTGACGGTCACCGGCCTGGCGGTGCTGCTGCTGGCCGGCCGGATGGTCGCGATGCGCAGGCGAGCCGAGCTCGCGGTGATCAGGGCGCGCGGCGCGTCGCTGCGGCAGATCGCGGTCAGCACCGCCGGAGGGGCCGCGCTGGTCTGCGTCCCGGCGGCCGTGATCGCGGTCGTGCTGGCGATCATCGTCGTGCCCGGAGCCGGCTCGGTGCAGGCGGCCGGGGCGGCGGGCGGCTGGTGGCCGCCGGTCGCGGTCCTCGTCGTGGCCGTCTGCGGTCCCGCCCTCATCGCCGCCTGGCAGCACCGCCTGCCCAAGCCCGGAATCGCCGACCGCCGTCAGACCAGGGCCAGGACCCGGCTGATCGTCGAGGTGATGCTGATCGCCGCATCGGTGGCCGGCCTCGTCGTGTTCCGCAACCAGGGCAGCCAGGCCGGGTCTGGCGTCAACTTCTACACCAGCTCCGCGCCGGTGCTGGTCGCGGTCCCGGTCGTGATCGTGGTGCTCCGGCTGTACCCGCTGGTGCTGCGCGGACTGCTCCGCCTCTCGACCCGCACCAGCCGCGCGCCCGCGTTCCTCGGCCTGGCCCGGGCCTCGAGGACCGCGCTCACCCCCGCGCTGCCCGCGTTCGCCCTGGTCCTGGCGCTCACCGTGGCTGCCTTCGCCGGCATGGTCAGGGACGCGGTGACCAACGGCGAGGTCGCGGCGTCCTGGCAGACGACCGGCGCCGACGTGACGGTCACGCCCGCGCCGAACCTCATCATCACGCCGACCGCCGTGCGGGAGATCGCCGGCGTGCCCGGCGTTACGCACGCGACCGGGGTGTACAACACACTCTGGAGCACCCCGGCGGGCGCGCAGCTCACCGTCCTCGCGGTGGACCCGGCCAGCTACGCGGCGCTGGTGGCCAGCTCCCAGGGGTTCCCCGCAGTGGACCCCGCATCGATAGCGGTGCCGACCCACGCGGGGGCGGCGCAGCCGGTCCTGG
Source organism: uncultured Actinomycetota bacterium (assembly GCA_963838825.1). GTDB lineage: Bacteria > Actinomycetota > Actinomycetes > Streptosporangiales > Streptosporangiaceae > Trebonia. The sequence continues at coordinate 71,342 of CAWISQ010000008.1, forward strand.
CGTCACCGCAGGCCCTAGCCGATCTCGGGCACGGCGTGGTCTCGCTCGCGACCTACCAGGGGCAGGAGGCGGCGATCCCGGTCCGGGTGGCGGGCGTCGTCTCGAGCACCCCCGCGCTGCCCGGCGGCGGCGCATTCGTGATCATGCCGGTCGCCGCGATCAAGTCGACGGCCACCCCGCCGGTGCCGACGCCCGTCACCCTGATGCTGCTGAACGGCGGGTCGATCGACCGCGCGCGGCTGTCGGCGGTGACGGGGCACCTGCTGTTCGGCAGCACCGTCACCTACCGGTCCGATGCGCTTTCCGGGCTCACCAGCGGCCCGCTCCAGCACGGGGCGTTCACGCTGTTCACGCTCGCGGTCGGGGTGGCGGCCGCGCTCGGCCTGGCGGTGATGCTGCTCGAGCTGGCGCTCGGCGCCTCGGAACGGGATGCGACGCTCGCCCGGCTGGCCACGATGGGCCTCGGCGAGGGCCAGCGAGCCTGGGTGGTGGCGCTCGAGGTGCTGCCCGCGGTCATCGCGGCGGGGGTGGCCGCCTGGGCCTGCGCGGTCGCGCTGCCCCGGGCGCTGGCCCCGGACGTCAACCTGTCGGTGTTCACCGGGTCCTCCGCCTCGGTGCCGCTGGCGGCCAACGTCGTGTCGGTCGCGGTACCGCTTCTCGGCCTCGCATTGGTCACTGTGGTGGCGCTTGGCATCGAGATAAGGTGGGGACGCCGACGCGGCGCGGCGTCCCTTCGAGTGGGCGAATGAACGGGAGACCCTGGTGACTCAACCACAGCCGTCGCAGTGGGCGGCCGCGGCTAACGGCGCCGACGCCGACGGCGATGCCGGCACGGTCAGCGCGCTCCAGGCGGACGTCGCGCGGGCGCACACCGACTACGGGGCGGGCTCGCTCATCCTGTGCGACCGCCTGGTCCGGATCTACACCGCCGAGGGCATCGAGGTGCAGGCGCTGCAGGGCCTCGACCTGCTGGTCGGCACCGGCGAGCTGACGGCGCTGGTCGGCGCGTCCGGCAGCGGCAAGTCGACGCTGATGAACATCCTGGCCGGCCTGGACTCGCCCACCGCCGGCGGCGTCCGGGTGGCGGGCCACGACCTCGGGTCGATGACGTCCCGGCAGCGGCTGGCCTACCGGCGCTCGGTGGTCGGCTTCATCTGGCAGCAGACGGCGCGGAACCTGCTGCCCTACCTGACCGCGACGCAGAACGTCGAGCTGCCGCTCCGGCTGGCGGGAACGGGCCGTCCGACCCGCCGCAAGCGCGCGGCCGAGCTGCTCGAGCTGCTCAGCGTCGGGCACTGCGCCGGCCTGCGGCCCGACCAGATGTCCGGCGGCGAGCAGCAGCGGGTCTCGATCGCGGTGGCGCTGTCGAACTCGCCGTCGGTGCTGCTGGCCGACGAGCCGACCGGCGAGCTCGACAGCGCGACCGCCGCCTCGGTCTTCGGCGCGCTGCAGACGGCCAACTCCGAGCTCGGCGTGACCGTGCTCGTGGTGACGCACGACCCGGCGGTGTCCTCGATGGTCAGAAGGACGATCGCGATCAGGGACGGCCGGACCGCGACGGAGACGCTCAGGCACGACACCGACGGCTCGGGCGAGTACGGGCACGCGGTCGAGTACGCGGTCCTCGACCGGGCCGGCCGCCTCCAGCTCCCCCGGGAGATGACCGAGAACCTCGGCATGCGCGATCGCGTCCGCCTGGAGGCGGAACCCGACCACATCGGCGTGTGGCCAGACCAGCCGGGCACCCCCGCGGTCTCACCCGCCCCGTCCGAGTCCGAGTCCGAGTCCGAGTCCGAGGACGGTGCCGCGTGAGCAGCCCAGCCAGCGGCGACCTGTCGGCGTCCCCGTCGACGGTCGAGCGCGGAGTCATGGTCGACGTGCGGGACGTCACCCGCACCTACGGCAGCGGCCCGACCGCCACCGCCGCGCTGCGCGGCGTCACCTTCTCCATCGGCGAGGGAAGGCTGGTGGCGCTCCGCGGCCGGTCCGGCTCCGGCAAGACCACCCTGCTCAACGTCGTCGGCGGCCTTGACTCGCCCAGCGGCGGCTCGGTCCAGGTGGCCGGCCAGGACGTGACCGCGATGGGCGAGCGGGGCCGGATGCGACTGCGGAGGGAGACCGTGGCCTACATCTTCCAGTCCTTCGGCCTGCTGCCGGTGCTCTCGGCGTCGGAGAACGTCGGCGTGCCGCTGCGGATCGCCGGCGTCGCACCGCGCGAGCGGGAGGAGCGGGTGGCCCTGATGCTGTCGATCGTGGGTCTGGCCGACCACTCCAAGCAGCGGCCTGGCGAGCTCTCCGGCGGCCAGCAGCAGCGGGTCGCGATCGCCCGCGCCCTCGCCAGCCGGCCGAAGCTGCTGCTGGCGGACGAGCCGACCGGGCAGCTCGACCAGGAAACCGGCAAGCAGATCATGCGGCTGCTGCGCGCGGTCGTCCGCTCCGAGGGCGTCACCGCGCTGGTCGCGACCCACGACCCGGTCCTGATCGGGCTGGCCGACGAGGTCCTCCACCTGGAGGACGGCAAGATCACCCAGCAGGCGTAGCACGGGACCGTTCGGGCAAATCTTGATTTTGATCGCAGGGGCGGTCAGGCCACGGTGGTGCCGACGCCGGCCGAGAGGTTCGCGTAGAGCTCGGTCAGCTGCTTGGTGACCGGGCCGGTGCCGCCGTCGCCGATCGCACGGCCGTCGACCGAGATAACCGGGGCCAGCCCGCCCATCGTGCCGGTGACGAAGACCTCGGACGCGTTGTAGAGCTGCGGGAGCGTGTAGTCGCCCTCGGCGCAGGTAATGCCGGACGACTCAGCCAGCCGCAGCACGGTCGCGCGGGTAATCCCCTCCGGGCAGGCGGCCGTGGTCGGCGTGGCCAGGGTCGCGCCCGGCCGGCCGGCGGGCAGCACCATGAACAGGTGCGTCGCGTTGGTCTCGGCGATGAAGCCGCGGTGGTCGAGCATGACCGCGTCGTCGGCGCCCGCCACGTTCGCCTCGATCTTGGCCAGGATCGAGGTCAGCAGGTTGTTGTGGTGGATCTTGGGGTCGAGCGAGTCCGGCCCGGTGCGCCGCACGCTCGACGTGATCAGCCGGATCCCGCCCAGGTCGTAGACCGGGTCCTTGAACTCGGGCAGCACGATCAGCGTGGGCCCGGAGACGTTCAGCCGCGGGTCCATGCCCGAGGTGAGCTTGACGCCGCGGGTGAGGGTCAGCCGGATGTGCACGCCGCTGTGCATGCCGTTGGCGGCCAGCGTGCGGATGATCTCGGCGGTGATCGCCTCGTCGGCCGGCACCGAGGTGAAGCCGAGCGCGTGCGCCGACCGGCGCAGCCGGGCCAGGTGCTCGTCGAGGGCGAAGATCCGGCCGTGGGTGAGCCGGAGGCCCTCCCAGACCGCGTCCCCGCCCTGCACCACCGAGTCGAACGGTGACACCCCCGCCTCGTCCCGGTGCGACAGCCGGCCGCCGACGTTGACGATCAGGTCGCGGTTGCGCTCATCGAACTTCTGCAGCATGTGGCTTTATCCGTTCGGGGTCTCGATCTTGAGCTTATTCTCGCTGAGCCGCTGGTAGTAAGGCAGGCACTGCTCGAGCAGCGGCTCGAGCGACGGGGCGAGCTCGGCCGGCGGGCCTGGCGTGACCGGGGCGAAGCCGGTCGACCGCCAGACGCCGTCGTACCAGTGCGGCGCCCACACCCCGTCGGTGTCACGGGCTCCGGCCGGCCACGACAGCATCGACGCGGAGAATGGCACGCCGAGGGCGGCGCACAGCGCCCGCAGGCCCGCCTCGGGGGCCGCCAGCAGGTCGGCCGAGTCGATGACGGGGCCGCCGAACTCCTCGTACAGCCACGCCTGCTGCCGCAGCCCGAGGTCGGACAGGGTCGGCGCCGACCGGACGCGGGCGTAGGAGGCCAGCAGCGATCGCGGGTCCCTGATCAGGAAGGCGTGCACGAACGGCGCGAACGCGGCCAGGTCGACCGACGGCAGCACGTGGTGCGTCATGTGCTTGGCGTAGCCGATGGCCGCCCCGGGTGGCAGCGGGTCATCGGCCAGCGACGACAGCACCGCCTGCCACGACGTCGGCTGGCTGGCGATCACGTCGTCCCGGCCGGGATGGTCAAGGCCGGTCGACGACAGGTAGAACGAGTAGAGCGGCTCGTCGAAGACGACGGTGTCGGGCCGGTTCTCCCAGGCGCGCATCATCGCGGTGGAGACCGTCCGCGGCCCCGACCACATCGCGATTCGCGTCACGCCCGGCCGCCCCGCCGCGCGCGGCGGTCAGAACAGCACCACGCTGCGCAGAACCTCGCCCCGCTCCATCTTGTGGAACGCCGCCTCGACGTCGCCGAGGCCGATCGTCTCGGAGACGAACTTCTCCAGCGGCAGCCGCCCGTCCAGGTGCAGGTCGACCAGCATCGGGAAGTCACGGCTGGGCAGGCAGTCCCCGTACCAGGAGGACTTGAGCGCGCCCCCGCGCCCGAACACCTCCTGCAGCGGGAGCTCCAGCCGCATCTCCGGCGTCGGCACGCCCACCAGCACCACGACGCCGGCCAGGTCGCGGGCGTTGAACGCCTGGGTGTAGGTCTCCGGCCGCCCGACCGCGTCGATCACCACGTCGGCCCCGAAGCCGTCGGTGAGCTCCCTGATCCCCTCGACCGCGTCGGCCGACCGCGAGTTGATCGTGTGCGTCGCGCCGAAATCGCGGGCCCAGCCGAGCTTCCTGTCGTCCACGTCGACCGCGATGATCGTCTTCGCGCCCGCCAGCCGGGCGCCGAGCACGGCCGCGTCGCCGACGCCGCCGCAGCCGATCACCGCGACGGTGTCGCCGCGCGAGACGCCGGCCGTGTTGATCGCCGCGCCCAGGCCGGCCATCACCCCGCAGCCGAGCAGCCCGGCCGTGGCCGCCCCGATCGCCGGGTTGACCTTCGTGCACTGGCCCGACGCGACCAGCGTCTTGTCGGCGAACGCGCCGATGCCGAGCGCGGGCGAGAGCGGGGTGCCGTCGGCCAGGGTCATCTTCTGGGTCGCGTTGTGGGTGGCGAAGCAGTACCACGGGCGGCCGCGCTTGCACGCCCGGCACTGCCCGCAGACCGCGCGCCAGTTGAGGATGACGAAGTCGCCCGGGGCGACGTCGGTCACGCCCTCGCCGACGGCCTCGACGACTCCGGCCGCCTCGTGCCCGAGCAGGTAGGGGTAGTCGTCGCCGATCCCGCCCTGCTTGTAGTGCAGGTCGGTGTGGCAGACCCCGCACGCCTGGACGTTGACCAGCGCCTCGCCCGGGCCCGGCTCGGGCACCAGGATCTCGGTGACCTCGACCGCCTCGCCCTTGCCTCGCGCCACCACGCCACGCACGCTGATCGCCATCCCGAGTTCCTCCCCATTGATGAAAAACCAAGATCTTCATATCGAACGGTCCGTGTCTTCGCCCGGCCCGCCTAACGCATTCTCGTCCCAGCGGGGCCGACCCGTACAGCACCAGCCCGCAACCAGCCGGCGACCAGCCCGGGCCCGGTCAGACCTGCTCGGCGCTACCGGCAACCGGCCCGGCCAGTTCAGACCCGGTCGGCCGCGCGGCCGCGCCAGGAGACGGCCCGGCCGCAGTAGTGGCGGCGCGCGGAGTCGGCTGTCATCGCGGCGTACAACAGCGCGATCAGCGGCAGCGCGGGAGCGCGCAGCGGTGACAGCCCGTAGAACCGGAGCATCGGCAGGTAGCTGGCCGTCATCAGCCCCCAGCCGACCAGCCCGGCGACCCCGGTGACGGCCACCGCGGCCCCGGTCGACCCGACGCCGACCGCTATCAGCGCGGCGATCACGCCTGCGGGCGGCACCGCGTACAGCAGCAGGAGGCCGGCCAGCGTGCCCGCCAGCAGGGCCGGGTTGTACCGGAGCTGCACGTAGGCGGACCGGGCGATCATGTGCCAGAGACTGCCCAGGCTCGGGTACGGCCGGTCGGACCTTATGTCGGTGGTGAGGCCGAGCCAGATGCGGTTGCCGTTTTTCTTGACCAGCGCGCCGAGAGCCACGTCGTCAATGAGCGCGCCCCGCATCGGCTCGAGGCCGCCCGCCCGCTCCAGCGCCTCGGCCGCGATCAGCATGCAGCCGCCGGCCGCGGCCGAGGTGCGGCTCCTGGGGTTATTGACCTTCTTGAACGGATAAAGCTGGGCGAAGAAGTAAACGAACGCGGGCACGATCACCCGCTCCCAGGCCGTCTCCGCGCGGAGCAGGGCCATCTGCGAGACGAGGGCGCGGTCGTCGTCTTCCGCCGCCTGGACCAGGTCGCGCAGCGCCGTCGGCGCCCAGCTGATGTCCGCGTCCGTGAACAGCACGTACGCCAGGGCGGGCGGCCACGACGTGGGCGGTTCCTCCAGCCGACACGGCTGTTGCCGCGCTGTCCGGGTCGGCCGCGGCCGCCAGGCCCTGCGACATCGCCCAGACCTTGCCGGCCCACCCGTCCGGCCTCGGCCGTCCGGAGACGACGGTCAGCGGCGCGCCGCCGTCCCGTGCCGCCTTCTCCCCGAGTTCGGCCGCGACGCCGCCGGTGCCGTCGTCGCTGCCGTCATCGACCAGGAAGACCCGGAACTCTCCCGGATAGTCCTGTGTCAGTAGCGCCGGCAACGTCCCCGGCAGGGAGTCGGCCTCATTGCGCGCGGGCACGACGGCGACGACCGCCGGCCACTGCTCGCGGCCGACGGTCGTGGTCATGGCCGGCCGCCGGAGCGGCAGCCGCTGTCCGGTCCGCCAGAAGCCCCCGTGCGCCGCCACCAGATAGACCCAGGCGGCGGCGCCCACGGTACAGGCGATCGCGAGTCCAAGCACGCCAGCAGCTTGGCACATCCCTGCACGTCGCCGGCGACCCTGTGCGGATTTTGGGGGATTCCCTACCTGGTCACCAGACCGCGCTGGCCGTCATACGCGCGCGCCCTGATCCGGCCCGGCCTCGTGCGCGTTTCGCGCAGGTAGGCCGGCACGGTGCGACCCTCACTGGGGTGTCGGTCCGGATGACGCAGCACGAGCCAGAGCGGAACGCCGGTCCAGACGCCGAATGCGAGAATCATCAGCGGAATGTTCATCCACAGAACCTGAGCGGTCATCATCGCCTCCTCGACCCGCTTTCCTGACGCGAGCCTTCATCGCTACGTCCTCAACGATGCTCGATCGACCTCTGATGACCCCACGGTCGGCCTATGACCTCGCTCTGCGTCTCGGCCGTTCCTCAGCAGTTCCTCTGAGTCCCCGGAATCGGGGCATATCTCGCGCGTCGGGGATCGGGGATCCGGCCGAGGCGTTATGCCGGCTGCCGATCCCCTCCCCGGCGTAACAGCCGTTTCGTTATCTTCTTGACGCAACGCCAGAACGTGACGCGATGTCTTCATTAGAAGAAGATGCAGCTACAAGAATGATCGCGTTGTAGAAGGGCGTGAATGGCATGGGTGCAGTGAAACGCGGCAACCGCCTGGCGCGGATCGGGGCCACCGCGATCGCGGCGGCCACCGTCGCGGCCGCGTGCACGGCTGCGGCCGCGTCGTCGGCCTCGGCGGCGACCTCCGGGTCGGCCAGGTCAACGGCAGCGACAGCGAAGACCGTCTCGGCGCGGAGCGCGACGCCCGCCGCCTACGTCCCGCCCAGCGGCACCTTGCGCGAAGGGTCGTCGGGTGCCGCCGTCAAGGCGCTGCAGCAGCGCCTGGCGTCGCTCAAGTACGACCCGGGCACGACCGACGGCCACTTCGGCGCCAACACCGAGGATGCCGTCTGGGCGTTCCAGGAGATCAATGGGGTGAAGGTGACCGGGGTGATCGACACGGCCACCAAGCGGGCGCTGGTCCACCCGAAGACGTACGGGTCGCACGACCCCCGTCAGGACGGGAACAGGATCGAGGTCAACCAGGCCCTCGAGGTCCTCGTCCTCTACAAGAACGACAAAATCTCGCTGATCAGCCACGTCTCGACCGGCGGCGGCTACTGGTACAACTGCGGCGGCGGCGAGTGCCAGGCGATCACGCCCAACGGCAACTACCGGACCGACGACTACATGTCCGGCTGGGTCAAGGTGCCGCTCGGCGCGATGTACAACCCGGTGTTCTTCATCAGCACCGTCTACGCCATCCACGGCGATACCTACGTCCCCGTCTTCCCCGACTCCCACGGCTGCGTCCGGCTTCCTATGTTCATCGCGAACTTCTTCCACACGCTGGTGAAGACCCCCGGTACCGAGGTCTTCATCTACGGCAAGGCGCAGTGGATGAAGTGAATTAGCGCGGCTAACGATCTGGACGTTCCGCCGCCGGCCGGGAGATAGTGGAAAGCGGCGCGCCCGCGCCGCGCCCGGCCGGCGTCCGGGTCGTCACTGCTGGTAAGGGTGGTCACATGCTGCAGGCCTTCGTCTTCGAGCGAGTCGGCGTCGTCGTCGGCGACCTGTATTTCCTCGACCCCAACCCGCACCCGGGGCAGGAGGGGGCCGAGCACGGGGTCCGGCTCGAGCTGCGGGTGTTCGACCGCGGTGACCTCAAGGGGACGATCTACTCGGCCATGCCGATCGAGGTCGGCCGCCCGATCTGGCGGGTTGACCTGCTCGAGGCGGTGGACGGGAAGCCCGGCAGCTTCAACCGGACCCACCATCACCCGAAGTTCAACGGCTGGGATCCGTCGCCGCGGCAGTTCCTGCGCGAGCTCTCCTCCGACCCGCTCGGCTGGGTGGCGGGGCAGCTGGCCGACCTGCCCGCGGTGCTCGAGCGGGCCGAGGTTCCGCCCGAGGTGGCCGACCCCTCCGACGCGGCGTCGCTGCGCGACATCGCCCCGGCCATCGTCGGCGTCACCGGCATGATGCTGGACAAGGTCCGGGCGGGCGAGCTCGGCCTGCCGCCCGCCGACGACGCCGTCGACAGCATCAGGAACGGCTGGCTGTAGTCACTTTTTGCCCGGGGATCCGCGCAGGGCACTGAGGATGGCCGCGATCACCATGAACCCCACCGACTCGTAGAAGGCCGCGTGCAGGCCGGTGGTGAACGCGGCCGCGAGCGGGCCGTGCAGTGAGGTGGAGCCGACGAAGATCGCGAACGCGAGGCTCCTGGAGATCGACCGCGACGCGACCAGGATGGCGACCGCGAACGAGAACACCATGCCGATGTTGGCGAACGTCCGCAGCATCCCCGACGCGATGCCGAACATGTCTGGCGGCGCCGCCTTCATGATCGCCGAGCTGTTAGCGGGGAAGAACATACTGGTCCCGATCCCGTTAACCAGGCTGATGGCGACGATCACCCAGAGCGGGGTCGAGATCGTGAGCTGCGCGTAGCAGATCAGCGCGATCGCCTGAATGCCGAGCCCGAGGGTGGCCGGGAGCACCGGCCCGCGCCGGTCCGCTAGCCGGCCGGCGTACAGGCCGACGCCGCCGGACACCAGGTAGCCGGGGACGAGCAGCAGCGAGGCGTGGATCGGGGACAGGCCGCGCGGCCCCTGCAGGTACATCAGCACCAGGAAGAGCACCGCGAAGCTGGCCAGCCCCTGGAACAGCGACGCGCACAGCGATGCCGCCATGGTCGGGACCCGGAAGATCTTGAGCGGCAGCATCGGCGCGGCGACCCGCGCCTCGATCGCCACGAACAGGCCGATGAGCACCACCCCGCCGACCAGGAACCCGACCGTCGACGCGTCGAGCGGCGCGTTCGCGAGCTTGGTGATCGCCCAGAGCACGCCGAACAGGCCGAGCCCGAGCGTGGCCATGCCGAGCGGGTCAAGGCGCTGGCGGGTCCGCTCCCCCTTGTCGCGGAGCACCCGCAGCGCCCCGGCGATGGCGAGGACCCCGGTCGGCACGTTGATCCAGAAGATCCACCGCCAGGACACGTAGGTCACGATCAGCCCGCCGAGCACGATGCCGAGCATCGCGCCGATCGTCCAGCCGAGGGCGGTGAACCCGTAGGCCCGGCCCCGCCGCTCGCGCGGATACAGATCGGCGATCACCGCACCGCTGTTGGCCATGATCAGCGCGCCGCCGATGCCCTGCACGACCCGGAAGACGATGATCGACAGCTCATTCCAGGCCAGCGCGCACAGCAGCGAGCCCAGCACGAACACCGCGAAGCCGGTCTCGTACATCAGCACCCGCCCGAACATGTCGCCGAGCCTGCCCACCTGGGTGGCGAGCAGCGTGATGACCAGCAGGAAGCTGATGATCACCCACACCACGTCGGTCAGCGGGACATGCAGGCTGCGCTCGATCTCCGGGAGCGCGAGGACCACGATCGTGGTGTCGACGGCGGTCATCAGGACCCCCGCCATGATCACGATCATGGCCAGGCCGATCCGCTCCGGCCGTCCGTCTTCTGCGTCGGTGCCGCCGTGCGGAGGGATGCTCCGGTGCAGCCGGGGGAAAGTCACTTTCTTAGCCTAACGAAAGGTAGTTTTTCCGCCAGCCGAGACTAGGCTGTGTTTCCGGTATTCCAACTACAGGAGCGGCAGCGTTGTGGCTCGCGACGAATCGGCGATCGGCACCGTAGGCGTGATCACCCTCGCCACCCGGGGCGAGGCCGGTCCGGGCGAGGTTCGGATTAGGATCCGGGGCGGTTCAGAGAGCCTGATCGCCTGGTCGCCCACGCCGCTGCCGAAAGGCACGACCGTCCTTGTCACCGACTCCCGGGGCAGGCGTACGGTCGATGTTATGGAATGGACCGACCCGCTCGGCGAGGCCCCCACCATCCCAGGCTCTACCGAAGTTCCTCGCTCAGGAGAGTGAAACCATGTTCGGTTACCGAGTTCCCGCCCCCGATGAGGCGATGCTCATCTCCGGCGGTACGCGCGGCATGAAGGACGCGCCGTTCCGGGTCGTTACCGGGCACGGCGCCTTCGTCACCCCCTTTTTCCGCAAGGTCCGCTACCTGACCCTCGCGATGCGGGAGGCCGAGGTCGCCGAGACCTGCGTCACCCATCAGGGCATCTCCCTGAACGTCCGCGCGGTCATCGCGTTCAAGGTCGGCAACGACACCGAGTCCATCGTCAACGCGGGACAGCGGTTCCTGTCCGATCAGGACCAGATGGCAGTCCTAACCGGCCGGATCTTCGCGGGCCACCTGCGCTCGATCATCGGCTCGATGACCGTCGAGGAGATCGTCACCGAGCGGCAGAAGCTGGCCACCGAGGTGCTCGACGGGTCCAAGGCCGAGATGGTCTCGATCGGGCTGACCGTCGACTCGCTGCAGATCCAGTCCATCGACGACATGGGCGCCGGCTACATCGCGGCGATGGCGGCGCCGAACAACGCGGCCATCCAGCGGCAGGCCAAGATCGCCCAGGCGGCGGCCGACCAGGCGTCGGCCGAGGCGGTGCAGGCCTCGGCCCGCAAGCAGGCGGAGTTCGAGCGGCAGACCGCCGTCGTCCGGGCGCAGTACAAGGCCGAGATCGACAAGGCCCAGGCCGAGGCGGCCCAGGCCGGCCCGCTGGCGCAGGCCGGGGCGCAGCGCGCGGTGATCGCCGCGCAGACCGAACTCGCCCAGCACCAGGCCGACCTGCGCCAGCAGCAGCTCGTCTCCGAGGTCATCAAGCCCGCCCAGGCGGAGGCCGAGAAGGTGAAGATCCTCGCCATCGCGGACGCGGAGCGGACCCGCATCGCGGCCGAGGCAGCCGCGTCGAACAACCGGGTCGCGCTCGACCAGTTGCTGATCGCGCAGCTCCCGCAGATCGTCAAGGAGGCGGCTGTCGGCCTGCAGGGCGCCAACGTCACCGTGCTCAACGGGTCCGACGGCCTCGGCGAGATCGCCGCGGGCCTGGTCAGCCAGGGCCTGACGATCCTCGAGTCGGTCCGCCGGGGCGTCGGCGTCCCGCCGGTCGATGGCAGCGGCCAGAACGGCCCCAACGCCATCGGCAACGGCAAGGCCCCGAACGCCTAACCGCGCGGGGCGAGCAAGGCCGCGAGCTCCGCGGCAGGCGAGCCCTCGCGGAGGGTCCCGTGGACCAGCTCCACGCGGTGGACCACGCGCGGGCTCGCCACCCGGACCGCGGCGATCCCGGCCGGGGGCAGGGCCGTTTCCGGCAGCAGCGTGAGGCCATGCCCGGCCGCCGCGAGCTGAAGCAGCGACGTGACGTCAGATCCGTCGTAGCGGAAGGCGGCCCGGAACCCTTCCACGCCGGCCAGCCGACGGATCTCCGGCAGCGGCGAGGCCACGTCGGGCGCCTCTATCCACCGCGCGTCGGCCAGGTCGGACAGGCGCAGGCCCGCTTGCCCGGCTAGCGGATGATCGCCCGGGAGCACGATCGCGACGGCCGCCTGGCTGATGCGCACGGCGGTCAGCGACGAGAACTCCGGGAGCGGATCGCCCCAGGCGGTCAGGCCATCGGCCAGGCCGACGTCGAACTCACCGCGCGCGACCGCGGTGAGCACGTGCTCGCGCGGTCCGACCTGAACCGTGACGTCGAGCCTCGGCCGCCGACGGCGGAGCGCGGCGAGCGCTCAGCGCTAGCCCGGGCGAGCCTGCGGCCAGCGGGGTTGCGCCCACGACGAGGGTGGCGGCCGGAACCTGGGTCATCCGCGTGACGTCGGCTCTGGCCGCGTCAAGACGTAGCAGCAGCGCCTCTGCGTGCTCGAGCAGGCGCGCGCCCGCCTCGGTCGGCGTCACCGGGCGGCGGTTGAGCAGCGGGACCTTGAGGTCGCCTTCCAGCGCGGCTATCTGCTGGGAGATGGCGGCCTGGGTGTAGCCAAGTTCGACCGCGGCGGCCGAGAAGGAGCCCAGCCTGGCCACGGCGACGAAGGTTCGGAGCAGTTGCGCTTCCACCCGATAAGCATCACTTATCGAAGTACAAGAAACCATCGTTGGCGCTTAACCGGGCGCCGAGGTCATCATGGCCTCATGACGAACCCCATGGCAAGGATCGCCCTTGTGGGCGACCGCTCAGCGAACGTCCGGGCACACGCCCGCATCCCCGTGGTCGTCGACGCACTGCTCCGGCGCGACGGAATCGCGCTGGACCCCTACTGGATCGCGACGCCTGACGTCGCCGCGTACGACCTCGGCCGGTTCGATGCCATCTGGCTGGTCCCCGGCAGCCCGTACGACAGCGCCGACGGAGCCATCACCGCCGTCCGCACCGCCCGCGAGCGGCGGATTCCGTTCCTCGGGACGTGCGGCGGCTTCCAGTACGCCCTGCTGGAATTCGCGCGCAACGTCTGCGAGCTGCCCGACGTCGAGAACGCCGAGGTCACCCCCGAAGCCGACGAGCACCTGATCGTCCAGCTCGAGTGCTCGCTGAAGGGCCACGAGGAGGCGGTCATGATCGTGCCAGGCACACGCGCCGCGAAGATATCCGGCGCGGGGCGCCGGACCGAGCGCTACCACTGCGACTACGGCCTGAACTCGGTCTACCTGGAGCAACTGTCCCAGGGCGGCCTGTGGTTCAGCGGCTTCGACGACGGCGGCCAGGTCAGGATCGCGGAACTTCCCGGCCACCCGTTCTTCGTCGCGACGCTCTTCCAGCCCGAGCTGCACGGCGACGGCAGCCAGCCGCACCCGGTCATCGTCGCCCTGGCCGAGGCGGCAACCGAGCACGCCACCGCCACCGCCGAGGCGTCGGCTCTGGCCGACTAGGCGTCGGGATCCCTGAGCAGAACGAAGTTGATCGCGGTCACCTTCATGGCCAGGTCGCCGTCCTGGTTGATCAACTCGGCCAGCGAGCGGACGATGCCGCGGTCCGGCTTGCTGTTCGACCGCCGCGCCTCAAGGACGGTGGCGCGGGCGTGCAGCGTGTCGCCCGGGCGGACCGGCCTCGGCCAGCGAATCTCGTCGACGCCCACCGCCCCCAGCCCCGACTCGGCGCTGACGAAGTGCTCCACCAGCAGCCGCATCAGCTTGCTGGTGGTCTGCCAGCCGCTCGCGATCAGGCCGCCGAACGGCCCGTCCTCGGCCGCGACCGGGTCGACGTGGAACGGCTGCGGGTCGTACTCCTTGGCGAAGGCGATGATCTCCCCCTCGTCAAGCGAGAAGGCGCCGCAGTCCACCACCAGCCCGGGGACGTAGTCCTCGAAGTAGCGGATCACTCGCTCAGGATGATCAGTCACGACGGCAAGTATCCCAACTGGCGGTCTCCCCGTCACCAGTCGGGCTAACTCTGTCCATGACACGACACATTTGTCCGATTCGCATCACGACACGATCAAGAAAAAGACTCGAAATGCCTGCGACCGAGGCGTGGCGCCTGCCATAGTTCCATCGAACGGTTCGGCGGGACAAAGTCCAACAAACGGTCCGATACCGGAACATAGCGGGTGGTTAGCCCGATCAGAGTGTGTAGGCCCGCCGAGAGGCTCTAGCAGCCGCGTAGACGGGCGAGGCAGCAAAACATGGGGAGAGCATGACCGCTGGGCACAATGACCGCCGCCTCGTGAAGATCAGGCGCCGGGGCAGGCACTCAACCCCCTCCCAGGTGGAGCGGGTGGCGGCGCAGGCCGGCAAGGCGGCTCCGGCCGTAGCCATCGCCGGCGCGCTGGTCGCGGTCCCGGGAGCGCAGTCCGCGTTCGCCGCGCAGGACGCGCCCGCCACGGTGAACACCCAGACGCACGAGGCCGTGCACGCCGACCAGGCCGCGCACAAGGGAACGCAGTCCACAGCGGCGACGCTCGACTCGATCTCCACCCGCGCCGTCACCGTCGCGTCCACCGGCACCGCCCGGCACGCAGCGCAGGTCAAGTCCAGCCACTACACGGTCCGCAGCGGCGACACGCTGTCGAAGATCGCCGAGCGCTTCTACAACAAGGCCGCCGACTGGGGCTACATCGCCCACGAGAACGCCAAGACGGTCCCAACCCGAACCTGATCTTCGCCGGCGAGAGCCTGTACATCCCGGCCGACGTGCCCGCCGACTACAAGCTCGCGGACTACTACACGCCGAAGCACGCGGCCCCGGCCCCGGCCCCGGCCGTCACGGAAACGGCCTCGGTCAACACCAGCAGCAGCTCCAGCAGCTCCCACCACAGCTCGGGCGGCAGCAGCGCCGTGGTCGTGCAGTCGGCCAGCCACGGCAGCAGCGGCGGCTCGTCCGGCGGGCTGAGCGGCACGCTCAGCTGCTCCGGCCTTGAGGAGCTCTGGCGGTCGGCCGGCGGCAATCCGGCCGACGCGTTCATGGCGGCCGAGATCGCGGAGGCCGAGTCCGGCGGCAACCAGTACGCGCTGAGCCCGACCGACGACTACGGCTACTGGCAGATCAACGCCAGCAACGGCTCGCTCGCCACGTACAACGCCTACGGCAACGCCCGGGCCGCGATCATCCTCTCGGACGACGGCAGCAACTGGAACGCCTGGACCACCTACCACTCCGGCGCCTACGAGGGCCGCTGCTGACCAGCAACCCGCACCATATAGCCGATCAGGCCGCGCACCTCCCCCGGGCGCGGCCTGATCGGCTTGTGCGGGTGGGCCGCTAGCGGGGGGCGGCCAGGACGTCGGCGATGCCCTCGCGGGCCAGCTCGTCGGCCCGCTCGTTGCCCGGGTCGCCGGCGTGACCCTTGACCCAGTGCCAGGTGACCTGGTGCGGTGCCATCGCCACGACCAGGCGCTGCCACAGGTCGACGTTCTTGACCGGCTGCTTGGAGGCGGTCTTCCAGCCGTTGCGCTGCCAGCCGGGCAGCCATTTGGTGATCCCGTCGAGCACGTACTTGCTGTCGGTGTAGAGCTGCACCGAGACCGGGCGGCTGAGCGCCTCAAGCGCGGAGATCGCGGCCAGCAGCTCCATCCGGTTGTTGGTGGTGGCCCGGTCGCCGCCGTGCAGCTCCTTCACCGCCGAGCCGTAGCGCAGCACCACTCCCCAGCCACCCGGACCTGGGTTGCCGCTGCATGCCCCGTCGGTGTAGATCACGGCCTCGTCCATGCCGCACAGGCTATTCCTTCCCGGGACCGCGGGGGCCGCCCTGGGACACGGCGGGCCCGACCCGACATGCAAGAACAGGAGCAACTGTCCGTTCGACGGGAAAGGCATTTGAACCGGGCTCGACCGGCCGGTGAACACCCGCCCCCCGCTCGTGACCTGGCGGCATTGATGTGCTGTATTTAGAAAGTGATCAACGCGCTGCCTTCGCCCGGCTCGGATGACCCCGCAGACCTCGCCATCCTGGCCGGGCTGACCGTGCAAGACAACGAAGACGACGATCCGGTCCTGCTCTGGCCGGACGGCACGCAGGTCGACACCTGGCGCGAGGACTATCCGTACGACGAGCGGATGACCCGCGAGTACTACGAGCGGGCCAAACGGCTGCTCCAGATAGAGCTGGTCAAGCTGCAGAACTGGGTCAAGGACACCGGCCAGCGAATCGTCATCATCTTCGAGGGACGCGACGCGGCAGGCAAGGGCGGCACGATCAAGCGGTTCACCGAGCACCTCAACCCGCGCGGCGCGCGGGTGGTCGCGCTGGAGAAGCCCAGCGAGCGCGAGAAGACCCAGTGGTACTTCCAGCGGTACGTGACCCACCTGCCGTCCGCCGGGGAGATCGTGCTGTTCGACCGTTCCTGGTACAACCGGGCCGGAGTCGAGCGGGTGATGGGGTTCTGCACCCCCGAGGAGTACCTGGAGTTCATGCGTGAGGCGCCGGAATTCGAGCGGATGCTGGTGCACTCCGGGATCTCGATGACGAAGCTCTGGTTCTCGGTGACGCGGTCCGAGCAGCGAACGCGGTTCATCATCCGGCAGGTCGACCCGGTCCGGCGGTGGAAGCTGTCCCCGATGGACATCCAGTCGCTCGACAAGTGGGAGGACTACACCGAGGCGAAGGAGGCGATGTTCTTCTACACCGACACCGCCGACGCGCCCTGGACGGTGGTCAAGTCCAACGACAAGAAGCGCGCCAGGCTCGAGGCGATCCGTCACATCCTCGAGCAGTACGACTACGACGACAAGGACGAGGAGGTCGTCGGCAAGCCGGACGGGAAGATCATCGGGCCGCCGGCGCTGCTGTCGGAGAACTCATCCATCCAGACATTTACTACATTGTGAGAGTGACCGTTACCGAGGAAGACATCACCGAGAGCCCGATCACCTCAGAAGACGAGCTGCGGGCGGCGCTTGGCGGGTTCCCGTCCGGGCGCGCCGCGACCAAGGACCGGCCCGCGCTGCACCCGCTGCAGATCGAGTGGCTGCGCAAGTCGCCGTTCTGCGTGCTGGCCACGTCGGACGCCGACGGCAACTGCGACGCCTCCCCCAAGGGCGACCCGGCCGGGCAGCTCATCCACGTGCTCGACCCCCGCACCATCGCCATCGCCGAGCGCCCAGGCAACAAGCGCGCCGACGGGTACCTCAACATCCTCTCGAACCCGCATGTCGGGCTCATCGCCCTGATCCCCGGCCGCAACGACACGCTGCGCATCAACGGCCGGGCCAGGATCGTGCGGGACGCCCCGTTCTTCTCCGAGCTCGCCGTCCGAGGCCAGCGGCCGGTGCTGGCGGTCGTCATCGAGATCGAGACGGTGTTCTCGCACTGCCCGAAGGCGTTCCTGCGGTCGACGCTGTGGGAGCCGTCGTCCTGGCCCGCGGCCGACGCGCTGCCGTCGGTCGCCGAGCTGAGCAAGGCGGTGCAGGAGGACTCCGTCGAGACGCTCGAGGAGCTGGAGGCGCACTACGCCGTGGCGAACTACTCCAAGCTGTTGTACTGAGCCCACAGCGCCGGGATCGTCACCCCGAGGCTGCCAAGAAGCCCGCGCAGCAGCGGCAGCGAGATGCCGATAACGTTGTTGTGGTCGCCGTCGATCGATTCGACGAACCAGCCGCCCAGGCCCTCGATGGTGAAGCCGCCGGCCATGCCGAGCGGCTCGCCGGTGAAGACGTAGGCGGAGATCTCCTCTTCGGTCGGAGTGCCGAAACGGACCGTCGTCGCGGCCACCGCCTCGACGCGCTTCCCGGTCCCGGCGTCGATCACGCAGTGCCCGGTGTAGAGCGTGCCGGACCGGCCCGACATCTCGTGCCAGCGGGCGGCCGCCTCCACCAAGTCGGCCGGCTTGCCGTAGGCCCGGCCATCGAGGTCGAGCATCGAGTCGCAGCCGATGACGATCCCTTCGTCGAGGGACGCCGCCACGGCCGACGCCTTGGCCGCGGCGAGCGCCGCGGTGAGCTCCTCGGTCGACTCGGCCGAGAACGCGTCCTCGTCAACACCGCTGACGACGACCTGGGGATCAAGGCCGGCCGCGCGCAACACTGCGAGGCGAGCCGGGGAAGCAGAAGCTAGTACGAGGCGCACGCATCAGAACATACGGCAACAGATGACGAGGCGTAGCATCGTTGCCATGCGTTTCGGCCTCGTTGGTACCGGTCACTGGGCGGATTCCACCCACGCGCCCGCGCTCGCAACCACCCCGGGGGCCCGGCTCGTCTCCGTCTGGGGCCGGAACGCGGATGCCGCCGCCGCGCTCGCGGCCGGGCACGGCGTGACCGCCCACGACGACTTCGACGCGTTCCTGGCCGGCGTCGACGCGGTCTCGTTCGCGGTGCCGCCGGACGTGCAGGCGCCGCTCGCGATCCGGGCGGCCGAGGCGGGCAAGCACCTGCTGCTCGAGAAGCCGGTCGCGCTGTCGGCGGCGGACGCCGACGCGGTCGCCGCCGCGGTGGAGAAGGCCGGCGTCGCCTCGGTCGTGTTCTTCACCTGGCGGTTCAACCGCGAGATCCGCGCCTGGCTGGCCGACGAGCAGGCCCGGGGAGGCTGGTCGGGCAGCGGCTGGTCGGGCGGGGTGGCGGTCTGGCTTGGCACCGCGCTCGCGGACGACTCCCCGTTCAACACCCCGTGGCGGCAGCGGAAGGGCGCGCTCTGGGACCTCGGCCCGCACCTGGTCGGCATGCTCTGGGCCTGCCTCGGCCCGGTGACATCGGTGTCGGCCGTGCGGGGCCAGGGCGATGTGCGGCACCTGGTCCTCCAGCATGAGAGCGGCGCCTCCTCGACCATGACCACGGCGCTGGACGCCCCCGAGCCGGCCGAGGGGTTCAACTTGTTCGTCTGGGGCGCGGCCGGCCGCTCGATCATGCCCGCCACCCCGGCCGAGCCCGCCCAGTGCCTGCGCGTAGCCGCCGCCGAGCTCATCGCGAGCGCGAACTCGGGCCAGCCGAACCACCCGTGCGACGTCCGCTTCGGCCGCGACGTGGTCGGCGTGCTGGCCGAGGCCGAGGCGCAGCTCTCCGCGCGCGGCGGCTGAGGCGGCCGGGTCTCACTGCCCACCGAACTCGACATTAAGTTCCGGTAGCAACCAGGCGGGCCTCTGTACCTACGTGCGCGTGTCCGCCTAGGCTTTACCGATATGAGTAGCTCGCCCGCCGTACCGGATCCACAGCACCTGCGCGCCTCGGACGCCGACCGGGAGCGCGTCGCGGAAACGCTGCGCGAGGCCGCCGGCGACGGACGGCTGACGATGGACGAGCTCGACGAGCGGCTGGACGCCGTGTACGCCGCCAAGACCTACGCCGAGCTGGCGCCGATCACCCATGACCTGCCCGACAACAGCGGCGCCGCGTCCGTCCCGGCGTCGTCCCGGGCCGACTCGGCCGACGTGCGCCAGTACGGCGGCGAGCCGACGTCGCACACCGCCGTCGCCATCCTCGGCGGCTTCTCCCGCAAGGGCGACTGGGTCGTGCCGAAGACGTTCAACGCCTTCATGCTGCTGGGCGGCGGGGAAATCGACCTGCGCGACGCCCGGTTCGCCGAGCGCGAGGTCTCCATCCACGTGGTCGCGATCCTCGGCGGCTGCGAGATCACCGTGCCCGAGGACGCCACCGTCAACGTCAACGGCGTCGGCATCATGGGCGCGTTCGAGCATTCGGCCCAAGGGGCCGGCCTCAGCGCAGGCGGACCGGTGATCAACATCAGCGGGGTCGCCTTCATGGGCGGCGTCGACGTCACCCGCAAGCCGCCGAAGAAGTCCAAGCGCGACAAGCTCGACGCCAAGCGCCGCCGCGAACTCGAATAGCGTGGACCGCCTCGACACCTGGCTCGACGCCCAGCGAGGACCCGAAGCCCTAAGCGGAAGAAGGGCCTGCCGCCGTTCTTCATATGGATTATCGTGACCGCGTTGGCGGTGGAAACCTGTCGCTAGAGCCGCCGCTTCACCGGACCGCTTACCCCCGAAGAACCTCCCGCCCTGGCAGACCAGTAGTGGACCGCGACGACCAGCCGCACCATGATCGCGAAGAGTTTTTTCCTGACGAAGTGAAAATCATCGCATAGGTGCAAAAACTCTTCGTGATCACGATCACAGGGCCGGTCGAGCCGGGCGACACCCCGACCGATGAGCGCGCACCGATTCCTACTACGATCAGTAGTAGGAGATTTGAGAGCTTACGTGGTGGCCATGTTAAAGGCGGGTTCATGGGTGCAGACGGGCTGACGGCGACGGTGGTCGGCGGCGGGATCGCGGGGCTGGCGTCGGCGATCGCGCTCGCGCAGGCGGGGTGGCGGGTCACCGTTCTCGAGCGGGCGGCCGCGTTCGGCGAGGTCGGGGCCGGGCTGGCCGCGACCGGGAACGGGATGACGGCGCTGGCCGCCCTCGGGCTCGGCCAGGCCAGCCGCGAGGTCGCGTACCAGACCGGCACGGCCGGCCTGCAGGACCAGGCCGGCCGGTGGATCATGCGGATGCCCGACACCCGCAGCGACCCGACCGCGGTCACCACGATCTGGGGACTACAGCGGCAGCGGCTGCACGGCGTCCTGCGCGCGGCGGCCGAGGCGGCCGACGGCGTCGAGCTGGTGACGGGCGCAGATGTGGTCGCGGTCAACGCCGGCACGCCCGAAGGCGACCGGGCGGAGGTCACCTGGCGAACGGCAAACACCGGACACCGGGCCAAGACGGCGCTGCTCGTCGCCGCCGACGGCGTCGGCAGCGCCGTTAGAGCGCAGCTCTGCCCCGGCAACCCGGCCCGCTACAGCGGCAGCACCAGCTGGCGGGCGATCATCCCGGACACCGACTCCGATGACCGGCTCGTCCAGGCGTGGGGACCGGGCACCGAGTTCGGCTCGCTGCGGGTGAGCCCGGCCGAGGTCTACTGGTACGGGTACTTCCGCAACCCGGAGGGGGCGGTCTTCGCCGACGAACTGGCGGCCGCCCGCGAGCGCTTCGCGGGCTGGGCGCCGTGGGTTCGCGCAATGGTGGACGCCACCCCGGCCGAGCGCCTGATGCGCCACGACGTGTACCACCTCCCGGGCGGCCTTCCCAACTACACGAACGGGCGGGTCGTGTTCGTCGGCGACGCCGCCCACGCCATGCTGCCGACGGCCGGCCAGGGCGCGGCCACCGCGCTCGAAGACGGCGTGTGCGTGGGGCGGACGATCGCCGCTCCGGTCCGGGACGGCGGCGACATGGCGGCGGCGCTGGCCGCGTTCGACCGCGCCCGGCGGCCGCGCTGCCGGCAAATCGCCAGGACCGCGATCATGACCGCCCGGTTCGGGTGCGATCTCGGCGGCGGCTGGCGGCAGCCGGTCCGCAACGCGATCTTCCGCCGATTGCCGACCGGGCAGCTGGTCAAGGCGGGCCAGTCGATCGTGCGCTGGACCGCTCCCTAGCCAGCCCGGCTGACGAGGGCAATGAGGCGGGCGGGAGTCGCCCGGGACCGTTCGATAAAACTGATTTTGAGCTTTTAGCGGGCGGCGTAGTCGGGGTGGCGAAACGGCCACGCGTCCAGCGGCGCGGTCGGCTCGGTCACCCGACCATCGCAGGGTCGCTAGCGCCAGCCCAGGCCGGGGGCCACCTGGGTCAGGATGGACTCGATGACGTGGGCGTTGTACTCGACTCCGAGCTGGTTGGGCACGGTCAGCAGCAGGGTGTCGGCGGCGGCGATGCCCTCGTCCTCCTTGAGCTGCTCGATCAGCTTGTCCGGCTCGGCCGCGTAGCTGCGGCCGAAGATCGCCTGGGTGTTCGCGTCGATGTGGCCGATCTGGTCCTCGTCGGTGCCCCGGCCGCCGAAGTACGCCCAGTCGCGCTGGTCGGTGAGCGCGAAGATGGACCGGCTGACCGACACCCGCGGCTCGCGTTCGTGGCCGGCCTTCGCCCACGCCTCGCGGTAGGCCCGGATCTGCTCGGCCTGCTGTACGTGGAAGGGCTTGTCCGACTCGTGGTCGACCAGGGTCGAGCTCTGCAGGTTCATGCCCATCGTGCCCGCCCAGGCGGCGGTCTTCTGCGATCCGGCGCCCCACCAGATGCGCTCGCGGAGACCTTCGGAATACGGCTCGACGCGCAGCAGGCCGGGCTGGTTGCGGAACATCGGGCGCGGGTTGGGCTGGGCGAAGCCCTCGCCCTTCAGCACCGTCAGCAGCACCTCGGCGTGCTCGCGGGCCATGTCGGCGTCGGTCTTGCCCTCGGGCGGCTGGTAGCCGAAGTAGCGCCAGCCGTCGATGACCTGCTCGGGTGACCCCCGGCTGATGCCGAGCTGAAGCCGGCCGCCGGCGATGAGGTCGGCCGCGCCGGCGTCCTCGGCGAAGTAGAGCGGGTTCTCGTAGCGCATGTCGATCACGGCCGTGCCGATCTCGATCCTGCTGGTCTTCGCGCCGACGGCGGCGAGCAGCGGGAACGGGGAGGCGAGCTGCTGGGCGAAGTGGTGCACGCGGAAGTAGGCGCCATCGGCACCAAGCTCCTCGGCCGCGACTGCCAGATCGATCGACTGCAGCAGCGAGTCGGAGGCGGATTGCACCTGCGAGCCCGGCGCGGTAGACCAGTGGCCGAACGAAAGAAACCCAATATGCTTCACGTCTGCTTGAACGCGGGCCCCTGTAACCGCATTCCTTGACGTGACAACTACTTTTACCCGTAGGTCGGGTGCTGCGGCCAGCCGGCCGGCGAGTCCTCCCAGTCCTCCTGCCGGCCGTACGGGGCCAGGTCGAGCAGGTTGTTGACGAACAGCAGCCGGTCAACGCCGCGAGCCTTGGTGAAGTAGGTCTGGTAGACCTCATCGCCGTCGCGCAGGAACATGCTGAACCCGAAGTACCCCTGGCAGCCGCAGTCGTCGGCGAACGTCGTGCCGCGCGACGAGACGAACGGCATCGTCCAGCCCATCTTCGTCTTGTACGCCTCGATCTGGGCGATCGGCATGTTGGAGACGGTCGCCCACGCGACGCCGTTCTCGGCCAGCCCGTCCAGGTTGACGACGTTGCTGGTGAACCACGTGCAACCCGGGCAGAATTCGTCCGGGCCGTTGTCCATGAACTGGTAGACCGCGAGCTGCACGTGGTCGCCGAACAGATCCCGCAGCGTGGTGGTGCCGTCGGCGGTCTCGAACGTGTACTCGTCGAACTTCCGCATCGGCAGCCGACGCCGCCTCGCGGCGAGCGCGTCCAGCGTCCTGGTGGCTTCCTTCTCGGCCTTGAGCAGGTCATCTCGGGCCTGCTGCCACTCGGCGGCGGACACGATCTTCGGTTTAGCTGTCACTGTCATGGCGCCTAGCCTCCGTGTCTGGTCCTCTCTTAACGCACAGACTGCGCGAGGCGCGGTTTCTCATCGGCCGACCGTCGGCAAAGATCAAAATCGTTATCCCGAACGGACCGTGCATGACTCCCCGAGGTCACAGCTTTCTTGGTCCCGGTCCCTGCGCGCCGAGGACGTCGCCCGGATTCATCAGCTTGCACAGGTCCAGCGACAGGCACCCGCAGCC
Organism: uncultured Actinomycetota bacterium; assembly: GCA_963838825.1. Taxonomy (GTDB): domain Bacteria; phylum Actinomycetota; class Actinomycetes; order Streptosporangiales; family Streptosporangiaceae; genus Trebonia. The sequence continues at coordinate 94,911 of CAWISQ010000008.1, forward strand.
AATGCACCCGCTCAGGTTGTCGCGAAGCTGCTTGAGCCTGCTGATCTGGTCGTCGAGCTCGCCCCGCCAGGCCGCCGACAGGCGCTCCCAGTCCCGGCGGGTCGGCGTGCGACGGTCCGGCAGCTGGTCAAGCGCGGCCTTGATGCGGGCAAGCGGGATCCCGACGCTCTGCGAGGCGCGGATGAATGCCACCCGGCGGATCACCTCGCGCGGGTACCGGCGCTGGTTGCCCGCGGTCCGCCGGCTGGAGATCAGGCCGCGGGCCTCGTAGAAGTGCAGCGCGGAAACGGCCACGCCGCTGCGCTCGGCGACCTGGCCGACGGTCAGCTCTCCCGGTGCGACTGCCTGCTCCTTCGACATGGGCTTGACCTCAACGATACTTGAGGTTTTAGCGTGGGCTCATGATTCTCACCGATGCCGAGCAGCGATTCCTCGCCCGCCAACCGCTGGGCCACCTGGCGACCATCGGCCCGGACGGAACGCCCCAGGTGAAGCCGCTCGCAATGACCTACAACGCGGCCCTGGGCACGATCGACATCGCCGGCTTCAACATGGCCGGCAGCGCCAAGTACCGCAACATCCAGGCCAACCCCCGGGTCGCCCTGGTCGTCGACGAGATGACCGAGGCGAGCATGGAGGGGGCGCACTTCCTGGAGATCCGGGGCACCGCCGAGGCCGTCGCCGGCCATGCCTCGGCCGACGGCCACCTGGCGGCCGAGATCATCCGGATCCGGCCGCGGCGGGTCATCGCCTACAACGTCGATCCCGAGCAGCCCGGACTGCAGACGCGCGACGTCGAGGCGGGCGACTTCCAGCCGAACGTGGCCTGAGACGGTGCGCGCGATCTTGGTCGCCCGCTTCGGCGGGCCGGAGGTGCTCGCCGCGATCGAGGCGCCCGACCCCGTGGCCGGGCCCGGAGAACTCGTGGTCGCCGCCAGCGCGAGCGACGTGATGTTCGTCGACACCCTGATCCGGTCCGGGCGCGGCGTGGGCTTCTTTCCGATCCGGCCGCCGTACGTTCCCGGCAGCGGGGTCGGCGGGGCGGTGATCTCCGTCGGCGACGGCGTTGACCACGGCTGGCTCGGGCGGCCGGTCATCGCCCACACCGGGTCGGCCGGCGGCGGGTACGCCGAACGGGCCGTCGTCAGCCTTGAGGAAACAGTCGCGGTGCCCGACGGCCTCGATCCGTTGCTCGCCGCGGCGATCATCCACGACGGGCCGACCGCCCTTCGCGTCGCCCGGCTAGTCGACGTCCGGCCCGGAGAGCAAGTCCTGGTCCTCGGCGCGGCCGGCGGGATGGGCATCCTCCTGGTCCAGCTCTTGCGAGCACGGGGGGCGCGGGTCATCGGCGCCGCCCGGGGCGCGGCCAAGCTGGACGCCGTGGGCGAGGCCGGGGCTGACGTGGTGATCGACTACGGCCAGCCGGGCTGGACGTCCTTGGTTCTTGACGCCACCGGCGGGGCCGGTCCGGTCGTGGTTCTCGACGGCGTCGGCGGCGAGCTCGGTCGTGCCGCCTACGAGGTCATGGCCGACGGCGGCCGGTTCTCCGCCCACGGGGCGCCGAGCGGCGCCTTCGCCGCGATCGACCCGGCCGACGCTAGCCGACGGAAGGTAGCGGTGACCGGTCTCGGGGATCTTCAGGTCCGGCCCGGTGAACGCGCCGACGACGCCCGTCAGCTCCTGCCCGACATCGTCTCGGGGAAGGTTCGCCCGCACGTCGGCCAGACGTTCCCGCTGGCCGAGGCGGCCCGCGCGCACGCGTTGATCGAGGCGAGAGAGGCCGTCGCCAAGACCCTGCTGATTTCGGTCTTATTTGTCTTTGTCATTGTCGTCGTCGTCGAGGTAGAGGCAGAACGGGTGGCCCGCGGGGTCGAAGAGCACGCGCACGTCTTCCTGCGGTTGGAACTCGGCCAGCGTCGCGCCGCGTTCGATGGCCGCGGCAACGGCGGTCGCCAGATCGTCGACCGCGATGTCGATGTGCATCATCATCCGCTGCCGTCCCTCGGCCGCCGGCCAGGCCGGGGGAACGTAATCGGGCGCGTCGTCGAAGCTCAGATAGGACGAGGTCCCGGGGACCTGAATCGCGGCGCCGTTCGGCTCCCGCACCGACACCGGCCACCCGAGCAGGTAGGAGTAGAAGTCGGCCAGGGCCTGGGCGTCGGGCGCCTCAAGCACCACGCCCCACCAGTCGGTCTTGGACCGTCCGCGCATACGGCCATTATTGCGCCGGCAGCCTGCCCGGGTCCGCTGTCACGCCGAGCTCGCGGGCGGCGGCCGAGATCTGCCGGGCAAGCTCGACGTCGCGCGCGCTCAGCCCGCCCACGTCGTGCGTCACCAGCCGCACGACCACGCTCGGGTAGCGCAGATCAACATCAGGGTGATGGTTGGCCGCGTCGGCCAGCTCGCCGATCGCGTCGACCAGCGCGACCCCGGCCCGAAACGACCCGGTCGCGAAGTACGCGCAGGCGGCGCCCGACACCACCCGCCAGTCGCCGACACCGTCGGCCTCGAGGAACTCCTTCGGGCTGATCCGTTCAGTCATGCCCGCAACCTACCCCTCAGCGGAGTCGAGGACGCGCGTCGCGCGGATTGCCGGCCATCCGTCACGTCGCCGCCCCGGCCGCGCGCTCCGAGTAATCCGGCACGGAAAATGCCGTGCCTGTCCGAGCGCGGGGCCGCGAGGACGACCACGGGACCTCCGGCGTAGCCGGCGACGGAGAGGCAATCACCTGCGAAGACAACGACGGGTGGCGCTGGGAGCCGGCCTGATCACTCCTGCTGGGGTGGTCAGCGTTCCGGTTCCAGGACCTTCGCGAGCCGGAACGCCTCGAAGACGCGCGGGTCCGCGAAGACCACGTTGTGCGCGATACCGCGGCCGGTCACGGTCAGCACCTGCAGCGTGTGCAGGCGCAGCGCGCCCGTCGTCGTCGGGGCAGTAGGCGGCCAGGCCGGGCTGGCCGTTCGCCGGGCCGGGATCATCCGCCAGCCGCCGCCGCGCATGGCGAAGATGCGGGCGATGAAGCGGCCGTAGTCGCGCCGTCCGGCGTACCAGAGCGGAACCGGCGGCATCTCCAGCACGGCGTCATCGGTGAGCAGCGTGACCAGGGCGTCCACGTCGGCGGATTCGAATGCGCGGACGTAGCGCTCGATCGTCTCCCGGACGACCCGGTCGGCGGGGGCGAGCACCGCGTTCTCCTGCGGCGCGGCCGCCGCGATCGCGGCCCGCGCTCGCTGCAGGGCGCTGTTGACCGCCGCGGTCGACGTGTCCAGCTGCCGGGCGACCTCCGCCGCGCTGAACTTGAGCACGTCTCTGAGCACGAGGACGGCTCGCTGCCGGGGCGGTAGGAACTGCATGGCCGCGACCAGCGCCAGCCGCACGCTGTCACGCTCGGCCGCGCGCGCCAGCGGATCCGCGTGATCGCGACGCAGGTAGGTCTCGGGCAGCGGCTGCAGCCACGGCACCTCGAAGTCCGGCACCAGCGGCGTGTCCGGGTCGTCGCTGGCCGCGCCCAGGCCCGAGGGCAGCGGCCGCCGGGGCCGGCTCTCCAGCGCGGTCAGGCACGCGTTGGTCGCGATCCGGTACAGCCAGGTCCGCAGCGACGCGCGTTCCGCGTCGTAACGGTCGCGGGCCTTCCACGCCCGGATCAGCGCCTCCTGGGCGACGTCCTCGGCCTCGTCGACCGAGCCGAGCATCCGGTAGCAGTGCACCACCAGCTCGCGCCGGAACGGGGCGGTGGCGGCGTCGAAGTCCGCGTCGACGGTGATGTTCACGCTCGCCCCCGTATCCGTTCCGTCGGCTGCCTGGCTGGCTGCCTGGCGTCGGTTCGACGGTACCCGCCTGGCGGCCGATGAGTTCAGGGGCTGCCCCCGGTATGTACACCTGACCACGGAATGCGCAGGGCCGACGTCGGCCCGAGCCCAGGAGGAGCACCATGAATCGCGTCATCGTCATCCAGTTCATCACTCTCGACGGCGTCATTGAGGACCCCGACGGATCGGGCGGCTCACCGGACGGCGGCTGGGCCTTCCGGTTCGGGCCGGAGGCGGTGGCCGGCGACAAGTTCAAGCTCGGCTCCCGGCTCGACACCGGCGCGCTGCTGTTCGGGCGGGAAACCTGGCAGCTGTTCGCCAAGCTCTGGCCGGGACGGACGGACGAGTTCTCGACCCAGATGAACACGGCGCCCAAGTGGGTGGCGTCGCGGACGCTGGACGACGTCAGCGCCTGGAACAACTCCCGGCTGATCGAGGGCGAGCTGACCGACGAGGTTCAGCGCCTGCGGGGCGAGCGGGACGTCATCGTCATCGGCAGCACCAGCGTGGTGCACACGCTGATGGAGCGCGACCTCGTCGACGAGTACCGGCTGCTCGTCTTCCCGGCCGTGCTCGGCCGCGGCGGCCGGCTGTTCACCGGCCATACGCCGGTCGGCGATCTGCGCCTGATCTCGGCCGAGCCGAGCGGCGCGGCCGCCTTGCTGCGCTATGAGAAGGCCGAGCGGTAAGCGGTCGGCGTGAATCACCCGGCCAGGGTGATTCACGCCGACCGGCCGCCTGGATACGGTCCTATTCGATATTCGGACTCCACGCGATTGCTGATGCTGAGGTGTCATGGCGATTCAGACGGATAATCCGGGCTCATCCGCGCTCAGCGCGGAGCAGACCGCGCAGGTGCGTACCCGGGTCCGGCTGCTTATCGACATCACCGCCCGAGCCGGGAGCTATCGCCGGGGGCTGCAGGCGGCCGCCGCCCAGCTCGGCCCGGAAGAGGCGGCAATCATCGTCGACCTGGAGGACCACGGGTTGCAGGTGCCGCAACTGCGCGACCTGCTCCGCGGCGGTCACGTGCTCGTCGATGATCCGGAGCTATACGAGAAGTGGCGCTTCGCAAAGGCCAGCCACCCGCGGATATCCAGCCACCACCGCGATATCGACAAGAAGCTCTACCCGGACTTCGGGATGCGCGGGCCGGTCGTTCGTGAGAAGCTGCACGGCCGGACCGCCCACGGCACCTGGGTGCAGCTCGAAAAAACCCCGGCCGCGTTCGGCAAGGGCAAGCTGCCCAGCCTGGATGACCTCCGCCACCTCATGGACTACGTCACCTACCGGATCACCCGCAGCAACGTCGGCCCGTGGGGCCTGTCGCGGATGACCGAGCGGCATCCGATGTACCTGTCGCCCGATCTGGCCGTGCCCACGCCGCTGACGCCGGAGGTCGCGGCGTCGCTGACCTCGGCCCTGCAACGGATCGAGGAAGACGACGACACGACCGCCGCCTCGGCCGACCTCGCCGTCGCGTTCCCGCCCCCGGAGCGGGCCGAGCCGGCCGGCGAGCTGGGCCAGATACTGTCCGGGCGGTCCGGGCGGGGTCTGTTCGGCAACTCCGACGTATGGGTGACGGAGACCGCGTCCCAGGTGGCGGCCACGATCATGGATCAAGCTCGCACCGAGCCGCCGACGGCGGACTTGTGGGCGGAAGCGGGGCTGATGTGAGCGATGCGGCAACGGCAGGCTCGGCCTCGCCGGAACCAAGCCCACGCCAGGCGGCCGTTCCCGAGGGCCTCGTCGCCGCCGTGGTGGAGCTGGTCAACACCGGACCGGTGCTGCTCGGCGCCTACACGCTGGCGGAGCTCACCGCGGTGGACGCGATCGTGGACTTCCTCGAGACCCGGCCGTCGGACGAGGTCCTGGCCGAGGCGGTTCGCTCGCTCTCCGCCCGTCAGCTGCTGGTGACGGGGACCGACGGGCAGTCCGACCGGCAGCAGGTGCGGGTCCGCGGCGACCTCGGGATCGCGGTGGCGTTCCAGCAGCGGGCCCGGATGGTGCTCGACGCCCGCGCGACCGGGACCGCGCCCGGCGAGCCCTGGCGAACGCTGCTGATCCCGCAGCCGGAGCACATCTTCCTGGTCGTGCGCATCGACGCCCTCGGCGTCCACGAGATGGGCCTGTACCAGTCCGACAAGACCCTCGACGACCTCATCGACTGGCTGCCGAAGGGCGACCTGGCCGACGCCAGGGCGCATGAGGACACGTCGGCGGTGCTTTCCTCCTCCTCCCGGGCGGCGCTGGTCACCGTGACGAAGTACACCGCGCAGGGATCGGCCGAGACCGCCGAGTCGAGCAGCGACCTGATCCTCGCCCGCCGCGACGACCGGTTGCACGTCTTCGGCCGCTCGCAGGAGAACCCGGCCACGCTGATCCCGCGTCAGATGGACGGCAGGACCGTCCGCGACACGCTGACCGACCTGCTGGCCTGATAGCCCGGAGCGCGGCCTAGCCCCGAGCCGGCACGGAGCGCGGCCGGGTCTGATGCCGACCCGGCCGCGCAATGGAGGGCTCCCGGGCCTACGCCGCCAACGGCTGGACCGTTAGCTGGCAGTCCTCGCGGATGCGGCCCGTCTCCCCGAGCAAGAGGAAGACACGGGCGAGCCCACGCGACCTCCCCCTCCGGGGTGCTGAGCTGGACCGAGAACGTGATGATGTCGTCGTGCCTGCTCACGTCGTCGGCCATGGTGACGTTGTACTTCCCGCTCGCCACGAACGTCTCGTAGGCGTGGGCGATCCTGTCGTCGAGCTCCTCGTGGCCGCGGAACTGGATGCCCTCCACGTACTCGACGCCATCGGGTTCCCACAGGCCGCCGATGGCGGCCCGGCGAGCTTCTGCGTCGGGCTCGCTCCACACCGCCACGTATCGGTCGATGATCGTGCGCTCCGCTGCCTCAGTCGTTTCTGTCATGGCCCTGCTCCCGTCGTTTCGGCTACTTGCGTACCAGTTACGAGGCTGGGCCCTCCCATTACAGGAGGGTCAAGGCGACCGGGAGCCGCAGTTGAACGGGCCGGTTGGCCCGGAGCGCCCGCTGGACCCCCTACACGACTTCATGCAGGTCATCAGATGTCAGACGCCTCAATGCGCATCAGGTCGTCTTTACTCCAGGGCCGGTGCGGTTCGGCCGAGAGGCGATAGGCGTGCCGAAGCCGGGCTTCTTCAAGCGCGTTGCGAACGCTGCGGGCGTTGGCGAAATGCGGATCTAGGCATCTGCAGCGCGAGGTAGTCGCGGAATGCCACCGTCGCCTCGTCCGACAAGTAGTAAGACGACCGGTCCAGGATGAGCTCCCCGATCGCGAGCAGCTCATCGGGCTCGTACGCGGCGAAATCCAGATGATGCGCGACCCGGGATCGCATACCGGGGTTGGACTCGAAGAAGCGGTCCATCCGGTCCTTGTACCCGGCCAGGATCACCACGAGGTTATCCCGGTCGTTCTCCATCACCTGCATGAGGATGTCGACGCATTCCTGGCCGTAGTCCCGTGAATCGTCGGCCCGGTACAGCGAGTAGGCCTCGTCGATGAAAAGCACGCCGCCCATCGCCCGCTCGAGCACGTGCCTCGTCCGCGGCGCGGTCTGGCCGATGTACTCGCCCACCAGGTCATCGCGCATGGCGTGCACGAGGTGGCCCTTCTCCAGGTAGCCCATCCGGTGCAGCAGGTCGGCCATCATCAGCGCGACCGTGGTCTTCCCGGTCCCTGGCGCACCGGTGAAGCACATGTGCAGGTTAGGCCTGGACTCGGCGGCCAGCCCGAACCGCTGGCGCGCCCGGTCGACCAGCAGCAGCGAACCGATCTCGGCCACCCTCTTCTTCACCGGCGCGAGTCCGATCAGCTGGCTGTCGAGGGCGGCGAACAGGTCATCGATGCCGGACGCCTGCCGTTCGGTCTCAAGCGTGATAGTGGCATCGGGCTGCAGCGTCTCGGTCCGCCTGCGAGCGCGTCGGCTCTGGGCGGTCTTCGTCCCGGCGGTCGGAGGCGCCGCCGGGAGGCGGCTGCGACCGGGCGGGGTGACTGCCCGCGCGCGAGGCCTACTGGCGGACGGGCCTCGGCCGACGGACGGGATAAAGGCGGAATACTCCCGGCGCAGCCCCGGATCGATGATCCGCAGGGTGTCGTCGTCTGGGACGACACCGCGGGCGGCGAGGTTCTCCGGAGTGGTCTGCCGCATCCCGTCCCAGGTGGCCCAGGCCAGCACCAGGCTGAGGGCGACGATGCCTCCCACGATCCCGAACGCAAGGAGGCTGATCAGCAACCAGGTCAGCAGCAAAGCACCGACGAGGCCTAGTAGGAGTAGGCCAAATCCGAAATACCGCAGTCTGCCGGTCCACATGACACGAGTGAGGGTAACCAAGCGACAAGTCGCAGGTCAACGCCGACCTCTCCGGCCCGGTGAAATGCTGCCCCTATGCGAAAGGATGAGCCGTCTTGATCGGCGATGTGGCGCTGCTGTTGGGGGCAAGGCGGCCGAGTCCTGCGCCTCGTGCCGCTGGCCGTGGCCGGGAGTGCCGTCGGTGCCGCCCTGCCTCTTCTCACTCCAGCGGGGGTATTCGGACGGATCGCGCCAATCCTGGTCGCCTTCGCCTCGGTTGCCTTGCTCGTCCAGCCAGGAGTCTCCGCATGGCTGGACAAACGACCCGCGGCCGACGTCTGGTTCTGGCCCCAATGCGGCCTACTGGCAGTGTGGATCTTCGACGGCTACTGGGGCGACCTTTGGCTGCACCCTAGCTAGCCTGTGGCGCCTCGAGGCCGCCCAGCCAGTTCTGCCACGCCTCCGTCTCGGTCGACGGGTCGCGGTCATCGAAGTAGTGCGCGGTCGCGAAGACCATGTCGTTGTAGCCGTGGATCAGCATGTACATCGCGTCCTCGGTCCGCATACCGACGAAGCTCGGCGAGATCACGAACTCCACGGTGCCCTCGACCGGTTCGATCCCGGGCACGCTGAGCCGCGCCGACTGACCGTCCGCCGCGTCCGCGCCAACGCCGACCGCCGCCGTCATGGCCGCCCACGAGTCCTTGGTGATCGGCCCCGGCATGAACAGCGAGTTCTTCGCCGTACGCGGCGCGAAGTGCTCAAGGTAGACGGCGAGCTTCGTCATGTAGGCGTGGTCGCCGACGGACAGGCCGTTGTATTCGGCCTCCCAGTCGTCTCCGAGGAGACCGCTGTGCACAACGCGCACCACCGAGCCGCCGCCGTCGCGCGACTCGATGAGCCACTCGAAGGCCGTGAACGTGCCGTCCGGGTTCTTGTCCTCCTGCATCGCGTAGCGGTGACCCGGTTCCCAGACCGTGATACTGCCGGTCGACACCTGGCCGAACATGCTGAACGTGGTGGTCTTGCTGCCGCCGTCGATTTCACTGCGACCCATGAGCCAGGAGTCGACGGCAGGCCCCGAGGTGATTGCCTCCCAGACCTCCTCCGGCGTGGCGTCGACGGTGAACTCGTTGCGTACCTCGAATGGATGCGTCATGACCGCTCCTCCCCTGCTGGCGGGTCGGCGTCTTCCGTGATGCACGGGTGCACCGCGAGGATGAGGCGGTGCGGCCGACCAGTATCGGTGTGGTATTTACTGATGATTCCTGCTAGGACGTCCGTGACTTCGCCCAGGAACGCCGCGCGATCAGCCGGCGTCGCGAACCGCACTTCGGCGTCGAGCCCGAACGTGGCGAGCGGCTTGTTGGCCCGCGCCGCCCCGTTAATGAGCGTGCCCGTCTCCCGGACCAGCCGCGCTGCGAGCGCGAGCAACCAGCGAGCGGACAGCCGATCGGGCGACCGGGCCGGATCTGGCGCGACCGCGGCGAGCGCGGCCGGCGAGATAACGTAGGCCGCAGCGGAAGCCCGCACGACCCGCTCGGTCATGTTTCCCTTGCGGCGTTCCTCGACCAACTCGACCAGACCGTGCTGCTCAAGGGTCTTGACGTGGTAGTTGACCTTCTGCCGGGCAAGCCCAAGCCGCCCCGCGAGCATGGTCGCGGTTTGCGGCTCGGCCAGCGCCGCGAGCATCCGAGCCCGCATCGGATCGAGGGAGATCTCCGCGGCTGCGGCATCCTCGATCACTGCGACATCCTGCATGCCGCAACTCTCTCACCGACAATTTTCCTTGTCAAGACTATGAAAACTGTCCGCTCGCGAAGTGGAGCGTGCTTGTGACGTGCGCCGGTGAGTGCCTGCCGGGTAGATTCATGCCGTGACCACGTCAGGCCCGTAGTCGTGCGCGCACTGATACTTGCAGGCGTTGTCGGCCTCCTAGCGGCGTGCTCGGCCGCTCCAAAGGCCTCCGATGACCCCGCCCCGCCGGCTACCGCGTCACCCGAGGGGGTCGCGCGCGCCTACCTGAGCGCCGCCTACACGGGCAGCTGCGCCCTCACTGCCGAACTCACGATGGCCAATGCCTGGAGCTGGTGCGACGACCCAAAGTTGCTGCACTACCGGTCGGTTGGGAGCGCCGAGGCTGTACCAGCCTCCGAGGCTGGGCGCAACGAAGAATGCGTTCCATTCGAGATGTACCCCAAAGGCAGCTCAGACGGCTCGATGCCGACCGGATGGCAACCACGCGCGGAGACTGTCCACCGCTCTTGCCGGGTGGAAGAAGTCACCGGAGCTGGAGTCCACCGCGCGCAATTCGAGGTGGGTAATAGGAGCCATACCGAGCCGTCCCGGCTGGCGGCGTCCGTTGGTCAGTAGGCGTCAAGGAGCAGGAAGTCGGGAATCCGCAAGTGGTGGATGCCTCCGCTCGTGCCACCCGCGAGCGGGTCCAGGCTCAGCACGTACTTGGGATAGTTGTCGGCGATGGCTTCCAGGGGCGCGTATTCGCGCCGGCGCGTCTCAGCCGAGGCAGCGATCGTGGTGGCGACTTGGACGTAGATCGTGTCCTCCCGGCGCCGGGCGACGAAGTCGACCTCGGTCGTCCCGACCTTCCCGACGGTGACGTCGTAGCCGCGGCGGCGCAACTCTAGCCAGACGATGTTCTCCAGCACCCCTGGGAGCCGCCGATCGGAATAACCGAACAGCGCGTGGACGATGCCGTGGTCGCCAACGTAGTGCTTCTCGTCGGTAGCGAGCAGCGCCCGTCCGCGGATGTCGTAGCGCGGCACCCTGCTGATGACGAATGCCTCGGCGAGCGCCGCCAGATAGTTGAGCACGGTCTCGTGCCGGATGCTGCGGCGCTGGGACTTCATGAAATCAGCTACGCGCCGAGCAGAGAATGGGTTGCCGACGTTATCGATCGCAAACGCAGCGACCCGTTCGAACATGTCGGCGTCGCGGATGGCGTGACGGGTCAGGACGTCGCGGACCAACGTCGAGCGGTAGATGTCGGTCACCATCGACCGGGCGTCGGCCTCCTCAAGCGTCACGGCGTGCACGCCCGGGAAACCGCCGTAGCGCAGAAATCTCTCGAACCCGTCGCCAGTGCGGCCGATGTCCCGCTTAGAGTGGGCGGCGTCGAACGCCAGGTACTCGCCAAAGGACAGCGGCCACACATCGATGGAGACGTACCTGCCTGCAATGTAGGTCGCCAACTCGCCCGATAGCAACCGGGAGTTGGAGCCAGTGATGTACACGTCGGTGCGGCCCTCGGCCAAAAGCGAATTGACCAGACGTTCCCACTCAGAGACCTCTTGGACCTCGTCGAGCAGGACGTAAACACGGCCCTCGGAGGGGAGCACGTCCACAAGGTGAGCGTGCAGCGCCTGCGCCGACGCGATCGATGCCCACTCGAGCGAGTCGAAGTTCAGGTGGACGATCCGCGCATCAGGGATCCCCCGGTCACGGAGACGTTGAGCGACGAGCTCAAGCAGGCGAGACTTGCCCGAACGCCGCAGACCGGTGAGGACCTTGACGACCGGTGCGTCTATGAAGGGTTCGATCCGGTCCAGGTACAGCGGACGGTCAACCAGGTCCACGCTCACACCCCAGTCTTCTTGCTGGCGATTACAAACGCCACTCTATCTGAGGAACTTCGGCATGGCGATTACAACCGCCAACTGGCATTTACTTGCGCTTCAATCCAGTCAGACCCGGCGCAGCGTCCAACCACCGGGTTGATGCAGCATCGCTGCCTTCAGCATGGGGTTCGCCCGGGTGCTCGCGCCCGGCGGCTCCTGCTCAGCGCACGGCTAGTTGAGAACCCCGAACCGGATGACCGGCGACGGTTGCGGGTGGCGTTCATCCCGCCGCCGTGTTAGCAGATCCGTTAGCACGAGACAGCAAAGAGACCGGACCCGTTTTCGGATCCGGCCTCTAACTTGGTAGCGGGGGTAGGATTTGAACCTACGACCTCTGGGTTATGAGCCCAGCGAGCTACCGAACTGCTCCACCCCGCGGCGATGTCTTTACTCTATGAACTCCCGCGTGCAGAAGCAAATCGGCACGCGACCCCACCTCAAACGCCAGGCGAAGGGTAGGCGAGCTACCCAAGCGGCGAGGCCATCCACACCGTGTACGTGACGGGCCAGTTCCCGGCCGGCGGCCCGGTCAGCACCTTGGCGTCGCCGGTCGTGCGCAGCGAGACGACCCGCCGCGGCGCCGCCCCGAATAGCGACACCGCCGCGCGGGACGAGCCGAGCAGGACCGGACGCCGGCCGGCCCGCTCGATCGAGGTCGCCACCGCCTCGACCGAGGCCGACGACGAGCCCGCCACCATCGACGCGGTCGGAACCCCGCAAAGCACCCGCACGGTCGGCGCGAACTCGGCCGCGGTCGAGGCGTTGACGAAGACCACGCTGGCGGACGGCCCGATCGACGCGCACAGCGAGGTCGCCGCCGCGACCGACCCGGCGTAGGTCGACGCCGCGCCGACGCCGCGCAGCCGTACCCGGCTCACGAACTTCGACAGCCCGGACGAATAGCGGCCGACCGACGGGCGCGCCACGATCCCGGGGTTGAGCGAAGTCACCACCGGCGGGATCGCCAGCGCGAGCACGCAGCAGATCCCGACCAGCGAGACCGTCAGGCGCGATGCGCCGAGCACCGCCGCCCGCACGGTCACCCGCGACGAGACCCAGACCCCGAACAGGACGAGCCCTGGCAGCACCACCGGCACCAGACGGTGCGAGGCCCACGGCTGCCACGGCGCCACCGCCGGGTCCCAGAGCACGGTTCCGACCGACCAGGCGACGATCAGGAAGGGCAGCCCCCACAGCCGCGCCGCCACGATCGACGACCGCCCGTAGATCACGGCCCGCACCAGCCGCCGCCCCAGCACCGCCGCGGCGGCGCAGGCCATCAGCACGGCCGGCACCCCGAGGTACCACAGGACCCAGTAGAGGCTCTGCTCGTAGTACTGCCGTCGGCCGTTCACCGGGAGCCCGGCCAGCCGCTGCAGCGCGGCGACCTCCCGGGCCAGAACCGGGTTGGTCTGCCCGACGACGGTCTGCACGTACGGCCGGAAGGCGAGCACGACGAGCGCGACCACCGGCAGCGCCACCGCCGCCGCCTGCGCGATCATGGCCAGCGACGGCAGCGAGATCTCCTCGCCCGCCAGCCCCACCGCGCGCAGCCGGCGGGTGAACACGCGCAGCACTCGAGCCCGCACCTCCGGAACCGCGAGGGGAGCGATCAACGCCGTCGCGAGGCCGAACGCGGCCGCGGCGAGTCCGAACTCGTGCAATTCGGTCGACACCGTCGACAGGTAGGCGCGCCCCAGCGTCAGCGCCGCCGCCAGTCCGATCGCGATGCCGAGGAACAGCCCGATCCCGAACGGCGCCGCCTGGCGCCTGCGGGCCACGAACAACCAGGCGAGCACTGGGAACGCCGGCAGCAGGATGCTGAGCGAGCCGATCCAGGTCAGCACCGTCAGCCCGAGCGCCAGCCCGCCCAGCCCGGCCAGCGCCATCCCGCCGCCGAGCACGCCGAACGAGTCGATGAACATGCACAGCCCGCCGAACAGCAGCACCTGGACCAGGGGCTCGCTGAACGGCGTCCGGGACGCGTAGATCTCGGGCAGCGAGACCGCGAGGACCAGCGCCCCGACCGGCGCCCACCGCCCTCCGGCCAGGCGGCCCACGACGCCGCCGAACGACAGCACCGCGCAGCCGCCGAGCACGGCCGGCATCAGCAGCGCGCCGCCCAGCCCGGACAGCCACGTCCCGGCAGCGAGCACGAGCGGCAGCCCGGGCAGGAACGCCGGGGTGAGGTTTCCGCCGGACAGGTAGAACCCGGGGTTCGCGAATACCAGGCCGCCGAAGCTTCCGAACGATGATGCCGACGTCGGTATCCGCGCGGTCCCGTGCTCGGCGATCCAGTACCCGTACTGCAGGTAGACGCTCGGGTCGCCCACGCTGAAGAGCTGCTCGGACCGGAACGCCGCCTGCCACACCCCGAACCCGGCCGCGATCGCGATCGTGGCCAGCAGCGCGCCGACCGGCACGCCGACCCGCCGGCCATCGGCGTCGGGCCCGTCAGCAGGCGCAGCGTCAGCCGCCAGCTCCTGCCGCCCGAACTGCGGCCACTGCACCGGCAGGCCCCGCATCCCGAAGTAACACAGCGCCACCGCGAGCGGCACGAAGATGATCAGCACCGGCAGCGGCAGCAGCCGCCCGGCCAGCAGCATCCCGGTCCCCGGCACGAGCAGCGCGACCGCCAGCAGGGCCGGCGCCATCGTGAGGACCCCGAATGCCCGGCCGGGCAGCCACCACCACCGCTCGGCCAGCCGCTCGCTTTCCTCCGCCGCGCGCCCGTACAACCGCCGAAGAGCGAGGAGTGCGCTGGTGACGGCGGGCGGGATGGTGAGCGGTGGCGGCGACTTCTGCTCTATTTCGTCCCGAACGGTCCCTGCGCCAGGCCCGGCAGCGTCAGCTTCCCCATGCGCCGGGCCGGACCCGCCGGGGCCGTGGGCCTCAGGCTCGTCCGCTGGGGACGCGGGCTCCTCGCGAACTCGCACGGCGGGCAGTCGTAGACGCACGAACCCCACTGTAGAAGAAGAACCTGTGCGAACCATTCAGGACCACGCAAGCCGCGTATCGGTCCACACTGAGCTTATGCAGCTCTTTACGGACTGGCACAGCTGGCAGCAGACGGAGCCGGAGCTGCGCCGCCTGCTGCCCGCGGCCGACGCCGACGCGGTCGCGAGGGCGGTCGAGTTCGCGGTCCGCTTCCACGGCGACCAGACTCGCCCCACCGGCGCGCCGTACGCCGAGCATCTGCTCGAGGCGCTTGAGGTCCTAGTGCGCGGGGCCGGCGTCACCGACCCCGGCATCCTCCAGGCGGCCGTGCTGCACGACGTGGTGGAGGACACCCCGTGCACGATCGACGACGTCCGCCGCGCGTTCGGCGGCCGGGTGGCGGAGTTGGTCGCCTGGGTCACCAAGCCGGACCCTGACGGAAGGCGCCGACCGCAGGGCCGCCAAGGAGGCGTACCTCGGCCGTCTGCAGGACGCGCCCGACGACGCGGTCCTGGTGAAGCTCGCGGACCGGGCGTCGAACGTCCAGACGCTGCGCAACCTCGGCCTGCCCAAGCAGCGCCAGTACTACGCGGAGACCGTCGCGTACATCATGCCGCTGGCCGCTCAGCGGGAATGGTGGGCCGACTGGTACGCAAGCTGGCAGCGTGCTCATCAGGATCTGGGGTAGCCGGCCGGTCCGCCGCCTGGCTTCCGACCCGCACCGCGAACAGCCAGATCGCCAGCGTGGCCGGGTAGATGAAGTATCCGAACCTGGTCGACGGCGCCAGCACGAACATCAGCGTCATCGCCCCGGCCAGCAGCACCACCGCCCGCGAGACCGTCCGCGGCGGCCGGAACGCCAGCGACAGCGCGACCGCCGCCCCGGCCAGGACCAGCAGCACCACCACGATCGTGTGCCCGGCCTGGTGCCAGGTCGACGCGATGACGTGCCCGAGCAGCGGGCTCGAGGCTGCCGACTGGACGCTGGCGAGCCCGAGCGGGAACCGGATCGTGTTGTCGACCAGGGACTTTGGATGGACGATGAAGGGCCCGACGCAGACCGCGACCACGCCGAGCGCGGTCAGCGTGAACGCCAGGACCGCCTTCCTGCCGTCGCGGACCGCGATCAGCACCACCGCCACCACCAGGGCCGGCCACGCGGTCGCCTTCATCGCCGAGGCGATGCCGAGCGCCAGGCCCGCCAGGATCGCGAAGTTGACCGACGCCGAGCGCCGGTAGAGCAGGGCGAACCCGAGGCAGAGGAACCCGACCATCGGAACGTCGGTGCCGCCGACGGCGAGCTCGAAGGCGATCACCGGGCTGCCCGCGACCAGGATCGCCCAGCGACCCGGGTGCCTGGCCGCGCCCTGCCGGAGCGCCAGCCAGAACACCGCCAGGAAGACGACCCCGAACCAGATCCTCGGGTCGGTCAGCAGGCCGCCGTCGAAGATCGCGCGGGGCAGCCCGAACAGCGCCATCACCGGCAGGTACGGGTTATAGGCGTTGGGGTCCGTGGTCGCCGCGAGCGCCGCCGCGCTCGTGTACGGGGTGCCCTGGTGGAGCAGCATCGAGCCGGACCGGGCGACCACCCACACCTCGGGCTGTTCCAGGCCCTTGGCCGCCATCCAGGTCAGCGGCGCCAGCAGCCCCCCGACGAACGACAGGCCGAGCGCCACGTCGCAGACGCGCGTGTTCCTGACCGCGACAACGGCGAGCAGCGCGAGTCCGTAGCCGATCGCCGCCATCACGCCCCAGAGCCGGTGCACGGAGTCGGAGCTGAACAGCGCGACCAGGACCGCCCAGATCACGGATACGGCGAAGATGCCGGCCAGCCAGCGGCGACGCATGGCAGCCGGTGACTCCCATGCGGCACCAGGCCGACCGCCACCCATATCCATCAGATAGTACGCGAGTAGCATGCGTGGCCATGGGTCGACTTGAGGGTAAGGCCGCCATTATCACCGGTGGCGAGGGATCAATTGGAATGGCGACCGCCCGGGCCTTCATCGCCGAGGGGGCGCGGGTTCTGCTGGCCGGCGTCTCCGAGCCGGACCTGACGGCGGGCGCGGCCGACCTGGGCGAGCGGGCGGCCTGGAAGGTGACCGATGTCACCGACTCGGCCCAGGTGAAGGCGGCGGTAGCGGCCGCCGTGAGGCAACTCGGAGCTACCGGTCGACGGCGGCAGGTCCAGCTGACAGGCCGTTGGCCGACCAGCCGACGACCCAGTCCCGCGCGTTCAGCCACCACAGGTAGACCGTGAGGGCCGGGTAGACGACGATCAGGCCCCCGGCGGCGGCGGCGATGCCCACCACGATCATCCGCCCTTCCCAGCCCAGGCCGCGCCGGTCAATGCCGGACGCCAGGCCGCACCGCACCCGGTAGGCCAGATCCAGGTGCCGGAACCCGGCCGCGGCGACCAGCGCGAACGTCCACGGCGGCCACAGCCTGAGGGCGAACCCGGCCTCGGCCAGGAACACGTACTCGGCCGCCTGTATCAGCGGGGGCACCAGCCAGTCGCCCCGGCCGACGTGCGGGTTCCAGGACCCGAACGAGGCGAGCAGCATCGCCTCGACCGGGGTGAGGAGCAAGATGCCGGGCAGATTCCGCAGTCCGAGCGCGGCCAGCACCCCGGTCACCAGCAGCCCCACGAACAGCGGCGCCAGCGGCGGGATCCGGCCCCGCACCCACCCGCCGATCCAGACCGAGACCCGGCCGTCACCGCGGTAGCCGCGAACCTCAACCGGGCGCCAGCCCGGCCGGAGGGAGTCGATCATCATGGCGCCGACGGCGGCCGCGCCGAGCACGAGCACGGCCAGGAAGCCCGCCCGGACGCCGCCGAGCAGCACCACCGCCACGGTCGCGGGCAGCCGCACGTCGCCGGACGGGCCGAAGATCCTCGGCCGCCGCCCCGCCTCCGACGGGGCGTGCAGGCAGATGTCCGCCATCGGGACCAGCGCGGCGACGATGACCGCGATGACCGCGAGCCGCCACACCCCGGCGCCTCCGACGCCGCCCAGGCCGGCCACGAACGTCCCCCGCAGCGCCTGCCCGGCGGGCCCGGACGGCGCCGGGCTGACCGACTTCAGGCTGACCCCGGCCGCGATCCCGGCGTAGATGAACAGCTCGCCAAGCAGGCCGCACGCGGTCAGCCCCCAGTCGACGGCGGACGCGGGCGATTTCTCGGCCAGCACCTGGCCGACGTAGACCGCGACGAAGACGGCCGCCGCCGCCACCAGCGCGACGCCGTCCGCCCGGGCCGAGCCGAGCGACAGCCAGATCGCCGAGATCACCGCGAACCCCACGGAGATCCTGGCCATCGCCACCGGTGGAATACGGCACGCGATCGCCAGGCGCACCACTGGGCCGACGTAACGCCGGCTCGCAGCTAGCTCCTCTGCGGTCATGCGGATCTTCTCCCTGCCCGCCAGGCATGAGGTTTCCCCAGCGTACCTGCGCACCCACTAACTGTCGTGGATATCCACACCGGGACACGCGGGGGTAATGTCGGGATGTGACCGTGACGCGGATGGTGGCGGTGGTGCTAGGCGGCGGCGTTGGCACCCGGTTCGGGGCCGCGCTGCCCAAGCAGCTGCTCACCCTGGCCGGAAAGACGCTGGTGGAGCACTGCGTCGGCGCGTTCGCCGAGGCGCCCGGGATCGATGAGACCGTGCTTGTCATGCCCCTCGACTACCACCAGGAGGCCAGGAGGATCGTCGGCGACCAGGTGAGCGTGATCATCGAGGGCGGCGTCACCCGGTCCGACTCGGTCCGCAACGCGCTCGCCTACCTGGCCGAGCGCTACCCCGAGGCGGAGACCGGCGTCCTGTTCCACGACGCGGCCCGCCCGCTGGTCACCCAGCAGATCATCGCGGACTGCGCGGAGGCGCTCGAGAAGCACGACGCGATCGGCACCGCCGTCCCCACCTCGGACACGATCCTGGTGGTGGCCGACGGCGTAATCGCGAGCGTCCCGCCGCGGGAGACCCTCTACCGGGCGCAGACCCCCCAGGGCTTCCGCCTTGAGACCATCGCCAGAGCCCACGCCCTGGCCGCCGCCGACCCGGCCTTCACCCCGACCGACGACTGCGGCGTGGTCCTCCGCTACCTCCCCGACGTCCCGGTCCACAT
Source organism: uncultured Actinomycetota bacterium (assembly GCA_963838825.1). Classification (GTDB taxonomy): domain Bacteria; phylum Actinomycetota; class Actinomycetes; order Streptosporangiales; family Streptosporangiaceae; genus Trebonia. The sequence continues at coordinate 113,742 of CAWISQ010000008.1, forward strand.
CGTCGCGGGCAGCGAGCGCAACATCAAGGTGACGTACCCGTCCGACCTGCCGGTCGCGGAGGCCCTGCTCAGGACCTGACGGCCGACTTGATCAGGGTCCGCCCGAAGTCCCACATCAGGCCGGACCCCCTGGAGGCGTCCTCGAGCACGTCGGCCAGGCCGTCGATGAACAGCTTGACCTCGGCGTCCCCGATCATCAGGGGCGGTATCAGCTTGATCACCTCCATGTGGTCGCCGGACACCTGGGTCAGGATCCGGTGCCGCTGGAACAGCGCCACGACGACCATCTGCGCGAACAGGCCGACCCTGGCCTTCTGCAGCATCGCCCAGCCGGCCCTGGCCTTCATGCCGGACGGCCGGCCGAACTCGATGCCGATGATCAACCCGCGGCCGCGGACGTCGGCGATCAGGTCGTACTTGGCCCGCAGCCCCTCGAGGCCCCGCATCAGCTCCTCGCCCCGCCGGGCGGCGTTCTCGACCAGGCCCTCGTCCTCGATGACGGCCAGCGACGCGAGCCCGGCCGCCATCGCCAGCGGACCGCCCTTGAAGGTGGTCGAGTGGACCATGAGCTTGTCCATCGAGGAGTAGACCGAGGAGTAGATCTTGTCCGTGGTGATCATCGCGCCGATCGGCACGTAGCCGCCGGAGAGCGCCTTGGCCACGGTGACGATGTCCGGCTGGACGTCGTCGTACTGATACGAGTAGAACTTGCCGGTGCGGCCCAGCCCGGCCTGCACCTCATCGCAGATCAGCAGCGCGCCACGGGCGTGCAGCAGCGCCCTGGCCTCGGGCAGGAAGCCGGCCGGGGGCATCATCACGCCGTGGCCCTGGACCGGCTCGACGATCATCGCCGCCACGTCGCCCCGGCGCAGCTCGGCCTCGAGGGCGGCGACGTCGCCGAGCGGAATCTCGGTGCCCGGCAGCAGCGGCCCGAAGCCGCGCTTGAACTCCTCGGCCCCGTTGACCGACAGCGAGCCCGCGGTCAGCCCGTGGAACCCGTGATGGGCGTAGATGATCCGGCCCTTGCCGGTCGCGTGGCGGGCGAACTTCAGCGCCGACTCGACCGCCTCGGTGCCGCTGCTGCAGAAGAACACCCGGTCAAGGCCCGGCGTCCTGGCGATCAGCCGCTGCGCGAGCAGGCCGGCGATCGGCTGGCAGTCGAACTGGGTCCACGCGGCGAAGTCCATGTCGAGCGCGTCGTGCAGCGCCTTCTTGATCACCGGGTGCGAGCGTCCGGCCGCGAACACCCCGAACCCGGCCAGGAAGTCCGCGTAGGCGTTCCCCTCGGCGTCGTAGAGGTAGGCGCCCTCGCCCCGCACGTAGTCCTTGTCGAAGCCGATGGTGCGCAGCGTGCGTGGCAGCTGCGGGTTCAGGTACTTGCTGTGCAGGTCGTAGCCCTGGCCGCGCACGGCCGAGAGTTCGGCGCCGAGATCAAAACCCATTGCCGCATTGTATTGCTGACGGCCCTGCCTCCGCGATCTAGTGCCGCCGCTCCGCCAGCCGCCGGGGGCTGGTGAGGTAGCCGGCCCCCCAGCACATGTGCATCGCGGCGAGGACCGCCGGCACCCGGACCCGCACCCCGGCGGGCTGGCCGCCCGCCAGCGCCACCGCGACCCCGGTCACCCCGGCCGCGTAGGTGAGCGGGACGACAAGCCCGAAGCCAAGGTAGGGAACGAACCCGCCCGCCCCGGCCGCCGCCCCGATCACCCCGACGAGGCCGACGACGAGGCCGGTGGCGTTCAGCGCGGTCGCGACCGGCGCCGCCAGATAGCGGAGGTTCACCGTCTCGGGGTAGCGGCGCGCGACGACCCGCCGCCAGCGCCCGTAGCGGAAATGCTGTTTCGCCAGCGCCCGCAGGTTGGCCCGCGGCCGGTAGGTGACGCGCAGCTCGGGGGTGAACCAGATGAGGTGGCCCGCCGCCTTGATCCGGTGATTCAGCTCCCAGTCCTCGGCGATCAGCATGGTCTCGTCGTAGCCGCCGACCTGCTCGATCGCCTCCCGCCGGTAGACGCCCAGGTAGACGGTGTCGACCGGGCCGGCCTGGCCGCCGGTGTGGTTGGCGGCCGCGCCCATGCCCGCGGGCGAGGTCATCGCCCAGGCGACCGCCTGCTGGAACGGGGTGACTCCCTCGGCCGCCATCACGCCGCCGACGTCGGCCGCGCCGGTCTCGAGCAGCGTCTGCACCGCGGTCCGGAGATAGCCGTCGGGCAGCAGCGCATGCCCGTCGATGCGGGTGATGATCGGGTACCGCGCGGCCTTGACGGCGGCGTTCATGGCCGAGGCGATCTGACCGGACGGATTCGGCACGACGGTGATCCGGCCGTCGGCGGCGGCCAGCTCGCGGGCGATCGCCTCGGTCCGGTCCTTGGACGGCCCGACGGCCAGCACCAGCTCGAACCCGCCCGGGTACTCCTGCTCAAGCACGCAGGCGACCGAGTCCGCCAGATGCCGTTCTTCGTTTCTGACTGGCATCACCACGGAAACAGCCGGAAGCTGTGCTTGCCCCCGGGGGACGACCCCCCGGTGACCCCCCATCGGGGGGCTCCGCCCCCCAATCCCCCTGGGAGTCTCCCCGCCAAAGTCGCGGGGAGACCCCAGCTCTGCTCCATTGGGAGCAGGATCTTGATCTTTGTCCATGACGCCGGTCACGGGATGCAGTTTAAGGGGCGACGCCCCTCCGGGGGTTCGTTACCCGTTAGAGACTCACATCCTCGAGGAGATCGGTGACGAGGGCGGCGATCGCGGAGCGCTCGGAGCGGGTCAGGGTCACGTGCGCGAACAGCGGGTGCCCCTTGAGCTTCTCGATCACCGCGATCACGCCGTCGTGCCGGCCGACCCGCAGGTTGTCTCGCTGCGCGATGTCGTGCGTGAGCACGACGCGAGATCCGGTCCCGATCCTGGACAGCACCGTCAGCAGCACGCCGCGCTCGAGCGACTGGGCCTCGTCCACGATGACGAACGCGTCGTGCAGGGACCGGCCCCTGATGTGGGTCAGCGGCAGCACCTCGAGCATGTCGCGGGCGACGAGCTCGTCGATCACCTCCTGGGTGGTGACCGAGCCGAGCGTGTCGTAGACCGCCTGCCCCCACGGGCCCATCTTCTCCGACTCGGAGCCCGGCAGGTAGCCGAGGTCCTGGCCGCCGACCGCGTAGAGCGGCCGGAAGACGATGACCTTGCGGTGCTGACGGCGCTCCATGACCGCCTCGAGGCCGGCGCAGAGCGCCAGCGCGGACTTGCCGGTGCCTGCCCGGCCGCCCATGCTGACGATCCCGATCTCGGGATCGAGCAGCAGGTCGAGGGCGATGCGCTGCTCGGCCGACCGGCCGTGCAGCCCGAACGCCTCCCGGTCGCCCCGGACGAGCTGGATCTGCTTGTCCGGCCGGACCCTGGCGAGGGCGCTGGCGCTGCCGGTATGCAGCACCAGGCCGGTGTGACAGGGCAGGTCACGGGCGGCTTCGCAGTCGAGCGTGCCGTGTTCGTACAATTCCTCAACGTCGGCCGAGGTAACGCTCAGCTCGGCCATGCCGGTCCAGCCCGAGTCAATCGGCAGCTCGGCCCGGTACTCCTGCGCGTCCAGCCCGACCGCCGCCGCCTTGATTCTCAGCGGCAGGTCCTTGCTGACAAGGACCACGTCGTTGCCCTCGTTGGCGAGGGCGCGAGCTACCGCGAGGATGCGCGTGTCGTTGTCCCCGAGCCGGAACCCGGCCGGGAGGACCTGCGCATCGACGTGGTTGAGCTCTACGCGGGCGGTGCCGCCGAGTTCGCCGACTTGAATCTCGGCGTCCAGGCGGCCGTACTTGAGCCGGAGGTCATCGAAGTACCTGAGGGCCTGGCGGGCGAAGTAGCCCAACTCAGGATGGTGACGCTTCGCTTCGAGCTCGGTGATGACCACGACCGGCAATACCACGTGATGCTCATCGAATCGCGTGAATGCATTCGGGTCAGCGAGCAGGACGCTCGTGTCGAGGACGTAGGTACGACGTTGCACAGAGTTGGCCACGCAATACTCCCCTGGGCGCCAGTGACGGGCACCAGCGCCGCGGACAGGACACGCCGATCCCCCGCCATCCGGGGGCAAACGTGTCGGACGGACCGGGGCTGCCCCCTGAAAAGGGCCGCGCCGGCCCTCTCTCGTCGCACAACGGCAACAGGGGGCCTCCCGCAGGGGGCGGCCTTGGGGAGCCGCCCGCCACTACTGAAGGTACCCGCGTTCCACCTGCGGGAAAAGAGCCGTGGGAGTGCTTATTTTCGAAGCTAGGCGCCGAAACGACGGTTACGTTCGGAGTACGAGCGCAGGGCCCGCAGAAAGTCCACCTTGCGGAAGGCCGGCCAGTACGCATCGCAGAAATAGAACTCAGAGTGTGTCGATTGCCACAGCAGGAAGCCGCCCATCCGCTGCTCGCCGCTGGTCCTGATCACCAGGTCGGGGTCGGGCTGCCCGGCCGTGTAGAGGTGCTCGGCGATGTGCTCGACGTCCAGCACCTCGGCCAGCTGCTCGATCGTGGTGCCCCGGCCGGCGTGCTCGATCAGCAGCGACCGGACCGCGTCGGCGATCTCGCGCCGCCCGCCGTAGCCGACCGCCACGTTGACGAGCAGACCCGGGTTGTCGGCGGTGGCCTCGCCGGCGTCCTTGAGCACCCGGGCGGTGTGATCGGGCAGCAGGTCCAGCGCGCCCACCGCGTTCAGGTGCCAGCCCTCCTCGACCAGGCCGTTGACGGTGTCCTCAATGATCGTCAGGAGCGGGCCGAGCTCCTCCTGCGGGCGGCTCAGGTTGTCGGTCGACAGCAGCCACAGCGTCACCACCTCGACCCCGGCCTGCTTGCACCACGCCAGCAGCTCGAAGATCTTGTCGGCGCCCTTTTTGTGGCCCTTGCTGACGTCGGTGTGTCCGGCCGACCTGGCCCACCGCCGGTTACCGTCTGTCATCACGCCGACGTGCCGCGGCATCGTTTTGCCGGTCAGCGAGTGTTCGAGCCTCCGCTCGTACAGCCGGTACACCAGGTCTCGGTATCCCATGACCGACCTTCCTCGCCAGAGCGCGCGCAAGAGTCCAAAGTCCCCTGCCACGGTATCCGACCGGCCGATCCTGACATGCCCTTTTACTTCAGGGGCGAGTGTTATCTGCTGAGGTTACTCTCCGGAGCCGGCCGGCCCCTGTGACCGCACCTCCTCGACCCGGCGCAGCGCGTCCCTGAGCTCGGCCAGCCACGCGTCGGCGTGCTCGCCGGTCAGTCGCACGCACCAGGCGAGCGCGTCGGACCGGCTGCGGGCGACCCCGGCGTCGACCAGGGTGTCGAGCACGCGCCGTTCCGACTGGCGCAGCCTGGTCATGACCGGGACGGACAGCGTGGTGAACATTTCCTCGTGCCCGGCGCAGCGAGCGCCCCAGGCGACCTTGCGCCGGAACCGGTGCTCGGCCTCGCGCGCGATCTCGATCCGCTGCTCGCGGGTCTGCTCGCGGAACCGCTTGATCCGCCCCTCGGCCGCGGCCTGCTCCGCCTCGGCGGCGCCCCCTCCGTCGGTCGCCCCGGCCTCAGGCGCTGACAGCGTGCCGACGATGCTGATCTCCTCGCGATCAACGATGACGTCGGCGGGCTCGGTAAACCACTCATCCGGCAGCCGGCCCGCGAACCATGCCTGCACCTCTGTACTCATGATTACATGATTACATTCGTACAGACGCCGGTCAACCGGCCGCTTCGCCCCGAAGAGTGTTATGGCCCCCAAGGCCCGAACGCGGGCCGGAGGACTAGGCGACGCGGGCGGCCACGGCGGCGGCCTGGGCGGGATTGACCCGGACGGCGCCGGCGAACTCGCTGCCGAAGTCGGCCGGGACCACCTCGACGTCCAGGCCCGGCTCGGGGGCCTGCAGCATCCAGCCGTTGCCGATGTAGATCGCGACGTGCGAGATGTACGTCGGGTCGGTCGGGTCGGTGTGGTAGAAGAGCAGGTCGCCCGGCTGGAGCTGGCTCACAGGCACGGCCGGGCCCGGTCAGCGCCTGGTCGGCCGCGACGCGCGGCATGATCAGGCCGGCCTGGCGGAAGGACCACTGCACGAGCCCCGAGCAGTCAAACGACCTCGGCCCGGCCGCGCCCCACACGTAGGGCATGCCCCGGCGGCTCATCGCGGCGGTGAGCATCGCGCTCAGCGCGGTCTGCGGCACCGCCGACTCGGTCGCCTGCGCCGGCCCCGGCCGCGCCGGTGCCGTTGGCCGCAGTGCCGTCACTCACGCCGCCGATGCTGATCAGCGAGACGAGCTGCTCGACGCCGGCCCCCTTGGGGATCAGCCGCCCGGCCGCGGCCGCCGCGGCGGTGAAGTCGGACGGCGCCACGCTGACCACGATCGCGTTCCCGGCCGGGGCGCCCAGGGCGCGGGCGGTCGCATCGGACACCACCGCGTTCACGCCGCCGATGCCGAGCGTGCCGAACGCCGCCACCCGAAGCTTCTTCGTGGTCTGCCCGGCCGCGGTGACTGTCCCGCCCAGCTTGATCTTGCCGTCGGTGCCCATCGTGTAGGAGACCGCGATCCCGCCGCCGGCGACGCCCTGCCAGAGCGCGTTCGAAGCGCCGGTCGGCCGGGCCGCGAACTCGCGGAAGACCGACGGATCGACGCCGAGCACCGCGGTCGGCGACCCGTTGAGTGACATCCGCACCGCCTCGATCCGCTCGGTCGCCACCACGCCCGGTATCCGGCTCACCTTCGCGGCCACGCTCTCGGAGAGGGAGAACGGCGCCACGATGAGCAGATCGGCCTGCACCGTCCGGCGCAGCGGAGCGACGCGGGGCTGGGCCGCCGACGACGACGCGATCGGGACCGCGAGCAGCTTGGCGCTGCTGCCCATCGCCAGCCCCGGCGCCACCGGCGTCGACCCGGTCGACGGCCGCACGGCGGGCAGCCCGAACGTCGGCGCGGACGCCAGCGCGGCACCCGGACGGGCCGAGGCGGGCTGGCCCGACGGCGTCGAGCTGAGCACCGCCACCAGCGCGCCGCTGAGCGTGCCGACCCCGGCGAGGACGGCGACGCCGGCTGACAGCGTGTGCCGCCGATGGCCACGCCCGAATGACCTGGCTATCCGCCGGCCTCCCTCGGTCAGGTGCACGGAACAACCATGCCGCACGGGTTAGACGTTCGTCTAGCCCGACAGCAAAGCTTCACGCAACGCACCTGTTGTTGTAACCGGTGCCAGGCAGGTGAAACCGCGGCAGACGTACGCGGCCGGGCCGCCGGACACCAGCGGGCGCCCGGCCAGCAGCGGAACGGCGTCCGCGGCGGTGTCCGACGCCCCCGAGCCGAGGGCGAAGACCGCGCCCGGCGGCGCCGCGTGCAGGGCCGCCCGGAGCAGATCGGCCGTCCGCGGGTCCTCATCGGGGCCGACGATGGCGATCTCGGCCGGACCTGACAGCAGCGCCTCGGCGACCGAGAGGCCAAGCCCGCCGGCCCGCGGGTAGCGGGCGGCGATCGGCGGCAGCACCCGCAGCGCCGCCGCGGCCGCCTCCGCGTAGCGGGCCTCGCCGGTCAGCGCGCCGTAGCTGACCAGCGCGTCCGCGGCCGCGAAGGCGCCCGACGGGGTCGCGTTGTCGGTCGGGTCGGCGGGCCGGAAGATCAGCCGCTCGCCGTCGGCCGCGGTGTCATAGAAACCGCCGTCGGCGTCGCCGAACAGGCTGAGCACGGAGTCGAGGAGCGCGCCCGCGACCGTCACCCAGCGGTTCTCGCCGGTCACTCCCGGCCAGCCTCAGGAGCCCGGCCGCCACGCAGGCGTAGTCCTCCAGAAGGCCGGCGCTCGGCCCGGCTACCCCGCCTCGCGACGTCCTGACGATCCGGCCCGCCGCGTAGTGCAGCGAGACCAGCAGCGCGGCCGCCTCCTCGGCGGCGGTGACGAGCTCGGGCCGGCCGAACAGCACCCCGGCCTCGGCCAGCGCCCCGATCGCCATCCCGTTCCAGGCCGCGACGACCTTGTCGTCCCTGGCCGGCCGGGTCCGCCCCTCACGGGCGGTCAGCAGCAGGCCGCGAATCCGGCTAAGCCGCTCGTCGGGCGAGATGCCGGACAGCGCCGCCGGGTAGGGACGGGGACCGTCCCCGGGGCGGGCGGCGGTCTCGGGGTTGGGGACGACGTCCCCCGGGTGCGGGGTGCCCACCGGGTCGACCTGGCGCTGCAGGACCGACGCGCCGTGCTCGAACGTGCCCTGCTCGGTGACGCCGAAGACCCGGGCCGCGAACTCGCCGTCATCGGGGCCGAGAACCTCCAAGAGCTCGGCCGGCGTCCAGACGTAGTACACGCCCTCGGCCCCGTCGCTGTCCGCGTCGAGCGAGGCGGACAGGCCGCCCTCGGGCGTGCGCAGCTCGCGGACCATGAAATCGCAGGTTTCCTCGGCCACCCGGCGGGCCAGGGGAGAGCCCGTCAGCCGCCACAGGTGGGTGTAGACGCCGGCCAGCAGGGCGTTGTCGTAGAGCATCTTCTCGAAGTGCGGCACCGTCCAGCTGGCGTCCACGCTGTACCGGGCGAACCCGCCGCCGAGCTGGTCGTAGATGCCTCCCCGGGCCATCGCCTCGCAGGTCGCCTCGGCCATCGAGAGCGCCGCCGCGCCGCCGGTGCGCTCGTGGTGGCGGAGTAGGAACTCAAGCGCCATCGAGGGCGGGAACTTGGGCGCCCCGCCGAAGCCGCCGTGGGCCTCGTCGAATCCCGACGCCGAGGCCGGCCACCGCGGTGGCGGTCACCTCCTCCAGATTGAGCTCTCCCGCCGCGCCGCCCAGCCCGGTCAGCGCCGAGGCGTTCTCGGCCAGGGCGGCCGAGATCCGCTCCGACTCGCTCTTGATCCGCTCCTTGTTCTTCGTCCAGGACTCCGCCACCGCGGTGACGAGCTGGACGAACTGGGCCCGGGGGAAGTAGGTGCCGCAGTAGAACGGCTCGCCCTCCGGCGTCATGAACACGGTCATCGGCCAGCCGCCCTGGCCGGTCATCGCCTGGGTGGCCGACATGTAGACGGCGTCGATGTCCGGGCGCTCCTCGCGGTCGACCTTGATCGCGACCACGTGGCGGTTGACCACCTCGGCCACCGCCGGGTCCTCGAACGACTCATGCGCCATCACGTGGCACCAGTGGCACGCCGCGTACCCGACCGAGAGCAGCACCGGCACGTCCCGCTCCCGCGCCTGCGCGAACGCCTCCTGAGACCACGGCCACCAGTCGACCGGGTTGTCGGCGTGCTGCAGCAGGTACGGACTCGTCGCGCTCTTCAGCCGGTTCATAAACCACATTCTTTATCTCGAACGGTCCCGGCCGGCTCTCAGGGCACCATTACCCGGCGCCGGTGGCCGGCCCTCAGGTCACAGTCGCGGATCGACCGGCTCGGACTCGAGCGCGAGGACGGCGAACACGCACTCGTGAACGCGCCAGAGCGGCTCGCCGCGGGCGACCCGGTCCAGCGCCTCAAGCCCGAGCGCGTACTCGCGCTGTGCCATCGAGCGCTTGTGGCCGAGTCCGCGCTGTCGCAGCCGGGCGAGGTTGGCCTCCTCGGTGTAGTCCGGGCCGTAGATGATGCGCAGGTACTCCCGGCCGCGGACCTTGAGGCCCGGCTGCACCAGGCCCCGGCTCGCCCGGGTCAGGTTGGCGGCCGGCTTGACCACCATGCCCTCGCCGCCGGACTCGGTCAGCTCCTGCCACCAGTCGGCGGCCGCCGCCACCGCCGCCGGGTCGGTCGTGCTGACAAGTCGGCGGCGGGTGGCGGTGAAGATGGCCGGGTCGGCCGCGACGAGTCGGTCGGCCCGGTCGAGGTGCCAGGCGTGCGGCTTGGCGTGGTGCGCGGCCCCGTGCGAGGCGAGGAGCTGGAACGGCGCCACCCGTATCCCCTCCAGGCCGTCGGTCGGCCAGCAGTAGCGCCGGTAGGCAGCGGTGAAGGCGTCGGCGTTGGCCGCCCGGGACCGGGTCCTTGACAGCAGCGCGGACACGTCCAGCCCGGCCGCGGCCGCCTGCTCGAGCACCGAGACCGCGGCCGGGAGCGCGCTCCGGGCGGCCGCCCCGACGGCGGCGTACTGGTCCCGCAGCAGCTGCTCGGCCTTGACCGACCAGGGCAGCAGCTCCGCGTCGAGCAGCAGCCAGGAGGTGCCGAGCTCGTCGAACAGGCCGGCCGCCTCGGCGGCGGCACGGAGCCGGTCAATCAGCTCAGCGGTGCGCGGCTGGTCGAAGAACGGCCGGCCGGTGCGGGTCCACACCGCGCCGAGCGCGTCGCCGGGCGCGCCGAACCGGGCGCGGGCCGCGCCGAGGTCACGGCAGACGAGCGCCACCGCCCGCGACCCCATGTGCTTCTCCTCGCACACCACCTGGTCGACGCCCTCGGCCCGGTAGGCGTCGAACGCCTGGTCTGGGTGCTCGAGCAGATCCGGGCGGGGCGAGGTCGCGACCGGGCTCATGGTCGGCGGCAGGTAGAGCAGCCAGCGCGGGTCGATCGCGAACCGGCTCATCACCTCGAGCGCCGCCGCCGCGTTCTCCTCCCGCACTCCGATCCGCCGCAGGTAGCCCGTCTCGATGACCCGGCGTCCGGTCACGTCGGCGATGTCGAGCACCTCGGGCTCACGGTGCGCGGGCGACGGCGGCTGGCCCGCGGTCGCGCCTGCGGCCGGGTTGACGGGAAACGGCCTGGCCGGCTCGTAGTACACCCGCTCGGCCGGGACCGAGACGACTTCCCGCTCCGGGTAGCGCAGCGCGGTGAGCCTGCCGCCGAACACGCAGCCGGTGTCCAGGCACATGGTGTTGTTCACCCACTCCGGCGTCGGGCACCGGGGTGTGGCCGTAGAGCACCATCGCCCGTCCCCGGTACTCGCCCGCCCACGGGTACCGTACCGGCAGCCCGTACTCGTCGGTCTCCCCGGTCGTCTGCCCGTACAGGCAGAACTCGCGGACCCGGCCCGACGCTCGCCCGTGGTACCGCTCGACCAGCCCGGCATGGGCGACGACAAGCTTCCCGCCGTCGAGGACGTAGTGGCTGACCAGGCCGTCCATGAACCGCTCGGCCTCGGCCCTGAACTCGGCCGGCTCGGCCGCGAGCTGCGCCAGCGATTCGGCCAGGCCGTGGGAGACCTGCACCTTCCGACCGCGCAGGGCGCGGACGAGCTTGTTCTCGTGGTTGCCGGGCACGCAGAACGCATCGCCCGCGGCGACCATCCCCATGACCAGCCGGAGCACGCCGGGCGTGTCCGGTCCGCGGTCGACCAGGTCGCCGACGAAGATCGCGCGCCGATCCGGGTGGCTGGCGCCGGCCGCCCGGCCGAGCTCGTCCCGCCTGATGACGTAGCCGAGATCGCCCAGCAGGGTCCGCAGCTCGGCCGCGCAGCCGTGGATGTCGCCGATGACGTCGAACGGCCCGGTCTGGTGGCGCAGGTCGTTGAAGAGCCGGGTGCGGGTGATCGTCGCGGCCGCGATCTCCTCCTCGCCGTGCAGGACGTGAACGGTCCTGAAGCCTTCCTTCTGCAGGCCGCGGAGCGAGCGCCGCAGGTCGGCGTGCTGGCGGCGGATCACGTGGTCGCCGAAGTCGCGGTCCGGGCGGCTCGCGTTGCGCGCCCGGCAGACGCTCTCCGGCACGTCGAGCACGATCGCGGTCGGCAGCACATCGTGCTCGCGCGCCAGCGCGACCAGCGAGCGGCGCGCGTCGACCTGCACGTTGGTCGCGTCCACGACGGTCAGCCGCCCTGCCGCCAGCCGCTTGCCGACGATGAAGTGGAGCAGCTCGAACGCGTCGGCGGTCGCGGACTGGTCGTTCTCGTCGTCGGCGACCAGGCCCCGGCAGAAGTCGGACGAGATCACCTCGGTCGGCTTGAACCGCTCGCGCGCGAACGTGGACTTGCCCGAGCCGCTGACGCCGACCAGGACGACGAGGCTCAGCTCCGGCACCCCGAGCTCGGTCATCGCGTCACCCCCGGGCCGGCCGTGACGTCGTCCGCCGGCGATCGGGCCGACGACCTTGTCGAAGACCGCCATCTGGGTCGGCGGGCCGACCTCGGGGTCGTCCCCGCCGACGGGCAGGAACCGCGCGCGGTAGCCGTTGCGCTCGGCCACCGCCGCCGCCCAGTCGCGAAACTGCGCGCGGGTCCACTCGAAGCGGTGGTCCCGGTGCCGCGGCGTGCCCGCCGGCAAGGTCTCGTAGCGGACGTTGTACTCGACGTTCGGCGTGGTGACGATGACCGTGGACGGGGCCGCGGACCCGAACACGACGCGCTCGAGCGCCGCCAGCCGGGACGGGTCGACGTGCTCGACGACCTCCATCAGCACCGCCGCGTCGAGGCCCGCCAGCCGGTCGTCGCGGTAGGTGAGCGAGGACTGGAAGATCTCCAGCCGTTCGCGGGCGCGGCCCGCTCATCGAGTCCAGCCGGAGCCTGCGGGCGGCGATCTGCAGCGCCCGGGCGGACACGTCGGTGGCCACCACCCGCTCGATCACGTGGTCGGCGAGCAGGTCGCGGACCAGGACGCCCTCGCCGCAGCCGAAGTCGCCGACGCGCGTCGCGCCGGCCGCCCGGACGGCGGCGAGCACGGCCCCTCGGCGCTGCTCGCTGAGCGGTGCCGGCTGATCGGGCTCGGCCACGATCCGCGCGCCCTCAAGCGCGTTGTCCAGCTCTTCCGGCACTGCGTCGTCCACCTCGGCCAGGCGCGCGAGCGCGTCCGCGGTGAGCTCCCGCTTGTGCGCCAGGTAGCGGCGCGTGATCAGCTCCTTCTCCGGATGGCCGGCCAGCCAGTCGCCGCCCGCGCGGACCAGCTTGTCGACCTCGTCGGTGCTCACCCAGTAGTGCTTGGCGTCGTCCAGGACCGGCAGCAGCACGTAGAGGTGGTTAAGCGCGTCGGCCAGCCGCACGGTGCCGGCCAGCCGGACGTCCAGGTAGCGCGACTCGCCCCAGCCCGGCAGGGTCGGGTCGAGCGGCGCCGCGGCGGCCGTGACCCGCCAGCCGAGCGGCTCGAAGACCCGCCGCGCGAGGTCGACCCCGCCTCGGCCGGGCAGCGCGGGCACGTGCAGCTCGAGCGGTATGGCCGAGTCGGCCAGCTCCTGATGGCTGGCGCAGCGGCCGGTGAGCGCGGTGCGGAACACCTCCTTGATCGCGACCGCGAGCATGCTCGAGGCCGCGTACGGACGGTCGTTCACGTACTGCCCGAGCGCGAATCCCTCGCCGGCCGGCCCCTGACGGCCGCGGACGAGGCCGACCGGGTCGACCTCGAGCAGCAGCGCCGCCGTCGTCCGCGCGTCCCCCACCTCCGGGTAGAACACGTGCGCGACCCCCGTCGACACGTCGAACGCCTGCACCCGGCCCGGGATGCTTGTGCAGCAGGAATCCCAGGTCGGATGCGGGTTCAGCGGTCGTCGTAATGGTCAGCAGCACAATTCGCCACTCTGTCAGACCCGCCGTCCGTTGTCGCCGCATTTCTCCTCCGGTGCAGCCTCGTTCGGTATTCAGCTAATTACTGGGTGTAATGTTGCTCTGTGGGCGTTACTGTCAGCGACCTGCGGGCGGGCATCGGTGCGGGCGCCGGTGGCTGACCCCGCAAGCGCCGGTGCTGCGGCGGCGGAGAAGTACGGCGGTTCGGTGCCCACGCCCCCTCCCGTGCCGCCGCCGACAGAGCCCTCGGCCGACGCCGCCCTGTCCGCGGTGCTCGACGCGACCCGGGCCCTGCTCTGGATCGAATCGCCGACCGCCGTGGCCGAGATCGCGCGTGACCTGGTCGAGATGCTGGGCGGGCGGGTCATCCCGGCGGCCGACTCGAACGAAGACGCCCTTCCGGTCGACGTGTCGTTCAGCGTGGGTGAGCCCGTCCTCCCCGCCGCACCGCGGGCAGGAGTGGGCAGGATGCTGCTCGAACGCTACCTCCCGGCCTTCGTGCGCGACGCCCAGCGGGCGCTCGAGCTGCTCGACCGGCCGTCTCGCCTCGCCCAGGACGCCTCGATCGACGTGCTGACCGGCCTGGCAAACCGGCGGACGCTGGGCCGGGCCCTCGGACGCCTGCGACCCGAGGACACCGTCGTCATGATCGACCTCGACCATTTCAAGGCGATCAACGACAGCCTCGGGCACACGCGAGGGCGACAAGGTCCTGCGGCTGTTCGGCCGCACGCTGGCCGCCACCGTGCGGGCAGCCGATCAGGTCGGGCGTTACGGCGGCGAGGAGTTCGTGGTCATCCTGCCCGGGAGCGGGGCCGAGCGGTTCCTGGCCCGGCTGCGAATCGAGTGGATGCGGACAAGGCCCTAGCCGGTCACGTTCTCGGCCGGCGTGGCTGCTGCCCGGCCCGATCCGAGGAAGGCGCTGCACGCCGCCGACCGCGCCCTGTACCGGGCGAAGCAGTCGGGGCGCAACCGCTGGGTGCGGTCAATCGAGGAGGACTACCGGTGAGAGGGCCGGTTCCGGCCCAGCGAGGTACGACATTCCCGGGCCGGCTGCTGCTCGACGCCCTGCGGGACGAGCCCGCCTTACGCAGCCAGGCGAGGGCGGCTGACGCCGAGGGCCCGGGCGCCCTGGCCCAGGAGGTAGAAGACGGCCCCGGCAACTCCCACGAAGAAGCCCAGCGGCCAGTTGGTCCGGTAGGACAGGGCGATCGAGATCCAGACGGTGCCGAGCGCGATCACGATCGAGAGGGCGAGCGCGGCCCCCGGCCGGGCGGTGACCGAGCGGGCGGCGGCGGCCGGGCCGATCATCAGGCTGAACATCAGCAGCGCGCCCACCACCGGCACGGTCATCGAGGTGGCGAGCGCCATCACGACCAGGAAGTAGAGATCGGCCCGGCGGGTGGAGACGCCGCGCGCCTCCGCCACCTCGGGGAGCGCGCTGGTCAGCATCAGCGGACGGAACGCCACCCCGATGGCGGCCACGGACACGATCCCGAGCAGCAGGATCGGCAGCACCTCACCCTGGCTGATCCCGAACACCTCGCCGAACAGCAGCGCGTAGGTCTCCTCGGCGTACTCGCTGCTGACGCTGATGAACAGCGCCCCGAGCCCGAGCATGAGGACCAGCCCGAGGGCGGTCACCACGTCATTGCGTCCCTTGCGGCCCTGCCGCTCCGAGCCGAGCGCGCCGATGCCGAGGGCGCCGCCGATCGCGAACACCGCCAGGCCCCACAGCACGTTGATGCCGAGCAGGCTGGCGCCGGCCGCGCCGGCGAACGCGCCGTTCGGTATCGCGTGCGCGGCGAACGTCTGCCCGCGCAGCACCGCGAAGAAGCCGACCATGCCCGCGATCACGGCGACGATGGACCCGGTGATCCAGGTGTTCAGCATCAGGCCGGTGAACATTCGGCCCCCTCGTGCGGCGAGCGCGGCGCGATCCGTCGCGGCCGCTTGACGTAGGTGAGCAGGTAGCCGGCCAGCACGAGGGTAACGACGAAGAACGAGACCGGCCAGCCGTGGCCGTGCGGCGGCCAGTAGTAGGAGTCGTACGCGAGCACGATGCCGATCCAGGTCGCGGCCACGCCGGTCAGCGCGGAGGCGGCCATCGCCCAGCCGGGGCTCTTGGCGACCCGCAGCGCGGTCGCGGACGGGCCGATCAGCAGCGCGGTCGACAGCACCGCCCCGATCGCGACGGCCGCGAGCGAGACCGAGACGGCGAGCGCGGCCAGGTAGACCATGCCGACGATCCTGACCGGCACGCCCTTGGCCCGCGCGAGGTCGGACGAGAGCGAGCTCAGCAGCAGCACCCGGGTGAGCACGGCGACCACCACGAGGGCGACGATCCCGGACGCGATCAGCGCGGGCACGGTGTCCGGGCTGATCACGAAGATCGAGCCGAACAGCACCGTGAACGACGCCCCGGTGGTCGACGTGTGCAGGGTGCCCAGGTAGAGGAAGAGCGCGGCGGCGCCGAGGGCGGCGCCGAGCACGACCCCGGTGGCCACGTCCCGGCCCCGGCGGCGCTGCACCCCGATCCCCTCCATCAGCGCGGCGGCCGCGATCCCGGCCGCGAGGAACCCCCAGAACTGGTTCAGGCCGACCAGGAACGCGCCGGACCCGCCGGTGGTGGCGACGTCGGCCAGCGAATGGCCGGCGAAGGACTGGCCGCGGATGACGGTGAAGACGCCGATGACGCCGGAGGTGACGGCGACGATGGCGCCGACCAGCAGGGCGGTCCTGACCGGCCCGCTGGCGAACAGCCCCGGCTCGAATACGTAGTGCATGCGCTACTCGCCCGCGACCACGAGGACCCGGTTCTGCACCCGCACCACGTCCACCCGGTGGCCGTAGAGCCGGGTGAGGCCCTCGGAGGTGACGACCTCGTCGGTCGGGCCGGTGGCGACCCGCCCGTTGGCGACGTACACGATCCGGTCCATGACGCCAAGCAGCGGGTTCATGTCGTGCGCCGAGAGCAGGATGGCGATCTGCTGCTCGCGCGCCAGCCGGCCGAGCACCGCGACGATCTCCTGCTCGCTTCTGAGGTCGAGGTTGGCCAGCGGCTCGTCGAGCAGCAGCAGCTTGGGCCGGGAGATCAGCGCGTGCGCGATCAGCACCCGCTGCTGCTCGCCGCCGGACAGCTCGCCCACCCGCGCGTCGGCGTACCTGGCCGCGCCCACGTCGCTCAGCGCCGCCTCGATCTGGTCGCGGCGCTGCCGCGACGGGAAGGCGAACCCGAGCCGGTGCCCGTCAAGGCCGAGCCCGACCACGTCCCTGGCCCGCAGCGGCATGTCCGGGTCAATGACCAGCTTCTGCGGCACGTAGCCGATGGCCGACTTGCTCTTGCTGTCCACCGGCTCGCCGTTGATGAGCACCCGGCCGCCCGACGGCTCGAGCAGTCCGAGGATGACCCGCAGCAGGGTGGTCTTGCCCGCGCCGTTGGGGCCGATGATCCCGGTGAACTCGCCCTTGCGGAGCGAGAAGGTCACGTCGCTGAGCACCTGGCGGCCGCCCAGGCGGACGCCGATGTCGTCGAGCGTCAGCAGGTCAGGCTGGGTCGCCTGCGCGGCGGCGACCCGCTGCGCGTGCTTCGTTCGTCATGACGGACCTCACAGGAACTCACTCATCACAGGTGCTCGGTCGAGACCTTGTCCGCGACCGCCTTGCGCAGGTCCTGCACCTCGGTCAGCATCCAAGTCTGGTAGTCGTACCCGGGCGTCGGCATCGTCTCGTAGACGCCGACCACCGGGATGCCGTTCTGGTTGGCCAGCGTAATCAGCGACTCGGTGAGCGGGTCGGTGACCTGCTGGTTGTAAAGCAACACCTTCACCTTATGGTCGGTGAATAGCGCCTTCTGCAGCGCCACATCCTGCGGTGACGGGTCGACCCCGTTCATGATGTCGGCCTGGAACGCCCACGGCGTCAGGTTGTCCGCGCCGACGGCCTGCAGCATGTAGTCGGCCACGGGCTCGGTCGTCGCCACCGGAACGCCCGCGTAGGCCTGCTTGAAGGCGGCGATGGCGCTGTCCCAGGAGTCGAGCGAGGCGACGAAGGACTTCGCGTTCGCCGTGAAGTAGGCCGCGTGGGCCGGCTGGATGGCGGCCAGGTCGGCGGCGATCGCGTCCGCGACCTTCGGCATCGTGCTCGGGTTGTACCACAGGTGCGGGTTAGCGGTGGAGTCCGGCAGCCCGAGCAGCTTCTGGACGTCGATGACCTTGCTGCTGCCGTTCTGGGCGGCGCTCTCGATCGTGGACATGAACGTGTCGTAGGAGACGCCGTTCTGCACGATGAGCTGGGCCGCGCTGATCTCGCGGGCGACCGCCGGGCTCCCCTCGAACGTGTGGGGGTCCGTATTGGGGTTGGACATGATGGCGCTGACGCTGCACGTACTGACCGCCGACCTGGCTGATCACATCGGCGTACTCGTTCTCGGCGCCGACCGCGACGATCTTGCCGCCGGGATCGGACCCGTCCGCGCTCGCCCCGATCGAGCAGGCCGAAAGGGCGGTGGCGGTGACCGCCGCCCCGGCCAGCAGCGCGACGCCAGCCAGGCGTCGCCGTCCGCCTGCCCGCCTGACGATCCGGTCCTTGACCGCACCACTGCGCATGCCCGCTCCCCGAAGATCGCCGTGCCCTACGTACGTAACGATAATCGTTTCCAGTATCATTAAGCAACCGGATCGCGAAGATCACGCTGGCGCGGTGGTCACGGTCCGTCGCGGTTCATGGTCAGCGCCAGGAAGGCCGGCTAACTTGCAAGACATGACAGTGGATCAGCCGAGAGGGACTCGGGTGCGCGGTACGAGGCAGGCCTCGGCCGTCGCCACCGCCCTGTCCAGCCTTCCCGGGTTCCGCAGCGCGCAGGAGATTCACGCCGAGCTCCGCCGTCAGGGCGAGACCGTGGGGCTCACCACCGTCTACCGGCACCTGCAGGTGCTCAGCGAGCAGGGCGCGATCGACTCGATCCGCGACCCGTCGGGCGAGGCCCTGTACCGGCAGTGCGGCTCGACCGGTCACCACCACCACCTGACCTGCCGCGTCTGCGGTCGCAGCGTCGAGGTGGAGGGGCGCGTCATCGAGCAGTGGGCGGAGAAGGTGGCGGCCGAGGCCGGCTTCACATCCGTCAACCACACCCTCGAGCTTTTCGGCCTCTGCCCCGATCACTCCGACGCCGAGCTCTGAATCGCCACCTCCGCCAGCCGGACCCCGGCCTGGGTCGACGCGCCCCTGAGATATCCGGCCGGGCCAGGCGAAGACAGGGCCCGTTCGATAAACCGATTTTGTGTTTTTGACTGGGAACGGCAACGGCCGGGCGACCCGCACTGGGCCGCCCGGCCGTTTCCGCTGAACCGAGCCGAGCTAAGGGACCTAGGCGGCGGAGGTGACCGCCGCGCTGTCCGCGCCGTCGACGTTGACGGCCGATGACGCGGGCTCCAGGGCCAGCGCCAGCACGTCCCTGACGTCGCTCATCGGGTGCACCGACAGCTTCGCCAGCACCTCCGCGGGCACGTCGTCGAGGTCGGGCTCGTTCCGCTGCGGGATCAGTACCGTGGTGATGCCCGCCCGGTGCGCGGCCAGCAGCTTCTGCTTCACGCCCCCGATCGGCAGCACCCGCCCGGTGAGCGAGACCTCGCCGGTCATCGCCACGTCCGAGCGGACCGGCCGTCCCGACAGCAGCGACGCGAGCGCCGTCGTCATCGTGACGCCCGCCGACGGGCCGTCCTTGGGCACCGCGCCGGCCGGCACGTGGACGTGCACGCCGCGGTCCTTCAGGTCGGTCACCGGCAGCTCCAGCTCAGCGCCGTGCGAACGCAGGTAGGAGAGGGCGATCTGGGCCGACTCCTTCATCACGTCGCCGAGCTGGCCGGTGAGGGTGACGCCGGTCCCGCCGGTCTCCTTGTCGGCCAGCGACGCCTCGATGTAGAGCACGTCACCGCCCGCGCCGGTCACCGCCAGGCCGGTAGCGACGCCGGGGACCGCCGTGCGGCGGTCGCTTGACGTCAGCCGGGTCTCCGGGGTGAACCGGGGCCTGCCCAGGTAGTCGCGGAGATTGTCCACGCCGACCGTGACCGGGATCGCGCCCGGCTCGAGGGCCTCCTTGGCCGCGACCTTCCGCAGCACCCGGGCGATCGCCCGCTCGAGCGAGCGGACGCCGGCCTCGCGGGTGTACTCGGCCGCGATCAGCCGGAGCGCCTCCTCGTCGAGCGTCACCTCGTCGGCGGACAGGCCCGCCTTGGAGAGCTGCCGCGACAGCAGGTGGTCGCGGGCGATCGCGACCTTCTCGTCCTCGGTGTAGCCGTCGAGCGTGACCAGCTCCATCCGGTCGAGCAGCGGCCCGGGGATCGAGTCGAGCACGTTCGCGGTGGCCAGGAAGACCACGTCGGACAGGTCGAGGTCGACCTCGAGGTAGTGGTCGCGGAACGTGTGGTTCTGCGCCGGGTCAAGCACCTCGAGCAGCGCCGACGCCGGGTCGCCCCGGTAGTCAGAGCCGATCTTGTCCACCTCGTCGAGGAGCACGACCGGGTTCATCGTGCCGGCCTCGCGGATGGCGCGGACGATCCGGCCGGGCAGCGCGCCGACGTAGGTGCGCCGGTGACCGCGGATCTCGGCCTCATCCCTGACGCCGCCGAGCGCGACCCGGACGAACTTCCGGTCCATCGCCCGCGCGACCGACTCGCCGAGCGAGGTCTTGCCGACGCCGGGCGGGCCGACGAGCGCCAGCACCGCGCCGGACCGGCGGCCGCCGATCACGCCGAGGCCCCGGTCGCTGCGGCGCTTGCGCACCGCCAGGTACTCGATGATCCGCTCCTTGACGTCGTCCAGCCCGGTGTGGTCCTCGTCGAGGATCGCGCGGGCGCCGGCGATGTCGTAGGCGTCCTCGGTCCGCTCGTTCCAGGGGATGTCGAGGATGGTGTCGAGCCAGGTCCTGATCCAGCCGACCTCCGGGGAGGCGTCTGAGGTCCGCTCGAGCTTGTCGACCTCCTTGAGCGCGGCCTCCCGGACCTTCTCCGGCAGGTCGGCGGCCTCGACGCGGGCCCGGTAGTCGTCCTCCTCGGTCCCGTCGCCGTCGCCGCTGAGCTCCTTGAGCTCCTTGCGCACGGCCGCGAGCTGCTGACGGAGCAGGAACTCCTTCTGCTGCTTCTCCATGCCCTCGGTGACGTCCTTGCGGATCGTCTCGGCCACGTCAAGCTCGGCCAGGTGCTCTCGCGTCCACTTGATCGCGGTCTCGAGGCGCTCGGCGATGTCGGGGGTCTCGAGCAGCTGGAGCTTCTGCTCGACGGTCACGTAGCTGCTGTAGCCGGCCCGGTCGGCGATCGTCGACGGGTCGTCGAGCTGCTGGATCATGTCCACGACCTGCCACTGGCCCCGCTGCTGGAGGACGGCGACGATCAGGGACTTGTACTCCTTGGCGAGCTCGGTCGCCCGGGCGCCCTGCCCGGTCTCCTCGATCACCGTGCCCTCAACCCAGAGCGCCGCGCCCGGGCCGGTGGTGCCGTGGCCGATCTTCACCCGGGAAACCCCGCGCAGGACCGCGCCGGGCTCGCCGCCGGGCATCCGCCCGACCTGCTCGATAACGGCCAGCGTGCCGGTGCCGGCCAGGCCGCGGTCGGCGATCCTGGGCACCAGGAGCACCTGCGACTTCTCTTCCGAACGTATTCCTGGCCCCCGGCCAAGCCCCGCGCTGTTGCGAGCGGCGTCGACGGCGCCTCTGACCTCGGCGTCGGTAAGTTCAATGGGGACCACCATGCCAGGCAGGACCACTTCGTCATCGAGCGGCAGCACCGGCAGCGTGAGCGTTTCGCTCATCAGCCCTCCTAAGGTTGAGTCACCTACACTCAAGAAAGAAGAGCCCGTTCTTATTTCCGGCCCGTTGTCCGCTGTCAGCGAAGGGTCTATCGGCCTGACCCGCGCTGGATGGTGATCGCCGCCGTGTAGCCCTCGCTCGGGATCGGCTTGACCACCTCGACCCGGACCCAGGCGAGGTCGTAGTCGCTGATCAGACGCTCGGCGACGCGCTCGGCGGCCGTCTCGATGAGCATGAACTTGCCCTCGATGACGACGGTCTTGATCGTCTGCGCGGCCGACGAGTAGTCGAGCGCGTCGGCCAGGTTGTCCCGAGCGGCGGCCCGGGCCACGTCGGCCGCCATGTCCACCGCGAACACCAGCGCCTGCTCGGTCTCGCGCTCCCAGTCGTACACCCCGATGACCGTGGACACCCGCAGGTCCCTGATCGATACCGTGTCAGTCACACCCCTGATGCTAGCGACCACGCGCGGTGGTGGCCCCGTGGCCCGCCAGGTCGCAACCGTCATGGGCCCGTGGCCCACCGGGCCCATAGAGCGGGCCTGTGGCCCCCAAGGCCAATACGGCCGGGGCCGGGCGCGGCTTTTACCTGGTACCAAGTAGTCATGAGCGACGAGCGGGAACTGCGGGCAGCGGCCGAGACGCACCTACGGGCGCTGGCGGGCGAGAACGCGCGGCTGCGCGAGGACCAGTGGACCGCGATCCGCGCCCTCGTGGCCGACAAGCGGCGGGCGCTGGTGGTGCAGCGGACCGGGTGGGGCAAGTCGGCGGTCTACTTCGTCGCGACCGCGCTGCTGCGCGCGGCCGGGGCGGGCCCGACCGTGATCGTGTCGCCGCTGCTGGCGCTGATGCGCAACCAGGTCGAGGCGGCGGCGCGGGCGGGCATCCACGCGCGCACGATCAACTCCGCCAACCTCGAGGACTGGCAGCAGGTCTACGCCGAGGTCAGGGACGGCGCGGTCGACGTCCTGCTGGTCAGCCCCGAGCGGCTGAACAACCCCGGCTTCCGCGACAACGTGCTGCCCCACCTGACCTCGGCCGCCGGACTGATCGTGATCGACGAGGCGCACTGCATCTCCGACTGGGGTCACGACTTCCGGCCCGACTACCGGCGGATCAGGTCCCTGCTCGAGACCCTCCCGCCGGACATCCCGGTGCTGGCCACCACCGCCACCGCCAACGCCCGCGTCACCCAGGACGTCGCGGAGCAACTGGGCGCCGGGGTCGCCGCCGACATGGACGGGGTGCTGGTGCTGCGGGGGCCGCTCGACCGCGAGTCGCTCAGGCTCGCCGTGGTCAGCCTGCCCGCCACCCCGATGCGGCTGGCGTGGCTGGCGCAGGCGCTGCGGACCGAGGCGCTGCCGAACTCGGGGATCATCTACACGCTGACGGTCGCCGCCGCCTACGAGACGGCCGCGTTCCTGCGCGAGCAGGGCATCGAGGTCGCCGCCTACAGCGGAAAGGACGACCAGGCCAGGCGGCTGCAGGCGGAGGAGGACCTGCTCGCCAACCGGGTCAAGGCACTGGTCGCGACCAGCGCCCTGGGCATGGGGTTCGACAAGCCCGACCTCGGCTTCGTGGTGCACCTGGGCGCGCCGCAGTCGCCGGTCGCCTACTACCAGCAGATCGGCCGGGCCGGGCGCGGCGTCGAACGGGCCGAGGTCGTGCTGCTGCCCGGCCGCGAGGACCGCGACATCTGGGCGTACTTCGCCTCGCTCGCCTTCCCGCCCGAGCAGCAGGTCCGGGCGACGCTCGACGCGCTCGCGGACGCGGGCAGGCCGCTGTCCACCGCCGCCATCGAGACCCGGGTCGACCTGTCCAGGGGGCGCCTCGAGTCGATGCTCAAGGTGCTCGACGTCGACGGCGCGGTGACTCGCACCGCGGGCGGCTGGATGGCCACCGGCAAGCCGTGGGAGTACGACGGCGAGCGGTACGAGCGGGTGGCGCGCGAGCGCGACCGCGAGCAGCAGTCGATGCTGGCCTACCAGGCCACGACCGCGTGCCGGATGGAGTTCCTGCGCCGCGAGCTTGACGACCCCGAGGCGGCCCCGTGCGGCCGGTGCGACAACTGCACCGGCCAGCGCTGGGCGGTTGACGTCGCGCCGGCCGGGGCCGAGGCGGCGCGGGAACGGCTCGCCCGGCCGGGCACCACCGTCGAGCCCAGGAAGATGTGGCCGACCGGGATGAAGGAGCTCGGGATCGACGCCGCGGGCAAGATCCAGGCCGCCCAACTGGCCGAGCCCGGCCGCGCCCTCGGCCGTCTGACCGACATCGGCTGGGGCGCCGCGCTGCGCGCCCTGCTGTCCGAGCAGACGCCCGACGGCCCGGTAACCGACCAGCTCGCGGACGCGATGGTGCAGGTCCTGGCCAGCTGGGACTGGAAGCAACGGCCGGCCGCGGTGGTCGCGATGCCGTCACGGACCCGGCCCTGACCTGATCACCAGCCTCGGCCAGCGGATCGCCGCCATCGGCCGGCTTTCCTACCTGGGCACGCTCGGCTACGCGACCGAGGACGGCCCGGGACCCCGGCGTCACAACAGCGCCCAGCGGCTGGCCACCCTCTGGCGGGCTCTGGTCGTCCCTGACGACCTGCGCGCCGCGCTCGCGGCCCACGGCGACGGCCCGGTGCTGCTGGTCGACGATCAGATCGACACCGGCTGGACGATGACCGTGGCCGCGATGCTGCTGCGGGACGCGGGCGCCCCGGCCGTCCTGCCGCTGGCGCTGGCGGTCACGACCGGTTAGGCGACGTAGGGCTCGGCGCCGGTCTCGCTGACCATGGGGCGGTCGGCGACGGCCCAGCCGGTCATGCCGTCGGACACGTTGACGGTCTTCCGGCCGGCCCCGGCCAGCGCCTGGGCGGCGTAGGCCGACCGGGCGCCCGACCGGCAGATCACGTAGATCTCGCGGTCCTGCGGGATCTCCGCAGCCCGTTCGGAGATCGCTCCGACCGGGATGTGCACGGCTTCCGGGGCGTGGCCGGCGGCCCACTCGTCGTCCTCACGCACGTCGAGCAGGTAGGCGCCCGCGGGCAGGTCCGTCGACACGACGGACGGCTGGGCATCGTCGGAGTGGAACACGGCATTCTCCTGTCGTGGCGCGCGGCAGCACAATCGTCAACACGCTGTGCGCGACACTGTACCGCCTGGCAAGTCGGCCTGTTCGGCCGCCTTGACGGAGAGGCGATCCGGTTCACCGAGAGGCTGTCACCGCATCACCGAACGGAAATCAACGGCGATGCGCAATATTTACCAATTCTCTGTGTTGCGTCTGACCGGATTTTCACTAATATCGCGAGGTCTGTCTACCGACTGCCGCGCCATCGGCGGAAAAATGGGGCTTCCTCGTGACCAGCGATCCTTATCACCCTTACCCTGCGTTTCCTGCGGGCGCGCCTTATCAGTTCGTCGAGGAGCCGGCCGTGCAGCTCGTCGCGGCGGGCCCGGTCAAGCAGCGCCGGCTGACGGTCGCCTTCCGGCTGATCCTGGCCATCCCGCACATGTTCGTGCTGCTCTTCCTCGACATAGCCGGCTTCGTGGTCGTGTTCCTGGGCTGGTGGGGAGCGCTGTTCACGGGCCGCCTGCCCGGGTTCGCGGTCAGCTACCTTTCCGGGCTGGCTCGGTGGAATGCGCGAGTCTACGGATATTCGTTCCTGCTGACCGACGACTATCCGCCGTTCACGTTCGATGACGATCTGGCGTACCCGATCGTCATCGACATCCCGGCGCCCGGGCGGCTGAATCGCTTCGCGGTGTTCTTCCGCCTCTTCCTGTGCCGTCTGGGCGCACATCGTGCTGAGCGTGGTGACCGGCGTGGGCAACGTGATCGTGGTCTTCCCCGCCTGGCTGATCATGCTCATCACCGGGAAGCTGCCCGCCCCGCTGCACCTGGCGTTCACCGCCGTGCTCAGATTCCAGACTCGCTACTACTGCTACATGGGCATGCTTACCTCGACCTACCCGTGGAAGCTGTTCGGTGACGAGCCGGACGCCTCGGCGCCCATGGCCCCGGCCCCGGCCCCGGCCCCGGGCTGGACTGCGCCCGGCCAGCCGACGGCGCCGGCCGAGTCGGCCTGGGGCACCCCGCCCGCAGACTGGGCCCCGCCTGCCTACGGGGCCACGCGCGCCTACGGCACCGAAGCCGACACCGGCGCTAACCCCGGCTACGAACCCACGCTGGGCTACGGCTCGCAGGCCGGGTACGGCAGCGCCCAGCCGATCGCACCGCCCGCCAGCTGGCGGCTGGTCCTCCCGCAGTCAGCCAAGGTCCTGCTCATCGTCTTCATCGTCCTCGGAGTCATCACCGACGTCGGCGAACAGGTCGGCCGGGTCGCCCTGGCGAATCACACGACCAGCGCGGTCAACACCCGGGCCACGGCGATCAGCCAGTGGAACAGCGCCGACAACACCCTCAACGCCGAGATGAAGAAGTGGACGACCACGGTAAAAGCCTGTGGCAACGGCAGCGCGGGCCTGCCCTGCGCCACCGCCGCGGCCGCCCAGGCGGCTGCCTATATGTCCGCCTTCGCCAGCCAGGTCCAGGCCATCGCGATGCCGTCGGGCGCCGCATCGGCCGCTGCGGACAAGACCGTCACCGACGCGACCAGGACCTCAGGCGACTTCACCACGGTCAGCAAGGACACGACCGTCGCCCAGTACCAGGCCGACATGGCAAGCTCGGGCCTGTCACCGGACCTCGACGATCTGCAGACTGACATCAACAACGTCGCCGCCGCGCTCGGAAACTCCGGACCGAGTTGATGCCTGGCGGCGCGTCGTCTACGTCGTCGCGCGGTTGCGCTCCCGGCCGCGCAGCAGCGCAACCGCGACCGCGCCGAAGATCATCGCGGCGGTCGCCTCATAGTGCGCCCGGCGCGGCGCCTCGTGCTGGATCCTGGTGTGGAAGCGGTCGACCGCGGGCGGGAACGGCGAGCGGCCGAAGAACAGCCGCGACGGCTTGTCGAGGTCGGGCAGCGCCGCCCCCGCCATGCCGGCCAGCACCGCCGCCCGGCGGCCGTGTGGCGCCAGCGCGGTCACCGTCCCCATCACCGCCAGCCCGACCAGGCCATCGGGCACGGCCACCCGCAGGTAGTCCCGTCCGCTGCCGAACTTGCCCCAGTGCGGCGCCGCGTCGAGGACGAAGTGCGACGCGACGCCCAGCGCGAACGCCGACCCCGGGCGGCGCACGGCCGCGCCGATCACGGCTCCGGACAGTACATGGTTGGTGACCAGCATGAGCTCCACCGTAGGGCGTCCATGTCGTCCTAAGCACGCGGCGCGCCACTCCTGGTAGCGTTTCCACCATGCTGGACAGACGATTCATCAGGGACAACCCGGAAGCCGTGAAGGCCGCCGTCCGGGTTAAGGGCATCGACCTGGACGTGGACGAACTGCTCAGCCTTGACCAGTCCAGCCGTGAACTGCAGCGCGAGCTTGACGAGGCGCAGACCAGGCGAAAGGCGTTCGCCAAGGAGTTCGCGCGGGCCGACGAGGCGACCAGGGTGACGCTGCGGGCCGAGCACGACGAGCAGGACCTGCACCTGAAAGAGGTCCGCGAGTCGCTGGCCGAGGTCAACGAGAAACTGCAGGCGCTGCTGCTGCTCACCCCGACGATCCCGTGGAAGGGCACCCCGGTCGGCCGGGACGACTCCGCCAACGTCACGATCAGGACGTGGGGCGAGCGGCCGGCCTTCGACTTCGAGGTCAAGGATCACGTCGAGCTGCTCGAGAACCGCGGCTGGGCGGAATTCGCCCGGGCGCGGAAGGTGGCGGGCGAGCGGGCCTACGCGCTCACCGGCGACATGGTGCTGCTCGAGCGGGCGCTGCTCTCCTACGCGCTCGACCACCTCGTCTCGACCGGGTCGACCGTAATCTCGGTCCCGGTCATGGTCAGGGAGGAGGCGCTGATCGGAACGGGGCAGTTCCCCACCCACCGCGAAGAGACCTACGCGCTGCCGGCCGACGACCTGTTCCTCGCGGGCACGGCCGAGGTCGCCCTCGTCGGCCTCCATTCCGGCGAGATCCTCGACGCCAAGGCGCTGCCGATCAGGTACGCCGGCATCTCGCCGTGCTTCCGCCGCGAGGCGGGCAGCGCCGGGCGCGACGTGCGCGGCCTGCTCCGGGTGCACCAGTTCGAGAAGGTCGAGCAGTTCGTGATCTGCGCGGCCGACGACGAAGAATCCGACCGCTGGCACGCCGAGCTGCTTGGCGTCGCCGAGCACCTGCTGCAAGGTCTTGGCCTGCACTACGAGGTCGTCGAGTGCTCCACCGGTGACATGGGCGCCGGCAAGTACCGGATGAACGACGTCAACACCTGGTTCCCCTCCCTCGGCCGGTTCCGGGAGACGCACAGCTGCTCGTCGCTGCACGACTGGCAGGCCAGGCGGGCCAGCGTGCGCTACCGCGACTCGGACGGCACGGTGAAGTTCGCCTACACGCTGAACAACACCGCGATCGCGACCCCTCGGCTGCTCGCGGCCGTCATCGAGAACTGCCAGACAGCCGACCAGAAGGTCCGCGTGCCCGAGGTGCTCCAGCCGTACCTCGGCGGCCGGGCCGAGCTGTAAGCCGCCCGGAGCCTGAGAAGCTAAGAAGCCAGAGAAGTCCCAGTAAGACCTACGTAAGTCGGACGAGAAAGACTGGAGGGCCGTGCGCCTTGGGACGCGAGCGTCGTACGCTGCGAGGCGTGGAACTCCAAGCTGACCGGGTAGCCGACCTCGCCCACCGCCGGGTGGCCGAGCTGCGGCGGCGCGATGTCGCGATCGCATTGCTCAGCGTGCCGGCGGCCGACGCGCTCGCGTCGCTGCCGACCATCAGGCGGGGGCTGCTGGCAGCGGGAAACCCGCTGTCGGCCCCGTTCTGGGACTCGGCCGAGACGATCCTGCAGAAGATCAGCGAGCACGACGCCACCTTCGGGGACGTGCACGGCTGGCTTGAGGCGACCGGGACCGAGCCGACCGGGATCATCGGGCTGCACGTCTGGGCGGAGCCCGCCACCCGCAGCCCGCTCCAGGAGGAGATGCACGCCAGGCTCGTGGGCCACCTGGAGGAACTGCTGGCGGCGGGCGAGATCGACCCGGACCGGCTCGCCGTCGGGGACGAGGATGCCCGCCGGGAGTACGTGACGCTGCAGGAGCGGTGGATGACCAGTCCGCTGCCGGACGGGCGGGTGCCGATGACGGTGCTGCTCGACGAGCAGGACGAGGCCTTCCTGGCCGACTGGGCCGCCGCCGACGCGGAGGCGCGGTCCGCGCTGCACTCCATGCTCGCGGCGGCCGGCGAGCGCCCGCTGCCCGCGGCCGACCTGCGCGCCGCCGTCGCCAAGCTCCGCGGTGACATCGCCCAGCCGGGGTGGCCGGGGCAGATGCTCGTCTCGTTCAGCGGTCGCAACGCGGACTCGCTGCCATCCGACGACGCCGAGCTGTGGCTGACGCTGGCCACGTCGGTGGCGGCGCCGCAGGGCGGCCCGCTATCCGACGAGGATAAAGAGTTCGCCCGGGCCATGGAGTGGGCCGAGGACGAGGACCTCGAATTCGGGGGGGACGACCTCGACGAAGAGAGCGACGTCGACGAGCCGGACGAGCTGTCGGCGGCGATCGCGGCGGTCTGCGCCCTCGATCACTTCGATTGGCTGGCGGTCATGTCAGCCCTGGTGACCGGGGGGCCGGGAACGCCCGCCTCGGCCGCCGACCTGGCCCGGTACGTCAGGGACTTCGATCCCGAGCAGGTCATCGGCCTGGCCGTGGTCGACAACGACTTCTCGTTCGCCCCCGCCGTCGCCGCAGTCGACGGCGCGGAGGCCGATACCGACGACTACGTCGACGTCGAGGTCGAGATCGGTATCGAGGTTGACGACGATGACGACTTCGACCAGGCGGCCCTGCTCTTCGAGGACGCCGACTTCGGCGGGAAGCGACTTCGACGAGGACGACGAGGACGAGGACGAGGATTTCGACGAGCTCAGCATCGAGGAGCTGTTCCTCAACGTGACCGCCATGTGGTCGGTGCTCGGCGCGATCGACTCGGACGACCGGCTGACCCCGCTCGGCTGGTGGGGCCTGCCCGAGGCCATGAGCCGCGCCTGGACGGAACCCGAGGCCGAGTAAGCCCGCCTGGCAGTCGCCCGCTGGCGGCCGCTGAGCGCGAGCTAGCCGCGCTTGGCCGCGGCCGTGGTGACCTGGCCGTCGCCGGCGGCCTCGGCCGCGGCGTCCGGCCCGGACTCGTCGGCGGCCAGGTCCTCCGGGTCCTCCGGGCGCGGTCCGATCTTCTTGAACTGCTTGTTCATCGAGCGGAGGATGAAGACGAGCGCGACGCCGAGCGCGGCCACCACCAGGAAGCCGAGCAGCCCCGGCTCCACGTTGCTGATCGACGACGTGGAGTTGCTTGAGCTGCTAGCCAGCACGGCGAGGAACGTCACAGGGTCACACTCTCCCGGATACCCGCGAAAAGGTCGTCTTCCGGCAGCTCGGTATCGACGAGCGACCTAGCAAGATGATAGTCCTCAGTCGGCCAGGCGACGCGCTCGACCTCTCGCGGGCACGCGAACCAGGAGCTGTCGGGGTCGATCTGGGTGGCGTGCGCGCGCAGCGCGTCGTCGCGGATGCCGAAGTACTCGGCCGCCTGCACGCGGCTGGTGATCTCCAGGGTCCGCTGGCCGCGCTCCAGTCGCTTGCGGGCGCGCTCCTCCCATTCGGCGAAGATCTCCGTGTACGGGGACTCCAGGTCACGGCGCAGGAGTTCCTCGTGCAGCGCGGCGTACTTCGCCTGGTGGAAGGTGACGAAGTAGTACATCTTGGACGGCTGCCAGGGCTCGCCGCCGACATCAGGGTACCGATCCGGGTCGGCCGCCGCCTCGAACGCCTCCACCGCGACCTGGTGGGTCTTGATGTGATCGGGGTGCGGATAGCCGCCCGACTCGTCGTAGGTCAAGATCACGTGCGGCTGGAATTCGCGGACCAGGCGCACCAGCGGGGCCGCCGCCTCGGCCAGCGGGACCAGGCTGAAGCTGCCCTCGGGCAGCGGCGGCAGCGGGTCTCCCTCCGGCAGGCCGGAGTCGGTGAAGCCGAGGAAACGCTGCTCGACGCCGAGGATCTCCCTGGCCCGGTCCATCTCCGCCCGCCTGATGTTGGGCAGGTCGGCCAGCACCTCGGGCCGGTCCATGGCCGCGTTGAGCACGCTGCCGCGCTCGCCGCCGGTCATCGTGGCGACGAGGACCTCGACGCCCTCCCTGACGTACCTGGCCATCGTCGCGGCGCCCTTGCTCGACTCGTCGTCCGGGTGCGCGTGCACCGCCATGAGGCGCAGCTTCGCGTCTGCCGTCTGACCCTGCCCGGACCCTTGGGATGACACCCTGGTCTCCATCCGTCTGCTGTTGCTACCTACACCGGAACACCTACAGCGGAACGCCCACCCGGTTTATCTGCATTCCCGCCGGGAACGCTGGGTCGGAGGCTTTCTCGACCGACACGCCGCCTACTGGGAGCACTTGACTAGTTCGCGCCAGTGGCCGAACCTTGTTAGCCTCAGAAGATTACCCCCGGAGACCGGCTGGCTGCTCGGAAGGCACGTAAGCCCTCGCACCCAAAGCAGCGGCCAGCACGCAGCGGCCAGATGAGTCCTGCGTAGTACTGAGGAGTGCCCGTGACCGAGACGCGCAATGAAAGCGTCACCTGGCTTACCCAGGAGGCGTACGACCGGCTTAAGGCCGAGTTCGACTATCTCTCTGTGCAGGGGCGCATCGATATCGCGAAAAAGATCGAGGCGGCCCGCGACGAGGGAGACCTGCGCGAGAACGGCGGTTACCACGCGGCCAAGGAGGAGCAGGGCAAGCAGGAAGGCCGGATCCTCCAGCTCCAGTACATTCTGGAGAACGCCCGGGTGGGCGAGCCGCCGCGCACGGACGGCGTGGTCGGACCCGGTATGACCGTGACCGTCCGCTTCGTCCGCGACGACGAGGAGGTCACGTTCCTGCTCGCCTCGCGCGAGGAGAGCGGCGCGCCGATCGACGTGTACTCGCCGAAGTCGCCGCTGGGCGCGGCGATCACCGGCAAGAAGGTCGGCGAGAAGGCGAGCTACTCGCTGCCCAACGGCAAGCAGATCGCGGTGGAGATCATCGACGCCGTGCCCTACGCCGGCGCCTAGAACCACCCGCGTCAAACGGGCGTCCGACGGCTGGTTGCCGTCGGACGCCCGTTTTACGCTGCTTTGCGCGCCGCTAGCCGATGAGCGCCTCCGCCTCGGGGGCGGGCGCGCTCTCGCTCGGCGCCCGGCCGCGCAGCGGCACCTGCCTGATGAACAGGGCGAGCACGAAGACCACGATCGAGGCCGGCAGCACCGCCAGGAACACCGCGTCCTCCCCGTGGGTGACCGCGCGGAAGACGATCTGCTGCACCGCGTGCGGCAGTGACGACACCTGGGCCGGGTCGAACGTCCCGGTGACGTGGAACTTGGCGCCCGCGCTGCCCGCCGAGGCCATCACCGAGTTCAGCCGGCTCGCGAACACGGCGCCGAACGCCGCCACCCCGAGCGAGCCGCCCATCTGCTGGAAAAACATCCGGGCGCTGGTCGCCACGCCCATGTCCTTGAGCTCGACGCTGTTCTGCGCGATGAGCGAGACCATCTGCATCAGGCAGCCCATCCCGAGGCCGAGGATCACGAAGTCGACGCCCAGCTCCCACCGCGAGGTGCTGACGCTGAGCCCGGTCAGCAGGTACATGGCGACCGCCATGACCGCCCCGCCGACGATCGGGAACAGCCGGTACTTGCCGGTCTTGCTCACCACCAGGCCGGCCAGCACCGAGATGGCGGCCGAGCTGACCATCATCGGCGTCAGCAGCAGCCCGCTGACCGTCGGGGTGGCGCCCTGCACGGTCTGCTGGTAAAGCGGGAGGAACGTCATCGCGCCGAACAGCCCGAGGCCGACGAAGAACGCCAGGGCCATCGAGAGGCTGAAGTTCCTGATCTTGAACACGTGCAGCGGCAGCATCGGCTCCGCCGCCCGGCGCTCGGCCGACAGGAACCACACGAACGCGACCACGGCCACCGCGATCAGCCCCAGGACCGGCGCCGAGGTCCAGCTGTACTCGGTGCCGCCCCAGGTGGCGACCAGGATGATGGCGGTCGCGATCACGCCGAGGAGGACGCCGCCGAGGTAGTCGATCCGGTGCTCGACCCGGCGGACCGGCAGCTTGAGGGTGGCCCACATGTAGACCAGGGCGGCCCCGCCGACCGGCAGGTTGATGTAGAAGATCCAGCGCCAGGAGAACGCGTCGGTGATCCACCCGCCGAGCAGCGGGCCGCCGACGGTGGCGAGCATCATCGCGGCCATGAAGTAGCTCATGTACTTGCCGCGCTCACGGGGCGGCACGATCTCGCCCAGGGTCGCCATCGCGCCCACCATCAGGCCGCCCGCGCCCAGCCCCTGCAGCGCGCGGAACGAGATCAGCATCGCCATCGACGTCGACAGGCCGGACAGCGCCGACCCGATCAGGAAGAGCACGATCGCGAAGATGAAGAGCTTCTTGCGCCCGTACATGTCGCCCAGCTTGCCGTAGAACGGCGTCGTGATCGTCGAGGTCAGGATGTACGCGGTGACCACCCAGGACAGGTGCGACACGCCGCCCAGGTCGCCGACGATCCTCGGCAGCGCGGTGCTCACCACCAGCTGGTCGAGCATCGCCAGCACCATCGTCAAGATCAGGCCGGGCAGCACGATCATGACCTGCCGGTGGGTTAGGTACCCGCCGCCGTCCCCGATGCCGCCGACCGATCCGCCCTCGCCCGCCGCTGCCGGGGGGCCGGCGTCCGTCGACTCGCTCACGTTCCACTCCTCAGGCCCGAATGAAAGCTATTTTGCCGCTCCGATAGTGCCGTTTCCCATACTAAATTGGTATTCCTCCATGAGCTGAACGGGTGGCGTCAGCTGAACGCCAGGTCGTAGCCTGCCGCCCGGAGCCCGTCCTTGACCCGCTCGCAGTGCTCGGGGCCGCGCGTCTCGACCTGGAGCACGACCTCGACCTCGTCCACCCGCAGCGTCGGCGCCAGCCGCTCGTGGCTGACCTCGAGCACGTTCCCCCCGAGCTCGGCCACCAGCCCGAGCAGGGTCGCGAGCGAGCCCGGGTAGTCGGACACCCGGCAGCGGAAGCCGAGGAACCGGCCGGCCGCCGAGAGCCCGTGCCGCAGCAGCTTGGACAGCAGCAGCGGGTCGATGTTGCCGCCGGACAGCACCACCACGACCGGCGGCTCGAAGGCACCCGGCTCGGCCAGCAGCGCCGCCACCCCGGCCGCCCCGGCCGGCTCCACCACCTGCTTCGCGCGCTCGAGGCAGAGCAGCAGGCCACGCGCGAGCGCGGCCTCGGACACGGTCACCATCCGGTCTGCCGCCCAGGCCAGGATCGAGAACGGAATGTCCCCCGGCCGCTGGACCGCGATCCCGTCGGCCATCGTGGGCTCGCCCACGCACTGCACCGGGTGCCCCTCCGCCATCGACGCGACCATCCCGGGCACCGCCGCCGCCTGCACCCCGACGATCTTGACCTCGGGGTCGAGCGAGTTCACGGCGACGGTCACGCCCGCCGCCAGCCCGCCGCCGCCGACCGGGATGAGGATCGTCCGCACCTGCGGGCACTGCTCGATGATCTCGAAGCCGAGCGTGCCCTGGCCGGCCACGATGTCCTGGTGGTCGAACGGGTGGATGAACACGGCGCCGGTCTTGGCCGCGAACCGCAGCGCCTCTTCCAGCGCGTCCTCGACCGACGCTCCGTGCAGGATCACCTCCGCCCCGTAGCCGACGGTCGCCGCCACCTTCGGCAGCGGCGCGCGCTCGGGCATGACCACGGTCGCCGAGGCGCCGAGCAGCCCGGCCGCGAACGCGACCCCCTGCGCGTGGTTCCCGGCGCTGGCCGCCACCACTCCCCGGGCCCGTTCCGCGTCGGTCATCCGGGCGATCCTGGTGTACGCGCCGCGGACCTTGAACGACCCCGTGCGCTGCAGGTTCTCGCATTTGAGGTAGACCGGACCGCCCGCCAGCTCGGACAGCACCCGCGAGTAGAG
The DNA here is from genome assembly GCA_963838825.1 of uncultured Actinomycetota bacterium. Taxonomy (GTDB): domain Bacteria; phylum Actinomycetota; class Actinomycetes; order Streptosporangiales; family Streptosporangiaceae; genus Trebonia. Next base: position 147,952 of record CAWISQ010000008.1, read on the forward strand.
CACCGGGGTGGTCGAGACGACGTCGCTCAGCAGCTCGCGGGCCGCGACGATGTCGTCGGACTGCACGAGCGGGGAAATAGATGCCACAACAGCGAACATTAGCGCCCGCCCGGACCGCCTCAAGATGCGAACACGCGGTAACCCGACATAGTGTCGGAAGGGTGCAGCACAGCAGCGAGAATCTCAGCGCAAGCGCTTCGCACGGTCGAGCCGGCCACATTGGGCCAGCTGAGGGCGAGCGGCCACGTCTATCGCACGGTCAAGCAAGAGATCAGAGAGAACCTGCTAGCGCGGATGCGCGCCGGGCAGGAGCGCTTCCCCGGCATCGTCGGCTTCGACCAGACCGTCCTGCCGCACGTGGAGCGCGCCCTGCTCGCCGGGCACGACATCATCCTGCTGGGCGAGCGCGGCCAGGGCAAGACCCGGCTGATCCGCACGCTCGGCACCCTGCTCGACGAGTGGACGCCCGCGGTCGCGGGCTGCGAGATCAACGACCACCCGTACGCGCCCGTGTGCGCCCGCTGCCGCCGCCTGGCCCGGGAGCAGGGCGACGACCTCGCGGTCAGCTGGCAGCACCGCAGCGAGCGGTACGGCGAGAAGCTGGCCACCCCGGACACCAGCGTCGGCGACCTGATCGGCGACATCGACCCGGTCAAGGTGGCCGAGGGGCGCACCCTCGGCGACCCGGAGACGATCCACTTCGGCATGGTGCCGCGGACCAACCGCGGCGTCTTCTGCCTCAACGAGCTGCCCGACCTGGCCGAGCGGATCCAGGTGGCGCTGCTCAACGTGCTCGAGGAGCGCGACATCGGGGTTCGCGGCTACTCGCTCCGGCTGCCGCTCGACATCGTCCTGGTGGCCAGCGCGAACCCGGAGGACTACACCAACCGGGGCCGGATCATCACCCCGCTCAAGGACCGGTTCGGGGCCGAGGTCCGCACCCACTACCCGCTCTCGCTGACCGACGAGCTCGCGCTGATCACCCAGGAGGCCGAGGTCTCCTGGGACGGCCGGGACCCGGGAGCCGAGCTGCCCGAGCACCTGATCGAGGTCATCGCGCGGTTCACCCGCCTGGTGCGAGAGTCCCCGGCGGTCGACGGCCGCTCGGGCGTCTCGGCCCGGTTCGCGATCGCGGCGGCCGAGTCGGCGGCGGCGGCCGCGGTGCGGCGAACCGCGCTGAACGCCGAAGCGCGGGACGAAACGCCGGTCGCGCGGGTCGGTGACCTGCCCGGCATCGTGCCCACGCTCCGCGGCAAGGTCGAGTTCGAGGTCAGCGAGGAGGGTCGCGAGGAGGAGATCCTCGTCCATCTGCTGCGCCGCGCCATCGCCGAGACGTTCCGCGCCCGGCTCGGCGGGGCCGACCTGACCGGGCTGCTGGCCAAGTTCGAGGACGGTGGCACGATCGAGTCGGGCGAGCTCGTCTCCGGCACCGAACTGCTCCGCCGCACCGGCGAGGTCCCCGGCCTGGCCAAGATCATGAGCAGGCTCGGCATGGACGGTCATGAGTCGTTCGGCGAGGCCGCCGCGGCGGTGGAATTCGTCCTCGAGGGCCTGTACCTGATCCGCCGTCTTTCCAAGGACAGCAGCGATGGAACCTCTACTTACCGGTCATAAAGACAAAAGCAGTCATTCCGAACGGTCGCGTGGTCCCACAGGAGCGGCACATGGCTAACTACCTATACGGGCCGTACGACGACGGTCCGGACCCGCTGGCGGCCCCCTATGACGTCCGGGAGGCGCTCGACGAGATGGGCGAGCGCATCCTCGGCGGCGACAACACCAGGGACGCGCTTCGTGACCTGCTCCGCCGCGGCTGGCAGGACCGACAGGGGCTCGACGACCTGATGCGGCGGGTCCGCGAGCGCCAGCGCGAGCTCCGCAACTCCGGCCGGCTCGACGGGATGCTGGACCAGGCCCGCGAGCTGCTCGACGAGGCGATCGAGACCGAGCGCGGCGAGTTGTTCCCCGACCCGAGCGACGACGCGCGGCTGCGCGAGGCCGAGCTCGACACGCTGCCGAACGACACATCGCGCGCGATCAGGCAGCTGGCCGACTACGACTGGCAGTCGCCTGCCGCCAGGGAGAAGTTCGAGCAGCTGCGCGACCTGCTCCGCCGGGAGGTGCTCGACAGCCAGTTCCAGGGCATGAAGCAGGCGCTCGAGAACCCCGACCCGGCCGCCATGCAGCGGGTCAAGGACATGCTCGCGGACCTGCGGCAGATGCTCGACGCCGACACCAGGGGCGAGCACACCCAGCAGGACTTCGAGCAGTTCATGGGGCAGTACGGCGATATGTTCCCGGACAGTCCGCAGGACCTCGAGGAGCTGGTCGACTCGCTCACCCGGCGGATGCAGGCCGCCCAGCGGCTGCTCGAGTCGCTGACCGATGAGCAGCGCGAGGAGCTCGCGAACCTGATGGCGACGGCGATGGAGGACGCCGGCCTGGCGGCCGAGCTGTCGGCCCTCGGCGACGCGCTCCGCGCCCGGCGACCCGAGCTCGGCCAGCGGCAGCCGGGGGTGCGGATGTCCGGCGGGCAGCCACTCGGCCTCGGCGACGCCACCAGCGCCGTCGCCGACCTGGCCGACCTGTCCGACCTGGAGTCCGCGCTCGGCCAGGACTACGCGGGCGCGAACCTGGAGGACGTCGACGAGGAGGCGGTCCGCCGCGCGCTCGGCCGCCAGGCGGTCGATGACCTGCAGGCTTTGCGCCGTCTGGAACGCGAGCTGCAGCGCCAGGGCTACCTCGCCAGCGACGGCGGCAACCTGGAGCTCACGCCCAAGGCGGTCCGGCGGCTGGGCGACACGGCGCTGCGCCGGGTCTTCGCGGGCCTGGAGGACGGGATGCGGTCCGGCGATCACGACCGACGCGACGCCGGCCAGGCGGGCGACACCACCGGGGCCACTCGGGAGTGGGAGTTCGGCGACGAGCAGCCGATCGACGTGCCGGGAACGGTCCGCTCGGCGCTGCTGCGGTCGGCCGCCGAGGGCGTCGGCCGCGGTCGGGTGCGCCTTACCGCGCAGGACTTCCGCGTCGCCGAGACCGAGCGGCGCAGCGCGGCCGCGGTCTGCCTGCTGGTCGACCTGTCGTACTCGATGGCGCTGCGCGGCACCTGGGCGGTGGCCAAGCAGACCGCGCTGGCGCTGCACGCGCTGCTGCGGTCCAAGTACCCGCAGGACGCGATCCAGGTCGTCGGCTTCTCCAACTACGCCAGGGAGCTGCACGAGACCGAGCTGGCCGGGCTCGGCTGGGACATGGTGCAGGGCACCAACCTGCACCATGCGCTGATGATCGCCGGGCGTCACCTCGACAAGCACCCCGAGCACGAGCCGGTGGTGCTGATCGTCACCGACGGCGAGCCGACCGCGCACCTGATGCGGGACGGCAGGCCGTGGTTCGACTGGCCGCCCGCGCCGGAGACGATCGAGCTGACGCTGGCCGAGGTGGACAAGATGACCAGGCGGCACGCCGCGCTGAACATCTTCATGCTGGCCGACGACGACCGGCTGGCGGCGTTCGTCGACAACGTGGCCAAGCGGAACGGCGGCCGGGTACTTCGGTCCACACCCGAGCATTTGGGAGAATACGTAGTGAACGACTTCCTTCGCACGCGCGGAGCCCGGCGGCGACGGTAGATTTGCAGTACACGTTTGCGTGAACGCCATCGGCGTTTATTAGCCGTCAGGAGGATTGGGTGAGCCGCTCAACAGGATCCGGCCCGACCACAGGCCGGATTGCATCTGCGGTGATCCTCGCGATCGTCGCGATCGCGTTCCTCGTTGTCGGCGTGATCTTCTGCCTGGAGCCGGCTGGGTCGCTGCCCAGCTGGCTCGGCCACGGGACGGTCTGGGTGAACAACCGGAACGTGCCGTCGCCCGGCTACCACCCCCTGCGCGCGGTGGGCAGCCTGATCGCGGGGGTCGTGTTCGCGGTCGGCGCGTGGTTCACGCTCAGGTACAAGCCGGCCGCGGTGCCGACGCCGAGCGCGGAGGCACCCTCGCTCCGGTAATCGAATGCTAGTCGGCCGAGGGTGACGTACAGGCGGCGGGCGGGAGGACTACCGCGAAACAGCGGTTGCGGGCCGGCGTGCTGCCCGCACCGGGAGCAGTTCCGGCGCGAAGTTACGGCTGAGCACGCGGGAGGAGGAGGCGAAGCGCTATTCGTCACCGACGACCCAGCGTTGCCCTAGCCGACGGGAGCGCTGCGGCGTCAGCGCTGACGGTCGAGCTGAAGCGATCGGCGATGAACGGAGTTCGATGGAGGGCCCGAGACCGGGTGCGCGGCTGGGGACGGTCCACGCGCGTGTCGGGCACGGGAAGTACGGCCTGACGCGACCATCCACCGCTGGGCGCAGCATGCCGGCTGCGGCGAGCCGCGCTGCCGTGAGCGGCGTGTGTCGCGGACTCGATGAGGGCGAGCCGCAGCGTCCGGGCGACGCGCTGCCCAGGCCGGGCCGAGGGCAGTCGGCGGACGCCAGCACGTCCGCAGCGGCGGCAGTCGCTGGTAAGCTCGCTGTGCGGGCCGATACGGCTCAAGGGTGTTGGTGACTAGGGAGATCGTCACCCGGCTCGCCGGCGGCGACCATGCCCGGGCGCCGGCGTCGTCCAGATAGTGCACATCGACGGCGACGAACAACGCCCCCGGGGCCGGTGGCGACTCGGCCGGGAACGGGCCGATCTCCTGTAGCTGTCAGCCGGTTACGTTGAGGGCGGCGATGACCTTCGTGGGACGCAACCGGACGACGAGCTCGCCTGGGACGCCGTTACGCCTCCCGATTTCCTCTGCCTTATCCGGCCCCATGTACCGCGCCGCGATCGCGATTGCGGTGCGGAGCAGCTCGGCCGGATCTTCCGATAGTTCGGCGGCGCCCTGCACCTGGACGAATCCGTAGGGCGGTTCCTGCAGGTTCACCACCATCGTGACCCGGGGATCGCGGGCCAGAGACTTGCCCTTGGCGGTCTCCTTTCCTGTGTTGAAGACGAGGCAGCCGTCCTCGACGATGAACCACACGGGCGTCACCAGCGGCCGGCCGCTGGCGCTGGCGTAGCCCAGAATGCCGGTTCGGGTTCCCTCGCTGAGGAACGCGCTGATGTCCGGATCGGTAACCGAAGTCATGCGATCACTCTAGTGAACCCCCGCCCGACTGGCTGAGGCGCTCCAGGGTCAGGGTCGTGATCGACGGAGCAGGCGCGCGGCGAGCGTTCTGATGAGTCCGCCGCCGGACCTATAGCGCGGGCAGTCAAGGCAGAGCGCGCATTCGCTGCCGTCACGGTAGTGCCGATGCGCGGATCGCGGATGTCCGCAGTGGCACCGAGGGTCTTGCCCCGAGTCCCCGACCATAGGATTCGAATGGTAGCGGCATCGACGGCCCTGCGCGCCGCCCATTCGGCTACCGTCTGCAGCGAGGCGTTTACCCGTCACTCGGTCGGGTAGTCCAGCGCGTCACGCCAACTGCCACCGCGAACACGACAACGCAGGCTAGCGTGGCCATCTCGGCCAACACGGCTCTCCCCCATCCCCTAGGATCGCACCATGTCATTTGCCGACCACGCCGTCCTGTGGCTTCACCTGGTGGCCGCGATTTTCACCCTCGGGCCAGGTACCGCAGCGATCATGTCTACGCCCCGTTATATTCGCAGACAGAACGCCGTCTTGGTTGGCTATCTGTACCGGACCACGCGGATTTACTCGATCGCCGCGCTGCTCACCCTCATCTTCGGCGCCGTCCTGGCCGGTATGACCCACAAGTTCAGCCAATGGTGGATCTCGGTCTCGCTCACCCTCTTCGTCGTCGCGTTCGTGCTGCTCATGCTGATCATCCGCGACCAGCGGACGGCGCTGACCGCGCTCACCACGGCCGACGACACGGTCGCGGCCGAGCGCAGCGAAGTGGCCAGGACCGCCGACGTGGCCCGTGCGTCGGCCGCAGCGGCCGCTGCTCCGGAACCGGCGACGGAAGAAGCCCAGCAGACCGACCCGGCGGGCGGTGAGCAGCCGGCCACGGCGATCGCCTCCGATGCCCGGCCGGCCATGACGACCGACCCGAGGACCGGCCTACGGCTGGCGGCGGTCGAGCGCGGACGGATCGCGATGATGGGCGGGATCACGGCCGTGATCTGGCTGGTGATCCTGGTACTGATGGTCTGGCACTGACCAGCCAGTCGGCTAACTGGACTAGCCGAGCGCCTGGGCTAGGTCGGCCAGGAGGTCGGCCGGGTCCTCGATGCCGACCGACAGCCGGACCAGGTCCGGCGGCACCGCGAGCGGGGACTCGGCGACGGAGGCGTGCGTCATCCGGGCCGGGTGCTCGATGAGCGATTCGACGCCGCCGAGCGACTCGCCCAGGCTGAACAGGCGGGTCCGCCCGCAGACCTCGACCGCCGCCGCTTCCCCGCCGCGCACCCGGAATGACACCATTCCGCCGAAGTCGCGCATCTGCGACTTGGCGATCTCGTGACCGGGGTGCCCGGCCAGGCCCGGGTAGAACACCGACTCGACGGCCGGATGGTCGGCCAGCATCGCCGCGACGCGGGCGGCGTTGGCGCAGTGCCGGTCCATCCGCACCCCGAGGGTCTTGATGCCCCGCAGCGTCAGCCAGGCGTCGAACGGCCCGGCCACCGCCCCGGTCGCGTTCTGGGTGAAGTGCAGGTCCGCGCTGTGCGCCTGGTCCCGGACGATGACGGCGCCGCCGACGACGTCGGAGTGACCGCCGATGTACTTGGTGGTGGAGTGAACCACGATGTCCGCGCCCAGGTCGAGCGGACGCTGCAGATACGGTGACGCGAACGTGTTGTCCACCACCAGGAGCGCGCCGACCTCGTGCGCGAGCTCGGCCAGCGCGCGGATGTCGACGATGGAGAGCAGCGGGTTGGTGGGGGTCTCGGTCCAGATGAGCTTCGGCCGCCATTCGGCCGCGGCCCGGGCGACGGCGCCGAGATCGGTCTGGGTAACCGGCCGGTACTCCACTCCCCAGTTGGCGAGCACCTTGTCGAACAGGCGGAACGTGCCGCCGTAGGCGTCACCGGGGATGAGCACCCGGTCACCCGGTCGGCAGAGGGTGCGGATCAGGCAGTCCTCGGCCGCCATCCCGGAGGCGAACGCGAGCGCTGCCGCGCCGTTCTCGAGTGCGGCCAGGCAGGTCTCGAGCGCGGTCCTGGTCGGGTTGGCGGTGCGCGAGTACTCGTAGCCGCCGCGGGTGCCGCCCACGCCGTCCTGCTTGTAGGTCGAAGTCTGGTAAATCGGCGGCACGACCGCCCCGGTGATCGGGTCGGGGTCCTGGCCGGCGTGAATGGCCAGCGTCTCGAAGCCGAGCATCTCGTCGTTCACTATTCTTCTCCTCCGGTGCTTGCCGTGTTCGCGGCGGCGGTGGCGTAATACGCGAGCAGGTCGGCGCGGGTAAGCACCGCGGCGGGCTTGCCTTCGACGTGCACCAGGGCCGCGCCCGACTTCTCCAGGACCGCGGCGGCGCTGCTGACCGGCTCTCCCTGGCCGAGGACGGGCAGCGCCGGCGACATGTGACCGCTAATCGGGTCCTGCGGCGTGGCGCGCCCGCTGACCAGGGCGTCGAGCAGATCGCTCTCGGCCACCGAGCCGGCCACCTCGGCCGCCATCAACGGCGGTTCCTCCTGCACGACCGGCAGCTGCGAGACATCGTACTCGCGCAGCAGCGCAATGGCCTGGGCCACGGTCTCGTCCGGGTGGACGTGAACCAGCGCCGGTATGCGCGTCTGCCGGGCGGCGAGCAGGTCCCCGACCGTCGGCCCGGCGCTGCTTTCGCGCAGGAACCCGTAGTCCGCCATCCAGTCATCGTTGAAGATCTTCGACAGGTAGCCGCGGCCGCCGTCGGGGAGGATGACGACGATCACGTCGTCGGGATCCGCGCTGGCGGCGACCTCGCAGAGCGGCGGCGACGGCGAGGCCGGACGATCCGCCGACCAGCAGCCCCTCCTCGCGCGCGAGTCGCCGGGTCATCGCGAACGAGTCGGCGTCGCTGATCGCGATCACCTCGTCGGCGATCTCCCGGTCGAAGGTGGTCGGCCAGATGTCCTCGCCGACGCCCTCGACCAGGTAAGGCCGGCCGGTCCCGCCCGAGTAGACCGAGCCCTCGGGATCGGCGCCGATGACCTTGACCCGGTTGCCGGACTTCTCCTTGAGGAAGCGGCCGGTGCCCGAGATCGTGCCGCCGGTGCCGATCCCGGCGACGAAGTGCGTGATCCGGCCGTCGGTCTGCGCCCAGATCTCGGGACCGGTCCAGTGATAGTGCGCGGCCGGGTTGTCCGGGTTGGCGTACTGGTCCGGGTGCCAGGCATTGGGCGTCGTCCGCGCGAGGCGGCGGGCGGTGCTGTAGTAGGAGTCGGGGTGGTCGGGCGGCACGCTGGTGGGGCAGACGACGACCTCGGCGCCGTAAGCGCGCAGCACCGCGATCTTGTCACCGGCCACCTTGTCCGGGCAGGTGAAGACGCAACGGTAGCCGCGTTCCTGGGCGACGATGGCCAGCCCGACGCCGGTGTTGCCCGAGGTCGGCTCCACGATGACGCCGCCCGGCTGCAGCCTGCCCTCGCGCTCTGCGGTCTCGACCATGCGGAGCGCGATGCGGTCCTTGATCGAGCCCCCGGGGTTCAGGTATTCGACCTTGACCAGGACGTTCGCTGTCCTCGCGGCGTCCTTGACGACCGACTTGAGCCGGATCAGGGGGGTGTTCCCCATCACATCGGTCAGCGAGTTGTAAACCTGCACGTGGCTCTCTCCCTGGTTATCCGCTCCACAGCGGTACCGCAATGCACAGACGCTATCGGCTGCTGGTCGTTTCGGCTGTTAACGTGTCTGTGACACGTGCACAAGGAGGCCCAAACCATGCCAGAAGCCGTCATCGTCGCGACCGCCCGCTCCCCGATCGGCCGGGCCTTCAAGGGATCCATGACCTCAATCCGGCCCGATGACCTGCTGGCGCAGATGGTGTCAGCGGCTCTGGCTAAGGTTCCAGCACTTGATCCCGCCTCTGTCGAAGATCTTATCGTCGGCTGCGGGCTGCCCGGCGGCGAGCAGGGGTTCAACATCGCCCGGGTGACCGCCGTCCTGCTCGGACTCGACACCGTGCCCGGCACCACCGTCAACCGCTACTGCTCGTCCTCGCTGCAGTCGACCAGGATGGCATACCACGCGATCAAGGCCGGCGAGGGCGACGTGTTCATCTCCGGCGGCGTCGAGTGCGTCTCCCGGTTCGCCAAGGGAAGCAGCGACTCGCTGCCCGACACGCAGAACCCGGTGTTCGACGCGGCCAAGGACCGCACCAAGGCGACCGCCGAGGCGGAGACCCCGTGGCACGACCCGCGGACCGACGGCGAGGTGCCGGATGTCTACATCGCGATGGGGCAGACGGCGGAGAACGTCGCGGCGATGCGCGGCATCTCCCGGCTTGAGCAGGACGAGTTCGGCGTCAGGTCGCAGAACTTCGCCGAGAAGGCCCTCGCCAACGGGTTCTGGCAGCGGGAGATCGTGCCGGTGACGCTGCCGGACGGCACCGTCGTGTCGGCCGACGACGGCCCCCGGCCGGGGACCACGCTGGAGAAGATCTCAACCCTCAAGCCGGTGTTCCGCGAGCACGGAACGGTGACCGCGGGCAACTGCTGCCCGCTCAACGACGGCGCGGCGGCCCTGGTCGTGATGAGCGACACCAAGGCGGCCGAGCTCGGCCTCACGCCGCTGGCCCGGATCGTCGCGACCGGTGTCAGCGGGCTCTCACCCGAGATCATGGGCCTCGGGCCGGTCGAGGCGGTCAGGCAGGCGCTGGGCCGGGCCGGGATGTCGATCGACGACGTCGACCTGGTGGAGATCAACGAGGCGTTCGCGGCCCAGGTCATCCCGTCGGCCCGCGAGCTCGGCATCGACCCGTCACAGGCTCAACGTCAACGGCGGCGCGATCGCCGTCGGCCACCCGTTCGGCATGACCGGCGCCCGGATCGCGACCACCCTCATCAACAGCCTCCAGTTCCACGACAAGACCATCGGCCTGGAGACCATGTGCGTCGGCGGCGGCCAAGGCATGGCGATGATCTTCGAACGGCTTAGCTAACCGGCTTGACAAACGGGACATTACGGGAAGGTTGCAGTTTAGGTCTTGCCAGTGGCCTCCGGGTGAGGCAGGCTCGGTGAAAAGCGCCGTCAACCCCGGAGGTGCCAATGTCACTGACCCACTCTCCTGACACGCACAAAAGCCTCATCGCACGCATCCCGTTCGTAACCGGCCGATCGCTCTCCGAGTGGTTCGGCCACCTCGAGTCCGGCCCTGCCTTCTTCCGCCGCGAGGAACGGTCGAACTGGCTCGCCGACGAGCACGGCATCTGCGACCGCTACGCCGTGGCCATCGTCCGCGAGTACGAAATACAGCGTCACCTCAGGCGATTTGGCGTCTAGCCAAAAGCCGTGCCGTCAAGATGAAAATGTAGCTGCAATTCTCATTTCGGACCTGCGACTGCATACGCGGATGCACGTTCGTCCGCGCTTAAATCCCCTGACCTGGTCCGGTGCCCCCGGTCGGGTTCGAACCGACACTAGGGCCCTTTTAGGGGGCCGGCCTCTTCCCTTGGGCTACGGGGGCGCATTAATAGTACCCCGAAATCACTATCCATCCCCTTAGTGCGACGCCTGCGAATATCAGCTGTCCTATCCTTGGCAAAGCCATTAATAATCGGCTGACCTAGTTCGGTCACAGCCTAGGCAAGGTCAATTTCTATGCCGAGGGCTCCGTCGGGGAGACCTGGGGAGACCTGCCGCGTCGCGAGCGCGAGTAAAGATCGCGTCGATCATGTCCGGGGTGACGCGGCCGGTGAACGTGTTCTGCTGGCTTGGGTGGTAGCAGCCGAGAATGAGCAGCCCCGGGTCGCCGTGGCCATCGCCGCCGGGGGAATTGGCTCCGTCGGCGCCCAGGCTGCCCACCGTGATCTCCACGCCGTGGCCGAACGAGGGCCTTGGCCGGGGCACCCGATAGCCGCGATCGCCGAGCACGGGCCACAGCGCGTTCCATGCGAACCCGCCGAGGCAGACGATTACCCGCAGGGACGGCGTCACCATCCGCAGCTCGGCCGTGAGCCAGGGAATGCAATGGTCGCGTTCCACCGGTGTCGGCTTGTTCTCGGGCGGCGCGCACCGGACCGCGGCCGCCATCCGCGCGCCGATCAGCCGCTGGCCATCACCGGCGGAAACACTGTCCGGTTTGCCGCGAGACCGCATCGGTAGAGCGAGGCGAAAATGAAGTCGCCACTGCGATCACCGGTGAACACCCGCCCGGTCCGGTTTCCGCCGTGCGCGGCCGGAGCAAGGCCGACGATGAGAATGGACGGCTCCTCGTCTCCCCAGCCGGGAACCGGGCGGCCCCAGTACCGCTGCTCCCTGAAGGACTTGCGCCGGGTCAGGGCGACTTCCTCCCGCCACTCGACCAGCCGCGGGCAGGCCCGGCAGACCGACTGCCGCGCGATCAGCTCGGGCAGCGTCCTCGCGTCGCCCGCGAGCTCGGCGACCTGCGCCGCGGTGGCCGCGACGGGCGTGCTCGCGTCCGGCCGGGTCCCCCGGCCAGCCGGTGCCCGGCGGCACGAACGGCCGGAAGCGCCTCGCCGTCAGGCCCGGAGCCGTCAGCCATTACGGCACCAGCGACCAGGCGATGCCGTCGAGGATGTCGTGCTCGCTGACCAGAACCTCGGCGAACCCGAAGCGGGACATGATCCGGTCGAGGATCAGCGCGCCCGCGCCGATCACGTCGACCCGCCCCGGGTGCATCACCGGAATCGCCGCCCGCTCGGCCCTCGTCATCCCCAGCAGGCCGACCGCGATCTCGTGCACCCGCTCGGCCGACACCCGCGAATGGTGAATCCGGGCGGAGTCGTAGCGGGCAGGCCGAGCGCGATCGCGGCGACCGTGGTGACCGATCCGGCCAGGCCGACCAGGGTGCGCGGCCTTCGCCACCGGGACCGAGGCGGCCGCCTGTTCGAGCGCGGCGTCAATGTCGGCGGTGGTGTCGGCGATCTCGGCCGGCCGCGGCGGGTCGGCGTGCAGGTGCCGTTCGGTCAGCCGGACGCAGCCGATGTTCACCGACCGGCCGAAGATCTCACCGCCCGCGCCCGCGGCCTCCGGGCCGCCGAGGACGAACTCGGTCGAGCCGCCGCCGATGTCGGTGACCAGGTAGGGCGGCGGGCAGGCGCCGTCGGCCAGCGCGGTGCCGACCAGCTCCCTGGTCGCGCCGGTGAACGACAGCCGCGCCTCCGCGTCGCCCGAGATCACCTCCGGGGCGACGCCGAGCACGGCCACGACCCGGTCGGTGAACTCCTGCGAGTTCGCGGCGTCCCTGGTGGCGCTCGTCGCCACCATCCTGATCGCCTCCGGCGCCGCCGCGCCGATCAGGTCGGCGTACTCCCGCAGCGCGGTCATGGTCCGGTCGAGGGCCGCCTCGGACAGCCGGCCGGTGCGGTCCACGCCCTCGCCGAGCCTGACGATCCGCATCTCGCGGGCCACGTCGGTCAGCGGGGAAGGCGGGACGCTGACCCGCCAGTGGAGCCAACGGTCCGTTCGAAATCATCGGCAGTTGAATTTATGTCGGCGATCAGCAACCGGATGGAATTCGTCCCGCAGTCGATCGCCGCGACCCGATGCGTCATCTGTCTCCCTCGGGTACCACTACGCAGGGGCCGCGCGTCCACCACGGGCCGATCTCGTCGAGCGCCTCGCGGCCGAACGGGTTGGCGCCGGGAACGGCGAGCTCGTGCGCGACCAGCGCGTGCAGGCACTTCACCCGATCGGGCATCCCGCCGGCGGACTGGGTGCCGGCCGGCAACGGCTCCACGCCCGCAGCGTCGCCGCGACCGCCCGATGGGCCAGGTAGTCCTGGTGCGCTCGCCGGTAGCGGTCCTTCAGCTGCTCATCGGCGAGACGCTCGGTCATCTCCCGCATCCGGCCCGCCGCCTCGAGTCCGCTGACCGCCGCGGCGGCCCGGGGGCAGGTCAGGTAGTAGACCGTCGGGAACGGGGTGCCGTCGGGCAGCCGGGGCGCCGTCTGCACCACGTCGGGGAGGCCGCACGGGCAGCGGTGCGCGACCCGCTGGAGCCCGCGGGGAACCCGCCCGAGCTGCGCGGCGACCGCTTCCGCGTCCTGCTTGGCTATCCCCGGCTCGGCCGCGTTCACTTGGTCGGCTGGGCGTCGGCGCGCTGGACGGACTGCCACAGGGTGGCGTACCAGGGATCGGCCGCGACGTGCGGCTTGCTCGCGGTCGGCGGCGTCGACCGGCCGGAGACCACCTCGTAGCACTGCTCCTGGGGGAAGCACATGTGCAGCTCGTCCTCGGCCTGCTGCTCCACGTACCACGTCTGGGTCAGCCTGCCGTCCTCCTCCTCGAGCGCCTGCACCTGGGCCGCGTTGGCCTGCTGGAGCGCCAGCAGCTGGTCGATCTGCTGCCGCTGGGCGATGTACTCGCGGACCGGGTAGGCCAGGCTGAGCGCGATCGCGCAGATCACCACCGCCAGCAGCGCGGCCCGCCCGGTCAGCCGAGTGGGCCGCGCGGCCGCCGCCATCGCGGCGGCCTGCGCGGGCGACGGCCCTCGCTGCTGGGGTGGTTGAGTCTGCCCGTCCATATCAGGAGGCGGTGAACCTCGGGAAGGCGCCCGCGCCCGCGTAAACGCGCCGCGTCGCCGAGGTGCTCCTCGATCCGCAGCAGCTGGTTGTACTTGGCGACTCGCTCGCCGCGGGCGGGCGCGCCGGTCTTGATCTGGCCGGCGTTGGTGGCGACGGCGAGGTCGGCGATGAAGGTGTCGTCGGTCTCGCCCGAGCGGTGGCTGATCATGCAGGCGAAGCCGGCCCGCTGCGCGAGGGCGACCGCGTCGAAGGTCTCGCTGACCGTGCCGATCTGGTTCACCTTCACCAGCAGGGCGTTGGCCGACTTCTCGGCGATGCCCCGGCGGAGCCGCTCGGGGTTGGTCACGAAGATGTCGTCGCCGACGATCTGCACCCGGTCGCCCGCCGCGGCGGTGAACGCCTGCCAGCCGGCCCAGTCCTCCTCGGCCAGCGGGTCCTCCACGCTCACGATCGGGTAGCTGCTCACCCAGTCGGAGTAGGTCGCGATCATCTCCTGCGCGGACTGCGGCTTCCCGTCGAAGTGGTAGGCGCCGTCGTGGTAGAACTCGGTCGCCGCCGCGTCGATGGCCAGCGCGATGTCGCGGCCGGGGGTGAACCCGGCCTTGCCGATCGCCTCCACGATCAGGTCGAGCGCGGCCCGGTTGTTCTCGAGGTTCGGCGCGAAGCCGCCCTCGTCGCCCACGCCGGTGGACAGGCCGTGCTGCTTGAGCACCGCCTTCAGCGCGTGGTAGGTCTCCACGCCCCAGCGCAGCGCCTCGCAGTAGGTCGACGCGCCGATCGGCGCGATCATGAACTCCTGGACGTCGACGTTGGAGTCGGCGTGCGCCCCGCCGTTGACGATGTTCATCATCGGGACCGGCAGCAGGTGCGCGTTGGGGCCGCCCAGGTAGCGGAAGAGCTGCAGCCCGGCCGAGTCGGCGGCGGCCCGGGCGACCGCCATCGAGACGCCGATGATCGCGTTGGCGCCGAGCCGCGACTTGGTCGGCGTCCGGTCGAGGTCGATCAGCGCCTGGTCCACCAGCCGCTGGTCGTCGGCCTCGTGACCGAGCAGCTCCGGCTGGATCTCGTCCACCACGTTGTCGACGGCGCGGCTGACGCCCTTGCCGCCGAACTCGGCGCCGCCGTCGCGGAGCTCCACCGCCTCGAACGCGCCGGTGGACGCGCCGGACGGCACGCCAGCCCGGCCGACCGAGCCGTCGTCAAGCACGACCTCGACCTCCACCGTCGGGTTGCCCCTGGAGTCCAGGATCTGCCTGGCATGCACCGCTTCAATGGACGCCACCGTCGTCAGCTCCTTGCCTGTTAGCGCGAGAACTTTCCCACTAGCGAGGGTAGTGGAAGGGCCCTCGACTCGCGCAGCGGGCACGCCGATATGTCCTCGGTAGGTCAACCCCACGTCACGATGACCGGGGCGGAGTTCGCCTGGATGTTGACCCCGCCCGCGTTGTCGATCTCCGCCACGTACCGCTGCGCCACCGCCGCCGCCTGCGACACCGTCACGCTGAACGACGAGCCCGACCCCACGTGCGACACGATCGCCCCGGTCGAGGCGTCCACGATCGACATCCCGTACGGCGTCGGCCCGATGTCCTTGTTCGCCGTCGCCGTCAGCGTCACCGACCCCCACCGCCGGCGCCACGGAGCTCGCCGCCAGCGAAATCGAGTACGTCCCGCTCGAAACCAGGTAGGTGAACTCATCCCCCGGGCCCGCGCGCTCGTCCCCCCGGCCCCGACACCGTCACGTCGACCGTCCCCCCCACCAGCTGCGCGTTCCCGGCCGGCGCGACCGCCGTGATCGACGTCGCCGACCCCACCGTCACCCCCGAAGCCGCGCTCCCCCCGAACGCCACCGAATCCCCCGCCGCGAAGTTCGTCCCCGTGATCGTCACCGGCGTCCCGCCCGACGCCGGCCCCGCCCCCGGCGAGACGCCGCCCACCGCCGGGGTGCCCGGCGGGGCCGCGTAGGCGAACTGGTCGGCGGAGCTGGTCGCGCTCGTGCCCCCCGGCCCGGTCACGGTCACATCGACGGTCCCCGACCCCGCCGGGGACATCGCCGTGATCGACGTCGCCGAGCTCACCGTCACGCCCGACGCCGCGCTCCCCCCGAAGGACACCGTGTCACCAGCCGCGAAATTCGTCCCCGTGACCGTCACCGCCGTCCCGCCGGACGCCGGCCCCGTCGCCGGCGAGACCCCGCTCACCGCCGGGGCCGGCGGAGGCGCCCCGCCCCACGTCACGATCACCGGGGAAGAGTTCGCCTGGATGTTCACGCCACCGGCGTTGTCGATCTCAGCCACGTACCGCTGCGTCATCGCCGAGGACTGCGACACGGTGGCAGCTGAACTCGAGCCCGAGCCGACGTGAGACACGATCACCCCGGTCGAGGCGTCCACGATGGACATGCCGTACGGCGTCGGCCCGATGTCCTTGTTCGCGGTCGCGGTCAGCGTCACCGACCCGCCGACCGCCGGGGCCGTGGTACTGGCCGCCAGGGAAATCGAATACGTGCCGCTCGAGACGATGTAGGTGAACTCATCCGCCGGACCCGCCGGGCTCGTCCCCCCGGCCCGGACACGGTCACATCGACCGTGCCCCCCACCTGCTGGGCGTTACCCGGCCGGCGCATCCGCCGTGATCGACGTAGCCGAGTTCACCGTCACCCCCGTTGCCGCGCTGCCCCCGAAGGCGACCGTGTCCCCCGCCGCGAAATTCGTCCCCGTGACCGTGACGGCGGTGCCGCCGGACACCGACCCGGACGCCGGCGAGACCGCGCTCACCGCCGGGGCGGCCGGCGCAGGGCCGTAGGTGAACTGATCGGCGGAGCTGGTGGCGCTCGTGCCCCCCGGCCCGGTCACGGTCACATCGACGGTGCCCGACCCCGCCGGGGAGATCGCCGTGATCGACGTCGCCGAGTTCACGGTGACGCCCGTCGCCGCGCTCCCCCCGAAGGACACCGTGTCACCAGCGGCGAAGTTCGTCCCCGTGACGGTGACCGCGGTGCCGCCCGAGGCCCGGGCCGGACGCCGGCGACACAGCGCTCACCGCGGGCGACGCAGCGACGTACGTGAACCGGTCAGCCGAGCTGGTTGCGCTTGTGCCCCCCGGCCCGGTCACCGTCACGTCCACGGTCCCCGACCCCGCCGGGGACGTCGCCGTGACCGACGTCGCCGAGCTCACCGTGACCCCCGACGCCGCGCTCCCCCCGAACGCCACCGAGTCGCCCGCCGCGAACCCCGACCCCGAGATCGTCACCGCCGTCCCGCCGAACAGCAGGCCCCGTCCCCGGCGAGACCCCGCCCACCGCCGGGGCCGGCGGAGGCGTCCCGCCCCACGTCACGATCACCGGGGAAGAGTTCGCCTGGATGTTGACCCCGCCCGCGTTGTCGATCTCAGCCACGTACCGCTGCGTCATCGCCGAGGACTGCGACACGGTGGCACTGAACGATCGAGCCCGAGCCGACGTGAGAGACGATCACCCCGGTCGAGGCGTCCACGATGGACATGCCGTACGGCGTCGGCCCGATGTCCTTGTTCGCGGTCGCGGTCAGCGTCACCGACCCGCCGACGGCCGGGGCCGTGGTACTGGCCGCCAGGGAAATCGAGTACGTGCCGCTCGAGACCATGTAGGTGAACTCATCCGCCGGACCGGCCGGGCTCGTCCCCCCGGCCCGGACACGGTCACATCGACCGTCCCCCCCACCTGCTGCGCGTTCCCGGCCGGCGCATCCGCCGTGATCGACGTCGCCGAGCTCACCGTCACCCCCGTTGCCGCGCTGCCCCCGAAGGCCACCGTGTCCCCGGCCGCGAAGTTCGTCCCCGTGATCGTCACCGCGTGCCGCCCGGACACCGGCCCGGCGGCCGGCGAGACCCCGCTCACCGCCGGGGTGCCCGGCGGAGGCGGCGTAGGTGAACTGGTCGGCGGAGCTGGTGCGCTCGTGCCCCCCGGCCCGGTCACGGTCACATCGACGGTGCCCGACCCCGCCGGGGAGGTCGCCGTGACCGACGTCGCCGAGCTCACCGTCACCCCCGTCGCCGCGCTCCCCCCGAAGGCCACCGTGTCACCCGCCGCGAACTTCGACCCCGTGATCGTCACCGCGGTCCCGCCGGACGCCGGCCCCGTCGCCGGCGAGACCCCGCCCACCGCCGGGCCGGCGGAGCCGTCCCGCCCCATGTCACGATGACCGGGGAAGAGTTCGCCTGGATGTTGACCCCGCCCGCGTTGTCGATCTCCGCCACGTACCGCTGCGTCATCGCCGAGGCCTGCGACACCGTGGCGCTGAAGACGAGCCCGACCCGACGTGCGACACGATCGCCCCGGTCGAGGCGTCCACGATGGACATCCCGTACGGCGTCGGCCCGATGTCCTTGTTCGCCGTCGCGGTCAGCGTCACCGACCCCCCCACCGCCGGCGCCGCCGTGCTCGCCGCCAGGGAAATCGAGTACGTGCCGCTCGAAACCAGGTAGGTGAACTCATCCGCCGGGCCCGCCGCGCTCGTCCCCCCCGGCCCCGACACCGTCACATCGACCGTCCCCCCCACCTGCTGCGCGTTCCCGGCCGGCGCAACCGCCGTGATCGACGTAGCCGACCCACCGTCACCCCCGTAGCCGCGCTCCCCCCGAACGCCACCGAATCCCCCGCCGCGAAGTTCGTCCCCGTCACCGTGACGGCAGTGCCGCCCGACGGGCTGACGCCGACCGCGCTGCCCGCGGAGAAGATGACTCCAACCGAGGTCGAAACGTCGGCGGGCGATTCGCCGCAGGTCGGGGCGTAGGTCGTCGAAGGAGCCAACGCGCCGTCATAGACGAAACAGTTGCCATGCGAAGTGAGGTCGCTGGTGAATCCCGCGGTGGGCGAGGAGGTGGCTGAAGATTCTTCCTCTGACGCCCCCCAGTAGAGCTGGTCGGCGAGGCCGTTACTTTCCAGCGCCGGCCACGATGCCGAGCTTGAAGCTGGGTTCGACGAGCCGCCGGAGGTGACCACCGCCCAAGGCAGCGGGGACGCAGTGGTGAAGGAGTCCACGATCAACTCGATGGCCCATTGGCTGACGTTCGCCGAATAGGAGATGTTGACGGTAGATGAACCGGTAGCGGTCGCCACACCCCACCACATTTCGTAGTAGAGGGTGTCCGAACCTGTGTTTCTGTAGGCGATGGCCCGCTGCCATTTCCCGACGTTGCCACCGGTGATGCCCGTAATGGAGATCCCCGTGGTGTGAAGCTGCATCGACAGCACCACGAGATCCCCTACCTTCACCGGGTTGATCATGATGGAGTTGTCGCCGAGCGCCTCGCTGCTCGTCGGAAAGTAAGGCGTCACCCGAGTGATCGGCGGCTGCCCGCCGACCCCACCCGACACCGGGCCCGATGTTGGACTGACGGCACTCACCGTCGGACTGCCCGACGCCTGGGCGGCAGTTGCCGGCAGAACGCAGAAAGCCCCGATCACGGCGACCATGGCGACCGCTGCGCGCAGGGCTGGACCCAGATGCCTCATACCGACCTCGCTATCTTGCCTGAGGCCGTGCTGGCGTCGCAGCGCCCGGCCAAGGGCGCGCTAACACCAGGGGACTCCGGACATGCCGAGCCGGGAGACCGGCCGACCCCACCTCGACACTGCTCGTCGCTCATCGTCAGACCCCGAACCAAATAGCCGGTTGCGGATGCTGAGCATCGAGGCAACAACCGCCACCCACGCCAGTGCAAAAACCCGCCCCAGATTTGAGTCAAATCCTCCCACATAAATAGCTGCAAGTGAATGCTGTGGTAGGAGTACTGATCGATACCGATTTGGCCACGAAGCGGACGCCTGCCGTCCCGCCAGGGTCGCTACCAGGACGAGTCCGGCATCTCAATGTCTACGAGAAGTTTCAAAACTAGAACATAACCGAACTTCACCCACATTACATTGCTACGCATTCCCCCACGCGGGCCCAATAGTGGGCACCAAGCACTCGGTGAATGCATAACGAACTCGGTGGGTGCATAACGGACTCGGTTCCTCGGCGTACCGGGCGGCGGGCAATGCACTGTCTATCCGGATCGCGTGGTCTTCAAGCGCATGAGGCGACGTATCCCGCCGAAGCGGCGACAACTGGCGGACCGGGAAGTCGCCAGCCGGCGGCATGCTTCGCGTGCTTCGGCATGGTGGGCTCGAACCGCCGTTTAAGCCGCAAGACCGGTTGCTCGACCAGTCGCCACGACAGCCCGGCGGCGACCACCGCCAGTGCAACCGCGGCGACTTTGCCCGGCTTCCCATACCCATGCTGCGTCGCCAACCAGATCAGGGGAAAGTGCCACAGGTATATGGCGTACGACCGCTTACCCATCCACAGCACCGGCCGCAGGGTGCAGAGGCGCGCCAACCCGTGGGCACCCTCGGTCATGCCGGCGACCGCCGCGGCGGCCGCAAACTCGGAGACGAGGTTCCAATCAGCGGCAGCCCGCGCACTCCTACCCGCAGTGACCGAGGCCGCCAGCGCCACGACAATACAGAGCGTGAGGCCGAGGTTGACTAGCAGGGCTGCCGATGGCACGGACCGATGCCGGATTGCGAAGGCTAGCGCGCATCCGATCAGCAGACCATGCGCCTGCCACAGCGGATTGAATACGGCCACCGTCACAGCACCATTGCTGGCAGTTACCGTGTGGACTGCCAGCTGCGCCCACGTCGCCAGGCCGACCGCGATGGCAGTGAGGATGACGACGGACGCCCGGCGTCCCAGTCGAATGAACCCGGGCAGCAACAACGGCCACAGCAGGTAGAACTGCTCCTCCTGAGCTAGTGACCACGTGTGGGTATACGGCACTACCGGGTTCACGCTGAACGTCATGAACAGATTCGTCGTATAGCTTCCGGCGATGAGCACTGATTTGAGGGCGATACCGCCGAGGAGATACGTCACAACGAGCATCACCGCGAGCGCGGGATAAAGCCGCAGCGCGCGACGCGTGTAGAACATCGCGCGTCGCAGTCGCCCCGTCTTCTCGTGCTCGTCGAGGAGTAGCGAAGTGATTAGGTAGCCGGATAGAACAAAGAAAATGTTAACCCCGACGGCTCCACCCGGAAACCATCCCGCGACATGATTGACGATGACAAGGCTGACGGCAAGGGCGCGCAAACCATCCAGTTGAGGAATCCTGCGCATAACTAAGCCCTCCACTCATCAGTGACGTCTCTATCAGGTTGTCCCACTACCTCCAGCAACTAGCTCTCAAGGCCAATCAGCACGCGCGGTACAGGAATAGTGCTTTAAAAAGCGCACCCCACTCGTAGACGATCTGATAGGGCCAGCTGCCAGCGGGGAGCGGCGCCGTGACGACGTAAACAGATCCGCCAAAGCAACGCTGCACCATCATCCGGGCGCGGGTGTCCTGTGACCTCGTGGTGACCAGGACCACCGAACGCCATTGGTAACGCCGCGCGAGGCGACCGATGTACTCCGCTTCGCCCCGGGTATTACCCGGGTCCGGATCGAAGCAGATGAGCCGCACACCCGACGGCTCGTGCGGACAAGGTCCCCCGTACCCGTGCTGGCCTTGCGAGACCACGAGCACCGGCGCCCGGTGCTCCTTGGCGAGTTGCAACGCCACCGGCAGGCGATCTCCGGGCCGGCCAGCATCACGACTGCGCTGACGTGGGCCGGCATTCCCCGCGTCGGCCATACGAACAGCCGCGCAGTGATCAAGCAGAACACCGCGATCACGGCCGTCGCGGCCGCCAACGCGCGACGGATTCCCCGTCTTCGGCGAGAAGGCACGGCGCTCCGGTCCGTGGCCCCGCGCCGAACGCCAAATCTCCTGGCCGGCTCTAGGGCCGACGTTTCCCCCGCGGACATCTCACCCGCCTGGGCCCGTCACAGTGGCCCGAACGATGCCCGGCTCGTCCACGTACTGCCCGCGCCGAGGCTCTGGTCTTGCTTGTCCGCCTCCACCAGCACGACCGAATCCAGCCGCATTCCGGCAAGGCGCACCATCGCCCGGACGCCGCGGACGCGTTCCTCCGACGACTTGCCGGCGGTCACCATGGCCACCGCATCCGTCGCCCATGTCGCGAGGTACTCGGAGCCGCACGCGGGTTCCAAGGTAGCCAGGGTAAGCAGAATGTCCGCCGAGCCGCCCGCAACGACCAGCGCCTTGTCGACGTGAGCGCGGCAGGCCGACAGGGTGCTACCCGGCAATGGGCCGGTGGGCGCGACGTCGTCAGGTTCAGGAACCGCCACCACGAACCTGGCTCCCTCTCGACTGACCGGATACGTTCCGGCGTTCCTGACTCCCAGCAGCCGGGCCAGGGAAGCTCGGCCGGAGAGGTCGGCGGCGATGACCTTCTTGCCCTCTTGCGCAAAGGACACGGCCAGCGATGCGACCGCTTGCGCGGCGACGCGAGCGTCATCCACGGCAATGACTGCCAGGCTGGCCGGGCCGCGGGAGCTGCCAGGCAGCGTATGCCGCAGGTGCGAGACAACGCGCCTGAGGTCGCGGTTCCGCTGCCTCGCCCGCCGGGATCTGCCCCTTAGCCAGCGCGGGCCGCGCAGTGCGCCCACGCTGAGCCCGACGGGTGCGCCGAAGGCCTCCGCGACGTCCTCGCGCCGACGCAGCCGGTCAGACACAAGCGCGCCGATGACCACGATCGCCATGCCCAGAGCCAGCCCGCCGACCAGGCCGCCGACGACATCGAACGACACGCCCTTCAGGCGGGAATGCTTGGCGAGAGTGGCAGGGTCGAGCACCCTACTGTCCTGCACCATCGAATCAGTCAGCGTCTTCGACGCCGCCACAGCGCCAACCACGTACGATTTAACCTGGCCAAGCGCGCTATTTGCGTCTACCTGGGCTGCCTGCAATTTCTTGAGGTTGGCTTGCTGAGCGGGGGAACTGGGCTCGGCCGACACCAGTTTTATCTGCCCGTTAATAGAATCCAATCGCTGCTGGGCTTGTGCTTGCTGCTGGTTGAGCTCCGTTACCAGGTCCTGCTGCTGGATCTCTAGGTAAGTCGCGCGGAACTGAAGGAACGTCTCCGCCAGGGCGTTCGCGCGAGTCGCGGCCGCATCGGCTGACGGCGCGCCCACCATAACGTCGAGCACCTGATCGGTAGTGACCGTCACAACGGAAGCCGCCATGAAGCTGGCGACGCTTTGCTGCAGTTTCAGCTGATGCACAACGCTCTCGGCTACCGGAACGCTCTGCGCGAGGGTCGCTTCGGTCTCCATTGCTGTAGCGGAGCTCTCGCTAGGGCTATTCGTGAGCACGAGCGTAGCCGTGGCTTCGTAAGCCTGGCGGAAACTTAACGTACAGTCCCAAGCCGAGCAGCATCCCGACAAAAGCGGTCGCGCACCAGAATCGCACACGACGTCTCAATGCCGCTTTGATGAACGCGCCGCTAGTGAATCCCCCGGTCAGTTCGACAACTGGAAACTCCTGGACGGGCGTGAAGTCACCACGAGTCCAGATACGATCTGGCAGGTCATCGCCTGCCCCGTAGGGCCACGCTAGCGAACCGTGTGGGTCGTTCACTGTCTGATCTCCGTTGTGCTGCCGCTCAGACGCGTAGGCAGCGAGCGATGCGGCGGCCGTGCCAATTGCGGAACGAGTCCGGTCGTGTGGTCAGCCGGTTCAGGGTCCGCCACGAGGATTCCGGCGATTCCACTGCCATGCGTCGCTGCGTTCACCGCCACCTGCGCGATTTGATCGGCGGTGGCCGCGCCCGCCGATACACCCAGAATGGTGGTGCCAGCGCGCGCGTTGTAAATCATCTGCGGGCTTCGGTCGTCGACAACGGCTACGTACACGGTCAGCTCTGCGTGGAACCGGTCGTCGAAATTAGCGGCGTAATTGGCGATCACTTGCAAATTACCCAGCCTGTTCGACGACCGGGACGGAGGCATGGCGCAGGCCGTGCGCAGCGCGGCCGTGGCAACGATATCCTCCTGAGGGCCAATGATAAGGGTCGTCGGGATACCCATGAATGCAGCGGTAACCGCCAACTGCGGGCCGAGAGCAATGGCCCCGGGATCCGAGGCGAGAGACAGAACGGAAAGCAAAAGACTGCCGTTCGCACTGTCTTTGCCGACGGTACCGTTACTTCCGCCCGGGTCGGCAACTCCGAGATGCTGCAGAGCTTGACGCATGCGCCACGCGTCCCGGGCGGCCGGCTCGTAGTCCTCAAGGAGTTCCGTCCAGTCCGCTGCGTCCCTTGGATGACGAACAGCGAGTGATGCGAGGACGGGCACCCCGATGGAACTCGCAATCTCATCGCGCTTCCAGAGCCGTTTGTCTTTGCGGCTGAGCGCGAGCGCCGCGATTACCCCGATAAGCGCTCCGGCAAGCGCTCCTATGAGGGCGATGGTCACCAAGGCCACCCATCGGTTTTCACCGCTTGCGCTTCCCGCCGGCTGCAGTATGCGCGCTGATGCCTGCGGAATAGGGCTGCTCGGTGAATTGACATAGGCAAGATAGCTTTTGGCGACGGCGTTGGCAGTCGCCTCCGCATCGGCCGCGATTTTGCCTTGGGCGCTTATCGACATGATGTAGCCAGTGAGGCTGACGACCTCGATATCCGCGCGTAGCGCGTCGAGGGACATGGCCGGACGGGCGCTTGGCAATGCGGCGGCGAGGACGGGGGTGCTGCGAGCGATCACGGCCTGGGTCGCCATATAGGTGTCTGAACCGCCACTGGAGCTGGCTGCGGCCGCATTGGTCGCCGCCTGCGCGGATTGCGGGAGCACGATGAGCGTCGTGCTGGTGAGCAGGGGCGGGCGCAGCGTGGAGTAGGCGCCGCCCGCCAGCAGGCCGAGGGCCGCCACTGCGCTCACCAGTCTTATGCGCCGCCGCACGATCCGGACCGACCCCCGCAGGTCGAGTGCCTTCTCGCTCATTCAGCCCCCCATCTCAATGCCTTGCCATTCACCCGATATCGCCCTTGCACGAACCTCCACGGGAAACGCGGGCTGCCCGGCCGGGGTGCGCGACGAGAGCCTGGCGGTCGAGCCGCACCTCCTGGCCCAAGGGCGGCAGGAGGCTCTGGGCGATGGTCGGTATTCGGCGATCCACGCCCACTAGAGCAACGTGCCCGCCGATTTGATACCGGATGCCCGCTGAAGACAGCCAAGCAGTCGCGGGACTTTCAATCATGGCTCGATAAGGAGGCTGCGTGCAGTCCCCGGGCTGTCTCCCACGCCGGACTCCACGACCGTTCCGTGCACGTCCGGATCGGGGAGCCCCACCTACCGCGACGTGACCGCACGAGCACACAGAATGAACTAAAAACGGACAGCGTGTATCAGGACGGGGCCGCTGCAGATCTTACGTTTATGCACGACAGCAAGAAATTCATGGGGCCCGTTTGCTACCCACGGCCAGAGTGATGTTTGGTACCGCATGACAGACGATATAGCGAGCACGCAGGCATGGGGCGGCGGAGGCGACAGGCACGGTTCGGCCATGCCGATGGTGCTGATGTACCACTCGGTCGCCCCGTACGAGCAGGACCCGTACGGGATCACGGTGAGCCCGGCCCGGTTCGATCGCCAGATGCGCTGGCTGCGTCGCCGGGGCTTGCGCGGGGTGTCTATGAGTGCGCTGCTCAGCGCGTGGCGGGCCGGTCATTCCCGCGGACTCATCGGCCTGACCTTCGACGACGGTTACGCCGACTTCGTGGAGCACGCGTTGCCGGTGCTGACCCGACATGGCTATGGCGCTACCGCCTTCCCCGTCGCGGGTCTGCTCGGGGGGAACAACGACTGGGATCCCGACGGGCCGCGCAAGCCGCTGATGACTGAGGCGCAGGTCCGGCTGGCGGCCGATGCGGGCATCGAGATCGGCTCTCACGGCCTGCGGCATGTCTCGCTGCCCGTTACCCCGGCCGCCGCCGTCGCCGCCGAAGCGAAGGAGAGCAGGGCCATCCTGCAGGCGGCGAGCGGGCAGGACGTAGCCGGGTTCTGCTACCCCTTCGGCCACGTCGATGCCGCAGCGGTCGATGCGGCGCGCGCAGCAGGCTACTCATACGGCTGCGGCATCTGGCGGACGCCGGAAACCGGGGTGTTCTCCATTCCCCGCGCCTTCGTCGATGACCATGACAACTGCGTGCACATGATCGCGAAAGAGGTCAAGCACCTGCTGACTTGGGGCTACTCCTGGGCGTATTAACGCGATCGTCGGATGGCAACTGCTGCCCGGCAGACCGCTGCCCTGTCGTACAGCCAAGGGCACGGCCAAGGCACCGATGCTGGTGACCAGGAAGAACTGCACATTTCATTTCCTAAGAAAACCGTCATTGAGGTCGTGGGAGGACCGGGTGGGCAAGAAACCGCGCCAGCTTGCCATACGGGCAGGTCGGAAGGTGTATCCAGTCATCTACCAGTCCCGGCTGGGGTGGCTGCTTCGCCTTCCTGCCGTCGACCGGATCAAGTACCGCTTTATCCATACGACCGCCCCGCAGGTGCTCGCGGTCCTCGATGAGCTCGCCGCCGAGGGGGTTAGGGGATGGCTGGCGGGCGGGTGGGGCGTGGACGCCCTCGTTGGCCGCCAGACCCGTTCCCACAACGACATCGACTTGGTCATAGGTGACGACGAACCGCCCTTCAAGCAGATACATCAGGCTCTCTCGCGCGAGGGATTCTGGTTCGTCGGCACCTTCCACCATCCGGGCATACCGATACCGTGGTGTCACACGTGGCGCCATCGCACCGGTTCCAAGGTGGAGGTCCTACCGGTACCGCTGCACCAGCCGCCGTTCGCTGCGGACGGCGCCGATGCCGACGGCGGCGGGCAACCGTTCGCCGAGGGCAGCATCAACGGCCAGCCGGTGCCCTGTCTTTCCGCCGAATTGCAGCTACTGCTGCACAGGGGCTATCCGCAGCGAGAGGCAGACAACCATGACATCGCGTTGCTGCGCGCGTACCTTGATCTTCCGGAAGGGATGACAAGGGCGTGACCGGCACCGGTTCCCGCGTTCGCGGTCGGCGGCGGCTCCGCGCATTCGCCGGCACGGTAGCCGGTCGTGCGATGGCATGGCTCCGGCCGGAGAGCGTCCTCATCGTACCCGTGCTCGACGCCGAGCCCGCCGTCGGAGCCTGGCTCGGTACCGCGAAGGTCGACTTCGAGGGGGTGCCGCTGCACATTACGGTCATGTGCCCGTTCTTGGCCGCACGCGCGATCGGGCAGCCAGAGGAGCAGCAGATATCGGAGATGGCCGCGGGCATCGCTCCCTTCGACTACGCGCTCACCCGGCACGACACGTTCCCAGGGGTGCACTTCCTGGCCCCGGAGCCGGCCGCGCCATTCGTCGCCATTACCGAGGCTGTCCAGCGCCGCTGGCCGACTTGCAAACCCTACGGCGGTGTCTACGAGTCAGTGATCCCGCATATGACCGTTGCCTTCGGTGAGCCGCCCGCCGACCCGGCCGACCTGAAACGTGCCCTGCCGATCGTCACGCGCGCGAGCGAACTGTGGCTGCTGTGCCAGACCCCACGTGGTTGGCGCGTCCGGCAGCGCTTCCCCCTCGGCTAGTTCTTGATCGACCCAGAGGCCATGCCGCGGTCATGACCGGGGCATGGCCTCCAGCAAGAAGGACCGCAGCCTCGGACCGACCACATCCGCGTCGTAGTCCCGGTGAAATCGCTCGCGGGCCGCGCGTGCGGCCCGCTGCCGCTCCGGTTCGTGGTTAAGGAAGTCCAGCAGGACGACCGCAGCGCGGCCGGGGTCGTCCAGGGTCCAAAATCGCCCCTCGACGCCATCCACGTAGAGTTCGGGGATGGGTCCGATACCTCCTGCAACGATGGGAAGGCCCGCGGCCATCGCCTCCATGATCGCCAGCGAGGACGACTCGGTGTAAGAGGCGTGGACGTAAGCCCGGTAGCCCGGCAGGAGCTCGCGCACGTCGGGTTGGAAGCCGCGGAAGCGAACCTGATCTTCCAGCCCCAGGGCGGAGGCCTGCTTTTGCAGCTCGGCCAGGCACGGCCCCGCACCGAAGATATCGAGGCTGAGAGATGTGCCGGCGCGCTTAGCTTCAGCCAGCACTGTCAATAGGAAACGATGGTTCTTGGCAACTTCAAGATTACCTACGGTGACAAGGTCTCCCAGCGCCTGCGGTGGGCGCCCGGCTTGGAGCGGAGCCACGAAGTTGCCGATGACGGCCGAGGGCACCGCAGCGGCTTCCGGTAGCCAGTCGACAAGCGAATCCCGCGCCCAGCCAGACACGTATACAAGCCCGTCGACTTGCGAGATTACCTCTCTCTCCAACTGCCGGAGCGCCCGGAATACGGGCCCGCCGCGCTTGATTTGCTGCTTATCGACCCACAGGTTGGCGTTGGAGACGCTGAAGTGCACCGTCAGAACCACCCGCTGATGTGGCCCGCGACGCGCGCGCAAGGCCGCCCGGGCAGCAGACGGATCCTGGGCGTCGATAACGCAGTCGCCAGTCATGGCAAGGCGTCGGCGCAGCGCTTGGCGGAGAAATACCTCATGCCAGTGCATATACCAGACAAGTCCCGCGGGCCGACTAAATCGCTCGAGTATCAGCGGACGGACGCCAAAAACGGGGTAGGTCAATGGCCGGCCCCAAGAGAACGGGGTGACGAGCGTGCTGGCCGTAGCGCATGTCTCGAGATACTGGCGTAGCTGCCGGATGTGCGTCTCAACGCCGGTGATGCCGTGCCCACTGAGCATCGTCGCGATGATCAGCGGGAGGGACGCCTGATCTCGCAATCGGCCGCCTATGGACGACATGTCGTTGTTAGCTTCTCTCACGTTCATATAGATCCGGCGGCTGCGCGCATAATACGTCCACTAACTAAATTGGGGGAGCTATCCAGCAGTTGCACCGGAAGGTCATATCGCGAATCGTCGGCACGTCTGGTGTCCACAACGGACGGCATGAGCAGAGACGCCGCCAGGGCGAGCTCAAGAAGATACATCGAGGCATCGGTAAAGCCGACCTCAGTAAAGGAGGCAACCATACAGTAAATCACGAGGAAAAGAGCCAGCGCGCGCCGCACGCCACGCGGCGTGAAGTAGGCGGTCACCAGCAGGAAGAGCAGAATCATCGCGCAGAGAGTCACCGCATATAGTCCTTGCGTCTGGTATGAGGCCAACCAGTTGCTATCGATGGACAGGCCGTTGAAGGTGTCGTTCGACAGGCCGAACCCGAAAATCATCTCGAACTTATCTCGGGGGGCGTTAAGCACCTGGGACCAGACCACGGTCCTTCCGCTGAGTTCGGTCAGCTGGCCGCCCTGACCTCGAGCCAGCCAGCCGCTTATGGCTCCGGACAGCGTCAGAATAGCGATCGTAACAACGACGCCGACGGCGGCGAACAGCTTGCGCACCCGTTTCTTCGCGACGATCAGGCTCATGCCGGCGACCAGCAAGCCCGCAATCAATGCGGCTAGGGCGGTTCTGGTATGCGTGAGGACCAAGATTCCGCCCGCGACGATCGCCACGATCAGGGTGATCCGGCCACGCAGTTGCCCGCAGAGCCACAGCACCACCGCCAGCCCCAGGGTGACCGCCGCGTAGTGCGCTACCTGCGGGGGCGGGCTGGACCAGATGATGTCGGCGAGCCTGCCCTGCTGAAAGGCATGCCCGGGAGCCACCAAGCCCAGCAGCACGGTGCCAAGCACCACCGATAGAGCCCTCATGTGGCAGCGCACGAGCAACAGGTCGCTTCGGCCCCACCAGGGTGTGAGCAGCCAGAGAACAGCGATGAAGGTCGTTAGCCTGAATGTCCGGTACACGGTGCCGACGTGCTGCGGTTGCAGGATGGTGATGAGCGCTCCCAGAATGAGCAGGCTCACCAGGCTAAGGAAGACATTCGGGCGCAGAATGACCCTGCGGTTCACCGTCAGCGCGACGAACAGCGCGACGAACAGGGCTCCCTGCGTGAGGGCCTTGCCGGCCGCCGAGGGAATATGCACGAGCCCGCCCGGAAAGTAGGTAAGGCAGTTCAGGACCAGCAGGTACCAGGTGAGGGCGACTCGGCGTTGCACCCATCGCTCGCTTCTCTCGCTCGCAACTGCCCCGGACGCCGACAGAACGCCGCGGCGGGACTGCGATACAGCGACGGATGAACTCATCGGCTCGTGAACCCTAACGTGGAGAAACGGACCCGGCCGCCGCCGGAGCCTGCGGGCGCAGATCCGGTCGTGCGTATACCTGAGCGCCAACAGGGTGGCCGTGATACGGCGAACGCACTCGGTGTTGTGACGCTGCTGGAAGTATCAAGACCACGCGGTGACATGTCCTATGGAGTACGGGCCAAATCCTCGCCGAGAACCTAACCCGTGCGCAAAGGCTAGGGGGTAGCGATGAGAGGTCTCGCGGATCACTGCGGCTACCTAGCAGAGCCATCCTGCTCACCGCGTTTTCGGCGGGTCCATTGACAGCCCACTGCCGCGCAAGCCTTGTGAGTTCGTAACGTGGCAGTAGTTCAGTCGCTGTTTGACAAGATCCGCAGCCGACCTGGAGCATCCGGGAGGGTCCCGGCCGCAGTGCCCTGGCGCCTGATCCGCCGCGGCGGCAGACGTATCGGATGGGGCGCCGCGGACCAGGGAATGTCCAGTCTGACCAACTTCCTGCTGAGCGTCTACATCGCCCGCACGCTAGGCGCCGTCGAATTCGGTGCTTTCAGCCTGGTCTACGTAACGTACGCGTTCGCGCTCAACGCGTCGCGAGGTCTTGCCACCGACCCTTTCGTGGTCAGGTTCAGCGGCACCGACGCGCCCACCTGGCGGCGTGCCGTCGCCCACTGCACCGGCACCGCGCTGCTGGCGGGACTGGTCACTGGAATCTTCGCCCTCGTAGCTGGGCGACTGGTCGGCGGCACGGCCGGGCAGGGCTTTATCGCCCTCGGGCTGACCCTTCCGGCCCTGCTGCTGCAAGATAGCTGGCGGTATTCGTTTTTCTCGCAGGGCCGCGGTCACCACGCGTTCATCAATGACTCGGTCTGGGCGGGGGTGCTGATCCCCTCCCTGGCGTTCCTGCAGATGACCGGCCATGCGACCATATTCTGGTTCGTCTTCGCCTGGGGCGCGTCCGCTGCCGTCGGCGCCGTCCTCGGCATACTGCAGACCGGGGTAGTCCCCAACCTGGCGGCCTCCAGACAGTGGCTGTCACGGCATCGTGATCTCGCGTCACGCTATCTCGCGGAGGGCAGCGCGAGCACCGCCTCCACCCAGTTGCGCACCTATGGCTTCGATCTCATTCTCGGCCTCGCCGCAGTGGGCTATATCCAGGCCGCCAACACGCTCATGGGCCCTTTTAGAATCATCTTCCTCGGTCTGGGTCTGTTCATGGTGCCGGAGGCCGTAAGTCTGCTCCGCCGCTCATCACGGCACATGACTATTTTCTGCGTGGCCGTCAGTGCGGGGACGGCGCTGCTGGGGCTAGCGTGGGGAGCAGCGCTGCTGGTGGCATTGCCCCGGGGGCTCGGGCACTTGATGCTGGGCGGCCTCTGGCGGCCGACCTATCCGCTGGTGCTGCCGATGACGCTATGGGTCATGGGCACGGGCGCCGTTTCCGGCGCGCTCGTCGGCTTGCACGCCCTGGCCGCCGCCCGGCGCAGCTTGCGGGCCGCGCTTTTCGTAGCGGTACTCGGCATAGCGTGTTCCCTTGCCGGAGCCAAGCTTGCGGGTGCGGGCGGCGCGCTGTGGGGTTCCGCCGTCGCATCATGGATCGGCGTGCTGATGTCTTGGGGTCAGTTGCAGAGGGCGCTCCACGAGCGGGGAGTGAACGCTGACCGGGCGGGCCGCCATCGCAGACGCGGCGCGCCCTGAATCAGGTCAGAGGTATCACCACGCCCTGCGGATTCTCTAGTTGGTAGCAAGCGCGGCCTCGACGAGCGTACGGCCCTGGCCTAATCACACCGCCCGGACCCTTCATATCCGGGCTCCGCGGGAATGCGCGCCCACACGGCCGAGAGGCGAGGTGACGTAGCCGGAATGAGGATTCTGCTTGTCCACAACCGCTACCGTTCGAGTGCCCCTAGCGGGGAGAACCGTGTCGTCGACCAGGAGGGCGAGGCGCTCGCCGCCCACGGTCACGAGGTCATCCGGTTCGGCCGCAGCAGCGACGAGATCCAGCAGTGGTCGATGGCGAAGAAGGCATCGCTCCCGGCCCGGACCATATGGAGCCGAGAAACCTTCCGGGATCTGAGAGCGACACTACGCGAGCACCGCCCCGAGGTCGTCCATGTCCACAACACCTTCCCCCTGCTCAGCGCGGCCGTGCTCTACGCATGCCGCGATGCGCGGGTTCCTGTCGTGGCCACCATCCACAATTACAAGCTGACGTGCGCCAATGGCACATTTTTCCGCGATGGAGCCGTCTGCCACGACTGTGCCCACGGCCTGCCGGTCCGGGCTGTCCGTCATGGCTGCTACCGGGAATCGCGGGCGGCCACCGCGCCCGTGGCCCTGGCCACGGCCCTGCACCGGCGGGCATGGACGTCGCTGGTATCGGCTTACATATTCATCTCGGCCTCACAGCGTGACCTGCTCCGGGATCGCGACCTGCCGCCAGACCGCGCATTCGTCAGGTACAACCTCATCCCCCGCCGTACCTGGTCACAGACGGAGCGGACGCCGACCGTGGTCTATGCGGGGCGACTTGACGAGGCCAAGGGCGTGCGCCTCCTGATGGTCGGCTGGGATGGGTACCGCGAGAGGTCCGGTGAGCCGGGGCTGAAGCTGGTCATTATCGGAGGAGGGCCACTGGCGGACGAGGTGGCTGCCTGGGCGTCGACCCGGCCCTCGGTACAGATGACCGGGACTGTAAGCGGCGATCAGTGCGCCGACCTCATCTCGCGTGGGCGCGCGGTGCTGCTGCCATCGGCCTGGGAGGAAACATTCGGCCTAGTTGCGATCGAGGCGATGGCCGCAGGCGTCCCTCCCATCGCGGCCGGCCACGGGTCGTTCACCGAGCTCATCACCGACGGAGTCGACGGCGTGCTGTTCAGCCCGTCCGATGCGGCCGCGCTGGCCCTCGCCATCGCCGACGTCGAGACCAACCCTGAGCAATACGAAAATTACGGTGACCGGGCGCGCAAGACCTACGAGCAGCGGTTCGATCCGGAGCGCAGCGTCGAGGAGCTCCTCGATATCTACCGTTTCGCGATCAGGCGCCCGGCCTGCCCTTAGGATCCGTTGTACGTGCTTCCGGCGTCCTGGCCGAACGGGCCGGTGCAGTAGCCGCTCTGCCGCTCGCCTTGCGAACCGCACTTTCCACCACTCGAGACACTCCCGCTCCAGGCAGCCCAGTTCACCGGATTGTCACCGTTCCCCTGGTTCCAAGCGAAGAACGTCGAGGGGCCGTTGTAGACGTTCTTCGACCAGACGTCATTCTGGAAGAACGTGAGCTGGGTGGGAACGGCCCATTCAGGTGCGGATCCCGGAGGCGCGCCATACTCACTGAAGATGCCGCCAGCACCGCAATCGGGCCAGGCGGCATCGTTGCAATCCGGGATAGCCGCCGGGTCAAAGTCCACCGTGTTCCTGGTGACCAGGACATTCTCGGATTTCCACTTGCAGCCGTCCCACCAGTCCTTCAGCGGTGTGCCGGTCTTGCGGCCGACATAGGTCGTTGTGCTGACCGAGGCCGAGGGAAGATTGGCCTTGCAGGCGGAAACCGTAAAGGGACCCGAGCGCCCTCCGGCGACGAGCGAGCAGAGCATGTCGGACCCGTCCGAACAGTAACGATTGGAGTTCTGCCAGAGGAATACGCTTCCGCCGTTGTTGACGAGCGTGTTGCTGCTGATGACAGATTGGCGACTATAAGCCTTCTGGCCGGAGCACGCGGCCTCTCGGCAAGGAGGTACCCCGCCGAACACCGTGTCGCTGCCGCTTTCGCTAATGTATATCGCGGGCTGGGGGAACCCAGAGTTACCGAGGCCGTCGGTCCAGTCGTTGTCGGCAATATAGTTGTCAGTGATGGAGAAATTGTAGGACACCTCCTCGACAATCGCCGCGCCCTCATTGTCTGTGATACTATTGCCGACCCACGTCGTGTTCGCGTTGTCCGTGTCGGCCCAGCCGCCCGGTCCCCAGTTATTGTGGATGTAGTTGTCGGAAACGGTCACCCCGTTGGTCTGCCAGAGCTTGAACCCGCCCTCGTTCCCGTCCCCGGTGACCTTGCCGCACGCAGGATTCCGGTACTGGGCTGGTACCGGGTTTCTGTTGTGCCATCCGATTGCCTTGTTGCTCTGCAGGCCAGAGAAGTCGCATGTATCGTTATAGCTGATCTCGTTTCCCTCGATGACGACGCCATATGGTCCATTTGTGAGCGGGTCTTTGCCGAATCCGTTAACGTCCGAGGACTGGAAACCGTACTGCCCGTTGAGGGTCAGGCAATTGTCCCGCAGAATGTTTTCTGCGCCGACCATGACTCCCGCGCCGGGCACGTTGAGCGTAATCGTGTTGTACTGGATGGTCCAGCCGGTATTGGTTTCTTGGTTGATAGCGCCTGCGTCGCCAGTTGGATCATATCTTTCGATCGTTAGGTACTCGATCGTAACTCCGCCCTGGTCACCATTCGATGAGTTAGAGTCTATGGCGGTGTAATCAGAATATCGACCATCAAGAACGCTGGGCTTCCCACTGGAGAAGCCTCCAACAAATGAATCGTTGCTATCCGCCTGGATGCTTCCGAAATGCACCCCGGGCAGCAGATAATAAACGGTGTCGGGCTTGAGCTCGTAGGACGGATAGTTGTGGGCGCCCGCCGGGAGCACAACCCCGGCGGTATCGCGCGGGAAGTCTGAACCCCGAGCACCGTAGGTCGGCAGGCCGGCAGTTCCACTCCGGTAGGAGCCCGCCGCCCCGTCATAGCTGAACGGTGACCGCAGAATTGGCTGACCGCAGACCAGCAAGACAGTCGGCCCGGAAGAAAAATCCGTGCTGGTCCGAGCGTGCGATGCCGCCCCGGTGTCCTTCAGCACGACAGCGCCAGCAATGACGACGGCAACGAGCAGGCAGCTGGCGATCGCCGCTGCCAGCAGTCGCCGACTTCGGGGCATATTGGTCACCGAAAGTCGGTCGGTTCCGTGTGGGGCGCAGACGCCCAGTCGGTTTTGACGGCTACGAGTGACTTCGGAATCCCAGCGAGTCGCTCGAACCAAATTTCACTGGTGGGAAAGTACGCGCGCATCTCAGTGGCCGATATTAGTTCCACCGATGCGACCGACTCCGTTGCCTTAGCCCTGTCCTTGATCATGGGCGTGTGAATAGTGCTCCAGTGCTGACATATCATGACACGCAGCCGGAAAGGCAGGAACTGGAACCCGGGGAAGATCCAGTGCGGCTCGACGGGGAAGTAGCGATACGGCGTCTGTACCCACCAAGATGGCGCCGATTCCTGCACCACGTCTACAAATTGCTGCCGTCGAGCGTGCCCGCCAAGATGCTCCATCAGGCTATTGCTGTAGACTAGATCATACTTACCGAAGCCCCCTGCGCATGCGTCTCCACGGATGACGTTCATGCGGGAATCTCCGGAATCCGGCGACTCACCTAGATTTACAACGGTGACGCTACCGGCTTGCAAGCCCGACACCCGCCAGGAGACGGCGGTTCCGCCAAGGTCGAGCACCCGCATATCTGCCAGGTCCGGAAAACGGCGCGCGAACTCCTCCTTCCGACGCTGGCGAAGCTGGTGGGTAAGCGAGCCTGGGTGGTCAGGATCGACAAGGTTAGCAATTGTTCTATTCACACAAACACGACCCTTCTCTTTAACTCTTGTCGGGGAGTCCGAGTTAGTCGGGCAGTCAGGGGACCACCCCCAGATCACAGGACCCGCGAGGACCCGGTTCTGATACGGTGCGGCCCCGGTTGGCTCACCACCACCGACGTATCCTCAATCCACCGACTAACCTTTCCGGTACCCTCCGGCCGTCAGCGGCAGAGGCGATGCGCCGCTCGGCTGAGTAACTGCTTTGAGCGAACTGGCCCAGCTCAAGGAATACGAGCCGGGTTACCAGAGGCACGCCCATTTCGGCAATACCGCGCCCTACCAGCACGAACGCGGGAACGCGGCGTCCCAGGCCGGGGGAGTACCAGCCGAGTATGGGGTCCGTCTCGCCGTGGTGGAGGCTCCACTGCAGCGCGGGAGGCAATTCCAGCCAGGCCGCCGCCGGCGGGGAGGAAGGGATGGGTGGCACGGCCAGCGCCGGCCAGCACAGCACCGCGCTTCGGTCCCGCAGCTCAGCGTGAACGGTGGGGCCTAGATGGAAGGCAATGCGAACATCGTGCTCGCCGCCTTCGATCTCGTCCACGATGTCGATTGCCCGCGCCACCCGGTCCACCCGAACCGTCCGACGGTGCCGCGCAGGCGGGTTAAGTGACCGGTAGCCGTCGTGTTCCGCTGACCAGCTGGCGACGCTGCCATCATCGGTAACGGCGATCTCCCTGGCGTGGGCGTGGCGCACCCACAGAAACGGGCCGCCGACGCTGGACTGGTTCTGACCGGCGAGCTCGACCGTATTGTGGGCGATCGTGGAACGGAAGTAGGAGCGCCATTCCGGTTCACCGTGGTAGCAGTAGGTGCCAGGATCAGCCAGCACATCGACCCCTCCGTACCTGACCTCAACCGATAGCGCATCGGCGTGGGCGTGCGCGGCGATGGAAAGGAACCCGTGGGGTCCGCCGTCGCAGCGGCACCAGATCTCGGGAGAGTCGGGGCTGGTCGTTCGCAGAAGCGTGATCCCGGCATCCGCGAAGCGGGCGGGGCGCCGATCAGGCCGCCCCGGCACCACACGTGGCTTCCCGGCTAGCGCCCCCGTCAGCACGCTGCCCGCGTTCACCGGCGTTGTCGGCCACCAGTCCAGTTCGCCGAACAGTGCGGCACCGATCGCCAGCAGCTCCGGCCACCGGTTGTGGGCCGGGAAGTCGAGGAGCACTACGCGACCCTCGTCGGAGTCCGCCTGCCTGGGGGGCTGGCCGCGCGAGTCCATGAGGGCTGTCATCGCATCGGTCATCGTGCACAGCAGCCGCCAAGCCGGATCGCTCAGCGGGAACCCCGCCGCGGCCGCCTCGAGAGCGGCGAAGTACCCCAG
The DNA here is from genome assembly GCA_963838825.1 of uncultured Actinomycetota bacterium. Classification (GTDB taxonomy): domain Bacteria; phylum Actinomycetota; class Actinomycetes; order Streptosporangiales; family Streptosporangiaceae; genus Trebonia. The sequence continues at coordinate 184,601 of CAWISQ010000008.1, forward strand.
CTCGGCCACGAAGCCGTGATAATCGGTGGCCAGCTCGCGGTTGATTCCTGTCGGGAACGTGTTATTTGCCAGCTCGCGCTCGAGCAATTTCGCAGACTGCCTCCGCCACCGGGAGCTTTCGCGAAACCACGGGAAGGCGCAGCTGGCCACGAGTTGCCCGGCTGCTTCTGCGATCACATGGTTGTTGGCCGACGAGCCGCGGCTCTCGAACGCGGCAAGGTACTGCTGGTGCCAGCGGATCTGGCGTAGCGCGAGATCGTTCCGCTCGAACAGGTCGCCGATCTTCGGCCACTCGTCAAGCAGACGCCGGATCCAGGCGAAATTGATCAGTCGGATTCCGACCTCGATTCCACTGGTCCAGTTAACGCCGGAAAGGAACGGGTTTTCCTTCCACCAGGAGCGCAGCTGCTCCGCTACCCGCTCCGCGTACGAGTCTTTTCCAGTCAGGTGCCAGGCCGTGGCCAGCAGCGTCAGATGCTGCAGCCGGTTGACCTCCCAGACTTGCTTGACGTTGCCGACCTGCTCTTCAGCCGGTGGTTGATGCGGAAGCACACTCGATCTGCATCAGAGCGGCGGCCGGTCACCGGGTCGTGGAACCAGTCAGGGCCGGGCCATATCCGTGCGGGCAATCCCGAGCACCTCCCACTCCCCGCGCATAAGCCGGTCCGCGGCTCCGACGATCGCGGTTCGTGCTTCATGGGGAACCACGTCCGCACTGCCCGGCGGGAGAACGGCGTCGAACCGCCGGTCACCCTGGTCACCGCCAGTCGCTTGCCCTGTCAGCGCCGCAAGTTCGGCCGTGCGCACCTGACGCCGGGACCATGCTCTGCGGAGGGCCTGTTCCCGTACCCGCCAGGCCACCTCCGCAGGCGACATCCGGCTCAGCCTGCGGGCATACCAGCCGAGCCCGGCGACAGTGGATTCACTCATACCCGCACTGCGCTTCCAGTAGCATGCTCTCGCCGACGGCGAGCGTGGCCCTGGTGGTAGCCAGCAGAGAATCGACGCTGATCGGCATCGGCCGCCGGTACGGACGGCCTCGACGAATTGCCAGATTTCGCTCCCTGGCCTTTGTCCGGCCGCCCCGTGCCTTCATGGCGTGTCTGCCTCTGCCGGCCCAGACCGTCGCCCGCTTGAAGTTATCCAGCCGGGCGCTGCGGCCGCCGCCCGTAGACGTCGATCGTCTCCTTCGGATATCGGGCGTTGCCGCTCGTGAGGTACGAGATGATGCCGATCGAGCCGTCGACGAACCTGATCGTGGCGCAGATGTCTGCCGCTCCTCGACCGCCGACCGCGTAGACCTCCTTCGGCAGGCTGTCGGCCCACCAGCTCAGCGTGTCGATGAAGTGACCACCTTCGCCGGCGAACCGTGACCCTTCGGCTTCCTCGTTGAGGTACCAGCTGTCCTTCCCCAGCGGGCCCGCGTTGACCAGGTAGCGGGTCACGACTCGGCCCGCGGCTGCCCGAAACTGTCCGCATATCCGCCAGCAGCGGCGCGAACCGCCGGTTGAAGCCGACCATGAGCCGGTCGTTGCCGGTCTTGTCGATGGTCTCGGCGATCTCTCGAGTCTCGCTCGCGGAAAGCGCCAGCGGCTTTTCCACGAAGACCGCCTTGCCGGTCTCAGGGCACGGCAGACCAGCTCGCGTGCGTGGCGTGCCGGGTCACGATGAAGATGGCGTCGAGCTGACTCATCGCCGAGAACAGCGTCTGCGTCGGTGATCGCCGTCATCGAATCCGAACTTCCGTCTGTGCGTTGACCGCGCTCAGCGACTTAGTGGTGGCGACGTGCGCGAGCCTCGCGGTGCCGAGCTTCGCCAGGTGCGGCAGGAGCATGGACGATGCGTAGTTCCCGGCGCCGATGAAGCCGCATCGCCACCGTCCCGCCGTCTCTCCTGGCGCGACGCGGCTTTGCGGTGCTCGCCTCCGTCTGGCAGACGCGGCTGGTCGCAGGCGGCGGTGTGCCCTCGGTGGGAATCGGGTACTCGAGCAGGAACCCTACGGCCTGGAGCTCACCGGACTTGAGATCCGCGTAGACCTTGGCCGCGTCGTTCATCGGGAAGATCCCGTCGACCAGGCGTTGCCACCTCAAGCTGATTCGCTAGCAGAGCAGGTCGAGGAAGCACTGCAAGTTCCGCTTCTCGGTCCAGCGCACGTAGCCGGCCGGGTAGTCGATGCCCTCGAGCTCGTAGCGGTCGTCGTACCGACCCGGGCCGTAAGACCGGGAGAACCGGACGTCGAGTTCCTTCTCGTAGTAGGCGTTCCACGGCAGATCGAGCTTGCATCTTGCCGATGTCGACGACCGTGGCCCGGTCGCGGGCGAGCTTCGCCGCCAACTCCACGGGCTGGTTGGTGGACCTCCAGCGACGAGGAAAATGTGGTCGGCGCCGCGGCCGCTGGTGATGGCGGCTGAGTTCGGCCGCGATGACGTCGAGCTCGCCTGGTGCGCCCGGCTACCGCCGCGCCGCCTTCTCGGCCAACCGGCAGCGTTCAGGGACCGGGTCGATGCCGACGACCCGCACGCCCGCAGCGACCAGCAGCTGGACGACCAGCTGACCGACCAGGCCGAGGCCGATGACGCACGCGGTATCTCCGAGCTGGACCTCGCCCGCCGCACTCCGTGCATGGCGATGGACGCCACGGTCGCGAACGCCGCGTGCTCGGGCTGGACGCCGTCGGGAACGGCGACGCACAGATTGACCGGCACCCAGTTGAACTCGGCGTGGAGCGCGTGCTCGTTGCCGGCGCACGCTACGAGCTGGCCGACCTTGAACTCCTCTGCGCCCCGCCCGACCTCGGTCGACGACTCCGCAGAGCGAATAGCCGAGCGGGGTGTAGGAGTCGAGCTTGTTCATCACCTTCTTGTAGGTGGCACCACGCCCTGCTGCTGCACTTGTCAAGCACCTTCCTCACCTGGTCGGGCCGGGCGCGTGCCTTGCCGACCAGCGACATCCTGGCCTCGGTACCTTCATCATCTCGGTGCCAGTGGAGATCAGCGAGTAGAGCGATCGCACGAGCACGCCGCCCGGGCGGCAAGTCGGGGCGGGCACGTCGAGGACGGCCAGCTCCCCCGACCTGTAGTTCTGCGCAACCTGTTTCATCGGTCTTCCTTACTCCGAGTTCCTTCGTGTCGTCACCATCCGGCTACTCCTGCCGCCCGTTACCTGGCGGTACCACAGCTCCAGCGTGAGGAGCTGCCAGATCTGCTTGGCGCGGTCCTCCGGCCCGCCCGCTCGTCCTCGACGAGCTCGAGCAGCGCGTGCTTGCGCAGAAACCCGCGCTCGACGAGCTCGCCGCTGACGAGCACGTCGTCGATGAGCTCCCGCAGGTCGTTGCGCACCCACGCCCGCAGCGGTGCACCGAACGAGGCCTTAGGTCGATGGACGATCTCGCTGGGCAGCCAGGCCTCGGCCGCGTCCTTGAGGGCGACCTTCGCCTGTCCGGCCCCGGACCTTCTGCGTGCCCGGAAGCGAGAACGCGGCCTGCGCGACGACCTGGTCGACGAACGGCACCCGGACCTCCATCGACGCGGCCATGCTGGCCCGGTCGGTGTAGGTGAGGTTGAGCCCCGGGCAGGAACATCCGGGCGTCCGCCAGGCACATCCGGTTGACCTCGTCGTCGAGCGCGTTGTCGTGGTAGATGGCGGCGTGCTCGTCGATGACGTCGCCGACCGTGTCAGCCGAGATCGGGGCCGACGAGAGCGGCGAGGTCCTCCGGGTCGTACAGGGTGTAGCTGCGGCGGAACCTGGCTTCTTCGGGCAGCTCGGCGAAGGTCATGAACCGCTTGGCCCAGCGTGGATAACGCAGGCCACGTCCACCGACGCTGTCACCGGAAGACCGTCGACGCCCAGTCCGCAAGGCCGTCCGCGCGACGGCCGGCAGCCGGTGGTACCGGCTCGCCATCACGCAGGCGAGGTGCTTGCGGTAGCCGCCGAACAGCTCGTCCGCGCCCATGCCCGACAAGATCACCTTGACCCCGGCACGCGCGGGCCGCCTCGCACATGAGCAGGGTGTTGATGGCGGCCGGGTCGCCGATCGGCTCGTCGAGGATGTCGACCATGCGCGGGAGGAGGTCGACGATGTCGGGTGAGATCTCGATCTCGTGAAGGTCGATCCCGAACTGTTGCGCGACCTTGCGGGCGTAGACGGCGTCATCCGGCATGGCTTCGAGTCGCTGGTCCTGGGGCCGGAAGGTGATCGTGTAGGCGTCCACGCTCTGGATTCGCTGGTTTGCGAGCACCGTGATGATGCTCGAGTCGAGGCCGCCGGACAGGAAGCTGGACACCGGCACGTCGGCGACTAGGTGGGCCGCGACTGAATCCTCGATGACGGCCTCGAAGGTCCGCGGGCGGCTCCGGCTGCCGCCTCCGCCGCCACGTCCTGGACTCGCCAGTACGACGCACCTCGATCGTGCCGTCGGGACGGATACTCGGCCCAGGAGCCGGCCGGAAGCTTGCTGACGCCCTTGACCGAGCACCGCTGATCGGGCACCCAGTAATACAGCATGGACGCGACCAATGCGCCGGGCTCGATCCGGAGCTCGGTGCCGACCGCCGTGACGCAGCGCCTTGAGCTCGGAGGCGAACACGATCCCGTCCCCGCCGCTGATGGTAGAAGAGCGGCTTGATGCCGAGCGGGATCGCGGGCAAGGACGAGCTCACCGGTCGTCTGTCGGCAGCGCGAAGGCGAACATGCCGCGGAACCGCTCAAGTGACCCGCGGCCCCCAGCGCCGCCAGGCCTCGAGCACGACCTCGGTGTCGGAGTGGGTGGTGAAGCTTGCACCCGACGCGGCGAGCTCGGCCCGGAGCTGCTTGTAGTTGTACAGCTCACCGTTGTAGACGAGGCGAGGGTCCTTGCGGAAGGGCTGGTCTGCCGCGCTGTTCAGGTCGATGATCGACAGCCGCCGGTGAGCGAGGTGGATACGTGACCCGCTCGTCGTCGATGGGTCCAGACGCCGCCCGCGTCGGGCCCTCGATGCGCGATCCGGTCGGTCATGACATCGGCCAGCTTGTGCCCGTCGGTCTGCTGGTAGCACCCGCGATACCGCACACGGCTCAGTGCCCCGTCGGTCGTCCGGTGATGCGTGGCGCGAGCTTCGTCAGCCGCTCGTAGACGCCGACGTAGGCGCGCTCTTGATGTGCCCAGGCCAGCTCCTCTTCGACCCGCGTGCGGCCGAGCTTGCCGAGCGTCGGCACGGCGGTCGCCGTCGTCGACCAGGTCGACGATGGCTCGCGCGTAGTCGCGAACATCGTTCGGCGTTGGCATAGACGGCGGCGTCAGCGGCCGAAACTCGGGTCTCCAGCAGGTCGAAGGCCACGACCGGGAGCTCGAAGGCCATGTACTCCATGGTCTTGTTCATCGTCGACACGTCGTTCAGCGGGTTCTTCGGATCCGGGGACAGGCCGATGTCGGCCGTGGAAAGGATCTGCTTGACCAGATCGTCAGGAACGCGGCCGGTGAACTCCACGTGGTCGGCCAGCCAGCTCGTCGCGGAGAGCCACCAGATCATCGTAGCAGTCGCCCGATCCGATCAGGGTGAAGGCGATGTCGGGGCGTCCAGTCTCGTGGACCACGATCGTCAGCGGCCCGTACGACGATGTCGACCCCATCCTGCGGCCCCATCACGCCAATGTAGGCGGCGAGGAACCGCCGGCCGCGGCGCAGCTCCGGCTCCGGGGCTCCGCGCTGAAGCATGTCCGGGTTCGGGCCCGTGCGAACGACCGTGACGTCTTCTGGGCGCCTTGCCGCTTCTGCTTGATGGCGATGTCGCGGTAGGAGTCGTTCGTGGCGATCACGTGGTCGGCCGTCCGGTGCGTGCGCCGCTCCAGCGCCCGCAGCCCGCGGTACGGCAGCCGGGGCCCGTCCGGGAAACGGGACTGGAAGAGCTCGGGACACAGGTCGTGGTGGTCGAAGACGAACTTGGTGCCGTCTAGCCAGCGCAGCACCAATGCGATCGGCCAGAAGATGTCGGGCGGGTTACACGCTTGCATGACCGCGAAGCGGCCCTTCCTACGAGACTTAAGGGTCAGCCACGCGGTCGCGAGGAACGAGTACGCGTATTCGGTGATGAAGCCGACCTTGCTGCCACCCGGTGCGTATGGTCGGTACTTGTAGATTTCGACCGTATCGATTACCTCATACGCCGGATCGCCCTTCCCTTTGGGGCAAACCACGCACACCTGGTAGCCCGCCGCGACGAGCGCTTGGCATTCAAGCCAGACCCGCCGATCGAAGGGTACCGGGAAGATTCTGGACGATGATCAGAACCCGGAACGTCATGTCTATATGAACTGTCAGAAGCGACGGTGATACGACGGACAGCCCACTTAATTGGATGCGGCTCTCGGCTTAGGAGGCCTGCAGCAGCACGCGGAGCCGCGCTAGGCACCGGCCACGGGTCGGGCCAATGCTGCCGACCGGAATTCCAAGCTCGTCCGAGATCTCGGTGTAGGAAGTTGGTGGATCGGCCATCAGCAACTCGAGCAGTCTCTGTGACCGATTGGGGAGGCGCGATAGCGCGTCCCTGACGCTCTGCGCACGTTCGTCCGTGAGGAGGCGCTCGTCAACATCGGGCCCGCTCGCCGCCGTGTCCATAAGATCATCTTCGTCGCTGCCGAGTACGATCCTCTTGCGTGCCGCCACTGAGCGCAGGCACTCGTGCCGCGCCGTCGACGCCAGCCAAGAGCCTACGCGATCCGGGTACTGGATCCGGTTGATGTGCTCAAGCAGTCGTAGCCACGTCGTCTGCACGACGTCGGCGGCATCGCTTTCCACCAGCTTGAATTCCCCGGTAATCGACCAGATCAGCCTTGCGTACTGCTGCACGAGCCGCTCCCAGGCCGCCTTATCGCCGGCGGCCGCCTGTCGTACCAATGCGGTGACGTCCAGGTTGGCGAACTCTTGCTGCGGCGTGATAGCCATACCTAACTCCATTTATAGCTGTGATCGAAGACTGACTCGCGCATCAATATGCGCCAGAACCTCTGAAGATCACCGAGAACGTCTTCCACAGGATTTGCAGGTCAAGCGTGAACGACCAGTTCTCCACATACCGGAGATCCAGCCGCACCGACTCCTCCCAGCTGAGGTCCGACCGCCCGCTCACCTGCCACAGTCCGGTGAGCCCCGGCCGCACGACCAGTCGACGGCGGACGTGCTCCGCGTACCGGGCCGCCTCGTCGGGCAGCGCGGGCCGAGGACCGACCAGCGACATCTCACCGAGCATGACGTTGAACAGCTGGGGGAGCTCGTCCAGCGACCACTTGCGCAACCACCCGCCCACCACCGTGATGCGCGGATCCCGTCGCATCTTGAAGAGCACCCCGTCGAGGTCGTTCTGAGCGCGAAGCTCGGCGAGAAGTTTCTCCGCGTTCACCACCATCGTGCGGAACTTGTAGATCTTGAACTGCCGTCCGTCCTTGCCTACCCGAGTCTGGGTGAACAGCACGGGTCCTGAGCGGCCGACCTGATCGCCAGCGCGACCGCCATCATCAGCGGGGCCAGCGCAACCAGCGCTGCCCCGGCGGCAATGCGGTCGAACAGATCCTTGAGTACCTGGCGCGGCCCGCTCAGCTGCGGGTGATCCACGTGCAGCAGGGTGAGGCCGGCGATCGGCCGGATCGTGGTCCGCGGGTCCGGCGACGTCCAGAAGGGCGGGCGCAACGCATAGCTCGGTGCCCGTCTTCTCAAGTCCCCACGCGATCTGACGGAGCGTGGCGCCGTCAAGCTCGCTGCTCGACAGCACAGCGACCGTGTCGGCCCCGCTGCGGCTCACGGCGTCAAGCACATCGGCAACGGCCAAGCCGCCGTACACCGGGACGCCCGCCACCGTCTCGCTGGTGGTCTCGCGCAGACAGGCGGCGACTACGGTGAGCCCGTGGTAGCTGCCCCGTCGCAGTTCGGTGACCAGGTCGACGACCGCCGACTCGGGTCCCACGGCCAGCACGTTGGACATGCACTGACCCGTTGCGCGCCGCCGATGCAGCCGCTTGCGCCATGCGTATCTGACGCACAGGTCGGCCCCCGCGAGGGTCGGCATCGTAAGCAGCAGATATTCACGCGACAACTCCGTATTGATCGCATACGAGAGGATCGCGAGTCCCGCAGTCAGGCTGAACCCCGCGTTCAGCACCTTGCGGAACTCCTCGGAGCCGGTGCCGATGCACCTGACGTCGTACGCCCCGGAAAGCGAAAGCGTTACCACCCAAAGCAGCGGCACTATGACACTGCACAGCACATATTCAATACCGAGGTGCCAGTCGAAACGGACCTGAAGCGCCACTGTTGAACAGATAGCCGCGACCGCGAAGTCGGATATGGCCGCTCTGCGCACATATTCCCTCGTCCACGTAGCCACACCAGGTGTCAGCCGTATCTGCTGACCACCAGTAGAAAGCACAGAATTACTCATGTTAGACCGCCCCACCCCTAACGGCCGACGCAAATGCCCCTCTGGAACGAAGACCAGGCTCGAGGAGCCCCTCTCGTTAACTAGACGTTTGGTTCCCGTTCTCGGTTGACACGATAACTTGAGAAAAGCCAATCAGTCCAGCCCTGTCTTGGCGGGGGATATGGGCAATGATGTATGCACAGAGATCTCATCAGAAGGCGCGTTTCACTAGCGGATTCAGAGACCGACAACGCCGACGTAGGCCGGTCGCTCTCACGTACGAATTATTTCTACGTACGCTGCGACACCTCCTGCAACAAGGCGGGCACATAAGGAACTTTTTAGATCGTAATCGAATAATCATGTGACCGATTTTGATTCAGAATCGAACATCGATCAACTAATTGGGACTGATGTTAATACTGATCTTGGTTGAGATTGGTGAGGATTAATCAGTCTCCATCAGGATCCGACAGCCGCCGGGAGCCCGATCGCTCCCACGAACGCATCAGGTCCGCGTACCGCCTGGCCGCAGAACGCAATTCCAATTCTGGGTCAATTCCGGCCTCGGATGCCCTCGCCACCAGACGAAACAGCTCCTCGCCAAGATTTTCCGCCGCCGTGCGTCTTCGGCCGATGACGGCAGCGATACCGGAAAGCCCGCCCGCGCCGCCCGTCGCTGCAATTGCGCGGCCAGCGAGAGCGCGGGCTGCCCGAACACCACCCCGTCGAGCGCGGACGGCGGGCCGGACCCGGTCTCGGCCGACTTCTGCGCCCGCTCCGCCTTCTTGATCTCTTCCCAGTTCGCGTTGACGTCCGCCGCCGACGAGACCGACACCCCGGCGAACACGTGCGGATGCCGCCTGATCAACTTCGCGGCGAGGGTGTCGGCCACGTCATCGATGGTGAAGCCGCCGTCGGCGGCGGACCGCTCCGACGCGATCCGGGCGTGGAAGAGCACCTGGAACAGCACGTCGCCGATCTCCTCGCGGAGCGCGGGCATGTCGTCGGCCTCGATCGTCTCCGCCGCCTCGTACGCCTCCTCAAGCAGGTAGCGCAGCAGCGAGGCGTGCGTCTGCTCCCGGTCCCAGGGGCAGGACCGGCGCAGCGTGTCCACGATCGCGACCAGCTCGAGCAGTCGCGCACCCGGCACGTCGGCCGGACGGCACTCGGCGCTCGGCGCGAGGGACGTCGGCCGGGCTGGTCACCTCAGCACGCCGGGGTGAGCCCCGTGGTGGAGGCGGGCGACGGCACCCCCGCTGGCGCCGATAGCGCGCTGGTCGCGGGCACCACCGAGTACTGGCTGTAGTCGAACCGGCCGAACTGGGGGCTGACCTGGATGTTCAGCGACTTGGCGGCCTGGCACTCGGCCTTGTTGTACTTCGCCGTGACCGCGGTGCTCTCGGCCTGGCTGGTCACCTGCTTGCCGCCGTTGGCCTTGGTCTGGTACGCGCTCTCCTGGGCGACCCAGGTGCCGAGCTGGGGCAGCATCTGCGGCGAGATCCCGTTGCTGAGGAACAGCGCCGTCGCGCTGCTGTAGCCCTCCTGGGAGGCGGACGACGCGGCCTCGGACTGGATCTCGGACAGGCCCGCCTGCGATTGCGCCTGCGTGACCGAGATGCTGTTGTCCGCCGCCACCTGGTCCATGACGGAGAACCTGATCAGCCACGTCAGCACCGCTCGGGGCTGCTCCGCGCTGGTGAGCGAGACCTGGCCGTTGTACGACTTGATCGCCCCCTGCAGGTTCGAGACCTGCTGGTCGAGCGATGAGCTGGTGATCCGCTGGTTGCCGACGACCGCGGCCGACCCCGCCTGCACCGGTGAGCACGCGGCGATCAGCATGCAAGCGCCAAGGCCGGCCGCGCCAAGCGCGAGCCCGCGACTGGTCTTCTTAGCGGGCACAGCCCGGCCAAACACAGCCCTGCCAAACACAGACGGTCCCTTCCAACACTTCAATCACAGCTGAAATCTACGAATCGGACAGTACCGAACGGACGACCTCCGCGCACCAAGCGAGCAGCTCGGTGTCGCGCAGCGGCTCCCCGCCGAAGCCGCCGCTGGATGCCCCGGCCTTCGGCACCGGTACCAGCATGGTACGCACCGCCGGCTTGAGGATTGTCTTCGGGTATAGCCGCTGAACTCGGACCACACGGGAGTCGGGCAGCTCGACCGGGGCGAACCGCACGTGCGACCCCTGCAGGGTGATATCGGTCAGGCCGACGCGCCGCGCCGCCGACCGCAGCCGCGCCACGTCGAGCAGGGTCACCACCGGCAGCGGGAGCTCGCCGTAGCGGTCGCGCAGCTCGTCGCGGACCGCGATCACGTCGTCCTCGCTGTCGATGGCCGCGATCGACGTGTAGGCGGCCAGTCGCAGCCGCTCGCCCGGCACGTAGTCGTGCGGGATGTGCGCGTTCACCGGGAGCTCGACCCGGACGTCGGGCCGCTCGGGCGGAGCGTCGTCCTTCAGCTCGCGGACGGCCTCGCCGATCATCCGGATGTAGAGGTCGAAGCCAACGCCGGCGATGTGCCCCGACTGCTCGCCGCCGAGCAGGTTCCCGGCGCCGCGGATCTCCAGGTCCTTGAGCGCGACGTACATGCCCGCGCCGATCTCGGTGTGCTGCGCGACCGTCGCCAGCCGCTCATGCGCGGTCTCGGTCAGCGGTTTCTCCGACGGGTAGAGGAAATAGGCGTACGCCCGCTCCCGGCCGCGCCCGACCCGGCCGCGGAGCTGGTGCAGCTGGGACAGCCCGGCCGCGTCGGCCCGGTCCACGATCAGCGTGTTCGCGTTCGGGATGTCGAGCCCGCTCTCCACGATGGTCGTCGCCACCAGCACGTCGAACGACCGGTCCCAGAAGTCCACCATGATCTTCTCGAGCTCGTGCTCGTTCATCTGCCCGTGCGCGACCTGGATGCGCGCCTCCGGCACGAGCTCGGCCAGCCGCGAGGCGACCTTCCTGATCGACTGCACCCGGTTGTGCACGAAGAAGACCTGGCCGTCGCGGAGCAGTTCGCGCCTGATCGCGGCCGCGATCTGCTTCTCGTCGTACCCGCCGACGAACGTCAGCACCGGATGCCGTTCCTCGGGCGGCGTCAGGATCGTGGACATCTCCCGAATCCCGGCCACGCCCATCTCCAGCGTGCGCGGGATCGGCGTGGCCGACATCGCGAGCACGTCCACCTCGGTCCGCAGCCGCTTCAGGTACTCCTTGTGCTCGACCCCGAACCGCTGCTCCTCGTCGATGATGACCAGGCCGAGGCGCTTGAACCTGGTCTCCGGCGACAGCAGCCGGTGGGTGCCGATGACCAGGTCCACGGTCCCGTCGGCGAGCCCGCGCTGGGTCTCCGCCACCTCGCCCGCGGTCTGGAATCGCGACATCGGCTTGACCGACACCGGGAACGGCGCGTACCGCTCTGAGAACGTGTTGAAGTGCTGCTGCGCCAGCAGCGTGGTCGGCACCAGCACCGCCACCTGCTTGCCGTCCTGGACCGCCTTGAACGCGGCCCTGACCGCGATCTCGGTCTTGCCGTATCCCACGTCGCCGCAGATCAGCCGGTCCATCGGGACCGGCTTCTCCATGTCGAGCTTGACCTCGTCGATCGCCGAGAGCTGGTCGGGCGTCTCCACGTACGGGAACGCGTCCTCAAGCTCCCGCTGCCACGGCGTGTCGGGCCCGAACGCGTAGCCGGGCGAGGCCATCCGGGCCGAGTACAGCCGGATCAGCTCGGCCGCGATCTCGCGGACCGCCTTGCGCGCCCGGCCCTTGGTCTTGGCCCAGTCCGCGCCGCCGAGGCGGTGCAGGGCGGGCGCTTCGCCGCCGACGTACTTGGTGACCTCGTCGAGCTGGTCGGTCGGCACGTACAGCCGGTCAGGCGGATGCCCCCGCTTGGCCGCGGCGTACTCGAGGACCAGGTACTCGCGGGTCGCCCCGGCCGCGGTCCTGCTTGTCATCTCGACGAATCGGCCGACCCCGTGCTGCTCGTGCACCACGTAGTCGCCCGCCCGCAGCTGCAGCGGGTCGACCCCGCCGCGCCGCCGGGCGGACGGCAGCCGCCGCTCGTCTCGCGTACCGGGCCGGGAGGCGCCGCGGGCGGCGAAGTCCGCCTCGGTCAGCACCGCCAGCTTCACCGCCGGCCAGCTGAACCCCTGGCGCAGCTCGCCGGTCGAGACGTAGGGAATGCCGCCCTCGGGCTCGGCCTCGATGTCGCCAAGCCGCGCGCCGAACCCCTCGCCGCGCAGCACCTCCGCCAGCCGCTGGGCGGGCCCGTGCCCCTCGCTGACCAGGACCACCCGCCAGCCGTCGGTCAGCCACTGGCGCACGTCGCCGATCATGCGGCTGGTCTCGCCGCGATAGGCCATCGCCGGCTGAGCCTCAATGCTTATGGCGAACGGGCCCACCTGACTCTCGTCGGCCAGTTCCTCGCGGGCGGTGGCGGGCCGTCCGTCCGGGATCTCGTTCGCCTCGTCGCCCGTCGGCCAGGCCGAACGGTGCCAGCGTCCACCACGGGATGCCGAGCTCGGCCGTGTGCTCGCGGATCGTGGCGATCGGCTGGAAGGCCGACCCGCCGAGGTCGATCGGCGCCTCGCCGCCGCCGGCCGCGCTCGCCCAGGACGCCTCGAGGAACTCCTGGCTGGTGGAGACCAGCTCCATCGCCCGCGTCCGGATCCGCTCGGGGTCGCACGCGACCAGCACGCCGCCGAGCGGCAGGTGATCGACCAGCAGCTCCATCTGGTCGGCGAGGACGGAGGCGAACGCCTCCATGCCCTCGACCGTGATGCCGTCGGCGATCTTGCCGAGGATGTCGGAGACGGCCGGGTGCTGGTCCGCGAGCTCCTTCGCGCGCGCCCGGACGGACGGCGTGAGCAGCATCTCCCGGCAGGGCGGGGCCCACAGGCCGTGCTCGGCGGCGCCGGCGGAGCGCTGGTCCGCCACCTTGAATACGCGGACCTCCTCCACCGTGTCGCCGAAGAACTCGATCCGCAGCGGGTGCTCCTCGGTCGGCGGGAACACGTCGAGCAGCCCGCCCCTGACCGCGAGCTCGCCGCGCTTGCTGACCATCTCGACCCGGGCGTAGCCGATCTCCACCAGCCGCGTGATCACGTCCTCGGGATCGGCGTCGTCGCCGACGTGAGCCGCACCGGCTCGAGGTCGCCCAGCCCGGCCACGATCGGCTGCAGCACCGACCGCACCGGCGCGACCACCACCTGGAGCGCCCCGCCGAGCTCGTCCCCGGCCGCGCCCGGGTGCGCGAGCCGGCGCAGCACCGCGATCCGCTGCCCGACGGTGTCCGAGCGGGGCGAGAGCCGCTCGTGCGGCAGCGTCTCCCAGCCGGGGAACGTCGCGACCGAGTTCGGCGGCAGGAACGCGCCCAGCGCGGCGGTTAGGTCCTCGGCCTCCCGCGCGGTCGCGGTCACCGCGAGCACGAAGCGGCCCCGGCCGTCCGGGGCCACGGTCCCGGCCGCCAGCGCGGCGACCAGCAGCGGCCGCAGGGCGGACGGCGCGACGAGGTCACGCTCGCCCGCGCCGGGCGTGTCAGGGGTGGCGAGCGCGGTACGGAGCTGGGGATCTTCGGCTACGGCAGCGAGCAGTCCAGCAAGGCTCATGGTTTCCCAACGTCGGGTATGCGGGGTTCCCTGGTACAGCGGGCGCGGCCCACCCGCAGGCGGCACCGGGCCACACGAACCCCCGTGTGTCCCCGGACCGCGGCGCCCCTGATTCACATGCGGGCGCACGCCTAGACCACTCTCAGTTTACGTCCCCGCCGTCCGCGCACCCGCCACAGCCCGCCGCGATTGCCCGCGTGAACGCGACCACCCTCGAGTCGTACAGAACCCCGGCGGCACACGCCGCCGGCGTAGCCGGCGCGCGCTACGCGGTCCGCCGGAGCAACCCGTCGATCTCCCCGGCCGCGAGCAGCTCCTTGATTCTGCGCAGCCGCACGTACCGCGAACCCGTGAAATCGTCGTACGTCAGCCCGAACTTGGTGTAGCTGTCGAGCAGTTCGCCGACCCCGTCCCCCACGTGCCAGCGGAAGCGCAGCTCCGGGAAGGTATCGACCAGCTTGCCGAAATCCACCCGGTAGTCCCGCAGGTCGGGTCCTGCGTTGGCCGCCAGGGTGACCGATGCGCCGGCGACGGCGTCGCGGACCATGTCCGCGATGTCGCGCACCTGGACGTTGTCCTCGTCGCGGCCCACGTTGAACGCCTCGTCGTGCACCTTAATCCCGAGGCGCCTCAAGCACGGCCAGGAACGCCCGGCTGATGTCCTCGATGTGCACCAGCGGCCGCCACGGGGTGCCGTCGCTCTCCAGCCGGACCTGGCCGGTCGTCAGCGCGACGGCGGTGAGGTTGTTAACGACGATGTCGAGCCGAAGCCGGGTCGAGGAGCCGTAGGCGGTCGCATTGCGCAGGTAGGTGGGGCTGAAATTGTCATCGGCGAGCTTGGAGAGCTCGCGCTCCGCCAGCACTTTGGTTTCGCCGTAGGGCGTGACCGGGTGGAAATCCGCGTCCTCGGCGACGGCGGCCGACCCGGCCGCCCCGTAGAGACTGCACGACGACGAGAAAAGAAAGCGGGCAACGCCCGCCTCCTTGGCCGTGCGCGCCAGGTGCAGCGTGCCGTCCAGGTTCACCGAGTACGTCGCAGCCGGGTTCAGGTCACCGAGCGGGTCGTTTGAGAGCGCCGCCAGGCAGACCACCGCGTCGTAGCCCGCGAGCTGGCCAGCCACCACATCACGCATATCGACCGGACCCTGGGGCTGGCGGATCGGCGGCCGGGACCCAGGTCGCACCCGTCGTACAGGCCCAGGTCCAGACCGTCGACCTGATGGCCGGCGGCCCGGAAAAGCGGAACGAGAACAGCACCAATGTAGCCGCCGTCACCGGCAACGAGGATTTTCATCGCTCTCCCGAGTTGGGACCGTCACACTGCGCCCAGCGCGACCCTCAGCCTGTAGTAGACCGCTCTTGAGTCAACCGTGATACCTCCCCGACAACCTGGTCGCGGTTTTCCTACAAAAGGCAACCTTGGTGGACGTGGCAGCCAGCGGTGGGTCAGGCTGAACGTACTACGCGGTCCGAGTGGGGGGAGGCGCGGTGAGCGGCTACGCGAACGGCAACTCCCAACTGGGGCCTGCCGATGGGCCGAGGCCAGACAGAAGGTGGACGGCCGCCATGGCGGTCCTGGTCGCGCTCTTCGTGGCGATGGCCAGTTTTGACCTGATCTCCGGCGGGGTGGCGTCAGCCGACCGCCCGTCGGCATCGCGCGCGGACGCCGCGGCGTCCGGGACGGCCTCGGCCCGCTCGGCGACTTCCGTCCCCAGCCCCGACGCATCCACCACCCCTGGCCCGTCACCCCGCCCGGTGACATTCCAAGTGCTGACGATCGCGTCGGCCGCCGCCTACGGCCCCGACGGCACGTCCGACGGCGACCACGCGGAGCTCGCGCCGGGGGTCATCAACGGCGGCGACGGGCAGCCCTGGCACAGCAGCTGGTACGCGTCAGCCGAATTCGGCAATCTGCAGTCCGGCACCGGCCTGCTGCTTGACATGGGCGAGACGGTGAACCTCAGCCGAGTGCAGCTGGTTCTCGGCAGCCCGGTTGGCACCGACGTTCGGGTTCAGGTGGGGGACACCTCGCTGGCGGAAGAACTGCCGGTCGCGGCCAGCGCGTCCGACGTGGGCGGCACTGTGCAGTTGCGGCTTGCGAACGCA
Organism: uncultured Actinomycetota bacterium; assembly: GCA_963838825.1. Classification (GTDB taxonomy): domain Bacteria; phylum Actinomycetota; class Actinomycetes; order Streptosporangiales; family Streptosporangiaceae; genus Trebonia. Next base: position 200,698 of record CAWISQ010000008.1, read on the forward strand.
GCCGGCGGCCGGTACGTGCTGATCTGGTTTACCCGGCTGCCGCCCGACTCGCCGGGCAAGTATCAGGTCAGCGTCTACGGCGTCACCGTATACGGCACCAAGAGGACATTATCGGTCCGCGCTCGGCAGAAGTCATCGAGCAAACTTGATGCGATCCGTAGTTATTCAATTACCATACAGTCATGACGACTGCGGAGCGTGGCGCTCCCGATACTCAGCGCAAGATAAACCGTTTCTTTGCCGAGCCGCTGCGCGACTACGTGCTTGCCTGCCTCGGGCGCCCGATCAGCCTGCTCCAGGCGGGCAGCCTGGCGCCGCTGCGCGAGCTCGGCCTCGGCCGAGCTGGCCGAGGGCGGCTTCGAGATCTCGGTCTCCGTCGTCGACGACGACAACCCGGTCGCCCGGCGGGCGCTGCGGGAGGCGCACTCCGCCTACGACGACGTGATCACCGGCGATCTGCGCTCCGCCCCGATCCCGCAGCGGGCCTACGACGTGGTCTACTGCGCGCTGCTGCTCGAGCGCGTGCAGCCACGTCGAGCTCGTGCTTGACCGGCTCGTCAGCGCGCTCAAGCCGGGCGGCCTGCTGCTGCTGCGGACCGGCGACCGGCGCAGCGCGGCGGCGCTGCTCGACCGGCTGCTGCCCGGCCCGGTCAGAAAGGCGGTCTGGTCCCGGTTCCGGCCCGGGCGTGCCCGGGCCGTTCCGGCCGGTCTACGAGAAGGCGGTCTGCGACGAGGGCATCGCCTCCTACGCGCTGCTGCGCGGCCTCGTCATCGCCACCCGCGGCACCGAGCTGACCGCCCCGATCATCCGGCCGGGCTATCATCGTCGATGCGAATCATCTGCGCCGCCATCGCCTGGCTCACCCGGGGGACGCCTGACCGACAGCCACGATGAGCTGCTCTACGTGATCCGCAAGCCGATGGACCGTTTCGCCCGCGTCGTCTGAGCGAGCGAGCGTCGTCCACATCCGCGATACGGAGGCGCACGTGACTCAGCTGCCGGACGGGGAGGCACCCCCGGTACCCCCCGGGCACCTCCGATGAGCTCCCGCCGAGCTTGCCAACTGGCCCGCCTGGACCCCGGGCGACGAGCAGCTCGGCCAGCTCGAGCTGCTCACCTCGGGCGCGTTCGCCCCGCTGGCCGGGTACCTGACGGCCGAGGATCTGTCCGCCGTGGCCGCGCGGGGCGAGCTCGCCGACGGCACCCCCTGGCCGATCCCGGTCACGCTCACCGTTCCCGCCGCCGTGCGTCCCGCCGACGCCGGCCGGCTGGTGCTGCGGGACCCCGAGGGGTCGCCGCTGGCCGTGGTCGAGATCACCGAACGGGCCGCCGCCGACGCCGCCGGGCGACGCGCTGCGGCTGGCCGGGCCGGTCACCGCGCTCCGCGCGCCCGAGCACGGCCCGTTCCGCGCGCTCCGGCGGCGGCCGGCCGACGTGCGGGCCGAGCTCGGCAGCGGCCCGGTGCTCGCGCTCGCCACCAGGCGGCCGCTCGGCCAGCGTCAGCTCGGCCAGCTCAGGCATCTGGCCGATCAGCTCAGGGCCAGGATCCTGCTGCTGCCGCTGGTGGCCGGCCCGGCCGAGCTCGTCATCCGGCCGGAGGCGCTGGTCCGCGCCGTCCGCGCGGCCGCCCGCCAGCTCCCCGACGGCACCCTCGTCGTCCCGGTGCCGCTGCCGCCCGCAGGACGACCCGGCCGACGAGCTGCGGGCCCGCGCGGTTGTCGCCGCCGCCTACGGGGCGACCCAGCTGCTGACAGACGGCGGACGGGTGGCAGGGGAACCACGCGACCGTTCGGGAAAACCGGAATTTGACTTCAAGAAGCTCGGCCTGGAGATCCTGGCCGAGGGCGAGTGGGCCTACGATCCGCTGGCGGAGGTCTGGCGGCCGCTCGGGCGCATCGAGCCGGGGCTCGAGCGCGGCGAGCTGTCCGACGGCGAGCTCGGCGAGCTGCTCGATCGCGGCGACCCGCTGCCCGCCTGGCTGATGCCGTCCGCCGTGGCGGCCGAGCTGCGCCGGGCGCGGCCGCCGAGGTCGTCCCGCGGGATCGTGGTCTTCTGCACCGGCCTGTCCGGGTCGGGCAAGTCCACGCTGGCCCGCGACCTGCGGGACGCGCTGCTTGAGCGCGGCGACCGGACCGTCTCGCTGCTCGACGGCGATCTGGTGCGACGGCTGCTGTCGGCCGGGCTGACGTTCTCCCGCGAGGACCGGGACCTGAACATCGCCCGCATCGGGTACGTGGCGGCCGAGATCGCGCGGCACGGCGGGATCGCGATCTGCGCGCCGATCGCCCCGTACGCGGCGGCCCGCGCGGGGGTGCGGGCGATGGTCTCCGAGGTCGGCGACTTCCTCCTGGTGCACGTGTCGACCCCGCTTGAGGTGTGCGAGGCGCGCGACCGCAAGGGCCTCTACGCGCAGGCGCGAGCGGGCCTGATCGGCTCCTTCACCGGGATCTCCGACCCGTACGAGGCGCCCGACGACGCGGACGTGGTCATCGACACCTCGGTCGTCTCCAGGCGGGACGCGGTCGCGGCGGTGCTCGATCAGCTGACCCGCGGCGGCTGGCTCGCCTAACCGGCTAGTTCGGCTCGGCTGGCCCGGGCTACGCCTTGGGGAAGCCGAGGACGGGCTCTTCCGCGTCCGGCGTCACCACGTGCTCGGGGTCGACGCGGCCTGCGTCGTCCGGATCCTCGAGGGCGGCGCCCTCGTTGAGGCGCTGGGTGAATTCGCCGGCCTTCTTGCCGACCCGGCTCAGCCGCCCGTTCAGCTTGTCGGCGATGATCGTGCGCTGCTTGTTGAGCAGCACGTAGCTGAGCAGCGCGCTGATGATCAGGGCAAGCCCGAGCAGCAGCAGGCCTCGCGCTCCGGCCCAGAACAGGACCAGGACCGAGGCGCCGAACATGATGATCCGGGCGCTGGTGTAGGCAAATGCGGTTCTCATAGCACTACCCAGTGTAGGACGAGCCGCCCAGGAGCTCAGCCAGCAGGGTCGGGTCGATGTTGCCCCCGGACAGCACGGCGACCACCGGGGCTGCCGTTGCGCCTGGGATCAATCCCAGCTCGGCTGGGTCCCTGAACAGCGCCGCCGCGACGGCGACCGCACCGCCGGGCTCGGCCACCAGCCGGCCCTCGCGCGCGAGGCGTCGCACCGCCTCGAGCAGCTCCCGTTCGCTGACCGTCACGATGTCATCGACCAGCGCCTTGATGTGCGGGAAGGTGAGCTCGCCGACCTGCTCCACCCGGAGCGAGTCGGCCGCTGTCCTGACGGTGTCGGCCGCCTCCCAGGCGACCCGGGCGCCGCTGCGCAGCGAGTCCCGCGCGTCGGCGGCGAACTCCGGCTCGACGCCGATGACCCGCGTTCCCGGCAGCAGCGCCTTGACCGCGACCGCGATGCCCGACACCAGCCCGCCGCCGCCGACCGGGACGAGGACGGCGGCCGGAGGTCGGGCGCCCGGCCCGGCGGTGAGGTCCTCGGCGATCTCCAGGCCGATCGTGCCCTGCCCGGCGATCACCCGGCGGTCATCGAAGGGCGGGATCTCGGCGTAGCCGCGGTCGCTCGCGATCCTCGCCGATGCCTCGATCCGCGCCGCGAGGGTCGGCGCGACCACGACCAGCTCCGCGCCGACGCTCTTGATCAGATCGGTCTTGACCGGCGGCGCCGTGTCCGGCACGACGATCGCGGCCGGGACCCGGAGCAGGGCGGCGGCGTAGCCGACCGCGAATCCGTGATTGCCGCTCGAGTGCGCGACCACGCCCGGCGGCCTCGAGTCCGCCACCAGCGCGGCGATCGCGTTGTAAGCGCCGCGCAGCTTGAACGCGCCAGTCGGCTGGAGCGACTCGGGCTTGATCAGCAGGGCGGGCGGCGCCGCGGCCGCCGCGGCGCCGGGAAACGCGAGCAGCGGCGTCCGAACCGTCACTCCGCGCAGCCGCTCGGCGGCGGCGCGTATCTCATCGAGCGAAACGAGATCAGCCACCTCGTAACCCTAGTGCAGGCTCGACACCCGCATATTGCCACGTCGCGCCGCAAATACTCCGCAAGTCACCCAGAGCGACAAGCGAATCGCTAGGCTAATTTCCAGAAATCTAGGCAGAAAGTACCCGTTTGTCGCCAAACTATGGGCATACTCCGACCGAGTACGAGGAGATGGAACGTGGACGGCAACAATGAGCGGCTGCTCACCCCGGGGGAGGTAGCCGCCCTGTTCCGGGTGGACCCGAAGACCGTCACGCGGTGGGCGGCGTCGGGACGAATCACCAGCATCCGCACGCCCGGCGGGCACCGACGGTTTCGGGAATCCGAGGTGCGCGCCCTGCTGCGCGGCGACAGCGAGATCACGCCAGAGGGGCACCCGGCCGCTTCCTAGCCGGGTGATCTAGCCGGGCACCGGCCTGCGGGGCGGCATCCGGTGGCCGGGCGCGCCCGCCGCTAGGGCGCGCTCGGCGCGACTACTCGTCCGGCTCTTCGTCCTGACCGGGCCAGTACTGGTCCCCGACGAGCCTGGCGAACTCCTGGAACTCACGCAGCAGCGCCGCGTCGCCGGCCCGCCACTGGTCCTTGCGCTGCTCCGCCTCGTCGGGGGTGATCGCCTGCGCGGCGAGCCTGGCGTAGTCGGCATCCTGCGGGCCGATCTCCACGTACACATCGCCGATGATCCGCCCATCCCCGGTGTGGATGGCGGTCTGCGGAACCTGCAGGTTCCCGTTCGGTAGTCGTATCACGAACATCGCAGCTCACCCTAGATGCCATAACGCCGGTTGAAGTACAGCATGACCTGGAGCGCGAGCCGCGTGTTGCCGCCGAGCATATCGACAAGCGCCGGCCGCTGCGCCGAGGCAATCGCGGCGAACGAATCGGCGAAGAACTCCTTACGCCCAAGTCCGCCGCCTTGGCGATGAAAGTCACTTGCTATGTATGGCTGACATTGATCATAGATCCGCCTGAACTCGGGCGAGTCGGATTGCCATTTTCCCGGCGGGCTGTCCAGGTCGTCGAGCGCGTGCCCGACCTCGTGGCACATCACGTCCGGGGTCGGCGAGGGCCGGGTCCCGACCACGATCTTGCGGTCTCCGTAGGCGCCGGCGCAGGCGTCCCACGTCGCCTTGCCCGACGGCAGCTGGATACCGTGCAGCCCGCCCATGTCGTCAAGGTCGGGCACTCCGCCCGCGCCCACGTAGATGCCGTCCAGCCCGTTGGCCAGCTTCTCCTGCAGCGCCCGGGGGAACTCGGCCAGCCGTTCGATGGCGGCGATCGCCTGCGGGGGCGGGGCGGTCGTGGCGGCGTCCCACTGCCGCCACAAGATGGACTCGAGCGGACCGCAGTGCCTGCGACCGTCGACGGCCGCCCGGTGGCCGCGCGGGTGCGGGGCGGCGAACGGCAGCGGTGCCTTGGCCGGGTCGCGCGCCAGCCGGGCGCGGGTGGCCGAGGGGCCGAGCAGCGAGGCCGCCTTCTGCCTCGCGTGGGCGGCGGTGCCCTGCTTAGCCTGCGCCTTCTCGGCGGGCAGGCCTCGGGCGACCCCCGCCTGCTCGCCCACGACCTGGTACCAGGGCTGCCTGGGGCCGACCGCGGGCGGCTGGCTGGCGCCGTCCTGTCCCCGGGTGGCGGTCTCCACCGGAGCGGCCCCGAACTGCGGCGCCTCCCTGATCCTGGCCCGGCCGACGCCGCCGCGGCGGCACCGCGGGTGGCGGCATCGCCTGCGGCGGGCGAGTAGTTCCTCGGCAGCGGCGGCCGGGCCGGACCGCCGGACCGCGGGTTGGCGCTGCGCGGCGCGGGCCCGGCCTGCGGCGATCGCCGCGGCAGCCGGGCCGCAGGGCGCTTCGGCAGGCCGGCCGGGGGCTGCATGGGCGGGGCCGGCGGCCGCTGACGCAGGCTCGCGGCCTGCGACGACGACGGCCCGGTGGCTGCGCCGGCGCCCCTGCGGTGCCTGCCGCCGGCCTCCGCGCCGTCGGCCCGCGAGTCTCCCGGCCTGCCACTGCCAGCGCCCTGCCATCCGGGACGCCAACCGACGAGTCGGCCGAGCCGCTCGAATAGGCGTAGCCGCATTCTTTGACTCCCTGCTTTCGCGCCAAAGCCCAGAGTATTCCGAAACGGCCTCGACGTCACCCCGGGTGACAGACCGCGACTAAACATACCGGTGGGAAAATACATGCATTTCGAATGCGCGATAGCAACGTGAAGGTTAGGCTTTCGCCATGTTGCTGTCAGGTGTCCTTTTTGTCCTGTTCCTGGCGGGCTGCTGGCTCTACTGCCTCACCGACGCCGCCCTGACGCCCGCCGAGGAGTTCCCGGGCTGGCGCAAGCGCACCTGGCTGCTCGGTCATCGCGGTGACGCTGATCGCGGGCGCCATCGCCTGGCTGATCGCCCGCAGGAACTGGCGGGCGAAGCCAGTGGCCGCCCGCCGCCACGCACCTGATGATCATCGACCGCAACAGCCCTAACGTGGTCTGGTTCACGCCCTGGACGACGGAGAGCCCGGCCGACGTGGCCCAGTCCCGCCACCCGTCGGGCCGCTCGATGCGGGCGGGGCAGCCCGGCTGGGTAGCGCCCAAGGGCCCGGATGACGATCCCGAGTTCCTCCGCCAGCTTGCCCAGCGCATTCACGGCACCCCCGACCGACCCGGCGATCCGCACGCAGGACGCGCGCTGGGCTGGACGCGCGTTGCGGCTGACGCGTGCGTCACTGACGCGGCTAACTCCACGAGCTAACTGCATCCGGAAGAGAGCCCGGCCGCGGGAACCGCGGCCCGCCGCATCGACCGGGAACGCTGGGACCGGTTTGACTGGACTCCGGCGTAGGAGTGCAGGCCGGTGACGAAGATCTGGATCACGAAGATGTTGGTCAGCAGGCTGGCGAAGCCGAGCAGCTGGATGTAGTGCGAGCGGACTGCCGCGCCAGCCGCCGGTGGCCCGGGCGTGCAGGTAGGCGGCGTAGACCACCCAGGTGATGAACGCCCAGGTCTCGACCGGGTCCCAGCCCCAGTAGCGGCCCCACGCCTCGTCCGCCCAGATGGCGCCCGCCATCACGCCGAACGTCCAGATCGGGAACCCGAAGACGACCGCGCGGTAGGTCAGCTTGTCCAGCTGCGCCCCGCTCGGGATGCGGTCGAGCAGCGCGTTAGCCTCGGCCTTCCCGGCCGCGACCCGCTTCCGGTACCGCTCCACGACCAGGTACATGATGCCGAGGATGGCGGCGACGAAGAAGATGCCGCTCGACAAGGTCATCGCGGTGACGTGAATCGACAGCCAGTAGGACTGCAGCGCCGGCACCAGCGGCCCGGCCGGGGTGTAGATCAGCGTCTCGGCCAGCCCGAGCGCGATGACGATCGCGCCCATCACGAACACGCCGATCGCCCAGGCCCGGTACTTGACCAGGATGTAGTAGAAGAAGATGGCGGCGACGCAGGTCAGCGCCGTGATGAACTCGTACATGTCGCCCCACGGGGCGCGATGCACGGCCAGCCCCCTGGTGGTCACCGCGACCACGTGCGCGAGGATGCCGAGCGCGCTCAGCGTCGCGGCGGCGCGGATCCACGGCCCCGCCTCCGCGATCGAGCGGACCGCTCCGGCCGGCCGCGCCGGTCGCGCCGCGGCCGCGCCGGTCAGGTCGCCGCCCCCAGCCGCGGCGGCCGGGCCGGACGCCGTCGCATCGGGCCCGGACGCGCCTGCCTCCGACCGTATCCGAATCCGATCCGTCAAGCACGGCGCCGGCCGAAGCCGCGCCCGCCGAGGTCGCGCCGACCGCCGCGAGCTGAGCGGATCGATCCGACGGCCGGCCTGGCGGCCAGCATGGCCGCCTTGCGGCGCGGCCGCCCGAAGGCGTAGTCGCCCGCGAAGGCGAGCAGCGCGAGCGAGTAGATGAGCAGCGCCGCGATCATGAAGTCGGTGCTGACGTGCGCCAATCCGGCGTTGACGGACACGAGCCTCACGCTCCCGTTTCTGACTGGTTGTTAGGCTCAGGCTTCTGGTGGTCGGCCGCCGCCGCAGGCCCGGCAGTCGGCGAAGTCTGGCGCTGTCGGCGATGACACGTCGGCGATGTCGGCCGCCAGCGAGGCGAACTCATCCTCGAACCCGCCGCTGGCGTCGGTCCTGGTCAGACCGCCGACGGTGACGACCGAGCCGACGCCGTCCGGCCCCGGGACCGCCCGGACGAACACCCGCCGCCGCCGGATGAAGAACGACAGCAGCAGGCCGGCGATCGCGAGGATGCCGCAAACGAGGGCGGGGATCTGCCCCGGGTCGTAGGTGATCTCGAGGCTGACCCACTGCGCGGTGCCGACGTAGGTGATCGACCCGAGCTTGCCCGGCAGCTTCCAGGTGCTGCCGGGGGTCATCAGGTGCGGCCCGCCCGAGATCTCCGTCATCTGGCTGGTGTCGAGCTGGTAGACGCTCTGCGGCGTGCCCGAGCTCAGGCCGAGGTTGCCCGAGTAGCCGATCAGCGACACTTCCGGGTTGTTGGCGGCCGGGAAGATCGATTCCAGCGTGGTGCCGTTCGCCATGTAGGCGGTCGGCACGAACACGCCCTCGAAGCCGAGCGAGGCGCTCGACGCCTTCACCACGCCATCGGAGAGCATCGTGTTGGTGTTGGCCGGGATGAACGGCGTTGCCTCGTCGTAGGCGACGCCGTTGGGTCCGGTCACCTTGAACTCGGGCGCGTACCCGTGCCCGATCAGGTACACCTTGACCGAGTCGACCGACAGCGGGTGGTTGACCTGGATGTCGTAGTTCTTGGCGGCCCCGCCCGGCGTGGCCGTGTAGCTCACGTTGGCGTCGAATCCGGCCGGCTGCCCGATCGACGCGCCCGAGTTGATGTAGTCGGCGGTGAACTTGTCCAGCTTGAGCGAGAACGGCGCCAGGTCAGACCCGCTGACCAGCCGTCCCGGGTGGAACTCGGCCAGCTGCGTGGAGGTGTCGGTGAACGTCTGCCCCTCGGTGACCAGCTCGTCGGCCTTGTAGCCGAACAGCCCGCCGAGCGCGATCGAGAGCAGCACGCCGAGCAGCGACAGGTGGAAGAGCAGGTTGCCGACCTCGCGCAGGTACCCCTTCTCGGCCGCCAGCCAGTGGCCGGCGTCGCCAGCGGCCGGCCGCCGGAGCCGGAAGCGCTGCCCGCCGAGCACCGAGGCGGCCGCGTCGACGGCCGCGTCCGGCGACAGCGCCGACGGGTAGGTCACCGACTGCGGCAGCCGCGCCAGGTTCCTCGGCGCCCGCGGCGGCGGTGTCCGGGCCGAGCCGACCAGCTTGAACGTCCGCGGCACGACGCACCCGACGAGCGAGGCGAAGAGCAGGATGTAGATCGCCGCGAACCAGGGGGCGGCGAACACGTTGAACAGCCCGAGGCGGTTCAGCCACGGCGCGAGCGCCGGGTGGGACGTGAAGTACTGCGTCACCGACGCCGGGTCGCTGCCCTGCTGGGGCAGGATCGAGCCGGGCACCGAGCCCAGCGCGAGCAGGAAGAGCAGGATGAGCGCGGTCCGCATGGAGGTGAGCTGCCGCCACGCCCAGCGCCCCCAGCCGGCTCCGGTCGCCGACTGCCCCGAGGCCCCGCCGGCACCGCTCTGCGACGCTTCGGCCGGCCCGGTTCCGAACGGACGGGTGGCTTCGGCGTCCAGGTCGGCAGTCTCCGGCCCGGGCGCGGCCTTGGAGGTGGTCGAGTGCACATCGGTCACTGGGTCACCGCCGCGTCTCGTAGCAGGGTGGTCATGTCCGGATAGGTGACGGCCCCGTCGATCACTCCCGCGATGTGCCCGGTCTTGTCGATGACCAGGGTGGTCGGGGTCGCGCTGATGGGCACCGCGATCGCGAGCCGCTGCACGACCGCCCCGTTCGCGTCGTTCACGCTCGGATAGGTGATGCCCACGCCGCGCAGGAAGGCGAGCGCTTGGGCGGGGGTGTCCAGGAGGTCGTCACCGAGGAACGCAATCCCCTGCGGGCCGTACTCCTCGTCGAGGTACTTGAGCGTCTGGCCTTCGCTCTGACACGGAGCGCACCAGGAGCCCCAGATGTTGAGCACCACGATCTTGCCCCGGTAGCTCGCGAAGTTGATCGGCGTGCCGGTCAGGGAGGCTCCGGTGAACTCGGGCGCGGCCGGCCGATGGCCGGCCGGATAGGCCACCACGTTGTCGTCGCCGCCGCTGCTGCTGTTCCCGTGGGTGAACACGGTGACCACCAGGGCGGCGACCAGCAGCACGACGACAGCGGCCGCCGTGGTGACGACCGTTCGGCGCTTCGCTTTGAACACCACCGGGTCGGGTCCCTACCGTCTCCTACAGGGGGTAGTACGTCGTGCCTATTGTGCCCTATCCGGGTCGGCGACCTGCTGGCGGGGCGGCACCGCGTAGGAAACGCCGGAGAGCTGGTCCCCGTCGAAGGTGAGGCTGGTGACCGACCCGAGCGCGCACTGACGGGTGTTCGGGTTGTGCCACAGGCGCTTGTGCTCGGCCGCCAGGCGGCTGACCCAGATCGGCAGCTGGTGGCTGACGCAGACCGCCTCCCGGCCCCGGCTGGCGTCCCTGGCCCGGTCGATGACCTGGCGCACCCGGGCGACGACCTCGGTGTACGGTTCGCCCCAGGACGGCCGGAACGGGTTCCACAGGTACTGCCAGTTCATCGGGTTCAGCCCGAGGCTGGCCAGACTGACGGACCTGCCCTCGAGCACGTTCCCTGACTCGATCAGCCGGTCGTCGGTGGTGATGCTGAGCCCGAGCCGCTCGGCCACCGGCTGCGCGGTCTCCTGCGCCCGCTCAAGCGGGGACGCGAAGACGGCGGCCACCGGCCGCCCGGCGAAGAAGTCGGCCGCCGCCGCGGCCATCATCCGCCCGTTGGCGGACAGGTGGTACCCGGGCAGCCGACCGTAGAGGAGGTGCTCCGGGTTGTGCACTTCACCGTGCCTAAGCAGGTGAACAACAGTGATCTCAGTCATGGCCCCGCCAGCCTACCGGCTTGCCGCGGACGCTCCGGGCCCGCGGGCCGCCCTGACCGGACCGCCGCCACCCTGGCCGGCGATCAGGGAGCCGCGTCCGGCTGAGCCGCCAGCGCGGCGGCTGCGGCGCGGGCGGCGCCCGGGAGGGCGACGGCGATGCGGGCTAGCTCTTCCTCGCCGTGGGCGGCGGAGGTGAACCAGGCCTCGAACGCCGACGGCGGCAGGTACACGCCCCCGTCCAGCATCGCGTGGAAGAACGCGGAGTACGCGGTGGTGGACTGGTCCTTGGCGTGGTCGAAGTTGGCCACCGGATCGGTCCGGCCGATGAAGAACGTGAACAGGCTGCCCGCGGTCGACAGGTAGTGCGGCACGCCGACGGCGGCCAGCTCGGCCGAGACTAGCTTGGAGAGCGCGCCCGCGAACGAGTCGACCGCGCCGTACACCTCGGGCGTGCAGGCGCGCAGCGTGGCCAGCCCGGCCGCAGTGGCCAGCGGGTTCCCCGACAGCGTGCCCGCCTGGTAGACCGGTCCGACCGGGGCGAGCCTGGACATGATCTCCGCTCGCCCGCCGAACGCGGCGCAGGGCAGCCCGCCGCCCATCACCTTGCCGAACGTGACCAGGTCGCCGCGCACGCGGTCGAGCCCGTACCAGCCCGAGGCAGAGACCCGGAACCCGGTCAGCACCTCGTCCATGATCAGCAGCGCCCCCGAGCTGTCGCACAGCGACCTGAGCAGCTCGTTGAAGCCGGGGGCGGGCGGGACCACGCCCATGTTGGCCGGGCACGCCTCGGTGATCACGCACGCGATCTCGTCGCCGCGGGCCGCGAACAGCGCCGTGACCGCGTCCGCGTCGTTGTACGGCAGCACCACCGTGTCGGCGGCGGACGCGCCGGTTACCCCCGGTGTGTCAGGCAGCCCCAGCGTGGCCACGCCGGACCCGGCCGCGACCAGCAGCGCGTCCACGTGGCCGTGGTAGCAGCCGGCGAACTTCACCACGACCGAGCGGCCGGTGTAGCCGCGGGCCAGCCGCAGCGCCGACATGGTCGCCTCGGTGCCCGAGTTGACCAGCCGGACCTGCTCGACCGGCGCCCGCGCGATGATCTCCGCCGCCAACTCGACCTCGCCCGGGGTGGCGGCGCCGAAGGACGTGCCGCGCGCGAGCGCGTCCGACACGGCGGCGACCACGGACGGGTGCGCGTGCCCGAGGATCATCGGCCCCCACGAGCACACCAGGTCCACGTACTGACGGCCGTCCACGTCGAACAGGTACGGCCCGGCTCCTCGCTCGATGAACCGGGGTACCCCGCCCACCGGGCCGAACGCACGGACCGGCGAATTCACCCCGCCCGGGGTCACCTCGACGGCACGGGCGAACAGTTCGGCGGAACGGTCAGTCACGAACTAGCCTTCTTCCTCAAGCACGTCAACCAGGAACTCGAGCAGCCGCAGCGCGTCCGGCAGCGGCTGCCTGGCGGCCTCGCCGGACCCAGCGTACGTCCTGGCCGCTGCCGTACCTGGAGGGCGGGGCGAGCACGTAGCTGTCCCGGCAGTGCCAGCGCAGCGCCTCGGTCTGGGTGAACATGTCCGGCGAGGAGTCGAGACCGCACGACCACCACTCGTCCTCGTCGGCCGGGGCGCCCCTGGTGGCGACGTAGAAGTGCATCCGCTCGGCGCCCTGCACCGCGACCGGGCCGGTCTCGACCTCGGCCGCCGCCATCCGGGCGAGCACGCTCGCCCCCGCCACCGCGGGCACGTCCAGAACGTCAAAAACCCGCCCGGTGACGAGTATCACGTTCGCCTCCGGGCGGGTTTCCCACCACTGCCTTACTACCTCGCTGTCCACGCTCGCCTGCATCTGCCAGGTCGGCGACACCGGATGCGCGCCCGGCGCCGGGCAGCCGACCCGGTCGCACGAGCATGCTCGCCCCGGCTCCGACAGCCCGATCCCGTCGAGTCCGTCGCTTGGATGAGCCCCCGGGCAGACTGGCCAGCCCATCGCGGCGTACTCAAGTGCCGCCGTGCCCAGGTCGGGCGGCCGCTGCGCCGCCCGGCGTCGGCCTCGTCGCCGCATCATCGCTACCATCAGGCCCCGAACTCCTAGTGGTCCACCGACCCCACGCCGCCGACGGATATGCCAAAGCATCCGCTCATGCGGTCGGGTGGGATAGCCGAAATCGTACCGCCACCGGGGGCGTCAGCAGGCCCAGACGGCGGTGACCCGCGCCACGCCAGTGCCGCGCGGGCGGGCGGCGGCCGCTAGCTGAGCCAGCGGGACACTTCTTCGGCCCAGTACGTCAGGATGACGGACGCGCCGGCTCGGCGGATCGAGGTGAGCGTCTCCATGATCGCCTTGTCCCGGTCCAGCCAGCCGTTGGCGGCGGCCGCCTCGATCATCGCGAACTCACCGCTGACCTGGTAGGCGGCGACCGGAACCTGGACCATGTCGGTCACCCGGCGGATCACGTCAAGGTAGCTCAGGGCCGGCTTGACCATCACCATGTCGGCCCCCTCGGCCAGGTCGAGCCCGACCTCCTTCAGGGCCTCGAGCACGTTGGCCGGGTCCTGCTGGTGGGTAGCGCGGTCGCCGAACTTCGGCGCGCCCTCGGCCGCCTCGCGGAACGGGCCGTAGAAGGCCGAGGCGTACTTGGCCGAGTATCCGCAGATCGGGATCGCGGCGAAGCCCGCCCGGTCGAGCGCCTTCCTGATCGCGCCGACCTGGCCGTCCATCATGCCGCTGGGCGCCACCAGGTGCGCGCCCGCCCGCGCCTGGGCGACCGCGGTGGACGCGTACCGTTCGAGCGTCGCGTCGTTGTCCACGTGGCCGCCGTCGGTGACGATGCCGCAGTGGCCGTGGTCGGTGTACTCGCACAGGCACAGGTCCGCCATGATCACCAGGTCATCGCCGACCTCGGCCCTGATGTCGGAGATCGCCACCTGGGAGATGCCCTCGGGGTCGTCGGCGCCGCTGCCGACGCCGTCCTTGTCGGCCGGGATGCCGAAGACGATGATCCCGCCCACCCCGGCCTCGACCGCCGCGGCGGCCGCCTTCCGCAGCGACTCCCTGGAGTGCTGGAGAACGCCCGGCATCGAGCTGATCGGCTGGGGGTCGGCCAGGCCCTCCTTGACGAACACCGGAAGCACCAGCTCGGCCGGCCGCAGCGCAGTCTCCGCCACCATGGCCCGCAGCGCCCTCGTCCCGCGCAGACGCCGCGGCCTAACCTCAGGAAACCCACCCGCACTCAACGGCCTCTCCTGTCTTCAGCGGGCCCGATATAAAGGCGGGTTATGCCATCGGGCTCGCACCGGGGGGTACGGGGGGCGTCCCCCCGGGTGGTATTAGCGTAGCCGTCGGCGACCGCCCCGGCGGCGCTCGCTCGGGCGGCGGAGCGGCTCGCCGGCCTCGAGGGCGGCGTCCCGCTGGGCGGCGCCGAAATCGGCCAGCGCATCCACCAGCGCGCTGACCGACGGCTTGGTGGCGGTCACGTCGACCCGGAGCCCGAACTCGGCCGCCGTCTTGGCCGTCTGCGGGCCGATCACGCCGATCACGGTGACCGCGTGCGGCTTGCCCGCGATGCCGACCAGGTTCCTGACGGTGGACGAGGACGTGAACAGCACCGCGTCGAAGCCGCCGCCCTTGATCGCCTCGCGGATCGGGGCGGGCGGTGGCGCGGCCCGCACCGTCCGGTACGCGGTCACGTCCTCCGTCTCCCAGCCCAGCTCGGTCAGCCGGGCGAGCAGGGTCTCGGTGGCGATGTCGGCCCGCGGCAGCAGCACCCGGTTGATCGGGTCGAGCACGTCGTCGAACGGCGGCCACGCCTCGGCCAGGCCCTCGGCCGACTGCTGTCCCTCCGGCACCAGGTCGGGCCTGATCCCGAAGTCGAGCAGCGCCGCCGTCGTCTGGTCGCCGACCGCGGCCACCTTGACCCCGGCGAACGCGCGGGCGTCGAGGCCGTACTCCTCAAGCTTCTCCCGCACCGCCTTGACCGCGTTGGTCGAGGTGAACGCCACCCACTGGTAGCGCCCGGTGACCAGGCCGTTGACCGCCCGCTCCATCTGCTGCGGGGTGCGCGGCGGCTCGACCGCGATCGTCGGCACCTCCTCGGGCACCGCGCCGTACTCGCGCAGCTGGTCGGAGACGACCGACGCCTGCTCCCGAGTCCGCGGTACCAGCACCCGCCAGCCGAACAGCGGCTTGGTCTCGAACCAGGACAGCCTGTTCTTCGCCGCCGCCGCCTCGCCGACCACGGCGATGGCGCCGCCCCTGGTGGTGGCGACGGTCACCCCGGCCGCCTTCAGGTCGGGGCCGATGCGGCCGAGGGTGGTGACCACCGTCTGCTGATCGGTCGTGGTCCCGTCCCAGGTGATGGCGAACGGCGTCGCGTCGGGCCAGCCGGCCGCGATCAGCATCTTGCCCAGGTCGGCGGGCGCGGTCTCGGCGCCCATGATCACCAGCGTGCCGGCGCTGGAGCCGACCCGGCTGGCCTCGTTGGCGTGGATGATCGTGAGCTCGCCGGGCGCGTCCCCGGTGAGCGCGATTCCCGCGTAGGCGGGCGTGCCGGTGGCCGCGGCCACGCCGGGGACGATCTCGAACCGCGCCTTCGCCTTCGCGCACGCCTGAATCTCGGCGGCGGCACCGGACAGCAGCGGGTCGCCGGGGAACACCCGGACGGCGAGCTGCCCGGCCTTGGCCGCCACCGCGAGCACCTTGGCGGTGCCCGCCACGTCGGACGGCTCGGCCAGCTGGACCTCCTCGGCCAGCAGGTGCCGAACCCGGTCGGCCACCTCCGCCTCGGCCACCACCAGGCTCGCCGTCGCCAGCAACCGCACCGCGCGCAGCGTCAGGAGCCCGTCGTCGCCCGGGCCGGCGCCGACGAACGCAACCCAACCGTCGATCTCAGTCATGCGCACCATCCCCGTCGGTGTCGTCTGCGCGCATCAGGTCTGCCGCGCCGAGCGCCAGCATCCGCGCCGCCAGCTCACGCCCAAGTCGGGCCGCTTCGCCTGCGTCCGCTTCGCCACTTTCACGTATCACTATTGTGCCGTTAGCCGCGCCCGCGTCCAAAGCGCCAGGCTGCGGAGTTTGCGACCTGGTGCCGAGGACCACGGCGTGCAGCCGCAGCCGACCGGCGCCCGGTTGGCCGGTACCCGGCTGAATGGTCGCATATGCGCCGACCGGAGCGCTGCAGCCCGCCTCCAGGGCGGCCAGCAGCGACCGCTCGGCCGTCACCGTCGCCCGGGTGGCCGCGTGGTCGATGGCCGCGAGCAGCCCGACCAGCTCGGCGTCATCGGTCCTGCACTCCACCGCGAGCGCGCCCTGGCCCGGCGCAGGCACCATGTCGTCGGGTTCGAAGATCTCGCTCACCAGGTCGGTCTGGCCGATCCGGGCCAGCCCCGCGTAGGCGAGGACCACCGCGTCGAGCTCACCGTCGCGCACCTTCCCCAGCCGGGTGTTCGCGTTCCCCCGGATGGGCACGCAGGTGACTTCCGACCGCAGCACGGCCAGCTGAGCGGCCCGGCGCGGCGCGCCGGTGCCGACGCGCGCGCCCGGCGGCAGGTCGGCCAGCTTGATCCCGTCCCGTCCCACCAGCGCGTCCCGTGGATCGTCGCGGGCCGGAATGGCGGCCAGGGTAATGCCGGGGGCGGCTCCCGTCGGCAGGTCCTTGAGCGAGTGCACGGCGAAGTCCACCTCCCCGCGGAGCAGGGATTCCCGCAATGCGCTGACGAAAACCCCGGTGCCGCCCAGTTGGGCCACCGGTTCCCGGCTGACGTCCCCGAGAGTGGTGACGCCCACGATCTCGACCCGGCGGCCCGTCTGCTCGGTGATCAGCCGGGCCACGTCGCCCGATTGCGAGATCGCCATCGGGCTCCGACGGCTGCCGAGTCGCAGCGGTTGCGGGTTCACAGGTTCCCCTCCAGATTGGGAATGCTCGGGGAGTCGACTTCGGCGTGCGTCACCGCATCGATCGTTCGGGGGTCGAGATCGAAGAGCACCCGCAGCGCGGCCGCGTACTCTTCCCCGTCCGGCGACGACGCGAGTTCTTTTACCCGGACGGTGGGTGCATGCAACAGCTTGTCTACCACCCGTCGCACCGTCTGGGCCATTTCCTCCAGCGCGGGCCCGCTCACGCTCTCCTCCGAGAGCCGTCCGGCCAGCCTCGCGAGCTCGGCGTCGACGACCGTCGCCGCCTTCGCGCGCAGCGCCACCACGGTCGGCGTCACCCGGTCGGCCCGGACGGCGGAACCATAGGCGGCGAACTCGTCCTCGACGATCGCGCGGACGGCGGCCACCTCGTCGGCCCCGACGGCGGTCTCGCCGCTGCCGCGCAGCGTGTCCATGCTGATGACGCTCACCGCGGCCTCGCCCGGCCCGGACACCTCGGCCACGGCCGGATCGACGTCTCGCGGCATGGCCAGGTCAAGCAGCACCAGCGGGCGCGCCCGGTCGCGGACGGGCAGCACCGCGCGGACGACCGGCTCGGTGATCACCAGGTTGGCGGCGCCGGTGCAGGAGATCACCAGGTCGGCCGCCACGATGGCGGCCGCGAGGTCGTCGAAATCGGCGACCGTGCCGCCTACGCCGGCCGCGAGCCGCTCGGCCTTGGCCCGGGTCCTGTTCGCGACCGTCACCCGCGCCGCCCCCGCGCGGGCAGCGGTGGCTACGGCCAGCCCGCTCATCGCGCCGGCCCCCACCACGAGGACATGGAGCCCGGACAGCCGCCCGGGTCCGTTCGATGCAAGCTTTTCCTGCTTTTCCTGACCGGCCAGCTCGGCTGCTCCCTGCGCGCCCCTCAGGGCCGGCGCGGCTAGGTCGATGCCCACGCTGACCAGGCTGAGCCCGAGCCGGTCGATGCCGGTCTCGGCGCGGGCGCGCTTCCCGGTGCGCAGCGCCAGCCGCCCGAGGTCGCGCAGCGACCGGCCGAGCGTCCCCTGATCGCCGGCCACCTTCAGCGCCGTCCGCACCTGCCCGAGTATCTGGTCCTCGCCCACCACCATCGACTCAAGGCCGCTGGAGACCGCGAGCAGGTGCTGGACCGCGCGGTCCTCGTAGTGCACGTAGAGGCAGGAGGTCAGCTCGGCGGCGGGGATGCCCGAGTAGCGCGACAGCAGGTCGCACACCCCGGCGACG
Organism: uncultured Actinomycetota bacterium; assembly: GCA_963838825.1. Lineage (GTDB taxonomy): Bacteria > Actinomycetota > Actinomycetes > Streptosporangiales > Streptosporangiaceae > Trebonia. Next base: position 218,733 of record CAWISQ010000008.1, read on the forward strand.
CCGCCGTGGAACCGGCCTACCTCGGCGTAGACCTCCACCCGGTTGCAGGTCGAGATCACGAACGTCTCGGCGATGTCGGGCAGCCGCGCAACGTCGTGCAGCAGCTTGCCGAGCGTGTCGCCGCTGACGGCGGCGCGCTCAAGCGTCGAGACCGGTGCGCTCTTGTGGCTCAGTCCGACGACGAGGACGCTCATTGTTCGGGTCCCACCCTCAATACCGCCTACGCTTCCGCCGCTGTCGGATCCGGCGCCTGGTCAAACCGCTCAGCGGACCGCCGCTGGGCGTGGAAGGCGAGAATCTGCAGCTCAATCGATAGATCGACCTTACGCACATCCACGCCCTCTGGCACATTAAGTACCAGCGGGGCGAAATTCAGGATGCTTGTCACTCCGGCCGCGACCAGCCGGTCGCACACCGCCTGGGCGGCCCCGGCCGGCACCGCGATCACCCCGATCGCGATGTTCTGGCTGGTCACCACCGTCTCAAGGTCGCTCGCGGGCCGGACCACAACCCCCCCGATGTCGCTGCCGATCAGCGACTGGTCGGTATCGAAGACCGCCTCGATCTGGAATCCCCTGGTGACGAACCCGCCGTAGTGCGCAAGGGCGCGGCCGAGGTTACCGGCGCCGACGATGACCACGGGCCAGTTCTGGGTCAGCCCCAGGGCCCGGGACACCTGGTAGACGAGGTACTCGACGTCGTAGCCGACGCCCCGGATGCCGTACGAGCCCAGGTGGCTCAGGTCCTTGCGGAGCTTGGCCGAGTTGACCCCCGCCGCCCGGGCGAGCTCGTCGCTCGCCACGGTCGAGACCCCGCGTTCGGCCAGCGTGTACAGCGCCCGCAGGTAAACCGGGAGCCGGGCGACGGTGGCCTCGGGGATGCCGCCCGGGTATGGGCGATCGGCGGTCGGTCCGGGCTCCGCTGCGAAGCCGGGAAGCTCGGCGGCACTGGACATGCGACGCTCCCGGGGGATGGTTCGGCGCTGCGGCGGGCGTGCACGTGGCGCGAGCCCGCAACGATGACGATGGCGAGCGAACGGACTGCGGCCGCTATCGGCCGGCTTGAGCCGGTCGCGGCCGCTACCCACCATACGTCGTTTGTGAACGAATGCACAAAGTGCCGTCGTCGCCCGAGTCCCTGGAGCCCGGCCGGCTGGTGACGGACCGTGACCAGTCCGCAGCCGTCCGACCAGAATAACGGACCGCGCCCGACAACCGCCAGCACGCGCCACATGTCTGTTATGTGACGCCAGTGCAGGCAGGGAAAGGCGTAATTTGTTAATGCATGGTGTTCGTGTTATCGGGTGGACAGCGCAGCACGGAGCCGGTCTTCCGATACTCGCCAGAAATCGTGCTGGACGCCATCCACGAAGGTAACCGGGATCTGCTCCCAATATTCACGCAAGTCATCCTCCGATTGCGTGATATCACGTTCTTCCCACGCAACTCCGAGATCATCGGCAACCCTGCGGATGACCTCTCGCGCGTCGTCGCACAAGTGACACCCAGGACGGCCGAGCAGGGTGATTCGCGGCGCCGGCATCTAGCTCGACCGGTACCGCTGGTCGGAGTACCCGGGCGGCGACCACTCGGTCGAATCCGATCGGGACGCGTCCGAGTCGCTGGCCGGGTAGCCCTCGCCTGCTGCCTCGCCGCCCGCCTGGTAGCCGCTGGCGTCGTCGGACGGCGCGCCGGCGCCGAGCTCTCGATAGCGGCGGACGGCGGCTAGCTGCGAGGCGACGGTCGCCTGGCCGCCCTGCTCCTGGTACTGGCCGCCGGCCGAGCTGGCCGGGGTGAAGGATGCGCCGCCGGCCGCCCCCGCGTGCCCGTTCGATCCCGTGTACCCGTTCGTCGTAGCCGTCGCCGGCCTGCTGGCCGGCCCCGCCGGAGTAGCCCGCCGGGCCGGGATAGCCGCCGCCCGAGTACCCCGCGCCGGTGCCGTAGCTGCCGTTTGCCTGGTAGGTCGCGGTGGCCTGGTAGCCGGTGCCGGGGTAACCACCGGTCTCGGAATATCCGCTGGTGGCAGGGTATTCGGTCGCCGCCGGGTACTGGCTGCCGTTCCCGGCCTGGGCGCCGCCGGCGTAGCCGTACTGGCCGGCCGGGGCGTACTGGCCCGCCGCGGCGGCCGCGTTCTGGCTGGCGGCGCCGGCGTAGCGGTCCTCGGTGGCGGGGGTGAAGCTGGCCGCGGCCGGGGCGGCGGGCGCGGCGGCGGCGGGGGCCTGGTACTGCGGCCGGGCGACCGTGGCCTGCTCGCCGCCGTACTGGCTGCCGTTGCCGTACTGGCCGCCGTTGTACTGGCCGCCGTTGTACTGGCTGCCGTTGCCGTACTGGGTGCCGTTGTACTGCTCAGACCGGGACTGGTCGCCGGGCGCGGCCGACGACCCGGCGGAGCGGGAACCCGGCTGCGCCTGCCCGGCCGCGTCAGCCGCCGGGGCCGCGCCGAGCGCCGCCACCTTCGCGTATTTCAGCCGCAAGTCAATGATGTTGGTGGCGAGCACGCAGGACGCGCGGTCGGCCATGAACCGGCGAATGTGCGGCTGCCGCTCGTGGCTCTCAAACGCCGCGCGATCCCGGTAAATCTCGTACACGATCCGCTGCATTGGCGCCTTTGGCACCACGTGGATGACATAAACCAGAGTATCGGGTTCGGTCGTCCTGACGCCCTCTGCGGCGCGTTCCGCAAGCCGGTCGAATTCCGCCACCTTATCGTCAAGCAGCGTATAAATGGAAATCCGCCCGATCGGCCGCGGCGTGCCGGCAGGCGCATCATACGCGGCGGCATCGGCATCGGCCGACATGAATTCAGGAACAAAGGCGGTGGCGCCGTTAGCATCGGCAAAGCCAGCCCGGCCGCCGTAACCAGACTCGTTTCCGTAACCGTAGCCGCCCGGCCGGTATCCGGAGTCGCCGTAGCCGCCCTGCCCGTACCCAGCGGCCGGCTGAGCGGACTGGTAGCCGTTGGCGGCGCCGTTCTGGCCCCCGTAGCCGGCCCGGCTGCCATAGCCGGTGGCATCGTAGCCGGACGAGTCGTAGCCGTTGCCGGCCCCGTTGCCGGCCCGGCCGGCGGCCAGGTCGTACGACGTGGCCTGGTCGGACGACGGCTGGAAGGAGGGCGCGGGGTACCCGCGGCTCTGCCCGCCGTCGGCGCCGGGATCAGCCCAGGGATCGGGGCGACCGGCTGGCGCGTCCCTATCCCGGCGACCTTCGTCCCACCCGTCGTCACGCCGCCGTCTGCCGCTCATATCCGCTCCGATCTCAGTACCGGGCACGCCCCCACTGCCATTGTCAGGCAAGTCGGGCGCTGTGACCGGCGTGTTATCAACATCCGCCGTGACCGCTCACGGTCAGTCGGCCGAGTCCGGGCACGCGGAAACGCGGGCACGCGCCTGGCGCACCCGCGAAACCATGCTGCCCGCCCAGTGGCGGGCGGTACGTGCGCTACTTCTTGTTCCTGCGCTGGATGCGCGTCTTCTTCAGAAGCTTGCGGTGCTTCTTCTTCGCCATACGCTTGCGGCGCTTCTTGATGACTGAGCCCATCAGGCCACCATCCTCTCGGCACAACGGCAGACGGGCACGCCATCACCCACCGGCGGACGGAAGGCGGGCACACGCCCGGAATTACTAGAGATCGCGTGAACGACAACCGCTCACGCAGTGCTCCAGCGTACCGGGTACCGCACGCCGTTGAGACGCCCGGTGGCCGGCCAGGCCTCGTCGCCCGCCCGGCGCACCCGCCCAGACCCTGGTCAGCAGGCCATGACGGTGCCTGAAAGCGAGGTCCCGCAGGCGTCGGCTTCGACCCTCCGACGCCCGCGAGACCGCAACGCTGGCAGGATGCCTCGGCGGGTCCGGTCCCGCCTCAGCCGCCAGCGCCGTTGCTCAGACGGTGCCGACGAAGGCCGCCCTCAGGTACTGGTTTACCGCCTGCTCAGGGACGCGGAAAGAACGTCCGACCCGGATAGCCTCGAGTTCGCCGGAGTGGACCAGTCGATAGACGGTCATCTTTGATACCCGCATGATCGTGGCCACTTCGGCGACGGTAAGGAATCTAACGTCGCTTAGGGGAGTTTCGTTTGCCATCATTGCCCTCTTCCGCGCGATGCCGAGCACGCCTGACCGGATTCGGCGCACCAGTCACGTACGTATCCAGGGTAAGTCCCGTACGGAAAAGAGCAAGTACCCTTAATAGCCTCAATGTACTTACCCTAGAGGCTCAAGCAGACCCGAGTCCCTTCTGACGCCTGTCGATTCTCTGCAAAAAGCAGAAAGCAGCACGTCACGTGCGTGCCGTGGGCTACCGGCGGTCGGCCGCCGGAGATAACTGCGGAAGTAGCCCGTGCGCCGGAAACACCGAACTTCGGGTTCGCATGATCGCGCGATCGACCGGATCACCGGGATCCGCACCGGACGAAAATGCAACATAGCGGGCATCCGCTCCGTCGGTCATCGACAGCGGCGCCGTTTCCCCGCCCAGCGACCGGGCGAGTTCCCGCCACCGGGCCGGGGTCTGCATTGCCGGATCCACCGGCGTTCCGGCCGCGACCGCCAGCAGATGGGTCCAGATCCTCGGCACCACCTGAACCAGCGCGTACCCGCCGCCTCCGGTCGCGAGCCAGCGCCCGTCGCACAGCTCGTGCGCCAGATCGTGCATCATGACCTCGGCCAGCCGCTGCGCGTCGATCGTCAGCTGCAGGTTCGCGAGCGGGTCGAGCCGGTGGCCGTCGCACCCGTGCTGGCTGACCAGCACGGTCGGCTTGAAGGCGCGCAGCAGCGGCAGGGCGACCGCGTCGATGGCGCGCAGCCATCCGGCGTCAGCGGTCCCGGCGGGCAGCGCGACGTTGACCGCGTACCCCTCGCCCGCCCCGGTGCCGGTCTCGCCCGGCAGCCCGGTGCCAGGGAACAGCGTGGCCGGATGCTCGTGCAGGCTGATCGTCAGCACCCGGGGATCGTCGTAGAACGCGGCCTGCACGCCGTCCCCGTGGTGGACGTCGAGATCGACGTAGGCCACCCGCTCCGCCCCGGCCGCCAGCAGCCACTTGATCGCGACCGCGAGGTCGTTGTAGACGCAGAACCCGCTCGCGGACGCGCGCATCGCGTGGTGGTGCCCGCCCGCGATGCTCACCGCGTGCGCCGCGTCACCGGACCAGACCGAGCGCGCGGCCGCCGTCGTCGCGCCGACGACGAGCGCGGCCGCCTCGTGCATGCCCTCGAAGACCGGGTCGTCGGCGGTGCCGAGCCCGTACCGCAGGTCGGGTGCGAGGGTTCGGCCCGCGCGCCGGACCGCCTCGATGTAGTCCTCGTCGTGCACGGTCGCCAGCGAGCCGTCGGTGGCGGGCGACGGCGAGAGCATCGTCACCGCGGGCGAGCTGAGCACCCCGAGCTCGGACGCCAGGGCCATCGTCAGCCGCAGCCGCAGCGGGTCGAACGGGTGCCCGGGCCCGAAGTCATACCGCCTGAGCGCTTCGTCCCACGTCACCACAGCCGACCCTGCCACCGGGCACCTCCGATATGACTCGTACCTGCGATCTGGCTACCCGGCGACGGCGGGGAGGAACTTCACGACCCGCCGAGCTCGCGGCCGCGGTCGCGGGCCGCCTCGATCGCCGCGAAGACCGCACCCCGCACCCCGTGGCTCTCGAGCTCGCGGATCGCCGCGATCGTGGTCCCGCCGGGCGACGTCACCGCCTCGCGCAGGATCACCGGGTGCTCGCCCGAGTCCCGCGCCATCGTCGCCGCCCCGAAGACGGTCTGGGTGACGAGCTCGAGGGCGGTCCGGCGGGGCATGCCGACCAGCACCCCGGCGTCTGCCATCGCCTCGATCAGGTAGTACGCGTAGGCGGGACCGGAGCCGGCCAGCGCCGTCGCCGCGTCCTGCTGGTACTCGGGCAGCCGGAGGACCTTGCCGACCGGCGACAGCATCTCCTCCGCGATCCCGAGGTGCTCGTGCGACGCGAACGAGCCGGCCGAGATCACCGACATCCCCTCGTTCACCAGCAGCGGCGTGTTGGTCGTGACCCGGACCACCGGCACCTCGACCGGGAACCGCTGCTCGATGAACGAGGTCGTGATCCCGGCGGCGAGCGAGATGACCAGCTGCGACTCGGTCGCCAGGCCCGCGATCTGGTCCAGCATCGCGCCCATGTCCTGCGGCTTGACCGCGACCACGAGCGTGGCCGCGTTCTTGGCGGCCTCCTCGGCCGACACCACCGGCACCCCGTAGGCCGCGCGCAGTTCGTCCCCGCGCGCGGCGCGGCGCACGACCACCGCCACCTCCGAAGGCGCCCGCCCGGCCCGCAGCAGGCCCGACAGCAGCGCCTCGCCCATTTTCCCGGTGCCAAGTATCGCGATCATGCGCTCGACCCTAGCGAACGACTAGAGCATCTTCCGGCCGGACGGGGGCTGCGGGACGCTGTCGCGCCGCAGCGTGACCTTCACGTTGGCGCCCGCCTCGGGCGAGACGATCACTTCCTGCGCGGCCGCCACCCCGTCCGCCAGCAGCGCGGCGTCGGCGGGCACGGTCCGCTTGACCAGCCCGAGCCCGATCGGCCCGAGCTCGAAGTGCCTGGCGGCCGATCCGACGAACCCGACCTCGGTGCCGCCGGAGGTCGTGATCGGCGCGCCGTGCGCGGGCAGCCGGTCCACCGAGCCGTCCAGGTGCAGGAAGACCAGCCTGCGGGGCGGCCGGCCGACGTTCTGGATTCTGGCGACCGTCTCCTGGCCCCGGTAGCAGCCCTTGTTCAGGTGCACCGCCGTTTCGATGAGCCCGATCTCGTGCGGCAGGGTCCGGTGGTCGGTGTCCAGCCCGGGCCGCGGGATATGCGCGGCGATCCGCGCCGCCTCAAACGCCCACAGGCCGGCCACGGGATAGGTCGCGGCCAGCTTCCCCATCGCGTCCGGTTCGACAATCAAGTCGGTCCCGAACGGACCCTGCATGACTGCTTCAGCTCCCGCGTCTTCGGCCACCGGGGCGGCGCCATCGGGCGAAGTGATCGTCGCCACCGCCAGCGAATCGGACAGGTCCTCGACCTCCACCCGGAGCATGAACCGCATCGAGTTGAGGTAGTCGACCAACGCCGCCGCGGTGTGCGGCTCGACGTGAATCCAGGTCGCCGCACCGTCATCGGTCAGCGTTAGATGGTGCTCGAGGTGACCCTGGGGGCTGAGCACCAGCGCCTGCTTGGTGCTGCCGGGGCTGAGCCGCTCCAGGTGCTGGCTGGTGAGGCTGTGCAGCCAGGACAGCCGATCGGGCCCGATGACCTTGACGACGCCCCGGTTGGACCGGTCGATCAGGGTCGGACGCTCGCTCATCACCCGCTGCTCGCGCATCGGGTCGCCGTAGTGCGCGGCGACCCCCTCATCCGGCCACTCCGCCTCGACGGCGCCCGCCAGGTCAAGCATCTGTGCCACCACCCCTGCACTCTCTACAGCGTCCGAAAATGGTGAGGTGCGAGACGTTGGTCTCGAACCCGTGCCCCTCGTCCAGCGCCTGGGCGAGCGGGGCGATCGTCTCCCTGCTGGCCTCGTCGATCTTCCCGCAGTCCTGGCACACCAGGTGCACGTGGCCCGCCTCGGTGGCCAGGTGGTAGGTGGGCGCGCCGTGGTTCAGGTGAGTGTGCGCGACCAGGCCCAGGCTGTCGAGCAGCTCCAGCGTCCGGTAGATCGTCGAGATGTTGACGCCCTTGGCGGTCCGCTGGACGTTGGCCGCGATCTCTTCCGGAGTGGCGTGGTTCAGCGCGGCGACGGCCTCGAGAACGAGCTGGCGCTGCGGTGTCACCCGGTAGCCGCGGGACCGAAGCTCCTGGTCCCAGGAACGATTCCGCGTCTGACCATGCTCCATGTCATTGAGTGTAGTTCTGCGTGGACGTCCGGTTCGCCAGCGGAAAAAATCTCTTGCGCACCACCGGGTGGCTCACGTAGCGTCGTCAGTAAGCGGAAGGGAGGTGGTCCGATTTATGCATGATCCTCGGACTTGTGAGGTGGCTGTCAGCTAGCCGCCGCCCCCGCCAAGTGGGCCTGCGTAGCGGGCCCCGGCTGCTTACAGTGGCGGCGGCGGGCTAATTCAGGGCATACACCGGACCCCCGGGCTGATCGGCTTAGTCCAGCCGATCCCGCGCCTAGCGCGGAGTCGCCCGGGGGTTTTTACTGTGCTTTCGCGGCGGGGTCGCGGCTCGCTAGTCGATCCAGTCCCACTGGAGGACGGCCCACAGGTGCGGGGTGAGGGGCTGGCCCATGGCGGCCATGTCGAAGGCGTAGGCGAGGTCCTTCTCGCCCTCCTTGGCCTGGTTCGGCACCAGGCCGTACAGCCGCTTGCCGGCCACGTAGGGCTTGGCGGTCTCGGTCCTGGCCACCGCGTCGGTCACCATCTCGATCGTGGTGAGGCCGGTGAGCTGGCCATAGTAGATCTCGCTGATACCGGTCGGGTGGCTGAGCGCCACCTCGACCTTCCCCTCCGGCTGCGGGCGCCAGAAGCCCGCCTCCACCGCCAGCGGCTCGAGCCGCACCAGGTCGCCGTTCTCGTTCCGCTCTAGCTCGCCGTCCTCGGTGGTGGCCAGGCGCCAGGTGCGGCTGGTGTGGATGAGGTAGGGCTTGCCGATATGGGAGAACGTCAGCTCCTGGAAGAAGTCGAACGGCTCGATCGTCGGGTAGTCGCCCTTGCCGGTCCCCACCCACCGGCCGAGCAGGAAGCTGAACGGCGCGATGGCCGGGTGCTCCTCCGGCAGTTGAATCGGTGACGTGCCGTCTGCTGGCATGCCGTTATCCGTCATGCGGGCCTCCACGGATGACCTTGACCGCCGCATAGCCCACGGCGATGGCGACCACAGCGTAGGCGATGATCAAGATCGTCGCGCTGAGCATCCCGTGCATGGCACGCGAGCGTAGTCGCCGGCGCCCGGTTTGTGCCGGAGGGCGCGCCGGTCGGGCTAGAGTTTCCCTCGTGGCAAGGAACCTCGTGATTAAGGTCACGGCGGGCGCTGACGAGCCCGAGCGATGCAATCAGGCGTTCACGGTGGCCGCGACCGCCGTCGCCAGCGGCGTGCCGGTCTCGCTGTGGCTGACCGGCGAGGCGGCCTGGTTCGCGCTGCCCGGCCGGGCCGACGGCTTCGCCCTGCCGCACGCGGCCCCGCTGCCCGACCTGCTCGCGTCGGTGCTCGCGCTCGGCACGGTGACCGTGTGCAGCCAGTGCGCCGCCCGCCGGGACATGACCCCCGCCGACGTCATCGCGGGCGTCAGGATCGCCGGCTCGGCCACCTTCGTGGCCGAGGTGGTCGCGGACGACGCCCAGGCGCTCGTCTACTGACGCGGCCGGCAGCGCCGTCGCCGGGAAGATAACGTCGGGATGGCGGCGGCGAGGCGCTCGGCCCGCAGGCGCTTGGCGAGTTCCTCGGCCTCCGGCGGGAACGGCGGCAGCGGGCCCACCGCCCAGAACAGCAGCAGGTCGGCCAGGTTCGGGTTGCGGACGAGGGCCGGGCCGTGCAGGTAGGTGCCGAGCACCCGGCCCGCGTACGAGCCCTCGGTCCCGTCGCCGTTGCCGTTGCCGGTGCCGGTCTGGGTGCGGGCCAGCGGCCGCACCCCCGGCCCCAGCCGGGTGACGCCCTGATGGTTCTCGAACCCGGTCAGCCGACCCACGTTCAGCCCCGGGTCCACGTCCGCGACGATCTCGCCGACGGCCCGGCGCTCGCCCCGGCCGCTGCGGATGTCGAGCAGGCCGAGACCCTGCACCGGCGTGTCGTCGGCGCCGCCGAACTCGACCCCCATCATCTGATAGCCGGCGCAGACCGCGAACACCACCGCGCCGCGCTCGGCGGCCGCGTGCAGTCCGCCGTCCGCCAGCAGCCGACGGGTCGCCAGCGTCTGCGGCAGGTCCTCACCGCCGCCCATCAGGTAGATGTCGCCGTCTCGCGGCACCGGCTGGTCGGAGTTGACCTCGACGACCTCGACCGGGATGCCGCGCAGCCGGGCCCGCCGCTCGAGCACGAGCACGTTCCCCCGGTCACCGTAGGTCGACAGCAGATCGGGGTAGACCCAGATCAGGCGGAGCGGTCGCATTACTCGGCCCCTTTCCTTGGCCCGCCCGGCATCACTGCACCCGTCCGAGGGCGGTGCGGTACTGCTGGAAGGCGGTGTAGTTCGCCAGCACCTCAAGATTCCCGAACCCGGATCTGACCGCGTCGACCGCCTCGTCGATGTCGCTCACCAGGCGGAATTGCACCTCGTCGGCCTCCAGCCGGACGGCCAGGTCGAGCCTGCGCTCACCGCCGACCAGGATCGTCCGGCCGCGCAGCCGGCGGAAATCGACGTCCCACAGCCAGGACGTGTCCCGGCCGTCGGGACCTTGGGCGTTGACCGCCAGCAGCACCGGGGCGGGGGCCGGGGCGACGACGTCGAGCGCCTCAAGCCAGCCCGCCGGGTTCTTCGCGAGCAGCAGCCGGATGTCGACACCGCGCCTGCTGACCTGCGTGTACCGCCCGGCCACGGAGGTTACGGCGCGAACCTCGGGCAGCGCCTGCGCCAGCCGCACGCCGAACGCCTCCGCCACCGCCAGCGCCACCACCGCGTTAGCCCGGTTCGCCCGGCCGGGCAGGGCGAGCTCGAGCGGGACCGGCCGGCCGGACGGGTCGATGACCTGATCGTCGTAGAGCATCCAGCTCACCGGGGGGCGACGGAGGCCGCACTCCCGGCAGGACCAGTCGTCCCCATCCCGCTGCAGGTGGGCGCCGCAGTTGGGGCAGCACCAGGAGTCCTCGCGCCACGCCTGACCGGCGGCCACCCAGGTGACCTGCCGGGACGCGCCCGCGGACCAGGCGACGAGCGGGTCGTCGGCGTTGGCCACCACCCGGCACTCCGGCGCGGCCGCCAGCGCCTCCCGCCAGCGCCGGGCCAGCAGCCAGATCTCGGCCGCCCGGTCCATCTGGTCCCGGCTCAGGTTCAGCAGCGTCACGACCCGGGGCCTGGTCGCCTTGACCATCGACGGGATGTACTTCTCGTCGGTCTCAAGGACGGCGATGCGGGCGTCGGGGGTCCGGCTGAGCGCGGACACCGCCCCGGCGTCCATGTTCGCGCCGTAGATGTTCGACGCGATCTGGCCGCCGAGCGGGGCGAGCGCCGCCGTGATCAGCCGGGTGGTCGTCGTCTTGCCGTTGGTGCCGGTGACGAGGACAACCTGGCGGCCGGCGGCGAGCAGGGAGAGCAGATCGGGCTCGAGGCGCAGGCCGATTCGACCGCCGATGACTGAGCCGTCGCCCTTGCCCGCGAGCCGGGAGACGGAGGCGGCGGCGTCGCCGACCGTCGTCGCGAGCTTGGCCCGTATCGGCAGCCGGGTTCGGTGGTGGGTGTTCGCGTCCATCGCGGCCGATGCTATCCGGTTGCCGCCCGCCGCGCGGCCGGAGCGGCCCGGGCGCTGTGAAGGCTCCGTTAACTTCTGCTGCCCTGACGCCAGTCCGGCCGGGGCGGCGGCGGTCCGAGATTGGGGCTGAGCGCGTTCTCGGGCGTGGCCGCGGGCCAGCCGTCGACGCCGCTGACCGGACTGCCCGCGTCCGCCGCGGCCAGCTCGCTGATCTCGTTCAGCGCGGTCAGGGTGGAGACCGGGAGGGCGCCGATGGCCGGGTTGGCGTCCGCCAGCAGGACCCGCCGGCCGCCGGGGGCGGCGTAGCTGACGATCATCGCCGTGGTCGGCAGTCGCTGCAGCTCCGACGGCTCGACCAGGAGCTCCCGCGAGCGCTGCAGTGAACGCGCGAGCGACTCGCTGTCACCGGTCGCGCGCGAGGTCGACACCCCCCAGGCGGTGCTGGTGCTTATCCCCTCGGTGAGCGAGACGGACTCGCTCGTCCCGTGCGACGTCCCGGTCTGGCCGGACCGGGACCGGCCGCCGCCGAACGGCGTGACCCCGGCGCCGCCCGCCTGCGAGTAGCCGCTGCCGTCCGACGTCGACCAGCTGTCGCTGGTCGACGACGCCGCCGACCTGGAGTCGCCGACCGTGCTTGTGTAGGACGCGCCGACCGTGTCGGTGACCGAGGTGCCGACGGTCTCGGTCAGCTGGGAGACGACGAATCGGTGCTCGGCGCCGATCTGCTCGCTGGCCGCCTTCGCCTCCTCCGCGTTCCCGAGCCGCATGAACGCGACCGCGGCATTCCCGCGGCCGATCCGCTGGCGCACCGGGGGCGGCACCGACCGGTAGGCGAGCACCAGGCCGGAGCGGGTCGTCTCGCACGCGTCGGTGAGCCGGTCGAGCACGTCATCACGGAGCCGCTCGGCGCCGAGCACGATCAGCGTGTGCCGCCACGAGGCCGGCCCGCCGCCGGCCGGCCGCCGCCCCACCAGGTGCGTGAGCGTGGTGATGACGAAGCTGCCGAGGAGCCTGGCCGACAGCGCGCTCGCCCGCTGGTCGACCGCGATCACCCGCAGCCGGCCGCGCGGCCCGGCCGGCTCGCGGCCGGCCTCGGCCAGCTTGCCGAGCTGCGCCTCGATGCCGAGCGCGCGCTCGAGCACCACCCGGTCGGTTGCGCCCTGGCCGTAGAGGACCCCGATCTTGGCCGCCTCGCGCTCGGTGAGCAGGCCCGCCGTTACGTCGGCGCTCGGATCGCCGACCTGCGCGAGGGCCCGCAGCGCGGCCGCCAGCCGGCCCAGTGAAACCGGTCCGGTCCCGTCGAGGGCGCCGATGACCCGTTCGAGGATGGCGCTGTCGACCGCCAGCTCCCTGGCCGAGCTTCGGTCCTCGGCCACGCTGACCGAGAGCGCCAGTACGTCCGCGAGCTCGGCAGGCGCGAGCGAGGCGGCCAGGTCAAGCCGGGGCAGATCGCGCGGGAGGACCCAGACGGCGGGATCGACGCCGCCTGCCGCGATCGACAGGTCCACCAGGTCGGCCGCGACCGCGCCGCCCGACAGGTCGATGACGGTCACCTCGCCGCCCATCGCCAGCCGTCCGGCGGCGACCATCGTCAGCAGCGCCGACCAGCCGCTCAGCGTCCCGCCGGCGACGTCCACCCGGTCGATGCCCGACGGCACCGGCACGCCGTACCAGCGTTTCTGGGTCTCAAACGCCGACCGCTGCCGCTGCCACCGGCTGACGAGCCGGGCATGCTCGGCCTGCCCGGCGAAGTGGCGGCTCTCCTGGTCCGCCCGCAGCCGCTCGACCCGCTGCCGCTCTTCCTCGATCCGACTCCGCAGCACCCGCTTCCCCTGCCAGATCGCGTACCCGGCGGCCGCCGCCGCGAGCAGCAAGACGGCGATGGTCGGGGCGGCCACGATCGCCCGCAGCAGGCCGGCCGCCACGCAGGCCCCGAGCGCAAGCGCAAGCGCCAGCGCGACCGCGACGATGACCTTCAGCGGCCGGTCGATCAGGCTCTCCTCACGCCGCTGGGCGGCGAGCCAGTCGGCCGACACCGGCTGCCACTGCTGCGGCACCGGGCGGCGAGGCGGCGGACCCGGGTCCGGCCACCGGGTCGCGTACTCCCATCCCAGGTAGACCGGGCCGTCCGGATCACGCGGGGTCATAGCGCAGCCTCCGCCAGGGGCGCTCCCGACCTGCGGCGGTGGGTCGCGGGAGCCGGGCCGGCACCAGCCGCCCGCGCGTCACCAGCCGACGTCGCGGCCCGTTCACCGCCAGCACGAACTCGCCCCGCCCGAGCGACGGCAAAATGCCGGCTGATGGCGTCGGGCGCGGGGCGAGTCCCTCCGGGGCCGCCGGCGCGCCGCCCGCACCCGCTCCCACGCCGCCCGCACCCGGTCGCGGCGCGCTCGGCCCCGGTGAGATCCCGGTGACGCCGGCCAGCGCCTGGCCGAGGGTCACCGCCTGGAACGGGTCGGTGATCCGGTGCACGAGCAGGGCGGCGGCCAGCCCGGCCAGGTCCGCCGCGGCCTCCGCTGACGCGGTGCCGATCACGACCGCCAACCCGGCTGCGCGACCATCGCCGATGAGCGCGGTTACCGCTGATTTGGCCAGCCGCTCGCCGCCCGTGACCCAGATCAGCCCGTCGCCGTCAACGCCGATCCGGCCCAGGCCCGCCGCCAGCACGCTGATGTCAGCGCAGGCCCGTGCGGCCAGCTCGGCCGAGCCAACGGACAGCAGCACGGCCGACCGCTCGCTGATGACCCGGTCGAGATCCGCGTCGGCGCTCTGGTGGCGCAACGGCGTGCCCGTCGCCGCGCAGGCCGCGGCCAGGGCGCGGGCGATGGCGGTGTCGGCGCTGACGTCGACGACGATCAGCGGCTTGCGACGGCGGAGGGCGGCGTGCACCACCTGCAGGCCGGTGACCGTCACCTGCTGGCCCTCGGTCCCCGCCAGCAGCACCCCGCCTGCCATCTCGGGCCAGCGCAGCTCCACCACCGCCCCGGTGGCCGGGGCGACCCCGAGCGCGCAGCCCTGCCTGGTGACCACGCCGCCCGCGCGGATCAGGGAGGCGGCCAGCCGCGTCCTGATCGCCGCCAGCAGGCCGGGACGCGGCGGCCGAACCGTCTGCTCATCGGTCCGCCGCCAGCCCAGCCAGCCGATCAGCGCCGCCTCGGCCGCGGCCGCGATCAGCGCGATCGGCAGCTGCCCGGGCAGCCAGCTCCCGGCCCCCGCGAACGGTCCCGACGGTCGGCTCAGCCCGCCCGGCAGGTCCCGCCGGCCGAGGTAGCCGAGGATGTGCGCGGGCCCGGCCGCGAATCCGGCCGCCGCGGGCCCCGGCCCGATCGCCAGCGCCCAGATCAATCCGGCCGCGGCCGGCCCGGTCAGCCACCACAACCGCCACCGACTGACCCGTCCGGTCACGGTGAACGCCACCGCCAGCCCGAGGGTGAGCTGGGCCAGCAGCAGGTGGCCGAGCAGAAGGAGGACCGCGCAGCCGGCCATCACCCGCCGGCGGCGCATAACCGGGCTCGTCGGAATGGGCTGGCGGGCACGCCGCGGCATCGATCCCATCCCTGGCACTCCCTGGAACCACCTGAGCAGTTGTCTACTCTAGGTTGCCAGGAATGTACCCTCCGTGTCGATACCTACTAATCGTCCGGATGCGCGGCTCGGGGCAGCCCGTCCCCGACCTGGATGACGACGCGGAACTGGTCGGGCTTGAGGGTGACCGCGGTGAGGCCGACCGGCGACCCGTTCGCCGGGTCGTCGAACCTGATCGTGACCGAGATGGCCGGCTGGCCCGGCTGCAGCCGCAGGCTGCGCGCGACCGACGGCTGCGGCGGCGCGAGCTCGAGGTCCACCGCCCGCGCGTGCGCGGGCGGCGTGCCCGGCGTCGCCTCCGGCGGCGCCTGCAGCATCGCCTGGAACGACGCCAGGTCGTCGACGTCCGGCCCCGGCGCCGACCCGGGCACGTAGGCGGTGGAGATGGCGACCGGCTCGGCCCCGACCGCCCACACGCACCGGATGATCCGAACCTCGCGCTGGCCCGGGGCGCCCAGCGCCCAGGCCACGTCCTGCGGCGCGTCCCGCTGCGACACGTGCCTGGCCTGGCAGCTGATCTCGCCGCCCATGGGATCGAGCTGGGTGCTGAGGCCGCCGATCCCCTCGACCGGGATCAGGTACTCGGCCGGGCTCGCGCGGTACAGCTGCCCGTCGGGAAGCCTGCGGATCAACGACCGGCGGGCGAGCTCACCGATCGCCACGTCGATCTCGGCCATGCTGACGTTGTACCGGCGCGCGAGCGCGCTGCGCCTCGGCAGCTGCCAGCCGGGCTCGCGGTGCACGAGCGCGGCGGCCATCCGGTCGGCGAGCACACCACTCGCCCCGCGCTGAGCGGGCACCTGGGCCTCCACCCGACCGTTTCCTCCAGCCCGTCCGCACACTCGATCAAAAGATTAGCAAGGCCCGCCCCATCGCCCCCTAATTGATATTCAGGAGAGGTGAACTCCAGCTGAATTACAGGCAAATGAAGTTGGTCTGCTAAATGTCATATGGGTAAACCATTGCCACGCCCGACGATGCGTGCAGACGAAAAACTGCGGCCGCCTCCCCGCTTGCGACGCGATCGGCGAGCCCGTCCGGGCGGACCTGGCCGACGCCGGTCCGAATGAGGTAGCGCGCGTCGGCAAGCCCGCCCGGCCGCCGCCGGACTATCCTGGCGCTAGGCCGGTCCGACAGGCTCCGACCTGCTTGTCGGCACTTCATACCGCACATAGCTAGCATCAACCCAACATATCGGTAAAATTCCTGACAATGAAGTCCAGCAGCGCACTGATTACTTCTTCACTGCACTGATTGAGGCCGATGAATACATTCGGCGAGGCTTCCGGCGGCCAGCGGTCTGATCGGCCCGGACTATCGAAGTCACCAAATGTTAACCTTCCGGACGCCGCGCATTCACCCGACCTTCGCTCGAAGCTATCTGGGCCGCCTATGAATATACGAGTTGCTCCGGTTTGCGCGGCACAATCCACGCGCACAGCCGGCAATTGAAGAGCGATAAAGCTCACACTACAAGGAGAATTTCTGATGCAGTTCCGAGGCAAGCAGGTCGTGGCGGCTAGCGGTGCTGTCGCCGCCGCCATCGCCCTGGCCGCATGCTCATCTTCGTCGTCATCGTCGAGCTCGGCGCCCGCTTCCGCGGGCGCCAGCACCCCGGCGGCCGCCGCGAGCACGTCCGCGAGCGCCGCCTCCTCGGCGACCGGCACGATCAGCGGCGCCGGGTCGACGTTCCAGACCAACTTCCAGCAGGGCGCGATCTCCGCCTTCAAGTCGGTCGACTCCGGCATCACCGTCAACTACAACCCGGTTGGCTCCGGCACCGGTCGCACCGACCTCTACTCGAACACCGTCCTGTACGCCGGCTCGGACTCGCCCATCCCCGCCAAGGAGGCGGGCAAGGTTCCGGCGGGCAAGACCGTGCTCTACTTCCCGGTCCAGATCGGCCCGATCGCGATTGCCTACAACGTGTCCGGCGTCAGCGACCTGAAGCTGGACGCGACCGCCCTGGCCGGCATCTTCTCGGGCAAGATCACCACCTGGAACGACCCGGCGATCAAGGCCCTCAACCCGGGCGCCAGCCTGCCCAGCAGCTCGATCAACCTCGAGGTCCGCTCGGACTCCTCCGGCACCACGGCGAACTTCTCCAAGTACCTGGTGGACGCGGCGCGCAGCGCCTGGACGCTCGGCACCGCCTCGATCGTCTCGTTCCCGAAGTCGGCCCACGCCAACGACGGCGGTAGCGCCGTCGCGGCGGCGGTCAAGGCCACCTCGGACTCGATCGGCTACGTGGACTTCTCCACCGCCACCGCGACCGGGCTGACCGCCGCGTCGATCAAGAACTCGGCCGGCGACTACGTGGCGCCATCGTCGGCGTCCGCCGCCGCCGCCGCGACCCACGTCACGCCGAAGGCCGACCTGACGTTTGCCGCGGTCGACGAGCCGGGCGCGACCTCGTACCCGATCACCTACCAGTCGTGGGACCTCGTCTACGCGCAGCAGCCTAACGCGAACGACGCGGCGCTGCTTCAGGCCTGGCTGGGCTACCTGCTCGGGCCGGGCCAGAGCCTGCTCACCCCGCTGAACCTCGCACCGCTGCCTTCGGCCATCGACTCGGCGGCCAAGGCT
The DNA here is from genome assembly GCA_963838825.1 of uncultured Actinomycetota bacterium. Classification (GTDB taxonomy): domain Bacteria; phylum Actinomycetota; class Actinomycetes; order Streptosporangiales; family Streptosporangiaceae; genus Trebonia. The sequence goes on from CAWISQ010000008.1 coordinate 236,247, forward strand.
CAGCTGAGCAAGATCACCGGCTAGGCGGTACCTGTGTTCCACGCAGCTCGCACACGGACGCTGTCGTGAGCACGGCGACGAAGGCGGACCCGGCCAAGCCGGCCGGGTCCGCCGAATCGCTGTCTACCCGACGGCCTCTCGGCGACCGAGGCTTCCAGCTGCTGGCGCTGCTGGCCGGCCTTCTCGTCCTCGCGATCCTCATCGGCATCGCGGTCTCGACCGCCCAGCAGGGCTCGAACTGGTTCTCCACGGCCGGCTTCTCAGGGATCTTCTCCACCGTCTGGAACCCGGGATCCAACCAGTTCGGCGCGATGGCCTTCGTCTACGGCACCGTGCTGACGTCCGTCATCGCCATCATCATCGCGGTCCCGGTCAGCCTCGGCGTCGCGCTGCTGCTGACCGAGGTGGTGCCGCGCCGCTGGGCGGCGCCCATCGTCACCATCATCGACCTGCTCGCGGTGGTGCCGTCGGTGGTCTGGGGCCTGTGGGGCATCCTCGTGCTCGAGCCGTGGATCCAGCCGATCTACGCGTCGATCGCCTCCGGCGTCAACGGCATCCCGGTCCTCGACAACCTGTTCGGCGAGTCTAACGGGTCGGTCAGCGGCGCCTCGTTCTTCACCGCCGGCCTGATCCTCGCGATCATGATCACTCCGATCATCACCTCGCTGTCGCGTGAGGTCATCGCGACCGTGCCCGCGATCGACAAGGAGGGCGCGTACGCCCTCGGCGCGACCCGGTGGGAGATGATCCGCGGCGCGGTCTGGCCGCACAGCCAGGGCGGCGTGGTCAGCGCGGTCCTGGTCGGCCTCGGCCGGGCCATGGGCGAGACGATCGCCGCCGCCCTCGTGATCGGCTCGTCCGTCCAGGTCACGTCGCACCTGTTCGTCCCCGGGTACTCCATTCCGGCCGTCATCGCGAACCAGTTCGGCGAGTCCTCAGGCGAGTTCCGCTCCGCCCTGATCGGCCTCGGCCTGATCCTGTTCGTGCTCACGATCATCGTCAACCTAATCGCCCGCGCGGTCGTGGAACGCTCCGCCCGACGCAGCAGGGGGGCCTGATGGCCGCCGTCTCCGACCAGCCGACGATCGACCTGCGCGAGCCGGGCGGCTGGCGGCGCAGCAAGAACCAGATCGCGACGTGGCTGATGTACCTCGCGTTCGTGATCATCTTGATCCCGCTCGGCTTTGTGATCTTCGAGGTGATCGCCAAGGGGGCCAAGGCGATCTCCTGGCAGTTCCTCACCAACAGCACGATCCCGCCGAACGTCATGCCGCTCGGCCAGGGCGGCATGGGCGCCGCCGTCGTCGGGACCCTCGAGATCACCGGCTTCGCCGCGGTGCTGGCGGTGCCGCTCGGCATCCTCGGCGCGGTCTACATCGGCGAGTACGGCGGCCGGAGCTGGCTCGCCAAGCTGGTCTCGTTCATGGCCGACGTGATGGTCGGCGTGCCGTCGATCGTGATGGGCCTGTTCATCTTCACCGTCTGGGTGGTTCCGCACGGCCTCTCGGGGTTGTCGGGCTTCGCGGGCTCGCTCGCCCTGGCCTGCCTGATGCTGCCGCTCATCATCCGGTCCACCTACGAGATGCTCCGGCTGGTGCCGAACCACCTCAGGGAGGCCAGCTACGCCCTCGGCGCCACCAAGTCGCGGGTGACGCTGACCGTGGTGCTGCCCGCCGCGGTCAGCGGCATCGTCAGCGGCTCGCTGCTCGCCATCGCCCGGGCAGCCGGCGAGACCGCGCCGCTGCTGTTCACCATCGGCGCGGTCGAGTCGACCAACTCGAACCTGTTCAGCGGCGCGACCACCTCCCTGCCCTCGCAGATCTTCAGCAACGCGCTGTCGCCGTACGTGGGCGCCGAGGCGCGGGCCTGGGGCGCGGCACTGACACTGATCGCGATCGCGTTTATCCTGTTGTTTGTCGCCCGCATCGTCACCGCTCGATTCACTCGCTACGCGCGCTAGGGATTTCCATGGAACAGCCTGAGCAGAAAATCAAGCTGACGCTGCCGGCGACGTCGACCGAGGCGGTGGCGAAGCAGGACGACGGCTTCGCCGGCGCGTCCGTCTTCGACGCCAGGAACGTCTCGATCTACTACAGCGCCTTCCGTGCCGTCACCGACGTCTCGCTGACCGTCTACGAGAACGAGATCACCGCGTTCATCGGCCCGTCCGGCTGCGGCAAGACGACCGTCCTGCGGACGCTGAACCGGATGAACGACCTCATCGTCGGCGCCCGGGTCGAGGGCGACATCCACTACCGGGGCGCGTCGCTGTACGAGCGCTCCGTCTCCCCGACCGCCGTCCGCCGCCGGATCGGCATGGTCTTCCAGAAGCCGAACCCGTTCCCCAAGTCGATCTACGACAACATCGCCTACGGGCCGAGGATCAACGGCATCCGCGGCAAGGCCAAGCTCGACGAGATCGTCGAGCGGTCGCTGCGCCAGGCCGCCCTCTGGGACGAGGTCAAGGACCGGCTGAACAAGTCGGCCCTGGGCATATCGGGCGGGCAGCAGCAGCGCCTGTGCATCGCCCGCACGCTCTCGGTCGAGCCCGACGTGATCTTGATGGACGAGCCCTGCTCGGCCCTCGACCCGATCGCGACCGGCAAGATCGAGGACCTGATGCACGAGATCAAGTCCAAGTACACGATCGTCATCGTCACCCACAACATGCAGCAGGCGACCCGGGTCAGCGACCGGACCGCCTTCTACTCGGTGCTGCGCGACGACAAGAGCGACACCCGCACCGGCGTGCTGGTCGAGTACGGGCGGACCGCGCAGATCTTCGAGGACCCGCACGACTCCCGCACCCAGGCTTACGTGACTGGCCGCGTCGGGTAAAAAGCAAATTCGGCCTGAGGTAACGGTCGCGGCTGACTCTGGCCGCGACCGTTACTGTTACTCGGTGGTGGGGCCGGGGTTGGGGATGGCGCCCGAGCCGGCCAGGTAGACCACCCGTCGGGCGATGTTGACCGCGTGCGCGCCCAGCCGCTCGTAGTCGCGGGCGGCCAGCGTCATCTCCATCGTCACCGGCACCGACATCTGGCCCGAGGCGAGCTCCGCGATCAGGCTCGAGTGCAGGTCGTCCATCTCCTCGTCGCGCTCCACCAGCGACTGCGCGGCCGAGCGGTCGCGCTGGTACCAGGCGTCGGCGGCCGTGCGCCACATGCCCGAGGCGAGAGCGCCCATCGCCTCGACCAGGCCGCTCGCGCGCGGCGAGAGGTCGCCGCGGAAGATGCGGTTGGCCCGGGCGGCGATGTGCACCACCAGGTCATGCGAGCGCTCGAGCTCGGGCACTATGCGCAGCGCCGAGAGCAGGAACCGCAGGTCCGACGCCACCGGCGCCTGCAGCAGGATCGCCCGGTTGACCAGGTCCTCGACCTCGCGGTAGAGCGCGTCGATCTCGCGGTCGCGCGCGATCAGCGCCGTCAGCGCCTCGCCGTCGCAGTTCAGCAGGGCCCGGGTCGCGCTCGGGAGGTCCTCGCCGACCATCGCGAACAGCTCAATGACCTTGCTCTCGATGTTCTCGAGGGCGCTCTCGAATTCCTGCCGCTGCTCACTCACCCGGCCAAGCCTAAAGCAGTGATGGTGGATCGTTGTCTACACCCGGTGTACACAACGATCCACCATCGTGAACTAGCTATGGCTAGACGGCGAACTCGACCGTGGTGACGTGGCCGATGTCGGCCGAGACGGCCTGCTCGAGGCGGACGCCGCCGGGCGCGAGCACCCGCAGCGTCCAGTCGCCCGGGGCGGCGAAGAAGCGGAAGCCCCCGTCGTCGCCGAGCGGGACCTCGGCCACGAACTCGTCGCCGGTGCCGAGCAGGCGGGCGTAGCCGGTCGCGACCGGGGCGCCGCCGCGGAGCACGCGGCCCTCGACGATCGCCTCCTTGCCCGCCTTGTCCTTGGTGACGGTCACACCGCCGGCCTGGCGCGCCGCAGGAATCGTTGCCGCTCACTTGCCCTCCCCGATCTCGATCGGCACGCCCACCAGCGAGCCGTACTCGGTCCACGACCCGTCGTAGTTCTTCACGTTCGGCAGGCCGAGGATCTCGTGCAGCACGAACCAGGTGTGGGCCGAGCGCTCGCCGATCCGGCAGTACGCGATCGTGTCCTTGCCGAAGTCGACCCCGGCCTCGCCGGAGTACAGGGCGGTGAGCTCCTGGTCGGCCTTGAAGGTGCCGTCCTCGTTGGCCGCCTTCGACCACGGGACGTTCTTCGCGGTCGGGATGTGACCGCCGCGCTGCGACTGCTCCTGCGGCAGGTGGGCCGGGGCGAGCAGCCGCCCGGAGAACTCATCGGGCGAGCGCACGTCGACCAGGTTGCGCTTGCCGATCGCGGCGATGACCTCGTCCCGCAGGGCGCGCAGGGTGGCGTCCTGCTCGGCGGCGGTGTAGCTGGTCTTCGCCCGGGACGGGACGTCGCGGGTGAGCTCGCGCGAGTCGAGCTCCCACTTCTTCCTGCCGCCGTCGAGCAGCAGCACGTTCTGGTGGCCGTAGAGCTTGAAGTACCAGTACGCGTACGCGGCGAACCAGTTGTTGTTGCCTCCGTACAGCACCACGGTGTCGTCGTTGGAGATGCCGCGCTCGGACAGCAGCGTCTCGAAGCCCACCCGGTCCACGAAGTCACGGCGGACCGGGTCCTGCAGGTCCTTCTTCCAGTCGATCTTGATGGCGCTGGGGATGTGCCCCTTGTCGTACGCGCTGGTGTCCTCGTCTACCTCGACGATGACGGTCCCCGGGGTGTCGATGCGGGACTCGACCCAGTCCGCGTCCACTAGGGCGTCGGAACGGCTCATGACTGAGAAACCTCCTTGAGCGGCCCGCCTTAAGCGGCTGGCCGGATCCTCTGGATAAATAGGTACATGTGGCAGCCGAGGCAGAAATCGAACGCCGCGTTGAGGAACGCGGCCGCCAGGGCGAACGCGGCGAAGACGATCCCCACCACCGGGAGCCCGACCGCGAAGCCGATCGCCCCGATCCCGGCGAACACCATGCCCACCCCCTGGGAGAAGCGGGGCGGGGCCTCCGGCTCGGTCTTGGACGGCGGCCCGAGCCTCGGCCGCACCAGGCGGCGGTAGATGAGCCCGTAGGGCGCGTAGCGCAGGCCCCCGAGGGCGCCGATCGCGAACACCAGCGTCTGCGCGAGCAGCAGCCAGCCGGCCACGGCGTGCGAGCTGCCGGCGGTGACCAGGACCACGGCGAGCACCACGGTGGTGATCGCCGCGCCGAAGCGAGGCCCGCGCGAGTCGATGCTCGGCGAAACGTGTCCGCGCGAACCGATGGCCGGCGAATTTACGGTCATGTCTTGCTCCCAGACGCAGGTGAGATGCTTATGTGCTCCGCCCGCCCCCGGCTTAACCGCGCCGTTCAGGCAGTCGCAGGCACCGCGCGCGTACACATCGCGGTCGTCACCCGGCAGAAATCGACGGCACGGCGCTTGGTCAACACCTGCGCCGGTCTGGAAGTCGAAGTCACAGACCAGATGCTATGCAACCGCGACGCCGCTGTCACCCTTCGACGGGCGGACCGAGACGGTCCGGCCGATACGGAGGCTATTGTCCCCTTATTCAGTGGGAAGCTCAAGAGACCGCGTCCTCGCCGAGCACCGCGCCGACGGCCGCGAGCAGGTCGGGCCGGCGCTGCTGGCCGGACGAGCGGCGCTCGATGGCGCCATCCGGGCCGAGCACGAGTACGGTCGGGGTCGCCATCACCCGGAGCCGCCTGGTTAGGTCCATCCGGTCGGCCGCGTCGATCTCCACGAACGCGACGCCGGGCCGCTCTCCCGCCACCTCGGCCAGGAGTTCCCTGGTGGGGCCGCAGTAAGCGCAGAATTCGGTCGAGAACTGGACCAGGGTCGCCCGCAGGCCGAGCGGCGCGCCCAGGTCCGCGGCCGTCAGCAGGGTGCCAGGGCTGGCTTGCCGTGCGGAGTCGCCCGGGACCGTTCGATCCGAGATCGGGGTTGACCTTGCCTCTTGGAAGCGGCCCGAGCGAGCGCGCAGTCCGAACCCCACCGCGGATGCCGCGGCGAGGACGACCACGAGCACAATCAGACCACCGATCACGGACATAGCAGCGCAGACGGTACGGGCCGGTATTCCCCGGCCGTCCGCGACTTTCCGGTCCGACCTTCTCGACCGCGCGCATAAGCGGCGGTTCAGACGGTCAGGGAGAGCGTCCGGTCGCCGCCGACCGTGACCTGGAAGCCGCGCACCCCGCCGGCCGGCACCCCGGCCGACCCCGGGTACCAGACCGCGCCCTCGTGGTTGTCGGTCACCCAGCCGCCCGCCAGCGTCCGGCTGCCGCCCGGGCCGATCACCCAGAGCTGGCAGGAGGTGCCGACCGGGATGCCGCTGACCTTGACCGCGAGCTGGGTGCCCCAGCCCATCGAGCGGTACTGCACGCTCGCGGACATCCCGCTGGCCGACGTGGTGGCGGTCTGCCACGGGCCGTTGGGCTGTCCGGGGTAGTTCACCGACGCGGCCGGCGGCGCGGCCGGGCTTCCGCCGAGCCGCAGGCCGCCGAACACCCCGGCCGCGACGATCAGCGCCGCGGCCACGCCGAGGGTCGCGTCCCGCCAGCGCCGCCGCCTGCGCCGGTCGGCGGTCAGGTCGATCACGGTGGCCAGCAGCTCCGGCGGCGCCTCCCGGCCGCCTGACTGGCCGGCCGGCGGCGGGCCGTCGCCGGCCGCGAGCGCGATGGCCTCCTCGGCCGTGACCCGGGCAAGCAGGGCGGGCAGGGCGGCCAGCCCGGCGAGCTCGTCGCGGCAGTCCCGGCAGGTCGCCAGGTGGGCCTCCACCAGCGCGCGCTCGGCCGGGTCGATGGCGCCGAGCACGTAGACGCCGAGCGAGACCCGGGCCTCGGGGCACTCCATGGTCGTCGTCACGGTGCCAGCCCTCGTTCCTGGAGGGCCAGCTTGAGCGCCTTGAGCGCGTAGTAGGTGCGCGACTTGACCGTTCCCGGCGGGATGCCGAGGGTGGCCGCCGCCTCGGCCACCGAGCACCCTCGGTAGTAGGTCTCGACGATGACCGTGCGATGGTCGGGGCGCAGCGACGCCAGCGCCTCCGCGACCGCCCACGACTCGAGCGTCCGGTCGGCGTCGTCGTGCGCGGGCAGGGTGTCGAAGGCCGACTGCCCGACCTCGTTCGGCCGGGCCTGCCGCGCGCGGTGAGCGTCCACCGCGAGGTTGCGCGCCACCGCGAACAGCCACGGGCGCGCCGGGCGGGCCTGCAGGGCCGCCGGGTGGCGCCACGCCCGCACCATGGTCTCTTGCACGAGGTCCTCCGCCCGCTGTGCGTCGCCTCCGGTCAGGTGCATGGCATACCGGTGCAGGGCGCCGCCATGCTCGGCGTACAACGCCCTGATAAACGCTTCGTCGGCTCCGCGTTCTCTGCTGGCCGTTGCTGCGTCCGGCACATCAGGTAGAACGTGGCCGGGGACGGGGCGGTTCAACGGCGGCGGAAGATTCCGCTGAGCCGCCCTCGCGGGGTCGGTGCTCACAGTAACCGATATACCGGTCTCAATCACGCAAAGCAATCAATTCGGCGCAATCAGTTACCATTTGTCGTCAATGTTTCTAAAGTGCACGGTGATTCACTGGAGTGAAACTCGTCACGTTTAGTACTTGGCTGACCGGTTCTCCGCTGCCGGCCGAGACTCCGGCCGTCGGCGAAACGCGCCATCGCCGTCACGCTGAGCCGGCTCAGCCCCCGGCGAACGGTGGCAGAACCTCGATCACCGCGCCATCGTCGAGCACTATCGACTGCATCGGGGTATGACCCACCGGATCGGCGTTGACCAGGAACGACGATCTCGCGAGGACGGCCGCCAGGCGTCCGTCGGGTTTCCGGCTGGCGACAACCGTGTTAAGCAGATCACTGAGAGTGATAGCTTCAATCGACTCCTGCTGAACCCCCGCCGCCTCCTTGGCAGCAGCCCAGTACCTGATGGTCACCTTGGCCATATCGGGATATCCTCACTTCAACGGGACCTCGGGCGCTGTTGCCCCCGGGTCCCGTTTGTGTTTATACAGATAATGATGGCGTTCACGCGCCGCATGACTGGAGGTGGCATCCGGTGAGCGAGCTGCTGTTGGTGACCGGCGTACTCGAGCCCTCGTCCGAGGTCCTGCCGGCCCTCGGCCTGCTGCTGCACTCCGTCCGCGTGCTCCCGGCCGACGCCTCCGCGCTGGTCGAGGCGCCGCCGGCCGACGTCATCCTGGTCGACGCGCGACGCGACCTCGCGCACGCGAAGAGTATCTGCCGACTGCTGCACACGACCGGCCTCGACTGCCCCATGCTCGCCATTGTCACCGAGGGCGGGCTCGCCGCGATCAGCGCCGAGTGGAACGCCGACGATGTGATCTTGAACACAGCCGGTCCGGCCGAGGTGGAGGCCCGCCTCCGGCTCGCCACCGGGCGGCGCGCGATGCGCGCGGCGGCGGACGCGCCCGACGAGATCAGATCCGGTGACCTGGCCATTGACGAGGCCACCTACTCGGCCCGGCTGCGCGGCCGGGTCCTCGACCTCACGTTCAAGGAGTTCGAGCTGCTGAAGTTCCTCGCGCAGCACCCGGGCCGGGTATTCACCCGGGCGCACCTGCTGCAGGAGGTCTGGGGCTACGACTACTTCGGCGGCACCAGGACGGTGGACGTCCACGTCCGGCGGCTGCGGGCCAAGCTCGGCCCCGAGCACGAGGCGCTGATCGGCACGGTCAGGAACGTCGGCTACCGGTTCGTCCCGGTCAAGGGCGTGCCGGAGGACCGCGACAGCGCCGATCTCCTGTCCCCGGCCGTGCTCGAGTCGGACGTGGTGATCCCGGCCGACCGGTGACCACCATGGGCACCGGATCGGGCCCGCTCTCGCCGGCCGGCGTGGCCGCGGTCCTCGAGCTGGCGTCCGCCGCGGCCAGCGCGGACGGCGTCGGCCCGCTCTCCGAGGACGTGCTCCTCCAGGTCAGGCACGGGAGCACCCCGCCCGCCCGCGATCTCGTGCTGAACGCGAGCGGTCGTCTGGCCCGCGACCAGCCCGCGGTCGGGTACGCGCACCTGGACGCGCCCGACTACGCCGGGCAGGACGGCGACATCACCGCTGAGCTCGTCGTCCACCCCGCTCACCGGCGCCAGGGATACGGATCGTTCCTGCTCGCGAGCGTTCTCGCGGCCGCCGACGGGCATGGCGTCCGGACCTGGGCCCATGGCGACCTGCCGGGCAGCGCGGCGCTGGCCAGGAAGTTCAACCTCGCCCGGATTCGCGCGCTCTTCCAGCTGCGGATGCCCCTGGCCAAGGCGCCGGAGACGGACCCCGCCTTTCCCGCGGGCGTCACGGTCCGGAGCTTCGTGCCCGGCCAGGACGAGGCGGCGTGGCTGGGGGTCAACCAGCGGGCGTTCGCGCACCACCCCGAGCAGGGCTCGTGGACGCCCAAGGACTTGCAGCTGCGCGAGGACGAGCCGTGGTTCGACCCGAACGGCTTCTTCCTGGCCGAGCGGGGCGGACGGATCGTCGGATTCCACTGGACGAAGGTGCACCAGCCGAATGACGGCACCCCGCCGGTCGGCGAGGTCTACGTGGTCGGGGTCGATCCGGGGCAGCAGGGCGGCGGGCTGGGCAAGGCGCTGACCCTGGCGGGCCTTGCCCACCTGCGCCGACTCGGGCTGGCGGAGGTCATGCTCTACGTCGACGAGGACAACCCGGCCGCGGTCAAGATGTACACGGGGCTCGGCTTCGAGCTCTGGTCAACCGATGTGATGTACCGCCACGCCGGGGATTAGGTCGTCAGGAGCGCCGGCGTCTTCAGAGTAGAGCCTGGGCGCTCAAGAGGCTGCGCAGCCGCAGGCGCGAAGGCCGAGCGCGGCATCTAGCTCGCTCTGCCGGAGCGGGCCGTCGGCGGCCGCGACGGCGGCGAGCACGTCGGTGTAGAGCTCGATCTCGTCGAGCGCCACGTCGTCGTGAACACGAAGATCAACCTGCATGGGAATCGTGTTCACCTCCATCGGCTGGGCGTTTCCTGCCCCGCCCTTCAGATTACGTCGCAACACCATTCCTCCGCATGACCCATCGGAGCCATTCGCAGACCACCCTTGCGTACGGTTTTACCCGCCTTCCGGATAACGATCCCGCGATTGCGTGGCGGAAGTGATCTGAGTCTGATAACGGACATCCGTTTACTTTGAGCGCCTTGACATCACCGTCACGGCCAGCACCATATGTCCGTTTAGTCGCGGTACATGATGTAATGTCCGCGTATCTGAGGGTAACTAACTGATTACAGCTTACGTCGCCCGCGGCGTCGGCGCCATACCACAGCCGCAATTCGGCCGTTTCGGTTGCGGACAGCACCCTCCCGGGATCAGAGTTGAGCAGGTCAACCGCTCTGCGCCACGCTCGTGGCGTACCTCAAGCTCACACGTAGGGCCCGGACATCGCTACACTCCCGGACTATCGTCCCCGCAGACCACTCAGGACCCAAATCTCGTGAATGAAAACAGTGACCTCCTGCCGAACCTGCTGCACGAAGAGTTCGAGATGCAGATGCGCGGCTACAGCCGCCGCCAGGTTGACGACTTCGTAGCGCGCCGCAACAACGAGATCCGCGAGCTTGAGCAGCGTCTCGCCCGGACTCTGGACGACTCGGAGCACCTCCGCCGCGAACTGTCGACCGTGCGCCAGCAGGCGCTCTCCGGCCGGCCCGCGCACGAGGAGGTCAGCGAGCGGATCTCCCAGATCCTCAAGCTGGCGGACGATGAGGCGCGAGCGCAGAAGAACAAGGCCGATGACGACATCGCCAAGCAGCGGGCCGACGCCCAGCAGGAGTCCGAGCGGGTTCGGGGCGAGGCCCGCGAGCAGGCCGAGCGGATGCTGACCGCCGCCCAGGAGCAGGCCGAGCGGACCATCTCGGCGTCTCGGACCGAGGCCGACAAGACCCGCACCGCCGCCCGCACCGAGGCCGACCGGCTGACCAGCGACACCCGGAAGAAGGCGGACGCCGCCCTCGCCCAGGCTAAGGCCCAGGCCAAAAAGGTCCTGGACGAGGCGACCGCGCGCGCCACCGCCATTCACGACGGCGCCGAGCGCAGGCTCAACCTGCTCAGCACCAGGCACGCGGAGACCGTGCGCCGCCTGACCGACATCCTCGACGGCGTGCAGGGCCTGGTGGCCGCCGAGGCCGCCCGGATGTCGCTCGAGGAAGAGGTCAACCAGTCCGTCAGCCGGGCGGTCAGCCAGGCCGAGGCGGAGGAAGCCGCCAACGCCGCAGCCGACGACGACAAGCAGTCCGACGAGATGGACCTGGCGCTGCTCGCGCCGCCGGCCCCGGAGACGGTCGCCGCGGGCGCGGCGGCACCGCAGCGGGGCGACGACGATCGCCAGCCCTTCCCCAGCCGGCCGGGACTTGGCGGGCGGCCCGGGATGCACGCGGCCCAGGAGCCTCCGCTCGACCCCTTCGACGGGCCGGTGCCGGTCGGCGGCGGGATGATGGCACCCGGCGGTCGCGGCCCGGCCGGACGTCAGGGCACCCCCCCGCCGCCGCCGTCGCTGGCCGACCGGGCCAGCCGGTTCGGCGGCCCGCAGGACGGCCCGCCGCGGTCCTCGCTGCCGATGCCGACCGGCGCGCCGGTGACCGGCCTGGGCGACCCGCAGGCCGACCGCGAGGTCAAGCGCGAGCAGCCGAACCGGACCGGCCTGATCGACCCCGATGAGCCCACCGAGGGCATCCGGCTGCTATAGGCACCGGGTCCCACGACCCGATGGGCGCCGTCGCGATCTGCGGCGGCGCCCATCATCGGTCGTTCGTGCGTCAGGTGCGGGTGGCCGGGTCGGCCAGCACGTCGAGGCGCTTGAGGATGACGCCCTCGCGCAGCGCCCAGGGGCAGATCTCGAGCTGGCTGAGGCCCATCAGGTCCATCACCGCGTCCGCCACGATGGCGCCGGCCGGCATCTGCCCGGCCCGCCCCTCGGAGACGCCGGGGAGCCTGGCCCGCTCGGCCCGGTTCATCGCCGCCAGCCGCTCGGCCCACAGGCCGGTGTCGCTGTGCTTGAGGAACCGCTTGGCGTAGAACCCCTCGCTCGACGGCGCCGCCCCGGCGATGCGCGCGAGCTGCCTGAACGTTTTGGACGTGCCGACCGCGTGATCGACTGCGCCACCGCGGCGAAGGCCGCCCGCCAGCTTGGCGATCTGCGCCCGCACATGCCTGCGCAGCGCCCGCACCTCGCCCGGCGGCGGCGGGTCGGCGGTGAACCAGTCCCTGGTCAGGCGGCCAGCGCCGAGCGGCAGCGACACCACCACCTCCGGGTCCTCGTCCTGGCCGGCCGCGATCTCGAGCGAGCCGCCGCCGATATCGACGACCAGCAGCCGCCCGGATGACCAGCCGAACCAGCGGCGGGCGGCCAGGAAGGTGAGCTTGGCCTCGGTCTCACCCGACAGCACCCGGATCCGGGCGCCGGTCCGCTCCTGGATCCGGGCGAGCACTTCCTCGCCGTTGCCCGCGTCCCGGACGGCGGAGGTGGCGAACCCGATGAAGTCCTCGACGCCGGTGTCTTCCGCGATCTGCAGCGCGTCGGCGACCACCTCGGTCAGCCGCTTCTCGCCCACCGCCGACAGCGTGTTGTCCTCGTCCAGGTGCGCGGCGAGCGATAGGTCGACCTTGTGCGAGAACGCGGGGAGGGGCTGGCCGCCTGGATGCGCATCGACGACGAGCATGTGCACCGTGTTCGACCCGACGTCGAGTACCCCCAGTCGCATGACTGAGACGGTACCTGTCGGCGCGGTCCGGACGATACTCCGCCCAGGCTCCCCCCTCGGGTCCCTGGCAGCCTGGTTCTGCCTGGTGGCGGGGGCATGAGGTACGTTCACCCTCATGCGTAACGGTGAAGTGTCCTACTGGTGGCAGGCGTTCGGCGGGTTCCCGCCCCGGCGGTCGTCCCTGCCCGGCCCGCTTGAGGTGGATGTCGCCATCGTCGGCGGCGGCTACACGGGGCTGTGGACGGCGTATTACCTCGCGGGGCTGCGTCCGTCGCTCCGGATCGTGGTGCTCGAGGCGGCGTTCGCCGGCTACGGAGCATCCGGGCGCAACGGCGGCTGGGTGACGGCCGAGCTGCCGGGGTCGCGGGCCCGCTACGCGCGGGGCCCGGGCGGGGTCGCGGGCGTGCGGGCGCTCGAGGCCGAGCTCAGATCGACCGTGGACGAGGTCGGGCGGGTGTGCGAGGCCGAGTCGATCGACTGCGACTTCGTCAAGGGCGGCCGGCTCTCGGTCGCCACCTCGCCGTCGCAGCTCGCCCGGCTGCGCGAGGGAGTCGCCGCGATCAGGGAGTGGGGCGACGGCGATGACGTGTACGAGTTCCTGTCCGCCGCCGCGCTGCGCGCCCGGGTGAACGTGGCCGGCGCGCTAGCCGGGATCTACGCGCCGGCCAGCGCCCGCATCCAGCCCGCCGCGCTCGCGGCCGGGATCGCGGCCGCGGCCGAGCGGCGCGGGGTCGACATCTACGAGGCGACGCCGGTCACCGCCATCGAGCCGTGCGGGCCGCCGGGCGGCAGCGGGGCCGGCGCGGTCGCCCGGACGAAGTTCGGCGACGTGCGAGCGCGTTCGGTGCTGCGCTGCACCGAGGGCTACACCGCCAGCCTGGCCGGGCTGCGGCGGGCCTTGCTGCCGATGAACAGCCACATGATCGTGACCGAGCCGCTCTCGCCTGCCGCGTGGGAGGAGATCGGCTGGAACGGGGCAGAAACGCTCGGCGACGAGGCCCACGCGTACATGTACGCGCAGCGCACCGCCGACGGAAGGATCGCGCTCGGCGGGCGGGGTGTGCCCTACCGGTTCGGCTCGGGGTTGGACCAGCTGGGGCAGACGGATCCAGCGACCGTGGCTGCGCTGACCGACGTGCTGCGGCGGATGTTCCCGGCGGCGGGCTCGGCTCCGATCGCGCACGCGTGGTGCGGTGTGCTCGGGGTGCCGCGCGACTGGTGCGCCACCGTGACCTATAACCCCGCGTCGGGCCTTGGCTGGGCGGGCGGATACACCGGGCAGGGAGTTGCCGCCGCCAATCTGGCCGGACGGACCCTGGCCGACCTGGTACTGGCCGAACCGTCGCCCCTGACGGCGCTGCCGTGGGTCGGTCATCGAAGCAGGGCCTGGGAGCCCGAGCCGGCCCGGTGGGCGGGCGTCCAGGGGCTCTACGCGCTCTACCGGCTGGCCGACCGGCTCGAGTCGCCCGCCGTTCCCGGCCGGGGGGTCGGAGTGGGGGTCGGGGAGGCGCTCGGCCGGGTCGGCGACGCGATCTCGGGGATCCCGCACTAACGTGCAGGTCTAGTCAGGCCGGCCGGCCACACTGGAGGTGTGCCTGGGATGAGCGACGACGAGGCGCGGCCGACTCCGTCTGGCGGCGGAATCAGCGCCTGCGCCGGGCGGCGCCACCGCGCCTCCGGCCTCGCCCGAGGTCATGGACGGGATCCGCTCGCTGCACGAGCGGCTCGACGAGCTCGGGCACTTGGTCGCGAGCCGGCTTGACACCGAGGAGGTGCGCACGGCCGGCGAGTGGCTGCACGCCCGGGCCGATACGGCCGTGCACGCGGCCCGGGGGGTGCCCGCGTGGCAGCGGCGCACGCAGGGCGAACTGCGGTGGCCGGTCACGGTGACCACGGCGGTGGCCGTCGCGCTGCAGATGGCCGTGCCTGACCGGCTGGTGCTCGCCCATCCCTTCTGGGTGCTGCCCGCTGTGCAAGGGGTTCTGATCGTGGTGCTCGCGGTTGCCAACCCGCGTCGCATCGATAATGAGTCGAAGGCGCTTCGGTGGCTGGCGCTGACGTTCGCCGCGCTGCTGACCCTGTCCAACCTGTGGTCGCTGGCGAGACTGGTGATCGGCATCACCCAGGGGACCACCGGCACGACGCCGAGCCACCTACTGATCACCGGCGCGCTCATCTGGCTGACCAACGTGATCGTGTTCGGCCTGTGGTACTGGGAGTTCGATCGCGGCGGCCCGGCCGCCCGCGCGCTCAACACGCAGCAGTACCCGGACTTCCAGTTCGTGCAGATGGTCAGCCCGCCGGTGATGGTCCCGCCCGACTGGGAGCCCCATTTCATCGACTACCTGTACCTGGCGTTCACGAACGCGGCCGCGTTCAGCCCGACCGACGTGATGCCGCTGTCCCGGTGGGCCAAGATCGCGATGACCGTGCAGTCGGCCATCTCGATCGTGACCGTCGCCCTGGTCGTCTCGCGCGCCGTCAACATTCTGCAGTTATCGGCGGTGACTAGGTGACCTGCGTTTTACGTGACGGGTTGTCCGGGCGTAACGTGCAGCTCATGTTCCTCCCCACGTCATTGGTCGGAAGTTATCCACAGCCTGACTGGCTTATCGACAGGGACCGGCTGGCCGGCCGGTTCCCGCCCCGGGTACGCGCGACCGAGCTGTGGCGCGTCGCCCCCGAGTTCCTCGAGCAGGCGCAGGCGGACGCCACCCTGCTCGCGATCCGCGCGCAAGAGGAGGCCGGCCTGGACATCGTCACCGACGGCGAGATCCGCCGGGAGAGCTACTCCAACCGGTTCGCGACCGCGCTCGACGGGGTCGACATCGACAACCCGGGAACGGCGCTCGACCGCAGCGGCCACCCGAACCCGGTGCCCCGGGTGACCGGCCCGATCAGGCGGCGTCACGCGGTCGAGGTGGAGGATCTGAAGTTCCTGCGCGCGCACACGTCGCGGACGATCAAGATCACCGTGCCCGGGCCGTTCACGATGGCGCAGCAGGCGCAGGACGACTACTACGGGAGCCGCGAGGCGGCCGCCTTCGGGTACGCCGAGGCGGTCAACGAGGAGATCCGCGACCTGTTCGCGGCCGGCGCCGACATCGTCCAGCTGGACGAGCCGTACCTGCAGGCGCGGGCGGGCGAGGCCGCCAAGTACGGGGTGGCCGTGGTCAACCGGGCGCTCGAGGGCGTCACCGAGCTCGGCACCACCGCCTTGCACCTGTGCTTCGGCTATGCCGCCGTCATCCACGAGCGGCCCGAGGGTTACTCGTTCCTGCCGGAGCTGGCGGACTGCGACGTCGAGCAGATCTCGATCGAGACCGCCCAGTCTTCGCTGGACTGCTCCGTTCTTGCTTCGCTGTCAGGCAAGACGATCATTCTCGGCGTGCTCGACCTGTCTGACCCGGCGGTCGAGACGCCCTCGGTGATCGCGGAGCGGGTCCGGCGGGCGCTGCCGTACGTGCCCGCGTCCCGGCTCGTGCTCGCGCCGGACTGCGGGATGAAGTACCTGCCGCGCGAGTCCGCCGACGGCAAAATGGCGGCGCTGGCGACGGCGGCGGCCGAACTCCGCGCGGAGCTGGACGGCTGACGCCGCCGGTTCAGCCTGCTAATGGCGGGCGCTAGTCGTGGTAGCCCGGGCCGTGTCGGGGTGCCAGCTCGGGTCCGCGCTCGCGGACGACCGTCATCAGGTACCGGCGGCCGGAATCCTTCGTGAACGTCACGTCCATGACCGGTTGGTAACTGCGGGTCGGCGGGAAAGCACTTTGATTTTCCGCGGCCCGGTAGCCTCGTGGGCATGAAACTCCACGTCGGCTGCGCGATGTGGACGTACGCACCCTGGCAGGGCCGTTACCTGCCCCACCCGCTGTCCCCCCGCGAGCGCCTGAGCGCGTACGCGACCTGGTGCAATGCGGTGGAGGGGAACACCACCTTCTACGCGACGCCGACTCCCGAAATAGTGCATTCGTGGGCCGGGCAGACCGCGCCCGACTTCCGGTTCATACTCAAGCTGCCGAGGCCGATCACTCACGAGCGCCGCCTCGCCGACGTCGACGATCCGCTGCGCGCCTTCCTGTCCGCGATCGAGCCCCTCGGGCCGCGGGCCCACGCGCTCTGGATCCAGTTGCCGCCGTCGTTCGGCCCGGCCGACCTCGGCGCTCTGGCCGGCTTCCTGCGCCGGCTCCCGCGCGAGCACCGCTACTGCGTGGAGGTGCGCCACCGTGAGTTCTTCGAGGACCCGCAGTCGGAGCAGCAGCTGGAGCGGGCGCTCGGGTACGTCGACGCGGAATGGGTCACGTTCGACACCACCGTCCTGTTCGGGAGCCGGCCGACGAGCGCGGCCGAACGCGAGGCCTGGACCAAGAAGCCGCGGCTGCCCCGGCGACAGCGGGCCCTCACCGCTGCGCCCGTCGTCCGCTACATCGGCCGGGACGACACCGCCCGCACGATCGCGGGCTGGCAGCACTGGCTCGAGCCGGTCGCCGGCTGGCTGCGCGAAGGGCGCTCACCGACCGTCTTCATCCACACCCCGGACAACGTCGACGCACTCGAGCTGGCGCGCCGGTTCCACGACGACGTTCGGGCCCTGGTGCCCGAGCTCGAGCCGCTCCCCGAGCCGCTCCCGACCGGGCCGCCGACGCTCTTCTGAGCGCTGACCCAGTCGCCCGAGACAGCCGACCGCACATCAGCAGGCGCCAGCGACGGCTCGATGACCTCGGCCGGCCCTTCGATGAGCACGGCGATGTGCTCGTCATGATCCCCCTCCCGCAGGAACGTCCGATCCTGCAGGCGGCCAAGCAGTTCGCTCATGCACCAGTTGTACCCCTGAGAGGATTGGTTCTGATCCCACGGCGACGCAGCAAGGGAGTGCGCGAATGACGGCACCGGAGAGCGGCCTCGCGGCCGCGGCCTTGGCCTGGCGGGAGGCCGACCCCGACCCGGAGACGAGGGCCGAGCTCGACCAGCTGCAGGGCGCGGGTGACGCCCGGGACGCGGACGTCGAGCTGGCGGAGCGGTTCGAGGGCTCGCTGGCCTTCGGCACGGCCGGCATCCGGGCCGCGATGGGCGCCGGTCCGATGCGGATGAACCGGCTGGTGGCCGGGCGGGTGGCGGCCGGCCTGGCCCGCTATATCGCCGCCAGGGACCCGGGCGCGGCGGCGGCCGGGGTCGTGATCGGGTACGACGGTCGCGCCAAGTCCGACGTGTTCGCCACCGACGCCGCCCGGATCCTGTCCCGGGCGGGCGTCAGCGTATCGATGCTGCCGGGACCCCTGCCGACCCCGGTGCTCGCCTTCGCGGTGCGGTCTCTGCACGCCGCCTACGGGGTGATGGTGACGGCCAGCCACAACCCCGTCCAGGACAACGGGATCAAGGTCTACGTGCGCGACGGCGGGCAGCTGCTGCCGCCCGCCGACGCCGACGTCGCCTCCTTCATCGACGCGGTCGACCCGCTCCGGCTGCCCGCGGGCTGGGCCGAGGGGCCGTTCGACTTCAGGCCGGCCGATGACGCCGTGAGCGGCTACGTCACGGCGGTCGCGGCCGGCCGCCGCCGACGCCCGCCGACTGCTGACGGCGGCGGGCCGACCGCCGAGCCGGGGCTGAAGGTCGTGCACACTGCGCTGCACGGCGTCGGGGACGCGACGCTGCGGGCGGTGCTGGCCGCGGCCGGCTGGCCGGCCCCGGTGCCGGTCGCCGCTCAGCAGCACCCCGATCCCGCCTTCCCGACCGTGCCCTACCCCAACCCGGAACAGCCGGGCGTGCTCGACCTGGCCGCGGCGACGGCGGAGCGGGAGGGGGCCGACCTGGTCCTGGCCAACGACCCCGACGCCGACCGGCTGGCGGTCATGCTGCCGAGTCCCGAAGGCTGGCGGATGCTCACCGGCGACGAGCTCGGCGCGCTGCTGGGCCACGCCGTGCTGACCGGCCTCGCGAGCGGGGGTCCCGGCGGACCTCCCCCGGTCGTCGCCACTACGGTCGTCTCCGGCTCGCTGCTCCGGCGGCTCGCGCAGGCGGCCGGCCTGCGGTGCGTCACCACGCTGACGGGCTTTAAATGGATCGCGCGGGCGGGGGGCGCCAACGGCGCGCTGGTCTACGGCTACGAGCAGGCGCTCGGCTACGCGGTCCGGCCAGATCTGGTGGCCGACAAGGACGGGATAAGCGCGGCGCTGCTCGTCCTCCAGGTGGCGGCGGAAGAAGCCGGCCGAGGGCGGGCGCTGGCCGACCGGCTGGACGACCTCGCGCTGGCCCACGGGGTACATGTCACCCGGCAGCGGTCGCTGCGAGCGGACGGCGCGGCCGGCCTCGCCCGGCTGGCCGACGCGGTCGAGCGTGTCCGCAAGGAGCCGCCGCGCGCGCTGGCCGGGCGGCCGGTCACGGTGACCGACCTCCGCGAGGGCGCCGACGGGGTGGTGGACCTGGCGGGCGGCCGCGCCGAGCGCTGCCCGGGCCAGCCCATCCCGCCCGCGAACGTGCTGATCTGGCACGTCGGCGGCGACGCGCGCCTGATGATCCGGCCGAGCGGCACCGAGCCCGAGCTAAAGATCTACGCCGAGGTCGTCCAGCCAGCCCGGTCCCGCGGCGAGCTTCCCGCCGCCCGGGCCGCCGCCGCCGCCCGCGTCGAACAGCTGCTGACCGCCGCCGCAGCGGTCATTCTCGACGGGCCGGGCGACCGGTGACGGGCGTCACTGGTCGTATTCGTCGTGCAGCCGCCACCAGTAGCCGTCCTCGTTGCGCCCGAGCGGCGCCCGGTCGAGCCACTGGTATGCCCCCCAGAGCGCATCCAGGCCCCGGGCGTAGGCAGAGTAGGCGTGGAACACCCTTCCGCCGTCGCGGACGAAGCCGCTCATGCCCGGCTGCTCGCCGGTCCAGTCCTTCCAGTTGACGTCTCGCGCCTCAAGCTCGTCCTGGCCCCGGTAGTTATATTCGACCGGCGCCGCATCGGGATCGATCGTGACGTGGAAGTCGTAGTTGAAGTCGCTTCCCAGCGACGACGCCCACGGGAACGTCCATCCCATCCGGTCGCGGTAGGCGAGCAGCCGATCGAGCGGCGCCCGGGAGATCGCGACCAGCGACACGTCGTGGGCCTCAAGGTGGGCGCGGATGCCCTCGAAGCCGTCGGCGATCGCCGAGCAGCTCGGGCATCCCTCGGTCCAGTCGGGCCCGAACATGAGGTGGTAGACGATGAGCTGCGATCGACCGGAGAAGAGACCGTCGAGGGTCGCCTCGCCCGCCTCGGTCGCGAACGTGTAGTCCTTGTCGACCGGGACCCACGGCAGCGCGGCCCGCTGGCGGGCCAGCTCGTCGCTGCGTTTGGTGAGCTCCTTCTCCTGCTCCAGCAGCGCGAGCCGCGCCGCGCGCCATTCGCCGCGGCTGGCGATCGGGTGTCCGCTCGCCGTTCGGGTTGATTCGTCCGCCATGGCGGTCTCCTCTCTCGTGTTGTCAGCGTTCCGGCTTGCTTCCTCGCCTCGGCGTGCGCGGTCTCGGCGAGCCGCTTGATCGCGTCGAGCCGTCGGTCCCATTGCGCCGCGAGCTCGGCCATGGCCCGGGTGGCCTGGTCGAGGCGGCCCGCCTCGACCTGGTAGAGCACTTCCCGGCCGTGTTTGCGGCGGCTGATCAGGCCGGCCCGCTCGAGCACGACCAGATGCTTGGAGACGGCCTGGCGGGAGAACGGGACCTGAGCCGCCAGCCAGCTCGCGCTCGCCTCGCCGTTGCCGACCAGGAGGTCAAGGACCCGCCGACGAGACGGGTCGGCGATGGCCGACCACAGCTCATCATCGGCCTGCGTGGTCAATTCGACTGGCGTTTTCCAAGCAGCGTGGCGAGGCGGTCCGAGGATCGTCGCCCCAGCCGCCCCGGTGCTCGTCGGCGTAGCGCTGCTTCTCCGCGTCGGGCCAGTCGAGCGACTCGTGACCGCTTTCCAGGACCCGAAGGCGGGTCCGGTCGTCGCCCTCGGCTGTCAGCGTGAACTCGACCAGCATGGAGTTGCCGACCGCGGGCTCGCCTCCGTGAGTTCTCGTTCCAGCGGAACGAGAACCGGGTCGGGGGATCAACTACCTCCACCACGACGGGCCCGCCCTGGTCCCCGAACCCCATGTAGCCATGCGCGCCCGGCTCGACCACCAGATCCACCCGGTCCGCGAACCACTGCGTCATCTGCTCGGGCTCGGTGATGGTGCGCCACACCACCTCGACCGGCGCCTCGATCAGCACGTCCCTGTCGATCAGCAGGCCCTGCATCAGCATCGGCTTCCTCTCCGCGTCGGCGTCGGCGGTCACCGACCGCCCTGTATCTGCAACCAACGGTAGCACGTTAGCCGCTTACCTGCAACCAGTGGTTGCAGTTCGGGCATCGCCTGGCCGGCCGTGGTCATGGCCCGGTCTCCTGCAGGACCGCGACGAAGGGGAAGATCACGCCGCCGAGCGCCGCGTACGCGACCAGCGCGAGCAGGTTGGCGCTCCTCGCTAGCCTTAGTGTGTATCCCCCAAGCCACTTCATCGAGCGGAGGGCGAGCCGGTGACTACGGTGACTATCGCAGGCCCTGATCTGAGAAGGTTCCTTGACGGGCTGCCCGGGGTGGACAGCGTCGGGGCTGAGGCACGCGCGGCGGTCCTGGCCAGCCGGTCGATTAAGACCACCGCGAAGCGGGTGGCGCTCGACCTGGCGATCTCGATGATCGACCTGACCACCCTGGAGGGCCAGGACACCCCGGGCAAGATCCGCGCGATGTGCGCCAAGGCCAGGCACCCGGACCCGACCGACCCGACCGTGCCCATGGTCGCGGCGGTGTGCGTCTACCCGGACCTGGCGAGCGTCGCCGCGGCAGAAGTGAAGGGCACCGGCATCCACGTCGCCAGCGTGGCCACGGCCTTTCCCAGCGGCCGGGCCAGCCTGGAGGTGAAGCTGGCCGATGTGCGATCGGCGATCGCCGCGGGCGCCGACGAGATCGACATGGTGATCGACCGCGGCGCGTTCCTGGCCGGGGACTATCAGGTGGTCTTCGACGAGATTGCCGCGGTGCGAGAGGCCTGCGGGGAAAAGGCTCACCTCAAGGTGATCCTGGAGACCGGCGAACTGGTCACGCTGGACAACGTGCGCCGCGCCTCCTGGCTCGCGATGCTGGCCGGGGCCGACTTCATCAAGACCTCGACCGGGAAGGTCAGCCCGGCCGCGACCCTGCCAGTGACCCTGGTGATGCTGGAGGCGGTGCGGGATTACCGCGAGTCGCACGGCCGCCAGGTCGGGGTTAAGGCGGCCGGCGGGATCCGCACGGCCAAGGACGCGATCCGCTACCTGGTGCTGGTCAACGAGACGGTCGGCGACGACTGGCTGGACCCCGACTGGTTCCGGCTGGGCGCCTCCAGCCTGCTTAACGACCTGTTGATGCAGCGGACCAAGATGACCACCGGCAGGTACTCCGGCCCCGACTACTTCACCCTGGACTCGTAATGGGAAAGTTCGAGTACGCGCCCGCGCCAGAATCACGCGATATCGTCGCCCTGCGGGAGTCATACGGGCTGTTCATCGACGGCGATTTCGTCCCCGGCAAGGGTGACGGCGTCTTCAAGACCATCTCGCCCGCCACCGAGGAAGTTCTGGCTGAGGTTACCGAGGCCAGCGAAGCTGATGTTGACCGCGCGGTGAGCGCCGCACGCAGGGCCTACGAGCGGACCTGGTCGGTCATGCCGGGCCGGGAGCGGGCGAAATACCTGTTCCGCATCGCCCGGATCATCCAGGAGCGAGCGCGCGAGCTAGCCGTGCTCGAGTCGCTCGACAACGGCAAGCCGATCCGCGAGTCCCGTGACGTCGATATCCCGCTGGCTGCCGCGCACTTCTTCTACTACGCCGGCTGGGCCGACAAGCTGGAGCACGCCGGGTTCGGCCCTGACCCGCAGCCGCTGGGCGTGGCCGGCCAGGTCATTCCATGGAACTTCCCCCTGCTGATGCTCGCGTGGAAGATCGCCCCCGCGCTGGCCTGCGGAAACACCGTCGGTGCTGAAGCCCGCCGAGACGACGCCGCTCACCGCGCTGCTGTTCGCCGAGATCTGCCAGCAGGCCGACCTTCCCCCCGGCGTGGTCAACATCATCACCGGTGCCGGGGCGACCGGACGCGCCCTGGTCACCCACCCCGGCATCGACAAGGTCGCGTTCACCGGCTCGACCGAAGTCGGAAAGGAAATCGCCCGCGCGGCCGGGCGCAAGAAGGTCACCCTGGAGCTCGGCGGCAAGGCCGCCAACATCGTGTTCGCCGACGCGCCGGTCGACCAGGCGGTCGAGGGCATCGTGAACGGCGTCTTCTTCAACCAGGGCCACGTGTGCTGCGCCGGCTCCCGCCTGCTGGTCCAGGAATCGGTCTATGACCAGGTGCTCGCGTCCCTGCGCAGGCGACTGGCGACCCTGCGGCTGGGCGATCCGCTGGACAAGAACACCGACGTCGGCGCGATCAATTCGCCCGCCCAGCTGGCCAAGATCCGCGAGCTGTCCGATTCGGGGGAGGCCGAGGGCGCGGAGCGCTGGTCAGCGCCGTGCGAGCTGCCGGTCAAGGGCTTCTGGTTCCCGCCCACGGTCTTCACCGGGGTCTCCCCGGCCCATCGCATCGCCCGCGAGGAGATCTTCGGGCCGGTGCTGTCGGTGCTCACCTTCCGGACCCCGGCCGAAGCGGTCCAGAAGGCCAACAACACCCCCTACGGGCTGTCCGCCGGCGTCTGGACCGACAAGGGCTCGCGGATTCTGTGGATGGCCTCGCGGCTGCGGGCCGGGGTGGTGTGGGCCAACACCTTCAACAAATTCGACCCCACCTCGCCGTTCGGCGGCTACAAGGAGTCCGGCTACGGCCGCGAGGGCGGCCGCCACGGCTTGGAGGCCTACCTCGATGTCTGAGACCTCTCCCGCCCAGCGTCTAGCGGTGCGGAAAACCTACAAGCTCTTCATCGGCGGGGCGTTCCCGCGCTCGGAAAGCGGAAGGTCCTACCAGGTGACCGACCACAAGGACAAGTTCCTGGCCAACGCGGCGATGGCCTCCCGCAAGGACGCCCGGGATGCGGTTGCGGCGGCGCGTAAGGCGGTGGCGGGCTGGTCCGGCGCGACCGCGTACAACCGGGGGCAGGTGCTGTACCGGGTGGCCGAACTGCTCGAGGGACGCCGGTCCCAGTTCACGGCCGAGGTTCGCGCGGCCGAGGGACTCGGGGCCAGGGCGGCCGATACGGTGGTGGACGCCGCGATCGATCGCTGGGTCTGGTACGCCGGCTGGGCCGACAAGATCTCGCAGGTCCGAGGGGCCGCCAATCCGGTCGCGGGGCCCTATTACAACTTCTCGGTGGCCGAGGCCACCGGCGTCGCCGCGGTGCTCGCGCCGCAGGACTCCAGCCTGCTCGGCCTCGTCTCCGTGGTGGCGCCCGCCGTGGTCAGCGGCAACACCGTGATCGCAGTGGCCAGCGAGTCCCGCCCGCTGCCCGCCGTCACCCTGTCGGAGGTGCTCGCCACCTCCGACGTCCCCGGCGGGGTGATCAACATCCTGACCGGTCGCACCGCCGAGATCGCCCCCTGGCTCGCGTCCCACATGGACGTCAACGCCATCGACCTCACCGGCGCCGCCGATGCCGCGGCCGACGACCTGGCCGATGCCGCGGCCGACAACCTCAAACGGGTCATCCGCCCCCGTTCGGCGGACGGGGACTGGACCGGCTCCCCGAGCTTGCACCGCATGCACGCGTACCTGGAAACCAAGACCGTCTGGCACCCCACCGGAATGTAGCCCGGCTGCTGCGCGAAGCAACGGTCCGTTCGGGCTAATGTTTTTGATTTTTCGAACGGACCGTTTGCTCTACGTTGATTCGCCACCTGGTACCCAGACGCGCACCGCCGTGGGGGAGGAGGCGGCCGATGAAGGCGTGCCCTCGACGCTGATCGAAACCGGCGACTAAACCGCGCGATAGGAACTTTTCCGGGGGCGAGGCTGGGCTTGCCCCGGAAGGCACCTGATTAGTCTTTTACTCTCCACTAGGATTTGGCGGGTGGAATCGGTTGAGTATCGGCTGCTTCAGCGCGGCCAGTTCCTGAGACGAGGGTGGATTGCCACCGTCGTGTTCCTCATTGGCGTCGCGGGCGTCGCGGTGGCGCCCGAGGTATCCGGCAACGCGACCGGGTTTCTGGTCATACCGGGCCTGGCGGGCCTGGGCGTCGCGATCATTTCGTTCAACGTCGCTCATGGCCGCACCGTCCTGTCGGCGCAGGGCATCCGGACCGGCACGTTCTTCGGCCGCCATTCGTGCCCCTGGCCGGAGGTGGCGGAGATCGAGTCCGTGAACATCTCGGTTTCTCGTTACAGCCGGCCGACCGAGGTGCCCGAGGGCCATGGCCAGGCCCAGATCCGCATCCGGCGATCCTCCGGCAAGTCGTTCCTGCTTGCCGCTCCGCGCGACCTCAACGGGCCCGACCCGCAGCTCAAGGCGAAGTTTCAGGAGATCCGCGACTACTGGGCGAGCGCGCAGGGGCAGACCCAGACCAGCGGCCACTGACAGATTTAAGATCCTCCGGACTCTCCCGTGTCCAGCGCTGTCGTGATGTCCAGGAGCGCTTGTTCCTCGGCCGGGCTTATCTGCCTCCCTCCCTCGCGATGGGCCGCAGCGACCTTGTTAGCCACGGCGAGCACGAAGCGCTGGTAGTCGTCGCGCTCCTCGACGGTCGCCTTGTCTGCCAGCAACGTCGTCGCCTGGGCGAGGCAGTCGAGCGCTTGATCCCGCAGCTCCTCGGGAGTATGGACTTTTTCCCCGCGCACCATGCGCGGCCTCTCCGCCACTATCTCGTCGAGAAGCTCACTCTCACCGTGCTGCGCACGGGCCTCGGCGTACGCCTTCGACATCGCGAACGTCTCCCTGATCGTCCCGCCATGCGACGCCGTGATGACGAGCAAGCCCGCGGTCGGCGGCCCCTCGAGCACTACCTGCCATTCGCTGGGCGAAAACGCTGCCTTGGTAGTCATGCACTCTCCCGATGCGGATTTGGGTGCTGATCACATAAGAGCTTCCCGCAGCACGCGGCAGCGCGCCTCACCCGGAACGGGTCAAACGGAAATGCGGACCGGGCCGCGCTGACCTTCATCGGGCAGGCCAGCCGAGCGCGTCGAAGACAGCCACGCGTCGCAGCTGCGGCTACGGGCCGCAGACAGGCGAGTGGAAGATCGGCAAACCGGGGCAGTGAACGGTAGACGGTGTGGCGGATCCAACATCCGCTAACAGGCTGAGCTGGACGCGGAGCGCGCGGTCGAGTTCGGCCACTAGGGCTGGGGGCAGTTGTCCGAGGGGCCCGCCGACCCGGTCAACCGATACCGAGCGAATCTGCTCTGCCTGTGCCTTGGAGTCTCGGGACAGCCCGGTCAGGTGGGCTGGCAGTAGCAATTGGAACGGGTAGATCCGGGTGATGTTCGAAGTCACCGGAACCACCGTAATGACGCCTCGCCCGAGTCTGGTGGCTGTGGCGTTAGCCGCGTCGTTGCTAACGACGACGGCGGGGCGGGTCTTATTGGCTCCGGATCCCCGAGCGGGGTCGAAGTTTACGCTAACGATCTCGCCGCGCCTCATTCAGCTGTTCACACCGTCGGCGACAGCGGTATCCCAGATCTCCGCGTCATCGGATGACTCCCATGAGGCCCACGCGTCTTCATAAGCGCCAGCAAGCTGGGCAGCCCGCAGCAGGTCGACGGCCTCGTGAAGTGCTGCCGACCGGGATCCTGCAGCGTGATCCCTCACGTAGGTGTCCAGAAACTCGACGTCTTCCTCCGGAAGGCTGACACTCATCTTCATACCACCAATGC
This sequence comes from uncultured Actinomycetota bacterium, assembly GCA_963838825.1. Lineage (GTDB taxonomy): Bacteria > Actinomycetota > Actinomycetes > Streptosporangiales > Streptosporangiaceae > Trebonia. The sequence continues at coordinate 262,793 of CAWISQ010000008.1, forward strand.
TACCCTTGGGGCTACCGCAAGCGCCACAACCTCGGCAGCCAAGTATGACCCCAGTCGGCTCTCTCGGGGAGTGCGTCTGCGGGCTCACCGCCACCACAGCCAGCGACCCCGACGGGCATTCCCTTGAACGTCTTCATCCCCGATGACGCGCGCCGGCGGCCTCGGTTGAACGGCCGCCGGGTTACGCCGAGCGCCTGCGTCAGTTGTAGATGAGGTCAAACTCCTCCCACTGGCCGATCGCGCTCTTGTTCGCGATCAGCGGGTCGGCCCCGGCGTCGTCCGCAGTCACGATCTGGTTATTCGCGTGCGCACGCAAGCTGACGCTCCCGTCGGAGTTCTCGATCAGATCGAACTCCTCCCACTGGCCGATCGCCGTCCTGTTGGCGATCAGCGGGTCGGCTCCCGCGCCATCGGCGGTGACGATGTCATTGTTGGCGTGCGCCCTCAGGCTCACGCTGCCGTCGCTGTTGCTGATCAGGTCGAACGTCTCCCAGGGGCCAATCGCGGTGCGGTTGGCGATCAGCGGCGAGGCGCCGGCGTTGTCCGCGGTGACGAGGTCATTGTTCGCATGCGCGCGGAAGCTGACCGTGACGGTATCGCGGATGAGGTTGAATTCCTCCCAGGGGCCAATCGCGGTGCGGTTGGCGATCAGCGGCGAGGCGCCGGCGTTGTCGGCGGTGACGAGGTCATTGTTGGCGTGCGCGCGGAAGCTGACGCTGCCGTCCGCGTTGCTGATCAGGTCGAAGGTCTCCCACTGCCCAATGGCGGTGCGGTTGGCGACGAGGGGTGAGGTGCCTGCGTTCTCGGCGGTGACGTAGTCATTGTCGGAGTGCGCGCGCAGGCTCACGGTGCCGTTGGGGTTGGTGAGCAGGTCGAAGGTCTCGGCCGGGCCGATCGAGGTGGCGTTCGCGATCAGCGAGGTACTGCCGTTCGCCGCGTCGACGTAATTGCCATTGGCGTGGGCCTGCAGGCTGACCACGGAGGCGGTCGTCGGAACGAAGGTGGTGTTGTTGGCGTAGCCGGCGGCGGTGATGCTGGCCTGGACGGCATTCTCGGTGGCGTCGGAGGGGTAGCCGGCGATGACAGCGCCTTCGTAGAACTCTCCGTCTCCCCAGATGCTGTTGTCGCCGCCGGTGCCCAGCTCGATGGAGTTCTGCACCTTCATCGGGTTATAGCCGTTGGGCAACGCTCCCGAGTAGCTTTGCGTCAGCCCGCCCGACTGCCCGTTGCCGTACTTCAGGGTGAAGTTGGTCGTGCCGTTGTTCTTCTCCCACGCGGAGACAAACGAGCCCTTCTCCGCGGAGATGGACGTGGGGTTGGCACCGGTGTTGCTGAAGTACATGCCGTTCTCCAGGTCGCCGCCGACCCAGGGGCCGGTGCCGGTGCAGTTCTGAGTCCAGCAGTCGGTGCCGTAGTAGATCGCGTTCATGGTGGCGTTGCCGTCGTCGCTGTCGTTGGTCTCGCCCGAGCCGAAGTCGAAGCAGCAGCCATTGCTCGTGAGGTTCGAGGAGGTCAGCATGTAAACGCCCTCGGGCTGCGAGCCGGTGGGGACGTTCTTGGCGTTGTTGATGCGGTATCCCGTCCCCTGCGCGTCGAACAGCGCCCCGTACGCGGGCTGGCCGCCGACCGTCACTGGCAGTGCCATGGCCGGGGAGCCGATGTCCGAGCCGCCCGGGCCGGGGCCGGAGATCCCGCCCGAGCAGCCTGAGCAGGACGTTCCCAGCGAGATGGGCATGTTGTTGCCGTTGGAGGTCTGGTCGTAGAGCTCGGTGATGGTGCAGGTGGTGCCGGAGCAGAACGAGACCTGAGGCGCCGCGTTGACGACCCCGCCGGCCGATTGCAGGCCGATGTTGAGCTTGCTGCCGTCCGAGGCCCGCTGGACCTGGTACAGCGGGCCATCGTAGGAGGCGAATAGCGCGCGGGTGGTGCTGTAGGCCGCTTCGCACGGCGTACCGCCCGAGGCGTAGATGTCGCACGGCAGCGAGGCCGCCGCGCGCGCGGGTACCGCCGTGCTGAACAGGGGGACGGCGAGCGCTGCCGCGAGCAGGAACGCGGCGGCCAGCCGTGCCCAACGCCGGGTGAAGGCCATCGAGAGCATGTGTCAGCTTCCGTTCTCGGAGCGCGAAATGGGCGGGCGAACGCCACGCGCCGGCAGATCGGACGGCCGCGGATCACGTCTACGGTCGTCTTATTCATGGAGCTTTCGGGACCCTTGGCCAGAGATTGCGCTAGCTTTACACATAAGTCAAGGGGATGTTTCGAAGTATTTCGGTGGATGGTGCGGGCGTTGACCGAAACAGGCGTTCACCGCCCCACCGGCTCACCTCCCCGCGCCAGGCGACCAGTGCCGACGGATTAGGGGACGCCCCGCCTTGCGGTGCAGAAGGCGATCTCTATGATATATGTCTAATGTCAGACAAAGTTTTGCTTTTGTCGGGTGAGCAGCGCTTGCCTTAGGCACAACTTCTGCACAAGTAGCACTTGTCGCCTCGGGCCACGTGCCTTGCGATCCAGTGAGCTGTTTCCAACCTGGTTATGCCTCGCGGAGCTGCAATACGTGGATTGCTTTGGCGAGTTTCCCGGCGCGCCAGGGGCAGCAGCGGAGCTTGGCGAGGATCTTCCATACCTTGAGCTGCGCGTTTGCCCTTTCGCCGAGGGCGCGGAGCTTGGCGTGGGCTTTGTTGGCCTGTTTCTGCGACTCCGGCTTGTTCCTGCCCTTGTACGGGACCTTCGCCCAGGTGCTGCCCTGGTATCACTTGTCCGCGAGGGTGACCAGGCCGGCTTTCTCCAGCTCGTCGAGGACGCCCCAGGCGGCCGACCGTCTCTTGCTGGGAACGGGCGGCCTCGCCGGCGAGATCGGCCACGTGATCGTTGCCCAAGCGGGTCGTGTCTGCCGCTGCGGCAATCGCGGCTGCCTGGAGACCGTCGCGAGCCCGGTCGCGATCGCCAGGCTGCTGCAGGACAGCTGGGGCCGCGCGGTCACGCCCGACGACCTCTCGCTCCTGCTCGCAGGCAAAAGCACGGGAGCACTGCGCGTGGTCGAGGATGCCGCCGAGGCAGTCGGGCGCACCCTGGCCGGGATGGTCACGCTCTTCAACCCGCAGATGATCGTCATCGGCGGCGACCTCGCAGTGGCCGGCGACCGAATCACCGGACCAATTTCTCGCACCATCGCCCGCTACGCGCTGCCATCGGTCGTCGTTGAGACGCCGCGATCAGATGATCTACTACGAGTTCCGGGCCGACCGGGCCCGGCGGACGCTGCGCGGGATCGACGGGCAGGTCGCCAAAGCCGCCAAGGCCGTCGCCGGCTGGCACCGGTGAAGAGGAACCGGTTCATCGCCCTGGACGGCGCGACGAAGAGCGCCAACCGGGAACTCGAGGCGAAGGCCAAGGACCTGGCCGGGCTGATGGGCTACATCACCAACCTCGCCGCCTGCCCCGACGGGACGCCCGTCACCGCGGAATTCGTGATCGGGGAGCTACCACGAGCTGTGGAACATCGAGAAGTCGTTCCGGTGTCGAAGTCCGACCTGCGGGCCCGACCGATCTACCCCCGCAAACGCGACTCCATCGACGCCCACCTCACGATCGTCTTCGCCGCCCTGGCCGTCACCCGGCTCATCGAGCACCGCACCGGATGATCCATCAGGAGGTTCTCCGCACCGCCCGCCGCTACCGCACCATCCAGATCCGCGCCGGCCAGCACATCCTCACCGCCGAAGACCCGCTCCCGCCCGCCCCCAAGACGCCCTCGCCCTCATCGAGTAAACGGACGAGGTGCGCACTAAAAGATAAAAGTCAGGGCCGAGTCGCCCCACAAGTCGGAATCTAACGCATAGCTTCGAGACAACCTTGTCACGGCACCGAAGGCGCCCTTCGATCGGGTTGTTCGCGATCATCCGGCTGACAGGCGCGGAACTGCCCTTTGGGCGGCCTAGCATACAGGCTGATAGCGCGGGAAGTAATAGCCAGTAGGATGACCGATCATGATCGGCCCGTCTCGCAAACGAGATGGCCCGCCTTCTCGCGCTCCATCAGGAAACCTGCAACGGACTGCGCGTGTTCGTCGTCCACAGCATCAACTGTCACCAGGTTACGCGACGACCACTCGATCAGCGAGCCCAGCGCCTCCAGCTCGCCAGCAATCTCGTCGCGAGGCTGGAACGACTGCCCAAACCATACCCGGAAAACGTAACGTCCGGATTGCCTGATCACCTTTTTCAGCACAAACTTTCGGCCATCCCTAGGCGAAGTGGTCACCACATCACCTAGGGCTAGGTCGTAAAGGAAGAACGGGATGCAGCATAGCTCGAACTCCTCATCCTCGAGCTGCCGCGTCCACAACTGCTCAAATCGCAGTAGACGGTCCCTTTCTGCCAGCTCGGCGTTGATGATGAAATTTGCGCCGCCACGCCAAACAGGATTCTAATGGACAACAAAATCCTGCTGCGCTCTACTCATGGCCCTATCCCGAACCGCGCCCACCCTGGCGGAGGCCACCCGCCCTCATACCCCGGCGGCGGATCCACCGGGAAGGAGCGAGGGCCCTTGGAAGCATTGCATCACCCACACGTGGTCTGCGCATTCTCGATCGTAGCGTTTCCGCCCTGCACCCTTGGAATCGCATGGTCAACCTGGGGCGAGTTAGTCTCCATACGACAGTACACGCACGTACTCTGGTTCTCGCTCAGGGCTTGCTGTCGTATGGATTGCGGGAACGCCTTCCCGGCAAGTCAGCTACGAGTAATCGCGACATACGATCGCCCTTCATGCGGACTATCCCACTCGTTCGACTCGGGCGCAGGTGGCACCGCTGGACCGGTTCCGATCACATCCTCGGACGGCCAGTCGAGCAGAACGAGACGGCCGGCATGCCTCGATAGCAGTTGAGCCAGGGCGTCAGCCGCCCATGACCTCAACTCCTCGTCTCGCGCATCCGGGAATAGCCCGCGAAGGATCCATATGAACTCATAGAGTCCAACACTGGACGTTTCGAGGAGATCACGAACTTCATGGACCAGCCTGTTCGGCGCACTCGTCGTCATGGCAGAACCGGGTTTCCAAATAGTGGGATCTTTACCGTGACACCATTCTGCGACACCACAGCGTAGGGGTCAGTTGTGATCAGGTCAGGCCGAGATCCGGCCGGGTAGCCCGGCATGATTCCTATCTGCCGACCAAAGTTGGCGGGGTCACGGAAGACCTCCCGCCTCCGGACTTGGAGGCGCCCGCTACCCAGTCTGACGGGATACTAGCGCGCACCTCAGAGGAGGTCAGGCCTTCGAGACTGGATGGATCGAATTCCTTCGGCCCCACGATCTCCACAGTTCGCAGGGCACTGCCAGTCTCTTCTCCGGCTGTCGGACCGCCGGAGGACCCAGCCTTGATCTCCGGCCCCAGATCGCCCGCGTCTGCCTCGGCCCCGGCTCCGGCTCCGCCCGACAGGAAGCCCCAGCCGTAGTAACCGATGTCGTACAAGATCGCGCCACGGTCGCCCATGGGCAGCGGCGAGAGGGGAACGGGGTCGGTTGCGTCGTTGCCGTAGAGGAACTCGCCGTTCGACGTGTTCCCGGTCGGCATGCCGTTGGCGAACCCCGTGTAAAAGGAACCGATCGCCCGTAGTCCGCTGGTGGCGGTGTCGGCGATGCCGTTGCCGACGCCGCCGACGACGTCCTTGGCGCCGTCGAGGAGGCAGCTGAGAATGCCGCACCCTCCTCCGCTTCCTGAAGTTCCACTGCCGCCGCCGGTGGCGGTGCCGCCACTGTTGGACCCGTCGCCGCTGCCGTTGTTGTTCTGCTGGCGGGTGAGGATAGGGCTGCAGGATTGGGCGGTGCCGGTGCAGCCTACGCCGGAGCCAGGGTCGCCGTAGGAAGCGAGCAGGCCGGTGGGGTCGGCGTCGGTGGCGGGGTTGTCATAGGCGTAGGCGTACGGGTTGAGGTCCTGCGGGTCGTAGGGGGACAGCACCGGGTCCGGGCTGGTGAACGCGCCGGTGGCGGGCTGGTACTCGCGGGCGCCGAGATCGTCGAGGGTCGTGACCGGGTCCGCCGTGCAGCCGACGAATCCCTTAGTCCCTGGCCAGGACGGCGCGGGCGTGCCGACCGGGTTGCCGTAGGGGTCGTAGTAGCGGCGGGTGACCGCCAGGGTGGAGGCGTTGACGGCCACGCTGGCGGTGCCCTGCTGGTCGCCGTCGAGGTAGTCCAGCGTCCCGGCGCTGGTGCGCGCGGCGATCGTCGTCCCGCCGATGCTGTAGTAGCGGGTTGCGGTCAGGGCCTTGGTCGTGTTGTCCTGGACGATCTGCTCGTCGGGCCAGGTAGAGGGTGTTGGTGGGGTCGCCCGTGGTCGGCGTGTCCTCCTGGATCAGGAGGTTGCCGTCGGCGTCGTACAGGTACGTCGTCGTCGCGCCGCCGGTCGTGACCGACGACAGCCGGCCTGCGGCGTCCCGGGAGAACGTCTGGCCGCCGCCGGGGGCGGCGGTCCCGGACACCGTCTTCAGGTCCCGGACTGGTCGTAGGCGTAGGACGCGGACTGGGTGCCGCCGCTGGCGGGGTGATGGTCACGCCGGAGATGCCGTGCGCCGGCTGGGTCTGCTGGGACAGGGCCCCGTTGTAGGCGGTCTGGGTGACGGTGGCGGTACCGGACGGCGGGGTGGCGGTGACCTTGGTCAGGTCGCCTCCTGTGTCGTACTGGTACTGGTCCCAGAACCCGGCCGCGGCCCCGGACTCGGCGGACTGGGAGCCGCCCGACGGGCAGGTCGTGCTGCCCTGCGACCAAGCGGTCGACAGGCGGCCGAGGTAGTCGTAGGTGAAGCACTGGACCTGGGCGGTGGCGGTGGCCGGGGTGTCGGCCTCCTCGGTGATCTGGGTGTTGTCGTAGCTGTAGGCGGTGTCGTCGACGGTGACCGGGGTCGTCCCGGTCTGCATCAGCGACGTGGCCAGCTGGGCCGGGTTCTGCTCTTCGTCGGTGTCCTTGATCCAGGCCGGGGTGGCAGTGGTGCCGAGGGTGTACTCCTGCGGCTGCCCGTACTCGGTGTAGGAGAGGGTGTCGACGTAGTCCCAGGCCGCGGACGTGAGCGCGGTCTCCTGGCCGGCGGCGTTGAGGCCGATGCCGACGTCCTCGCCTGGCAGGCCGCCGTCGGCGCTGTCCTGGTAGCCGTTCTCCTGGCCGGTGTAGGTGTTGACGGTGTAGGTCTGCTCCCAGGTGCCCGCGAGGGAGCCGCCGAAGCTGCTCGGGATGATCGTGGCCGATCCCGTGGGTTCGCCGAAGACGTTGTAGCCGGTGACCTGCTTGGTGTAGCCGGAGCCGTTGTAGTAGGAGGTGGATGAGGTGGGCAGCCCCTTCTTGATGTTCGTGTCGTAGGCCCAGGAGGCGAGCTCGTCGGATGACGACTCGGTTGCGCCGCCGGTGGTGTTGTACTCGGCGGTCTTCCGGCCGTCGGCGTCGTAGGCGTAGGAGACCTGGTCGTTCCGGTTGTCGGTGACCGAGGTGAGCTCCCCGGCCGGGTCGTAGCTGCTGGTGGTGGTTCCGGTGTCGGGGTCGGACGCGCTGGTCTGGTCGCCGGCCAGGTTGTAGCTGTAGGTCCAGGTGCTGCCGGGGGCGTCGGTGATCGTGTGGAGCTGCCCGGCGGGGGTGTAGGTGTAGCTGGTCAGGTCGTAGTCGGCGGCCGGGTCGCTGACGGAGGGGGTGACCCCGGAGTGGTATTGCCAGATGGCGGCTGGTCTGGCCCTCGCCGTTGGTGAAGGTCGTTTCCGGGGTGCCGCCGTCGGGCTCCCCGGCCACGTCGTTCTGGTAGGTGACGGTGGTGTAGTCGCCGCCGTGGGCGGTATCGGTTTCCCAGGTCTCGTTGGCCAGCTCGTAGGAGATCTGCCTGGTGACCCGGCCGTCGCCGTCGTAGACGTAGCCGGTCTGCGACGGGACCTGGTCGTCTGACGCGGGGGTGACCTGCGAGGTCGATGGCGCCCCGGTGGCGTAGTACGGGCTGGAGACCAGCAGCTGCCAGCCGTCGCTGTCGTACTGCAAGTCGGAGACCAGCCGGTTCCCGTCGGCGGTCTCGTCCTGCGTCTGCAGTTCCCTGCCCATGGAGTCGTACAGCGTCTGGTCGGTCAGGTAGCCGCCGGACGGGTCGAGCGTCTCGGTGGTGGTGGCGGACGGGGCGGTGTCGCTGACGGTGTAGGCGAACTTCTCGCTCGCCGATCCCGAGGGGGCGCCCGGCTTCGACACGGAGGTGAGCCCGGCCGAGCGAGTCGTAGGTCTCGGTGGTGACGTACCCGGCCGGGGCGGTGACGGTGAGCGGGAGGTCGCGCGCCTGGTCGTAGGTGGTCGTCGTGGTCAGCTCGGTGGTGGTGGCGCTCGGGACCGTGAGGGCTGCCCGCGGCCGAAAAGAGGCCTCTTGATCGAGCCGTCACTGCCCGCAAAGGCACCGGACCGTCCGGTCATCGAGATGGATTGCGGGATCACGGTGTACCCCGCCCGGTCCGAGGGCGGCCGCTGGCGCGCGGTCTGGTACGAGGACGGGGAGCGGCAGTACTGCGAGGCGGTGACCGAGGAGAAGCTGGCCGTCAAGCTGGAGAAGGTTGCCGAGCGACTCCGGGCGGACGCGCCGAACATTAGGAAGCCCGGTGCCGATCTCATCGCCCACTATCTGGACTTCGACCGCCTCGCCGTACAACAGCGGTGGTCACGCAGGCACGCGTACACCCAGGGGCGGCTCTGTGAGCGGTTCGCCGCCCCGGTCATCGATGAGATCGCCTGTCAGGACATCAAGACCGGGCACATGCAGCGGATCGTTAACGCCGCGCCGACGGCCGGGGAAGGCGACCGGCTCCATCGGTTGATCTCCGCGCTCGTCACGGCGGGGATTGATTCCGGGTACCTGGTCAACTCCCGGCTGGCGAAGGTGCACTGGCAGGCCGGGGACCGCGCCCTGCCCGCGCCCGCGGTCAGCGTCGCGGGGGAGGCGGCGCTGTGGGTCGAACCCGCCGAGATCCCATCCGACGACGACGTCGCTATGCTCGGCCTGGCCCTGGCAGAAGGAGTGCGCGGGTACCGGGACGAGCTGATGGCCAACACCGCCGCGTACAGCGGCCTGCGCTGGGGCGAGCTGACCGCCCTGACCATCGGCCAGATCGACCCGGACGCCCGGGCCATCGCCGTCGACCGCAAGGTCGTCGAAGTCGCCGGGCACATGTACGTCGAGGCGCCGAAGAACCGCAAGCGCCGCAGGACCATCTACCCGCGGTGGACGCCAAGCGGCTATCCGCTGGCCGAGCGACTCGACGCCCGAATTGAGGAAGCTCGTGCCGATCGGAAGGCGGGCGCCAACCCCGTCGGACTGATCTTTCCCTCGCCTAGGGGAAAGCACTGGCGCCCCTCCAACTTTGACCGACGCGTCCTGGCGACGGCTTACCGAGAGGCTGGTTGGCGCGACGCGGACGGCGGCGGTGTGTGGACCTGGCACTCCTTGCGGCACGTGTTCTGCACTACTGCGCTGTTCGCCTGGAAGCTCGAGCCAACTGACGTGTCGCGCCTGGCTGGGCACGCCAACCACCGCATCACACTCGAGATGTACGTCGGCGCAACTGCCGGCGTCCTCGAACGCGCACGCACAGCAACCGAATAACCATCCCAAGCCGCGCCAGGGGTAACTCCAGGCCGCCGTCGGCCGGAGCGGCGCGCACGGTCACCATCCCGCTCACACATCCCATTGGCTGTCGGTGATTTCGGTGCCTCTGGCCGTCACGCAGCGGCGGAGATCGGGCTGGCAGGAATCAACGTCCGACATACTGCTTCCCCAGGAAGGGACACTTAGTACTACAGCAGTAGTTCGTTATGTATCGCGTCTGGTAGCGTTTGCGTGTGCTAGACGACGAGGACCTGGCGCTGTGGGTCGCCGGGCTTGACGACTTGTTCGCGCTGGTCTCGGTCCGTTTTCCGCGAGTTGAGCCGCGGCTGCAGGCGAGGGCTTACGTGCGCGGGCTGCTGGCGCCGCTGGCGAGCAAGAACGGCTGGACGCTGGCGGAGGCGGCCGGGAACAAGACGCCGGACAAGATGCAGCGGCTGCTGAACCGGGCGTCGTGGGACGCGGACGGCGTGCGGGACGACGTGCGCGGCTACGTGGCCCGGCACCTGGGCGACGCCGGCGGGGTCCTGATCGTGGACGAGACCGGGTTCGTCAAGAAGGGCACCAGCTCAGCCGGGGTGCAGCGGCAGTACTCGGGCACGGCCGGGCGTGTGGAGAACTGCCAGCTCGGCGTCTTCCTCGCCTACGCCTCGCCGAAGGGCCGCGCGCTGGTCGACCGGGAGCTTTACCTGCCGAAGTCGTGGACGGACGACCGGGACCGCTGCCGCGACGCGGGCGTGCCCGATGACGTGCAGTTTGCCTCCAAGACCGATCTGGCCCGCGTGATGCTGGGCCGGGCGCTGGACGCGGGAGTGCCCGCGGCCTGGGCGACCGCCGACGAGGCATACGGCAAGGACGGCGGCCTGCGGGGCTGGCTCGAGCAGCGCCGCCTCGGCTACGTCGTCGCCGTGCCGAAGAGCCAGGCCGTGGCGGGCGACGCCGGGAAGTCCCGCGCCGACGTGCTGACCGCGGATGCCCCCGAGCAGGCGTGGAAGCGCCGCAGCTGCGGGAACGGCTCGAAGGGCCCGCGGGTCTATGACTGGGCGGCCGCGACCTTGCCCGAAGACGGCACCGAGCCGCCCGGATGGCAGCGGTTCCTACTGGTCCGCCGCTCGCCCACCCCGAACGCCAAGGGCGAGCGCGAACTCGCCTACTACCTGTGCGCCGCCCCGGCCGGCACCGCCGACGAGGAGCTCATCCGGGTCGCCGGGGCCCGCTGGGCCGTCGAGGAATGCTTCCAGGCGGCCAAGAACGAGGCCGGCCTCGACCACTACCAGGTGCGCCGCTACGACGCCTGGTACCGCCACGCCACCCTCGCCGTCCTGGCCCACGCCTACCTCGCCGTCACCGCCGCCAGCGCCCCAAAAGCCCCGGCAGCGGCCTCATCCCGGTCACGCTCGCAGAAGTCCGCCGTCTACTGGCACACCTGATCACCGCTACCCCGGCCCGCGCCGCGGCCTGGGCCTGGTCCACCTGGCGAAGACGTCACCAGCACCAGGCCAGAACCAGTCACTACCGACGAAGACAGGCAATATATAACGAACTACTGCTGTAGTATTAGTACTGCAACGGCACTTACCCGGTTCGTCGGGCATCATTCTGTACGTGATGGTCGCGACGTCCCGCCTGGTGCGGAGCTAACAATCTTCAATTGCGGGGATTACAGAGGGGCGTGAGGTCGCGCCTGCTTCCGGCGAGGAAGCCCTCGACGAGGCCGGGCTGGTACTGCATGCGCCCGCAGCCGGGTCTTGCCAGGGCGGTGGGCTGGGCGATGTCGCGCTGTGATTAAGTCAATGGGCAGCACTGGCCCAGTTGACCTGGGTGATGGAATCGACTTCGGAGCGGCTGATGGATGAGGCCCAGCGGCGGCTGGACGCAGGTGCGCCCTGACCGATGAGCAGTGGCACGTGCTCAACGAAGCAGCAGAGTCTGCTCTGCTCGTGTCCGCAGTCAACAGTTGGGGAGAGCCGACGCCCGACCTGAAGATCAAAGCGAAGTATGTGCCGCGCATCGCGGCGGCCGCCGAGTCTCTTATCGAGGCAGGGCTCATCGACATCTACGAGGAGCATGTCGGCCCCGGCGAGAGCGTCTTGGTTTTCCGCGACGAGGCGCGCGCCGCTGTCGCCGCGTACGATCGCTGGTGGGGTGAAGACGAGGACGAGGAACCCACGTCGGGAAACGACGAGAGGACACCAGATACGTTCCTGAGTCTGCTCATCACTGATGCCGGATGGGAGATGCTCCGATCCGGGCCCCCCGAGGCCTTTGTCCGGAGTCGTTACCGTCCGTGACTAACTTAGGTGACGGAGATGACTTGGGTGCGTCAGCATGGCGCGGGGACGATCATCTGGGGCACACTCATCGCGTGGAACTGGTCAGTGACGACACCGTGTTTGCGTCAGTCCGGTCATTGGTCATGGCGGGCGAATACCTCGATAACATTCCCGGAACTGTAGTCCCTGCCCCGGGCGGCGGCCCGCACCCAGGAACCGCTGACGGCTCGTGCAGGCGCAGCTACCAGCGCGGAACTCCCGAGTACCTGCACGCGCGCCAGGCGGGACTGCTCGAAGGGCTGCCCGTCCTGTTGCCCGCCCCGGCCGATGCGGTCGAGGAAGCGGAGAACCTCATCGGCTGCCGTCTTCCGTCGCTGCTGAGGCGTCTGTACCTGGAAGTGGGCAACGGCGGATTCGGCCCCGGCTACGGCATGCTCGGACTGAGAGGCGGCCACCGGGACGACACCGGCCGGGCTGCGCTGGGTCTTTACCGCGAGGCGCACAGCCCCTCGTCCCCGCACTGGTCGTTCCTGCCCGCGAGCCTGCTGCCTATCTGCTACTGGGGCTGCGGAATCTACTCACTCATCGATTGCTCCCGGCCGCAGGGGCCAATATGGGGCTGGGACCCCAACCCCGGCCCAACGGACCGGCAGGCGCTTTTCCCGCAGCCCCTGCTCCTGGCCGAGTGGCTCGACCGGTGGGTCCGCTGCGAGCTCTATCAGCCGGCCCTGGTCCGCGATCCCGACTCGCGGCAATGGCGCGGTGCGACGGAGCAGGAGTACGCGCAGTGGACAGCCGAGATGGCAGACCCGGCGAGCTGACTGCGCGGCTATCTCGGCAGCGCCACTGCCGGCGGCGAACGCGTCCCTGCTCGAGTGCGTAGCCGCGTCGCCGATAGTGGCAGATCCGGGGGACCGGCAGGCCAGCAGCCAGTGGCCGCGGCCGCGTCCCCAGCAGGGGCGCACCGGGACCCGCGTCCAGTGGCACTCGCGCGGGCCGTGCGCCACCGCCCCGACCGAGATCTTTTGCCAGGAGCGCGGCGGCGCCGCGGCGATCAGGTCATCGGCCCGCCGCTCGCCCTCGGCCATGGTGAGGGTGTCGCTGCGCCGGATCGCCATCACGTAGGACACGCCGCGTTCCTCCAGCCACGCGTGCAGCCACTTGGCCTGCCCGTACGCCTCGTCGGCGGTGGACCGGGCGAACGGCACCCCGGCATCGAGCGCCCGGCTGATCATCGCCTGGGCGAGCTGCGGCTTGGTGGCGAACTCGGTCTCATCGGGGATCCCCGCCTCCCGGCAGCGGTCCCGGTCCTCCACCCAGGACCGGGGAAGGTACAGCTCCCGGTCGATCAGCGCGTGCCCGTGCGCCGAGGCGGTAGGCGAGGAACACGCCGACCTGGCAGGCGTATCCACGCACGTCGTCCCGGACCCCGTCCACGTCCCTCTCCGGGATGTCGGCCTCGGTGATCGTGACGAGCTCGGCCAGGTCCCCGCCGGAACCCCGCCCCCGCGAGACGCGCCGCGCCTGAACGGCCCTGACCTCATTCAGCAGCCGAACCGCCAGCCGGGCGTTACCGCTCGCCTCGCCGCGCTCGGCCACCTCGAGGACCGCTGCGGCCTTCCGCCTCGCCGCGACGGTCAACCGCAGCCCCGCCTCGTCGGCCAGTTCGCCGAACATCGCGCTGAGCTGTTCCGGAGCGTAGCCCGGGAAGTCGACGACAGGCAGGAAGCGGGCCGCCAGCTGCGGATAGCCGTGCAGCCATTTCAGCAACGGTCGATCTTCGACCAGCACCGACGCGATCGGGACGCGGGGCAGCATCGCGCCGAGCTCGGCGCGCAGCGCCTCGGCGTGGGCCGGGACGTCCTCGGCCGTCAGCGGGAGGGACGATCAGCTGCCCGTCGCCGCCGAGCCGGACTTGCCCGCGGCCTCCGCCCCGCGTGAGCTGGCTCTCCAGGTCCGACAGGGCGGTGTGCAACTCGTCCCTGGCCAGGGCCAGGGCGTTCTGGTCGCCGCCGGCGGCTTGCCTACCAGGTGGCAGAACTCCAGGCGCCGCGGTTCCCACTGCCGCGGGGCGAGCAGGAACGAGCCGGGTCGGCGTAGCGGCGCGAGCCGGGGACGTGGACGTCTCCCGAGCGGAGCCCGTCGCGCAGCGCCATCAGCACGCACAGCTCCCAGTAATGGCGGACCCCGTCGACGTGCGCCTGCTTTCGCGGCATCTCCAGGGTACCCGTGCCCAGCGGACGGGCACGAAGCCGTCCGGTGCGCCGTCGGGGACCTTGCGGGCCTTCGAGGCGTACAGGCCGACCAGGATCCCGGCGGCGTGCAGCAGGTCGCCGGTGCCGGCATCGTCATCAGAACCGGACGGCGGCCAGCACGTCGGGAACGAACTGGCGGAGGTAGGACATCGAGGCGTCCATCATCGCCAGGTGCCCGTGGTCACGCGGCAGCAGGCCGCGGGCGGGGGATACCCACGCCGACCGCATCCGCTCGTGGCCGACGTCTCCGCGCAGCCGCGCGCCGACCTCGCTGTCGGTCACGTCCGGGTCGAGCACGATGCGCAGGATGTCGTCCAGCAGCGCCTGCCGTTGCCTCCCCGGCTTCCGGGTCCGGGCAGGGAAGGGCCAGGGCCTGCGCGACCGCGCGGCGCAGCCTGTCAGCGATCTCGGCCGGGTCGGACTCGCCGGGCATCCGGCTGGCCGACAGCTCGCGGATGCGGCGCAGGGTATTCCAGTCGGCCAGGACGGCGGCTGTGATCTGTCCGCGAGCACCGTGCACCGCTGCGATACCGCGTCCAGTTCCTCTGCGGCCAGGGGTTGATGCGGCCCAACAACATCGACCCCACCGGGCATGTTTTGGTCGTTAGCGGCTAAAGGTACTCCGCTAGGGGGAAAGACCGGCGGGCGCGGGGCGGTACCAGGAAGTTCTGGCGGTGGGTGGTGTGCAGGAACTGGTTGAAGCCGGCCTGCGTGCGCGCGTTGAGGTTGAGGCTCGTTCCGTTCGGATATTGCCCGTCCATCGCCTTCCGGGCCCGATGAAAAGCGTCGCTGGTGGGGGTGAAGACCACGAAATGCAGGCTGGCGGCCGGGGTGTTCGAGTAGCCGTCGCCGGCCGGGTCGGCGGTGTAGAAGAACGGGTTATCGAGGGAGTCGAAATCGCTGCGCTGGGGAATGGAGGTACCCGCGACGTAGGAGTTGCCATAATTGTCGGTCAGCGCCGAGGCCAGCCTTGTGGCGGGCTGCAGGCTCTCACTGTGGCCCACCGCCCCGTTGGCCTGCAAATCGGCATTGACCTGGTCTTCCGTCTTGGTCTGCGCCGGGCCTTCAGGCACGACTTGCGTCGGCGTCGGCACCTTCAGACTGGTGTCGAAGGCCTGCTGCACCCGGTTGCTGTCCTTCAGGTTGTACCAGCCCGCCAGGTCCAGGTACAGATGAGACAGGTGCATCGCGGTGCCGTTCACGAAGTAGCCGCCGGGCCACTGGTCGGTCAGGCCCGGATCGTCTCCATGTTCGCGATTACCCCCTGGCTGATGGAGTCGGCCTGCGTTGAGGCAAAGCCCATGAACAGCTCGGCGTTGTCGGGGATGGCGTCGGCACCGGGGATGCCGCCGCTCACCGCCATCTGCTTAGGCAGGCTCTGGCCGCCGCCGAAGCCGCCCCCTACGAAGCCCTTCCGGATGCTCGTCACCGTGAACAGGCTGCCCGCCTGCCCGGAACCGGTGCCGAAGATGGCGTTGGCGCCCGCCGTCACGTTGGCCAGCGAGTCGCTGCGCAACAACACAGCGACCTGATTTTCCTCCAGGCGCAGCTGGGGAGCGCCGGGGAAACCGGCTGGCGGCGAGTCGCTCGGGAACTGAACGGCGTTGATGACGGCCCGGACGGTCTCCCCGGCGGTCTTGGAGGCGCGGTTGTCGACCGGAAGGTAATTAGGGTAGGCGGTGCCCGCCGGGAAATAGGCGGACCCCCGGCTCAGCACGGGGAGGTAGGTCTGGAAATAAGGCAGCCCCCATGCGACGGTGACACCAAGGCCCGCCGGAGTGGCCGGGTCATAGTTCTGGTCGAGCTGGCTGAGCGTGGTCTCCAGGAGCTGCTTAGCGGCCGCCATGGAGGCCGCGTCCGACGGCACGTTCAGCCTGGCCGTGACCACCTGGAAATGCAGCGGGGGCACCACCACGTTCACTGACTTCGTCCCGCTCTTCTGGACTCCCTTGAAGTTCACCGGGATAGTCTGCAAATTCATGAGGTGCTGCTCGGGCGCCAGGCTGGTGGTGGCCGCTCTGGCTGGCTAGGCGCACGGCACGGCCCTGAACCTGGTCGACCCGTTCATAGATGCCCGCCGATGCCAGCACGGCGGTCAGGCCGCCTGCTTGTGCCGAGCTCACCAGGAAACGCCTGCGTGTAAAGCTCATCCGATCTTCCTTCCCCAGGTCCGCGGCCACATTGAAAGAATAGAGAGAAAGTGTCCAGGATTGGCAGGATTCCGGTAATTCGATTCAGGTCATCCAGATGACGGTGGCCGTGGGACCGTCCCTCGCTCCGGCTGGCGTACCATCGGGAGGGCTGGGTTCTGCGCAGCCGGTGGCGGCGTTCGGCTCTGCGTTCCTCCGCATGACTGGTGCGCTCCTCCGAAAAGCCCGCGTTCTATGCCGGGCGGACTTACAGCGGTCAGGTTCTGCCTGCGGGGGGCTGACAGCCTGCGCAGGTGGCCGGTTACCTCCGGCCAGCGCCAAGCGCGGTCAACAGCACCAAAACGAGGGTGGTGACGGCCAGGAGGCCGTGGACGAGGACGACCGGCAGCGGGAAGTTCCGTTCCGGAGGAACAGGAACTGCTCCTGGTAAGTGACGGGCCAGGGGCAGCGAAGGCGCGGTACACGCGGATCCAGCGCGCCGCCATGATCAGGCCCAGGACGGCGACGGTGCCCAGGACGGCGACCGCGGCCCAGGCCAGCCGCTCCTGACCTATAAAAGGTAGATGAACCACAACTCCAGGCCACCCATGCCCAGCAGCGCGTGAGCGGCAATCACCGGCACGGGCAACCGGGTCGCAGCCGCACTCTGGAACTCGCGGTCGTACTCGATGATCCAGATAATCAGAAGAATGAGGCCACCGAGAATGGTGGCCACCCAGTCAACAAGGCGGCGGCGCTCATCTGGATCTCATCTCTGACGCCTGGACGCGCATCTCGAGGCTTCAGCCCCCCATTGGCCGCCCGTGAGCTGCTAGTTGAGTGGCTAGGGGCTGGCTCGAACGTGTCCTTCCGCTTTCAAGGGAAGCGACGACCGGACGACCCCGCCTGTGGCCGAAACAAGCATAGCCGACATGTTACCGCTCTTGGGCGGAATCCCGGATTAGCCGGCCATCATGCCTTAATCTGCGCAGCTAGCGGTGGTTTGTGGGAGGGTGCCGTTAAAAACGGACCCGTCAGCGCCGCTACGGCGTCCAGTTTCCTGAACAGTTCTGGTGTCACGCTTTAAGCGCGGGGTGGTCGTTAGCGGGGCCGGAACGGGTTGTCGGTGTAGCCGGGCCGTTGGCTGATCTCACCGCGCTGGTATCGCTCGGCCTGCAATGCATCCCAGGCCCGCTCCAGTTGCGGGGTTGAGGAGGCGGGCAGCCGTCGTCGGGTGCAGAAGACCGGATCTCCAGGTCCGGCTCGGCCAGCCGCCGGCGGCGTTCGGCCCGCGGGTCGGGCAGCACCGCGGCGGTGGTCAGGTCCCGGGGCCGCCGGGCCCGGGCGAGCTCGTCCACGTCGGCGTGCCGCGCATGACGACCGCCGGGTATCCATCACCTGACTGCGTGGCGGCCAGCCCCAGGGTGACGGTCCGGCCGCATCGGCAGTTCCGGCTGTCAGTTCTGCGCACGGTTCTTCGTGTTCACCGCGCGACAGCGCTGCTTGGCTGAGAGCAAGCAGTCAACGGAAAAACCGAAAAGGATGACGCTCATGAAAGGCCTCGTAAACCCCGGCTTGCGCTCATTGTCCCGTTCCGAGGGGAGCCCCGGTGCCGGAGCGACCCGCCACAATGTCACCATCGTTCCTGGGACAACCGGATGACCATACTCGAGTTGCCCGACCTGTCGTATGGCACGGCGAGTCAATGCGGCCTCCCTGAAGATCCATGGGAGCTTGCGGGGCGCGACCAGGACCTGGCCGTCATCCGGTCCTTTGTGGACGAGCTTCCGGTTCGTGGCCAAGCCCTCCTGCTAACGGAGCTGCTGCTTGCCGTGCGTGAGGGCACCGGAGATCTCCCTCCGGTAGGCGATGAGCCCGAGCGGAGAGCATGGCATCTGGCCGGGGCAGCCATCGAGCCGCACGGGGGAGTCGCCAGCCCGTTTGCGCAGGATCGCGGCCAGCCGCGGGATCGCGGCTACCCCAACCAGGCACGGCGGCTCGCGACCGCCGCGCATCTAGCCGCGAGCGTCCTCGGCGAGCTCAGCGCAGCCGAGGCGCTTCTCGCTAAAACCCAGCGTGCCCGCCCGGGTCTCGAGCCGTCAGCCGAGACCGCGCTCGCGACCGCCTTCGTGGTGCTGCACGGAGACGGTGACCTGGCGACCGCACACCGCCTCCTGGTGCGCGGATGGAGGCCTTGTGCGACGGGGGCACAAGACCGCGCATCACCGAGGAAGCCCTCTGGATCCTCGTAACGGTATGTCGGCTCAGTGGCCGCGTGGAGCACCGCGAAGCGCTGGAACGCTTCATCACCAAAGCAGACTCAGCGGTCACGGCAAGCGTTCGCGCTGCTATCGGCGGCCACCTCGACCCCAGGCTTCGCATCGCCGGCTGGGCGGGCAGATCGAGTCGCTCGCCTACCATACCGAGCCCGCTGAGATCGTGTGGATCGCCAGCGCGTCGGTCTTCGCCGACAGCCTGCCAGACTGCCGCCAGGCCCTGCGCCGTGTCGCGCGCCCGGAGGCCGCCTGGCACGGCCGGTACGCATGCCATGCAGGCGAGCATCCTGCTGGCGCTTGAGGCGTACCAGACTGGCCAGTGGGATGAAGCCTGGCGGCTTGCGGAGACGGCCGCTGGCCTGTGCGCTAGCCGCGGCTATCAGCTGCTGCGCAAGCAGGCGCAGGCGGTGCTGGCGTTCGTGGCGGCGTCCCGCGGTGACGCCGAGCGTGCCCAGGCAATCGCCGACGAGATCGTCCGGTGGGCGGCACCGCGGGGAATCACGTCCCTGGTGGTGGCAGTTCATTATGCAGCTGTCCTGGCGGCTCTCGCCCAGTCCGATTTTCAGTCGGCCTATCAGCGGGCCGTCAGGATCAGCCCTGCGGGGGACATCCCCTCCCGCGAGCCCTTGGCCGCGTGGTCTCTGTTTGATTTCGTCGAGGCCGCGCTGCGCACCGATCGAACGCGGCGACGCCGACGCGCACGTCCGGGCCGTCAAGGAGGCGGGCCTCGCGGCGGTGTCACCGCGCATGGCGCTGCTGTCGACCGCCGCGATGGCGATGACCGCGCCGGATGACGAGGCGCCAGCCCTGTTCGACCTG
>CAWISQ010000009.1:0-126149 GCA_963838825.1 uncultured Actinomycetota bacterium
GCGGGATCCGACTGGAGCTGATCGGGCGGGAGCCCTTACTGCGAGTCGCGGATCTGACGGAGGAACTTCGGCGTTGGGGAGGGGGGTCTTGTCGAGCAGCAGCTCGAGGGCATGCTGCGGGTCGAGGGCGGCCAGGGCGCGGCGCAGGCTGATCACGGCGGCGTGCTCGGCCGGGTCGAGCAGCAGGTCCTCGCGGCGGGTGCCGGACGGGACCGGGTCGATCGCCGGGAACAGGCGCTTCTCGGCCAGGTCGCGGCGGAGCCGGAGCTCCATGTTTCCGGTGCCCTTGAACTCCTCGAACAGCACGTTGTCGAGCTGGGAGCCGGTGTCGATGAGGGCGGTGGACAAGATCGTCAGCGAGCCGCCCTCCTCCAGGCAGCGGGCCGCGCCGAGGAACTGACGGGGCGGCTGCAGTGCGGAGGCCGCGACCCCGCCGGACAGGGTGCGGCTGCTGGCCGGGGCGGCCAGGTTGTAGGCGCGGCCGAGCCGGGTGAGCGAGTCGAGCATGACGACGACGTCCCGGCCGAGCTCGGCCAGCCGCTTGGCCCGCTCGATGGCGAGCTCGGCCGCCAGCACGTGGTCGGCCGGGGACTGGTCGAAGGTGGAGGAGACGACCTCGCCGCGGACCGAGCGGCGCAGGTCGGTGACCTCTTCCGGTCGCTCGCCGACCAGCACCAGCATGAGGTGCACGTCCGGGTAGGCGGTGGCGATCGCGTGGGCGATCGTCTTCAGGACCGTGGTCTTGCCCGCCTTGGGCGGGGCGACGATGAGGCCGCGCTGGCCCTTGCCGATCGGGGCGACGAGGTCGATGATCCGTGCGGCAGGGGAGGGGTCGCCGTCCTCGAGGCGAAATCGCTCGTTGGGGTAGATCGGGGTGAGGTCGTCGAAATGGCGCCGTGCGCGCGCCTCGTCGAACGGCAGCCCGTTGATCGTGGTGACGTCGGCCAGGCCGTTCCGCCGCTGTCTTGACGTGCCGCTGCCGTTGCTGGTTGCCGCTGCCGCTGACGGCTGCCTTGCCGCTGGCGTTGACGGTGACGGTGCCCTCGATCTGGTCGCCTTTGCGCAGTCCGTACGTGCGGACCTGGCCGGCCGTGAGCGGAACGTCGGCCGCGGACCGCCTGTATCCGGCCGTCCGCAGGTAACCGCGCCCGTCGGTGAGATCGACGATGCCGGAGACCGGCGCGACCGGCGCCGCCGTCGGTGCTGCCGCGGGGGGACGGTACCCTCGCGTCGCTTACTGGTCGCGTTTCCGCGGAAACGCGCTGTTGTTTTTCTGTTGCTTCTTCTGTGATTACTGTCATGGGATTTCCTTGACGATGGAAGTGGTATGCGTGCAGCCGAAATAGAGCTCCTGGCGGGCGCGGATCGACGGCCGGTGTGTATGGCCGGAGGGCCGCGCTGGAACGGCACTGAGCTGCGCTGATGCTGTGAGATAAGAGAATTCTGCGAAAATCTGTATTTTCGCTGCTGCGCGTATCGGATCTACTCGAATCTCGCGCTGGGGAACTTCCGCCGGGCCGCTCAGATGGGCACCGGTTACGGGTTCACTGTAGCGCATAACGCCGGGAAGCGCCACCTGCATTCCCGGCGCGCCGTCGGTCATGATATGACCTTTAGGTGGCACACACTCCTGGGCTTCCCGGCCTCACCGTCGCCGAGCAGGCGGCCCTGACCAGCGGCAGCGACTTCTGGCACAGCACGCCGATCGACTCGGCCGGCCTGCCGGCGATCATCCTGACCGACGGCCCGCACGGCGTGCGGCTGCAGGCGGACCGCGACGACATGCTGACCGGGCGCCCGGCGACCTGCTTCCCGCCCGCGGTGGCAACCGGGTCGACCTGGGACCCGGAACTGCTCCGGCGGATCGGCGAGGCCCTCGGCGACGAGTGCCGCGCGATGGATGTGGCGGTCCTGCTCGGCCCGGGCATCAACATCAAGCGCAGCCCGCTCTGCGGCCGCAACTTCGAGTACTTCTCCGAGGACCCGCTGCTGACCGGGATCCTGGCCGCGGAGTGGGTCCGCGGCCTGCAGAGCCGGGGCGTCGGCGCGTCGCTGAAGCACTTCGCGGTCAACAGCCAGGAGACCGACCGGATGCGGGTCAGCGCCGACGTCGACGAGCGCACGCTGCGCGAGATCTACCTGCGCGCCTTCCAGCGGGTGGTGACCCAGGCGCAGCCGTGGACCGTGATGTGCTCCTACAACCGGATCAACGGCGTGTACGCGAGCCAGAACCGCTGGCTGCTGACCGACGTTCTGCGCGGCGAATGGGGCTTCGAGGGCCTCGTCGTCTCCGACTGGGGCGCGGTCGACGACCGGGTCGCCGCCGTCGCGGCGGGCCTCGACCTGACGATGCCGGGACCGGCCGACGCGGGTGACCAGGCGCTGGTCGACGCGGTCGGCGACGGGCGGCTTGACCCGGCCCTGCTGCAGACCTGCCGCCGACCGGGTCCGCGCGCTGGTCGAGCGGGCGGCGCGCCAGGCCGCCCGGCGACTACGACGCCGAAGCCCACCACGCGCTGGCCCGCGAGATCGCCGGCCGCGCGATCGTGCTGCTCAAGAACGAGGGCGGCCTGCTGCCGCTGGCGGCCGATGACGGCGCCCAGACCATCGCGGTCATCGGCGAGTTCGCCCGCACCCCGCGCTACCAGGGCGGCGGCAGCTCGCTGATCACCCCGACCCGGCTCGACGACGCGCTGACCGAGATCACCGCGGCCACCGCAGGCGACGGTGAGCTTCTCGCCCGGCTACCTGACCGGCGACACCGCCGCCGAGGAGGGCGTCACCGAGCAGGACGAGGCCGCCGAGGACCAGGACCTGCTGGCCGAGGCGGTGGCGGTCGCGCAGGCGAGCGACGTCGCGCTGGTCTTCGTGGGCAGCACGGGCGAGACCGAGGGCTCCGACCGGGACGGCATCGACCTGCCGGCCGCGCACCGGGAGCTGATCGAGCGCGGTCGCCGCGGCCAACCCGCGCACGGTCGTGGTGCTCTCCAACGGCGGCGTGCTCGCGACCAGGCCGTGGGACGGCCGGCGTGCCCGCGATCCTCGAGGGCTGGCTGCTCGGGCAGGCCGGCGGCAGCGCGATCGCCGACGTGCTGTTCGGCGCGGTCAACCCGTCCGGCCGGCTGGCCGAGACGATCCCGCTCAGCTGTCGGACCACCCCTCCTACCTGGACTTCCCCGGCGAGAACGGGCACGTGCGCTACGGCGAGGGCATTCACGTCGGCTACCGGGGCTTCGACGCCCGCGAGCAGGAGGTGGCCTACCCGTTCGGCTTCGGCCTCTCCTACACCACGTTCGAGTACGGCCAGCCGAGCGCCGTCGTCACCATCGACGGCATCGAGCTGCGGGTGCCGGTCACCAACACCGGCGGCCGCGACGGGCGCGAGGTCGTGCAGGTCTACCTGAGCCTGCCCGGCTCGGCCGTGCGCCGCTCGCCCCGCGAGCTCAAGGCGTTCGCCAACGTCGCCATCCCGGCCGGCGCAGACCGCCGAGGTCGTGCTCAGCATCGACCGCGCCGACCTGGCGTACTGGGAGACCCGGCTGGGCCGCTGGGTGGTGGAGGGCGGCGAGTACCACTGCGCCGTCGGCGCCTCCTCCCGCGACCTGCGCTGCACCGCCGTCGTCAAGGTCCCGGGCGACGACGCCCGCATCCCGCTCACCACAGACTCGACCGTCGCCGAATGGCTGGCCGACCCGCGCGGCGCGCAGCTGCTGGGCGAGGCGTTCGCGGCCAGCGCGGCCGACGGCGGTCCCGGCCCGATCGCGGGCATGCTCGCCAACCCCAGCCTGATGGAGTTCATCGGCAGCTTCCCGCTCGGCCGGATGGCCGCCTTCGGCGGCAGCCTGTCGCCGGACGCGCTGGCCAAGCTCCTCGCCGCCGCCAACGACTGAGGCCGCCCGACCGAGGTCGCCCGGGAAGCCAACGGCGACGTAAAGCGTTGGCACCTACCGGTACCTATCGTCTAGCCTTTCCCGCTGGTGAACGAAATTTCCACGAACACGGTCACGCACCCTCCCCGGGCCGCCCAGCGCGCGCCGCCGGGCCGCCCGCGAGGCCGCCATCGCCAGCGCGACCATTGGCTACCCCCCGGAACTGCCGGTCAGCCAGCGCCGGGACGACATCGCGGCCGCCATCCGGGACCACCAGGTGGTCATCGTCGCAGGCGAAACCGGGTCGGGGAAGACCACCCAGCTGCCCAAGATCTGCCTCGAGCTCGGCCGCGGCGTCGCCGGGCAGATCGGCCACACCCAGCCGCGCCGGATCGCCGCCCGCACGGTCGCCGAGCGGATCGCCGAGGAGCTCAAGTCCGACCTCGGCGACGTCGTCGGGTACAAGGTCAGGTTCACCGACAAGTCCGGCGACAACACCGCCGTCAAGCTGATGACCGACGGCATCCTGCTGGCCGAGATCGGCTCCGACCGGAACCTGCGCCGCTACGACACCCTGATCATCGACGAGGCCCACGAGCGGTCGCTGAACATCGACTTCATCCTCGGCTACCTCAGGCAGCTGCTGCCCCGCCGCCCCGACCTCAAGGTCATCATCACCTCCGCCACCATCGACCCCGAGCGCTTCGCCGAGCACTTCAAGGACGCGCGGACCGGGCAGCCCGCCCCGATCATCGAGGTCTCCGGCCGGACCTACCCGGTCGAGGTCCGCTACCGCCCGGTCAACGACGCCGAGGCCCGCGAGGAAGAAGACCGCGACCAGGTCCAGGCCATCTCCGACGCGATCGGCGAGCTTGAGCGCGAGGGGCCGGGCGACATCCTCGTCTTCCTCTCCGGCGAGCGGGAGATCCGCGACACCGCCGACGCGCTCAAGGGCCGGCCCAAGACCGACGTCCTGCCGCTCTACTCGCGGCTGTCGGCGGCCGAGCAGCACCGGGTGTTCGAGCCGTCGAAATCGTCGCAGCTGCGGCGGGTCGTGCTCGCCACCAACGTCGCCGAGACCTCGCTGACCGTGCCCGGCATCCGCTACGTGGTCGACCCGGGCACCGCCCGCATCAGCCGCTACAGCCTCCGCACGAAGGTGCAGCGGCTGCCGATCGAGCCGGTCTCGCAGGCCTCCGCCAACCAGCGCAAGGGCCGCTGCGGCCGCGTCGCCGACGGCATCTGCATCCGGCTGTACTCGCAGGAGGACTTCGAGTCCAGGCCCGAGTTCACCGACCCCGAGATCCAGCGCACCAACCTCGCGTCGGTCATCCTCCAGATGGCCGCCGCCCGCCTCGGCGACGTCCGCAAGTTCCCGTTCGTCGACCCGCCCGACCCGCGCGCGATCACCGACGGCGTCCGGCTGCTTGAAGAGCTCAACGCGATGGAGCGCGACACCCTGACCGAGACCGGCCGCCAGATGGCCCGGCTCCCGGTCGACCCCCGCATCGCCCGGATGATCATCGAGTCGGGCGGGCAGGGCTGCGCCCGCGAGGTCCTGGTGATCGCCGCCGCGCTGTCGATCCAGGACCCGCGCGAGCGCCCGAGCGACAACCAGCAGGCGGCCGACACCGCCCACCGCCGCTTCACCCAGCCCGAATCGGACTTCGTCGCGTTCGTCGCGCTCTGGGACTACCTGGCCGACAAGCAGCGCGAGCTCACCGGCTCGGCGTTCCGCCGCCTGTGCCGGGCCGAGTTCCTCAACTACCTGCGCGTTCGCGAGTGGCAGGATCTGCACGGGCAGCTCTCGTCCCTCGCGCGCGAGCTGGGGATAAATTCAAAATCTTCGTCTTCCGAACGGTCCGTGGTTCATACCTCGCTGCTGGCCGGCTTGCTTTCCCACGTCGGCATGAAGATGGTGCTCGCCGCCACCCGCTCCGGCGGCCCCGGCGCCGCGAACGACCGGGCCCCCGGCGAACGCGGCCGGCGGCCGCTGCCGGAGTACCTCGGGGCCCGCGGCGCCAAGTTCGCCGTCTTCCCCGGCTCCGGCCTGGCGAAGAAGCCACCGGACTGGATCGTCGCGGCCGAGCTGGTCGAGACGTCGCGGCTGTGGGGCAGGACCGTCGCCGCGATCGAGCCGGAGTGGATCGAGCCGATCGCCGCCCACCTGGTCAAGCGGAGCTACAGCGAACCGCGCTGGTCGCGCTCGCTGGGCGCGGCCGTCGCGACCGAGAAGGTCACCCTCTACGGCATCCCGATCATCGCCGACCGCCAGCTGCTGCTGGCGAAGATCGACCCGGTGCTGGCCCGTGAGCTGTTCATCAGGCACGCCCTGGTCGAGGGCGACTGGCAGACCAGGCACCACTTCTTCCGCGACAACACCGCGCTGATCGAGCAGGCGGCCGAACTCGAGCAGCGCGCCCGCCGCCGCGGCCTGGTGGCGGGCGAGGACGCCCTGTTCGAGTTCTACGACGCCCGCGTCCCGGCCGACGCCACCTCCGCCGCGCACTTCGACGCCTGGTGGAAGAAGGCCCGCCACCAGACGCCGGACCTGCTCACGCTCACCCCGAACGACCTGCTGTCCGACGCCGCGGCCGACCTCGACACCGACGCCTACCCCGAGATGTGGACGTCGTCCTCGCCCGGCCTGGCCGGATCCCGCTCCGGGGGGCCGGGCGGCCTGACCGTCTCCTACACGTTCGAGCCGGGGCACGACGCCGACGGCGTCACCATCGACATCCCGCTCAAGACGCTCAACCAGGCCAGCCCGGAGGAGTTCTCCTGGCAGATCCCGGGCCTGCGCCTCGAGCTGGTCACCGAGCTGATCAGGTCGCTGCCGAAGACGCTCCGACGCGAGCTGGTCCCGGCCCCCGACCTGGCCAGGGAGATCATCGCGAGCTTCGGCGGCGCGATCCCGACGGCGGACATCAGGGACACCCTCTCCCGCGAGCTGTACCGGCTGCGCGGCGTGCGCGTGCCGGCCGACGCGTTCGACCTGGACAAGCTCCCGCCGCACCTGCGGATCACCTTCCGGGTCATGGACGGCGAGAAGATGGTCGCGGCGGGCAAGGACCTGGCCGAGCTCAAGCGCCAGCTCCGCCCCAAGGTCCGCGCGACCCTCTCCGCCCGCGCCACCGCGCTCACCCGAACCGGCGTCACCAGCTGGGACTTCGGGCCGCTGCCGAAGGTCTTCAGCGACGGCGAGGTCAAGGCCTACCCGGCTCTGGTCGACGCCGGCGCCGCGGTCGACGTCCGGCTGTTCGAGACCGCCGCCGCGGCCCGGCGGGCGATGCGGGCCGGGACCCGCCGACTCGTCCTGCTGACCGTGAAGTCGCCCGCCAACGAGGTCGCCAAACGGCTCAGCACCCCGCAGAAGCTGGTGCTGAGCGACAACCCGCACGGCTCGGTCGCCGCCCTGTTCGCCGACTGCGTCAACTGCGCGACCGACGGGCTGATCAACGACGCGGGCGGCCCGGCCTGGGACGCCGAGGCGTTCGCCCGGCTGTCCGAGCACGTCCGGCCCCGCTTGCACGCCGCCACCTACGAGGTCGTCACCTGGGCGGAGGAGATCCTGCGGGCCGCCCACGACACCAGGCTGCGCCTCGAGGGACTCCGCAGCCCGGTCCTCGAGCCGGCCGCGGCCGACGTCGGCCGCCAGCTCGACGCGCTCATCTACCCCGGCTTCCTGACCGCGGCGGGCGCCGCCCGGCTGCCGGCCGTGGCCCGCTACCTGAAGGCGGTCGGCCGCCGGCTGGACAAGCTGTCGGAGAACGCCGGCCGGGACGCCCAGCAGATGGCCGTGGTCCACCGGGTCCAGGACGCCTATCGCCTGGCCCTGGCCGGCCTGGCCCCCGAGGCCAGATCAGGGGAGGCAGCGACCGAGATCCGCTGGCAGATCGAGGAGCTCCGGGTCAGCCTCTTCGCGCAGACAATTGGCACCCCGTTGCCAGTGTCCGAGCGCAGGATAATGACGTCTATCGAACAACTCGCCTGACAACAAGTTGCCATCTCGGCTTTTCTCGGCGTGTCGTTCGACCAGGACTACAGAAACTGCTACCTTCACCCTCAAATAGCGCGCCCGCCCGCCCCCGACAACCACCGGCGGCCCGCGCGCCCCCTTGATTGAGGAGGAAGCCCCCGTGAACGCGATTCCCCCCGTAAGGCGCCGGCTGCTCGGATCGGCGCTGCGCAAGCATCGGGAGAGCCTTGGCTACACCTTGGATCAGGCTGCCCGCATCCTCGAGTGCGACCGTTCGAAGATCAGCAGAATTGAGACCGGCCAGCGTGGCATTCGTCCCCGGGAGCTCCGGGAGCTGCTCACCGAGTACGGGGTGGCGCGCAGCGAGCAGGAGGCGCTGCTCGCGATTGCCCACAGCGGCAGGCAGACCGGCTGGTGGCTTGACTACGCGGACGTGCTGTCGCCGGCCGGGCAGGACTACGTGATCATGGAGCTGGCCGCGACCGAGATCCTCGCCTTCGAGCCGAACCAGGTTCCCGACCTGCTGCAGACCCCGGAGTACGCCAGCGCGCTGGCCGACGCCGACGCCAACGCGGTCGGCGACGACCAGCGCGAGCACGCGATCGAGGTCAAGCTGGCCAGGCAGCGGACCGTGCTCGGCGCCAGGTCGCCCCGGCTGGAGGTGGTGATCACCGAGGGGGCGCTGCGCCAGGCGGTCGGCGGGCTGCGGGTGATGCGGGCGCAGCTCGGCTGGCTCGCCGCCGTGGCCGACGCCGGCCGGGTGACCGGGCTGCCCGACGGCGACGGGGCGACCTCCGGCGGATCGGCCCGGATCTCGCTGCAGGTAGTTCCGTTCGCGGCCGGGGCGCACGCGGCGGCGGGCTGCGGTCCGATGACGATCCTGCGGTTCGCCAGGAACCAGGGGATCGGGGTGGTGCACCTAGCGGGGCTGTCGGGCGGCGTCAGCCTCGAGGGCGCGGCCGAGGTGGGACGTTACCTGCGGACGTTCGCGCAGCTCCGGTCGGCCGCGCTCGCCCCGGCGGCGTCGGCGCGACTGCTGCGCGCGATCGCCCGGGGGTAATCTCCGGCGGCTACCGCTACGCGCTGGTCGCATCGGCGGTCTGCGCCTGGGCGGCCGGCGCCGCGATGAGCTCGGTCAGCGGCACGGTGTGAACGGGCTGCGCAAGCCGCTTGTTGACGTCGTCCAGCTTCGAGATCAGGTCCTGTATGTCGCGAAGCTGCTGGGTGTCAACACGCACGCTGTTGCGGGAAATCATGGACGAGCACTCCAGGGTCGAGATGGGGGGGACTCGACAGGCAAGCAACGCCTTTGGTGCCTAGCTAGGGGTTATCTTACCGTGATTCGGGGGACTTGTCGCCAGTTTCCGGGCGATATTCGCGTTGCCGGGGAAACTGCCGTGCTTGCGGGATCCGTATGGGATAAGCGTATTCGAGCGGCGGTCGCGCTGCCACCGCGATGATCAAAATGCCCCTGGATTGGCGAACCTGCAGGTCGGAGCCGGTTCGGGATTGGTCTGACTACAAGGGGCTATTTGGACTATTAGCCAGGCAAATGGACGCACTTGATGTGACGTGTGCGAACGTAGTGTGCGCATGCACGTGCAGTCAGCGTCACGGCCGTCTATTCCCGTGCGCGGCCGGGCACGGGAATACTGCACGGAATTAATGCACCTGAATATGCACACTGCAATCGGCCGTGCAGCTGCACGTGCAGCCGTCGCGCAACCGCGGCCCGGACCGGGCGCGGCCGTCCGCGAGCGCGCCGTGGCCGTCCGCCGGTCAGCGGCGGTGGGCGAGTCGGCGGCCGTGCGCGCCCATCGCGGCCACAAGGTCGTCCGAGGTCAGCGGCGGGACGGACAGCTCGGTCACGGTCTCGCGGGCGGTCCGGAGCCCGTCGATGAGCATCGCCAGGTAGCGTCGCCAGACCTCGGGCCGGGTGGTGGCGGCGTACTCGGCGGCCGCGGCGAGCATGTAGGCGATGAGCTTCACGTCGCTCGCGTCGAAGTCCGGGCGCAGGTCGCCCGAGGCCTGGGCGCGCTGGACCAGCTTGCTGACGACCGGGCGCATCTGGTCGCGGGCGTAGCAGACGCGGTCCTTGCCATAGGTGGCGAACATCAGCAGCTGCCGCAGGCCGATGTTGGCGGCCATCATCTCAGTGGCGGTCTCGAGATAGGTGACGAACGCCTGCCACGGGTCGGGCTCGGTCAGCGCCTGCTCGGCCAGCTCCACCATGGCGTCGATCCGGTCCCTGAACAGCTCCTCGATCAGCGTCTCCTTGTCGGGGAACCGCCGGTAGACGGTGCCGACGCCGACGCCGGCCGCGCGGGCGACGTCGTCCAGGGTGGCGTCGAGGCCGCGCTCGGACAGCAGGTCGGCCGCGGCGGCGAGGATGCGCTGCCGGTTCCGCTCGGCGTCCCGGCGCAGCGGGCGACCGCCCGCTCGGTCGAGGTCCGCTACCTCCGCGTGAGCTTCCATAACTAACAGTGTACCCTTAACGGAGGACCTTTCTCCGTTTCGTGTTACCCTTGAACCATAAACGGAACGCAACTCTCCAGATTGGTGGCTGGTATGTCCGAGGCAAGCGTCCCCGCTTCTGCGGGGCCGGGCGGCGGCGCGCAGGGGTCATGGTCGGGCGGGCCGGCCGAGCCCGATCCGCGGCGCTGGCTGATCCTCATTGTCATCGCGGTCGCCCAGCTGATGGTGGTGCTCGACGCGACGGTGATGAACATCGCGCTGCCCTCGGCGCAGAACGCGCTGCACTTCAACGACATCGACCGGCAGTGGATCGTGACCGCCTACTCGCTGTCATTCGGCAGCCTGCTGCTGTTCGGCGGGCGGCTGGCGGACTTGATCGGCCGGCGGGTGATGTTCATTACCGGCCTGGCGGGCTTCGCCATCGCCTCGGCCATCGGCGGCGCCTCGGTCAACTTCACGATGCTGGTGTCGGCCCGGGCCGCGCAGGGCGTCTTCGGCGCGATGCTGGCGCCGGCCGCGCTGTCGCTGCTCGCCACCACCTTCACCAACCCCAAGGAGCGGGGCAAGGCGTTCGGCATCTACGGCTCGGTCGCGGCCGGCGGCGGCGCGGTCGGCCTGCTGCTCGGCGGTGTGCTGACCTCGTACCTGTCCTGGCGCTGGTGCCTGTACATCAACCTGTTCTTCGCGGCCCTCGCGATCGCGGGCGCGGTGGCGTTCCTGCACGGCCGTCAGGAGCCGCGGTCGTCGCAGTTGGACATCCCCGGCGTGCTGCTGGTCTCGAGCGGCGTTTTCTGCCTGGTCTACGGGTTCTCCAACGCGGCCACGCACAGCTGGGGCACGCCCTCGACCTACGTGTTCCTGGCCGTCGCGGTGGTGCTGCTGGCCACGTTCGCCTGGTGGATGGGCCGCGCGAAGCACCCGCTGCTGCCGCCGAGGGTGGTCCTCGACCGCAACCGAGGGGCCGCGTATCTCGGCATCCTGCTGGCGGGCGCGGGCATGTTCGGGGTCTTCCTGTTCGTCACCTACTACCTGCAGGACACGCTGCACTACTCACCGGTGATCACCGGGGTCGCGTTCCTGCCGATGGTCGCGTGCATTGCCCTGTCCTCGAACGTGTCCAACATCGTGCTGATGCCGAGGATCGGCCCCAAGCCGATCGTCTCCAGCGGCCTGCTCCTGGCCGCGATCGGCGTCATGCTGTTCACCAGGATCGGCGTGCACTCCACGTACGCCGGGACCGTCCTCCCGGCGCTACTGCTCACCGGCCTCGGCCTCGGCCTGATGTTCTCCACCGCGTTCAACACCGGCACCTACGGGGTGGCGCCGCGGGACGCGGGGGTGGCGTCAGCCACGGTCAACACCGGGCAGCAGCTCGGCGGCTCGATCGGCACCTCGCTGCTGAACACGATCTTCGCCTCCGCGATGGCCAGCTACCTCGCCAGCCACCTGGCCGCGCACAGTTCGCCGGCGGTGATCGGCTCGGTGACCGCGACCGCCGTGGTGCACGGCTACATCGTCGCGTTCTGGTGGGTCGCCGGGATCTTCCTGTTCGGCGCGATCGTCTGCGGCGCCCTGATGCGCCGCGGCCCGCTCCAGGGCCGTTCCCCGGCCGCGGCCGCCCCGGCCGGCTCGGCCGCAGCAGACGCGCAGGGGTTCGACGCGACCACCCCAGTCACAACCCCCGAGTAACCCAGCACCGGAAGAAGGGCGGCCGAAGCCGGGATGCCGTCAGTCAGGGCCTGCGGGTGGGTTGCGGGCGGCGCTGCCGGGCCGGGGCGGGCGGCGGTGGCCCGGCCGGCTCGATGAGCCGGGGTAGCGCGATCGCGAAGCTCGTCCGGCCGGGGCGGCTGGTGACCAGGACGGCTCCGCCGTGGGCGGCGACAACGGCGTCCACGATCGCGAGGCCGAGGCCGGTCGACGAGGCGCTGGTGGTGTGCGACCGGGACGTGTCGGCCCGGGTGAACCGCTCGAACAGGTCGGGCAGTAGGTCGGGCGGGATGCCGGGGCCGTTATCGGTGACCGATACGACCAGCCGAGGCGGTGGCGGCAGGGCGCCGCGGCGGACCGTCTGCGCGGCCGCAGCGCCCTCGGCGTCCGGCAGCGCGTCGTCGACCCGGACGGTGACCGTGGCGCCGTCCGGGGTGTGCTTGCCGGCGTTCGAGAGCACGTTGGCGAGCACCTGATGCAACCGGTGCTCGTCGCCGCTGACCAGCACCGGGTCGTCGGGCAGCTCCAGGACCCAGCGGTGATCGCGGCGGGCGACCTGGGCGTCGCTGGTCGCGTCGATGACCAGCCGGGTCATGTCGACCGGCTCGGACGCCAGCGGGCGGCCGGCGTCGAGCCGGGCGAGCAGAAGCAGCTCGTCGACCAGGACGCTCATCCGGGTCGATTCCGACAGCACCCGGCCGAGCGCGTGGGTGACCTGCTCGGGGGAGTCGCCGGGGTGGCGCAGCGCTAGCTCCGCGTAGCCGCGGATGGCCGACAGCGGGGTGCGCAGCTCGTGCGACGCGTCGGCCGCGAACCGGCGCAGCCGGGCCTCGCTGGCCGCGCGCCGCCGGAGCGCGGTCTGCACATGGCCGAGCATCCGGTTGAAGGCGAGGCCGAGCTGGCCGGTCTCGGTCGCCGGGTCGGTGTCGGGGACGCCGGCCGGCAGCTCGACCTGGCCCGATTCGAGCGGCAGCTCGGCCACCTGCGACGCGGTGGCGGCGACGCGGCGGAGCGGGCGCAGCGAGAACCTGACCCAGAGGGTGCCCGCCGGCGCCGGCCAGCAGCAGCACCGCGCCGAAGACGGTCGCCTCGGCCAGCGCCACATCGCGGAGCAGGTCGTGCAGCTGGACAGCGGCAGGCCGGTGATGTAGACGGTCCCGTCGCCGTCGGGGTCGCTGACCGCGGTGAGCAGGAACGTGCCGCCCGCCCCGCTCAGGTCGCGCGTGGTGGGCGGGAAGTACTGGCTGTCCGGTCCGGACCCGGGGTGCGTGGCCGGCGAGGGGGTGATGCCGCGGAGGGTCTGCTCGTCGGCCGCCGACAGCCGGTAGGAGGGGTCGCCGACGACCATGGCGATCGCCTGCTTGTGCCCGAGGACGGCGACGAATGTCCCCTCGGCGAGACCCTGGCACTTCGACAGGTTGCCGGGGTGTCGGGCTCCGCGCCTGCGGTCGGGGGGGCGTCGGCCGGGCTCGCTGTGCGGGCGTCGTCGGAATCGGCCGAGCCGGGCTGCCCGGTGGTTCCGTCATCGCCGTTGGGGTGTCGAGCAGTCGTAGGCCAGGCCGGTCGCGGTCTGCAGGTTGCTGTCGAGCTCGCGCGACGAGCGAGTTCTGCACAGCCAGGTAGGTGACAACGCCGACGGTAGCGCAGGCGACGGCGAGCAGCGCGAGCAGCCCGGCGATCAGCCTGCCGCGCAGCGTCCGGGGCACGAACCCTGGCCCGGGGATGGACGCTCATCGGCGCGTCCGTCGTCAGCCGGCCGGCTTCAGCACGTAGCCGACGCCGCGGACGGTGTGGATGAGCGGAGCCCGGCCCGCGTCGATCTTCTTGCGCAGGTAGCTGATGTAGAGCTCGACCACGTGGGCCTGGCCGCCGAAGTCGTAGTTCCACACCCGGTCGAGGATCTGCGCCTTCGACAGCACCCGCCGGGGGTTGCGCATCATGAACCGGAGCAGCTCGAACTCGGTCGCGGTGAGGTCGATGAGCTCGCCGCCGCGGCGGACCTCGCGGGCGTCCTCGTCCATCGTCAGGTCGGCCACCGCGAGCGCCCCCTCGCTGCTGGTCTTGGCGAGGTTGGCGCGGCGCAGCAGCCCGCGCAGCCGGGCCAGCACCTCCTCGAGGCTGAACGGCTTGGTCACGTAGTCGTCGCCGCCCGCGGTCAGCCCCGCCACCCGGTCCTCGACCGCGTCGCGGGCGGTGAGGAAGAGCACGCACAAGTCAGGCAGCTCGGCCCGCAGCCGCCGCATCACCTCGAGGCCGTCGAAGTCGGGCAGCATGATGTCGAGGACGACCGCGTCCGGGCGGAATTCGCGCCCGGACTTGATCGCCTCGGTGCCGCTGCCGGCCGTCCGCACCGACCAGCCCTCGTACCGCAGCACGCTGGACAGCAGTTCGGCCAGGCTGGGCTCGTCGTCCACGACCAGCACCCGGACCTGGGTGCCGTCCGCGTGCTGGGTGCCAGTGCCGTGGCCAGGGGCGGTGGCGACGCTGCTCTGCTCATCAGGCATGATCAAATGACTCATTCGTGGACGCTGGGAACCGCTGTGTCCGTTAGAGCATGGCAAGTCCAGCGACGGGCAACGTGTGAATTACATATGGATTCCCTCTGAACCCAGTAAGCATGCGCTCAGATCATGCGCTCAGCAGCCGCCCGAGCTTGGAGCCGTGACCGGCCGGGCGGGCCCCGGCCGCCAGCAGCCGGTCGGCCAGCGCCTGCTGGAGCTGCGGGTCGGCGGTCGGCACCTCGACCTCGATCTCGCGCCAGCGGAGCGGCTCGGCCGACGTCTCCGGCAGGCGGCGAGCGGTTACCTGGTCGTCCGCGATCTCCGCTCGCAGGGTGCCATCGGCGCTGGTGAGAGTCACGACGGTCCGTTCGGTGCGAAGGATGGCAATGGGCGCAAGGGGGAGGCCGCCGGTGACCTCAGCCACCCGCGACGCGAGGCGCGCGGGGACGGCCGGCCCGCCCGCGCCGTCGGTACCGCCGGACTCGAGGGGCTCGTGCACCTCTTGGCGAGTGGAGACGCCGCCGGGACCCCGGGCATCGCCCGCGGACGGCCCGCCCGCCGGGAGCTTGAGGTGCCAGCCGGCGTCGGTGCCGCCGGTGCGGCGGCGAAGGGTGATCTTGGCTGCCTGCAGCCGGCCGTCGGCGGTGTCGAAGTAGGTGGCGGACAGGTGGTGCAGCACCGGCGCGGCGGCGGCGACCCCGGCCGTGACGGCGGCGAAGTCGGGCCGCTCGAGGTCCGGGTCCGCGTCGAACTTCTGCTCGATCTCCAGATGATCAGCCATTGCCGCGCCTCCTGCAGGTCACCATGACGCCGTCCCGGGATCGAGGATAACGGGGAGACGGCGAACTCGTGCCGCGCGCTCAGGCGCCCGATTGACTGGCCGGTGGCCGGGTCGAAGAAATGCAGCTTGCTCGTGTCGAGGGCGAGTCCGAGCGGCCGGCCGGGACGGGGCGTGGAGCCAGCCGGGACCCGGGCGGTCCACAGTGACTTCCCGCCCGCCAGGGCGGAGACGGCCTCATCCTCCTCGGCGTTGCGCGCGGCGGCGCCGGCGAACCACGCGTGGTCGATCGGCGGGGCGTCGATCGGGAAGATCGCGTGGGTCTCGGGGCCGAGTTCCGCGGTCGCGGCGACGGTGACCGGAAACCGCGCCCACGGCGCGTCGCCGTGGGCCGCGTCGTCGAAGTGCGACGGGCGGATCCCGACGATCACCGGCCGTCCGAGGTAGTCCGCCAGCCCCGGCCTGGACTTGAGCACGGCGGCCGGGACCGGCAGCGTGCGCCCCGCGAACGTCACCGCCGGCCCGGCGTCACGGACCAGGCGCGCCTCGGCGAAGTTCATCGCCGGGAAGCCGATGTAGCCGGCCACGAACAAGTTGGCGGGTGATTCGAAGAGCCGCTGCGGGGTGTCGGCCTGCTGGGCGGTGCCGTCCAGCATCACGCACACCCGGTCTCCGAGCGCCATCGCCTCGGCCTGGTCGTGGGTCACGTACACGGTGGTGACGCCCAGCCGTTCGCGCATCTGGCCGAGCACCGCCCGCAACGACGCCCGCAGGCCGGCCTCCAGGTTCGCCAGCGGCTCGTCCATCAGCAGCGCCCGCGGCTCGCGCACGATCGCCCGCCCCATCGCCACCCGCTGCCGCAGTCCGCCCGGCAGCGTCGCCGGATGGCGTGACAGGTACGGCTCCAGCCCCAGCATCCGGGCCGCCCGGGCCACCCGCCGCCCGATCTCCGCCCGCGGCGTGCCGCGAAGCCGCAGCCCGAACTCCAGGTTCTGCTGCACCGTCAGGCGCGGGTACAGCGCCTGGCCGGGGGAGACCAGCGCGATGTCCCGGTCCCTCGGCGGCAGCTGGTTCGCCACCCGCTGGCCGATCGAGATCGTCCCCCCGCTGATCTCTTCCAGTCCGGCGATCGACCGCAGGGCGGTCGACTTGCCGCACCCGGCCGGGCCGAGCAGCACCATGAACTCGCCGTCCGCCACCGCGAGGGTCAGGTCATCGAGCGCCTTGAACCCGCCTCGATATACCTTGTCGACGTGATCGAGGGCGATCTGAGCCATACGTCACTCCTAGGTCATAGCGCCGTGGCGCGCGCGCTGCCGGAATCGCGGGAATCGGCGATGACGAGCTCTCCGACGGATCCCGCGAGCACGTCGCGCGCCTCCTCGCTGAGCCCTGAGTCGCTGATCAGGACGCTGGCGTCGGCCAGCGAGGCGATCGCCGACAGCCCGATGATTCCCCATTTGGTGTGGTCCGCGAGGACTACCAGGCGGCCTGCGGAGGCCACCATCGCCCGGTTCATCTCGGCTTCCATGAGATTGGGGGTGGTGAAGCCGCTGACCGGGTCCATGCCGTGCACGCCCATCAGCAGGCAGTCGACGTGCAGGTCGCTGATGGTCTGGACGGCGATGGGCCCGACCAGGGCATCGGACGGCGTCCTGACCCCGCCGGTGAGCAGGACGGTCTGGGTCGAGTCGCCGTTGACGAACAGGTAGTCGGCCACCCGGACTGAGTTGGTCACCACCGTGAGCGCGGGGATGCGCGCCAGGTGAACGGCGAGCGCGTACGTGGTGGTGCCCGCGCTGACCGCGATCGTCGCCTTGGGCTGCACCAGCGCCGCGGCCGAGGCGGCGATCAGCTCCTTGGCGGCCGGCTCGCGCCAGGATTTGGCCTCGAATCCCGGCTCGTCGCTGGTGCCCTGCTGGGGGACGGTGGCGCCGCCGTAGACCTTCTTCACCAGGCCGCGGGCCGCCAGCGCGTCGATGTCGCGGCGGACGGTCATGTCCGACACGCCGAGCAGCTCGGCCAGCTGCACGATGCGGGCGCCGCCAGACCGCTCTACCTCCGCCAGGATCCGGTCCTGCCGCTGGGCGGGGAGCATGGTCGGCGTCACCTCAGGTGGTTCCATCAATGTGTCCCATGGTCGTGACGGGCCGGCCCCTTCGTCGCGCCCCTGGTCGGCCGACGCCGAGCCGGTGCTGCGGCAGCAAGTGAAGGATCTAACAACATGTGATCACTATCTAGCATCTGATCACACCTAGATGTCAAGGTATGTCGGTGTTCATCCATCGGAATCGTTACCAGCAAGACCCCGGGTACCGTTCAGGTGACGACATAACCGAAGGTCACGCCGCCAAACGGGTGCGCCGACGGCGCAGCCGGGCGGGCGCGGTCGGTGCGGCCCCCGGGCTGACTCCGTATCAAACATTGACATGCCGGACGCCGTGCTGCATCGTCGTACTCGGTCCGCAAGCCGGCCAGCGTCGGCCTAGCCGCCCGGCGCGACACCGGGCGTGCCCGGCGTGTTGTGGAGCCCGATCAGGTGCAGGGCGCGGTCGCGGTCCCGGGCCTCGACGGCGTCGATGATCGCCGCGTGCAGGGCGTGGCGCTCGGTCATCAGCTCGGGGACGGGCGCGGTGCCGTAGGGCAGGAAGGCGAGGGTGTGCGACTCGATGTGGTCGAGCAGGTTGACGTACATCGAGCGGAGCATCGGGTGCGGGCTGATCGCCGCCACCCGGGCGTGCAGCGCCCAGTTGGCGTGCACGAAGCCGACCACGTCGAGCGGCTCAAGCGCGGCCGCCATCTCGGCCAGGATCTCGCGCAGCTCGGCGATGTCGGCGGGCGACGCATGCCAGAGCGCGTCCTCGATCAGCAGCGTGTCCAGCGCGTCGCGGATGCGGATGGCCTCGGCCACCGACGTCTGATCGCCGTCGAGAGCGAGCACGGAGTTGCCGAGGCGCACCATCGGCGACGGCGCGGCCGCGAACACGCCGCCGCCGGGACCGGGCCGGACCAGCACCAGACCGCGGGACTGGGTGATCCGCAGCGCCTCGTTGAACGTGCCGACCGACACCGCGCAGCGGGCCCGGAGCTCTTCCTTCGACCCGAGCCGATCGCCGGGCGCGGCCGCCTCGGCGATCGCGATGAGCTGCGCGGCCGCCGATTCCCCGCGGGACAACCGGGGGATGCTCATAGCGCGCTCGTCGCCTCCTCTCGCTCGGCCGCCGACTCGGCCGCAGTCCCGGTCTTCCGAATTCCATATAAACATTACGATCCAACGTCTTGACAGGTCAATGGCATATCGCGCAGCATCGAAGGAAATAACCATGTGGAATTCGAGGAGGAGTGCCCGATGCGTGTCGCCAACCTGGACGGCCGGCTGGTGATCGTGACCGGCGAGGCCGGCCATGAGATCGGCTACGACGTGGAGAAGAGCAGCGGCGGTCAGTTCAGCGCTGACCCGCAGGCCGTCTACGACGTCTGGGGCGCCTTCACCAGCTGGGCCGCGGCCGGCCAGTTCACCGACGGGACGCCGGTCGCGCCCGACGCGCTCGGCTCGCCCTCGCCCGCCCCCCGGCAGGTGTTCGGCATCGGCCTCAACTACCGCGAGCACGCCGCCGAGTCCGGGTACGACGCGCCGGCCACTGAGCCGCCGGTGTTCACCAAGTTTCCCAGCTGCATCACCGGCCCGACCGGTGACATTGAGATGCCGTCCGGCGGCAAGGTCGACTGGGAGGTCGAGCTGGTCGTCGTCATCGGCCGCCGCGCCCACCGGGTCGGCCAGGATGAGGCGCTCGACTACGTGGCCGGCTACGCGGTCGGCCAGGACGTCTCCGAGCGGGGGCTGCAGCTGGCCTCGACGCCGCCCCAGTTCAGCATGGGCAAGTCGCTGCCCGGCTACGGTCCGGTCGGCCCCTGGCTGGTCACCCTCGACGACATCACCGACCCGAACGACCTTGAGCTCGGCTGCGAGGTCAACGGCGAGGTCGTCCAGCTCAGCCGGACCAGCCAGCTCATCTTCTCGGTGCCCGCGCTGATCGCGAACCTGTCGGCCAGCGTGCCGCTGCTGCCGGGCGACGTGATCTTCACCGGCACGCCCTCGGGCGTCGGTCTGGGCCGCTCCCCGCAGCGCTTTCTCGCCCCCGGCGACGTGCTGACCAGCCACATCGAGAGCATCGGGGCGATGAAGCACCGCTTCGTGGCCGCCGCGGAGGCGTAAACCATGGCCCTGCACCGCCTGACCCACATCGTCATGGGCGTCCCCAACGTCGAGGCGACGGCCGCGTACTACGCGGAGTTCGGCCTCATCCCCGGCGTCGCGGATCAGGCGGTGCCAGCCGGGCGGACGTTCGCCACCGTCGACGGGGGCGAGCAGCTGACGATCGTGCAGTCGCCCCAGCGCCGGCTGGTCCGGCTCGGCATCGGCGTCGACGACCCGGACGACCTCGACCGGATTTCGGCCTCGCTGGCCGCGCTGGGGGTGCCCGCCGGGCGTAACGAGATCAGCGTCCGGGCGGAGGATCCCGGCACCCGGGTGACCGTCCGGGTGGAGATCGCCGCCCGCGTCGCCCACGAGCCGACCCCGGCCCCGGTCTTCAACGCCCCGGGGGTGACCGCCAGGACCGACGAGCGCGCGCCCGGCATCCTCCGCGACCGGCCGGTCCGCCCGCGCAAGCTCGGCCACGTGGTGCTCGGCTCGACCGACCGGGAGGCGTCCCAGAGGTTCTTCACCCGCGGCATCGGGCTCAAGGTCAGCGACGAGGTGCCGGGGATCGCCGCGTTCCTGCGCTGCTCGACCGACCATCACAACGTGCTCGTGCAGCAGGCCCCGGTCGCGTTCCTGCACCACACCTCCTGGCAGGTGGACGACGTGGATGAGGTCGGCCGGGGCGCGTCGGCGATGCTCGAGGCCGACCCGTCGCGGCATACCTGGGGTCTCGGCAGGCACTTCATCGGCTCCAACTTCTTCTGGTACCTGAAGGACCCGGCGGGCAACTTCTCCGAGTACTACTCCGATCTGGACTGCATCGTCGACGACGCGCTGTGGAAGCCGGGCGGTGTGGGAGGGCGCCCGGTCGCTCTGGGCCTGGGGGCCGCCGCCGCCCGCGTCGTTCCTCGCCCCCGACGACCTCGGCGCGCTGATGGCCGGCGCGCACCAGGCGCCATGATGCCGGTGCCGCCGATCTGGCGTCCCGACCCCGCGGTCGTCGCCACCTCGGCGATCGCCGGGTTCGGCCGGTTCGTCACCGACCGAACCGGGGCCGAATTCGGCCAGTACCTCGACCTATGGCGATGGTCGGTCGACCACCTCGACGAGTTCTGGCGCGCGGTCTGGGACTTCTACGACGTCATGGCGGACGGCAGCCACCAGGTGGCGCTGGCCGAATCCGCGGCCATGCCCGGCGCGCGCTGGTTTCCCGGCACCCGGCTCAACTACGCCGAGCACGCCCTCCGGCATCGGCCCGGCGACGACGACGCGGTGGCTGTCACCGCCGTCAGCGAGGACGGGATCACCAGCCAGACGACCTGGGCGCAGCTCCGGGCCCAGGTCGCCGCGCTCGCCCAGTGGCTCCGCGACGTCGGTGTCCAGCGGGGCGACCGGGTCGTCGGCTACCTCCCGGACACCACCCCGACGCTGGTCGCGTTCCTCGCCGCCGCCAGCGTCGGCGCGATCTGGTCGGCCTGCGCGCAGGACTACGGCGCCGACGGCGCCGCCGCCCGGTTCGCCCAGCTCGAGCCGGTGGTCCTGTTCGCCGCCGACGGCTACCGGTGGAATGGCCGGGTGCGCGACCGCCGGGACGAGGTGGCCGCGCTGCAACGGGCGCTGCCGACGCTGCGCGCCACCGTCCGGATCAGCAACGTCGGCCTGCCGACCGCGGCCGAGCCGACCGAGGCCGAGCCGGACGGAAACAGCAACGAACTGACCTGGGAGGCGGCGACCGCCCGGCCGGCCGAGCTCCGCTTCGACCGGGTCGACTTCGACGCGCCGCTGTGGATGCTGTTCTCGTCCGGCACCACCGGCCTGCCCAAGGGCATCGTGCACGGCCACGGCGGCGTGCTGCTCGAGCACTACAAGCTCCTCGGCCTGCACCTCGACGCCGGGCCGGGCCGCTCAGTGTTCTGGTACACCACGACCAACTGGATCATGTGGAACATCGTCGCGTCGGCCCTGCTCGTCGGCGCGCCGATCGTGCTCTACGACGGCAGCCCGGGCTACCCCGACGCCGGGCGGCTGTGGCAGATCGCGGCCGACCACCGGGTCGCCGTGCTCGGGGTGAGCCCCGGCTACCTGCTCGCCTGCGCGAAGGCAGGACTGCGCCCCGGTCGCGATCTCGACCTCGGCCGGCTCCGCACCCTCGGCTCGACCGGCTCCCCGCTGCACCGCCGCCGTCCTACCACTGGGTGCACGACAACGTCGGCCCCCGGGTCCAGGTCGCGTCGTCGAGCGGCGGCACCGACGTGGCCAGCGGGTTCGCCGGCAGCGCCCCGACCACCGAGGTCTGGGCGGGCGAGATCTCCGCCCCCAACCTCGGCGTCGCGCTGGCGGCCTGGAACGACGCCGGCCAGCCGCTGACCGGCCAGGTCGGCGAGCTCGTCGTCACCAAGCCGATGCCGTCGATGCCGCTGCGGTTCTGGAACGACCCCGACGGCGCGCGCTACCGCGACGCCTACTTCTCCACCTTCCCCGGCGTCTGGCGGCACGGCGACTGGATGGAGGTGACCGAGCGCGGCAGCGTCATCGTGTCGGGCCGGTCGGACTCCACCCTCAACCGCAACGGCGTCCGGCTCGGCAGCGCCGACATCTACGCCGTGGTCGACAAGCTCCCGCAGCTGACCGAGGCGCTGGTGATCGGGGCCGAGCTCGGCGACGGCGGCTACTGGCTGGCGCTGTTCGTCGTCCTCGCCCCCGGCATCGCGCTCGACGACCAGCTGAAGCAGGCGATCAAGACCGCCATCGCCGCGCACGCCTCGCCCCGGCACGTCCCCGACGACATCATCGCGATCACCGCCGTCCCGCACACCCGCACCGGGAAGAAGCTGGAGGTCCCGGTCAAGCGGATCATCCAGGGCCATTCGCTCGACCAGGTCGTCGCCCGCGACGCCGTCGACGACTACGACGCGCTGACCCAGTTCACCGCCTACACCAGAAACCGCAGGGGCCGCCGTCATGACCGGGCAACGCCCGCTATTGCTGCGGAACGTCACCGTGGTCGACACCCGCGATGGCGCGCTGGCCCCCGGTCTCGACGTCACCAGCGCAAGCGGCGTCATCCAGGCGATCACCACGACCGACCCGGACGCGGCCGCCGCAACCAAAGCCGACGCCGAGGTTGTCGACGGGTCCGGGAAGTACCTGATCCCCGGCCTCCTCGACATGCACGCGCACCCGCTCAACGAGAAGCACCCGGCCGGCGGCCTCGAGCTGATGCTCGCCCACGGCATCACCGGCTTCCGCCAGATGGCCGGGTCCCGGCAGCTGCTCAAGGAACGCGCGGCCGGGACGCTGCCGCTGCCGCCCGACTCGCCCGCCGTGGTGGCGCTGCCCGGCTCGCTGCTCACCCCGCTCAACGCCGGCACGATCCCCGCCGCCGTCGCCGCCGTCCGCGAGCAGGCCGACCAGGGGGCCGACTTCGTCAAGATCGCGCTGATCACCCCGGACGTGTTCTACCCGGCGGTGGCCGAGGCGACCAGGCTCGGCCTCCCGGTCGCCGGGCACCTGCCGTCCGGCATCGACGTGTCCCGCGCGTCCCGGGCCGGGATCCGGGCGATCGAGCACCTCGGCCCCGGCCTCACGATCATCGCCGGCTGCTCGACCGACGAGGTGTCGCTGGCCGAGGCGATCGCGGCCCTGCCCGCGCTCCGGCTGCCGAGCATCAAGCTCCCGTTCATGGAGCGCATCCTCATGCGCGTCCTCCGCACGGTGGTGATCAACCCGGTCAACCGGCTCGACCCCGGCCGAGATCGAGATCCTCCAGCAGGCGGTCGACACGTTCAGCGAGGAGCGGGCGGCCGAGCTGGCCGAGCAGTTCGTCACCGACGGCACCTGGCAGGTGCCGACGCTGATTCGGCTGCGCACCCAGTACCTGTGCGACGCCCCCGAGTTCAGCGACGACCCGGACCTGCAGTACATGGCCGAGTCGACGACCAAGACCTGGCAGGACGCGACCGGGACGTTCGTGAAGAAGTTCCCGCCGCCATCGCGGGCGACCTTCCGCGCCGCCTACGAGGTGCTGCTGCGGATGACCAAGATCTTCAGCGACGGCGGGGTGCCGATGCTGGCGGGCAGCGACGCCGTCGGCGCCGCCTGGGAGGTCCCGGGACCCTCGCTGCACCGCGAGTTCGACGAACTGGCCCGGGCGGGCGTCCCGCCCGCTGCGCATCCTGCAGATGACCACCCGCGACGCGGCCGAGTTCCTCGGCACCAGCTCGCAGCATGGGCACCGTCGAGGCCGGCAAGAACGCCGACCTGGTGCTGCTGCGCGCCAACCCGGTCGACGACGCCGCCGCCTGCACCAGATCGACGCCGTGATCCGCGGCAGGCCGCCACTACTCGACGGCCGACCTCGCCGCGCTCAAGGACCGCGTCCGCACCCGCCACCCCGCGACCTGACCAAGAAGGGAGGTCGGCAGCGCAGCTTGCGACGGTGGCCGCGCTCAGCTCCGCGAGCGCTTCGGCCGTGCAGCCGTCACGGGGGGGTGAGCACCGCCAGAGCGCGACAGCTCGCCATGACTCGCGAAGAGCGCGGGCGCGATCAGCACCGATGTCAGCCGATGAGGTGGACCTGGTGCTGTAGACCAGCTCAGTTGGTGATCGCGCGTCGCGCGACGCGCGAACAGACGACGGCCGGTGACCGCGGCGGCGGCCAGGCTGGCCGAAGGTGGCGCGCGGCGACTCGAGCACCAGGTCGGCGCGGCCCGGAGGTCAGCGCACACCTCGGCGCCAGATCGGGGCGCGCGAGTCGAGATGTGATCGGCGCGAGCGCCGCAGCCTCGTGCTTGCCGGCGAGGCGGTGGCGATCACCGTCGCGCCGTAGTGCTCGCCATCGTGACCGCGGCCTGCCGGTCGCCGCCGCGGCGGCGTGGATCAGCCGGTCTGGCCGGCGTGAGCGCAGCGGCCGGAGCGCGGCCAGCGCGTCGGCAGTCACGACCAGCCCAGGCGCCTGCTCATCGGCCAGCGGCGGCACCGGGACCGCCCGGCGGCGGGCAGCGCCAGGTACTCGGCGAACGCGCCGCCGCCACGCGACCCGACGACGTGCGGCCGGGCGCAGGCGGTACCCCGCGCCCGACCGCGCGACTCGCCCGCGCCTCGACCCGCCAGGTACGGCGGCGCGGGCCGCGGGGAAGGTGCCGCGGCCATCGAGATGTCGAGCGAAGTGACGCCGGCGCGGTGACGCGGATCGAGACCTCGCCCGGGCCGGCCGGCACCGGCGCGTCGGTGATCAGGCGGAGGTCCTGCGGGCCGTCAGCGAGGTCTGCGCAGGGCGCGCTGGTGGCGGGAGACACGGGAACCGGCTCCTCATCGGGACGTGTCGAACGCTCACATCTATCGAACGACCAAAAATAGTGTCACGGCGGTCGGCGCGTCAAGGTAAAGTTGATCGAACGGCAAAGAAACGGAACGGGCGTCCCGATGGCACTCGCGGCAGGCCGCGCGCGTTCGACCCGGACGCCGGCGCTGGGCAGGCGCTGGCCGTGTTCTGGGAACGCGGCTACGAGGGAACCTCGCTGAACGACCTGGCGAGGCATGGGGATCGCGTCCGCCAGCATCTACGCCGCCTTCGGGAGCAAGGCCGAGCTGTTCCGCCAGACGATGGGCGCTGTACGCGGCGACCAGGGGCGAGCCGCCGAGGAGGCGCTGCGGGAGCAGCCGACCGCGCGCGGCGCGATCGAGGCGATGCTCGGCGCCACCGCCGACGAGATCACCCGGCCCGACGACGCCGCACTGCTGCCTGCTCATCCTGGCCGCGCCGACCGGCGCGGTGGAGAACCACGAGATCCGTGAGTTCCTCGCCGGCGGCGACGCGCCATGAGGCCGAGACGGGGCGGCTCGCCCGCGGCGTCGCCGACGGGACCTGGTGGTCTCGCCGCCGCGTGGACGCCTCGCCCGGTAC
Organism: uncultured Actinomycetota bacterium; assembly: GCA_963838825.1. Lineage (GTDB taxonomy): Bacteria > Actinomycetota > Actinomycetes > Streptosporangiales > Streptosporangiaceae > Trebonia. Next base: position 25,419 of record CAWISQ010000009.1, read on the forward strand.
TACACCGGTGGTGCAGGGTCTGTCGATCAGGCGCGACGGGGCCGGGGCGAGCTGGAAAGGTCTCGGCTGGCGATGGGCGGCACCGCTCGCGAGCCGGATCGGCCGCGTCCCGACCCGGAGCCGGGTCAGGGCACGCTCCACTGCTGGTTGGAGCCGCCGTTGCAGGTCCACAGGTCCAGCTGGGTGCCCTCGGTGGTGTTGAACGCGGGATCGTCGAGGCACTTGCCGGAGGCGGGGTTGACCAGCTCGCCGTTGACGGCGATCCACTGCTGGTTGGCGCCGCCGTTGCAGGTCCACTCCTCGATCAGCGTCCCGTTGGCGTGGCTGGCGCCGGTGATGTCCATGCACTGGCCGTTGATGCCGATGGTCCCGTTGCTCTCCATCGTCCACTGGCTGCGGGGTCGCGCTGTCGTTGCAGTCCCACATCTGCACCTTGGTGCCGGGGGTGCTCGAGCCGGCGTTGTCGTCCATGCACTCGGCGGTGTCGTCGCCCGGCGATGATCTGCGCCGGTCGGCGGTGGCCGAGCCGACCAGGGTGACCGACAGGTTGCCGAACTGGTCGGTCTGGTAGCCGGCGGTGCCGAGCCCGATCATGCCCGAGCGCGTAGGCGCGAGTCGGTGACCGTGCCGACCGTGGTGCCGTTGATGGCGGCGCTGATCGTGTGCGCCGTTGAAGGTCAGCGCCAGGTGCTGCCAGGTGTCCAGGCCGGGCGCGGTGACGGTGCCGCTGGCCAGCGTGGTGAGCGTGCCGCTGGTGGAGTTCCGCACGATCGACCAGGCGCCGGTGTTGCTGAGCTGCAGGTAGTAGTCGTTGATGGCGGCCGGTGCGAACGGCTGCTGGGCGCCGACCCGGCCGAGCAGCTGCACCGCGCCCGCCTGCTCCATCAGCGCGTCGGCGGAGACGGTGTAGTTCGCCCAGCTCAGGTTCCCGCCGATGGTGTAGGGGTTGGCGTTGTCGTCCCACTCGATCGGCTCGGTCGCCGCCTGCTGCTGGAGGCAGTGGCCGGAACGGCCGCCGGTGCACGGCTCGACCTCGAAGGCGCCCTGCATCTGCGACAGGTACGCGCGGCTGCTGGCCGATCGGTGTCGCTGGCGAAGCGTGTCGGAGTAGGGCAGCGGCAGCGTGCTCTGCGGCCGGGCTGGCCGCGGTGCCCTTGCCCTGGCCGGTGGTGGTGGTCAGCGTGTAGATGTAGCCGGGCTGCACGGTCAGCGAGTAGGAGCCGTTCGACGGGGTGATGCTGGCCTGCTGGACGAAGTAGTTGGCCGCGGTCGGCGGCGTTCAGTCGGTCGACCAGACGTGCACGGTGCCGGTCGACAGGCCGCCGGACACGTCGACGGTGACAGTCTGGGCGGCGGTCGCGGTGGTGGTCTCGATGATCGTGGAGTAGTCGGTGCCGTTCGTGGACTTCAGCGTGACGTAGCTGCCGTTGGACTCGGCTCCGCCCAGGTAGCCGGAGCCCGCGTTGAGGAACTGCCAGCCCGGCTGGGTGAACTGGGTGACCTGGGCGGTCGCCCACAGGCTCGCGCCGACGCTGTAGGCGCCCGACCACGGCTGGTTGGCCACCATCAGCCCGTCGTCGTCGTAGGGCAGGTCCGGGTAGATCGGCGGCGATCAGCGGCCAGTTGATGTACGCGGTCAGGTCCGCGTCGGTGTAGCCGCGGATGATGGACCGGATGAGCGCGGGCGCGCCGCCGTTGAGGTCCTGCGAGCCGTTCTCGCTGGCCCACAGCGGCTTGCCGGTGCCCTCGGCGGTCGCGTTGGCCGGGCAGGTGTCGGCGCTGCCGCCGTCGCCGCCCGCGCACGGGTAGTGCACGCCGATGATCGAGACCGCGCTGGCGAAGGTCGGGTTGCTGGCGATGTCGTTGGCGATCGACCAGTCGCTGTCGGCGCCCACGATCTGCACGCCCGAGTAGCCGTCGGCGTTCAGCGTGGACCGCAGCTGCTCGTACCAGGAGATGTTGTAGCCGCGCTCGTTCCAGCCGCCGAGGTAGTTGATCGTCAGGCCGTGCGAGGTGGCGCAGTTCAGCCAGCTGACCAGGTAGTTGATCGTGTCGGTGGACCAGAAGTTGCTGCCGCATCCAGCCGGGCGCGCCCCAGGCCAGCCCGTAGAGCTTGATGCTGGGGTTGAGCGCCTTGGCCTGCTCCATCAGCCACCACTCGTAGCCGGTGTTGCAGTTGACCGCGCCCGCGGTGTGCTCGATGCTGGACTCCGAGCCGTCGGTGGAGTTGGTGTCGCCGCCGATCTCCACCTTGAGGATCTGCAGGTCGGCGCCGTAATCGGGCTTGAACAGGTAGTCCAGGATCTGCTGCTGCTGCGCGGCCGGATAGTCGGTCAGCAGCCGGGAGTTGCCCCCGCCGCCGCTGATCGCGCCGATGCCGCCGAACGCCCGGCCCGCGCTGGCCCCGTTGGCGCTGATGGTGGTGGTGGTGGCGGCGTGCGCCTGCGGCGTGGCGGCGACTACACAAGCCAGCACCAGGCAGACGGCGGCGAACACGTACCCGGCGACCCGGCGCGCGGCAGTGAGCATCCCTGTTCTCCTCTGTTATCTGGTGCGGAAAATTTCGCCAACACCGAACAGAAAATGTGTTACCGATCACATTGATGCACGGAGTGAGATGCCGGTCAATACCGGGTCTGCAGGCCGGTGGGCACCGGCGGGGAACGCCGCAGGTCACCGCGATGGCGAGGTCGGTGGGGCTGAGTGACCGTGATGTTCTCCCGGCTACCAGTGGCCGTGCCGGATGACCTCGTCGATGGGGCGACGGTTGGGCTTGACGATCGGCCGCAGCGGGCGGTCGGCCGGGTACCCCACGCCCAGCAGGTAGGCAACGTCATGGTCGTCGGGCACGCCGAGGATCTCGCGGGCCCGCTCGTGATCGCCGACCGAGGAATGGCCGGTGCCGATGCCGAGGTCGGCGGCGGCGATCATCATGGCGTAGGTGGCCTGGCCGAGGTCGTAGGTATCGACCAGGCGAGTGTGGTCGTCGTCGACCACGGGGACGACCAGCGCGATCGCGGCGGCCGCGCCGGCAATGTGGCCCGCGCCGCGCCAGACGGTCGACAGCGCGCGGAGCTGGTCCGGGTCGGTGACGATGATGAAATCCCAATGCTGCCGGTTGGATGCCGAGGGCGCGCGCCAGGCTGCCTCCGCGATCCGGTCCAGGTCCCGGCCGGCACCGGGTCGGCTCGGTAGCTGCGGACATTACGCCGGGCGCGGATGGCGTCCCAGGTCTCCATGGAGTGGCTCCCCTTCATCGTCGCCTCTCGAAATTACTATTTTAACGATAGACATTGGTGGATCTGGGGCATAGACGGCCATCCCCTTTGGTTCGCAGACAGTGAGAGACGAGTCCTCTAGAAGGAGCACGTTCATGACCGCATCTGTCAGTGCAGCCGTCCCCGGCGTCGACGACTTCGCCGCCGAGTGGAACGCCTGGCATGGCCGGCAGCAGGCGCGGCTGGCCGACCCGCACGGGTTCCTGGCCATCACCAGCCTGAACTGGCTGACCGACGAGCCCCAGCGGTTCCCGGACGCGCCGGGGGAGTGGTCGACCGGTCCGGACGGGGCCGTCGTCGACCTGGCCGAGGGCGAGGAGCTGGTCATCGACGGCTCACCCGTACACGGGCTGCATTCCTTCGGGGTCATCCCCGAGCGGGGCGGCGTGAACGCGGTCTGGGGAGACGCGGTGATCGAGGTCGCCCGGCGCGGCGGCAACGACATCGTCCGCCCCCGGCACCCGGGCAACCCGCTGCGGACCGCGTTCCGGGGCACGCCGGCCTACGCGCCCGACCCGCGCTGGGCGGTCACCGCGCGCTACGTCCCGTTCGCCGAGCCGCGGCCGACGGCGGTCGGCTCGGTCGTCGACGGCCTCGAGCACGTCTACGACGCGCCCGGGCAGTTGCAGTTCACCCTGGACGGGCGTGACCTGACCCTGACCGCGTTCCCCGGACACGGGCCGGACACCCTGATGGTCCTGTTCACCGACGCGACCTCCGGCGTCACGACGTACGCCGCCAACCGTTCACTGCAACTGCCGTCGCCCGCCGCCGACGGCACGCTGGTGCTTGACTTCAACCGCGCGGTTAACCTGCCGTGCGCCTACACCGAGCTCGCGACCTGCCCGCTGCCGCCGGCCGAGAACCGGCTCCCGGTCGCCGTCGAGGCGGGCGAGAAGATCCCCTACGAGCACGGCTGACGCCCCGCTGCGCCCGGCGCCCCGGCATACTGGGGCGCCGGGTGACAATGGTCGGGTGATCGACATTGAGCCTGGCCGCTTCGAAGAGATGGTCGCCAAGGCGATGGACGAGCTCCCGGAGAACTTCAAGCGGCAGATCAGCAACGTCGCCATCCTGGTCGAGCACAATCCGGGGCCGCGCGGCCTGCTCGGGCTCTACGAGGGCATCCCCCTCACCAGCCGGACAACCACCCAGTACTCCGGGGCGCTGCCCGACCGCATCACCATCTACCGGCTGGCGATCTGCGCCATCTGCCGGACCGAGGACGAGGTCACCGAGCAGGTCCGCCGGACGGTCATCCATGAGGTCGGGCACTACTTCGGCATCGACGACGACCGGCTGCGCGAACTGGGCTGGTAGGGACATCCCTGATGCCCGCGGCACGGACACCAGGGTCCGAACCGGGCTGATCCCGATCGACCGCGGCGGCCGTCGGCGGCAGGCTTAAAGCATCAGCCCGGCCGCAGCGGACACCCCGCGGGGCGGGCACCCGAACTCAACGGAGACCGATTCAAATGCCTGCCATCTTCGCCATCGCCCTCATCGCCGCCGTCGTCATCATCGGCCTCATCGTCCTGAGCGTCCTCGGCTTCGCCCTGCACTTCCTGTTCTCCCCGTGGCTGCTGGTCGCCATCGCCATCGTCGCCTGGATCAAGTTCCGGCCGCGCCGCACCCGCCAGTAGGCCCCGGTGCCCCGCGCCCCGCTGCCCGGCGACCCCTGACGGTCGCCGGGCAGCGTTCCGATCGCCGCGCACGTAGTGCCCGGTCGCCGCGACCGGCTCAGCCGCCCGCGCGGCCCGGTCGATCGAGGCGCGGCGGCTCTCCCAGAAGGCCGTGCCGCGCCCCAGCTCGTCCGACGTCATCGGCCGACACCCCGGTCCGGGCCGTCGATCTGCTCGCGCAGGATGTCGGCATGGCCGGCGTGCCGGGTGGTGTCGTTCAGCAGGTGCACCATGACTTCCTGAACAGTTCCACCTGCGGGTGCGGCCACCAGGGGACGCGGCCCGGGGCGTTCGCCGGCTAGTTCGCTGATCGTCGCGTCGGAGTGCGCCGCGGCCCGGTGGTAGAAGTCGATGATCTGCGCGCGGGGTCTCGTGCTCGGTGACCCACAGGTCGGCTGCCGTCGAGCTCAAACTCTAGTTTTTTTTTTTCTCGGGGAAGGGCCGGCCGAAGACCTCGCCGAAGTAGCGCGACTCCCAAGTCGCCAGGTGCTTGATCAGCCCGAGCAGATTGGTACCGGTGGCGGTGATCGGACGGCGGGCGTCGTACTCGCCGAGCCCGTCGAGTTTCCAACAGCGATCGCCTCGCGGATCTCCCGCAGATCGCCGTGCAGACAGCGCTTCGCGAATTCGTCGATCATGGGCTCAGCAGTCTGCCAGCGCCTCGCCGGCCCAGCTCAACTCACGCCGATCACCTCTTGGCAAGCGGTGGGCAGCCCGCCAGTGACCACCGGAATCCGCCTCCGGCTCAGGCCTGGCTCGCCGTGATCGTCGGCGCTGTTCCAGTTCGGCACGGACACATCGGACATGGCGGTGTTAGCGTGTCGCCGAAGTGACGAAGTCCTCGACTCGGACTGACCCGCGAGGTCGACGTCGACCGACCTGTCGACAGTCACCGAGGCTGCTGAGGAAAGAGTGATTGTGCGACGTCCGCTCTAGCCTGCATAACGACATGAAGCGCGGCTACGTCGGGCGTCGAGAGTCGAGCGCGTCACCCGGTGCCCTGAGCGCTAGCTGGGCGGCGAGGCGGGCGGGGCGGAAGAGTTGCCAGGCGACCACCACGACGACGACGAACAGGCCGAGGCCGATCAGCAGCTCCAGGTTGCCGAGGATGAAGCTGAAGGCCGTGCCAGTGGTACTCGTGCGTAGGCGGGGTTGTCGCCGCTCGGGAACAGGCGGCAGACGGGGCGTAGTTGATCAGCCCGCCCTGGAGCAGGCCCGCCTTCGCGTTCCAGAGCCGGTCCGGCCAGGCGGCGAACAGCCAGCAGCACGACCGCCGCGAGGGCGTACCAGGCGGCCCGCAGCCCGCGCTGCCCTGCCCGGCCCGCCCGGACGGCGGCGTCGACGACCAGCGCCAGCCCGGGCGCGATCCAGACCCAGTGGTGATCCCAGCTGATCGGCGAGACGAGCAGCGCGGTGAGCGCGGCACGCCATCAGCCCGGCGAACGCGTGGCCGCGCCGGTCGCAGGATGACCGCGGCGGCCAGCCCGAGCGAGCCGCGACGACGACCGCGGCGAGCGAGCCAGGGCGCGACTGCGCGCCGTTGACCGAGCCCGATCAGCCTGGTCATGCACGCCGCGCAGCGACTGGTTCTGCTCGGACGCCGACGAACCCGGTCCGGCCCGCCTGGAAGAAGTCGCCGTCCGAGCCACCAGGTCACCGACGCCGTTCGGCAGCGCGGTGAAGCCGATGATGACCGTGACCGCGAACGCGGCCGCCGGCCACCGCGGCCTGCCGGAACCGCCGGGTCAGCAGCAGGTAGGCGATGAACAGCAGCGGGACCAGCTTGATCCCGGCCGCGAGGCCGGTGGCGGCGCCCTTCCACCGGCGCCGGTCCGGCTGGCACAGGTCCCAGACGACCAGGGCCATCAGCACCAGCTCGACCTGGCCGAGGAAGAGCGCCCGCTGCACCGGCTCGGTCCACAGCAGCCAGGCCCGCGACAGCAGCAGGGTCGCGCCGAGCCGCGGACGTCTTCCCGCCAGCCGAGCTCGCGGAACGCGATCGCAGATCGGTCGCCGCCGAGCGCGAGCAGCGACAGCACGGTGACCAGCGCCATCAGCGCCGTGAACGGGAGCGCCAGGCCCGGCCGCGAACAGCAGCGCGGCGAACGGGGTGTAGGTGAACTGGATGCCCGGGTGCGTCTGCGTAGTGCCCAGGTGTAGAGGCTGTGCCGAGTGGCTGCAGCGCCTGGTGCGCGCCGCCCAGGTACACCTGCAGGTCGAACCCGCTTGAGCATGGCGTCCCATGGGGTGCGTCGCCAGCGCCACCAGGTAGACGACGGCGGCGACGGCGGCGACCACCGCGCCCGCGATCAGCAGCGTGCGCCCGCCGGCCTGGACCGTCTCCTGCCGGTCGGCCGACCGCCTGCTGGCAAGGCCCACGTCTGCTCGCATCGCTGGCGGTCTCCTCGGTTGCATTGGTCGGTTCCCGGCTGCTTCGGCATATTAGCCGTTGCGGCGGCCCTAGGTAACCCGGCGTGAGACTGCCGACACCGCCCGGGAGATCGCGCGCGCGACGGCGACCACGGCCGGGGTGAGCGCGGCCGGCTGCAGGTTGCCCGACTGCGCCACCACCGACAGCGCCGCGACGACCCGCCGGTGGTTCAGGACCGGGGCGGCGACCGAGGTCATCGGCTCGGGCTGCCGCCTGGAGGCGATCGCCACCCCGTCGCGCCTGCACCGCGGCCAGCAGGGCCCGGAGCTCGCGCTCCGACTGCAAGCGCGTGTCCCGGCTCGACCGTCAGGTCCCCGGCCAGCACCTCCTCCTGCACCTGAACCGGGGCGTGCGCCAGCAGGACCAGGCCGACGCCGGTGGCGTGCATCGGCATCCGGCCGCCGATCCGGTACAGCACCCGGCCGGCCCGGTGGGCGGAGAGCCGCTCGACCAGGATGGCCTCGCGCCCGTCGCGCACCGCCAGCAGCACGTGCTGGCCGGTCGCGTGGTGCAGGTCCTCCAGATAGGGGAGCGCGGTGCGCGCGCAGCCCGTGCCCCCGCGGGGCCAGCGAGGCGATCTCGAGCAGCCGCAGCCCGACCATGTAGCGGCCGTCCTCGTCGCGTTCCAGCGCGCCGAGCTCGACCAGCTGCCGCGCGATCCGCAGCGCGCTCGGCGCGGGCAGGCCGGCCCGGGCGCTCAGCGAGGTGAGCGACAGCGAGCGATCGTCGGGTCCGAACGCCGCCAGGATCCGGAACGCCCGGTTCAGCACCGGCTCGCCGTGCGGCGGCCGCCGTCCCCGAATCCCTGGCCTCGCCCGCGTTGCCCGCAACCAGACCCGAGGGCGTCTCGTCGAGCCATCCGCATCCCTCCCGGTCGCGAGCGATTCTTCCAATCAATGAAATCATCACTTACGTTTCGCCGTGCGATGCCCGACTATGCAGCCATGGCTGCTGGCAATGGGGCGCGCGCCGACCGGACCCCCGTACTGATCGCCGGCGGCGGGGGGGCCGGGCTCGCCGCCGCCGCCGAACTCGCCCACCGGGGCGTCGACTGCGTGATCATCGAGCCGAGGGTCCAGGTCTCCTACCGCCGCCCGCGGGCCAAAACCACGAGCGTCCGGACGATGGAGCACCTGCGCCGGTGGGGGCTGGCCGACGAGCTCAGGGCGGCCGCGCCGCTGCCGGTGGCGTGGTCGCAGCGGGTGATGTTCTGCGAGACGCTGTCCGGGCGGTGCATCACCTCCTTCGACGGGGGGCGTTCGGGCTGACAACCGAGCGCGACGACCGGTTGGCCAAAGGCCGGCCAGCAGGTGCCGCAGCCGGTCGTGGAGGAGGTGCTGCGCGCCCATGCCGGCCGCTCGCCGCACGTGGCGCTGCGGCTGGGGCACGCGGTGACCGGGCTGACACAGGGCAACGCCAACATGACCGTGGCCGTCAGCGACGAGACCGGCCGCGGCTACCAGGTCCGCGCCCGGTACGTGCTCGGCTGCGACGGGGCGTCCGGCGTGACCAGGGATCAGATCGGCGCCGAGTACGTCGGCCGTTCCGACCCCCGGCCCAACTTCAACATGGTGATCCGGGCGCCGTCGCTTGACACCAAGCTCGGGCCCGCAGTCCAGTACTGGGTGCTTGAGCGCCCGTCCCGGGCGTGATCGGGCGGCTTGACCTGTCGGGGAACTGGTTCGCGATCGCCCCCGGAATTGACCCCGCCTACGGCCACCAGCACTCGGCCGAGCTGATCACCGGCCTCGTCGGCGCCCCGGTCGAGCACGAGCTGCTCGCGTCGGACCCGTGGACGGCTCGGATGCTGATCGCGGACAGTTCAGCGACGGGCGGGTGTTCCTGGTGGGGGAGAGCGCGCACGTGAACCCGCCCTGGGGCGGCCACGGGTTCAACACCTCGGTCGGCGACGCGGTCAACATCGCCTGGAAGATCGCGGCGGTGCTGCACGGCTGGGCGCCGGAGCGGCTGCTCGCCAGCTATGAACCCGAGCGCCGCGGCGTCGTCGAGAAGACGGTGGCCAGCGCGGCCTCGCACCTCAGCAACATGGCGGGTGACCTGCCCCAGGACGAGGCCTCGATCCAGCAGCGAAGGGCCCCGAGTTCTACAGCCTGGCCTGGTCCTCGGCTACTCCTACGCGGGGTCGCCGGTCATCCAGCCGTCGGCCGGCCCGCCCGAGGCCACCGACGCCACCGCCTACCGCCGACGACCGACCCGGGCGCGCGGCTGCCGCACTGGTGGCTGCCGGACGGCTCGTCGCTCTACGACCACCTCGGGCCGGGCTTCACCCTGCTGTGCCGCGCCCACGACGCGGACAAAAACGGCGCGCCCGCGAGGTGGCCGTCGCCGCGGTCCGACGGCGCGCCCGCGCCCGCAGCATCCCGCTGACCATCCTCGCGGCCCCGCCGTCCTACCCCTGGCCGGACGAGTTCCTGCTCATCCGGCCCGACCAGCACATCGCCGGCGGGCGGCCGACCCCACTGACATCGATATCGAAGCGGCCGTCGGCGATAGCGTCGACGTGCCCGCCGCCCGCATTGCGCGATCGCCAGAAGGAGACATCGGATGAGCCTGCATGGCCTGCTCTCGGTCACCATGGGCGTGCCGAACGTCGATGAGACCGCCGCCTACTACGCCGACTTCGGCCTCGCCCCCGAGGAAGACGGCTGGTTCAGCACCCTCAACGCCGCCGCCAGCTGCGGATCGTCCACGCGCCAACCCGGCGCCTGGTCGAAATGCGGATCGGCGTCGACGATCCGGACGACCTGAACCGGGTGGCCGCGAGCCTCGCCCGCCTTAACCTGCCGCACACGCTGGACGGACCGGCGCTGGAGACGGCCGAGCCGGTCACCGGGACCCGGGTCCGGCTCGAGATCGCCCCCCGGCTGAACCAGGACTCGTCACCGCGACCCCCTACAACGGCCCCGGCGGGCTGGAACGCCGGGCAACCGGGCCCCCGGGTTCATGCGCGAAGACCCGGTCCGCCCGCGCAAGCTCGGACACGCCGTCCTCGGCACCACCGACTACGCCACCACCTCGCTTTTCTTCGCCGAAGGGCTCGGCTTCAAGGTCAGCGACCGGATCGTCGGCGTCGCCGCCTTCCTGCGCTGCTCGACCGACCACCACAATGTCCTCGTGCTGGCCGCGCCGGTGAACTTCCTGCACCACACGTCCTGGCAGGTGGATGACATCGACGACGTCGGCCGCGGGCGGCACGCGATGCTCGACGGCGACCCCGAGCGCCACATCTGGGTCTCCCGGCACTACGCGGGCTCGAACTTCTTCTGGTACCTCAAGGACCGGCCGGCAACTTCTCCGAGTACTACTCGGACATGGACTGCATCCCCGAGGACCAACTCTGGACCCCCGAGACCTGGAAGGCGCCCGCAGCCTGTTCGCCTGGGGCCCGCCGCCCCCACCCTCGTTCCTGCACCCCGACGACCTCGCCGCCATGATGACCGGCGCCCACGCACCCGCTGAACGGCCGGCAGATTCACCGGCCGCGCCCACGGACGCGGGCGCAGTCGAGAATCCGTTCGCGGCCGGACCAGGCCCAGTGCCAAAATTCGGCCCATGCCCATCAACTCTCATCCATCGCGGTCTACTGCGGCTCGAATCCGGGCTTCGACCCGGTCTTCACCGCCGCCACGGCGTCGCTCGGCCGCGCGATGGCCGAACGCGGCATCCGCCTCGTCTACGGCGGCGCCCGCGTCGGCCTGATGGGCACGATCGCGGATGCGGTCCTCGACAGCGGGGGCGAGGCGCGCGGCGTAATCACCCGCGCCTCGAGCAGACCGAGATTCCGCACCGCGGCCTGACCAGCCTGCGCGTCACCGACACCATGCACGAGCGCAAGGCCGCGATGGCGGACGCGGCCGACGCGTTCATCATGCTGCCCGGCGGCTACGGCACGTTCGACGAGTTCTTCGAGGTGCTCACCTGGACTCAGCTCGGCATCCACGCCAAGCCGTGCGCCATCCTCGACGTAGCGGGCTTCTTCGATCCGCTCCGGGCGCTGCTCGACGGCGCCGTGTCCGCCGGCTCGTCCGCCCGGCCCACCGCGACATGGTGATCATCGATACCGACCCGGCCAAGCTGCTCGACCAACTCGCCGTCTGGACCCCGGTCACCGGTCAATAAGTGGCTCGACCCCTCCGATCGCTAGACGTCGCCGCCGGGTCAGCTATCCAGTTGACAGCTCACCGCCATTCGGGCAATCCGATTTTTGCAGCGATGTGAAGCACGTCCGGGCATAGTCGGCGGTCTTGCTGCCCGGCGGCTACGGGACGTTCGGCAGGTTCTTCGAGCTGCTCACCTGCTCGTTCCACGGGTCGCTGGGCATGAGTGCGACAGCCTTCCCGGACGTACAGCGGACTTGGTCCCACAGCGGATCGCCAACGATGGCAGCGTCGCTCCAGAACCGCGGGTCGCCGCTCAGGCGATCGAGGAGGGCGTCCACCGATTCCAGCAGAACGATCACCCAGGTGACACCCACCCGACGCCCTGGCAGCGATCCACCATGAGATAGCTGGGATCCAGTCGAAGCACTCGTCTATCTCGGGATCCTTGATTTGTTCCTCACCAGGCATTGCGAGCTTCTCCAGGGTGTTGCGCAGGGAGACCCAGACCCACCTCGCAGTCCTTGCCTCCTCGCCCGCATCCTCGGCCACGAGGCCATTCTGACCGGGCACCCCATCCGGCCGCTATCGAATTATTCGTCAGGCTGCTTCCAGGACCTGGTCTGGACCCAGCTCGGCATCCACGCCAAGCCGTGCGCCATCCTCGACGTGGCGGGCTTCTTCGACCCGCTCCGGGCACTGATCGACGGAGCCGTGTCGGCCTCTTGTCAGCCCGGCCGTCGCGTTTTCTACGCTCCAGCATCGCGGAGGTTTGCTTAGCGTTCGCAGGGCAGTCAAGGCGCGTGGAAAGTGGTCGGGGTTCGTTCCCGCAGCGGGACATGACAACCCGCCAGGCGTATATATAGGATCGGGCTCTTCCTCCTCGGCGCCGTCTTCTTCCTTGTCGTCTTCCTGGCCGGAGGTCCGCTGTTGAGCAAGCCAGTCGACCTCCTTTCCTTGAGCATGTGCGTTGTCCTCGCGTTGTCCTGGCTCTCGTACGCGGCCGGAGGCCTCGGGCAATACGGCCGCTCGACGCGAGGTCGGTAACAACTTCTTCGTCAGGCGCTATCTCGTTCATCGATGTGGGAACCGACTGAGATCCGCCGCCCAGTCGGCGGCGGCAATGTCAACCTGAGCTGCCGGTACTTCCAGGTCCACGTAAAAGCCGAAGAGATCCGGCTGGTCGGTGCCGGAGAGCCAAGGCGGCAGGGCTTCCAGGCTGAAATGGACACGGAGCAGCAGTTGATCTCCGATCCGTTCTTGCAGGCCGAACGCCAGATTTGGCTCAGTGAAGCAAAGGAGCCGCTCGGTTTCCTCAATTCCGAACGGCGACGGCTCGACTATCCCATCGGCGGTCTCGCGCAACCACTGGCCAAGTGTGGCCGCTTCGAATGTCGTCAGGCTGGGATCTTCGAAGGACCACGTCTTACCGTCCGCCAAGACAACTGTCCCGCTGATCTGCAGCCAGTTCGGGCATCCCAGTCGTGTCATGGCGGCTCTGCAGTTCAGGGAAGTGATATCGGACGATGGTGAGCTCGACAGAAGCCCTGTCGGCTCAGAGAAGTCGCACCGGGCTAAGGATGCCCGGCATTCGTGACGGCTCATGGCAGTCAGGCGGCTTCCAGGACGAAGAAGAGGAAGCAGAGGAAGGCTCCCCCCGGGGGCTTGTCCTGCAGGAAGTTGGGGAGCACCTCGCGGGGGTGTCGGCTGCGGGCGGCGGTTCGCTGATCGAGGAGATCCGGAAGCCAGCCGCGATGAAGGCGTCGATCATCGCGGGCAGCGGCCGGTGCCAGTTCGCCAGCACGTAGCTCTGCCCGCTCTGAGTGGTGATCTCATCGGACCACAGGTGGGTCGCCCAGTAGTCGGCGCCGGGACGGACTAGCGGGTGGCCCTGGATGGGGTGGTTGACCGACGCGATCAGCCGGCCGCCGGGCTTCAGCACGCGCCGCAGCTCGGCCAGCGGCGCCGTCCAGTCCTCTAGGTAGTGCAGCACCAGGGACGCGACAGCATCGTCGAACGCACCATCGGAGAACGGCAGCGGCTGGCCCAGGTCGGCCACCAGCAGATCCGCCTCATCCCCGAGCCGTCGCCGGGCCAGCTTCAGCATCCCGACGCTGGAGTCGAACCCGGTCACGATCGCACCCCGGTCACGCAGCGCCGCGAACAGCGGGCCAGACCCGCAGCCGACGTCGAGGATACTCTGGCCAGCCACGTCCCCGGCCAGGGCCAGGGTCGCCGGCCGCTCGTAGTAGGCGTTGTGCAGGTTGGTCTCGTTTTCCGCCGAGTAGATCTCGGCGAAGCTGTCGTAGTCGTTGGCCGCAGCCCGGCCCGCGGGTTCCGTAGATTCCTGGGGAAGTAGAGGCATACCGACCATCCTCGCAAACCTTGCCGCGAGGTCGGGTAAGACTGGTGCTGTGACGCGCTGGGTACTGCACGTGGATCTGGATCAGTTCATCGCCGCCGTCGAGGTGCTCCGCCACCCGGAGTTGCGCGGCAAGCCGGTCGTGGTCGGCGGCGACGGGGATCCCAACAAGCGCGGCGTCGTCGCCACCGCCTCCTACGAGGCCCGCGAGCTCGGCGTCCACTCGCCCTGCCGCTGCGAACCGCCAAGAAGCGCTGCCCGGACTGCATCTTCCTGCCGGTCGACGCGCCCGCTTACCTAGCGGTAAGCGCCGAGATCATGGACGTGCTGCGGGACACCGGCGCGCCGGTGGAGGTGCTGGGCTGGGATGAGGCGTTTGTCGGCATCGAGACCAACGAGGCCGACGAGGCGACCGACCCGGAATCCTTCGCCCGCGACCTGGCCGCCAGCGTCAAGCAGGCGACCGACCTCGACTGCTCGGTCGGCATCGGCGAGAACAAGCTGCAGGCCAAGATCGCGACCGGCTTCGGCAAGCCGGCCGGCGTCTTCCGGCTGACCTCGGACACCTGGTACGAGCTCCTGGGCGACCGCCCGCCCGACGTGATCTGGGGAATTGGCAAGAAGACGGTCGATAAGCTCGACAAACTCGGCATCCGCACGGTCCGGGAGCTCGCTGAGGCCGACCCGGACCGGCTGGGGGCGGAGTTCGGCCCGATGACCGGGGCCGTGGCTGGTCCTGCTCGGCCGCGGCCGGGGCGACGCCGAGGTCGACCCCAGCCCCTACGTCGCCCGGTCCCACGGCCGCGAGGTCACCTTCCAGCGCAACATCAAGGAATGGGACCAGGTCCAGACCGAGGTGGCCCGCCTCGCCCGCCAGGTCGCGGCCGAGGTGGAGGAACGTCCGGTGGCGCGCGCGGTCGTCAAGGTCCGCTACGCGCCGTTCACCACCGTCACCCACGGCGCCCCGTTCCCCGCTCCGGGGAACGCCACCCTCAACCCGGCGGGCTTCGAGGCCGCCGCCCGCACGGCCCTCGCCCAGTTCACCCCCGGCCGGCCGGTCCGCCTGCTCGGCGTCCGGGCCGAGTTCGTGAAGGACGCGGCCGATGACTGACACTCCCGTCGCCCCGGTCGACTTCATCACCAGCGCGCCGCACGGCCGGTTCGCTCGACGTCCGGTGGATCCACGGCACGCCCGCCCGACGGCGGCCGAGCGACCCGCCGATCCAGGTCCACCAGTACGACCCGCACACGGTCATCATGCGGCAGAGCAAGTCGGTCAACTACGAGGCCCCGTTCCTGTTCTTGCTGTTCGGCAACGACCGGGCCCTGCTGCTCGACACCGGCGCCACCGAAGACCAGGAAACGTTCCCGCTTCGCGCCACCGTCGACCGGCTGATCGCCCGGTGGTTGGCCGAGCACCAGCCGGGCCGCCCGAGCGGCGGCTACGAGCTCGTCGTGGCCCACACCCACGGCCACGGCGACCACGTCGCGGGTGACGCCCAGTTCGAGGGCCGGCCGGGCACGACGCTGGTGCCGCGCGAGCTTGACGCCGTCCGAGCGTACTTCGGCTTCACCGGCTGGCCGGAGCAAATCGCCCCGTTCGACCTGGGCGGGCGCGTACTTGAGATCACCGGCAGCCCCGGCCATCACCGCGCGGCCATCACCGTCTACGATCTGTGGACCGGGTTGCTGCTCACCGGGGACACCGTCTACCCCGGTCGCCTCTACGCGTTCGACTTCCCCCAGTTCGTGGCCAGCCTCGACCGGATGGTCGCCCTGGCAGAAAGTCGTCCCGTCTCGTACGTCCTCGGCTGCCACATCGAGATGACCAGCCGCCCGGGTCGCGACTACCCGCTCGGCGCCCAGTATCAGCCCGACGAGCCGCCGCTGGAGATGACCGTCAGCCAGCTCTCGAACGTTCGCGCCGCGGCCGCGTCGGTCGCGGGCAGGCAGGGCGAGCACCGTTTCGACGAGTTCATCATCTACAACGAGCCCGGCCGCCGCGAGCAGCGCAGGCTCGCCGCCCGCGCCCGCCTCCGCAAAATCTGGCCGATGAGATGAGCACGGGGACCAGCCGGCATTCCCTTACGACCGCCGCTTGTAGACCTGGCCGAGACCGCGGTGAACCGTCACTCGCTTGAAGTGGCGCCCGAACCACTGCTCGAGCCCGTGCGTCCACGGGATGCGCCGGTCGCTGTCGGGCGACAGCCACACGTACCTGGTGTGGCCGAAGATCCACGTCCACGCGGCCACCGCCCGCGCCGACGCCTTGGCGCCGCCCTGGACCGAGACCCCGTTGTCCTCCACCAGCGTGGTGGCGAGCGAGTCGAGCACATCGGGGCACCCCGGCTGGGTCGAGAACCGGTTGGCCGCCAGCGTCAGCGACACCTCGTCGGTCACCACGCAGGAGCCGGCCGGGATCGCCGCCTTGTCCGGGTAGATGCTCGTCGTGTGCAGCCCCGACAGCTCGCGCGCCTGGAAGCCGGCCAGGCCGAGCACCAGCACCACCGCCACCGCGATCAGCGAGCGGCGCACCCCGGGCCGGTCCGAGAACGCGCGGCAGAGCGTCCCGGCCGCGCAGCCGACCGACAACGCCAGCCAGGGCGCCACGAAGTCCGCGTAGTGATAGAAGAACGCCGAGTACGCCAGCACCGCCGCCACCGCGCCCAGGCAGCTGGCGAGGGCGAACCACTCGAGCGGGGACGAGCGGGTCGGCTGCCACAGGTAGCCGACCGCGAGCACGGCCGCCACCAGCCCGGCCAGGATGTACGGCGCCCAGCCGGCGCTGGCGGTCGCCGTGCTCGCCACGCCGCCGCTCGCGAACAGCGAGTGGGTCCCCGAGTGGACGGTGATCTGGCCCTTGCCGTTGAGGATGTCGATCAGGCCGGTGATGTGGGCGAGCCGCATCGACGTCGGCACCGCCAGCCGGCTCGGCTGGCCTGGTCGAGCAGCGTCGACCGCAGGTACAGCCCCGGCCGGCGGCCGCGAACGGCAGCACCGGCACCGCGAACCCGGCCACCACGCCCAGCGCGTACCCGCACGTCCGGCGGCGCTTGACCGCTCCCGTCACGGCCGGCGTCGCCAGGCACACCACCAGCAGCGCGAGGCCCGGCAGCACCGCCCAGTACTTGACCGCTCCCGCGACCCCGATCGCCAGGCCGGCCCAGAACAGCCGCTGCGGCGTGGTCAGCCGCCCGCGCCGGAAGGCCGCGCAGACGCCGATCAGCAGCAGCAGGTTCATCCACGGCTCGAGGATCAGCGTGTGCGCGGTCGTGATGTCGTCCGGGTAGACGGCGAGGATTCCGCAGCTCACCACCGTGACGAACACGCCCCGGTAGCGCACCAGGTGCCCCACCAGCGGCACGCACAGGTCGAGGCGAGCACCGTCAGCAGCCGCGCGGCCGCCATCGCGTGGGTGGCGGTGGACACCTTGGCGATGATCGCGACCGGCGCCATCAGCAGCAGCATCCCCGGCGGCTGCACGAAAGCGAAGCCGTGATATGGCACCTCGCCGGAAATGAGCCGGATCGCGCCGCCGAGGTACACGCCGTCGTCGTACTCGGTGACCCCGGTTAGGAATAGCGGCCTGCTGAGCATGAACAGCCGCAGCGCCAGCGCCAGCCCGGTCGCGGCCAGGATGACCAGCCCTGCGGGCGACAGCCAGTACGCGCGCAGCACGTCCGGCCGCAGCATCCGCGGCCGTCGGCCCGCGCGGTGCCGCCCCGGCGCGGGGGCCCTCGTCAGAACCCGGGACCGGGACCCCGGCGTCGCCCGGCGGCGGACCGCCTCCCGCCTGCCGCGGCACCAGCCCCTCGGGCGTCGCCTGGGCCGATGCGGCCGGCTCCGGCTCCCCGCCCGACGGCGCAACCGAGGTAAACGAGGTGTCATTGGGGCTGCTGGGGTTGCCGTTCACCGGCTCTGCTCCACTGGTGCTCCAGATGGTCCGCGATGCGATGGTTGCTCAGCCGCGCGGCAACATCCGGGGCGGCGCTAAAAGCGAGGGCCGCCGCTTCCCGGGCGCGACCATCGCTCACTAAGCGTCGTCAAGATAGCACAGTCGGCTACGACGGCGAGCGGGAACCCACCGACGCGGAGGTAGGCCGCGGGCGCCCGGCGGAGTAGGGTCCTGACCGTGGATGGTCTGCCAGAGAACGCGCCGGAGGGGAACCGGCGGAGCATCCCCAGGACCGACCTGCTGCTGGCCGACCCGCGGATCAAGGCCGCCGAGAGCCGCCTCGGCCGGCCGCTGGTCAAGGCCGCGATCGCGCGGGCCCAGGACCGGGCGCGGAACGCGGAGATCGGAACCGACCTGGCCGCGGTCGCGGACGCGGCCGTGGCCGAGCTCCCGGCGACCGCCGCGTCGATCGCGGGCGTGGTCAACGCGACCGGCGTCCTCGTGCACACCAACCTCGGCCGCGCGCCGCTGAGCCAGGCCGCCCGCGACGCCATGGCCGCCGCCGCCGGGACCTGCGACGTGGAATTCGACCTGGCGACCGGGGCGCGGGCCGGGCAGCGCGGGCAGGGCGCGATCAAGGCGCTGCGGGCGGCGGTCCCCGACGCGCAGGCGGCGGGCGTGGTCAACAACAACGCCGCCGCCCTCGTCCTCGCCGCCACCGCGCTGGCGGCGGGCCGGGAGATCATCATCAGCCGGGGCGAGCTGATCGAGATCGGCGACCGGTTCCGCCTCCCTGACCTGCTCACCTCCACCGGCGCGGGGCTGACCGAGGTCGGCACCACCAACCGCACCACCGTGGCCGACTACGAGCAGGCGATCACCCCCGACACGGCGATGATCCTCAAGGTCCACCCGTCGAACTACAAGGTCGAGGGGTTCACCAAGAGCGCCGCCGTGGGCGAGCTGGCCGCCCTCGGCGTCCCGCTCGTGCACGACATCGGCTCGGGGCTGCTCGCGCCGCACCCGCTGCTGCCCGACGAGCCCGACGCCACGACGTCCCTCCGCGACGGCGCCAACCTGGTCACCGCCAGCGGCGACAAGCTCCTCGGGGGACCGCAGGCGGGCCTCCTGCTGGGCGACGAGCCGCTGGTCCGCCGCCTGCTGCGGCACCCGCTGGCCCGGGCGCTGCGCGTCGACAAGCTGACGCTGGCCGCCCTCGAGGCGACCATCGCGGGCCCGCCGTCGCCCGTCGCCCGGTCGCTCACCGCAGATCAAAGGCTCATCAATCATCGCTGCGAACGGTCCGTGAGCGCTCTGGCAGCGCACGGGATCTCTGCCGCCGTGGTAAGCGCCGACGCGGCGGTGGGCGGCGGCGGGGCCCCGGGCGTCACCCTGCCGAGCGCCGCCATCGCCCTCGACCAGAACCTCGCGTTCCCGCTCCGCCATGGGCCCGCCGTCCGCCGGGGCGAGGTACCGCCCGTGGTCGGCCGGGTCGAGCGGGGCCGTCTGCTGCTTGACCTCCGATCGGTCGACCCGGCCGATGACGACGCGCTGGTCGCGGCCATCGTCGCCGCGGCGGGCCGCGATGACGGCGGCCCGCCGGGCGGCGGGCGCCTGATGTACGTCGTCGCCACCGCCGGGCACGTCGACCACGGCAAGTCGACACTGGTCCGCGCGCTGACCGGGATGGAGCCGGACCGGTGGGCGGAGGAACGCCGCCGCGGCATGACGATCGACCTCGGCTACGCGTGGATGACCTTGCCGGCGGGAGGCAAACTGGCCTTCGTCGACGTGCCCGGCCACGAGCGGTTCGTGCCGAACATGCTGGCCGGCCTCGGCCCGGTTCCCGCCGTCATGTTCGTGGTGGCGGCCGACGGCGGCTGGATGCCGCAGTCGGCCGAGCACCTCGCCGCGGTGGACGCCCTCGGCGTCCGGCACGGCCTGCTCGTCATCACCCGGTCCGACCTGGCCGACCCCGGCCCGGCCACCCGCCAGGCCCTGGCCGAGATCGCGCCGACCAGCCTCGGCGGCGTCGAGGCGGTCGCGGTCAGCGCCGTCACCGGCCAGGGCCTTGACGAGCTCAGGGCCGCCCTCGGCCGTCTGACGGCGGCGCTCGACGGCCGTCGCCGGCCGCCCGGCCGCCGGTGCGGCTGTGGATCGACCGCTCGTTCACGATCAGGGGCGCGGGCACCGTCGTCACCGGAACGCTGCCCGCCGGGACGATCCGCAACGGCCAGGAGCTGCTGCTCACCCCGTCGTCACAGCCGGTCCGGGTCCGCGGCCTGCAGGCCCTGGGCGAGCCCGCCGACCAGGTCGACGGCGTGGCCCGGGTGGCGCTTAACCTCAGAGGCGTCCCGGCCGATCTCCCGGCCCGCGGCATGGCGCTGATCGAGCCCGGTCGGTGGACGCTGGCGACCGAGCTCGACGTGCGCATCACCCCGCCCGCCGCCGATCCGCAGCCTAAGTTCCCGCCCGAGCTGCTGCTGCACATCGGCGCCGCCCGCACCCACGCCCGGCTCCGCATCCTCGGCCCGGGCGACCCCGACGCGCCCAGTCGCCCCGGCCGCCGATCTACGCCCGTCTGCGGCTCCGCGACCCGCTGCCGCTGCACGCGGGCGACCGGGTGCTGCTGCGCGATCCAGGCGCGGCCGGGCAGGCGATCTACGGCGCGACCGTGCTCGACCCGGCTCCGCCAACGCTCGCCCGCCGTGGCGGCGGCGCGGCCGCGGCCAGGGAACTGTCGGCCTGGCCGGCCGTCCCGACCGCGGCCGACCTGCTCCGACGGCATCAGCTGATGCGCGCTCCGGCGCTGGTCGCAGCCGGGCTGACCGAGCTGCCGCCCGCCGTCGCGGGGGACTGGCTGGCGGACCCGGCGCACTGGGCCGCGCTGCGGGCCGAGCTCCCCGCCATCGTGGCCGACTTCTGCGGCAAAGACCCGCTGGCCCCCGGCATGCCGACCGAGGCCGCCCGGGCGATACTGAAGCTGCCGGGCCGGGATCTGATCGCCGCGCTGGCCAGCGACGATATCGTTCAGGACGGCGGCTACCTCCGCATTTCCACCAGGCCCGCCGGGGGTGTCGGGTCGGATCGTGCGCCCGGCGCCGGCCCCGGCCGCCCCGTCGCGCAGTCCGCCCAGGAGCGGCAGGGCAGGGGGTCGGCCGGCGGTCAGCCGGAGCTCCGCCAGCGCCGCCAGCGCCGCGGCTCCGCCGCCAGCGCCGCCGGCGGCTGCCGCCCGCGATCGCCGCCGCGGTCCAGACGGTCCTCGACGACCTCGCCGGGAACCGTTCGCGGCGCCCGACGCCGAACGGCTGCGGGCGCTCGGCCTCGACGCGAAGTCCCTGGCCGCCGCGGCCAGGGCCGGGCTGCTGCTTCGCGTCGCCGACCTGATCGCGCTCGCTCCCGACGCCGCCGATCAGGCGACTGCGGTGCTGGCCGAACTCGACCAGCCGTTCAGCACCTCGCAGGCCCGCCAGGCGCTGGGCACCTCCCGCCGGGTGGCCATCCCGCTGCTTGAGTACCTCGACCGCGCCCGGATCACCGAACGACTCCCGGGCGACTTCCGCCGAATTCGCGAATGACGGAAGCTAGCAGTATTCTGTCGGAAAGCGGATGTCCCCCGGAGGGCCCGACCGGCCCGAATCGCGAGCGACCCTGGGCGACCTTCGCAGCCTTCGCGATTACTGAATGTATATGCTGTGTCGCAGTCGGTATTTGAATGCGATCGGGGGTCCCTCATGGTGCCAGCATGGTTCCCGGCTGGCAAGGCAGGCCGGGAAATCAGGCGCGGCCGGGCCGTGCCCGCCATCATCCTCGCCGCCGCGCTCGCCGCGGCCGCCACCGCGTGCAGTTCGTCGAGCAGTTCAGGTACTTCGGCGGCCACGGCGACGACCGGCTCGTCCACCGCCAGCGCGTCCGCCACCGGCTCGTCCTCCTCGGCCGGCGCGTCGCCCGCCAGCACCGGCAAGCTGACCGGCACCGCCGCGACCGCGCTGGTGACCAAGGCGGTCGCCAACACCAAGGCCGCCCCGAGCCTGGTCGTGAAGGGCACCGGCGTCTCGACCGGGACGGCCGGCCAGACGGTCACCTTCGACCTGACGCTGGTGCAGAAGGCCGGCTGCGCGGGCACGATCGCGCAGTCACCGACCGAGACGTTCCAGCTGGTCGAGACCGGGGGCTCGGTCTGGCTGAAGCCGTCAACCGCCTACTACGCGAGCCTGAAGCTCAGCAAGGCGGCGCTGGCCCTGGTCAACGACAAGTGGATCAAGGTCAAGTCGACCGACGCGCAGATCGGCGACCTGCCCAAGATCTGCAGCTTCTCCGGTCTGTTCGGCTCGCTGAAGACCCCGACCGGCGCCTCCTACGTGGCCACCCCGACGACCTACCAGGGCCAGAGCGCCTACGAGGTCACCCAGTCCGGCCAGCAGGGCTACGCCTTCGTCACCAACTCCGCCACCCCGATGCTGGCCAAGCTGGCCGAGCCGGGCGCCTCCGGCGGGGTGATCACGTTCACCGAGTACAGCACGCCGCTGACCATCACCGCGCCGACGGCCGCGGAGACAATCGACGGCAGCGCCCTCGGTATTTAGCCGCCGATCGCGGACATCGGCCGCTCCGGCTGCAGGAACGCGGGGTCGTTGATCCCGTGCCCGGGCAGCTTGGCGGAGACCGCCGCCCGCCACCGGTCGGCGATCTCGGCATCGGTCGCGCGGGACCGCAGCGCGGACCGCAGGTCGCTCTCCGACCGGGCGAACAGGCAGTTGCGGATCTGGCCGTCGGCGGTCAGCCGGACCCGGTCGCAGGAGCCGCAGAAGGGCCGGGTGACGGCCGCGATCACGCCGACCCGGGCGGCCCGCCGTTGACGAGGAAGGTCTCGGCCGGCGCAGCCCCACGGGATGTTCGCTATCGTCTGAAATCTCGAACGCGGCCGAGAGCGAGGCGAGAACCTCGCCCGAGGTGACCATCTCGGTCCTTTTCCAGCCGTGCTGCGCGTCGAGCGGCATCTGCTCGATGAACCGCAGCTCGTAGCCCCGTTCGGGGCAGTAGGCAAGCAGTTCGGGGGCCTCGTCGTCGTTCAGGTCGCGCATCAGCACCGCGTTGACCTTGACCGGGGTCAGCCCGGCCGTCGCGGCGGCGGCGAGCCCGGTCAGCACGTCATCGAGCCGGTCGCGGCGGGTCAGCTTGCGGAACACCTCGGGCCGCAGCGTGTCGAGGGAGACGTTGATCCGGTCGAGCCCGGCCGCCTTCAGCCCGGCCGCGCGCCGGTCCAGGCCGATCCCGTTGGTGGTCAGCGAGATGTCCGGCCGCGGGTCGAGCGCGGCGGTCGCGGCGATGATGTCGGCCAGGTCGGGCCGCAGCAGCGGCTCGCCGCCGGTGAACCTGACCTCGCGGATGCCCAGCGTCTCGACGCCAATCGTGATCAACCGGATGATCTCGTCGCCGGTCAGCACCTCGGGCGTCGGCAGCCAGTCGAGGCCCTCCGGCGGCATGCAGTACGCGCAGCGCAGATTGCAGCGGTCAGTCAGCGAGACCCGCAGGTCCGTGGCTACCCGCCCGTACGCGTCAGTGAGCATCCACCCAGCCTACGTTCCGAAGGTGATGAAAAGAAATAAAGGCACGGATGTGCCAGGAGTGCTTGCGCAGCGCAAATAGAGATAGCGGAGGTAGATCAGTTCTGCCCGCCGCCGGCCGCCGGCCCGCTGTTAGGCGCCCAGTTCGGACTCGGCGATGTCGATCGCCAGGCCGAGCGCCTCGGCCATCTTGGCGGCGGCCGACGCCGTCCGCGGGGTGCCTGCGATCGGGGCGACCGCGACGAGCACGTCCTGGGCCTGCTCGAGCGTCAGCCCGGCCTGTGCGCCGGCCCCGAGGTGGAGCAGATAGGACGAAACCGGCGCGTCGACCGCGATGAGGGCGGCCAGCCGGATGAGGATGAGTGACTGCGGGTCCAGTTCGGTCCGCTCCAGCGAGACCGCGTTGATGTCAAGCAGCGTCGAAAGTACCGGGTTCTCGCCCTTTGCCATGATCCAGCTCCCATCGATCGTCTGCGTACTTAGTGTCATAATCTCATTACGCATTGTGTTCTTCGTGGGCGGGCTCGGAGGGGAGAGGGAGGAGGAGGGTGCTCCGGGGCCCCCCCCCCCCCCCACCCCCCCCCGCCCCCCGCCCCCCCAAACCCCGCGCCACCCCGCCCCCCCCCCCGCCTAAGGGGGGTGACGGTGCCGGTCGACTGCCTCCATGATCGCCGACTCGCCTCTGAACAGCGGCGTCTCGCGTACTTCCTGCTCGATCGTGGTGGCCGACATCGTGTAGCCGAGGAACAGCAGCAGGGACACCGCCTGGATGATGATCGACGGCCAGACCGAGTCGAAGGCGACCTGGCTCCAGTCATTCAGGCCGTGCAGCAGGGCCGGGACGGACACCCCGACGATGATCAGCAGGACCCGCCGCCGCCGGTAGTTCACCGCCATGCCGATGAAGAAGGCCGAGATCCCGGCCCAGACCGCATGCTGGAAGCCGTCCACGAACACCCGCTCGGCGAAGGCCAGGACCGCCTCGACCGCCTCGCTTGAGACCCGCGCCTGGTTGATCAGCAAAATGTCCTGGGAGGTGTAGAACGCCTGCTCGAACACCCCGAACATGAGGCCGGCCACGGTGCCGAGGAACATCCACATCCGGACGTCGAGCTTGGTCGACCTGAACCTCAGCAGAACCAGCCCGGCCACCAGGATCGGCAGGCCCTTGGTGATCTCCTCGTTGAACCCGACGCCGATGGCCGCCAGCGGGGACAGCGACTGCCCGGGGCTGTACAGGGACTGGTTGACGTGGACGGTGACGACGTTGATCCACACCAGGACCCAGGTGATGATCCCGACGCCAACCCAGATCTCCAGCGGCCGGATCCGGCCGGGGCGGATCAGCTGCCAGAAGCCGATCGCCCACAGCGGCGCGATGTAGAGGCTGTACGCCCAGCCCGGCGTGGTCAGGCTCCCGGCCGAGGCGAACAGCGCCAGGAACACCAGCGGCAGCAGCGCGTACACGATGACCAGCAGTCGAAGCCCCCGCACCAGGCCCGAGGTGTGCAGCCAGCTCCTGAGCGGGAACAGGATGTGGACCGCCTCGGCCAGCTCGTCGGTCGGGTGCGCGGCGACGTGGCCGGGGCCGTGATCGCCGTGGCCGAAGGGCGGGCCGACCGCCTGGGCGGCCCGCGGTCCCGACGCCGACGGCACCTCGACGCGCAGGACCGGTCCCTGCGCCGACCCGAGGGCGAGGTCGAGCGGCCCGGTGACCGTGACCTTGGTCACCGGCTGGCCGTGCAGCCAGGTGGCCGCCTGGCCGATGCTCTCGAAGGTCCATCCGCTGTCCGCCCACACCAGCCGGGCGTGCTGGCGGGAGACGGTCGGGTCGCCCAGCAGGACGTCGTTGTCGGGCGCGCGGCCGATCCGGACGACCTGCCCGGGCGGGAAGACGTAGGACCGGCCGTCAACCTGAAGACGCAGCTCGCCGACTGTGGCCACCGCTGTTCTGGATGCTGTCCGGGGTGCACTCCGCCGTGGGGCGGCCGGTCGCGCGGCGGCCGCCAGTACTCCCAGTCGGCCGGCGCCGCGGCCAGGACGGGTCGGGCTGCCAGCCCGGCGGCGGCTGCCACCCGGGCGGCACCGCCGGCCACCCCGGCGGGGGGTTGAACACCCACGCTGCGCCCCCTCGGCGCCCGCCCCCTGCGGCGTTGAGTCTGGATACGTCATCGCCCCGCCTGCCCCCATGCCAAGGCATTTCCGAAATCGACTGCCATCGGACGGTAGCCGCCACGGCGAGGACGGGGCAAATCCAACCCTCGCCGGAGCGCGGGGTTATTGCCGGCCACGATAGGTCAAGGTGCCGGCGGCGTCGGTAAAACGCGGCTGTCTTTGCAGCTGGCCCAGGATTTGAACGGGCTCGGCTGGAAGTGCGCGGTGATCCGGCCCGGCGAGGAAGGCGACGCGGTCCCGGCTGTCGGTGCCGTGCACTCTGGTGCCAGGTCCTGCTGGTGGTCGACTACGCGGAGACCCGAACCGAACTGGTAGCCATGCTGCGCGCTGTTGCGGAGGCAATAGGACGGGCAGCTGAAGGTGCTCATGCTGGCCGCAGCGCTGCCTGACCAAGAAACCATCACCTCAGCCGTCTCACGGGAGTGTCGTCATGGCGGACGACAAGATGGCCCCGTGACAGGTCGTCCGGTGGCTGGCGGTGGCGCTTTGCGGTTAGCGGTGGCGGCTGGTCAGGCGGCGTCCTCCCGGAGGGTGATGACGACGTCGAAGCCGAGGGCTTCGAGCTGACGCCGGGCGTTGCGGGCCTTGCGGCTGCGGTCGGTGTGCCGGGCGTGCCAGTCGGACCCGAGGTCGCGGTAGCGGGCGGCAGGGTCGTTCAGCAGGTGCCAGACGATGACGAGGATCGACCTGGCCACTGCGCATCCGGCCTTCTTGCGCCCGCCTCCGCCGGGCCGGGAGGCGATGCGGCGGAAGCGCTCTCCCAGGAACGTGTCGGTATTCGCCGCGGCGCTGGCGGCCAGGACGCAGACCCGCTTGGCGTAGGTGTTGCCGTGGCCTTTCTTCCCGCGGCCCTTGCGGGGGCCGGACTGCCGTGCGGTCGGGGTAAGGCCGGCCCAGGACACCAGCGCGTCCGGGGTCGGGAACCGGGACATGTCCAGTCCGATCTCGGCGATCAGCGCCATGGCGGACTGCCTGCCCGTCCCGGGGATCTCATCGAGGCGGTCCGCGGCCGGGAGAACCGCGGCGTCCTGGCCGTGGCCGGCTTCCGGGCCGGTGGCGCCGCCGGCGTCCACGCCCCATGCTGCGGAGATCGTGGCCAGGTGCGCGGTGGCCGCGTCCTCGGCGTCCCGGATCTCCTGTTCCAGCAGGTCGACCTGCCGCAGCAGGGACGCGGCGGCGTGCGCGTGCTGCGGGCCGAACCGCATCCCGGACAGCGACTCCTCGAGCGCGTCAACCCGCTGGATGCTCATCCTCCCCCGGCCCAGGGCGGCCAGGGCCCCGGGATCGCGCTCGCCCGCGATCATCGCCTCGATGACCGCGCGGGCGGTCACGTGGCCGGCCAGTTTCGACACCGCCGACGACAGCTTGCAGAGGGCGTCTTCCAGCAGCTTCTCCAGCCGCTGCCAGCACCGGGTGCGGTCCGCGGTCAGGTCGAAGACGAGCCGGGTGTGCACCCGCAGCGCCCGGATCTCCGGCGGCGGCACGAACGAGGGCCGCAGCATCCCCATCTCGGTCAGCCGGGCGATCCAGCGCGCGTCCTCCTTGTCGGTCTTCGGCCGGCCCGGCAGGTTCCTGGCCTGGGATGAGTTCACCAGCTGCACCTGAAGCCCGGCCTCCTCCAGCACCGCGAACCAGATCCGCCAGTAGTCGCTGGCGGCCTCCATCGACGCCATCTGGACGCCCTGCTCCTTCAGCAGCGCGGCCAGCTCCGTGATCGCCGGGACGGTCGCCGGCACCGAGTGCAGCTGCGACCTGCGCTGCTTCTTGCCCTCCGCCGGAGCCATCCGCACGCACACGACCGCGGAGTCCTTCGCGACGTCGATCCCAGCGACGACCTCGTAACGAAGCTGATAGTCCTCGTCCTCCACCACCTGCGCGCTCATCCGCTTCTGCTTCTGCATCCGCTCGGCCACCGCGCCTCCCTTGCCCTTGACCCTGGCTGACTGCAGGCGGGCCGCCCGGGGACCAGGTCAGCAGGCTCACTAAGCCGAAGTCTGACCAGCGCGCTCGCAGCAGCAGAAGGCGACCCTCACGGGCCAGGTCCCGACGCCAGGCTGTCAAACGGGCTCAGGTCCCACGGAACCGTCGGCGTCACGGGCAGCCCGATGCCATCCAACCCCGCCGGCCGCCCGCACGCGCCCGGAACACCGACCCGCGAGCGGGCTAACCCCGGCCAGCCGCCTGCCCGCACCAGCCCGAGTTTCACGCGAACGCGACCACCCCCCGGTGAGTACGGCTGTCAAACCCGTTGAGACATCAGGCGGCTTGATTTATCCCTGCGGTCTCCTGTGACTGGATGGCCGGCCGGGGCTGGTTGATCCAGACCTTGGCGGGCAGGTCCGGGGCCAGCGGGCGGCGCCCGCGAACCGGTCGGGCCGGGCCGCGAAGGCAGCGTCGAGGACCTGCTGGCGGTGTTCCCGGATCTGGCGCCAGGTTCCGTCGTGGACGGACTGCGGGGTATGCAGGCCGATCCCGGAATGACGGTGCTCGTTGTTGTAGTAGCCGAAGAACAGCGAGCTGAAAGTGCGGGCCTCGTCGGCTGACTCGAAGTTGCTGGGTGTCCTCGGTCACATTGCGGTCGGGCTGGCCTAGTATCTGGCGCCTCGTGAGTCGGCCCGGAGCCCGGCGCAGCCATGCGGGTCTGCGGCCAATGGACCGCGTAATCGGACCTGGACCACAGGACCGAACTAGACTCGATCGCGACGGTGGTGAGTGGAGGGAGCTGCGTGTGACGGCGGAAGCGTCCGAGATGGTGACGGTCCCTCGTGCCGAGCTCGACGCGCTGAGGGCTGAGGTGAGGCGGCTTCGGCGCGAGGTCGGGCGGAGCCTGGCCAAGGCGCGGATGGAGGCGGACCCGGGCCCGGGCGACGGCGCGCTTACCCTGTCGCGCAGTCAGCTGGCGGAGGCCTGGGGAATCAGTGAGTGATCGCCAGGTCCGCTTCTCCGGGGATTGCTGGCAGGAGATCGAGGCGCTGCCTCAGCCGGTGAGGTGGGCGGTCCAGCGGGTGATCTTTCATCTGCTTGAGGAACCCGTTCCGACGCTGGCCGATCCGTTTCCCGAGGATGACCCGCTGCCCGGGGCATACGAGCTGCACCTGCCTTCTGACGGCGTGACGATCTGGTACGTGGTGGCCCCTTACCAGGGGCAGGAGATCATCAGCATCCAGCTCGTGCGACTGGATACTTGACGCGTTCTGCCGTGCTGCTGCTTAGATCTGGTGCGTGAACCGCACCCCGAGCGCCCGGCTGGCCGGGAGGGAGAATTGAACTGCTGCACCTGGGCCCGCGATCTAGGCGGCACGGCGGGGCGGCAGGTCTCGGCGGGACAGCAGGAGACTGAGCGCGGCCGCGAGGACCAGCAGGGCCGCGTCGATCCAGGCGACGACCTGGAGGCCAGTGACAAGGCTGGCCCAGGTGGGCGCGCCACCGATCAGGGTGTAGAAGACGGCGCCGATGACGACGACGCCGCAGGCGATGGCGAACTGCTGGGTGGTGGTCAGCACGCCGGCCGCAGCGCCGGCCCGTTCCGGGCGCACGTGGGGAGCGCCGCGCTCATCAGCGACGGCACCATCAGGCCCTGGCCGATACCGATCAGGGCGGTGGCGGGCGAAGGCAGCGTGCAGTACGTGGCGCGCAATGGCGAGTCCTGGTGCACGCCGGTCATGCAGGAGGCCGGCCTGGCGATGAGCAAGTCCACTTCTCCCACCACCTGGGCATCCTGCGCGAGGCGGGCGTGGTCACCAACCGGATCCAGGGCACCAAGGGCTACACCCGGCTGCGCAAGGACGACCTCGACCAGCGGTTCTCCGGGCTGATGGACTCGATCATCGGCGCCGCGCGAGCCGGCTCCCGGCCAAGCCGGCGATCCGGCCCTCCGGTAGCCAGCACGGCTGGCAGGATGGCATCCAGGACCGATGGCAGGCCAGCCCGGCGCGGCCGTCCAGCGTGACCCGGGGGGTGCATGCGGGGTGCAGGGGGGACCTGCTCGCCGGCTGCCGGCTGAGCCGGTGATCGCGGGGCGCGACGCCGAGCGTCGGCGGCTGTCCGGTTTCCTGACGCGGGGCAGGCGCGAGCGGCGCTGCTGACCGGGCCGGCCGGGATCGGGAAGACCGCGTTGTGGGAATGACGGCCGCGCGGGCCGCCAGCACCGGCTACCTGGTGCTCGCGGGCCGCGCGGGCGCCGCCGAGGCGCGGCTGCCATGGGTGGGGCTGAGCGACTTGCTGCGGACCATCGAGGCGCCGACGCTGGCCACGCTGCCGGAGCCGCAACGGCAGGCGCTGCGCGTGGTTATGCTGCAGTCGGAGCCAGGCGAGCCGATCGACGAGCGCGCCGTCGGCACCGCACTGCTGTCGGTGCTCGCGGCGCAGTCCGGGCTGCCCCCGTGCTGATCGCCCTGGATGACCTCCCGTACCTGGACGCGGCGAGCGTCGGCGCGCTGCGGTTTGCGCTGCGGCGGCTCGAGCCGCACAGCCGCGTCAAGCTGGTCGCCACCGCCCGCGGCGAGGACGCGCCATGGGCACCAGTCGACGGGCTGCCCGGCGACCAGGTGCTGCCGGTCGCGGTGGGGCCGGTCACCGTGAGCACGCTGGCCGAACTGCTCGCCGACCGGCTGGCGGTGCGGCTCACCCGGCCTGTCCTGCTGCGCGTGCACGCGACGTCGGGCGGAAACCCGCTGTACGCGATCGAGCTGGCCCGCGCCCTTGACCGGCTGGAGATCGTGGTCAGGCCGGGGGCACCGCTGCCTGTGCCGACCAGCCTCGGCGCGCTGGTCACCGAGCGGGTCCGGAGCCTGCCACGGGATGTCGCGCTGATCGCCGCGGCGACCGCGGCGTCGTGGCGGTTCACCGACGAGGGGCTCGATCCTGACGCGCTGGAGCGGGCGGAGCAGGCCGGGGTCGTGGTCGTCGACGAGCGCCGGGCCCGGCATGCTGACGGTACTCGGCGCCCCGCGCACCGTGCGGGCGGCGCACCCGCTGATGAGCGCCGCCGCCTATGCCGCGCTGCCGGCCGCCGAGCGGCGGGCGCTGCACCAGCGCCTGGCCGAGGGCACCGATGACCCGCTGGAACGCGGGCGGCATGCCGCTCTGGCGGCGACACGGGCGGACCCCCGGATCGGCGTGGCGCTCGACGCCGGCGTGGAGGCGGCGCTCACCGCCGGCGCGCCGGACATCGCGGCGGAGCTGTCGCGGCTGGCGCTCCAGCACTCCGGCTCCGACGCCGACCGCACGGTGCGGCTCGACCGGCTGGCCGACGCGCTCGTCCGGGCAGGCGACAGCCCGGGCGCCGTGCGGGCGCAGCGGCAGGCGATCGACTTGACGCCGGCGGCCCGCGCGGGCGCGCCGGCGGATCCGGCTCGCCGAGATGGCGACGGAAGTGATCGGCTGGGGCGCGGCCGCGGCGGAACTCCAGGCGGCCGCGGCCGAGGCGGCCCAGGACCCGGTGGTCAGGTCCGAGGCGTTGCTGACCCTGGCCGCGGTGACCGACGACATCGACCTGGCCGACGCCTCCGCGGCCGAGGCGGTGGCCCTGCTCGATGGGGCTCTGCTCAAGGAGGGCGGCCAGCCGGAACCCGCGGTCATGTCGGGCGCGCTCTGCCAGGCCGCGGGGGCCAAGTTCCGGGCGGGCCGCGGCCTGGACCATGACATGTTCCGCCGCGCCATCGACCTCGAGCGCGACCATCCGAGCCGGCGGCTCTCCGACCGCGCCGACGCTAGCTACGCGGCGCTGCTCAAGTACGCCGACGACCTCGATGAGGCCGAGTCCCGGTTGCTCGCCCTGCTCGCGGAGGCCCGCGCGTCCGGTGACCTGTCCTCGATCGCCTACCTCCTGGCGCACCTGCCGCACGTCGCGCTGTGGCGGGGGCAGCTCGGGCGGGCCAGGGAGTTCGCCGAGGAGCACCTCGACGTGGCGACCCACGGCAGCCTGGCCGCGCAGGAGGGGCAGGCCAGGCACAACCTCGCCGTCGTCCTGGTCTACGAGGGGCGGCTCGAGGAGGGGACGGCCGCGCTGGCCAGCTCGCTCGGTACCCCCATGGAGACCGACTACGACCGGCACCGCGTCTACGGAGCGCTCGGCTTCGCCGCGCTGTCCGGCGGCGACCCGGCCGCCGCCGCCGGCCACTTCGACCGCTGGCACGAGGTACTGACGGCGATGCACCTGCGCGAGCCCGGCTACAGCCGCTGGCACCTCGATTACCTGGCCTCCCTGGTCGCGACCGGCCGGCTCGCCGACGCCCGGGCCTTCCTCGGGCATCTCGACGCGCTGACCGCCGCCTCCGGACGGCGCTCGGCCGGGGCCGTCGCACTGTCGGGGCGCGCGATGGTCCACGCCGCAAGCGGCGAGCTGACCGCCGCCCTGGCTGCCATCGGGCAGGCCCTCGCCTGGTACGACGGCTCGCCGCTGCGGTTCGACCGGGCCAGGACGCTGCTGATCGCGGGTCAGCTGCAGCGCAGGGCCAAGGCCAAACGGCTGGCGCAGGCCTTGCTGGCCGAGGCGCACCGGGAGTTCACCGGGTTCGGCGCCGTGGCGTGGGCGAGGCAGGCGACGGCCGAGCTGGCCCGGGTGAACCCCCGGCCGGCCGCCGTCGGCGAGCTGACCGAGACCGAGCGGCGCGTCGCGGAACTCGCCGCCGCCGGGCTGACCAACCGCGAGGTCGCACAGCGGCTGTTCCTTGCGGTCAAGACAGTGGAAGCGAACCTCGCCCGGGTCTACAGCAAGCTGGGCATCACGTCACGGGCGGAACTCGGCGCCCGCATGGGTCCGCCGCGCGGCTGACGGCCCTGGCGGGCCCGGCCGCCTCCCTGGCCCCGGGCGCCCAGAAAGAGGGTTTTCCCCGATTCCTCGCTGCCGCCCGCGCCCCTAACGTCGAGGCAGCGCCACGCGCCTTCAGCGCTGGTCACTAACGCCTCAACCGCGCCTCACGAATTCCCTGGGAGAAGACATGCGAGTAGCTGCCGTCCTCGCGGCCACCAGCCTTACCCTCGCCGCCGCCGCGTCGGTGACGGCATGCGGGCCCGGATCGAAGACGGCCGCCGCCGGGTCCGCGCCGCCAGTGTCGGCGCGGCGAGCGTCGCCGCGACCAGCGCGGCGTCGACCGGGAACCCCGGCTCGTCGGGCATCGTCAAGAACTTCGACGTGTGCACCGCGCTCTCGGTCACCGCGGCGTCGCAGATCACCGGCACCACGTTCACCACGACGAAGCCAACAAGCGTGGCAGGGCAGATCTTCGGCTGCGACTACAGCGCCGGCGACTCCGCGCTGCTCCAGGTGACGGTCGAGACTCAGGACGCCCAGGGTGCTTACGATGCCCAGGTAGGCGCGCTGAAGGCGGTTGGCGGCCCGCCCGTCGCCGTCAAGGGCGTGGGCGACGAGGCGTTCTACGAGTCCGCTGCGAATCCCGGCGCGAGCTCCGTCGCGACCTATGGTGCCGTCTTCGGCGACGTCTTCATCAAGATCGGCGGCCTCACCCCCGTGACCGCCGCCCAGGGCAAGCAGATCGTGGAGGAGCTGCACGGCAAGCTCTGAGGTAGTGCCGCCGCGGACGGGCCGGACGGAACTCATTTGCCCGCGGTCGCGGCTGTCGACCATAGGATGGCGCGATAGGCCACCTACAAGTCGCGCGCAAACGCCGCCTGACCAGCCCCGCCTCAAGCTACCGGCCAGTCACCTACAAAATTGTCGTGCACCCCTGCTGCACGGTGCCGTGGTGCGATCGTGGCGGCGGCCGTAGCATTCAGTCGTGACGCAGTATCCGCAGAGCGGAATTCCTGGCCCAGGGCCCGCCATGGCCAGTATCCGGCTTCCGGCTACGGGCAGCCCCCCGCGCCGCCGAGCGAGCGGCCCCGGCCGCTGGTGATCGCGGTCTGGCTGATGTACGTGGCGGCCGTCATCGAGATCGTGTACACGGTGGCCGAGGGGCAATGGCTCGCCTCCTACCTGTCGTCGCTCTTCACCGCCCTCGAAGCCGCGGACACGTCCGGATCCGGCACCCAGGTGCCGGCCAGCGAGATCAAAAACGTCATCCTCGGCATCGCGATCGTCGTCGGCGTCATCGCTGCGCTGATCTGGCTCTGGATAGCGTGGAAGAACCGGGCCGGCCGTAACTGGGCGCGGATGTGGCCACCGTGCTTTTCGCCCTGTCCTGCCTGGGCCTGCCGGAACTGCTGACGGGCGGCCGCCTGTCCACGATGCCCTCGACGCTTCCCGCCGCGGACGGCACCGCGATCGCCGTGCCGCCGCTGGACATTCCGGCCTGGCTGATCGCGGCGGGCGTGATCAACTGGCTGCTCGGCCTGGCGATCATCATCCTGCTCTGGCAGCCTGCCGCCAGCCGGTATTACGAGGCGGTCTCCCTGTCCCGGCGCAGGCCGGCGTACCCCCGTACGCCGCACCGGGATACGGGGCGCCCGGGTACGCCCCACCGGGTACACCCAGCCGGGATCCCCGCAGAGGCAGCCCCACGGCCAGCCGCCCCCAGATCCGCAGGACCCTGGCCACGCCCGCCCCTGGCCTGACGGCCGCATTCTGCGCGCCGCTCATGCCTCCGCTGGGGCTCTGGCCGGCCACGCCGAACGCGTTATGCAGCCCGGCACCGACAGTTCCTTGCCGGGATGACCTTCTACCGCCATGCACTCAGGTTCGGTCTGACGGGGTCCGGGAGTGTCTGGTTTCCGCAGCTCCGCGCCTTGCATCTGTCTGACGAAGTCGCGCCGAATCTGCGCAGATATGGTTTCGTAGGCGCTTAGTTAGGCGCTGGTTGCGGGCCGTCGCCCAGCTTCGAAGTCACCGGATCCTACCGTCGCGCGTGGCAGCCCGCAGTCTTGGCTCCCAGGTCTTTCCGCCTCCGCTCGTGTTCGAATCAGCGAAAATGTATCGGCTGGGCCGCAGGCCTGTGGAGGCACTAGGCGGAGGTGCCGCCTCCGGCCTGGCAGCGAAGGGTCAGCAGCGCTTTAGGGCTATGGCTGGCGTCGGCGCGGTTCTGATCGTCGTCGGAACGATACTACTGGTGGCGAATGTGTCGCCAAGGGCTGCTGTTCCTTTCCTTTCGGCCGGGGCGTGTATGTGGTCGTTTACTTTGCTTTCATTTTTTTCACCCAGAGAAAATATAATAGCGGCGGATAAACGGTTATTCATCTGCGCGGACACTGGCTCCGGGCGGGGTGGCGGCAGCGAGGCGGGCGACGGCCTCGGGCCTGGAGCAGGCGTAGCGTTCGAGGGAGCGGACGGAGGCGTGGGGGAGCGGGCCAGGAGCACCCGCGGGGCCCCGCCCAGTTCTTTTACCAATTGTGCGCCTCGGCCGCGCCCGTCCTGCCAGGATTCTTCATCGAGCAGGTCACATGTGCCGAGAGCGAACGATCTCGATGCGGGCCGCCGTGAACCTCTACGATCGTGATCATGTCGGACACCGACCACACCGAGACGCTTCGCGCGGCCGAACGACGGTTGCAGGCCGCCCAGCTTGCATCTGACGTAGGGGCACTCAGTGAGCTGCTTGACGATGCGGTGCTGTTCACCGGACCGGACGGCAACGTTTACTCCAAGGAGGACGACCTCGGTGCGCACCGCAGCGGTCAGCAGGTACTGAGTCGGATCGAGGAGTCGGAGCTGCGGGTGCTGGTCACCGGCTCTACCGGGGTCACCTGGTTCCTCGGAACGCTGGAGGGCAGCATCGGGGGCGAGTCGTTCGCGGCTCAGATGCGCTACACCCGGACCTGGGCTCGCGACGCCGAGACGGGCTGGAGAATCGTGGCAGCCCATGCGATGTTCGTGAACGCCGACTAGATCAGGCCGCCGTCCCGCGCCGCCGGAGGCGGCGCGCTTGAGCTTCCCGGCCTCGCCTTCGGCGACCCCGAACACGTGGCGCCGTGCCGCTGACTTGCCCACCGCCAGACGACTGCGCGTCGCGCTGGTGGATCCCCCGGTTGAGACGCCTCCTCGGTCGCTGAGCCCGTTGAGGCGACGGCACGCCCGGCGAGCGCCCGGCTTCGTGTGCGCGCTCCTGGCGGAGCCGCTCGGCGACGTGCTGTCCGGTGCGGCCGTTGCAGATGTCGTTCATGACCTGGTTGATGGCCGTGTCGTCGTCCTGGAACTCGGCGAACAGCGCGCACGGCCAGCCGCGGCAGGACCGGGCAATTGGCGCCCCGGCACGCACGCCCCCGCAGTCAGCTTGCGCATCAGACCCTGCACGCGCCGTAACCTGCCGGCTCCCAAGATCCTTAGCCCCGGCTTGTGCTTGACGTGATCGTCGCCGACGTTCACGATTACGGGCTCGTCGCCCGTCACCAAGAGCGGCTGATCCAGGTCGACCAGGGTAAGGGGCCGGTTTTCCAGGTGTGCGGCGCGAGAGTCTCAGCCGTCCTGGACATCATCTCCAGGTGATCGTTTGGATGGGGCGTCGCGGTCAGCGAATCAAGATCATGGCGGGTGAGCCGGTTTCCGGCCTGGACCTTCGCCATGTAGTCCGCCATTAGCTCCAGCTCCCGGCGCAGGCGCTCTCCCCGTACGATCTGAAGGCGATGAAAGCTGCTATGCCCGAGTGATCGGCCGGGGCCAGTGGCCGCGGGCGAGGAACGGGCTGAGCAGGTCGGTGAAGATCCGGTTGGCATCTCGTTCTACGGCGCTGAGCATCTGCTCGAGTCGGCCGTCGAGTGTCCCGTCCTTACTGACAACCGTGTAGAAGTCCCTGATTCCCATGTCGAGATGACCGCGCCGCGAGGGCTCCCCGGAGGTCCTGTCGCGCACCGATAGCTGTCCGGACTTGTCGGCGAACCGGCGCAGATAGAAAAGCCGGCACAGTGTGATGGCGCCTTCCCACGCCGACGCTCGGGTCAGCCCTGTCCAGCCACTCCTGCGCCTGGCGCTCCGCGTCGTCGTCAAAGACGAGCCGTTTCGCAGGGTTGACGTCGACTGGATGCTGTCCGGTGGACGTTGATGGCATCGAGGCGTCGTCATTCGCGGTAGCGCTATCGGGTTGATCCACAACCTGAGTATAGCGCTCGAAAATTAATTCCTAATACCGACCGTCTCCGTCTCAGGGCGCCTCGAAGAGATGAAGTCACCTCCGCAAGATTCCCGCTTCCATCGGCAGTCCCGCTTGGCATGTCGACACACGCCATGCACGCCATGCAGGTAGTAGAAGTCCGAGACGGTCTGATGGAGTCGAGCGGAGAGTCTTTCACCAGCAAAAACGTCTGAGTGGGTCGCGGTGAGTCGATGTGCGTCTGAATACATAGGCTCACGTCCCTGGCTCCCGTGGCCCCCTCTTTCGAGAGAGGGGCTAACAGTGATAGAAATCAACGACGAATGCATGTCCCTGACGCTCAGTGGTGAGACTCTCGCGACCGGACGGTTCAGCCAGCACACCGCGGCGCACGGCAACGGCGCATGGATCGTCTCAGTACGCCCTGCCCGGCTGTTCAGCCGCAACCAGGCGATCACGGCTCTGACGCTCGCCGAACGCCTCGCCGTCGGCTACGGCGACGATGATAAAGCAGGCAGCGGGACTGAGCTCTCGAGCAGGTACCGGGATAAGACAAGATGTCCACCCTACTCGCGCTGTGAGAACTTTCTTTTACGTGGTAGAACCGCGGGTTATCCGCCTTAACCATCGCGTCCAGGTTTTCACTCGCGCGCGCCACAAGCTGCTACGGTTACCTCTCCGAGCGAGAGGCCTGGATTCTCCCGAAAAGACACGGAGCGATACTTGCTTATGAAAATGAAACCGATGCGCGCGGGCGTCGGCTCGGCACTGCTGGCCTGCGGGGCGGCCGGGCTGCTTGCTGTGACGGGCTGTTCTTCCGGCGAGACATCCAGTTCCGCCAGCGGTTCCGGCACGCCAGTCGCGACGCGCGCGTCGGCCGGCGCCGTGCCGTCGAATGCCATGCCGTCTTGGGCGGCCGCGCTTGGATCAGGGATGACCGTGGTACCCCCGGGGGCCGCAGCGCCGGGTCACGGTTCGCCGGGCGCGGTCCTGGCCGGCCTTATCGTGGCGGTCAAGGACGAGAGCGCGTCCGCGTACTGCGGATACGCCGAGCCAAGCGCGCAGGCACAGTGTAAGTCAGCGCTCGCCAAGGTGTCCGCTAGCCAATTCCCCTCCATTAAGAACGGTGCGCTCGGGTACATCGTCATCGACGGCGACAAAGCGGTCGCGGGCATGACGGGAACGGAGTGCGTGTCTGGTCAGACGGACTGCTCCACGAACCAGAACCCGGCCACGATCTTCACGACCGTGCACACCTTTAGCAAGCTGTGGAAGAACGCGATCACAAATTCGGGCAGCACGTACTCGCTGACCCCGCTCACCAAGATCGGCGGCAACTGGTACGTCTACTCGACCTCGTGAGGGCCAGCGCGGCCGCCAGTTGAGCCGCGAGCCAAGAAACGCATGCGTCCCGGCGACCCTGCTTGGAACGCTGCAGCGGTGCACAGCTGGCGACAGCGTTGAGACCCATGCCAGGCTTTTTGCTGCGGGGGTCGCATGGTTTTTGAACCATGCGACCCCGTGCAGCTTCTATCTAATGACCCTGAGGCTGAGGCGGAAGCTGAAGGTGCGTCAAGGTCAATGGGATTGACATAGGCACCACCGCGGCGGCGTGAAGCTGGTCAAGCGGTTCGGCTACCCGACCAAGTCCGAGGCGCAGGCAGTCGCGGAGACGCGGGAAAGCTCCTAGGCTTGGCCACCGACGAGACCACGCGCAAGCGGATCGGCGACATGATCGCCACCGCCAAGCGCGGCGCATCGCTGCCGTCGGCCGAGGACGTGGCGAGGCGGATCGGCGTCGGCTTGGACCCGGCGTCCACCGGGATCAGCGCCGGCGAAGCCTGGCACGCCTGGCTAACCGGCAAGAAGCGGCTGCGCGCGTCGTCGGCCGAGCGGCTGGAGATAGCCGGACGCATCGCGTCTACGCGGCGCTGCGCGAGTTCTGCAACTTCGAGGTGCGCAAGACGCGGCGGCTGGCGTTCAACCCGGTCTGCGCCGTCGAGTTGGAGCCGGAGGTCACACCCGAGGCCAGGCGGTGGAGCGCCAGCCAGGCGTACGCGTTCCTGGCCTCGACGAAGGATGATCCGCTCGGCCCGCTGTTCCGCATCGTGCTGTTGCGTGGCGCGCGGCGCGGCGAGGCGGTCGGCCTGCGGTGGGCAGACGCCGATCTGGACGCGGGCTACGTGCGTGTGCGGCGTCCGATCGTGCTAGTGCGGGGCGCCGCCAAAGACCAAGACCGGCGACCGGCTGATCTGGCTGGACGCCAAGACTGTCCGCATCCTCAAGGAGTACCGCACGGCGCAGCTCAAGGCGCGGCTGATGGCGGGGGAGTCCTGGCAGGACAACGACCTGATCTTCTGCCGGGGCGACGGCACGCCGTATAAGCCGGATGCCGTATCGCGCCGGTTCAAGCGCCTGGCGGCGCTGGCCGGGCTGCCGGTGATCAAGCTGCACGAGGGACGCCACTCGGCCGCCAGCCTGGCGCGTGACGCCGCTGTTGACCCCGAGATCAGGCGCCGGACGCTCGGCCACGCCGACGCTGCCATGACCGCGCACTACACGCACATCGAGGCCGAGGCGCACAAGGCCGCCGCCGAGGCGGTCGCGAAGCTCGTGGAAGCCGCGTCATCGTGAGCGCGTGTTCCCATAACGTTCCCATTCTGGCCGAGAACGGCCGGCACCGCCCGCTTGCGGAAAGTGCCCAGGTCGCACCCATCGTGCGTTAGTGCTGGTGGCGGAGGCGGACGGGAATCGAACCCGCCAGCGACGCGGCACGCCGCTCACTGGTTTTGAAGACCAGGGGGACCACCAGGAACCCAGACGCCTCCGCGCATGACTCTACTGACTCCGCCCGGGTGTAGGAATAATGAAGATCACAGACTGAACCGGGACGGAAGGGGTGGGCCACGATGGCGGTACCGAATTGGCTGAGCGACGCCGTCCTCTACCAGATCTATCCGCAGAGCTTCGCCGACTCAAACGGCGACGGAATCGGCGACCTGCCCGGCATCGCCGAGCACCTGGACTACCTGGCCTGGCTCGGAGTGACGGCGGTGTGGCTCAACCCCTGCTTCGTCTCCCCGATGCGCGACGCCGGCTATGACGTGGCCGATTATCTCGCGATCGCCCCGCGCTACGGTGACAGCCACGACCTGGCCAAGCTGGCCGAGCAGGCCCGCGACCCGCGGCATCAGGCTGCTGCTTGACCTGGTGCCGGGACACACCTCGGACACCCACCCGTGGTTCGTGGCGTCCGCCCACGACCCAGCCGATCACCGCTACATCTGGGCCGCCGACGGCCCCGACGGCCGGCTGCCGGACGGTTTCGTCCGCTCTCCGGGCGACCGCCCGGGCGGGTACCTGCCAAACTTCTTCGACTTCCAGCCCGCGCTGAACTTCGGCTACGCCCGCCGGCAGGCGGACCAGCCCTGGCGGCAGGACGTGACGGCCGACGGGCCGCAGGCCAACCGGGTGGCGCTGCGCGCGATCATGGACCACTGGCTCCGCCTTGGCGTCTCCGGGTTCCGCGTCGACATGGCCTACTCGCTGGTCAAAGACGACCCGGGCCGGGTCCAGACTGGCCTGCTGTGGCGAGAGGTCCGCGGCTGGCTCGACGGTGCGCACCCGGACGCGGTCCTGCTGTCGGAATGGGGCGACCCGGCGGTGGCCGTGCCCGCCGGGTTCCAAGCCGACTTCTTCCTCCACTTCGGCGGTCCGACCAACGGCCGGCCGCTGCGCTCGCTGTGGAGCAACGGCATCTCGACCGAGTACCCGCAATGGGCAGCCGAGCCGTGCTACTTCGACGCGGCCGGCCGAGGGGACGCCGGGCTGTTCCTGACCGCGTACCAGGATGCGCTGGCCGCGATCGGCGAGCCGGGGCACATCGTGCTGCCCACCGCCAACCACGACTTCGCCCGGCTGCAGGCGGGGTCGCGCACCCTCGAGCAGCTGCCGCCGGCCTTCGCGTTCCTGCTTACCTTTCCGACCCTGCCCGCCATCTACTACGGCGACGAGATCGGCATGCGCGACGTGCCCGGCCTGCCGGACACCGAGGGCAGCCGCATGCGCTCCGGCTACAACCGGGCCGGGACCCGCACCCCCATGCAGTGGGACTCCGGCCCCAACGCCGGATTTTCCGACGCCCCGGCCGACCGTCTCTACCTGCCGGTCGATCCCGACCCCGGCCGCCCCACTGTCGCCGGGCAGCGCGCCGACCAGGACTCGCTGCTGAACACGGTCAGGGACCTGATCGCGCTGCGGGGCGCTCACCCCGAACTCGGCCACAGCGGCAGTCTGGAGGTCCTGTCCGACGGGTACCCCCTGGTCTACCTGCGCGGCGGCCGGTTCCTTGTGGTCGTCAACCCCAGCGACCGCGCTCGCGTCCTGGCGCACGACCGCCCCGAACTGGCCAAGGCGACGGCGGTGCGGAACGCCCGCGTCACGCTGGACCAGGCAACGATCACTGCGGGCCCGCTCTCCTACGGGATCTTCCAGCTGTGAGCGCCTACGGCTGGGTGGTGCTCACGGCCGGGGCCCCAGCGCCATCCGCACCAGCGGCATTCCGGCCTCGAAGGCGATGAGCAGCGCGCACACGCGTATCCGCTGCCCGCGTCAGGTGCATTTCCCCGAGCACGGCAAAAGCACGGCAAAGGTATCGAGGCACAAGGGAAAACCAATGGTAGGAACTCTCCAGGCTAGGCGGGAACTCCCTGCAGCGGGCCAGCATGGCAGGCGATGCTAGCTTAAAAGAAAGCACAACCCTTCCGCCTGGGATATACATCGCTCGACAAGAGGAAAAAGAATAGGAATTGCGGCGGATGACTGTAGAGCGCCTTGCCTGGCGCGTAATTTATGTTTATTATTTCTCCCGCTTAATGCAAGCCGGACCGGTCAGTAGATTTTGCGAATTCCCCGCGTCATGGCCCCCTGGCGGGCTAGCCTATGCGTCCGGACTGGAACGGCAGGCAGGCAGGGAGGCGGGTCGAGTGCAGGGCGGGCGTCGGTCCGCACGGCGACGCGACGGGCAGCGGAGAAGCGGTGCAGGGCGCATCGCCGCCCAGCTCGCCGCGCCGGTGGCCTTGGGCCTGGTAATCGGCCTGGTGCTCGCGTTCCAGGCGGGCTCGGGCAACTCAGGCGTTGACCAACCGCCGCTGGGCGCCCCGGTCAGCCCGAGCCTGCTCGCTGGCGCCCCGGCGGCGCTGGCGACCGCCCCCGGCCGCCCTGACCACCAATGTCAACTGCGACATCATCGTCCCGGCAAACCCGCTGAGCGCGCGCGGGCTGGCTACCCCTTATCAGCTCGCCGGCACCGACGGGCTGACGCCGACCGAATCCGGCTGCCGGATGAGCAACGCGGCCAAGCTGGGGGCCTTCGTCCAGGCCACGATCCTGGACCCGGCGACCGGGAGGCTGTCGGTCTACGACCCGCTGGTGGTCACCCAGGGCACCCGGCCCGCCGTGCGGCCGACGATCCCGCTGATCCCAGCCAACGCGATCGTGACGATCGACTTCGCGTTCAACGGCAAGGACCTGTTCCCGGTCGGGGCGACGCCGGCCACGCTCGCGGAGGCCGACTGCGTGAGCGGTCAGCCGGGGTCGGTCTTCGGGCAGCTCTCGTTCTGTAACGGGATCAACTTCTTCAGCGCGGTGCTGACCAATCCCGTCACGGTCACCAGGAACGGCGCGGGCGTGGCGATCACGGGGACGTTCACCACCGAGCCACAGCAGGCGGCCGCCGCCGTGGGGACATCGTGATAACGATCGAGACGGAAAACGACGAGGGCAATAGCGACGGGGTGAATTCCGGTCGGGCCGTCCCGAAATCCTGGCGCAGCAAGCGCTTCAGGATCTCTGCGATCGCGATGGCGGTCATCCTCGCGGCGGGAATCGGTTTCGGTGTCGGCCGGGTTATTGGGCTTGGCAACACGGTCGTCCTCACGGCGATCCCCCGGCCGGCGACGGGGAAAGACGCGTTCATCGAGGACGACGACGGCATCGCCCAGGACAATCAGGAGAACATCCTCGCGGCGACCGCGCCGGGCATGGTGCACGTGCTGTCCGGCGGGACCTCGGTCGGGATCGGCCTGGTGCTGACCGAGTCGGGGAAGGTGCTGACCATCTACCAGCCCGCCACCGGGGCGGCCGGCCTGTCGGCGGAGTACGTCCTGTCCCGCGCGACCTTCAAGGCCACCGTGATCGGTACCGACTCGGCGGCGGGGCTGGCCCTGCTGCAACTCGAAAGCGGCGACGGGAGGGCATTCTCGACCGTCACGGTCGGGAACTCGGACACGCTCGTCAAGAGCGCGGACGCCGCCAGGGAATCCGCTTATCACGTGCCGGGGGAGGTCTACGACACCGCGGTCGGCACCACCGGGCGGCAGGACGCGCTGACCATGGACGTTGGCACCCTCGCGACCCTGGACACCACCGTCAGCGTCGGCCGGACGACCCGCGGCGGGCTGCTGGCGTCGGTGCTCCAGTCGGCGCAGACGTCGGCCATCGGCGGCCCCCTGGTGAACCTGAACGGCCAGGTGATCGGCATCACCGTCGGCGGGTCGGGGAGCGGCCTGCAGATCATCGGCTACGCGATCCCGATCAACACCGCGCTCGCGGTGGCCACCCGGATCGCCGACGGCGCTTAGCCGGGGTTACCGGGCACGCAGCCGCCTGACCGGCAGGCGGGCAGCTGGCTCTCAGCTACGGGCGGTAGTCTGCCTTCGAAAATCCGGCTCCGTCGGGGAGGCATGGTGGGGCAGATTCGGGTACCGCGCAAGGGCGTCACGCCAGCTGAGCTCGCGAGCGTGCTCAGCCGGCGGCTCGGCGGCGGGTTCGAGGTCGCGGCCGATCAGGGCGCCGTCCTG
The DNA here is from genome assembly GCA_963838825.1 of uncultured Actinomycetota bacterium. Taxonomy (GTDB): domain Bacteria; phylum Actinomycetota; class Actinomycetes; order Streptosporangiales; family Streptosporangiaceae; genus Trebonia. The sequence continues at coordinate 68,766 of CAWISQ010000009.1, forward strand.
GTGCGGCGCTCGCCGCTTAGCGCGGCGGTGGTGCGGATCGGCAACGCCCCGGGCGCCACGGTTTTCCGGGTCCGCGGCGCAGGGGTGCCGATCGTCAGCATCGGGACGTCGCGGGCGGTGGCCGACGCGTTGCGCCGGTCGCCGGAGTTCCGTGGCGTCTGACCTCATATCTCCCCGGTTTACTCGGCAGTTCGCGGCACTGCGGCCGCCCCTGATTCCGTATCGTTGTGGGGCGGGTCATACCATTGCTGTGATCTCGGTGGCTCAGCCCGAGATTCACGTAAGGCCGCAAACTGTCCTCAAACTCGTCCGGAGCAGCCCACATGCCTGCTAGTGTCCGCCCGTGAGCGGGAACCTCTCTACGCCCGGCGACGTGGCAAGCGCGCCCGGACGGCAGACCGGGAACGGGCGCTCGGCAGACACAGACGGGATTCGGGGGAAGTGGCAGCGGTCCGCGTTCGGCGGGTCACGGCTGCGCGCCTACTGGCTGAGCGATCCGGGCAAGATGATGCTGATCGCCACGGCGCTGGCGCTCGCGATCCGGCTCTTCACGCTCACCAGACCCGGGTTCCTGACCGGGGTGACCGAGTACGACGACGGCGTGTACATCGGCGGCTCGATCCGGATCACCGAGGGGCAGCTGCCCTACCTGAACTTCGCGCTCGTCCAGCCGCCGGGCATCCTCGAGCTGATGCTGCCGGTCGCCCTGCTGGCCAAGGTGACCAGCGCGGTGAAGGCGCTCGCGGTCGCCCGGGTGCTCACCGCGCTGGCCTCCACCGCGTGCATCCCGCTGGTGGGGAACCTGGTCCGCTACCGGGGGGCCGTCGTCACCGCCGTCGCCTGCGGCGTTCTCGCGGTCTACCCGCCGGACATCACCACGGCCCACACGCTGCTGCTCGAGCCGTGGATGAACCTGTTCTGCCTGATCGCGATCAACCTCGCGTTCCGTCGGGGCCACCTGGCCCGGCCGGCCATGCTGGGCTGGGCCGGGGTCGCGCTTGGCTTCGCGGGGGCGATTAAGTTCTGGGCGGCCGCGCCCGCGCTGGTCCTGCTGGTGCTCTGCGTCCTGCTCAAGACCGACCGGGGCCGTCGGGTCCGCAACTACGTGCTCGGCCTGGTGGTCGGCTTCGTGGTCCCCGCCGCGCCGTTCCTCGTCACCGCCCCGGGCACGTTCATCCGGTCCACGATCTTCGACCAGGCGGCCCGCGAAGGCAGCGCGGTGGCCTTCGGGGTCAAGATGGCCAACCTGACCGGGCTTATCGACGTCTACAGCAACAACGGCAGGCTGATGCTCAACGCGGGCGCGAACTCGATGTTCGCGGCGGGCGAGCAGGCCGGGATCGGCGACTCGCACAGCATCGGCTGGCTCCCGATCCTCGCGGCCGTCGTGCTCATCGCGGCGCTGGTGCTCGGCTACGCACGGCAGGGCAGGCGGCTGACCCCGCTGGAATTGCTCTCGCTCGCCACCGCGGTGATCGCCGCGGTCGCGGTCACCGCGTACTCCGCCTTCTTCTACCACTACGCGGACTTCCCCGCCCCGTGGATCGCGCTCTCCCTGGGCGGCGCGGCCGGCGCCCTGGCTGGCCATCGGCGCTGGTCAAAGGTGGCGATGCAGGTCTTCGCGGTACTGATCGTGCTGGTCACGGTGATCCAGGTCAGGGAGATGTACCCGCTACGCAGGACCGGCGCCCAGGCGCTGGCGTCGCAGATCCCGCCCGGTGCGTGCTTCGTGACCGACATGGCGTCGCTTTCCATCGCGGCCGACCGGTTCGCCAACCCGCCGTCCGGCTGCCCGGACATCGTCGACTCCCTCGCAGCCACGCTGGTGCTGTCCAACGGCGTGTCCGTCCAGGGCGGCGCGCAGAACATGCCGGCCGTGGTGGCGCAGTGGAAGACGTGGCTGAGCAAGGCCGACTACGTCCTGCTTTCGCCCGGCCACGCCTCTCAGCGGCGGATTCCGTGGACCGACGGCCTGTGGGCGTGGTTCAACACGGAATTCGTCCGGGACGGCACCTACTCGCCTGCCACCGGCCAGCTCTACCAGCGCGTGAACTACTCACCGCCCGCCGACTGGACCGCCCCGCAGCTCGCTGAGCCGTCTCCCGCCCGGACCCCGCCGGCGCTGCATCCGACGGGCAGCTCCTTAGCCGTCTAGCGCCCGCCCGCGCCAGCCGACAGCGTTGCCGTCGGCCGGCTCCTGGCCGTCTAGCCCGCGCCCGATCGGCCGTTGCTTACCCGTGTGCCCCTCCACCCCGCCTGCACCCGTCGATGGCGCCAGCGACCCCAAACGCCTCCTGTCGCCTACGCCATAGACCTCAATAGACGATGTCGCTGGCGTAGGTGACAGGTCGCCGCCCCTATCGATGGCGTCGCCGACAGGTCGCAAAAGGCGGCCCAATCCGGTCCGTGGGTGGCGGACGAGGCTAGCGGGGGTTGTGGGTCGGCCGGTAGGCGGGGCCGTGGGAGTCTTCGCAGTGCGGGAGGCCCGGGGCGTGGTCATCCTCGGTCTGCTGGCCGGTCCGGGCGGCTTCACGTGGCTGCTGGGGGCCCTGGTGCCCGTGCTCGTGGTCCTGGTCGTCGCCGGGCCCGTGCGGCTCATCGCCAGGGTCGGCGGCGGCGTCATGGTCGTGGGCATCGCGGCCGTGAGCGTCATGGTCGTGGTCACTATGGACGCCGGGCGGAGCGGCAGCGTGGTGGTCGCCGTGAGTGCCGTGCTCAGGGTCGCCGTGCGGAGCGTAGCCGTCGTGGCCGGCGTCGGCCTGATCGTGGTCGCCCGGGTGAGCCTCGGGGGAGGGAGCCTGGTCGGGGCAGTGGTCGACCTGGAGAGTCAGGTGGCTGATGCCGTAGTCGCGGGCGAGCAGGGCCTCCAGGTCGGCCCGGACGGCGTGGCAGTCCTGGCGGGGCTCGACCAGGACGTGGGCCGAGGCGGCGGGCATGCCGGTGGTGATGGCCCACACGTGCAGGTCGTGAACCTCGGCCACGTGCGGCCGGGCGGCCATCGCGGCGCCCAGCGCGCTGGGGTCGATGTCGGCCGGGGCCGCCTCGAGGAAGATCCGTCCGGACTCACGGATCAGCCCGCTGCCGGCCCGGAGCATAAGGGCGACCACGACCAGGGTGGCGATCGGGTCGGCGCGGGAGAACCCGGTGGCCAGGATGATGATGGCGGCCACCACGGTGGCGGCGAAGGCGTACAGGTCGGTCAGCACATGCGCGACCGCGCCCTCCATGTTGAGGCTGCGCCGGTCGCTGGCGGCGTTCGCCCGGGCCAGCAGGAGGCTCGCCGCCACGTTGACGGCCACGCCGACCAGCGCGACCGTGAGCATCAGGCCGCCGCCGACCGGGTGCGGCGTGATCAGCCTGCGGATCGCCTCGTAGGCCAGCCAGACCGCCAGCAGCACCAGCGTGATGCCGTTGGCCTGGGCGGACAGGATCTCGAGGCGGCGTAGCCCGTAGGTGTAGCCGCCGCGGGCCGGACGTCCCGCGATCTTGGTGGTGACGATCGCCAGGCCGATCGCGGCGGCGTCGGTGAGCATGTGGGCTGCGTCCGACAGCAGCGCCAGCGAGTGCGCGACCACCCCGGCCGCGACCTCGCCCACCATGAACAGCACGATCAGCGCGCCGGCCGCCGCCAGCCAGCGCCAGTCGGCGTCGGGGGAGGCGCGGTGCGCGTGCTCGTGCTCCTGGTGCTGATGTCCCGTCGTCTGGATCGATCCGCTCACTAGTACCGCCGCTCGCTCTACCAGCACCATTTTTACCCGTTCGACGGCCCGGTAAGGCCGACTGGGGCGAACGGGAGCTGGCGTCGAAACGCGCGGTGGGCGACAACGCTGCGCCACGGGGGCTCTCGCCGCAGGCTGATGGCCCAAATTGACCCTGTAATAACTATAAAAACGGGAATCGGCGTCGTTGCAGATCACGGAACGCTAACGTCCTGTTCGGGAAAGCGCCGCGGCCAGAGCGTCGACGGTTGGGAAGGACCGTGATCATGAGACTGCCTAGGGGTCGGGGCAGCCGAGGCGACCGTCGCCGCACCGGCCGGCACGGCCGGACCAGCCTCGTTGGCGGCGCCGACCAGCCCGGGTACGGCGGCGGGCACCCAGGTTACGGCGGTGGTCAGCGCGGATACGGCGGCCGGCCTGACTACGGTGGTCAGCCCGACTACGTGATCAGCCCGGCACGGCTGACCACCAGCCTGGCTCAGCACCTGATTACGGCGAGCCGGCTACGCAGCTACGGTGGCCAGCCCGAATACGGCGGCCAGCCCGGCCTCGGCTACAGCGATCGGCCCACCTACGACGACCAGCCCCCCACGGTACCCCCACCAGCCCGGGTACGCCGATCCGCCCCGCTATAGCGACCGGCCCGGCGATGGCTACGCCTACGGCTACGACAACGAACAGCCCGGCTACGACCACCAGCCCGGCTACGGCGCCCAGCCCGGGTACCCCGCCCGCCGCCCCGGCTACGGCGGCCGCCCGCCCGGATACGCCGATCGGGGACCTGGGTACGGCCCCGTGCGGCCCGGATATGACCGCGACCCGAGCTCGCCCTTCGCGTTCACCGGCGATGATCCGCGCTCGCCCCGGCCGCGCCCAGCCCGCCCGGGCAGCCGCCGACGCCGCCGGGGCCCGCTCGGGGCGGTCACTGCCCACCCGGTCAGGACCATCTCGGTGCTGGTGATCGTGGCCGTCGGCGCCGTCGCCACCATGGCCCTCGGGGCGACTGGCATGTTCAAGACCACGACGACGCACGGCGGGCCAGCGGGGCCCGGGGCAGCGGCGGCGGCCGACCCGAACTGCACGCTCATCGTGCCGGAGAACCCGCTGACCGCGCTCGGCCTGGCCACGCCGTACCGGCTGACCGCGACCGACCCGGCGGCCGGCCCGTGCCACGAGGCCGACGACAGCCAGGCGGCCTTCGTCCAGGGCGCGATCCTCAACCCCGGCACCGGGCAGATCTCGATCTACGACCCGCTGGTGATCGACGCGGGCACGTCGGCGGCGGTCGCCCCGGTGCTGCCCGCGATCCCGGCCAACGCGGTGGTCGCGCTCTGGTTCGGCTTCAACGGCGACAACCTGACGCTGAAAGGGGAAGACGAGGCGGCGTCGCTCGCCCCATCGGGGTCATCGGCCGCGCAAGAGTCAGACACGGTCCGTTCGATACCGGGATCTGCGGGTTTGACTTTCTCCCGTGATTCAACCGAAGCCAGCGCCACCCTCGACGCGCGGGAGTCGGCCCCGCAACCGCCCGGCGAGGCGCGACGCGGCCGACACAGCCGCCTCGTCCGGCAGCGTCAGCAAGGGCGCCGGGGCCGCGCCGGCCGGGACGTACGCGTTCCCGGCCGCGTCGGCCGTGCCCGACTTCGCGCTGCAGAGCGGCTCGTGCGTGGCCGGCGAGGACAACAACGGCCAGTTCACCGGCTTCACGCAGGTGGGGGCGTGCAACGCGGCGGCCTTCTTCGCGGCCGCGAACGACGCGATCACGGCGGGCAGGCTCACGGTGCCCGCGCCGGGCAACTCGGTGGACGGCCAGCCCTGCCTGACCACCCGGAGCTTCGCCTTCGTCGACGCCGACCAGAGCGCGAACGTGACGAGCGAGTACCTGACCGCCCGCGACGGCCGGATCGCCCAGGACACCGCGGCCAACAAGACCTCGCTGGCAGGGCGCGGGCACAATCGTCAACCAGGGCGACAACGGGCTGCTCGACCAGTTCCTCGACCCCGCGCTCGGCTGCACGCCGTGGCAGGAGCCGAACCTGGCCGACGGCGGCGCGCCCGTGCCGGCCCTGCCGCTCGACGAACTCCAGGCGGCCGCCTGGGCCGGCCGTGACGGCGGCGGGCCGGAGGCGCTCGTCCCGCTCAACGACCCGGTGACACTGGACCGGTTCGGCAACTACGACGCGGTCAAGGCGGACACGCTCCGGTCGATCGTGGACATGGCGCCGCTGCCGGCCGGCCAGACGCCGGACGCCTACTGCGCCGAGCTCGAGCAGGCCCAGGGCAGCCGGCTTCAGCAGGACGTCAACCTGCTGTTCGGGGAGAGCAGCCCGCAGCCGGACGCGGCCGACAACCTCTTCACGTTCCTGGCGATGCGGCTCGACCAGTCGTTCAACCGGCTCGGCTGCGGCTCGCTGGGGGTGGCCAACGACGTGTCGATCAGCGTCAACCGGGCCGGGGTGGCCGTCGCGGCCTGCTTCGCCAACCCGGTCGCGCCGGTCACCACCGGGCCCGGCAACCCGATGGCGAACAAGAGGACCTGCCCGGCGACCGCCGCCGGCTCGTAGATCCGCGGGGGGCAAAGAAGGGATGATCGATGACTGAACCGACCCAGGCGGATCACGCCGCCAGCCGCCGCACGCTGCTGCTGTGCGCGGGGCTGGCCGGCGCGGGCGGGGCGAGCGCGCTGCTGGCCGGCTGCAGCACCGCCGCCGTGCCCTACGACGCGAACGAGGAAGGCCAGGCACCCGGACCCCAGCTGGCGGTCGCGCCCGCCAGCACGCCCGCATCCGCCGCATCCAGCCCGGCGGCCGGCCAGGCGCCGGCCGTCGGGCGGCACCGTGCTCGGCCGGACGGCCGACATCCCGGTCGGCGGCGGCATGGTCTTCACCGACGCCAAGGTCGTCGTCACCCAGCCGGCCAAGGGCGTCTTCAAGGCCTTCAGCGCGATCTGCACCCACGTCGGGTGCCTGTGCAACCAGGTCGCGGACGGCACCATCGACTGCCCCTGCCACGGCTCCAAGTTCAAGATCACCGACGGCGCGGTCGTCGCCGGGCCCGCCCCGAGCGCGCTGGCCGCGGCGCCGATCACCGTGGCGGACGGCAAGATCATGCTCACGTAGGAGCATGCGGCATACTTTCCCCATGGTTCAACGCTGGCGGTGCCCGACTGTGCTGCGGGTCAAGGCGGTCGTCATCGCGGTGATCGGCGCGGTGGTGGCGCTGGTATTCCTCCCGCTCTGGTTCGGCGTCCCGGTCGCGGTGCTGCTCGCCCTGTGGGCGGCGGGCATGATGGTGGCCGGCTCGTCGGTGGTGATCAATCCCGAGGCCGGCCTGCTGGTGTTCCGGATGGGGCTGATCACCCGGCGGGTCCGGCTGACCGATATCACCGCCGTGCTGGTCGACCGGTCCAAGGTGTCGGTGGCCAGGTCGGCCGGCGGCGAGATCTCGCTCTACGCCTGGCGCAAGTCCGCGCTCGACGGCTGGCTGCGGGTTCCGGCCGAGGCCGACCAGATCGGCCACGCGATCTCGGCCGCGGTCGCGCTGGCGCAAGACGCCCAGCGCCGCGCGGCCGACGCCGACCAAAACGCCGGCAAAACGCCGGCCAAGCCGCCCGGCCTGCCGGCCGCTGCAGGGTCGGCTCGCCCGCCAGGACCCGGTCGACGCTCGCCACCGCCCTGCTCGGCTGCGCCGGGCTGGCCGCCCTGGGCGCCGCGCTGGTGGTCCGGGTCCGCTGGCACGACGACCCGGTGATGACCACGCTGGGCGTGATCCTGGCGCTGGCGCTCGGCGTCTGCGGCCTGTTCTACCTCCTGGTCGCGTTCTGGATGCTGCTCACGGGGCGAGCCGGCCTGGCCGCCGCCGACCGCGCCAGCGCCGTCAAGCAAACCGCCAAGCAAACCGTCAAGCAAAGCGGCTAGGCAAAGGCGGTAAGGCAAACCGCCCACCACCCGAGGTACCCAGCACGGCCGCTGCCCGGGCGTGGCAGGATGAGCCGGTGGGCTCGTTGATGCTTCTTGACACGGCGTCGCTGTACTACCGGGCGTTCTACGGAATGCCGGAGACGGTGACGGCGTCCGACGGCACCCCGGTGAACGCGATCCGGGGGCTCCTTGACGCGATCGCCCGATTGGTCAGGGAGCATCGCCCGGCTCGCCTGGTGGCCTGCCTGGACGCCGACTGGCGGCCGGCCTTCCGGGTCGCCGCGATCCCCGGCTACAAGGCGCACCGGGCCGAGCCCGACGGGACCGAGCAGACGCCGCCGGGCCTGGTCGTGCAGATCCCGCTGATCACCCAGGTGCTGACGGCGGCCGGGATCACGCTGGCCGAGGCGGCCGGCTACGAGGCCGATGACGTCATCGCCACCCTCGCCACCCGCGCCACCGAGCCGGTCGACGTCGTCACCGGCGACCGGGACCTGTTCCAGCTCGTCAACGACGCCCGCGGCGTCCGGGTGCTGTACACGATCCGTGGTCTCGGCCACCTGGAAGCGGTCACCGAGCCCGACATCGCGAAAAAGTACAACATTCCGGGCGACCGGTACGCCGACTTCGCCGTGCTGCGGGGCGACCCGAGCGACGGGCTGCCCGGCGTCCCCGGCATCGGCGAGAAGACCGCCGCCACCCTGATCAGCACGTTCGGCGACCTGGAGAGCCTCAAGGGGGCGCTCGACAAGGGCCACGGCGGCTTCCCGGCCGGCACCCGTAAGAAGCTCGAGGCGGCCAGGTCCTATCTGGACATCGCCCCGCCGGTGGTCAAGACGGCGACCGACGTCCCGCTGCCGGATGATCTGGACGGCGCCGGCGCCCTGCCCGCCGTCCCGCCCGACCCGGAGCTGCTGACCGAGATGGGGGCCGCCCTCGGGCTCGGCTCCTCGCTCAGCCGCTTCCGCGCTGTTGTTACGAAATGAACGAGGAGACCGCGTGACCATCGACCCCGCCCTCTACCCGACCGAGCGACTCACCCGGGTGCAGGAGGCCGTCCGCAAGGCAGGCATCGACGTCCTGCTGCTCACCCCCGGGCCCGACCTGCGCTACGTGACCGGCTACGACGCCAAGCAGCTGGAGCGGCTCACCTGCCTGGCGGTCCCCGCCGACGACGACCCGTTCCTGGTCGTGCCCGCCCTCGAGCTGAAGGCGGCGCAGGCCTCGCCGGCCGGCTGGCTGAACGTCGACCTGATCGCCTGGGGCGAGCTGACCGACCCGTTCGGGATCATCGCCGACAAGGTCGGCCGCCCGGAGCTAGCCGCGCTGAGCGACCGGATGTGGGCGCTGCACGTCCTGCAGTTCGCGCGGGCGCTGCCGGCGGCCGGCCTGCGGCTGGCATCGGAGGTGGTGTCGCCGCTGCGGATCCGGAAGACGCCGGCCGAGGTGGCCGCGCTCAGGGCGGCGGGCGAGGCGATCGACCGGGTGCACGCCAACGTCCCCAACTGGCTGAGGGCGGGTCAGACCGAGCGTCAGGTCGGGGTGAAGATCGCCGAGGCCATCTTCGCCGAGGGGCACGTCAGCGCCGACTTCGTGATCGTGGGCTCCGGCCCGAACGCCGCCTCGCCGCACCACGAGGTCTCCGACCGGGTGATTCGCGACGGCGACGTGGTGGTGGTCGACATCGGCGGCACGATGCCGTCCGGCTACTGCTCCGACTGCACCCGCACCTACGCCGTCGGCGGCGTGCCGGACGATTTCCGTGCCTACTACGAGGTGCTCAAGCGCGCCCAGGAGGCGGCCACGGTCAGCGTCAAGCCCGGTGTCACCGCCGAGAGCGTCGACCAGGCGGCCCGGGGCATCATCGACGACGCCGGGTACGGCCAGTGGTTCATCCACCGCACCGGTCACGGCATCGGCCTGGAGACCCACGAGGACCCGTACATCGTCGAGGGCAACGCCACCCGGCTGGAGGACGGCATGGCATTCTCGATCGAGCCCGGCATCTACCCCGGCCCGCACGGTGCGCGGATCGAGGACATCGTGGTCTGCACCGAGTCCGGCTTCGAGCGGATGAACAACGGCCCCCGCGAGCTGGTGATCGTCTAGCCCGCCAGCGGCGGGCTGCGCTAGTCCTCGGTGCCCCGCTGCTGCTCGGCCAGGAACTGCTCGAACGCCTCGGCCAGCTCGTCGGCGGTCGGCATTTCCTCGCCGTCGGCGAGCAGGTTCTCGCCGTCGTGGGCGACCGCGGCATCGTACTGCGCCTCGAGGCCCTGCACCAGCTCCGCCACCTCGGTCGACTCCTCGACCTGGCGGTCGATCAGCGCGTTGGTGCGGTCGGCCGCCTCGCGCAGCTCGAGCGCGGGCAGGTCGAGCCCGCTGACCTCGGTCAGCGCGTCGATCAGGGTCAGCGCGGCGGTCGGGTAGGCGGCCTGGGAGAGGTAGTGCGGCACCTGGACGACCAGGCCGATCGCGTCCCGGCCGGCCTGGCCGAACCGGAACTCGAGCAGCGACGAGGCCGAGCCCGGGACCTGCAGCTTCGACGGCAGCGGCACCTTGCTGGTGATCAGCCCCGGCCGCGACGAGTGCGTGATCATGCCGAGCGGCCGGGTGTGCGGTATGCCCATCGGCACGCCGAAGTAGGTGATCAGCGGCCCGGCGCCGAGGCGCTCCGCCAGCGTCTGGGTGGCGGCCGCGAACGACTCCCACTCGTGGTCAGGCTCGGGCCCGGTCAGCAGCAGGAAGGGCTTGCCGGTGGCGTCGGCCAGCCGGTAGACCGACAGCTCGGGGGCGTCGTAGCTCTCCCACTTGCCCTCGTCGAAGGTCATCAGCGGCCGTCGCGACCGGTAGTCGAGGAGCCGGTCGGTGTCGAACCTGGCCACCGTCGTGTGCTCGAACGCGTCAAGCAGATGCTCGGTGAGCAGGCGTCCCGCCGCGCCCGCGTCCATGAACCCTTCCAGGTACACGAGCAGGGCCGCGCCGTCGAGGTCCGACGTCTCCTCTGCGTCCAGTGCGTAGAGATCTTCCGGCTGCATTCTTCTAGTCTCCCACCACGGTTGCGTAGCTTTGGCCGCTCGGCCGGTTTTCCCCTCCGGCGGGCCCCAAGATTTAGCTGTTACCCAGTGCGGTCAACGCACGGGGACAATTCACGTTAAGTTGTCGTAGTGGAAGAGATCGACCGCCGGATCGTGTCCCTGCTGTCCAGGAATGGGCGCATGAGCTTCACCGAACTTGCCAGGCAAGCTGGCCTTTCGGTGTCGGCCGTGCACCAGCGGGTGCGCCGCCTTGAGACCGAGGGCGTGATCACCGGTTACGTAGCGCTGTGTGACCCGCAGGTGATCGGGCTGCCGCTGACCGCGTTCGTGTCGGTCAAGCCGTTCGACCCATCCGCCCCGGACGACGTGCCGCAGCGGCTCGAGCAGCTGACGGCGATCGAGGCGTGTCACAGCGTAGCCGGAGACGAGAACTACATCCTCAAGGTCCGCGCCGCGTCGCCGGTCGCGCTTGAGGAGCTGCTCCAGCAGATCCGCACGTTCGCGAACGTGTCCACCCGGACCACGATCGTGCTCTCCACGCCGTACGAGAACCGTCCGCCGACGATCTGAAAAGCAGAAAGTCAACTGCGGCTCATATCGAACGGTCCGTGACTCCGCCTCAGCCGTCGACTTCTCCGCCTGCCGGGGCGGGCCTGTCGGCCGGGGCCTGCGGGCGCAGCCCGTCGAGCACCAGCGCCAGCAGCCGGTCGGCGTCGGCCGGGGCCTGCTCGGTGGCGATCGTGATGCCGTGGATCAGCCGGAGCACGTCGTGCGCGGAGATGTCCTCGCGGAGCACGCCCGCCCGCTGCGCGTGCGCGAGCAGCCGGTCGGTCGACTCCCGCATCGCGACCCAGCAGCCGGAGATGAGCTCGGAGTCCTTGCCGACCGCCTCGATCAGCGCCCGCGACAGCCCGCGCTTGGTCGCGAGGTAGCCCGCCATCGCCCGCACCCAGCCGAAGAACGCCTCCTCGGGCGGTACGGTGACGATGAGCTCGTCGGCCGCCGCGCAGACGGTCAGCACCTGGCTTCGGTAGACGGCGGCCTGCAGGTCGGTCCTGGTCGGGAAGTGCCGGTACAGGGTGCCGATGCCGACCCCGGCCCGGCGGGCGATGTCGTCGAGCGGCGCGTCGGCGCCGTGCTCGGCGAACGCGGCGGTGGCGGCCTCGAGCAGCTTGATCCGGCTGCGGCGGGCGTCCGCGCGCATCTTCGAGCCCGGCTCGTCCCAGCAGCCGCCCGGGCTGACCTCGTTCCGCGCGACGTCGTCGTCGGTCACGGATACGTCCTTCGCAGTGCTCATCGCTTCACTAATCCAGTTTGCTAAACGGAGGGAGTCTCCGTATAGTAACCGGAGTGGACCTCCGAATCTTTCCTCATCGTACATCGGTGATAGCCAAGTGAGTACCAACATGTCCGTTGCCGCAACCGCTGCCCCGAGCCGAAGGCAGGGCCGCAGAAACCTGGCGCTGACCATCATGCTCGGCGCGCAGCTCATGATCATCCTCGACGCGACCGTGGTGAACATCGCCCTGCCGCACATCCAGAACGGGCTGCACTTCTCGTCGACCAGCCTGTCCTGGGTGATGAACGGGTACACGCTGACGTTCGGCGGGCTGCTGCTGCTCGGCGGCCGCGCGGGCGACATCCTCGGCCGCCGCCGCATGTTCATCGCCGGCCTGACCATCTTCACGCTCGCCTCGCTGGCGGGCGGCCTCGCCACCACGGCCGGGATGCTGCTGGCGGCCCGCGCCATCCAGGGCGTCGGCGGCGCGCTCGCCTCGCCCGGCCGTGCTGGCGCTGGTGGTCAGCTCGTTCCCCGAGGGCAGGGAGCGGGTCAAGGCGCTCGCCGTCTACTCGGCCGTGGTGACCGGCGGCAGCTCGCTCGGGCTGGTGCTCGGCGGCTTTATCACCGAGTGGCTCTCCTGGCGCTGGGTGCTGTTCATCAACGTGCCGATCGGCATCGCCGTCGTCGCGATCACCCCGCTGTTCGTGTCGGAGACCAAGCGTCAGCCCGGCAAGTTCGACCTGGCCGGCGCGATCACCTCGACCGCGGGCATCGGCGCCCTCGTCTACGGCTTCATCCGGGCCGCCTCCAACGGCTGGGGCGACACCGTGGCCATCGGCTCGTTCGTGGTCGCGGCCGCGCTGCTGGCGCTGTTCCTGCTCAACGAGACGCGGGCGTCGCAGCCGATCACGCCGCTGCGGCTGTTCGCCGACAAGAGCCGCTCGGGGTCCTTCGTGGCCCGGCTGCTGCTGGTGGCGGGGATGATGGGGATGTTCTTCTTCCTCACCCAGTTCATCCAGGACGTGCTCGGCTTCAGCCCGATCTTGGCCGGCGTCGCGTTCCTGCCGATGACCGTCACCCTGTTCGCGGTCTCCCGGGCCGCCCCGCGGCTGATCCCCCGGTTCGGGCCGAAGCCGCTGATGATCGCGGGCATGCTGCCGGTCATCGCCGGCATGACGATGCTGTCCCAGGTCTCGCCCGGCACCAGCTACTGGTCCGGCGTGTTCCCGGCGATGATGCTGTTCGGCCTGGGCATGGGCGTCGTGTTCGTGCCGCTGACCACGGTCTCGCTGGCCGGGGTCAGGCCCGAGGAGTCCGGCGCCGCCTCCAGCATGGTCAACGTCATGCAGCAGGTCGGCGGCGCGCTCGGCCTGGCGGTGCTGGTCGCGGTCTACGGCACCGCCAGCCGCAGCGCCGCCGCGCACCCGATCGCCGGCCTGTCGGCGGTCGCCCAGCAGCACCACGTGCTGTCGCACGGCATGTCGGCCGCGTTCGCGCTGGCTGCCATCTTCGACGTGGTGACGCTGGTGCTGTTCATCACCGTGATCCGCGGCCGCCCGCGCAAGGTCGCGGTGCCGGACTCGCTCGAGGGGGCCGAGTTCGCGGAGGAGCAGGCGCTGATCGAATAGCCGCCCGACCGGGCGTCGCAGGTCCAGGTCCGCCGCCTCGGCCGCGTCTATCTCGGCCGAGTGGAATGCGCCATCGGGTTCGCGCAGGCGAAACCCGGTGGCGCATTTCCATGCGGTGGGATCGCTGATGCGCTTTACCGGCCGCTTAGCCGGTCGTGACCTGGTCGCTAACTCCTCCGGACCAGCGATTGTCTTACGTAATTCCGTTTTCGGCTTTGGCTGCGGGTAGTGTCACGGCACAATGTTCTCAAGCCGGCCCGGACCCCGCCTGCTTCCATTGAAGATCGAAGGTCCCTGCTCCGTCGGCCCGCGCGCGCGGCGTGCCGGGTCAGCCGTACCGGCTGCTCCCGTTTCCCTCCAGACAGGACCCAGGCACGTGGACGACCAGCACCCAAGTGGCCGGCGCGATCGGCGTATTCCTCGTCGACGATCACGAGATCGTCCGCCGCGGCGTGCGCGACCTGCTGGAATCCCAGCCCGACATCGTCGTGATCGGCGAGGCCGGGACGGCGGAAGCGGCGCTGGCCGACATCCCCGCGCTCCGCCCCGACGTCGCGGTGCTCGACGTCCGGCTGCCCGACGGGGACGGGGTGAGCGTCTGCCGGGAGATCCGCTCGCAGGCGCCGAACGTCGGCTGCCTGATGCTGACGTCCTTCGGGGACGACGAGGCCCTGTTCGACGCGATCATGGCGGGCGCCGCGGGCTACGTGCTGAAGCAGATACGCGGCACCGACCTGATCGGGGCGATCCGCACGGTGGCGTCGGGGCAGTCGCTAATCGACCCGAAGGCCGCCTGCCGGGTAATGGACCGAATGCGCGATCAGGCCAGGGGAGCCGACCCGCTGGCGGTTCTGACGACACCGGAAACGAAGATTCTCGAGCTTATCGGGAAGGGCCTGACCAACCGGCAGATCGGGGAGCGGCTGTTCCTGGCGGAGAAGACCGTGAAGAACTACGTGTCCTCGATCTTCGTCAAGCTCGGGATGGAGCGCAGGACCCAGGCGGCGGCGTACGCGGTCAGGGTCTTCGAGGGAACCGACCGCTGAACCAGCCCGGCCGGACCACCGACCCGGACTGCAGCGGCACCCGCCATTCGAGCTCGGTTCCGCCGCCGTCGGGCGCGGTGACCAGCATTTCGCCGCCGAGTTCCTCCGCCCGGTTGGCGAGGTTGAGCAGCCCGCTGCGACGCGTCTGCAGCCCGATGCCGATCCCGTTGTCGACGATCCGCAGGGTCAGCAGCCCGGTGCCGTCGACGTCCGCCGTCACGTCGACTCGGGTGGCCTTGGCGTGCCGGGCGACGTTGGACAGCGCCTCGCGCAGCACGGCCAGCGCCTGCTCGGCGACCTCGGGGTTGCCGTGCGAATCGAGACCGCTGCCGAGGCGGAGCGCGGGCGCGAACCCGAGCGCCCCCGCCGCGTCCTCGGCCAGCGCGACGATCTCCGTCCGCAGCTTCGGCCCGGTGTTACCGCCGCGCGACTGAAGCGCGAAGATCGTGGTGCGAATGACCTTGATGGTCTCGTCCATCGCGTCCACCGCGCTGGTGATTCGGTCCGCCACCTCGGACCTGTTCACCATCGGCATCGTCCCCTCGAGCGACATGCCGGTGGCGTACAGCCGCTGGATGACCAGGTCGTGCAGGTCCCGGGCGATCCGGTCCCGGTCCTCGTAGACCGACAGCCGCTCGGCCGCCGCCCGGCGGTCGGCCAGCTCGATCGCCACGCCGGCCTGGGCGGCGAAGGACGCCACGACGTCGGTCGCGCCGGGCGGGAACGGCAGCGCGCCGCGCCTGCGCGCGATCGCGAGCACGCCGCGCACATCACCGGGCGCGCCGAGCGGGAAGACGATCGCGTGCTCGAGGTGCCCCCCGGCCTGGCGGGCGACAAAGAAGGCGCGCTCGTCCCCGGCGAAGTCGTCGGTCGTCAGCGTTTCCCCGGTGGACAGGACCAGGCCGGACAGCGACCCGGTGACCGGGAGCACCAGGCCGCGGGCCTCGGCGGCGCCGTCGCCCTCGGCGTACTCGATCGTCAGCCGCCGTCGCTGCTCGTCCGGGAGCGCGACGGTGGCGAGGTCCGCGTCCGCCAGCTCAAGCGCCTGCCTGGTCAGGGCGGCCAGCGCGGTGCCGGACGAGGCACCGGACAGCAGCTGGGTGGCGATCTCGGCGCTGGCCAGCTGCCAGCGCTGCTGCCGCCGCGCCTCGTCGTACAGCCGGGCGTTCTCCACCGCCACCCCGGCCGCGGCGCCGAGCGCGGTGACCACCGCCTCGTCGTCCTCGGTGAACCCGCCGCCGCCGCGCTTCTGGGTCAGGTACAGGTTGCCGAACACCCGGTCGCGGACTCGGACCGGCACGCCGAGGAAGCTCCGCATGCCCGGGTGCCCGGGCGGGAACCCGGACGACTCCGGGTGCGTGCCGATGTCGGCCAGCCGCAGCGGGCGCGGCTCCTTGATCAGCAGGCCGAGCAGGCCGCGCCCCTCCGGCCAGTGATGGATCCCGCGGATCTCTGACCCGGTCAGGCCGACCGGGATGAACTCGGTCAGCTCCTGGTCGGCGCCGATCACGCCCAGCGCCCCGTACTCCGCGTCGGCCAGCTCGACCGCCGCCTCGACGATTCGCCGCAGCATCGCCCCGAACTCAAGCCCCGAGCCGATGGCGACCACCGCCTCGAGCAGCCCGTGCATCCGGTCTCTGGTCTCCACCACCGCCTGCAACCGGACCTGCACCTCCGCGAGCAGCTCATCGAGCCGCAGCTGCGGCATGAGACCAGACGGCACCTCGGAAGCCTCCACGCCGCACAGCCTAATTGCCGCATAGCGGCTCACACCAGAATCAAGGCATGCCAAACCGTCCCAGATATGCCGGCCCCATCGGGCTTTCAGCGTTCACCGGCCCATGATCACCCGCGCGTGTCGAGGACGGTCACCACGGTCGCGAGGTAGTGGTGGATATCACGAAGTATCACGAGTCACAGCGAATCACCCGCCAGGAGCTCGGCTGGCCGTCGGCCCGAGGCGACAGCCTCCGCCTTGGGCGGAACCTCGGCCCGGCGGCCCGGCATCGACCCAACTTCCTCACCGTCACCACGCGCAACAGGTCCGACGGATTTTGGGGCCAACGTGGGGACTTCGGGTCGCGGGCTGCCCATTTCAGAACACGATGACGCCTGCGGCCGAAAAACGCGGCCCCCAATGGAACACAATCACGATCACCGGCGCAAGGACAGATCGCCGGCATCCGCCACCCGCGCCTCAAAACCCGCACCGGCACCACCCGCCGGCACCACGCGCACCGGCACCACGCTGCCACCGGCACCACGCGCCACCTGCCCGCAGGGGAGCCCAGCCGCGGCCGAACGCCGCCGGGCACCCGGCCGCCCCGTCAGGCGGTGACGATGAGCCTGGCCGCGGGGGAGTAGCGGACCCGGCCGAAGTACATCAGCTTGACCAGCAGCCAGGACTCCCAGCCGGGTTCGGCCGTCGCCGGGACGGTCACGGTGAAGCTGGCGGTGGCCTCGCCGCCGGGCTCGGCCTCGACCGCCTGCGTCCACGGCCCGGTCGTCGGCCAGGTGCCGACCGGGGAGACCAGCTGGACCTCGCCGCGCAGCTGCGACCCCAGGTGGCTGGCGACCCGGACCGTCAGCTGGCCGGCCGCGCCCGGCGTCAGCCGCAGCTCCGGCGTCAGCAGCTCCAGGTCTGCCTCGCCCGCGAGGGCCATCACGTCCGACTGCAGCCGGAAGAACAGCTCCTCGGGCTCGAGGCTGGCGTCCGGGCCGCCCGCCTCGCCCACCGTGACCAGGGCGGTGTCCTCGAGCACCTGCCCGAGCCGGTCGGCGATGCGGGCGCTGATGAAGTACCGACCGCCGGTCGTCCCCGCCGCCGCCCGGGCCGCGACGTCCCAGCTGGCGAACCCGTTGGCCGGCAGGTCGTAGCGGAGCGCGCCGCCGCCGGCCGAGCCGACGGCCGGGGCGCCGTCGATCTCCGCCGTCAGCTCGCCCGGCACCACCAGCTCCACCGTCCCGCTCGTGGGCTCGGGCCCGCACGCCACCGTCAGCGTCGCCCGGCCCTGTGGCGAATCAGCCGTTGAGGGTGATCCTGGTCGGCGCGAAGTGGACCGCGACCGGGACGTTGCCGGCCGGGGCGGGTCCCTTCCCGTGCAGCCAGTAGCGGGCGTAGACCGGCTGCACCGGCTCCGGCGGCGTCACCGCGGCGTCCCCGTCTGCCGCCGCGGCCGCGGACGCGGCGGGCGGGCGCGCCGGGCCGGCCCCGGCCGGACCGCCACGGTGACGGTCTCGAACGGCGCCAGCGGGACGGAGACGACGCCGTCCTGCGCCGTCAGTCGCGGTCCGTCGCTCTCGGTCAGCTCTTCAAGCAGGTCGGTCCGCCAGGCGGCCTCGATGCCGTCCGCCATCCGCAGCCGGGCCATCGCCGGCCGCCCGTCGGTCTCCCGCAGCCGCACCGTCACCAGGCGGCCATCGCCTGAGCCGGGAGACGGCGCCCCCGGCCGCCCGGCCGCGAGCGGATTGCCGAAGGGCTTGAGCGCGCTGAGGGTGACGTTGGGCGCGCCTTCGACCGAGAGCGGGCCGACCGGGCTCGCCTGGTCCGCCGGCCCGCCTCGTCCGCCCGGCCGGCCCGGTCACCACCGCCGTCAGGTCGTGGTTGTACTCCTCGGCGGCCGGGTTGAAGCCGGCCTCGCGCCAGCCGCCCGCCGCGCCCGAGCGACGTGAGCGCGTAGCTGAACGTGTGCGACCAGTGCTGCCAGGCGAACGATGAGCCGTCCGGCACGGCCTGCCGGTCGCCGTCGATCCAGACGCCGCTCGGCCAGCCGCCGCAGGCGCGGAAGAGCGACATCCACAGCGTCCCGTCCGGGGTGACCGCCGCGCCCAGGGTGCCCCGGTTGAACAGCGCGACGGCCTCGTCGGCGAGGGCCTCGTCGCCGTCGGCGAGCGCGCCCCCGGCCAGGTCCTGGCCGCGGGCGACGTCGGCCCTGACCGAACCCTGGACCAGCTCACCGCGCAGGTCGGCCAGCGCCTGGTCCAAGTCGCCTGGTTCCGCCGCGGCGACGATCAGCACCGGCAGATCACGCACGCCGCGCAGGTCCGCGCTGGGCGCGAAGGCGGCCGCCCGCGACTGGGCGGCCGGCACCCACAGCCGGGCCGAGTTCCCGTCCGCCAGCAGCGCGTCCAGGCGCTTGGCCACCGCCGGGTCGGACGCCGTCAGCAGCTCCGAGGTGAAGGCGTTCTCCTGCGGGCCGCCGAGCGCGATCCGGAAGTCGGGCAGGTTGGAGTCCACGTCGACCGAGCCGTAGCGGGGACCGGAGGCGCGCGAGGTCGTCGCGGTGACGCCCGCCCCTGCCAGCCAGGAGACCAGGTCCTTGACCGCCGGCCGGCGTTCGTCCGGGACCACGTCGGGGGTGATCACCTCGGCCACCCCGAGCGCCACCGGCACGTCGCCCGACGACGCGGCGAGCACCGCCCGGGCGACCGCGCCGAGCCCGAACCAGTGGTTAGCCGGGTTGTCCAGCGTCCACCAGTGCTGCGCGACGTCGGCCTCGGGGGCGCCGAACGGCCGCCCGATCACCGCCGTCGCCGTCTGGTACACCGGCAGCCCGCCGGGAACCCGGGCCGGGAACCGCACCCGGAGCAGGCGGTCCCGGCCAATCGAGCCGGACACATGGGTGCGGAACTCGACCCGGTCCGCCCCGTCCCACAAGATCGTCTCGGCCGCGATCGTCAGATCGCCGAGCTGGTAGCGGGCGACCAGCCGCGACCCGACCGGGGAGCGCTGCGCGGTGACCTCCGCCGCGACCGTCGACGAGCTCGCGCCCGGCCCCTTCGGCGACAGGTGCCAGGGACCCTCGCCCCAGCGGGGATGCTGCTCGTACTCCTCCTGCAGGACCAGGTCGTTGCCGGGCCCGCTGAGCAGGTTCCGCCCCGTGCGCCGGTCGATGACCGAGGTCAGCGAGCCGCCGCGGGCCGGGTCGACGGTCACCGTGAGCGCGTCGTTGGCGATCGTCAGCCCGTCGGTCACCTCCCAGTCGCACACCCGGGCCAGTTCCGCCCCGTCGGCGTCGCCCCCGCCCGCGGAGGCGGAACCGCCGGCCGGGCGGGCGGCCGCTCGACCTGTTCGTCCGGCATCGGCGCGGCCCGCAGCGGATAGCGCCGGAACCCGAGCGGCGGCAGCCCGGCCGCCCGGAACGTCAGCGTCACCTCGGCCAGCGACCCGTCGTCGTGCCACCGGGTGCGCTCGGCCAGCGCCGGGAGCGGGCGGCCGGAGACCGCGTCGAGGACCGTCAGCCACAGGGTGCCGGGCGCGTCAAGGCGCACGGTGACCGTCGCCATCCCGTCCCGCGGCCGCGCCAGCCCGTTCGCCACCGTCACCGCCAGCCCGCCGCCGGCGTGGCCGGGCGGGCCGGCCGCGCTGCCGCCGTCGGCGCCCTCGGCCCCGTCGGTCTCGGTCAGGAACGCGATCGCGTCCCGGCGGGCCTCGTCGCCGCGCTGCCACGCCTCCCGCCATCCCGCCAGCAGGTCCAGATACACCTGATCGGACTCGGTGCCGGTGATCGCGTCGTGGTGGGCGCCGTAGGCGAGCTGCCGCCACGCCTTGTCGAGCGACTCGGCCGGGTAGTCCGCCCCGGCCAGCCAGGCCACGGTCGACAGCCGCTCGCCCTCGAGGACCGCGGTCTCGCCGGCCCGCGCGGCCAGCTTGGTGTCGGCGTAGGAGACGTCCTTGCCGGTGTAGACCGGGTTCATGTCCCGGGTCTGCGGCATGATCCAGTACCGCGACGGAGTCGCCTGCGACGCCGCCCGGACCGCGTCGAAGAACTCCCGCGGCACGGCCGGGACGAACCGCGGCCACACGTACCGCTTCGCCCACTCGCGTCCCACGTCGGTCACCCAGCGGGCCGGGATCACGTGGTCGGAGCCGACCGGCAGCATCACGTTCGGCGTCGCCGCCACCGTCGCCAGCGAGCTGAACTGGGTGTGCGCCGCCGTCAGGGCGGCCTCCAGGTCGGCCGCGGTGTGCAGCGTCCAGCCGGCCCCGTAGTGGTTGGCCATGTAGGCGGTCAGCAGCCCGGAGCCGTCGGGGGAGAGCCATTCGAACTCGGCCGGGAACTGCATCCGGGTGTTCTCGTCCGGGCCCCACTGGTGGAACGGGCCGCGGGCCCACGACGACGAGGTCAGCCCCGCCCCCGCCATCAGCCCGGGGAACCCCGGATCGAAGCCGAACGCGTCAAGCATCCAGGCCGACCCGACCTCCGCGCCGAGCACCCCGCGCTGGAACCCCATCCCGTACACGGCGTTCCTGATCGTCGTCTCCGCGCCGGTCAGGTTGGTGTTGGGCTCGTTGTAGGTGCCGCCGACGAGCTCCACCCGCCCGTCCGCAAGCAGTGACCGCAGGTACGCGCGGTCCTGCGGGAACGCGTCGAAGTGCGGCTTCAGGTAGTCGACCTCGGCCAGCACGAACTTGTAGTCCAGATCCCGGCGCGCCTTCTCCAGGTGCAGCCGGACCAGCTCGAACGCGGTCCGCACATCGGGCAGCGCCCCGTCCTCATCCGGCAGCACCAGCCGCGCCTCGGTGAACTGCCCCTGGGTGTTCCACCAGACCGGGTCGTAGTGGAAGTGCGACACCATCCACATCGTCCACCCCGGCTCGGCCGCGGTGATGGTCGCGTCCGAGGCGACCCGCCCCGCGGCCGTTTCGCAGATCACCGTGACCGGCAGCGAGACCCCGGCCGGCCCGGTCACGGCCGCGCTCACCTCGCAGCGGCGGCTCTCGCCGGTCTCGCCCAGGACCACCTCGGCCGGCGTCGGCGTCTCAACCGACCCGCCGGCCAGCCGCACCGAGACCGTCGCGCCGGCCTCCCCGGCCTCGGTCGCCGCCACCCCGACCCGGACAACCTGCAGCGGCCGGGCCGCGCTGCCAGTGAACAAATCGGTCGATTCGACGTCAGTGATCCGCATACCCCCATCGTCCCACGACCCCCGGTCCGCCCGCCCGCTCAGCTAGGTCATCCGCACGAAACGAATCTGTCGGCGGCCGGCCGGAGTCCTCGGAAGACTTATTTCGGCGTCCTGCTCGCCTACCCCGGCGAGGACCTGGCCGCGCAGCTGCTGCCGGCCGGCGGCGACGCCTCCGGCAATGACATTCCGACACCCCGACACTCCCGACGACAGCGATCCCGTCCGGCAACCTCAAGATATATCTTGACTGGATCGAGCAAGACGCGATACATCTTAAATCATCAGTACCCGCGCCACCAGAAGGAGAGATCATCATGAACCCGGCACTGTCCGCCAGCCTGGTCGCACAGCACACCCGCGAACTGGCCGCCCAGGCCGACGCCGAGCGCGCGGCGGCGGTCGCGGTGCCCCGGCCCCGGTTCGGCCGCCGCCTCGCCCCGGGCTATCACGTCAGCTGGAGTCGGGTCAGCCTGGCGCTGCCCGAAGGCGGCCGCCCCCGCACCTCGTGGGCCATCGTTATCTCCGGGACCCGCTCCCGCTGACCGCAGGGTGGATACTGTGAGTGAGGGCGCGGGCCACGTTTGCGCGGGTTTCGCGTCCCGGTAGCGCCTCCCCTCGGATTCACGCGACCAACTGGAGCACGATGGCCCACAACGACCGGCCCGCAACGCTGCGGGACGTGGCCTCGGCGGCCGGGGTGCACCCGGCCACCGCCTCGCGCGCGCTCAACCTGGGGACCAGGCTCCTGGTCAGCGAGGAGACCGCGCAGCGGGTGAGCGAGGCCGCCGAGCGGCTCGGCTACCGGCCCAACTCGGTCGCGCGGTCGCTGCGCACCCGGCGCTCGCACACGGTCGGCGTGCTCATCCCCGACCTCAACAACCCGCTCTTCCCGCCGATCATCCGCGGTATCGAGGACCGGCTGGCGGAGCACGGCTACGTCGCCCTGATCGGCAACACCGACGCCGACCCGGGCAAGGAGCGGCTGGTCTTCGATCAGATGCGGGCCCGCCACGTAGACGGATTCGTGCTCGCCACCGCGACGCTGAACAGCCCGATCCTGGACGAGGCGGCCGCCGCCGAGCTGCCGGTCGTGCTGATGAACCGGATCGCGCAGGACTACCCGTTCTCCTCCGTCTCGGTCGACAACGAGCAGGGCGTCCGCGCCGCCGTCGCGCACCTGGTCTCGCTCGGGCACCGCAGGATCGGCCACATCGCCGGCCCGCAGGACGTCTCGACCGGCGCGGCCAGGCTCCGCGGCTACCAGGAGGCCATGCGCACGCATGGGCTCACGGTCGATGCCGCCGACGTCGTCTACGCGACCGGGTACACGGTCGAGGAGGGGCTGCGCTGCGGCCGGGAGCTGCTCGAAGGCGGCGCCGAGCTCACCGCGGTCGTCGCGGCCAACGACATGCTCGCGGTCGGCTGCTACGGGGCGCTCGACGCGCTCGGCCTGCGCTGCCCGGAGGACCTGTCGATAATCGGCTTTAACGACATGCGGTTCGTCGACCGGCTGCACCCGCCGCTGTCGACCGTCCGGTTCCCGCACTACCAGGTCGGCACCGAGGCGGCCCGGCTGCTGATCGAGCGGATCGAGAGCGGGGAGAGCCCGGTGAAAATCCTCTTCCTCGCGCCCGAGCTGGTCGCCCGGGGCTCGACCGTCGCCATCGAGCAGTCGGGCGCGGTCCCGCTCCGTGCCGCCGCGCGACGCCACAGCCAGTAATTAGACATTTATAGACACTGCACACAGTCACCATCATGACCAGCACAATCACGGCTGACCTGGAGACTTGTTTCTAGATGTTTTGTAACTTAGTCACCGTCTGCATCAGCAGTCACATCGGCTCTGTAATGTAACGAATTGGACATCCCCTGTACAAACCCCGCGAGCTGGTGCAATCTCTTATGCAAACGATTGTTGTCCTGGCCGTGTCGCAGTGTTGCGGCCGTGCCCCGGTGGCGATCGGGGTCTAGTGGCCACTTCGACCTCCGGTCACGGTGCCGTACAGATGGTGGCATTCATCGGACATGTCCAGGAAAGCGCCGGTATACCCCTAGAGGTGAGCACGCGGAGTTGTCCATGTGCTCGATTCCGAAGAATTTCCGAAGAACTGAGCGATGAGGAAGGAGGAACCGGGCGTGAGCGCCAACCTCCCCTGGTTCTCCAAGAACGCTGTCACACTAGGCGCCGTAGCCGCGCTTTCCGTCGGCGTTCTTGCCGCATGCAGCGGTAGTAACAGCAGCAGCACCACCACCCCCGGCAGTAGCTCCACCGCGAGCGCTTCCCCGGCGGCGAGCGCCGGCGGCAGCACCGATCACGATCGGAATCTCGCTGTCCCTGACCGGCGACTTCTCGACCGACGGGCTTGCGTTCCAGCAGGGCTACAAGCTCTGGGCCAAGGACGTCAACGCAGCCGGCGGCATCCTGGGCCGCCAGGTGAAGCTGATCATCCTGAACGACACCAGCTCGCCTAACCAGGTCGTCACCAACTACAACACGCTGATCAGCGCCGACCACGTGGACCTGACCTTCGGCCCGTTCTCCTCGCTGCTGACCGCCCCTGCCTCGGCGGTGGCGGCGCGCAACGGGTACGCGTTCGTCGAGGGCGCCGGCGGGGCGCCGTCGGTCTTCAACACCACGGCCAACGAGGACGACCACAACGTCTTCGACGTGTCGCTGCCGATCGCCGACGAGCTGATGCCGTTCGTCAACTACATCGCGTCACTGGGGTCCGCCGCCGACCACAAGCTGACGGCCGCCTACCCGATGGCCAACGACCCGTTCGCGGACCCGCCGGTCCAGCTCGCGCAGCAGAAGCTGCAGGCGCTCGGCGTCAAGACGGTGTACACGAACACCTTCCCCGAGGAGGTCTCGAGCTACGCCGCCCCCGCCCTCGCGGTGGCGCAGAGCCAAGCCGGACATCGTGGTGCTTGGATCCACCGACGTGCCGACCGTGCAGGCATTCATGAAGGGGTTCCAGCAGCAGCACTTCACGCCGAAGATGTTCATCGCGGCGGCCGGCCCGGACCAGGGGAAGCCGTTCATCAACGCGGTGGGCGCGGGCAACGCCGACGCGATGATGGTGCCGAACAGCTGGTACGGCGGTTACAAGAACGCCGAGAGCGAGAAGATGGTCACCGAGTACATCGCGCAGTACGGCGGCACCCCGTCCGACGTCAACGCCGACGTGGCCGAGGCGTACTCGGTCGGCCAGGTCGTCCAGCAGGCGATCACCGCGACCGGCAGCGTCGACAACGCCGGCATCATCAAGTACCTGCACGCGGGCGACACGCTGCAGACCGTGCAGGGCAGCGTCCAGTTCAACTCCCTGGGCGAGAACGGGGCCGCAGTGGCCTTCATCTTCCAGTGGCAGGACAACGGCACCAAGTTCACGCAGGTCCTGCCGACGAGTGACCCGGCATCGGTGCCGATCCTCAGCCACCAAGCCCGCCTGGACCGGCCCGGTCGGCTGACCGTAACTCTGATGAGAGCCCCGGGTAGCGCCGGGGCGCAGTAACCGACCAGGACGGAGTGGTTTATGGCGCAGGAGATCCTGCAGGAAATCGTCGTCGGCATCCTTGTGGGCGGCGTGTACGCCCTCATGGCGGTGGGCCTGACGCTCATCTTCGGCGTGCTCGACATCATCAACATCGCCCAGGGTGTCCTGGTCATCCTGGGCGCCTACCTCAGCTACTCGCTCGCCACCAAGGCGCACATCGACCTGTTCGTGGGGCTGCTCATCACAGTCCCGGTGATGTTCATCATCGGCGTGGTGATCCACTGGGCGTTCATCAGGCGATTGCGCGGCACCGAGCGGACCGCGATGACACTGCTCGTCACCTATGCGGTGGCGCTCATCATCGAGGGCATTCTCTACAAGTTCTACGGGGCCAACGACGTGTCGCTGACCGCCTCCTACACCGGGACGAGCGTGCACGTATTCGGCTTCTACCTGCCGTGGATCTACGTCTACGGGTTCATCCTGGCGGTCGTGCTCGTCGTGGCGATCTACGCACTGCTCTACCGAACGCGGTTCGGCCGCAGCGTGCGGGCAACCATGCAGGACGAGACCGCCGCCCGGCTGGTGGGCATCGACGTGAACCGGGTCGCCGCGCTGACCTTCGGGATCGGCGTGGCGGTGACGGCGGCGGGCGGCATGGTGTACGGCGCGACCAACGCGTTCAACCCCAACAGCGGCTACGACCTGATCTCGCGGCTGCTCGCGATCATCATCCTCGGCGGCCTCGGCAGCATCGGCGGCGCGCTCGCCGCGTCCGTGTTCATGCTGGTGGTGGAGTCGGTGGTGACGATCTGGTCGCCCAACTGGGCGGTCGCCGTCTTCTACGCCGCGCTCGTCGTGGTCCTGCTGGTCAAGCCGACGGGCTTCTTCGGCCGGAAAGAGGTACGCGCGCAATGAGCAACGCACCCGGGCGGCCGAGCGCCGGGCCGGACCTCCCGCCCGCGCTCAACGGCCCCGCGCTCAACGGCCCCGTGCTCAAGGGAGCCGGGCTGCTGGCGCTGATCGCGATCGTCATCGCCTTCCCGCAGGTCTACACCAACCCGGCGGTCACCAACTATGGCGTGTTCGCGCTGATCTACGTCACCGCGGCGAGCGGCTGGAACATCTTCTCCGGTAACACCGGCTACATCTCGCTCGGCCAGGCGGTGTTCTACGGCAGCGGCGCCTACGCGATGGGCATCGCCGCCCGGGACTGGAACATCACCGGCACGACGGTGTTCGCGCTGCTCCCGCTGTCGATGGCGGTCGGGGCGGCCATCGCCGTCCCGTTCGGCCTCGCCGCGCTCCGGGTCAGGCGGCACACGTTCATCGTGATCACGATCGCCTTCTTCTTCATCTTCCAGCTGATGGCGTTCAACTTCAGCTTCACCAGCGGGTCGAGCGGCCTCGGTTCGCCGTTCCTGAGCTGGCCGGCGGCGACCTACAACATTCCCTTCTACTACATCGCGCTCGCCTTCGCGGCCGGCACCGTCGCCATCGCCTGGCTGATACGGCGATCCCGGTTCGGCCTCCAGCTCCGGGCGATCAGGGACGACGAGGACCGGGCGCGCGGCCTCGGCGTGCGGGCCATGCGGGTGAAGCTGTCGGCGTTCGTGATCTCGGGCGCGATCACGGCCGGGATCGGCGCGGTCTGGTTCTACTACATCAACCAGGTCGAGCCGCAGACCGGCTTCGACCCGCTGTTCGACCTGACCCTCGTCCTGATGGCGTTCCTCGGCGGCTACGGGTCGATTTCCGGTGCGGTCCTCGGAGCGCTGATCATCGAGCCGCTGACGCTCTGGCTGAATACCCAGCCCGCGTTCAGCGGCGGCTCGCTGAGCGAGATCCTGCTCGGCGGCGTCTTCCTCATCGTCGTGCTCTTCCTGCCGCGCGGGATCATCCCGACCGGCGGTGAGCTCATCACCAGGTTCCGCACCCGGGGACGAGCCGCGATCGCCCCCGCCACCACGATGGGTTCCGACCCGAGACCCGCGCCGGCCACGTCGTCGATCGGCGACGGGGTCTCAGGAGGTGCCCAGTGACCGCCCTGCTGCGCACGGAAGGCCTGATGAAGGCCTACGGCGGCGTCCAGGCGCTGAACGACGCGACGATCGCCGTCGAGCAGGGCGCCGTGGCCGGCCTGATCGGGCCCAACGGCTCCGGCAAGACCACCTTGTTCAACGTCATCACCGGCTACGAGCGGCCGGACGGCGGGCGAGGTCTGGTTCGGCGACCGGGCGATCACCAACCTGGCCCCGGACAAGGTGTTCGCGGCCGGCATCGGCCGCACCTTCCAGCTCACCCGGATCTTCGCCCGGCTCACCGTGCTGGAGAACATGCTGGTGGCGGCGCAGGCCAAGGACCGGCCGAGGAATCTGCTGTCCTGGTTCGGCCGCGACGCCTGGACCCACCACCGGCGGCACGCGATGGAGCTACTCGAGTTCGTCGGCATCGAGCGGCACGCGGACCTGCTGGCCGGCTCGCTCTCCTACGGCCAGCGCAAGCTCCTCGAACTCGCCTACGTGCTGGTCGCCGACCCGGCCGTCATCCTGCTGGACGAGCCCGCCGGCGGGGTGAACCCGACGCTGATCAATCACATCGCCGACCGGATCCGCCAGCTCAACGCCGACCAGGGCACGACGTTCCTGCTGGTCGAGCACAACATGGAGTTCGTCATGGGGCTGTGCTCGACCATCACCGTGCTCGAATCGGGCAAGGACGTGGTGAGCGGGCCGCCGGATATCGTCCGGACCGACAAGCGCGTGCTCGACGCCTACCTCGGCGCGGACCTGGAGGAGGACCCCCGATGATCACGCCAGCGAGCCAGCCGAGCCAGCCGAGCCAGCCGAGCCAGCCGGAAAACCGGGCCCAGTCGGGCGAGCCGGCCCTCGTCATCGACGGCGTGGTGGCCGGCTACGGCGGCGGCGACGTGCTCCGCGACGTCAGCTTCGCGGTGCCCGAGGGGTCCATCACCTGCGTGGTCGGGCCGAACGGCGCGGGCAAGTCGACCGTCATGCGGGTGATCAGCGGCCTGCTGCGGCCCCGCCTCGGCTCGGTCACGCTGCGCGGGGAGAAGCTGGTCGGCAAGTCGCCGCGGCAGATTCTCCAGCTGGGCGTGGTCCAGGTTCCGCAGAACCACAGCCTGTTCAAGGACATGACGGTCGCGGAGAACATCGACCTCGGTGGCTACCTGATCTCCGACCGATCGACCGTGACCAGCCGGATCGACGCCGTCTACGAGCTGTTCCCCCAGGTCAAGGGGTGGGCGGGCATGAAGGCGGGGTCGCTGTCGGGCGGCCAGCAGCGGCTGGTCGAGTTCGCCCGCGCGCTGATGCTCGACCCGGTCCTCGTCCTGCTCGACGAGCCCTCGATGGGTCTGTCGCCGATGGTGCTGAAGTCGGTCTTCGCCGCGGCCAAGCAGATGAACACCAACGGCGCGACGCTCCTGCTGGTCGAGCAGAACGCCCGCGCCGGGCTCAAGCTCGCGCACCGCGGCGTGGTGATGGAGAACGGCACCGTCCGGCTGACCGGCAGCGGCCGCGAGGTCCTCGAGCATCCCGAGATCGGGGAGCTCTACCTTGGCGGCGCCGCCAAGGGGCAGTAGCCGTCTGTCAGTGCCGCAGCGCTACCGTAAGGCCGTCGCCGATCGGGACCATGACGAGCTCTACCCGGTCGTCGGCGGCGGCCAGGTCGTTCATCGTGCGCACCGCGATCACCGACGGGTTGTCGTTGCCGGCGTCGAGCACCCGGCCGTGCGAGAAGGTGTTGTCCACGATGATCACGCCGCCCGGCCGGACCCGGGGCACCAGCTCGGCCCAGTACTTCGGGTATGAGAGCTTGTCCGCATCGATGAACGCGACATCGAACTGCTCCTGCGCGGGCAGCGCCTGGATCGTGTCGAGCGCGCCGCCGAGGCGGAGCTCGATCCTCTCCGTGAGCCTCGCCTTCTCCCAGTACCTGCGCGCGACCGAGGTCCATTCCTGGCTGACGTCGCAGCACAGCAGCTTCCCGCCGTCGGCCAGGCCGCGGGCGAGGCAGATCGAGGAGTAACCGGTGAACGTGCCCACCTCGATCGCGGTTCGGGCTCGGGCCAGGCGCGTCAGCAGCGTCAGGAAGGCGCCAAGCTCCGGGGCAACCTGCAGGCCGACCTCGTTCGGGTACAGCTCGGCCGTCTCCGTGGCGAGCTCCCGCAGCACCGCGTCGGGCGGGGTGGAATGAGCGGTGAGGTACGCGTTCAGGTGGAGGCTGATCTGCTCGCTGCGCCGTGTCATGGCACCAATCTAGCCGGGCCCCCCGCGCCTATAGAGCAGCCCGCCTGGCAGCGAATGGCAACTCTATGATCACTAGTCCGTATAAGACCGATTTTTCACCCAAAGCCGCACTAGCATTACTCAAGCACCGTCCGAACGAGGTCGCGGGGACGGTATGGCGTCGGCTCTTGGTCGCATCCGGGACCGTCAGCAGATCGGCGACGCGCACGAGGTTCGCTTTCCAGCAAGGACAGACAAATGGGAACCCATGGTGCTGCAGGCACGAGAGTGCGTGCTCTCACGCCCCGCAGAAATACCGCTTCATCGAATTCCGTCAATTTCGCCAGGCGGCGGCTGCTGAACCCGTTCGACTGGCCGGTGGCGCGCCGGCTATTCGCGGTTATCGTCGCCGCACTGCTGATGGGGCTGGTCTTCGGCGGACTGCGGGTGTACGACTCCGAGGGCGCCGCGGCCCAGTTCTCCCGGGTGTCGCAGCTCGCGAATCTGGGCGAGCAGCTGACGGTCCTCGTGAACGACCTGCAGAACGAGCGCGACGCCACGCTGCTGGTACTGACCAGTGACAACGACGCCTCGGTGGCGCCGTTGTGGGCGCAGACCCACCGGGCGGCGGCCGCGGTCCAACGGGCGGCCGGCATCGGCGGCCTCCCCTCCAACATCACGGCAGACCTGCAGACGGTGCTGGCCGACATCAGTCCCGCTCGCATCAGCGCCCTGGAATCGGCCCTGAACCCGAATCTGCCGCCACAGGACGAGGGCGCGGTCATCGGCAACTACGACGCCGACATCAACGACATGATCGTCCTGGCCGACCAGGTCAGCCAGGGTGTCTCCAACGCCTCCCTGACCAGCAACGTGGAGGCGCTCAACGCGCTGTCCCTGGCCAAGGAGCAGGCATCGGAAGAGCGCGGCCTGATCAACTACGCGATCGAGAACCCGGGCCCCCTGACCGACTTCTTCAACCCCAACCCGGATCCGAACCCCAACGGCGAGATGGCGCAGGACTACTTCATCGACCCGACGACGGTGTCGCTGTTCACCACCGCGTACGACCAGGAATTCGTCGATGAGTCGGCCTTCTACGCGTCCGCCACCGCGGCCGAGAGCGAGTTCCTCTCCGGCGCGTGGGGCGCCCAAGGGAGGTTCGTCGGCGTCAGCCTGGCGGAGAACCTCTCGCAGAACATCATGGCCAACAACAACGCCCTGACCGGGCGCTCCTCTTCCGCGGCGACGTTGCCGGGTAGCCCGCTGCTGTTCGACGCGCACGGGCTCGGCGACCCGCTGACGCTGTCGGGCGCGCAGGCGCTCCAGGAGCAGTCGCTCAAGAGCGATGCCCCGACGACGGCCGAGTCGGTTCAGACGATGGCCCAGGTGCTGCCGGCCTGGGAAGCGGGCCAGGCAGACAAGCTCGACGGCCTGCAGTCGACCGAGCAGTTCATCGCCGGCAACATCGCCGCCACCGCCAGCCAGCTCCAAGGCGCCGCGAGTCGGGCCGCCGCCACCTCGGGCATCATCACCCTGGCGGTGCTGCTCGTCGTGCTGCTGGCCGCGCTCGCGGTGGCCAGGTCGGTGGTGCTGCCGTTGCGCCGACTGCGGGCAGGCGCGCTTGACATCGCCTCGGTCCAGCTGCCGGAGCGGGTCAGGCTGCTCACCGAGTCGCCCGATGCCGCCGCCTCGATGGTGGTGGCGCCGATCAACGTCGCCGACAAGGACGAGATCGGGGAGGTCGCCCGGGCGTTCGACCAGGTGCATGCGGAGGCGGTCCGGCTGGCGGGCGAGCAGGCGCTGCTTCGCTCCACCTTCAACGCGATGTTCGTCAACCTGTCGCGCCGCTCTCAGGCGCTGATCGAGCGGCTCGCCCGGATGATCGACAATCTCGAGCAGACCGAGGCCGACCCGGACCGCCTCGGCCATCTGTTCTCGATGGACCACCTGGTCACCCGCATGCGCCGCAACTCGGAGAACCTGCTGCTGCTGGCCGGGCACGAGAACCCGCGCAAGTGGTCGGAACCGGTAACCCTGGCCGACGTGGCCCGTGCCGCGATCTCGGAGATCGAGCAGTACAACCGGATTACGCTGAACATTCCCCCGGGCATCGCGGTCGCCGGCGGGGCCGTCTCCGACGTCGCGCACCTGCTGGCCGAGCTGATCGAGAACGCCACGATGTTCTCCGCCAAGGACACCCAGGTCCACGTCGTGATGCAGGAGCTGTCCAGCGGCGGGGTGCTGATCGATATCAGCGACCGGGGCATCGGCGTCTCCGAGGCGAGGCTCGCGGACATGAACTGGCGGCTCGATAACCGGCCGGCCATCGACGTGTCCGTCTCCCGGCACATGGGCCTGTTCGCGGTGGCGCGGCTGGCCGAGCGGCACGGGGTCCGGGTCCGGCTGCGGCCGGCCCTCCCGCAAGGGCTGTCGGCCCTGGTCTGGCTATCGGACAGCATCATCGAGCGGACCAGCCGGTACGGTTCTGTCGGCGACTGGCAGACTCGGCCGGTCGGCGCCGCACACGGCGCGCGGTCGTCGGTCGGGATCAGGCAGATCGGCGGGATGCCCGAGGCCGCCGCAGCGATCGCACGCAGCAGCAGCAGCAGCAGCAGCGGCAGCGACCCGTCGGCCGCAGGGCCGCGCGTCGCCAAGGGCTGGTTCCGCGGCCGCGCGCCCGATGTGGGCGGCGCTCGAGGCGCGGGCGGCGGAATGCCGCAATTCCGCGCCCCGAGCAGCCCGTCCCACGACGACCAGACGTCGGCCGGCCTGCCGGTCCGCATCCCCAAGAACAGCCTGGCCCCCGACACGGTGACGGACACCCGGACCGGGGGGCTCCCTCAGC
Source organism: uncultured Actinomycetota bacterium (assembly GCA_963838825.1). GTDB lineage: Bacteria > Actinomycetota > Actinomycetes > Streptosporangiales > Streptosporangiaceae > Trebonia. The sequence goes on from CAWISQ010000009.1 coordinate 100,900, forward strand.
GGTCCGACGCCGTCCGCGGCGGACCCGTGCCGGGAAGCGGACCGGCAACCGGCAGCCAGCCCCTGCGGCGGCGGTCGCCGGACCAGGTTCGCAGCCGCCTGTCCGGGTTCCAGCGCGGAAACCGCCGCGCGGAGACCGACCAGGAACAGGCGTCCTCCGCAGGAGAAGGAAGCGAACGTTGAGTCACGCATACCGCCATGATCTGAACTGGCTCATCAGCGACTTCACGGCACGGGTGGCCGACGTGGCGCACGCAGCGGTGGTGTCGGCCGACGGCGTGCCGCTGGCGCTGTCCGACGAGATCCCCGACGACTTCGGCCAACAGCTCGCGGCCATTACCTCCGGCCTTGCCAGCCTGGTGGCGGGCGCGGCGCGGATCTTCGAGGCGGGCCTGCCGGTCCAGGCGCTGTGCGAGATGGAGGGCGGCCTGATGATCATCAAGGCGGTCAGCGACGGGTCGAGCCTGTGCGTGCTGGCCGCTCCTGACTGTGATACCGAGGTCGTCTCCTACGAGATGTCGAGGCTGGTCGAGGCGGTCAGCGAGGTGCTGTCGCCTGCCCTCAGGGGCGGCGGCCAGACGGTGATCTAAGCCAAACACCCTACGGCGGCGAAGGTCTGGCAGCGCGCGCTCGCGCCGCGCGCTCGCCGGTCGGACGCGCCGAGCGTAGTGACATCCGTCAACATAGATAACGCTGGGGTCACTAGTCACCGTTAGCCCGATATGACATGGTCATGCGCACTAAAGTACCCCCTGAACGTTTAGTTGCGGTGTCACGTGGGGTGGTTTGGTGCTGATAACCGGTCGCATCCGAACCCTGTCTGTAAGTGCAAGAAGATCGGTTTCCAGCGAGGACACGGGCTAATGGGAACTCACGGTGCAGCCAGCGTGCGCTCGCGCGCGCTTCCGTCAGGCGATCGCCACGCCGGATCGGCGCACGTCGATCAAGCGCCGCGACGGCCCCTGCTGGACGTGTCCGGCTGGCCGGTGGCCCGCCGGTTCTTCGCCGTCATCGTGGCCGCCCTGCTCATGGGCGTGGTCTTCGGCGGCCTGTGGGTGGCGTCGGCCGAGGGGAACGCGTCGCAGTACTCCCGGGTGTCGAAGCTCGCCGCCCTCAACCAGACGCTCATCGTCTGCGTTAACGCCCTCCAGAACGAGCGCGACACGGCCCTGCTGCTATCTCCCACGATCACCAGCGCCAGCCGGCAGGGGACGACGATGGCTCCCTTCATCGCGACGACCAACGCCGACGTCGCGGCGGTCGAGCAGGCGGCGGCCGGCGTCGGCGCCCTGCCCGCGAACATCCAGGACGATGTGGCCCAGGTGCTGGCCGACATCACCCCGACCAAGCTTCTGGAGCTGCACGAGAACGTTTCCTCGGCCCAGGACGATCTCGCCATTACCGACAGCTACGGCACCGTCATCAGCGACATGATCACGCTGTCGGACCAGGTCGGGCAGGGCGTTTCCGACGGTCAGCTGACCGGCGACGTCCAGGCGCTCAACGCCCTCGCCCTCGCCAAGGAGCAGGCTTCACAGCAGCGGGGCCTGCTCAACTCCGCCCTCTCGGCCCCGGTCAGCTTCACCGTCAGCTACGAAAACGACGGCGGCACTGCCACCTCCCCGGTCATCGCCACCGCCAACCCGGGCACCGAGCAGGCGCTCAACCTCGCCTCCGACCTGGAGTCGGCCGACCTCGCGATCTTCTTCAAGGCGGTCAGCGAGGTGCAAGCGGTGGCCGACGTGGACGAGGTGAACGCCCCGGCCGGCGCGGCCGCCACCAGCATCGCCCAGGACCTCGAGCAGAACGTCTTCGCCAACGACGACACCGACTACTTCATCGACGGCGGCAAGACCGACACCGACCGGTCGGTCCCCGGCAGCCAGCTGATCCCGAGCCTGAGCGGGGTGCCGCTGCAGCCCGGGAAGGCCGGCAGCACCGAGCTGCAGAAGGGCCTGGCGACCTGGGACCTGGGCATGGGCGACGACCTCGCCGCCATGCAGCAGGCGGAGGCGGTGATCTCCAACGACATCGTCAGCCGGGCCGCCCAGCTGCATAACTCCGCCCAGCAGTCCGCGATCACTTTCGGCCTGATCACGCTGATCGTGCTCCTCGTCGTGGTGGCGGCCGCCCTGGTCGTCGCGCGGTCCGTGGTCCGCCCGCTGCGCCGGCTGCGCGCGGGCGCGCTCGACATCGCCTCGACCCAGCTGCCCGAGCGGGTCAAGCTGCTGACCGAGTCGCCCGACGCGGCCGCGTCGATGGAGGTGGCGCCCATCAACGTCATCTCCCGCGACGAGATCGGCGAAGTGGCCCGGGCGTTCGACCAGGTGCACTCGGAGGCGGTCCGGCTGGCGGGCGAGCAGGCGCTGCTCCGCTCCTCCTTCAACGCGATGTTCGTCAACCTGTCGCGCCGCTCCCAGTCGCTGATCGAGCGGCTCGCCCGGATGATCGACAATCTCGAGCAGACCGAGGCCGACCCGGACCGCCTCGGCTCCCTGTTCTCGATGGACCACCTGGTCACCCGCATGCGCCGCAACTCGGAGAACCAGCTGCTACTGGCCGGGCACGAGGCCCCCCGCAAGTGGTCGGAGCCGGTGCCGCTGGCCGACGTGGCCCGCGCCGCGATCTCGGAGATCGAGCAGTACAACCGGATCACGCTGAACATCCCGATGGGCATCGCGGTGGTCGGCGTGGCCGTCTCCGACGTCGCCCACCTGCTGGCCGAGCTGATCGAGAACGCCACCATCTTCTCCTCCAACGACACCCCGATCCTGGTCTCGATGCAGGAGCTGTCCAGCGGCGGGGTGCTGATCGAGATCAGCGACAAGGGCATCGGCGTGTCCGAGGCCCGGCTGGCGGACATGAACTGGCGGCTCGACAACCCGCCGACGGTCGACGTCTCCGTCTCCCGCCACATGGGCCTGTTCGCGGTCGCGCGGCTGGCCGAGCGGCACCGGGTCAGGGTCCGGCTGCGGCCGGCCCAGCCCCAGGGGCTCTCCGCTCTGGTCTGGCTGCCGGACAGCGTCATCGAGCGGACCACCGGCGGATACGGTTCGGCCGGGTGGCAGAGCATGGCCGTCGCGGCCGGCCCGGCGGCACCATCGGCTGCGGGCGGCAGGCGGCTGGCCGGCCTCCCCGAGAGCTCCGTCGCCCTCGCGCAGAACGGCCACGGGGTCGGCAACGGAAACGGCCACGCCATCGGCATCGGCAACGCCCTGTCGGCCGACGGCCCCCGGGTCGCCCAGGGCTTGTTCCGCGGCGGCGAGACGGCGGCAGAGCCGGCCGACGGCCCCCGAGCCGCGCAGGGCTTGTTCCGCAGCGGCGAGGCGGTAGCGGAAAGCGCGCCCCAGTGGAGCGCCCCGGCCGCCCCGTCCTACGATGACCGAACTGCGGCCGGCCTGCCGGTTCGCACCCGCAAGCCCGGCCAAGAAGCCGGGTCGGACGGCGGAGGCGGAGAGCTCCCGCGCCGGTCCGACTTCGCCCGCGGCGGACCACCGCCTGGACGCGGACCGGGGACCAGCAGCCAGGAGTCGCTGCAGCGGTCGCCAGACCAGATCCGCAGCCGCCTAGCCGGATTCCAGCGCGGTACGCGCCGCGCGGAAACCCAGCAGGGACAGTCGCACCGTGCAGGAGAAGGAAGCGAACGTTGAGTCACATATATCGCCAGGATCTGAACTGGCTCATCAACGACTTCACCGCGCGGGTGGCCGACGTGGCGCACGCGGCGGTGGTGTCCGCCGACGGCGTGCCGCTGGCCCTGTCCGACGGCATTCCCGATTACTTCGCCGAGCACCTGGCCGCCATCACGTCCGGTCTCGCCAGCCTCATGGCGGGCGCGGCGCGGATCTTCGGGGCCGGGCTGCCGACCCAGGCGCTGTGCGAGATGGTCGGCGGCCTGATGATCATCAAGGCGGTCAGCGACGGGTCGAGCCTGTGCGTGCTGGCCGCCCCCAGCTGCGACACCGAGCTCGTCTCGTACGAGATGTCGCTGCTGGTCGAGGCCGTTGGCGAGGTGCTGTCGCCGGCTCTGCGGGGCGGGCGGCAGTACTAATACCAGCGGCCGCGCTGCTCGCGGTTGAGGATGGTTCAAGGCAAAAGCGTTAGCTCGAACGGTCCGCTGCTCCGCGTCCCCGGCCTGACCTCTGTGGCATTCGGAGAACGTGGCCAGCGGGGCAGAATGACGTCATCGATCGCAGAGAGGCCACCGATGACGTCTAAGCTCACCCTGGATCAGGGCGCCGTGCTGCTCGCGAGGGAGCTCGCCCGGCGGGCGGGGGAGCCGGTCACCCAGCTCGCCCACACGCACACCACGGTCTCAATCGAACGGGCGGTGCTCCGCCTGGGCGGGCTCGACGGGGCCGATCCGGGCGGGATGCCGTGGGTAAACCGGCTGACCGACGCGGTCCGCGAGTGGGCCGGGCTCGAGCACGGGGTCGCGCTGCCGGTCTGGGACGCGCTCCACGCGGGCGGCTACCGCGACCTGCGGACGCTGGCCGAGGCCGCCGCGACCGGGCAGGCCGTCTTCCGCATTCCGGCCGGCCGCGCGGCGATGACAGCGCGGGAACTCGCGGTCCGTTCGATATCAGCCGGTCTGTCCGTCCTCGACCGGCAGCGTGCGGAGCGGGCCCGGATGACGGACGACCTGGCCGACTCGCCGTTTCCCTGGGTGTATCTGACCGTCGGGGCGGACCACGCCGACCAGGCCATCGCGCAGGCGCAGGCGGCGGCGCGCGACGGGGCGGACGTGATCGCGGTCATCCGGTCGGCCGGCCAGGCGCTGCTCGACTACGTGCCGGCCGGCGTCACCCGCGAGGGCGCGACGGGGACGTACGCGACCAGGGAGAACTTCCTGCTGATGCCCGGCCGGGATCGTCGTCAGCCCCGGCGAGGGAGGCCGGCCTCGAGACGTGGCAGCGGATTCGGGCACGGGCTCGAGCTCAACCCGGCCGGGCCCGATTCCTTCCTCATCGAGCTGGCCCAGGCGCAGTTGGTCCGCGAGCTCTTCCCCGGCGCGCCGCTGAAGTACATGCCGCCGACCACGCGGGTCACCGAGGACGCCCTCGCGGGCTGCCTGCTCGACGCGTTCTTCAACCTCGCCGGGCTGATGACGGACCAGTCCATCCTCTGCGTCGGCCTCGGCCAGGCCGGCTCGGGCTGTCGTTCGCGCCGGACTCGTTCGTCGTCGACCGGGCGCACCAGGTGCTGGACGAGGCGGTGACGCTGCTGCGCCGGATCTCGACCGAGGGGCTGCTGAACGCGATCGCGGACGGGACGTTCGGGGTAACCCGACGACCGCCCGGCGGCGGCCACGGGCTGGACGGGGTCGTCACCCGGGCGGACGGGTACTTCAACCCGGTGTCCCAGATCCTCGACGGGACCGACGAGGGCGCTCAGGGCGACCCGGTGGCCGAGCTGATCTGACGACCGCGGCCCGGTGATCGCGGCACCCGCCCTGGCGCGCCCCGCCTCGCGCGTCTAGCCTGGCAGGCGGACCGCCGGACCGCCGGACGAGGGACGAACAGGACGGACGCCAGATGGAGATCGAGCACGGTCGCATGGGCACGCCATCGCGGATCGGCCCAGCCGACACCTTCACCGGGCGGGCGATGCTCGACCCGCTGCTTGAGGACGCGAACGGAGAGGTCCGCATCAACTCGGTCCTGTTCGCGCCCGGCGGGCGGACCTTCTGGCACTCGCACGCGGCCGGCCAGGTGCTGATCGTCGGCAGCGGCCACGGCATGGTGGAGACCAGGGACGGCGACCGGGAGCGGCTCAACCCCGGGGACGTGGTCTGGGCGCCGCCGGGCGAGATGCACTGGCACGGGGCCGCGCCGGACTCGTTCATCAACCACACCGCGATCTCGCTCGGCGACACCGCCTGGGCCGGGCAGGTCGACGACGAGCACTACCGGGCCGCGTTCGGGGATCACCTCGGTACCGTCTTCGACGGGGAGTAGGCCGCGTGCCGGAGGAGAACACGGTGCTCGCGGTCCGGTACGGGCACCGCGTTACCAGCTACGCGGAGATGTACCTCAACTACCCGATGTACGGCGAGCCGGACGCGGACCTGGACATCGCCTACTACTTCTGGGTCATCCGCCGCGGCCGCCGGGTGACGCTGGTCGACACCGGGTTCGCGCCAGGGGCGGGCGACCGCCGGCGCCGGGCGCACCACACCACGCCCGCGCAGGCGCTGCCCGCGCTCGGCATCGACCCGGCCGACGTCGACACGATCGTGATCACCCACGCGCACTGGGATCACATCGGCAACGTCGGCCAGTTTCCGGACGCCGAGCTGGTGCTGACCGAGGCCGAGTACGACTTCTGGACGTCGCCGCTGGCCGCCCGCGCCCACTTTGCCGCGCACTCCGAGGCGGGCGAGATCGCCGAGCTCGAGCGGGCCCGCCGGCAGGGCCGGGTCACGCTGTTCAGCGGCGAGCTGACGCTGGCGCCCGGGATCGAGCTGGTCGAGGTCGGCGGTCACACCCCCGGGCAGCTCATCGTGCTCGCGGCGACGTCCCAGGCCAGCACCGCGGTGCTGGCCTCCGACGCGCTGCACTTCTACGCCGAGGCCGAGCGCGACCGCCCGTTCGCGATCGTCGCCGACTTGCCGGCCATGTACCGGGCCTACGACCTGCTCAACGAGCTGGCCGGCCAGCCGGGCGCGCACCTGGTGGCCGGCCACGACCCGCTGGTGAGCGAGCGTTTCGCCGCCCATCCGGCGGGTCCCGGCGTGGCCGACCTCGGCGCGCCCCGCTGACCGGCGCCGGCGGCCCCGGTCACCCGGGCCCGCCGCTCACTCTGGGGTGACGGTGACCAGCGACCCGTACGGCAGCAGGTCATAGGCCTCGTGGGCGGAGGAGGTCGGCAGCTCCACGCAGCCGAGGGACTGGTTCCACCCGTAGCTGCCGCGGGGGAAGTAGTGCACCGCGTCCCCGCCGTTGAAGTACGACACCCACACCACCGGGTCCGCGTAGTGCGAACCGTCCGGGTTGGTGCCCGACATGATCTGGAACGGCAGCTTCTCGTAGACCGGGAAGGTGCCGACCTCGGTCTGGGAGACCGAGATCCCGGTGTTGGCCGGGGTGGTGAGCCGCTTGTGGCCGTCGTGCCAGATCGTCAGCGTCTCGGGCAGGTGCTGGTTGGCGATCGCGTAGCTGTAGCCGTCGGTATTGGTGTCGTTCGCGGCGGCCGCCTTGAGCAGCTTGGTCCACAGGGCCGGGCTCATCGCCTCGGTCGTCTCCAGCTCGTGGTCGCCCTCGAACGCGGTGATCGCGCCGGTCTCGACGGTGTTGGCGCTGCCCTGCTGCCACAGTTCGTGCAGCGCGGCCGGGTACCCCGACTTCCAGGTGAAGGTGCCGGCCGGCGGATCGTAGGCCGCCGCCAGCTGCGCCTGCATGCTGTCGCCGGGCGCCGTCGCCCCGGCCGCGGGCGTCCAGGTCAGCGGCAGGTAGCCGAGCTGCGCGAGGATCTCCTGGAGCCGCAGGGTGCTGTACTTGCCGGTCGTGAACGTCGATGTGGCGGTGCTGGCGGTCTTTCCGCCTGCGTCGGCGGTGACCGTCACCTTGGTGCCGGCCGGGTACCCGGAGGCGGGAGTGAAGACGACCGCGTCCCCCTGCCGCGCCCAGGTCCCGGCGATGGCCGGCGTGAGCGTCGGCATGGACGCGGTGGCGGGCAGCGGCTCGTTGTAGGTGACGGTGACCCCGGTGGCGCCGTTGGCGGCCGTAGCGCCGTCCTGCGGGCTGATGGAGACTAGCCGCAGCGTCACCGGCTTGGTGGCCGCGTGCTTGGCGGCGTCGGCCGCGCGGGCGGCGTCGCTGCCGCCCGTGCCGCCGCCCGATGAGGTGGCGGCGACGATGCCGGCGGTGGCACCGCCGACCGCGATTACCGCGCCGGATACCCAGGCAGCGGTTTTCCGCGATACGCTACGCACAGTGTTTCCCCCGATACTCCGTGCTTGAAGCTGAGTTTCTATCTCCGAATCGACTACTTAGCGTAACGTGATTTCTTCCCTTAGTAGTTGGCAGATATGCATCGTCCCGACAACGGCTGGCTTCGTTAGCGACAGTGGTTAGTTTCTTGCTCAGACCGCTCGCCGGGTTCGTCCGTCAGCTCCGCTGGCGTACCATTAGTGACGCGCCACGGCGGGAGGCGGTAACAGCCAGTTTCCGGTTGTCGTGCGCGGCAGCAAGGGCGGTGTATTGTCCGGCTGTCAGGGGATTGGGCCTGGAAGGGCCCGGGTGGCTCACTAGACAACGGAGTCCGGGCTCGTGACCGACGGGCCGGCTCTGGACCGAAGGCGCCGACCCGGGCCCTCTTCCGATGGCAGAGCCGGACATGAATAGAAGGTGACGCAGGCGATGGGCGAGTCTGGCGCGGCGACCGGCCGCGTGGTCATTGTGATGCCGACCTACAACGAGCGGCAGAACCTCGAGGGCATGGCGGGCCGGATCAGGGAGGCCCTACCCGACGTCGACGTGCTGGTCGTGGACGACAACAGCCCCGACGGAACCGGAGACCTGGCCGACAAGCTGGCCGAGGCTGACCCGCACGTGCACGTCATGCACCGCATGGAGAAGGCCGGCCTCGGCCGGGCCTATGTGGCCGGCTTCACCTGGGCCCTCGACCGCGGGTATGACCTGATCGTCGAGATGGACGCGGACGGCTCGCACCGCCCCGAGGACCTGCCCAAGCTGCTGAAGGCAGTAGTGCAGGCGGACGCGGTGATCGGCTCCCGCTACGTGCCCGGCGGGACCGTGGTCAACTGGCCGAAGGCCAGGGAGTTCCTGTCCCGCGGGGCCAACCTCTACAACCGGCTGATGCTGGGCGTCCGGATCAAGGACGCGACCGGCGGGTTCCGCGTGTACAAGGCCGGGACGCTGCGCAAGATCGACCTGACCACGATCGACTCGGCCGGCTACTGCTTCCAGATCGACATGACGCTCCGGGTGCTGCAGGCGGGCCTGGTGCTGACCGAGGTGCCGATCACGTTCGTCGAGCGCGAGCTCGGCGCCTCGAAGATGTCCAGCTCCGTCATCCTCGAGTCGTTCGTCCGGGTAGCGCAGTGGGGCATCACCGCCCGGCTGCACGGCCACTCGGCCGCCGCAGTGCGGAAGTAGCGAGCGGCCCCGGCGCCATACGTCAACCCCGGGGGCTAGCCCCCGGGGTTTGCAGGTCTGACGCTAGGGCTAGGCGCTCTTGCGCTGGGCGTGGTTGGCCACGTCGGCGATCGCGCGAGCCTCGACCGCGCGGCGCTCCCTGATGACCTCAAGGCGCTCGGCCAGCACGGCCTCTAGATCTTCCTTGGTCCGTCGCTCGAGCAGCATGTCCCAGTGACTGCGCGGCGGCTTGGCCTTCTTGGGGGAAGGCGAGTCGCCGGTACTCGCCGTCGCCATGGCACCGCAGACGCGGCACTCCCACATCGGCGGTAGTTCCGCCTCGGCGGCGAAGGGCACGCTAAAATGGTGCCCGTTGGGGCAGTCGAACGGAACGTCAAGGCGTGGTGCCAGGTCCGTGTTCCGGTCGTTCTCATAGCTCGTGGCGCCGAGCCGGGTTCCGCGAAGTGCGCGTTCGGCCATTACTTACTGCCTCCCAGGCGGTTGGCGATCTCTTTCGGCAACGCTGGATACCCACACAAGATTCCCGCGTATGCGCCGGCCAACCCCGTTTCGGGCGTGTTTCGCCTGTCAGCTCTGTCTAGTCTACGCCAGCACCCGCGGATGCCACTGGCCCCGTTCGGTCAGAAGGTCGCGCAGCAGCTCCACCTCGTCGGTCATCACGCCGTCGCGTAGCGGCGAGATAAAGAGACCATCGGCAACCCGGCACCCCGCCCTCCGTGATTGATAGCAGCAAGAAGAGCATTCACGCCGCAACTGACCCCAGAGCGGGGCGTCCTAGTCCGGCTCGGTAGTCCACTCGCGGCGTCGCGCCTCCGCCAGGGCGACCGCAGCGGCGACCGCCACGTTGAGCGAGCCGACCCGGCCCACCTGCGGGATGTAGGCGACTGCGTGCACGGCCGCCAGGGTGGCCGGGGAGCAGCCGTGGTCCTCGTTGCCGATCGCCAGGCAGACGGGGCCGTCCAGGGGCGCGTCGAACAGCGGGACCGCGCCCGAGGCGAGCTCGACCGCGATGACCCGGAAGCCGTCCTCGGCCGCCTCCTTGACCGCATCGACCGGGGATGGCGTCCGGTAGGCGGACAGGAACCGGTCGGTGCCGAGCGCGGTCTTGCCCACGGCGGGCAGGTCCAGGTCGGGGGTGTTGCCGCAGAGCCAGACGGACTCCACCCCGAACGCGGCGGCGGTCCTGATGATCGAGCCGACGTTGAACGGCTGGCCGACCGAGTCGAGCAGCAGCGCCAGGCGGCCCTCGGTGCGACGTCGCCACTCGCGGTTGAGCCGCTTCACGTCCGTGGGCCGAAGCTGTCTCGGCGGCCCGCCGGCCGCTCCGCCGGCCAGCCCGGGCGAGGGATCAGTTTCCATTGGGAGTCACTCCGGTCCGTTCGAAATCATCGGCGGCAGTTACCCGCAGCAGACGGTAGCCGCTGCGCGCGGCCAGTCGCCGCACCTGCCATCCTTCCGCTTTTTCGAGCCAGCCGTGCAGCGAGTCGGCGCCCAGGTTGCGCCCCATCACCAGCGTCGCGCCGGCGCCGGGCGTCAGCCGGGCGAGCCAGTGCCTGAGCAGCTCGTGCAGGGCCGGCTTGCCGATCCTGACCGGCGGGTTGGACCAGATCTCGGCGAAGTCGGCCGGCAGCCCGGGCGCGTCGGGGGTGACGCAGCGCACGTTGGACAGGCCCGCCCTGGCCGCGTTCCGCTCGCACAGCGCCAGCGCCCGCTCGTTCACGTCGACCGCCCAGACCGTCGCCGCGGGGGAGCGGGCCGCCATCGTGCACGCGATCGGCCCGTAGCCGCAACCGAGGTCGAGCAGGTCCCCGGCCGCAGCCGGGGGCGCCGCGGACTCGAGCAGCAACCGGGTGCCGGGGTCGAGGCGGCCGGGCGAGAACATCCCCGAGTCGGTCTCCAGCTCCAGGTACAGGTCGGGCAGCACGACCCGGACCTGGCCGGGCCGGTGCGCCGCCGTCGGCTGGGCGGTGAAGTAGTGAGATTCGCTCACCGGCCGACGGGCTGCTCCGCGGGAGCGGCGTCCTCCGCGGCGAGAGCCGGGGTGATGTAGGTGCGCATCATCCACCGTTCGACGAAGAACGTCATCACCGGAATCGTGCCCGCCAGCAGCAGGATCACGGTGTGCTTGACCGGCAGGTGCAGCTTCTGCGCGAGGATGTAGGCGAAGATGATGTACACGATGTACAGGAAGCCGTGGATGGTGCCGATGTCGTTGACGATGAACGCGTTGTGCGCGGCGATCTGCATCGGGATGCCGACGAAGCAGACCACGATGATCAGGATGCCGGTGATGTAGGCCATCACCCGGTAGCGCAGCACTGCCGCATGCATGTGGTTCAGTGTCCCTTCCTGGACTGGTGTCGTCTTGGCCCGGCCGCCGTCAGCCGCCGTAGTAGCCGCGCCACCTGGTGGTGCTCTTCACCTCTGAGTTCAGCCGGTCGAGGTAGGCGTTGTAGCTGCCGAGGTCGTCGTCATCGGCGTCGTCGTCCGGGCGGTCGATCTGCCGGGTGCCGATGCCGTCGGGCAGCACCGGCCCGGCCGCCGCCTCGGCCTCCGCCCGGTCCAGCTCCTGCTGCGACGGCCCGCGCCGCAGCCGCAGCTCATCCCGGACGGTGCGCGCCCAGAAAACCACCCCGAAGCCCGCGAACAGCGGCCACTCGAACGTGTAGGCCCAGCTCAGGCCGTTGCCGCTGATGGCGCGGTGGAACTGCCAGTCACCCAGCCAGAGCATCCCCCAGAACGCGACGATGACGAAGGCGAGCCACGCCAGCCAGCGCGGGTAGACCAGAAAAATCCAGGCAGGGCCGGCGGCCGCGGGGCGCTCGCGGTCGGCGGCCGGGGAGTCCGCGGATTCCGCGCGGTCCGCCGGGGCTGCCACGGCCGCGTCCGCTGGCGCGGAACCGGGGGTTTCCATGTTTACGAGCGTATCGCGCTTGCCGAGGGACGGAGCAGTCACCGTCGCCGATATGCCATGGTTGTGTTATGCGGAGTTGCGAGATGCCGAGTGCCGGGAACGGAGCAGCCGGGTGAACGCGGAGATCGTTATTTTCGGCGGGAGCGCCCATCCGGAGCTGGCGGACGAGATCTGCCGGTATCTGAGCGTGCCGCGCAGCCCGGTGCGCATCAGCCGGTTCGCCAACGACTGCCTCCAGGTGCAGCTCCAGGCCAACTGCCGGGAACGTGATGTCTACCTCATTCAGCCGCTGGTCGCGCCGGTCCAGGAGAACCTGGTGGAGCTGCTGCTGATGGCCGACGCCGCCCGCGGGGCCTCGGCCGCCCGGGTGACCGCGGTCATGCCGCACTACTCCTACGCCCGCTCGGACAAGAAGGACGCGCCGCGCATCTCCATCGGCGGCCGGCTGGTCGCCGACCTGCTCGTCACCGCGGGGGTGAACCGGGTGCTGACGCTGACCCTGCACTCGGCCGAGGTGCACGGCTTCTTCTCAGTGCCGGTCGATCACCTGCACGCGCTGCGCGAGCTGGCCGCCCACTTCAGCAAGAAGGACCTGTCCAACGCGGTGGTGCTCTCGCCCGACCTCGGCTACGCGAAGTCCGCGGCGGCGTTCGCCCGGCGGCTGGGGCTGCCGGTCGCGGCCGGGGCGAAGGAGCGGTTCAGCGACTCGAAGGTGACGATCTCGGCGATCATCGGCGAGGTCGCCGACCGCGACGTGATCATCGTCGACGACGAGATCGCGCGCGGCACCACGGTCATCGAGCTGCTCTCGGTGCTGCGCAGGCAGGAGGTCCGGTCGATCAGCATCGCCTGCACGCACGGGCTGTTCGCCGACGGGGCGCTGGAGAAGCTGGCCGCGGCGGAGGACGTCTCCGAGATCGTCTGCACGAACTCGGTGCCGACGGCGATCAGGCACCCGAAGCTGACCGTGCTCTCCGTCGCCCCCGCCCTGGCCGAGGCGATCAGGCGCACGCACGACGGAGAGTCGGTCAGCGTCTTGTTCCAGCAGTAGGCGACCCGCCTCAGCCGAAGCGGTTGGGGGCGGGGGTGGAGGGCAGCAGGACGAAGACGAGCAGCACGATGCCGCCGACGAATGGGATCAGCCCGATCAGCACCCACCACCCGGACCGGTCGGTGTCGTGCAGTCGCCGGACGACCAGGGAGAGGCCGACGATGAAGCCGGCGATGGCGAGGAGAGAGTACAGGCCGAAGCCGACCCCGTGCCCGATCACCTGGACGAGGATGATGTCCAGGACGAGGTACACGATGAACTCCGCCAGCGCGAACCACCAGTACGCGGAGCGCGATGCCCGGCCCTGGTAGTTGAACGCGTTCTGGAACGCCAGCTTGATCGCGTCGGAGAAGCCGACCGGGCCGCCCCGCAGGTAGCCGTCGGGCCCGCCGCCGGGAGCGTAAGGGGCGCCGTAGCCCGCCTGCTCGGTGCCGTAGGGGCCACCCGGGTACGAGGAGTAGCCCTGCTGCTGGCCGTAGCCGGGCTGGCCGTAGGGCTGCTGCTGGCCGTAAGGGGGCTGCTGCCCGTACGGAGGCTGCTGCCCGCCGTACGGGGGCTGCTGCTGCCCTGGGTCCTGCTGCTGGTAAGGATCGTAAGGGCCGTTAGGAGTGCTCATCCGTATCTCCGGTTTGGGCAGAGGTGGTCAAAAGACCGAGAATCGTGCCGATTCTCCTGGCTTCCGAGGGCAGCCGCAGTCTAATTTTGAACATTGTTGCACGCTGCGGGAGAGTTGCGGCTGACCACGCGAATGCACTCGCCAGACCACCGAGATTTGAGGGCAACCATGAGCGATGACCACTGGCACCGGCCGCTGACCCACGTCCGGGCCGGCCACCTGAGCGGCGACACCGGCCAGACCTCGGGGATGGCTCGCTGGGAGGCGATCTCCGGCAAGAGCGCAGGCGCGGAGAAGCTCTGGATGGGCCAGACCCACGTGGCTGCGGGGGCGAAGTCGGGCGACCACCACCACGGCGAGGCGGAGACCGCGATCTACGTGGTCTCCGGCACCCCGGCGTTCGTCTTCGCCGACGGCGACGAGGAGATCCGCCTGCAGACCGCGCCGGGCGACTACATCTTCGTTCCCCCGTATGTCCCGCACCGCGAGGAGAACCCGGGCGCCGACGAGGCCGTCGTGGTCATCGCCCGCAGCAGCCAGGAGGCCATCGTCGTCAACCTGCCGAGTCTGCGGCCCGAGGCGTCGTAGGGCGCCGCCATCCGGACGGATCGGGGCGTCGTCATCGGAAACATTCGTATAAATCGGATTTTAAGCTATTTCCTAGTTGACCGATCGACTTTATGTCTTTTATGCTTGGCGATGCAGGTGGCGCGGCCGGGCCAGCCCTGCGCAGTCAGTTCGACAGTCAGCGCCGACAGTCGGTCCCCGATCCCAGAGCCATCCATCGCCCGACAACGGAGCACCCCCGATGACTTCTCGTGTTCGCCTGCCCGGCCGGCTCCGGCCGCGCACCGCCTACCGCGTCGCGGCGGCCGCCGCTGCGATCCTCACGATCTCGGCGCTCGCCGCGTGCGGCAGCAATGGTTCTGGCGCCGCCGGGGATGCCGCCGCCGCCGCGACCACCGCCGGCGCCAGCGGGACCCTCAACTGGGAGTGGCAGCTGCCCACGTCCTGGGACCCGGTCACCTCGAGCGCCGGCTGGGACATGCACGCCCTCGGCCTCGTCTACGCCTCGATCACCACCCTCGACGCCAAGGGCACGGTGCAGGCCGGGCTCGCGACCTCGTGGAAGTACGCCGCCAACGGGAAGTCCGTCACCTTCCAGCTCCGCCAAGGACTGAAGTTCACCGACGGCACCGCGCTCGACGCCGAGGCCGTCAAGGAGAACATCGTCCGCGGCCAGACCCAGGCGAACTCGACCGAGGCGTCGGAGCTCTCGGTCATCTCCAAGGTCGTCGTGAACAGCGCGACCAGCTTCACCCTGGACCTCGCCCAGGTCGACTACCAGGTGCCCGACCTGCTGGCGGGCAAGGACGGGATGATGGTCAGCCCGGCGTCGTTCAAGGCCGTCGGGAGCATCCCCACCCAGCCGGTCGGCGCGGGCCCGTTCAAGCTGACCAGCTACGTGCCCGACTCGCACGCCGACCTGGTCCGCAACCCCGGCTACTGGGACGCCAGCCAGATCCACATCGCCAACTTCACCGTCCAGGACATTACCGAGCCCGAGCAGATCCTCGCCGCGCTCCAGTCCGGCCAGGTGAACGTCGCCTACATCGCGGGCAACCAGGTCGCGGCGGCCGAGGCGGCCGGGTTCAAGGTTGACGTGATCCCGTCGGAGGTCGTCGACGAGCTCGACATCCAGACCACGACCACGCCGTTCAACAACCCGGACGTGGTCGAGGCGATCAACTACGCGATCAACCGGCAGGCGATCTTGCAGGTGCAGGCGTCGGGGTACGGCGCGATCTCCTACCAGCCGTTCCCCAAGGGGTTCGTCGGCTACAGCCCCAAGCTGGCCAACGAGTACCCGTACAACCCGACGCTGGCCAAGCAGCTGCTCGTCAAGGCCGGGTACAAGAACGGGCTCAAGATCACGCTGACCGCCCCGGCCACCGACAGCTCGCTCGCCGAGCAGATCCAGGGCCAGCTCGCGCAGGTCGGCATCACCGCCACCATCGGCAACATCTCCACCGACACCGAGACCCAGTACCTCTACCTGGACAAGACCATCCCGTTCGCGGTCGACGGGACGGCCGGGCGGATGTCGCCGGTCGAGATGCTCGACGTCCTCTACAGCCAGCAGGGCCTGATGGACGTCGACGGCAAGGCCGGGACCACGCCCGCAGCGGTGTCCTCGGCCCTCGCCACCGCGCTCACCGTCCCGCTCGACTCGCCGAATTACCCGACCGCGCTGCAGAACGCGGTGGTGACCTCGGTCCAGGACGACCCCATCCACATCTGGCTCTACACCAACCCGCGCATCCTCGCCTACGGCCCGACCGTGACCGGGATACCGCAGGACCTGGTGCAGCAGCGCTGGGAAGGCGTCCGGGTGGGGAGCTGACCGATGGCAGTCATCGAGCTGACGAGCGTCGCCGGGGCCATCGCGCCCCGGCGGCGCCGGACCACCCGGTCGGCCGCCGCCAAGCTCGGCAGCGGGCTGGCCGTGCTGATCCCCATCGTGCTGCTGAGCACGTTCATCACCTACTGCCTGGGCGCGCTGTCCAACAGCAACCCGGCCGCCACCATCCTCGGCCAGGACGCGGCCACCCCGGCCGCGGTGGCGAAGCTGGACCGGGCCCTCGGCCTCGACAAGCCGCTGGTCGTCCAGTACTGGGACTGGCTCGCCCAGGCGGTCCGGGGCCACCTCGGGGTCTCCTACTTCACCCAGATACCAGTCGCGCAGTCGATCGGCCAGCGGCTGCCGGTCGACCTGTCGATCGCGCTGCTCGCGGTCGTCCTGGCGGTGCTGATCGGCGGCACGGCCGGGACGGTGGCCGCCGTCAAGCGGGGCAGCTGGTTCGACCGGGGCGTCACCGTCGCCTGCTCGGTGGTCTCGACCCTGCCCGCCTTCGTGGTCGGGATCATCCTGGTAGTGCTGTTCGCGGTCTCGGCCCACCTGCTGCCGGCCAGCGGCTACACCGCGCCGTCGGCCGGCCTCGGCCCCTGGCTGGAGCACATCATCCTGCCCGCCCTCGCCCTCGCGCTGCAGGTCGCGGCCGACATCGCCCGGCAGCTGCGCACGTCGCTGGTGTCGGTCCTCGACCAGAACTACATCATCGGCGCCCGGGTCCGCGGGCTGCCCTACCGCCGGGTCCTGATCCGGCACGCGCTGCGCAACGCGTCCGGGCCGGCCCTGACCATTCTCGGCAACGACTTCCCGATCATGCTCGCGGGCGCGGTCGCGGCCGAGGTGGTCTTCTCCCTGCCCGGGCTCGGCCAGCTGCTGCTGGCGGCGGCCGAGGAGCGCGACATCCCCGTCGTGCAGGGCGTCCTGCTGGTGGTGGCCACGTTCGTGATCGTCGTCAACCTGGTGGTCAACACGCTGCTGGCGTGGCTCAACCGGTCGGCCGACGGGGTGAGCGCGTGAGCAGGCGACCGCTGATCGGGCAGCGCTCGTGGCTGCGGCTGCCGTCCGCCAGGATCGCCCTCGTCATCCTGGCCGTGGTGATCTTCCTGTCGGTGTTCGGCTCGGCCCTGGCGCCGCAGAACCCGCTCACGATCAATGCCAACGCGCTGTTCCAGGGGCCGAGCGCGCACCACCTGCTCGGCACCGACTACCTCGGCCGGGACGTGCTCAGCAGGCTGATGGCGGGCACCCGGCTGTCGGTGCTGACCGCCTTCGAGGCGGTCGCGATCGGGCTCGTCCTCGGCGCGCCGCTCGGCGTCGCCGCGGTCTTCCTCGGCCAGTGGTTCGACTTCGCCGTCAACCGGGTGTCCGACGCGCTCATGACCCTGCCGTACATCTTCTTCGCGGTGGCCGTCACCGCCGCTCTCGGCAACGGCCTGGTCCAGGCCATGTCGGCGGTCGGCATCCTGCTCGCGCCGGGTTTCTTCCGGGTGACCAGGGCCGCCACCCTGGAGTTCGCGAGCGCCCAGTACGTCGAGGCGGCGGAACTGCTCGGGGCGACGAAACTGCACGTCATCCGGGTGCACGTGGTGCGCAAGGTGCTGCCGACGATCGCGGTGACCACGGCCATGGCGGCGGCGGGGGCGCTGCTCGCGGTCTCGTTCTTCACCTTCCTCGGCATCGGCGTGACGCCGCCCGCCCCGACCTGGGGCGGGGTGCTCTCCTCCGACCTCGCCTACCTGTCCCAGGCGCCGTGGGCGCCGTTCATCCCCGGCGCGCTCATCGCCATCACCGTGGGCGCGCTCAACGCGCTCGCGGACGCGTTCAGGGACCGGATCGGCCCGGGCGCGCTGCCGCTGCCCGACCCGGTCATCAAGACCCACTCCACCCTGACCACTTCACATCCGGAGGCCGCCGATGCCCGGCAAACCGCCGCCTGACGAGGTCCTGCAGCTCCGGGATCTGCACATCACCGTGCACGACGGGGCCGCCGTCGCGGTCCGCGGCATTACCCTGAGCGTCGGCCCGGGCGAGATCGTCGGCCTGGTCGGCGAGTCGGGCAGCGGCAAGACGCTGGCCTGCCGGGCCGCGCTGGGCGTGCTCCCGGCCGGCTGCGCCGTGGCCGAGGGCACGATCTCGTTCGGCGGCGAGGACGTGACCGACCTGTCGCGCCGGGGCTGGGAGCGGCTGCACGGCACCGCCGTCGGCGCGGTGTTCCAGGACCCGGCCTCGTACCTGAACCCGAACCTGACCGTCGGCGGTCAGCTGGCCGAGGTACTGCGGGTCAAGCAGCGGATGGCGCGGGCGCGAGCGCACCGCAAGACGGTGGAGCTGTTCGCCGCCGTCGGCCTGCACGACCCGGAGCGGGTGTTTCACCAGATCCCGGCCGAGCTGTCGGGCGGCATGCTGCAGCGGGTGATGATCGCCATCGCCATCTCCTGCGACCCGCGGCTGCTGATCGCCGACGAGGCGACCACCGCCCTCGACGTCACCATCCAGGCCGAGATCATCGAGCTGCTGAAGGACCTGCGTGATCAGCGCAACCTGGCGGTGCTGTTCGTCTCGCACGACCTCGCGCTGATCAGGGAGCTGTGCGACCGGGTGGTGGTGTTCTACGCGGGCGAGGCGGTCGAGACCGGCCCGGTCGAGGAGATCATCGACCGGCCGCGGCACCCCTACACCCAGGCCCTGCTCCGGGTCGCCTCGGTCGGCGACTTCCAGCGCCGCGAGCTCCGGGTGATCCCCGGCCAGCCGCCGCAGATGGGCGAGGACGTCGTCGGCTGCCGGTTCGCCGCGCGCTGCCCGGCCGCGATCGACGCGTGCCGGTCCGGCCCGATCGACCTGCTGCGGCTGGGACCCGGGCACCAGGCGCGCTGCATCCGGGCCGGCGACCCCGAGCTCAACGCCGCCGCCGAGGCCGAGCTGGCCGCCCGATGACCGCCCCGATCACCGATCCCGCCACCACTGGTCCGGCGAAAGCGCCGCCGCTGCTCGCGCTGGACGGCGTCGACGTGGTTCTCGGCCGGGGCTGGCGCGCGAACCACGTGCTGTCCGAGGTCGACCTGAAGATCTGGCCGGGTGAGATCGTCGGCCTGGTCGGCGAGACCGGGTCCGGCAAGACCACCCTGGCCAGGACCGTGGTCGGCCTGATCCGGCCGAGAACGGGACGGGTGACGTTCCACGGCGCCCAGATCTCCGGCCTGCGCCGGGCCGCCCGCCGGCGAGAGCGGCGCAGCGGGCACGTCCAGCTCGTGTTCCAGGATCCGCTCCGCTCGCTCGACCCGGAGCTGACCGTCGCCCAGATCGTCGGCGAGGGCCTGCGGATCCGCGGCGGCCTCGACGAGGCCGAGATCGAGCGGCGCGCGGCCAGCGCGCTGGCCAAGGTCGGCCTCGACGCGACGCTGCTGCACCGCACCCCGGGCCAGATCTCCGGCGGCCAGCGGCAGCGGGTCTCGATCGCCCGCGCCCTCGCCGTCGACCCCGAGCTGCTGCTGTGCGACGAGCCGGTCAGCGCGCTTGACGCCAGCAACAGGAACTACATCCTGCGGCTGCTCGGCGACCTCCGCGACAACCTCGGGCTGCCGATCGTCATCATCTCCCACGACCTGTCCTCGCTGGCCGGCATCGCCGACCGGGTGGTGGTGCTCTACCGCGGCCGGATCGTCGAAGACGGCCCGGTCGCGCAGGTGTTCACCGCCCCCCGCCACCCCTACACCGCCCTGCTGATGGCGTCGGCGCCGTCGGTGCAGCACGACCGGCCGCTCACGGTCCATCAGCTCCGCCGGACCGCCGCCGACCCGGCCCCGCCGTCGGCGGCGGGCGGGTGCGTGTTCGCCGCCCGCTGCCCGTTCGCGGTCGACGCCTGCGCCGTCCAGCCGCCCCTCGTGCCGGTGGCCGAGGCCGGGGCCGACCGGTGGAGCGCGGCCTGCCACCGGCGCGACCAGTGGCAGGCGCTCGCCCGGGAAAGGTCCGCCGGGGCAACCCCGCGCTAGCGCCCGTCCGCGCCCGCCGCCAGCTGCTCACGCATTACCAGAAGGGATCTGCTTCATGCCCGTCGAGTTCATCGGGATGATCGCCACCAGGGACGGGTCGGAAACCAGGCTCGGCCGCGGCCCGATCATCGACAAGGACTTCACCCGGCGCTTCGTCCGCGCCCACGAGGACGCCGGATTCGACCGGGTGCTGATCGGCTACGCGTCCTCGCACCCCGACGGCACCCAGGTCGCGGCGTACGCGGCCGCGCACAGCGAGCGGCTCGGCTTCCTGGTCGCGCACCGGCCCGGCTTCGTCGCCCCGACCCTCGCCGCCCGCCAGTTCACCACCCTCGACCAATTCAGCGACGGCCGGATCGCGGTGCACATCATCACCGGCGGGCACGACGCCGAGCAGCGCCGGGACGGCGACTACCTGTCCAAGGACGAGCGCTACGCCCGCACCGACGAGTACCTCGACATCGTCCGGCTGGCCTGGACGTCCGACCAGCCGTTCAGCTACCACGGCCAGTACTACCAGGTCGAGGACCACCAGTCCGGCGTCACGTCGGTCCAGGAACACGGGATCAGGCTGTACTTCGGCGGCTCGTCCGAGGCGGCCTACCGGGTCGGCGGCAAGCACGCCGACACCTACGCCCTGTGGGGCGAGCCCCTGGCAGAGACCAAGCAGCAGATCGACTCGGTCAACGCCGCCGCCAAGGCAGCGGGCCGCGCCGTCGCTCCCGGCATCAGCGTGAGCTTCCGCCCCATCCTCGGCCCGACCGAGGACCTCGCCTGGGAGCGCGCGCACCGCATCCTCGAGGTCGCCAAGGAGAACGTGGCCGCCTTCCGCGCCCAGTGGGGCGCGAAGTCGTCCGGCCTCGGCGGCGACAACCCGGAGAACGTCGGCTCGCAGCGGCTGCTGGCGGCCGTCGCCAAGGGCGAACTGCACGACCGGGCGCTGTGGACCCCGCTGGCCGCCGCGACCGGGGCCGGCGGCAACTCGACCGCGCTGGTCGGCACCCCGGAAACGGTGGCCCAGGCGATCCTGGACTACATCGACATCGGCGTCACCACCATCCTCATCCGCGGCTACGACCCCTACGACGACGCCATCGACTACGGCCGCCAGCTGCTCCCGCTGGTCCGGGACGAGGTCGCCCGGCGCGACGCCGAGCAGGCGGCCGCGGCCGCCGCGAGTTCGAGCGCGGAGGCGGTGCAGGCGTGAGCGACCCCAAGCGTCAGCTCAAGCTCGGCGCGGTCAGCCACGGCGTCGGCGGCCCCGGCTCGCCCTACCTGTGGCTGGACGAGGACTTCCCGGTCGACGCCAGCGTGAACATCAACTGGTACATCGAGCTCGCCCGCCGGGCCGAGGAGGCCAAGTTCGACCTGATCTTCATCGTCGACAGCCAGTTCATCACCGCCGACTCCCCGCCGCACTACCTCAACCGGCTCGAGCCGATGACGCTGCTGTCCGCCCTCGCGGTCAGCACCGAGCCACATCGGCCTGGTCGCCACCATGACCACGTCCTACAACGACCCGTTCAACGTGGCCCGCCGCCTCGCCAGCCTGGACCTGATCAGCGGCGGCAGGTCCGGCTGGAACGTCGTCACCAGCGGCGACGCCGGCGCGGCGGCCAACTTCTCCCGCGACGAGCACTTCGACTACGACACCCGCTACGCCCGCGGCCTGGAGTTCGTCCGGGTCGCCCAGGGCCTGTGGGACTCCTACGAGGCAGACGCGTTCCCGCGCGACCGGGCGACCCGCACCTTCCTCGACCCGACCAGGCAGCACCAGCTCAACCACCGGGGCGAGCACTTCCAGGTCGCGGGCCCGCTCAACGTGTCCCGCTCGCCGCAGGGCCAGCCGGTCATCTTCCAGGCGGGCGACTCCGAGCAGGGCCGCGACCTCGGCGCGACGATCGGCGAGGGCATCTTCACCTCACGCCGCCTCGCTCGAGCAGGCGCCAGGCCTTCTACGCCGACATCAAGTCCCGCGCCGCCGCCAAGGGCCGAAGTCCCGACGAGATCGTCATCATGCCGGCCGTCTCGGTCTACGTCGGCGACACCGACGCCGAGGCCCGCGAGATCGAGCTCGACCTGCAGACCAGGGACCGGGACTTCGACCGGGCCCTGGCCGAGCTCGGCCGCCCGTTCGCCTGGCACGACTTCCGCCAGTACGACCTCGACGCCCCGTTCCCGCAGCAGGCGCTCGTCTACGCCGAGCGCGGCTTCCGGACCGGCGCGGAGAAGATCGCCAAGCTCGCGGCGGACAACGGCTTCACCCTCAGGCAGACGGTGGAGTTCATCTCCTCCCCGCGTCCCACCCCGTTCGCCGGCTCCCCGGAAACGGTCGCGCTCGCGATCGGCGAGTGGTTCGAGGGCCGCGCCCTGGACGGGCTCAGCCTGCTCGTCGACCATCCGAGCCAGTGGAAGCGGTTTCGCGAGGACATCGTCCCGATCCTGCAGGACCGCGGGCTGGTCCGGACGGAGTACGACTCCACCACCCTGCGCGGAAACCTCGGCCTCCCGATTCCGGGCAACCGCCACACCAAGGCCCGCGAAGAGGATGAATCGCTCCTGAAAATCTAAAACCAGAACCCTGATATCGAACGGACCGGTGCGACTGTCGGTCCGCATGGATACACCGCGGAGAGGGAGGCAGCCCATGCCCGTTGAGTTCATCGGGATGATCGGCACCAAGAACGAGTCCGAGATCCGGCTGACGGCAGGCCCGGTCATCGACCCCGATTACGTCAAGCGCTTCGCCCGGGCGCACGAGGACGCCGGGTTCGACCGGGTGCTCATCGGCTACAGCTCCGCCCGGCCCGACGGCACCCAGGTCGCCGCGTACGCGGCCGCGCACACCGAGCGGCTCGGCTTCCTGGTCGCGCACCGCCCCGGCTTCGTCGCGCCGACCCTGGCCGCGCGGACGTTCGCCACCCTCGACACGTTCACCGGCGGGCGGATCGCGGTGCACATCATCACCGGCGGCAGCGACGCCGAGCAGCGCCGCGACGGGGACCACCTGTCCAAGGACGAGCGCTACGACCGCACCGACGAGTACCTGGACATCCTCAAGCAGGCCTGGACCTCGGAGCAGCCGTTCTCCTACCAGGGCCGCCACTACCAGATCGAGGATTTCTACTCCGAGGTCCGGTCACCCCAGCGTCCGAGGATCAGGCTGTACTTCGGCGGCTCGTCCGAGGCGGCCTACCGGGTCGGCGGCAAGCACGCCGACACCTACGCCCTGTGGGGCGAGCCGCTGGCGGAGACGAAGGAGCAGATCGACTCGGTCAACGCCGCCGCCAAGGCGGCGGGCCGCACCGATACCCCCGGCATCAGCGTGAGCTTCCGCCCGATCCTCGGCCCGACCGAGGAACTGGCGTGGGAGCGCGCGCACCGGATACTGCAGACGACCAAGCAGAACGTGGCCGACTTCAGGGCCCGCCGACGGCGCGAGACCTGGGGGCTTGGCGGCAACCAGCCGCCCAACGTCGGCTCGCAGCGGCTGCTGGCCGCGGCCGAGAAGGGCGAGCTGCACGACCGGGCGCTGTGGACCCCGCTCGCCGCCGCGACCGGCGCCGCGGGCAACTCGACCGCGCTGGTCGGCACGCCGGAAACGGTGGCCCAGGCGATCCTGGACTACATCGACATCGGCGTCACCACCATCCTCATCCGCGGCTACGACCCCTACGACGACGCCATCGACTACGGCCGCCACCTGCTCCCGCTGGTCCGCGACGAGGTCGCCAGGCGAGGCGCCGGGAACGATGTCGCCGAGAACGCCGCCGCCACCGCCTCGAAGGCGGCGCAGGCATGAGCGACGCGGCAGCGGCAGCTCAAGCTCGGCGCCGTCACCATGGGCGCGGGCGGCCCCGGCCAGCACTACCTCTGGCTCGACCCCGAGATTCCCGGCGACGCCAGCGTCAACGTGGACTGGTACATCGAGCAGGCCCGGCTGGCCGAGGAGGCCAAGTTCGACCTGATCTTCATCGTCGACAGCCAGTTCATCACCGCCGACTCACCGCCGCACTACCTCAACCGGCTGGAGCCGATGACGCTGCTGTCCGCCCTCGCGGTCAGCACCGACGCACATCGGCCTGGTCGCCACCATGACCACGTCCTACAACGACCCGTTCAACGTGGCCCGCCGCCTCGCCAGCCTGGACCTGATCAGCGGCGGCAGGTCCGGCTGGAACGTCGTCACCAGCGGCGACGCCGGCGCGGCGGCCAACTTCAGCCGCGACGAGCACTTCGACTACGACACCCGCTACGCCCGCGGCCTGGAGTTCGTCCGGGTCGCCCAGGGCCTGTGGGACTCCTACGAGGAAGACGCGTTCCCGCGCGACCGGGCGACCCGCACCTTCCTCGACCCGACCAGGCAGCACCAGCTCAACCACCGGGGCGAGCACTTCCAGGTCGCGGGCCCGCTCAACGTGTCCCGCTCGCCGCAGGGCCAGCCGGTCATCTTCCAGGCGGGCGACTCCGAGCAGGGCCGCGACCTCGGCGCGACGATCGGCGAGGGCATCTTCACTCACGCCGCCTCGCTCGAGCAGGGCCAGGCCTTCTACGCCGACATCAAGTCCCGCGCCGCCGCCAAGGGCCGCGACCCCGACCACCTGGTGGTGATGCCGGGCATGCGGGTCTACGTCGGCGACACCGACGCCGACGCGCGCGAGATCGAGCGCGACCTCCAGCTCGCCGCCCAGGACTTCGACAAGGCCCTGGCCGAGCTCGGCCGCCCGTTCGCCTGGCACGACTTCCGCCAGTACGACCTCGACGCCCCGTTCCCGCAGCAGGCGCTCGTGCACGCCGAGCGCGGCTTCCGCACCAACGCGGAGAAGATCGCCAAGCTCGCGGCCGACAACGGCTTCACCCTCCGCCAGACGGTCGAGTCGATCTCGTCCCCCCGGCCCACCCCGTTCGCAGGCGCCCCGGCCACCGTCGCCGACCAGATCACCCGCTGGTTCGACGCCCGCGCCCTCGACGGCATCAACTACCACATCGCCAACCCGGCCCAGTGGCGCCGCTTCCGCGAAGAGGTCGTCCCGATCCTCCAGGACCGCGGCGTCGTCCGCGCCGAGTACGACTCCAGCACCCTCCGCGGCAACCTAGGCCTCCCCGTCCCGGACAACCGCCACACCGCCGCCCGCCAAAAAGCCACCCT
>CAWISQ010000010.1:0-24993 GCA_963838825.1 uncultured Actinomycetota bacterium
TACGGCTCCGGCGGCCAGGCCAACTACGCGGCGTCCAAGGACGGGCCTGGTCGGGCTGGCCCGCTCGCTCGCCCGCGAGCTCGGCTCGCGCAACATCACCGCCAACGTGATCGCGCCCGGGTTCGTCGACAGCGACATGACCTCGGTGCTGTCGGACGAGCGCAAGGCGGCCATCATCGGCGCCGTCCCGCTCGGCCGCTACGCCGCGGCCGACGAGGTCGCGGGCGCGGTCGCGTTCCTGGCTGGCCCGGACGCGGCCTACGTCACCGGCGCCGTCATCCCAGTCGACGGCGGCCTCGGCATGGGCCACTGAGTGCGCGCCCCCACCGGCCCGCACCCCACCGGCCCGCACCCACCGGCACCAGCACCCTCGCCGGCCACCACCTCGCTTTTCACTAGGGCGATGCCCCATGAGGCGCCCGAAGCATCCGGATACGTGACGACGAAAGTTGGTTTGTGATGGGCATTCTCGACGGCAAGCGGATCCTGGTCACCGGGGTGCTGACCGAGGCCTCGATCGCGTTCCACGTGGCCCGCATGGCCCAGGAGAAGGGCGCGACGGTCGTGCTGACCGCGTTCCCGCGGCCCACGCTGGTGACCCGGATCGCCAAGCGGCTCCCGGCCGGGGCGCCGGTGATCGAGCTCGACGTGACCGACGCGGCCAGCTCGACTCGTTCGCCGACCGGGTCCGCGAGCATGTCGACGGGCTCGACGGGGTGGTGCACTCGATCGCGAACGCGCCGCAGTCCGCCCTCGGCGGCAACTTCCTCGCCACCCCCTGGGAGGACGTCGCCAAGGCGGTCCAGGTGTCCACCTTCTCGCTCAAGTCGCTGGCGATGGCGGCGCTGCCGCTGATGCCGGACGGCGGCTCGGTCGTCGGCCTCGACTTCGACGCGTCGGTCGCCTGGCCCGGCTACGACTGGATGGGCGTGGCCAAGGCGGGCCTCGAGTCCTGCGCCCGCTACCTCGCCCGCGACCTCGGGCCGCAGCGGGTCCGGGTCAACCTGGTCGCGGCCGGGCCGCTGAAGACGATGGCGGCCAAGTCGATACCCGGCTTCGAGAAGTTCGAGGACGTGTGGGCGCAGCGCGCGCCGCTGGGCTGGGACATCGCCAACCCGGACGCCGCCGCGCGGGCCTGCGTGGCGCTGCTGTCGGACTGGTTCCCCGCCACCACCGGGGAAATCGTGCACGTCGACGGGGGCGTGCACGCAGTCGGGGTATAACCGGCCGGGGATCCGGCGGGCACGGTTACGGCTGTTCGCCTTGCGCGGCGGCCGGTTGATCCCGATACTCGCTTTCATGGGAGGTTCTGCGGCCGAGGGCCCAACGCCGGCCGAGGCGGGACCGACGCCCGGCGGGCTGCGCGCCTCCGACGCCGATCGGGATGAGGTCGCGAGCCGGCTGAAGGACGAGTTCGTGGCCGGCGCTGTCGCACGACACCTTCCTGCACCGAATGGACGCGGCCTACCAGGCCAGACAGCACGATGAGCTGTCCCCGCTGCTGGAGGGCCTGCCGAGCGCGCCGTCGCGGGGCTCGGCCCTGCAGGCGGGCGGTCACTCGGTCGCGGGCTGGTTCCGGGACGCCTGGTCCCGAGTGGCCGGCCTGGCCGCCCCCGCCCGCGATGGGGCGGAGAACGGGCCGCGCACGGTGACCCCGGCCGCCGCGCCCGCCCGGGTCACGATGAGCCTGCAGGCGGCGGTGGGCGTCAGGCGGCCGCTGCCGCTGCAGTTCCCGCGCGGCAGCGCCGACCAGTTCAGCATCGGCCGGGACGCCAGCTGCGATCTGGCCATCGCCGACATGACCGTCTCCCGGCGGCACGCCACCCTCGAGCGGACGGCCGACGGCTGGCTGCTGACCGACCTGGAATCGACCAACGGCACCCGCGTCAACGGCTGGCGGGTCCGCGGAAAGGTCAGCGTGACCCCCGGTGACCTAGTGAGCTTCGGCAACAGCGAATACTCGCTGTGTTAGCGATACCTTGAAGATGTTCTAAAGTCGGGATACGTGACAACAGTTCTGCTTGTCCGGCATGGCTTGACCGCTACCACCGGGCAGGTCCTGACAGGCTGGACGCCGGGCATCGGCCTCGACGACCGCGGCCGTGCGCAGGCGCGGACGCTGGGCGCGCGGATCGCCCCGGTGGCGCTCGCCGCGATCGTGACCAGCCCGCTTGACCGGTGCAGGCAGACCGTGGCCGAGCTCGTCGCGGCCGGGAACGGCCACGCCGGGGGCGGCCACGTAGCCGACGGTCACGCCGAGCCGGTCGTCGATGACCGGGTCGGGGAGTGCCGCTACGGGGACTGGACCGGCAGGCCGCTGGCGGAGCTGGCGAAGGAGCCGCTCTGGCCGGTGGTCCAGAACCACCCCAGCGCGGTCAGGTTCCCCGGCCCCGACGGCGAGTCGATGCTCGACATGCAGCACCGGGCCGTGACCGCGATCAGGGACTGGAACGAGCGGCTGGGCACGGACGCGACGTACCTCGTCTGCTCGCACGGCGACGTGATCAAGGCCATCGTGACCGACGCCCTCGGGCTCCACCTGGACCAGTGCCAGCGCATCGTGGCCGATCCGTGCTCGCTGACCGTGATCAACTACACCCCGCTGCGCCCCTTCGTGCTCCGGCTGAATGACACCGGCGGCGGGGTGGCTGATCTGCTGCCGCGCCCGGCTGCCAGTGACAACAGTGATGCCGTGATCGGCGGCGGCGCGGGTAGTAGTGCTGGTAGTGCGGAAGGATAGGACTCATGCCGGTCTTTTACTATGACCCGCCGGACAGGTTCGTGGCCGGTTCGGTAGGGCAGCCGGGTGACCGGACGTTCTACCTGCAGGCCACCTCGGCGGGCCGGGTGACCAGCGTCGCCCTAGAGAAGTTTCAGGTCAGCCTGCTGGCCGAACGTCTGGACGAGCTTCTCGACGAGGTGCTACGACGCACCGGTGCGGCCGAGGACATCCCCGAGAGCGCTCCGCCGTCGCTGCGCGACGACGGCCCGCTCGACCTGCCGCTGACCGAGGACTTCCGGGTCGGCGCGATCGCGCTGGCCTGGGACGGCGACGGCGACCGGGTGGTCATCGAGGCGCAGGAAGACAGCGAGGCGCCGATCGAGCCGCTATCGGAGGACATCCCGGTCGACGGCCCGGGCGTGCTCCGGGTGCGGATCACGCCGAGCGCGGCCCGGGCGTTCGCGCACCGCGCCCTCAGCCTGGTCGCGGCCGGCCTGCCGCCGTGCCCGCTGTGCGGGCTGCCGCTCGACGCCTCCGGGCACGTCTGCCCGCGGCAGAACGGCCACCGGGCCAGCCGTGCCTGACAACGCGACGGCCGGGGAGGCGGGCGACACCGATCTCCCTGGCGGGGGCGAGCGCGAGGCGCTTGAACTGCTCGAGCGGGGCACGCTGACCGTGCAGGGCCGGATTGTGGAGGCGTCCAACGCCACCCTGCTGTGCACGATCAGGGAGGCGGGCGTCGAGGCGACCTGCGTCTACAAGCCGATCGCGGGCGAGCGGCCGCTGTGGGACTTCCCGACCGGTACCCTGGCGGGCCGCGAGGTCTCCGCCTACCTGGTCTCGAGCGCGGCCGGGTGGAACTTCGTGCCGCCGACGGTGATGCGGGACGGCCCGTTCGGCCCGGGCATGTGCCAGCTCTGGATCGACGTCGAGCCGGACGCCGACCTGATCTCGCTGTCGCGCCGGTTCGATCACGCCGGGCTGCGGGACATGGCCGTCTTCGACGCGGTGATCAACAACGCCGACCGCAAGATCGGCCACCTGCTGCCGGTCGCCGACGGCCACCTGTACGGGTGCGACCACGGGATCTGCTTCGCCGAGGAGTACAAGCTCCGCACCGTGCTCTGGCAGTGGCGGGGCAAGTCGCTGCCCGCCCGGTCGGTCGAGGTGCTCGGACGGCTGGCCGGCGAGCTGGCCGGGGGGTGGCTCGGGGAGGAGCTGAGCCGGTACCTGACCAGGGCGGAGATCGCCGCCACGCTGTCTCGGGTCGAGGTCCTGCTGACCAGCCGGGTGCACCCCTACCCGCCGCAGGACTGGCCCGCCGTCCCGTGGCCTCCGTACTAGACCGCAAGTGGCGTTACAGTACAGAACATGCCCGGAGACTTGGCCCCCGACAACCGCAACCTGCGCGTCTCCTACGAGGACCGTGACCAGGTCGCGGAGCAGCTCCGCGTCGCGGCCGGGGACGGTCGGCTCACCGCCGATGAGCTTGACCAACGGCTGGAAACCGCGCTCACCGCGCGAACCTACGGTGAGCTCGAGGTGCTGCTGGCCGACCTGCCCGCCTCCTCCGCAGGCCGGCCCGCCCCGGCCGCCGAGGCCAAGGACCTGGTGGCGCTGAAGATCACCCACGGCATGATCAAGCGGGACGGGCGCTGGGTCGTGCCGCGCCGCCTGACGGTCGAGGCCAGGCACGGCAACGTGGCGATCGACTTCTCCGCCGCCGTCATCAGTCGGCCGACCCTCGACCTGGAGATCTCGGTCGGTCACGGGAACATCGTGCTGACCGTGCCGCCCGGGGTCGTGGTTGACGTCGACAGCGTCTCGGTCGGCCACGGCGTCATCCGCCAGCGGGTTCACCACGACCCCGACGTCCCGGTCACGCTGCTGGTGACCGCGTCGGGCAGCCTTCGGCACGGCAACCTCGTCGTCCGCAGCGCGCGCACCGGCCCCCGCCGCAGCTTCTGGGACTGGCTGCTGGGCCGCCGGCCGCGGACGCCCGCGGCGCTACCGTTTCGCTGAGCGCCTGCACCTATTCGCAGTTGCCTGGTTGCGGTACTTTCGTGCCTATGGATGACCTGGCTGACCGGAATGACGAGGATCGGGACCGCGCGCTGCGGCGCCGCAGGTTCCTGCGGGCCGGCGGCGAGGTGGTGCTAGCGTTCGGTGCGGGAGGCCTGCTGGCGGGCTGTAACTTCTCGCACGGCGCGGGCACCGGGGGAAGCACGACCACCGCGCCCGCCACCGGCGGCAGCACGGGCTCGGCCAATCCCCTCAGCGGGTCCTCAGGCAACAGCTCCAGCTAGCGCCTGGGCCGGCTGCGGACGCGAGACACGGGGCGGAGGCGGCATGCGCGGCGACGGCGAGGATGGGTCGGGCGGGGCAGGTGACGACCCCGTTTTCGTGCTCTGCGCCGGCCGGTCGGGCTCGACCCTGCTGCGGTTCCTGCTCGACGCCCATCCGGACCTGGCCTGCCCGCCCGAGACCCGGCTGCCCTGGCTGGCCCGGCAGCTGGCGACCGCGTGGACGGTGATCGAGGACGCCGGGCCGACGCGGCAGTCCG
This sequence comes from uncultured Actinomycetota bacterium, assembly GCA_963838825.1. Classification (GTDB taxonomy): domain Bacteria; phylum Actinomycetota; class Actinomycetes; order Streptosporangiales; family Streptosporangiaceae; genus Trebonia. The sequence continues at coordinate 5,286 of CAWISQ010000010.1, forward strand.
CCAACGGCGACTCGGCCGACGCCGCGATCTCCGCGCCGGTGGCCGACGGGCTGCGCCGCAGCCTCGACCCGATGATGACGTCCTACCTGCGGCGCCGGGGGAAGCGGCGGTACTGCGACAAGAGCCTGGGGGCGGCGCAGCACGCGGGGCTGCTGCTGCGGATCTGGCCGGATGCCCGCTTCATCTGCCTCTACCGGCACCCGATGGATGTCATCGCGTCCGGCATCGAGGCGTCGCCGTGGGGGCTGACCAGCTACGGGTTCGAGCCCTATATCGGCAGCCCGCCCGACAACAACGTGGCCGCGCTGGCCAGGTACTGGCTGGACTACACGACGTCCATCGTCGCGGCCGAGGAGCGCTTCACCGACCGCTGCCTCCCGGTCAGGTACGAGGACCTGGTCACCGACCCGGACGGCCAGATCGAGCGGATCCTCGAGTTCATCGGCGCGGCGCCGGCCCCGGGGATCGTCGCCCGCTGCTTCGGACCCGAGCATCAGCGGTTCGGCCCCGGCGACTACAAGATCTGGAACACCGGCCGGGTCACCGCCGACTCGGTCGGCCGGGGCTGGACGATGCCGGCCGAGAAGATACCCGCCCCGCTGCTCGCCCGGGTCAACGAGCTGGCCGACGTGCTCGGCTACCTACCAGTCGGCGAGCGCTGGGGGACCGGGGCCAAGCCGTCCGACCTGCGAACGCGGCGGGACGACCTGGCCCGGCGGGACGACCTGGCCCGGCGGGACGACCTGGCCCGGCCGGACGACCGGGGGCGGCCGGACGGTCTGGCGCTGCCGGGCTGGGCGCTCGCGGTCGACGAGCGCGTCAGGGCGGGGCTGGCGGGGGTCGGCGAGCAGTTCGGCCGGGCCCACGGGGCCCGCGCGAGCGAATCGGTGCTGTTGTTCGTGAACGGGCCCGCCTGGGCCGACGCTGACGCCTGGTGGCGGCTTGACCTGGCGGCGGGCACGGTTTCTGCGGGCCTGGGCGAAGCCGGGGAGGACTGCGACTGGTCGCTCACCGGATCCGCCCAGGCGTGGGCCCGCCTGCTGGCCGGCCAGGCCAACCTCGGCGTCGCCTTCCGCCGGGGCGACCTGCGCTACGCCGACAAGGGCGACGCCGGCGCGGGCTCCATCGGCGCCGACACCCGGGTGGCCGCGCTGACTGACCTGCTCGGCCTCTCGCCGTGGGTGGCGGCCCGGGCGCGGTAGCGCCCTATCGCCCGAGACGTCGACTGCCCGAGACGTCGACTGCCCTAGAGCTCCTCGCTGTCCCCGGTGTCGCCACGGCGGCGCAGGTACCGCTCGAACTCGCGGGCGATCGCGTCACCGGACGCCTCCGGCAGATCGGTGGCGTCCTTGGCCTCCTCGAGCGTGCGCACGTACTCGGCCACGTCGGAGTCCTGCTGGGCGAGCTCATCCACGCCGCGTTCCCACGCCCTGGCCTCCTCCGGCAGGTCCCCCTGCGGGAGCGACACGTCGAGCACGTCCTCGACCGAGCGGAGCAGCGCCAGCGTGACCTTCGGCGACGGCGCCTGGGCGACGTAGTGCGGCGCCGAAGCCCACAGCGAGATGGTCGGGATGCCGGCCTCCGCGGCGGTGTACTGGAGCACCCCGACGATCCCGGATGAGCCCTTGTAGTCGTTCGGCTCCGAGCCCACCCCGCGCAGCAGCTGCGAGTCCGAGCTGCTGACCTGGACCGGAACCGGGCGGGTGTGCGGCGAGTCGGCCAGCAGCGCCCCGACCAGGATGAGCATCTCAACCCCGAGCTCGGACAGCCCGCCGATAAGCTCGTCGGTGAACCCGCGCCAGCGCATGTTCGGCTCGACGCCGTGCACGAGCACGATGTCGCGGGACAGGCCGGTGGCGGAGCCCCGGGCGAGGGAGATCCGCGTCGTCGGCCAGACCAGGCGCTCGGTCTTGCCGGCCACCACGTCGATCACCGGCCGGTTGACCTGGAAGTCGTAGAAGTCATCGGGGTCGATCGCGGCGATGGGAGTGGACTGCCACGCGATGCCGAGGTGGTTGACCATTCCGCTGGCCGCTTCGGCCGCGTCGTTCCACCCCTCGAACGCGGCGATCGCCACCGGGTTGACGAGCGGTCCTTCGACGTCGCTGAACTTGATGACTTCACCTCCGCAAGAGCCGCGGGCCCTCGCCCGCGACTACAGCCTACGTCGCCACGGACGGGTGACGCGCTACCTGTGGCACGCACAGTTTTGCTGGTCTATTATTGTGGCCTCATCATAAACGGCCTAAAGTCGGGACACCTATGAGCAGTCTTGTGATTGAAGAGGCCACCGAGCGCGCCGCGGCCTTCCGCTCTACCCTGGCGTCGCGGGTGGTCATCTCGGACGGCGCGATGGGCACGATGATCCAGGCCAGCGACGCGACCCTGGCCGACTTCCAGGGCCACGAAGGCTGCAACGAGGTGCTGAACGCCACCAGGCCGGACATCATCGTTGACATCCACCGCGCCTACCTGGCGACCGGGGCCGACTGCGTGACAACCAACACGTTTGGCACCAACCTCGCCAACCTCGGCGAGTATGGCATAACCGAGCGGATCGGCGAGCTCGCGGAGGCGGGCGCGCGGCTGGCCCGCCAGGCGACCGACGAGTTCACCGCCGCCGACGGCCGGCTGCGCTGGGTGGTCGGCTCGATGGGCCCGGGCACCAAGCTGCCGACGCTCGGCCACATCACGTTCCGCGAGCTCCGCGACTCCTACTACGAGAACGCGGCCGCCCTGCTCCGCGGCGGCGCCGACGCGCTGATCATCGAGACCTGCCCGGACCTGCTGCAGGCGAAGGCGGCGATCATCGGGGCCAAGCGGGCGGTGGCCGCGGTGGCGCCCAACGCGCTCGTCATCGCGTCGCTGACGATCGAGACCACCGGCACTATGCTGCTCGGGACCGAGATCGGCGCGGCGCTGACCGCCCTCGAGCCGCTCGGCATCGACATGATCGGCCTCAACTGCGCGACCGGGCCGGGCGAGATGAGCGAGCACCTGCGCTACCTGGCCGCGAACTCGCCGATCCCGATCTGCTGCCAGCCCAACGCCGGCCTGCCCGAGCTGACCGCCGACGGCGCCTACTACCCGCTCTCGCCGGCCGAGCTGGCCGACGCCCACGACCGGTTCACCCGCGAGTTCGGCCTGACCCTGGTCGGCGGCTGCTGCGGCACCACCCCGGAGCACATCGCCGCGCTGGTCGACCGCCTCGCCACCGAGGAGAGCCGGCCGCTGCCCCGGCCGCTCGCGCCGCGCTCGCCGCGCTCCGAGCCCGGAGTCGCGTCCCTCTACAGTCACGTGCCGTTCCGGCAGGACACCGCGTTCCTCGCGATCGGCGAGCGGACCAACGCCAACGGGTCCAAGGCGTTCCGCGAGGCAATGATCGCCGACAACTACGAGGACTGCGTGTCGATCGCCAAGTCGCAGACCCGTGACGGCGCCCACCTGCTCGACGTCTGCATCGACTACGTCGGCCGGGACGGCGTGGCCGACATGCGCGAGATCGCCGGGCGGCTCAGCACCGCCGCGACGCTGCCGCTGGTGCTCGACTCGACCGAGCCCGCGGTGATCGAGGCGGGCCTCGAGCTGATCGGCGGCCGCTCGGTCGTCAACTCGGTCAACTACGAGGACGGCGACGGCCCCGACTCCCGGATCGCCAAGCTGATGCCGGTGATCCGCGAGCACGGCGCGGCGGTGGTCGCGCTGACCATCGACGAGCGCGGCCAGGCCCGCACCGCGTCGTGGAAGATCGAGGTCGCCGAGCGGCTGATCAGCGACCTGACCGTGAACTGGGGGATGCGCGAGCAGGACATCATCCTCGACTGCCTCACGTTCCCGATCGCCACCGGCCAGGAGGAGACCAGGCGGGACGGGATCGAGACGATCAACGCGATCGCCGAGCTCAAGCGGCGTCACCCGAGCGTGCAGACCACCCTCGGACTGTCCAACATCTCGTTCGGCCTCAAGCCCGCCGCCCGCCAGGTGCTGAACTCGGTCTTCCTGCACGAGTGCGTGCAGGCCGGGCTCGACTCCGCCATCGTCCACCCGTCCAAGATCCTGCCCCTGGCGCGGATACCGGACGAGCAGCGCGAGGTCGCGCTCGACCTGGTCTACGACCGGCGGCGCCCGGACTACGACCCCCTACAGCGGATGCTGGAGCTGTTCGAGGGCGTGGACGCGACCTCGGCCAAGGCCGAGCGGGCGGCCGAGTTCGCCTCGCTGCCGCTGGTCGAGCGGCTCAAGCGGCGGATCATCGACGGCGAGCGCAACGGCCTCGAGGCCGACCTCGACCTCGCCCTGGCGGAGGGCATGGCCGCCCTCGCGATCGTCAACGACGTCCTGCTCGACGGCATGAAGACGGTCGGCGAGCTGTTCGGCTCGGGCCAGATGCAGCTCCCGTTCGTGCTGCAGTCGGCCGAGATCATGAAGGCGTCGGTCGCGTATCTGGAACCGCATATGGACAAGCTCGCCGACGGCGGTCGCGGCAAGATCGTGCTCGCCACGGTCCGCGGCGACGTGCACGACATCGGCAAGAACCTGGTCGACATCATCTTGTCCAACAACGGCTACGAGGTCGTCAACATCGGCATCAAACAGCCGGTGTCCGCCATCATCGCCGCCGCCGAGGAGCATAACGCCGACGTCATCGGCATGTCCGGCCTGCTCGTCAAGTCGACCGTGGTGATGCGGGACAACCTCGCCGAGCTAAACGCGCGCGGCCTGGCCAAGCGCTGGCCGGTCCTCCTCGGCGGCGCCGCCCTCACCCGCGCCTACGTCGAGCAGGACCTGGCCGCCCTGTTCGACGGCGAGGTCCGCTACGCCCGCGACGCCTTCGAGGGCCTGCGCCTGATGGAGGCGGCCATGGCCGTCAAGCACGGCGTCCCCGGCGCCGCCCTGCCCGCGCTCCGCGAGCGCCGCGTCGCCGCCCGGCCCGACCCCCGCGCCACCGCGCAGACCCCCACCGCCGAGCCGGTTCCGCCGCACGCGCAGATCCGGTCGGAGACTGTCGCCGTCGACAACCGAGTGCCTGAGCCGCCGTTCTGGGGGACCCAGGTGGTCAAGGGCCTGCAGCTCGCGGAGTACGGGGCCTACCTGGACGAGCGCGCCACCTTCATGGGCCAGTGGGGACTGAAGCCGTCGCGGAAGGAGGGCGGCCCCTCCTACGAGGACCTCGTCGAGACCGAGGGGCGGCCCAGGCTCCGGATGTGGCTGGAGCGGGCGCAGACCGAGGGGATGCTGCAGGCCGCCGTCGTCTACGGCTACTTCCGCTGCGTCAGCGAGGGCAACGACCTGATCGTGCTGTCGGAGACGGGACAAGAGCGGGAGCGGTTCACGTTCCCGCGCCAGCAGCGCGACGAGCGGCTCTGCCTGTCCGACTACTTCCGGCCGAAGTCGTCGGGGGAGACCGACGTGATCGCCTTCCAGCTCGCCACGATGGGCCCGGCGGTGTCCGAGGCGACCGCCGAGCTGTTCGGCAAGAACGCCTACCGCGAGTACCTCGAGCTGCACGGGGTCTCGGTTCAGCTCACCGAGGCCCTGGCCGAGTACTGGCACGTGCGGGTCCGGCAGGAGCTCGGCATCTCCGCCGCCGACCCGGCCGAACTCGACGGGTTCTTCTCGGTCAAGTACCAGGGCGCGCGGTACTCGATCGGCTACCCGGCCTGCCCCGACCTGGCCGACCGGGCCAAGATCGCCCGGCTGCTGCAGCCCGAGCGGATCGGGGTCGAGCTCTCCGAGGAGATGCAGCTGCACCCCGAGCAGTCCACCGACGCCATCGTCGTCCACCACCCGGCTGCGAGATACTTCAGCGTGTGAACGTGACTGATGATGCAGTGGGACTCGCGGCGGTGCTGTTCGACATGGACGGGCTGCTGGTCGATACCGAGCCGCTCTGGTTCGAGGCCGAGAGCGACGTCATGGCGAGGCTCGGCGGGCCGTGGACCAAGCAGGACCAGGCGGCGCTGCTCGGCGGGTCCATGGAGCGGTCGGTCGCCTACCTGCTCGCCAGGGCGACCAGGCCCGCGCCGCCCGCGGACGTCGAGCGATGGCTGATCGAGGGCATGCTCAAGCGGACCACGGCCGGCCGGGTGACGCTGCTCCCCGGCGCCGCCGAGCTGCTGGCCGAGGTGGCCGCCGCCGGGCTCCCGTACGCCCTCGTCACCGGCTCGCTGCGCCCGTTCGTGGAGGCCGTGCTCGCGGCCACCGGGTTCCGGTTCCCGGTGGTCGTCTGCGGTGACGACGTCCCCGTGACCAAGCCCGATCCCGCTCCCTACCAGCTGGCGGCCAAGCTGCTCGACGTCGAGGCGGCCCGCTGCGTGGCCCTGGAGGACTCGCCGAACGGTGTCGCCTCCGCCGCCGCGGCCGGCTGCCTGGTGGTCGCCGCGCCGTCGTTCGTCGCCGTTCCGGCCGCCCCCCGCCGCCTCGTCGTCCGCTCGCTGTCCGACGTCACCCTGGCCACCCTCCGCGCCCTCGCGGCGGCGAACGCCTAACGGCGGGAAGCGTGACGCCCCGATCGCCGTTGACGTTCCGCGCACTACTCGAGATATGTCACGATGGAGGAAGCAGGGAGGCGCGTCATGAGCTATAGCAGCATTGCCTGGCTTCCGCTTGCCGCGGGACTCACCGTACTCGGCCTGATACTGAGCTATGCCGTCTTGCGGCGCTCCGGGACCCGCCCGGCGCTGCGCGTCGTGGCCGTGTCGCTGCTGCCGATCGCGGCCTACCTGACCGGGGCAATCGAGATGCTCTGGAAGATCGGCGTGGCGATCGGGCAGTTCGGCACCGGGTTCGCCTTCTCCACCACCAAGTGGGTCGGCATCGGGGTGACCGGGCTCGCGATCGCGCTCTTCCTCGCGGCGGGCGGCCGCGAGGCGCGCAGAACGGCCAGGGACAAGCGCAAGGCCGCGCGGGCCAGACGGGACGGCGACTCCGAGGTAACGGCCGCCGACGGCCGCCGTGACGCCCTCGCCGGGTCCTCGGCCAGACCGACCCGGGCAGTGCCCGCGAACCGGGCCCCGGTCCCCGCCACCCGCACGCCCGAGGCCCCCGCCAAGGCCTCCCGCAAGGCCGCTCAGCCCGCCGATGACGACGATCTGAAGGACATCGAGGACATCCTCCGCAAGCGCGGCATCTAGCCGCCGCCCGCCGCCCGCCGCCCGCCGCCCGGCCGCACGGCCGCCGCCGTGGCCGTGCTCGCGTGCCCGCAATCCGGCCCGATGAGCCGGTGTTCCCGCCGGACATGGCACAGTTTGCGGCCTTTGTCATGAATGTAACAACTTTGTTACCAAATGTGGCAAAGAAGAACTTTTCTAGTCACAATCGGGCTACGACCCGCTTTTTGGTGTGGAATCATCTCGGATTACCGCAGAATCTCTCGGTAGGTAGACAGTCATCGCATGAGGGTCGGACGACCGAGCGGTCGAACGATCGATGGCAGTCGGCCTCGACCTGAGCTGAGTAGACCAAGAGGAAGATGTCCATGCCAAGAGCTTCAAAGCGCGTCGCCACGCTGGCCGTCCTGGCCATCGCGGCCGGCGGCCTCGCCGCGTGCTCGAGTTCGAGCTCCACCGGCTCGACGACCGCGCCCACGGCAGCCACCAGCGGCCAGAAACCACAGTCCGGCGGTACGCTCAACATCGTCGCCGCCAGCGGCCCGGACCACATCGACACGGTGCCGGCCTACTACACCCCCGACTACGAGGTCGAGCGGGTGTACACCAGGCAGCTCCTGAGCTACCCGACCATGCCGGCCGCGACCACTTCAAGCGCCGCCTGGACGACCGACACCACGCCGGTCGCCGACGCCGCGACCGAAGTGCCGACCACCGCCAACGGCGGGATCACCGGCAACGGCACGGTCTACACCTTCCACATCAAGCCGGGCGTCGACTGGAACACCACGCCGGCCCGCCAGATCACGTCCCAGGACTTCCTGCGCGAGTTCAAGGCGTTCTTCAACCCGGTCAGCCCGGTCGGCAACCCGGGGTACTACACCAGCACGATCAAGGGCCTGGCGGCGTACGACACTGCGGAGACCGCGTACTTCGCCAACGCGAAGACGCACGCGCCGACGGCGGCGAACATCGCGGCCTTCCAGAACTCGCACACGATCGCCGGCATCTCGACCCCGAACTCGTCGACGATCCAGTTCACCCTGACGGCCCCGGCCAGCGACTTCATCTACATGCTGGCGATGCCGTTCGCGTCGGCCCGCCCGGTGGAGTACGACTCGTACGTGCCGAACTCGATCCAGCTGGACGAGAACACGATCTCCGACGGGCCGTACCAGATCAGCTCGTACGTTTCGGGCAAGTCGATCACGTTCGTCCGCAACCCGGCCTGGAAGCAGTCGACCGACACGCTGCGGCACGACTACCCGAACGAGATCGTCGAGACCCTCGGCGTCACCTCGGCCCAGACTCAGCTGGCCGACATTCAGGCCGGCTCGCAGGACCTGACCAGTGACACCCCGGTCAACCCGTCGTCGGTCCCCGGCCTGGCCGCCTCCAAGGCGTCCAACTTCAACATCTGGCCGTGGTCGGACACGTTCCCGTACCTGATCTTCAACCTCCGCAGCCCGAACGTGGGCGGCGCGATGCAGAACGTCAGCATCCGCGAGGCGGTTGAGTACGGCATCGACAAGATCGCCGTCGTCAAGGCGATGGGCGGCCCGCTCGTCGGCAACGTGATCAACACGGTCGTCCCGCCCGGCAACGTCGGCTACGTGAACTACAACCAGTACCCGGATGACAACGGCGCCGGCGACGTGACCAAGTGCAAGGCCGCGCTCGCCGCGGGCGGCCACCCCAACGGCATCGCGCTCACGTACATGTACCCGAACGACTCGTCCAACACCCGGGTCTTCCAGGCTATCCAGGCCTCGCTTGCGCTCTGCGGCATCACCCTCAACGGCAAGGGCGAGCCCGGCTCGTCGTTCTTCACCGACCTGGGCAACGCGCCAGAGAACAACAAGGCCGGCACCTGGGACATGGGCCAGCCCGGCTGGATCCCGGACTGGTTCGGCAACAACGGCCGCACCGTCATCCAGGCCCTCTTCCAGGGCCCGAACTGCGTGATCAACACGGTCAACTACGGCTGCTACGACAACCCGGCCGTGAACACGCTGATCACCCAGGCGGAGTCCGCGACGTCGCTGACCGCGGCCGGGACGGACTGGCACCAGGCGGACATGGACATCATGAAGGACGCGGCGATCGTGCCCCTCATGAGCCAGACGTTCCCGACGATCGCCAGCACGCGGGTCCGGTCGGTGGTGCCGAACGGCTCCACCTATCAGACGGCCATGTTCTCGCCGAACATCGGCGACCCGGACATCGCCAACGTCTGGCTCGCGAGCTGACGCTCGCTAGCAGGACGCGGTAGTTCAGGCGCGAACGCGCGGTCCGGCCGGCCCCACCCGTGGGCAGGCCGGACCGCGCATCGCCATGGCCAGAGGAAAAACAGTGACACTGCTTGAGGTAAAGGACCTGAACGTCAGCTTCCAGACCCCGGACGGCGTCGTCCGGGCGGTCCGGGGCGTGTCGTTCGACGTCGAGCCCGGGCGGACCCTCGGTATCGTCGGCGAGTCGGGCAGCGGCAAAACCGTGCTCACGCAGACGCTGCTCGGGCTGACCCCGGGAGCCGAGGTGTGGGGCAGCGCCATGTTCGAGGGCGCCAACCTGCTCGAGCTCCCCGACGACGAGCTCCGCAAGGTGCGCGGCGCGCGGATCTCGGTGATCTTCCAGGACCCGCTGACCAGCCTGCATCCGCTCTACAAGATCGGGTGGCAGATCTCCGAGATGATCCGGGCGCACGACCGGTCCGTCTCGAAGAAGGAAGCGGCGACCCGGACGGTCGAACTGCTTCGCCGGGTGGGCATCCCTAAGCCGGACACCCGGGTGAACGACTACCCGCACCAGTTCTCGGGCGGCATGCGGCAGCGCGCGATGATCGCGATGGCCCTCGCCCTCGAGCCCAAGCTCATCATCGCCGACGAGCCCACGACGGCGCTTGACGCGACGGTCCAGGCTCAGATTCTCGACCTGCTGCTGCGGCTGCAGCAGGACCTGGGCACGGCGCTGATCATGATCACCCACGACCTCGGGGTGGTCGCCGACATCGCCGACGACGTGATGGTCATGTACGCGGGCCGGGCGGCCGAGAAGGCCCCCAAGCGGGAGATCTTCTACCACCCGCACCACCCGTACACCAAGGGGCTGCTCGAGTCGATCCCGTCGAGCTCAGCGGCCGGCGGACGGCTCAAGCCGATCCCCGGCCAGCCGCCTAGCCTGATCAACCTCCCGGCGGGCTGCAAGTTCCACCCGCGCTGCGGCTACGCGTTCGCCAAGTGCAAGGCCGGGGACGACCCGATCCTCCGCCCGGTCGACGACGGCGGGGCGCACGAGTCGGCCTGCTGGCTGCCGGCCGCCTCGGCCGGCCTGTCGGCCGAGGCCGAGCTGCTCCGCACGGAGACGGCGCGGCTCGGCCACGAGCCGCCGCCCGCCCAGGAGCCGGCCGTCGGCAGGCACCGGGCCCCCGACGGGCCCGGCCCGGCTGCGAACAACGAGGGGAGCGTTGCCTGATGGCAACTGCGAACGACGCCGACGACAACGTCCTGGTGCGCGTCGAGAACGTCGTCAAGTACTTCCCGGTCAAGGCCGGGGGCTTCATTAAGCACACGGTCGGGCAGGTGCACGCGGTCGACGACGTGTCGCTGGTCATCGAGCGGGGCAAGACGCTCGGCCTGGTCGGCGAGACCGGCAGCGGCAAGTCCACGCTGGCCCGCTGCGTGGCCGGGCTGATCCCGGTCACCTCGGGGAGGGTCTTCCTCAACGGCACCGACATCAGCAGGCTGTCGCGCAGCGCGATGCGGCCACTGCGCCGCGAGGTCCAGATGATCTTCCAGGACCCGTACAGCTCGCTGAACCCGAGGCGACGCGTCGGCGCGATCATCGGCGACCCGTTCGCGATCCACAAGACCGCGACCGGCGCCGAGCGCAAGCGCATGGTGCAGGAGCTGATGGAGCGGGTCGGGCTCAACCCGGAGCACTTCAACCGGTTCCCGGCCGAGTTCTCCGGCGGCCAGCGGCAGCGGATCGGCGTCGCCCGGGCGCTGGCGCTGCGGCCCAAGCTGATCATCTGCGACGAGCCGGTCTCCGCGCTCGACGTCTCCATCCAGGCGCAGGTGCTGAACCTGCTGTCCGACCTGCAGAGCGAGTACGGGCTGTCCTACCTGTTCATCGCCCACGACCTTGAGGTCGTGCGGCACGTGAGCGACAAGGTGGCGGTCATGTACCTCGGCCGGATCGGCGAGGCCGCGCCGGCCGACTCGCTCTACAACCAGCCCCGCCACCCGTACACGGTCGCGCTGCTGTCGGCCGCCCCGGCCGCCGACCCGGACGCGGCCGCCGCCCGGCAGCGGATCATCCTCACCGGCGACGTGCCGTCGCCGATCGACCCGCCTGCGGGCTGCCGCTTCCACCCGCGCTGCCCCAAGGCGCAGGAGATCTGCGGGCGGGTGGAGCCACCGCTCGTCACTCACGAGATCTCCGATGTTCCCACGGCGGCACCGGGGAACGGCGGGCAGCCGTTCGGCGACCCCCGGGAAGGAATTCCGGGCATTCCCGGCGGGGAGACGCACGTGACCGCCTGCCACTTCCCGGTCGTGCCGGGCGAGACCCTCGCCTCGGCCCGCACGGCCGCCATCGCCGCTGAGAGGGAGCCGGCATGAGCATCAGCACCGAGCTTGAGTTCGATGCCCACCTGGCCGAGGAGGGCGCAGAGCAACGGCGGCCCGGTTCAGGGTCGCACCCAGTGGCAGCTGACCTGGCGGCGGCTCCGCTCGGACCGGGTCTCGATGATCGCCCTGGCGGTCATCGTGATCATGGTCGTGCTCGCGATCGCCGCCCCTGCCTTCGCTGCGCTCACCCACCACGCGGTGAACATCGCCTACCCCGTCCAGGGCGAGAACGAGGACGGCAACCCGGTCAGCCCCGGTGTCAACGGGTTCATCTTCGGCACCGACTCGACCGGCCGTGACCTGCTCGTCCGCGTCCTGTACGGGGCGCGCATCTCGCTCTTCGTCGGCATCGTCACCACGCTGATCGCCACGGTCCTCGGGGTGGCCGTCGGGCTGATGGCCGGGTACTTCGGCGGGATCATCGACACCGTGCTGGCCCGGTTCACCGACGCCGTGCTCGCCTTCCCCTACATCGTCCTGGCGCTGGCGCTGGCGGCGGTGTTCGGGCCGAGCCTGAAGATCATCGTGATCATGATCACGTTCTTCTCCTGGGCCGGCATCGCGCGCATCGTGCGCGGCCAGACCCTGTCGATCAAGGAGAAGGAGTACATCGAGGCGGCCAGATCGCTCGGCGCGGGACCGTTCAGGATCATGTTCTTCGACATCCTGCCGAACCTGCTCGCCCCGGTCCTGGTCATCGGCACGCTCTACATCCCGAACGCGGTCGTGTTCGAGGCGACCCTCTCCTACCTCGGCCTCGGCGTCCAGGCGCCGACGCCGAGCTGGGGCAACATGCTGTCCGACGCGCAGAACTTCTACCAGGTCGCCTGGTGGTACCTGGTGATCCCGGCGGTGGCGCTGCTGATCACCACGCTGGCGTTCAACCTGCTCGGCGACGGAATCAGGGACGCGATGGACCCGCGGACCGAGCGGCTGATCGCGGCCAGGCGGATGCGGCGGCGGCTGACCCGGCGCAACGTCAAGCAGGGCAACAAGGAAGCGCTGAGCGGGTTCACCGCCGGCGGGGCGGCCGTGGCCGAGACCGGGAAGAAGGGCTGATACCTGATGGCTATCGTCGGTTACCTAATCAGGCGCCTGCTCACCGGGATCATCGTGGTGTGGCTGGTCGCCACGATCACGTTCTTCCTCTTCTTCGCCCGGCCGGTCTACACGGTCGCCCGCCAGATATCGGGCCACGCCGCGACCCCGCAGGTCATCCAGGAGGCCATCAACAACCTCGGGCTCAACCAGCCGATCATGACCCAGTACTGGCACTTCCTCAACAACCTGGTGCACGGGAACCTCGGGTACTCCTACTACAGCGGGGAGTCCGTCGACACGATGCTGAGGCAGGACCTGCCGCCCACCATCTCGCTCGTCATCGGGGGCACCATCCTCTGGCTGATCGTCGGGCTGTCGGTCGGCGTCATCAGCGCCACCCGGGCGAGGTCGCTGTTCGACCGGGTCTCGTCGGTCGGGGTGCTGATCGGCCTGTCGATGCCGGCCTTCGTGATCGGCGAGCTGCTGATCGGCTACGTGTTCCAGCCGCTGTACTCGCACGGGTTCCACTTCTTCAACACCGGCTACGCGGGCATCACGTCGGGCATCGGGCCGTTCCTCGGGCACATGATCCTGCCGTGGATCACGCTGGCCACGATCCAGGCCGCGGTCTACACCCGGCTCTCCCGCGGCCAGCTGCTGGAGACGCTGGGCGAGGACTACATCCGCACCGCCCGCTCCAAGGGCCTGTCGGAGCGGCGGGTGATCTTCCGGCACGGTGTCCGGGCGGCCCTCACCCCGGTGCTCTCCCAGCTCGGCGTGGACATGGGGCAGCTACTCGGCGGCGTCGTGGTCGTGGAGACGGTGTTCGGGCTCGGCGGCATCGGCCAGGTCTCGGTCGAGGCCGTCGACCAGGACAACCTGCCGGTCATCATCGGGTTCGTGATCCTCGCGGCGATCTTCGTGGTGATCGCGAACATCGTCGTCGACCTGCTCTACGCGGCGCTTGACCCGCGGGTGCGCATAATGTGATCAAGTGACTGAACGCGAAACCCTCCGCCTGCACCCGCCAGTGATCTTCTGGTGGGTGTGGGTGGCGTTCGCCACGGCCAACGTCGCCGACTACGCCGCCCAGGGGCTGCCCTCGGCGCGGTTCGGCTCGCTTCTGGCCGCCGTCCTGCTGCTGGTCACCGGCGTGGCCTACACGCTCGCGCTGCGGCCGAAGGTGATCTCCGGCGGCGACGGCCTGACGGTGGTGAACCCGTTCCGTGAGCACCGGCTGCCCTGGCCGGTGATCGAGTCGGTCGAGGTCGGCGAGTGGATCCGGGTCCGCTACGCGGCCGAAGCGCGCGGGGCCGGCTCGCCGGTCAGGTCGGTGAACTGCTGGGCGCTGTACGTATCGACCCGCGCCCGGCGCAAGGTCGCGGTCGGGGCGGGGTCCGGCGCCGTGGGCGTGCCCAGGCGGCTGCGCGGCCTCGTCACCGCCGGGCCGGCCGGCGGCTACGCGCAACCGTCCTCCCGGCTCCCGGAGGAGGCCGTGCGGCTGGCGTCGCTCCCGGTCAGCGCGGCCATCGCGGCCCGCCTCGACAGCCGGGCGGCCAAGGAGCGCAAGCGGGCCGCCTCGACCGCGGCCGAGGCGCAGACGCCCGCCACCGCCTGGTCCTGGCCCGCGGTGGCGGCCGTCGCCATCCCGGCCGTGATCCTGCTCATCGTCGCGCTGGCCTGACCGCCGGGCCGGCCAGGGTCAACGGCCGAAGATCAACACCGTCCTATCGAACGGACCGTGCGTTCCCCTCCACGGTCAGCGCGCGCCCGCCGGAGCCTAGGCGTTCTCCCGGACGAACACCCGCGAGCCGAGCAGCAGGCACACCACCGCCAGCCCCAGCGCCACCAGCACGCCCTCGAGCATGATCGTGTTGTCGTAGTGGCCGAGGAACGCCTCGCGCATCGCGTCGATGATGTAGCGGAACGGGCTGACCCGGGCGACGCCCTGCAGCCAGCCGGGCGCCAGCGTCAGCGGCAGCATGATCCCCGACAGCAGCACCAGCGGCACGATGACCGAGTTCAGCATCGGCGCGAACGCGTCCTCGCTCTTGACCGTCAGCGCGGTCGCGTACGACACCGACGCAAGCCCGATCGCCACCAACACGATGAAGCCGAGGCTGATCAGCACCGCGCTGACCGGCGCCCGCAGCCCGAACGCGATGCCGACCAGCACCAGGATCACCGCCTGGACGACCAGCACCAGGGTGTCGCGGAGGACCCGGCCGCTCATCACCGCCAGCCGCGACACCGGCGTGACCCGGAAACGCTCGATCACCCCGCCGCGCCAGTCCGAGATGATCGCGAACCCGACGAACGTCGAGCCGAACAGCCCGAGCTGGATCAGCAGCCCGGGCACGAAGAACCGGTACGCGTCGGCCGCCCCGGCCGGGGAGCCCGAGGCAGTCGGCCCGCCCAGCGCGCTGGCCGGCAGCCGGGTCAGCAGCGGGCCGAACAGGACCAGGTACAGCACCGGCTGCACCAGCGCGATCACCACCCAGGCGGGGTTGCGCAGGCTGAGCCGGAGCTCCCGCCGGAAGACGACCAGGGTGTCGTGGATGAAGCTCATGTCGGCTACTCCTTGCCCGCGGGCGTCGGTTCGGGCTGGCCCGCGGCGGCCGCGCTCGGCGAGTCGTCCCGCAGCGACCGCCCGGTCATGGTCAGGAACACATCGTCCAGCGTCGGCCTGGACAGGTTGATCGAGTGCAGGGTGATGCCCGCGTCGTCGAGCACCCGCAGCAGCGAGGGCAGCGCCTCGGCCCCGTTGACGACGTTCAGCCGCAGCCCGCCGTCGTCGGAGACGGTGACGTCGCTCACGATCGGCTGCCGGGCCAGCAGCTCGCGGGCCTTGTCGGCGGCGCCGTTGACCGCCAGCGTGACCACGTCGCCCGACACCTGGCGCTTGAGCTCGTCGGGGGTGCCCGAGGCCACCGTCACCCCGTTGTCGATGATGAACACCCGGTCGCAGAGCGCGTCCGCCTCATCCAGGTAGTGGGTGGTGAGGAACACGGTCGTGCCCAGGTCGGCCCGCAGGCCCCGGATGTGCTCCCACAGGTTGGACCGGCTCTGCGGGTCAAGCCCGGTCGTCGGCTCGTCCAGGAACACCAGCGGCGGCTCGTGGACCAGGCCGAGCGCGATCTCCAGCCGTCGCCGCTGCCCGCCGGACAGGGTCTTGACCAGCCGCTGGTCGAGCCCGCCGAGGTCGAGCTGGCGGATCAGCAGCTCGGCCCGGGCGGCCGCGGCCGCCTTCGGGATCCGGTACAGCGCGGCCTGGTCGAGCAGCTCCTCGGAGACCAGGCACTCCGGGTCGGTGCCGCCCATCGTCTGCCCGATCGCCTGCGGCACGTACCCGATCCGCCGCCGGACCTCGAGCGGATCGCGGCGCAGGTCGGCCCCGGCCACGATCGCGGTGCCGGCCGTGGGCTCGAGCAGCGTGGTGAGCATGCGCAGGGTGGTGGTCTTGCCCGCCCCGTTCGGCCCCAGGAAGCCGACGATCTCCCCGGGCTCGACGGTGAGATCGACTCCGCGCACCGCGTGCACGGTCCGCTTCCTGCTCGTGAAGGTCCGGGCGAGGCCCCTGGCCTCGATGATCGGCATGATCGTTGCTTCCCCTCGTGGGTTCGGTTGACGGGCCAGGCCCCAACCATTGTCGAGTAACATCTCGATTGAATTCAAGTAATATCGCGAACTAGGTTTCTGTTGGTTCGTCCGGCTTAGGTGCAGACGACCCGGCCGCGGCCGGCTCATCGCCCGGCCGCACCTCGATCGCCTCGATCACCTCGCTCGGCAGCAGCGCGGCGCGCGGCTCGGGCGTCGCCGCGAGCTCCGCGTCGAGCGCGTCGTGCCAGCGCACGTCGGTCTCGAGGTGCAGCACGCCGCGCCGCATGATCGCCGCCTGGAACACGCCCAGGTACCCCTTGGCGGTCAGCCGCTCGAGCTCGGCCGCGAGCTCGACCGCGCTGATCTCGAGCCGGCTCCGCCGCGCCCGGAGGGTGTCCCTGAGCTCGCCGGTGTCCATTCCCTCGGCTGCGAACGTCAGCGCCACGCCGAGCGCGTCGGGCGCGAACCCGGTCGGCTTGATCGCCTGCTCGCGCAGCGACTGGAGCTCGACCCGCCCCTCGCCGGTGATCTCGTACACGGTCCTGGCCGGCCGCCGCCCCACCTGCTCGGTGCGGACGGTCGCGACCAGGCCCTCGCCCTCCATCGAGCGCAGCTCGCGGTAGAGCGCGCCGGCCGACACCCCGCCCCACTCGCCGACGTTGGTGAGGTCCGCCAGCCGCCGGATCTGGTGCCCGTGCTGCGGCCCGTAGCGGGCGAGCGTCCCGAGCGCCATCAGCCGCGTCAGATTCATGAGATTAGTATCATGAGACTAATCTTGTGATGTCAACCCATTTAAGATAACAGCAAGAAGCGGAGAATAACTCCGTCGTAACCCCAGCCGGGGCGACGGCGACGGCGGCGACAGCAGCCGCAGTCTCCCCGTCGGCGACCGCCGCCGCCCCGCGCACCGGCATCGGCGGCAGCGTGCCGCCGAACGCCGGGCAGAGCGCCTTGTGCCGGCACCAGTCGCACAGCTTGCCCGGCCGGGGCCGGAAGTCGCCGGTCTCCCTGGCCCGGGAGATCGCCGCCCACAGCGCGTTGAGCTTCCGCTCGGTCGCCAGCAGGTCGGCCTCGTCGGGGGAGTAGCGCAGCACCTCGCCGTCGCCCGACAGGTACATCAGCTGCAGCAGCTTCGGTATCACCCCGCGCAGCCGCCAGATCACCAGCGCGTAGAACTTCATCTGGAACAGCGCGCTCGCCTCGTAGGCCTCGAGCGGCACCCGGCCGGTCTTGTAGTCCACGATCCGCAGGTCGCAGGCCGGCGTCGCGTCGACCCGGTCGATGTAGCCGCGCAGCTTCAGCCCCGACGGCAGCGACGTCTCCACGTACCACTCCCGCTCGGCGGGCTCGAGCCGCCGCGGGTCCTCGAGCCTGAAGTAGCCCCGCAGGGCGGCGGCGGCGTCGGCCACGAACCGCGTCCGCTCCGCCTCGTCGGTGATCAGCGCCGCCAGCAGCTCGTCGTCGGCGCAGAGCCGGGTCCACTCGGGGATCAGCAGGTCCTGCGCGGCGGCCGGGGTCCGCCCGGCCGCGGGCAGGTCGAACAGCCGCTCGAGGACGGCGTGCACCAGCGTGCCGCGGGCGGTCGCGGTGGTCGGCGGCTCGGGGATCCGGTCGATCACCCGGAACCGGTACAGCAGCGGGCAGGTCATGAAGTCACCCGCCCGCGACGGCGACAACGCCGACGGCGGGTCGCCCGCCACCCCAAAGCCGGCCCCGTTGCCGGTATCGATCGCCACGTCCACTGCGTTTTCCACGTCCACAGTGGCCACCGTAGGCCAGCCCACCGACATTCCGCAACCGGCCTGGCGAAGGATCCAGAGGTCACGGATCCGAACCCGGCCCCCAAGGATCCGCACGTGACCATCGACGAGAAGCCGCCCACAACGTCACCGAAGCCGCCGGACGGCCTGGAGCCGTCCGATAACATCCAGCCGTCCGCCGAGGGCGGCCAGGGCGGTCCCGTCCCCGGCGAGACGCCCGCCACGCCCGAGCCGCCCGACCCGGCGGCCGGCGACACCGCGGGCGCCCCCGGCAACACGCCCGTCACCACCCCCGAAACCCCGACGACGCCCGATACGCCGTCGACCGGTGACGCCAGCGGCGACAATAACCCCGCCAGCACGAAAACGTCGGGTGACAGCAAGGGCCTCAGCGTGAGATGGAGGCTCCTGATCAAGGGTGGGCTCGGACTGGTCAGCTCGGGCGTGAACGATTACGTTACGGGCACGACGAACCCAGGGAAGATCGCTCGAAACGCCGCCATCGGTCTCGGCACCGGTCTCATAGGCGGCCTCGGCGGCGTAGGCCCGATTGCGGACCATTGGGCCGCGACGCTTGGGCTCGATGCCTTTGGGGGTGCGATCAATAGCGTCTTGTCGCAAGCGACGAACCAGGGGCAAGTCAACTTGCTTCAAGTGGGGGCTAGTTCTGGATTCAGCGCCCTAATCGGAGGGGTTGGTTTTCTCGGGACGATCGGTGGGGGCAATGCCCTTGCCAATATCGTCAAAAGTGCGGAAACGCGTAAGGAGATCGCTTATTACGCTGTGTACGGTGTAGCCGATCTATTCGGAGGCGCTTGCAATCCTTCCAACCTGGTCGCGCAGCAGGCCGCATGCTAGGCTGGCGGAAGCGAGGAGGCGGATGTGGCGGAGCCGAGCCGGGGAACGCAACCGGCGCCGGGGAAGCGGCTTACGGTCAGATCCCCCCCATGGCGCGATCCGCGGGCCGTCGTGCTGATCCCTCTCGCTTTTGCGGTCGTCACCTGGGCTTTTCTGTACGATAGCGTTCCTAGTACCAGATGGGCTTATCCGCTTGTTCTGCTCTTGCCAAGTGCGATTTATGCGCTCGAGTGGATGTATGTCAGGCTCGTGGTCACCAGCGAGGACATCCGCCTGATATCGAGGTTCAGGGAGCCGCCGGTCCGCCGGGATCAGATATCTTATATCCGGGCGAAGCGGTGGGATGTAGTGTTCTATAACCATGACCGTCAGCCCGTCCAGCGTATGCGCGGTGACCTGTCCCGGGGTCAGCTTCGCAAGCTCGGGGCGGAGCTGGGCGTGCCGGTCTGGGATCACCGGGCGTTCTTCGGGCTGAAAGAACTAAGGCACGGCATCCGGCTGACGGCTGAACAGCTGCCCGAGCCCGGACTCGAGGCGATGCCGCCGCCCGGCCGGGCCGGGCGACGGAGCAGTGCGCTGATCCGTGGAACCACGCGACCGTTCGGAAACCAAGATCTTGATCTCGACCCGTGCTCCGCCCCTGCAGTCCGCTGACCGCCGGCCGCGGCCGACCGCGGCCGGGCCTTGGCCCCGTGAAAGAAGCACCTACCTG
>CAWISQ010000011.1:0-24086 GCA_963838825.1 uncultured Actinomycetota bacterium
GCACAAGACCCGGCCTACAGGCCGACTCACGCACTCAACACCCGCTTGACCCGGGCTGCATCCGCGGCCTAGCGCGGGCTGCGGCGAAGGCTCCGTCGAGGGCGGTGCGGGCTCGGGCGCTTCCTCCGGCACTAGGACGTCAGGGAAGGAGGCCGGCCCGGTGGGCGAAGATGACCGCGTGCACCCGGTCGCGCAGTTCCAGCTTGGCCAGGATCCGGGCGACGTGTGTCTTGGCGGTGTTGCCCGAGATGTGCAGTGCGGCGGCTATCTCCGCGTTGGACATGGCCCGGGCCAGCAGGCCGAGTACTTCGCGCTCGCGCTCGGTCAGCGCGGCGAGGCGGGCGTCGGGGCGGCCGGCCCGGGCGCGGGCGCCGTGGACGAACAGGTCGATCAGCCGCCGGGTGACGCCGGGCGCGAGCAGCGCGTCACCTGCGGCGACCACGCGCACGCCGTCGATCAGGTCTTCCGGCCGTGCGTCCTTGAGCAGGAAGCCGCTGGCGCCCGCCGCCAGCGCATCGTAGACGTACTCGTCGGTGTCGTAGGTGGTGAGGACGAGCACGCGCGGCGCGGTCGGCTGCCGGATCACCTGCGCGGTGGCGGCGATGCCGTCCGTGCCCGGCATCCTGATGTCCATCACCACCACGTCAGGGGCGAGGCGGGCGGACTCAGCGACCGCGTCGGCGCCGGTGGACGCCTCGCCGACCACCTCGATGCCGTCCTGGGCGCGCAGCAGGGTCCGCAGGCCGGCCCGGATCAGCGGCTGGTCGTCGGCGATCAGCACCCGGATTGTCACGCGGCCCCCGCAGGGCCGGGCTCGCCGGGAACCGGTTCACCCGGAACGGGCAGCGTCACGGTGACCTCGAAGCCCGGCGACGCGCCGCCGCCGGGTGGCCCGGCCCGGAACGTCCCGCCATGCGCGGTGACCCGCTCGCGCAGGCCGCGCAGCCCGTAGCCGCCGGGCTGCCCGTCGGGCACGGACGCGGCGGGCAACGGTAGCGCGGGGCCGTCGTCTGTCACGGTGATGCGTAGCACGCCGTCCGCCCGGCGGAGCGTTACCCGCGCGGCGCGCGCCGCCGAATGCCGCAGCACGTTAGTCAGGCTCTCCTGGACGACCCGGTAGGCGGTCAGCTCAACGGCGGCGGGAAGAGGGGCGGCCGGGGCGCCGTTCGGGACGGCGTTGCCCGCCAGGGTGACCGAGAGCCCGGTCGCTGCGGCCAGCTCAGGCAGCCGGGCCAGGCCCGGTGGCGGCGCCGGGCCGTCGGGCGCGTGCCTGATCACGCTGAGCGCGTGCCGGAGCTCGGTCATTGCCTGTCGGCTCGCGGTTTCGATCCCGGCGAGCAGGTCGGCGTCCGGGGGAGTTCCGGCCTGCGCGAGCAGCCGCGCCGCGCCCGCCTGGAGGCTGATCACGCTCACGTGGTGCGCGAGGATATCGTGCAGTTCCCTGGCGATCCTGGCGCGCTCGGCGACGGTTGCAAGCACGTCGCGGGCGCCGCGTTCCGCCACGCGCGCATGGGTCCTCGCGCTCGCGCTCTCGCCGGCCGCCCAGGCGGCAACCGTCAGCGCGCCGACCGTCGCGACCGCTTCCGGCCGGACGGGATGCGCCAGCAGGCCGGCCTCCAAGGCGGTCAGGGTGAGCGCCGCGGCCAGCTGGCCGGGCCGCCGGCCAGTCCGGCTGGCGAGGTTGCAGAGGCCGCCGAGGGCGGCGAGGATCAGGATCAGCGGGCTCAGGCCGCCCCAGTCCGCGCCGTGCCTGGTGGCCAGCAGCCACCCAGCGGCGATCGTGGTCGCCAGCCACACCGGACGCGGCGCAGCCCGGCGCCACGCCAGCGTGACCGCGCTGAGCACGCCGACCGCGGCCCAGACGGTTCCGCCGTCGTGGTGATAGGGGTCGAAACCCGGCTCTGAGAACGCGACGAGCAGGCCGAGCACCAGCACGGCGTCGCTCAGGGGCACCTGGCCGGGTAGCCGCCTTGACGGCTGTCCTTTCGGGCCCGCGGACGCCACGCGATGTCCATGCGCCGACTTTACGGCGTCGCGCGCCGGCGTGCGTCACCCGCGCGGCGGACTGCCCGTCACCCGGACGGGTGACGGGCAGTCCGACCGGGCGAGGCAAAGACCGTCGTCTCGGGGGACGCAGCCGCGACCCGGCGGTGGCTAGCGTCGAACCGTGCGGACGACGGGTCTTCTCGTCAAGCGGTACCTCGCAGGCCTCGGCCGGCCCGCCTGGCCGGCGGGGCGGCCAGTTCGTGCGATCGGCTGGGCCCGGGCAAGACGCCGGGTTGCCCGTCGCTCTCGGCTACGTGGCGTTCAGC
Organism: uncultured Actinomycetota bacterium; assembly: GCA_963838825.1. Classification (GTDB taxonomy): domain Bacteria; phylum Actinomycetota; class Actinomycetes; order Streptosporangiales; family Streptosporangiaceae; genus Trebonia. Next base: position 2,313 of record CAWISQ010000011.1, read on the forward strand.
CTGTTCGGGCTGGCCGTTGTCCTGGTCAGTGCGGAGCCGCTGCACCGGGTGTGGGGCGGCTGCGCCGCCGTCGGGTACTGCTGCGCGGCGCTCGCCGTTCTTGCGCCGGCCCGGCTGGCGCCAGGCCGCTGGCGGCGGGACATCGCGCTCGCCGCCGCCGCGTCGGGTGCCCTGGTGGTACCTCTGTGCTGGCTGGCGGCCGCAGGCCGCGGTATGCCCGAGGTCGGCGTGGTAGCGCACTCCGCCGAGCTGCTTGTCGCCCATGGCAGGCCGTATCAGTCGGCCGCCGAGCTGGGGTCCGACGTCTACGGCTATAACCCCTACCTGCCGGGCATGACGGTGTTCGGGCTGCCACGCGCCCTCTTCGGCGGCGGCCTGCTGACCGACCCGCGCGTCTGGGATGCCATCGCCTTCCTCACGGCGTTCGCGGCCGCGCTGCGGATCGCGGGCGGAACGTGCGGGCCTGCCCTGCGCCGTACCGCCGCCCTGGCCGGCACCCCGCTGATCGCCTTCCCGCTGGCGGTCAGCGGCAACGACCTCCCCGTGATCGGCCTGATCTGCCTGGGCCTGGCCCTGGCCGGCCAGGGCCAGGCAGACCCGCGTTCCCCGGCAGGCCAGGCCGGCCCCGCTCTTTCGACCGGGCACCGGGCGCGCGCGGGCCGAATGACGCCGACCGACCCGGTGTGGGCCGGCGTCGTGCTGGGCGCGGCCTGCACGCTGAAGGCCACCGCCTGGCCGGCCCTGCTCGTCGTCGGCGTGCTGCTGGCCGCACGAGACGGCCGGGCCGCGGCGGCGCGCTGCGCGGCGGCGGCCGCCGCCGCGCTCGCCGTGATGGTCGGGCCGTTCCTGCTGATCCAGCCCGCGGACCTGGCGGTGAACACGATCGCGTTCCCGCTCGGGCTGACCGCGGCGCATTCGCCTGCCGCGAGCCCGCTGCCCGGCCACCTGATCGCCGCCACCGGGCACGCGGGCCGCCTGGCCGTGATCACGCTGCTCATCGTCACGATGGCGGCGCTCGGCGCGCGGGTGGCGTCCCGGCCGCCCCGCACGGCGGCTAGCGCGGCCAGCTACCTGGCGCTCACCTTGACCGCGCTGTTCACCCTCGCTCCCGCGACGCGCTGGGGATACTTCGTCTACCCGGCGGTCATCGGCTGCTGGCTGTGGCTCGCCGGCCGGGCCCCTGATCGTATATCCCGGCGTTCATCGCGGCCGGAGACGATGCCGGGGTGAACATCAAGCGGCTCGCGGCGATCGACATGCACGGCGGCAGCGGCGCAGTTCGGCGCAAGCAGCTCGTGCAGGCCGAATTCACCGCTGCGCTGGCCGTGATGGTCGCGTTGGGCATCTGGCTCGCCATCGACGCTTCCGGCCTCGGAACCCGCATACTGGGGATCTGGCTGATCGTGCTGGCGCCAACTACGCACCGCTGGCGGCGTACGCTTTCCTGCTCGGTCGGCCCGGGCCCTCGAAGCCGAGCTGGCTGGCGTTGAAACCAGCCAGGAGCTCCGCCGCTACAGCGTGGGCAGCCCTGGATCCTAGTCCGCTGTCACTCGTTGCCATGGCGTCCGCTCGCCGCAGCGGGGAAGCCGCGCCGCGACGCTAGCAGGGGGCACGTCGAGACGTGCTATCGATTACCGGGCGAGGCGACAGCTCGCCTCCAAGCAGCGCCGCCGAGCGGACGCTACGACTCCGAAGGTAGCGGCGTCGTCGGCACGGGCGTGGTTGGCACTGGGATGGTGGGCACGGGCGTGGTTGGCACTGGGATGGTGGGACGGGCGTGGTCGGCACCGGGATGGTGGGCACGGGCGTGGTGGGCGCTGCGGAGGTCGGCGCCGACGGCGTCGGCGACGGCTCAGAGGGACTGTGCGTCGGCTCCGGGGTCGTCTTGCCCGGGTTCGGCGACGGTTTCCCTGGACTCCCGCCCGACGGCGGCGACGCCGTCGTCGTCGACCCCGGCTGCACCGTCACAGTCGCCACGACTGGGGCGACGCACGACACCGTGTAAGTGGCGGGCTTGGACGCGGCGGCGACAGGGTTGGTCACGACCAGCACCGCTTCGCCCGACGCGGGCAGCGCGGCAGGCGTGATCGTCAGCGGCGGCACGGACTGCGTCCCGGCGGCCTTGAAGGTCTCCGTGCGCTTAGCGGAATTGTCCCGTCCGCCAGCGCCAGTAATAGCTGACACGATTCCGCCTTCGTGGCCTTGATCGAGCCGAAGGCGGTCAGGCTCGGCGCCGCCGCGCACATGAGTACTCCGTCTGCGCCTTCGGCCGCACCGACGCCGACAGAACGAGGCCGCTCTTGGCCGAGGTGCACAGCAGCCGGTAGGTGGCCTTGTTGGAGGCCTGCCGATGCCCTGAGCACTTGATCACCGCCCACCCCGAGCCCGCCTTGCCGACCGTGACGGTCCCGCCGCTTACCTGCCGGTGCCCGGGACGGTGAAGCTCGACGTCTGCTCCGGGCCTGGCTTCCCGACGAGTACAGCCACCGATAGACAGCTTCCCCGGTCCGGTGTAGGTGACCTGCGCTGTACGTGAACGTGGCCGGGGTGGCGACGTGGAGGCCGCCACCGGGGGGGTCACGATGACCTCAGCCGACGAGACTGCGGAGTCAAGCTGCTCGGCTGGGCCTTGCCTGACATCGCCGATAGCGCGAGCCCGGCCAGCGCGACCAGCGCCACCGTCGCGGCCGTTCCGATCAGTGCCAAGTTCAGCCGCTTGCGCCGGGCGAGCCGGGTGGCCGTTCCGACTTGCCTGTGCTGCCTTCCGGCAGCGGCAGTAGCGCGGCAGCGCGCTCCCCGAGCTCGCGGCGGCCGTGCTCAACCCAGTTCTCGCCTAGCGGAAACCGCCGAGTCTCAAGCTCGTCGACGAATGCCCGGCGCTCTCCGGCCGGTCGGCCGGCTCTTGGCCATACCCCATGCGATCAGGCCCTGGAGCGGCTGTCGAACAGCTCAATCGGCACCGGCGCGGACCGGTGCTGCCGGCGCAGCGGCCGCAGCCGTCCGGAAAACGGCGGGCTGCCGGTCACGCATTCCCACAGCACAGCGGTCGCGGCGTAGATGTCAGTCGACGGACTGCTCGCGCCGCCGTCCCATAGTTCCGGTGACATGTACGCGGGCGTTCCCGCCCCCATCCGCTTGCTCGTCTTCACCGCGACGCGAAAGTGGGTCAGCCTTCACCAGCCGTTGGCGTTGATCCACGTTCTCCGGCTTGAGGTCACGGTGCGGCACGCCGACCGCGTGGGCAGCCTCCAGCGCGAGCAGCGAGTCCTTCAGCACCACCAGCGCCGCCTTGGCGCCGAGCGGTCCGCGCGAGTGATCACCTCGCGCAGTGAGACCCCCTCAACCAGCGCCATCACGATGGCAGCGCCCTCGCCGAGCTGTTCCACGTACTCGATAAACCGCGCTGCGTGCTGGGAGTCAAACGACATCAGCCGATCAGCGTCGGAATGAAATCGCCGCAGAAACTTCGTGTCGCGGACGACCAGCTCGTCGTCGAAGTACTTGATCGCCACCCGCTGGCCGGTCGCATCGTTGACCGCCACGACGACCCGCCCCGACACCCCGCGGCCGAGCAGCCGCTCCTCGGTGTAGCCAGGGACCGTCCACTGATCGAAGCCCGGCATTGACCACTCACTCATGGGAGAACTCCTTGCCGAGCTAGATGCGTGTTCGGTGCTGCCAGATGCCGAACTCCCATCGGGCTCGTCACCGGCGGCTGGACCGCGGTGAGCGTGCGGTCTACCCGTCGATGACACAGTTCATGCAACAGCGGTTAAGAAATTGTAATGGATTGTCGGCAATAACCCCCTGTGGTCGCTAAATCGTTACGCGGGGTGACATGCGCAGGTCGTCCGGCTGCGGCGGCACCAGCGAGACTGGGGGCACTCTCGCTGAGACGGAGGATGCCCGGGAAGATCAAACCCGTGCTACCGAACGGACCGTGACTGACTGGATTCAGTTCAATTCCTGTCGACGGGTCAGCCTGCAGCGCAGCCTCCATTCGCGAGGCCGTGCGGGCTCATCTCCTGTCCTCGCGATCAGACTGAAACGAGGTACTCGGCGGCGGCTAAGTCGCTGCCTGTGCCGCCGCCTCGGCCGACTGGATCACCTCGAGCCTAACCAGGTGCGGCCAACAGCGCGCGGCTAGCGGCGGGTGAGTCGGAGTACCGGAATCTTGCGGATGCCCTCGGTCTGCTTCGCGTAGTCGCCGAAGCCGGGCATGCGCTTGACCTGCTCGGCATAGATGCGGTCGCGCTCGGCTCCGGTGACCTCGGTGATGGTGACGGGGAAGGTGCTCGTCCCCACCTCAACGGTGGCCTCGCCCGCCGCGATCAGGTTGCCGTACCAGGCGGGGTTGGTTGGCGCCCCGGCCTTGGAGGCGAAGATGTACATCGAGTCGTCGGCGCCCTCGCCCGGCAGGTACACCAGCGGGGTGGTGTACTGCTTCCCGCTCGTCCGGCCGACGTGATGCACCAGGATCATGGACGCGCCCTCGAAGGGTCCGCCGACGCGGCCTTCATTGGCGCGGAACTCCGTGATGATGCCCTGGTTCCAGTCATTAGGGTCTGGCATGGCCGTCCATCCTGTGTCGATGAGGCAGTGAGCGAGTTACCCAACACAGGCTAGTCGGTGGCATGAAGCCCGCCGACGAACGGGTGTCGGGGCGAACGAGCGAGCGTTAGGCGGAGCCGCGCAGGATTAGCATGGTGTCGAGCACGACTCGGGATGGCTCCCGGCCGGGGTCGGCGATCTGCGCCAGGATCTCGGTCACCATGCGGGTTCCCATGGCGTCGACCGGCTGGCGCACCGTGGTGAGCCTCGGGTCGGTCTGCTGCGCGGCGGCCAGGTCGTCGAACCCGATGACGGCCACGTCGCGCGGGACGCGCCGGCCCAGCCGGCGCAGCGCGTGCAGCGCGCCCGCGGCCATCAGGTCCGAGGCGGCGAACACCGCGTCGATGCCGGGACGGTGGTCGATGAGCCGGAGCAGCGCGTGCTGCCCTGACATCGTGCTGAAATCGCCGTAGGCGATCATGCCGGGGTCAAGGTCGCCGACCGCGCCCAGCGACTGGCGGTACCCGAGCAGCCGGTCGATGCCCACCGCTATGTCGGGCGGCCCGGCGATCGTGGCGACGGCCTTGCGCCCGTTGTCGAGCAGGTAGCGTACCGCGGCGCTGGCGCCGCCGATGTTGTCGGCGTCGACGTACGACAGCGCGTCGCCGCCAGCGACCGGCCGGCCGCACAGCACGACCGGTATGCCGAGGCTCTCGTAGTCGAAGTCCAGCCTGTCGTGCATGGAGACGAACAGCGCGCCGTCCACGTGGCCGCTGCGCAAGTACCTGGACACCGTGTGATGGTCGCGGGGCGAGTGCAGCGTGAGCATGACGAGCTGGAAATCGACCGAGGACAGCTCCCTGCTGACCGACCCGAGCATGCGGGCGAAGAACGGGTCGGCGAAAACCTTGACCGTCTCCTCGCCCATGACCAGCGCGACGGCCCCTGCTCGCCGGCTCGACGGCGAGCGGGCGGCCCGGTTGCGCACGTAGCCGAGCCGCGTCATCGCCTGCTCGACCTTGTCCCTTGTCTGCGGCCGTACCCTTGCCGATCCAGTCAGCACGCGTGAAGCCGTAGCCAACGAAACGCCGGCGAGATGAGCGACATCGGCGAGCGTCGGGAGCCCGGTCGGATGCGTCATTGGATCTGTGACCGTCACCGTGCCCTCTCCTCAGTAGGTGTTCAGCGGCCCCCCAGTGATCTCCGATTAACTTGTGGGATTCATTTTGAAACGTCCCTGAAACGTGCGCAATAGGCATGTCGTTGAAAATTTTCGGCCCCCGCTTCCGGGGCCCGTCCCCAGCACGACCATCGCAACACGTGAAAGTTCCATTTCCCGATAGCGCTGCTACCTCCGCTTTTACGGCCCGCCGCACCACGTTTACTTGACCGTTATAGTCGCCGGGCTTAGCTTCCGGAAGGCGCCTTCGCACCGTCGCTTGCCCGCAAAGGCGCTGGCCGATGCGCTATCCCGACTTCATAGAGGTGCTTGCTGATGAGATTCTTGCTGAGAAGATCCCGCAGGACGATCACGGTGGCCGCGGTGGCCTTGCTGGCCGCGTTCGGGCTGGCCGTGGCCGGCGGCGCGGGGGCGGTCCCGGCGGTGGCGGCGACCTCGTCGTGCGCCGCCGCCTACAGCGTGCCATCCGACTGGGGCAGCGGCTTCACCGCCAACCTGAACATCACCGACAACGGCACCGCGGCCATCACCGGCTGGACGGTGACCTACACCTACGCCGGCAACCAGACCCTGGCCAACGGCTGGAACGGCAACTGGACCCAGTCCGGCAAGACGGTCACCGTCACCAACGAGTCCTACAACGGCAGCCTGGCCGCCGGCGCCTCCACCTCAGCCGGGGCCAACTTCAACTACTCCGGCACCAACGCCGCGCCCACCTCTGTCACCTGCACCCCGGCCGGGGGGACCAGCCGGCGGCGGCTCGATCACCGCGACCCCGGCCAGCCTCAACGTGACCCAGGGCAAGACCGGCACGTTCACCCTGGCCCTGTCACAGGCGCCCACCGCGAACGTCACCGTGTCCATCTCCGCCAGCGGCAACGCCGGGCTGACCGCCTCCCCGGCCAGCCTGACCTTCACCCCGTCGAACTACTCCACGGCGCAGACCGTCACCGTGACCGCCAACTCCAGCGGCACCGGGGCCACCACCTTCACCGCCAGCGCCAGCGGCTACACCTCCGCCGTCGTCACCGCCACCGAGGTGGCGCCGGTAGTAACGGGCTCCGCTCCGCAGTTGCACGTGTCGGGCAACAAGCTGGTCGACGCCAACGGCAACACGGTCGTGCTGCATGGCGTGGACCGCTCCGGCACCGAGTACGAGTGCGTCCAGGGCAACGGCATCTTCGACGGCCCGAATGACCAGGCGTCCATCACCGCGATCAAGAGCTGGGGACCGGTCAACGCGGTGCGCGTGCCGCTGAACGAGGCCTGCTGGAACGCCGAATCGTATGTCAACTCCGCCGACGCGGGCGCCAACTACATCAACGCGATCAAGAGCTACGTCAGCTTGCTGAACTCCAACGGCATCGTCGCCATCCTCGACCTGCACTGGACCGACGGTACCTACACCGGTCCGGGTCAGGGCAGTTGCACCTCGAGCAACCAGGCCGAGGCGTTCTGTCAGAAGCCGATGCCGGACGCGGCACAGGCAATCCCGTTCTGGACGTCGGTGGCGAACACCTTCAAGGGCAACGACGCGGTAATCTTCGACCTGTTCAACGAGCCGTTCCCGGAGCAGGCCGACAGCACCAACGAGACGGAGGGCTGGCAGTGCTGGCTCAACGGCGGCAGCTCCTGCGTCGGCATCAGCTACACCGTCGCAGGCATGCAGACGCTGGTCAACGCGGTCCGCTCCGCCGGCGCGAACAATGTCCTCATGCTCGGTGGCCTGGAGTGGTCCAATGACCTGACGCAATGGCTGCAGCATGAGCCGACCGATCCGGACCACAACCTGGCCGCGTCCTGGCACTCCTACAACTTCAACGCGTGCAGCAATCAATCCTGCTGGACGTCGCAGGTGGCTCCGGTCGCCGCGTCGGTGCCGGTGGTCGCCGGCGAGATCGGCGAGAACGACTGCGCCGGAACCTACATCACCCCGCTGACGAGATGGATGGAGTCGGAGGGCATCAGCTTCCTCGCCTGGGCCTGGAACGCCGACTTTGCCTGCTCAAGCGGCCCCGGACTGATCACCGACTACACCGGTACGCCCACCGCCTATGGCGCGTCTTACAAGGCCATCTTGCAGGCCCTGCCGTGCCGGCTGGCCAGGCGGGCTCAGGCCCCGCCACCCGCGGCGTTCTCCGCGGGTCGCCCGGCCAGGCGGGATTACCCGCCTGGCCGGGCCTTCTTGCGGTGTCGCGGCCAGCTCGAACGGCGACGACGCCTATGGCCGCAGGACTACCACACGATCATCAACACATCCCGCCGGCGCGCTACGAACCACTTGGCCGGGCGGCGACCGGCAAGGCGTCGCCAGTACCCGGTGGTGCTGAGCTCTCTAGGGCACGTTGTCACCGGCGCACGAGTATGGGCTGTCCTGGTCCAGCAGGCTGTGGTTCAACGCGGCCACCACCCTGGCGATCCTGGACGCCGTGTGGAACAAGTCACTGAGGCGTACGGTGTACGCCGAGGGCACCGCGCTCGCGTGGGTCGGCGAATTCGGCATCGACAACACCGCTCGCTGAAGCAGTTGCTTCTCGCGGGGATCCGGTGTCCCGCTGTCCGGGTCGGCGACGGCAGGCGCCGCCCAGGGGTTCACGGCCGGCGGGACGGCGCCAGCGATCCTCGCGATCACGTGCTGACGGGTTCCGCTCCCGCACAACGAGTCCGCCCCCTGCCGTTCCGAACGGCAGGGGGCGGATTCTTGTGCCTGAATAAGTGAGTCCGCGCGGGTTACAGGGCTGGGAAGGCGTTCTTGACCAGCATCTGGAACTCAGCGGGGAACATCAGGCCGGCCGGGACGTCGAAGCCCGGGATCGAGCCAGTGGAGTAGGTGTCCCGTTGCCGTCGGTGTTGGTGCCGCTCGGGTCGCAGTGCGGGTCACCGTGGGTGTGGGTGGAGGTCGGGTAGTCACCGTCGGACTCGCCCGGTGGCTTGATCCAGACGAACGCCTGGATCGGAGACGAGGAGCCGAACGGCTGGTCGGTCGGCCGCGCGCCGATGCCCGCGTTGTTCTGGTTGCACCAGTCACCGCGGAACGGCCGCTTGTCGATCTTGTTGTCGCTGACGTAGGTGTTGACGTCCGACGCCGAGGTGATCGTCGTCGGGTGGGTCGGACCCCAGCCGTTGCGCGAGGTGTCGATCAGGAACTTCTTGCTCGACGGGAACCCGGCCGACACCAGCGTGTTGTACATCGCGGTGTCGTAGCTGAGCTCGTCGAACGTCGGGTTGTACTGGTAGAAGGTCGCCGAGTCGACCGGCTGGCCGCCGACCTGCAGGGTCGGGTTGGTCAGCAGCGGCTCCTGGGTCGGCGTGTAGTTCGCCGTGTCGCTGATGAACCCGTCGATGCTGGCGTACCCGGCCGTGGTGCCCAGGACGACCTTCTGGTACACGGCAGGCGTGGCGCTCATGTTGTTCGGCCAGCCGAGCCACGCCGAGTGCGCGATGTCCATGTAGTTGTACACGTTCGGGATCGCGTGCAGCGCGTTCAGCGCGTAGGTGATGCCCGACTCGTAGTACGGCGTGGCTGTCTGGCAATTCGCGACGGACTGGTTGGTGACCACGTTCGGCAGCGAGTCCGGCTCGATGATCGCGACAACGCGGATCGGCGAGCTGGCGAACTTCTGCAGGATCGAGGCGATCGGGTTGATGTACTGGGTCTCGTACTCGGTCAGCCCGGCCGCGGTCGCCGGGATCTCGCCGTTCGACGCCAGCGCATCGCAGTCCCGGCCGGGCAGGTCGTAGATCACGATCTCGACCAGGGACGGGGTGGCCGTGGTGCCCTGGGCGGCGGCGTCGGTGAGCTGCTGCTGCAGGCCGGTGCGGGTGCCGGTGGCGGTGGTGCCGCCGGCGATGGCCGCCATGGTGTCCAGCCAGATCGCGGTCTGGTAGTTCGCTACCGCCAGCTCGGCCGCGGGGTTCCCGTCGGCGGCCGCCTGGGTCTTGACTTCAGCGACGTAGTCCGGGTTCAGGTACGGCTTGGCCCCGGTGAACGGGTCCGCCACGTGCGCCGCGCAGTTGCTGGTGCAGGCGGCGGCCTCGGTGGCGGTGAACGTCACCGAGGTAAGGCCGGTCGCGCTCACGGTGAACGTCGCCGCCCCGCTGCTGGAGCTGTCCGCGGTGACCGTCACGCTCTGCGCCGACGCGAAGTTGGCCGGCGTGAACGTCAGCGAGCTGCCGGCGGTCACCGACAGGCCGGTGTTCCCTGAGGTCCGCGCCACCGACACGGTCACGTTCGCGGACGGCGCCGAGGACAGCGATACCCCGACCGTCCCGGTGCCCCCCTGGGTGATGGTCTGCGAGGCGGGAGTCACCAGCAGGCTGGGCGTGCCGGTGGTGGACGCGACCTCGGTGGCGGTGACGACGGCGGAGGTGTAGCCGCCGCCGCTGGCGGTGAAGGTGGTGGTGCCGGTGCCGGTGGCGTTGGCGGTCACGGTGACCGTCTGCGCGGTGGCGAAGTTGGCCGGGGTGAAGGTCAGGCTGGCGGGGGAGGCGGTCAGGCCGGCGTTGCCGCTGCCGGAGACGGTCACGGTGACGTTCGCCGTGGGCGCCTGTGACAGGGCGAGGGTGAACGTGCCGGTCTTGCCCTGGGTGACGTTCAGGCTGGCCGGGGTCGCGGTGATGGAGCCGGCCGGCGGCGGGGTGGTGGACCCGGCCGGGGTGCAGGTGACGGAGGTCGGCGCGGCGTTGGTGCCGGAGTAGTTGAAGTTGGCCCCGGCTGAGGTGGAGGCGCCGGCGGCCAGGCTGCCGTTGTAGGACTCGTTGGTGACGGTGACGGTCTTGCCGGACTGGGTCCAGTTGCCGTTCCAGCCGTTGGCCAGGGTCTGGTTGCCGGCGTAGGTGTAGGTCACCGTCCAGCCGGTGATGGCCGCGGTGCCGTTGTCGGTGATGTTCAGGTTCGCGGTGAAGCCGCTGCCCCAGTCGGATGGCACGCTGTAGGCGGCGGCGCACGACGAGGTGGCGGCCAGGGCGGTGACGCCGCTCGCGCCGCCGGCCACGGCCAGGCCGAAGGCGGCCAGCAAGGCCGCCCCGGCCACCGTGATCGTCCTGCGCAACCGCCGCATCGCGGGTAGCGCTCGCAGTCTCATGTCAGCACACCTCCAGGTGTCATGGCGCCCTTAACCACGGCGGTATCCGCGGTGGGCTTGACTGCCGTGACCATAGGCCCGAGCTGGCAGGGTGTACAGGCAACGTGCTGGCCATACCGGCGCCGCCCGGGCCAGCCTGCGGAAAGCCGTGTAGGCGGGCGAAAGTTACATCAGACGAGGCGGGCACTGACGCGTATCGCGGCCCTAAAGGGTTCTGCGCGAGCATCTCGACCACCTGCCCGGCCGGGCATGGGTCGGAGACATTCATTTCCTCGTCCTCGACTGCCCCGACGACGAACGACGACGGCGCATCGAGGCCAGACCCCGCTGGCGCGCCCGGGACATCGACGAGCAGACCGGGTTCGGCCGCTGGCTGCGCGAGAACCTCGAGCCGGAAGCGGCGTTCGGCTGTGGCAGGGCGCCCGGCGTGGGCGCGGCCATGATTGTGTTCCGTTGGGGGCCGCGTTTTTCTGCCGCGGGCGTCCTCGTGTTCCGAAATGGGCACCCCGCGACCCGAAGGGCCCACGATGACCCCAAAATCCAAACGGCTTGTTGCCCGTGGTGACGGTGAGGACCGTGTGCCACGCCCGCCCCGCCCCGCCCGCCGAGGGTCTGGCCAGAGCGCTCAGCCAAGGGCGGAACAGGCGTGCGCCCGCCGCAGCAGGTACCGCTTCTCGGGGGCGCTGGCCGTCCGCCGGGCGGCCTCCTCGAACGCGGCTCGCGCCGCGGCAGGCGACCCGCTCATCTCCAGCAGGTGCCCGCGCATGGCGAACAGCAGGTGATGCCGCGCCACCCGCGAGTCCCCGTCCAGCGCTGCGAGCAGGTCAAGCCCCGCGTCCGGCCCGCGCACCATCGCCACCGCGAGCGCGCGGTTAACGGTCGCCATCGGGTTCGGCGCGACCCGATCGAGCAGCTCATACAGGGCCAGCACCTCGACCCACTCGGTCTCAGCCGCGCTCGGCGCCTCGGAGTGCACGGCCGCGATCGCCGCCTGCAGCTGGTAGGCGCCGACCGACCCGCGCGCCAGCGCCGAGGTCACGAGGGCGACCCCCTCCTCGATCAGGTCGCGGTCCCACAACGAGCGGTCCTGGTCGGCCAGCGATACCAGCTCGCCGAACGGGTCGACTCGGGCCGGCAGGCGCGCCTCGGTCAGCAGCATCAGCGCCAGCAGCCCCTGGACCTCACCGTCGCCGGGACGAAGCCGGTGCACCGCCCGGGTGAGCCGGATCGCCTCCGCGGTCAGGTCGGTGCGGTTGACGACGGCGCCCGAGGTGGCCGTGTACCCCTCGTTGAAGATCAGGTAAAGCACGTGCAGCACCGCCCGCAGCCGCCCCTCGATCTCAGCCGGCGGCGGCATCGAGAAGGTCGCCCCCGCCTCCCGGATGCGCTGCTTGGCCCGGCTGACCCGCTGCGCCATCGTCGACTCGGGCACGAAGAACGCCCGGGCGATCTCGGCCGTGGTCAGGCCGCCGACGGCCTTCAGCGTGAGGGCGATCTGCGAGGGGGACGTCAGGGCCGGGTGGCAGCACAGCAGCAGCAGGGTGAGCGTGTCGTCCCGATCGGGGTCGTGCTCGTCGCCGGGCAGCCGGCTCAGCTCGGCGGGCGGCGAGCCGAACACCAGCCGGTCCTCGCGCTGGCGGCGCGAGCTCTCGTTCCTGACCTCGTCGATCAGCCGTCGGGTGGCGACCGTGATCAGCCACGCTCTCGGGTTATCGGGCGTGCCCGCCTCCGGCCAGCCGGTCGCCGCCGCCAGCAGCGCCTCCTGGACGGCGTCCTCGCACAGGTCGAGCGCCTGGTGGCGGCGCAGGAGCGCCCCGAGGACCTGCGGCGCCAGTTCGCGCAGCAGGTCCTCGGTGTCAGCCGGCGAGCTCAGAGCGAGCCCGACTCGTGCAGGATCGGCCACACCTCGACCGCGTTGGCGGCCGCGAAGGGATGCTCGGCCACCAGCTCAAGCGCCCGCTTCTCGCTCTCGACGTCGAGGATATAGAAGCTCGACACGAACTCCTTCGCCTCGAGGTACGGTCCGTCGGTCACGGCCGGCAGGCCGTCGCGGACCCGGACCGTCTTGGCCATCAGCTCGTCCGCCAGCCCGTAGGCGCCCAGCAGCTCGCCGGACTCGGCATACCGGCGGTTGAACGCGTCAACCTCGCCGATCGCCTTCGCCGCGACCTCGGGCGGGAACGACGCCCACATCTCCTTGTTGCCGTAGATAATCGCCATGTACTTCACGGTTGCTCTCCTCGCCGTTGCTCATCGGAGGCAACGCCCGGCCGGGCGTTCCACCCCGTAGTCGAAGCCGCCCGGCCGGTCCTCGACATCCGGCCGCGACGGGCTCCGGCGGCGCGCGGACGTCGGCTCGGCTACGGGCGCGGCACCAGCTTGATCGTGGTCGCCTGCGCCGCCGGCGCCACCATCGGGTCGACGTAGCTGGCGCCGAACCGGCGGTACTTGGCCCGGTAGGCGGCGTCGAGCGGGCCGTCCAGACTGCGGTCGACGTCGACGAAGGTGACGTCCTTGTCGACGCCCCCCGCCTGGACGTGCCCCTGGTGAGTCGCCTGCGTCCCCCGGTACCAGCCGGCCCCGGCGCCCTTGTACGAGCGGACGTAGAGCTCGTTGTCCTGGCGCACGACCCAGATCGTGACCGGGTCGCGCAGCGTGCCGTCCGGTCGCAGGGCGGCGATCCGCAGTTCGTCCGCATCGCCGATCTGGTCGAGCTCATCGTTTGTCCACGTCGTCATCATGCGCCCCCTTTGTCGTCACCGATCATGCGGCCCGCGCGGGGCGAAGGCCTCAGGGAAAGGCTACAAAAATCATTCCCCCGAACGGTCCCTGGTTCCACCCCAACGGCCCCGCCACCACCCGGCCGGATGGCAGGCCGAGGGCCGTGACCACCACCGGTACTAGTCAGCCGGCCCAGAACAGACCAACGGGGTAAGCGCCGCATCGAGCCGGTAATTTCTGGCTAAGACCGCGCGTTCACAGCCGCGGGTCGATGTGAATCTTGACGCCCGGTTCCGGGCTGACCAGTCCGGCCAGCGCCTCCGCCGCCCGGTCGAGGCCGACCACCACCTCCGCCAGGGCGCCCGGACGGACCCGGCCGTCGGCGTAGTGCTCGATGGCGGCCGCGAGGCCCGCCGACGCGCCCAGGATCCCGATCGCGGTGAGGTCGTTGAGTACCAGGTCGCGACTGTCGACCGGGCTCGGCCGGGGAGCGACGCCGATGTAGACCACCCGCCCGGCCGGCTCGACCAGGACCAGCGCGGCGGCGGGCACCCGGGCGTCGCCGGTGCAGTCGATGACCGCGTCATAGGTGCCCGGCGGCGGCTCGCCGGCGGCCCAGTACCCGCTGGCGCCGAACGTCGCCGCGAGCTCCCGGCGGCTCGCGTCCACCGCCAGCACGTCGACCTCCGCCCCGGCGGCGGCGGCGAAGGCGACGGCCAGCAGCCCGATCGTGCCCGGCCCGCAGACCAGGATGCGCCGGCCCGGTCCCGCCTGCGCGGCGGCCACCGCCCGGTGGGCGTTGCCGCCGGGCTCGACCAGGGCGCCGGCCCGGTCGTCGACCGCCGCCGGGAGCCGGTGCAGGCTGGTCACGGGCGCCAGCACCTGGTCGGCGAGCGCACCCGGCCAGGCCGTGATCCCGATCTCGTGCCGGTCCGCGCAGACGTGCCCGTGGCCGGCCCGGCAGCGGCGGCAGTGACCGCAGCCGAGCATGGTGTCGCCGGTGACGCGGACGCCCAGCCAGGCCTCGTCGGCTGCCGCGCCGACGGCGGAGACGACGCCGCACCACTCGTGACCGGGCCGCAGCGGGAAGCGCGACTTCCCCTGCTCGAAATAGGCGAGTTCCCCGGTGAACAGCTCGCCGTCGGTTCCGCAGATCCCGACCCGTTGCACGTCCACCACGACCTGACCGGGGGCGGGGCGCGGGACCTCGACCTCGCCGACCCGAGCCGACCGGGGGGCGTCGATGATCAGCGCGCGCATGACATCGCTCACAGGCCGAGGATAGGGGGCGATGCCGGATATCTCGCGGAGCGAGCGTCAGGGCCGGAGGACGACCCGGCCGGGGACGCCGCCCGCGCCCTTCGCGCGGTACGCCCCGGCCGCCTCGGCCAGCGGGTACACCGGGCCGACCTGGGGGCGCAGCTGCCCCTCGTCGACCAGGCGGGCGAGCTCGGTCAGCTGAGCGCGGCTGGACTCCTGGATGAAGACGACGGTCGTGATGTCGTCCCGGCCGACCGGCCGCGGCGCGTCCGCCTTGATGACGACCAGGGTGCCGCCCGGCCGCAGCAGGGCCGGCGACCGGGCCAGCACGTCCCCGCCGATCGTGTCGAACACCAGGTCCGCCTGGCCGGCCACCTCGTCGAGGCCGCCGCCGTCGCCGTCGTCAAGCGCGATGAAGCGATCGGCGCCGAGCTCCAGCGCGAGCGCCCGGGCCCGGTCGCGCCCGGTCCCGATGACCTCGGCCCCGGCCCAGCGGGCGAGCTGGACCGCCGTCGACCCGACCACGCCGCCGGCGCCGTGGATGACGACCGTCTGCCCCTTGGCCAGCCGCCCGTGGTCGAACAGGGCCTGCCACGCGGTCAGGCCGGCCCGCGGCACCGCCGCCGCGTGGACGTGGTCGACGGTCTGCGGCCTGATGGCCACGTTGCGGGCCTCGACCGCGACGTACTCGGCCGCCGCCCCGTCGCGGAACTGGTCGGTCAGCGCGAACACCTCGTCGCCGACGGCGAACCCGGCCGTGCCGTAGCCAAGCCCGACCACGACCCCCGACACCTCGTGGCCGGGGATGATCGAGCTCCGCCGGTGACCGGCCCGGCAGGTCCACAGGGGCCAGTCGAGCTCGTTGTGGGTGATGCCGCAGGCGGCCACCTTGACCAGCACGTCGCACGCCATCGGGGTGGCGTCGGGCACCTCCTCGAAGACAAGCCCGTCGACGCCGGCTGGCTCGTTCATGCGGATGGCTTTCATCGCCGGTCCTTTCGTAGCGGGATGATGATGCGCTCTCAGCCTTTCGACGACGCGGGCGCACCGGATGTCAGGCGAGGCGGCCGGCTGACATTCGGGCGCGCTGCCTCGTCGAAACGGGTAGGGCTAGCGGTGACCCAAGGGAGGCGGCCGACATGATGAGCACCCCATCCGGGCCGGGACGCGCCCGGCCCGACCCGGGCCTGAGCGTGATCATGGGGGAGCGCCGCCACCTGATCAACCTCGCCTACCGGCTGCTCGGCTCGCTGGCCGACGCCGAGGACGCGGTCCAGGAGACCTACGCCCGCTGGTACGCGCTGACGCCGGAGCAGCAGCAGGCGATCGAGTCGCCCGGCGGCTGGCTGACCACGGTCGCCAGCCGGATCTGCCTGGACCTGCTCGGGTCCGCCCGGGCCAGGCGGGAACGCTACGTGGGCGAGTGGCTGCCCGAGCCGCTGCCGGAACCGGCGGAGCAGCACGGCCTGCCGGCCACCGCCGACCCGGCCGACCGGGTCACCCTCGACGAGTCGGTCAGCATGGCCTTCCTCGTCGTGCTTGAGACGATGACCCCGGCCGAACGGGTCGCGTTCGTGCTGCACGACGTCTTCCGCTACCCGTTCACCGAGGTGGCCGACATCGTCGGCCGGACCCCGGCCGCCTGCCGCCAGCTCGCCTCCTCCGCCCGCCGCCGAGTCCGCGCGTCGCGGTCTCCCGCCGCCCCGGCCGCGCAGCGCGCGACCGCCGTCAGCAACGCCGTCATCGTCAGGGACTTCAAGGCCGCGTGGGAAGCCAAGGACATCGGTGCCCTCATCGGCCTGCTCGACCCCGACGCCACGGCCACCGCCGATGGCGGCGGCAAGGTCAGCGCCGCGCTTCGCCCGGTCGAAGGCGGCGAGCGGGTCGCCCGCTACCTGGCCGGCATCGTCGGCCGCCTCTCGCGGCTGACGATCACCGAAGCCGCCGTCAACGGTCAGCCCGGCCTGGTCGCCGAGCAGGACGGCATCCCCGTGACGGTATTCGCCTTCGGCGTCGAAGCCGACAAGATCACGCGCATCTGGATATCCGCAACCCCAGCAAGCTCACCCGCTGGGCCGATCAGGCCAGCGGCTTAGAGGGTCTGCAGGTCGTCGGCGACCTTGAACGGGGCGCCGGTGGACTCGCGGAGCTTGTCGACGTCGCCGTCGGCGGGCAGGGCGGTCAGGACGAGGCCGTCGTCGGTCACGTCGAACACGGCCAGGTTGGTGATGATCTGGTCGACGACGCCGCGGCCGGTCAGCGGCAGCGAGCACTCGGCCACGATCTTGGGGGTGCCGTCCTTGGCGACGTGCTCGGTGATCACCAGCACCCGGCGCGCGCCCGCGACCAGGTCCATCGCCCCGCCCATGCCCTTGACGACCTTGCCGGGGATCGACCAGTTGGCGAGGTCGCCGCCGGCCGATACCTCCATCGCGCCGAGGATCGCGGTCCCGACGTGCCCGCCCCTGATCATCGCGAACGAGGTGGCGGAGTCGAAGCAGCTGCCGCCGGGCGCGATCGTGACGGTCTGCTTGCCCGCGTTGATCAGGTCGGCGTCCTCGTCGCCCTCGAGCGGGAACTCGCCCATCCCGAGCAGGCCGTTCTCGCTGTGCAGGATCACTCGCACGCCCGGCGGGAGGTGGTTGGCGACCAGCGTGGGGATGCCGATGCCGAGGTTCACGTACTCGCCGTCGCGCAGGTCGCGGGCCGCGATGGCGGCCATCTCGTCACGGGTCCACATGTCAGGCCTCCTGGGCGGGCTGGCCGGCGCGGGGCCGGACGGTGTGCTTCTCGATCGGCTTGCGGCCGGGGTCCGCCTGAACGATCCGGTGCACGAAGATCCCGGGGGTCATCACCGAGTCGGGCTCGAGATAGCTGCCGTCCGGCAGGATGACCTCGGCCTCGACGATCGTGGTCCGGCCGGACATCGCCGCGAGGGGGTTGAAGTTCTGCGACGTGTACCGGTAGCGCAGGTTGCCCTCGGCGTCGGCGGTGTGCGCGTGCACCAGGCCGATGTCGGCCACGATCGCGCGCTCGAGCACGCAGTGCTTGCCGTCGAACTCGGCCGTCGGCTTGCCCTCGGCGGCGGGGGTGCCGAACCCGGTCGGGGTGTAGAAGGCGGGGATGCCCGCGCCGCCGGCCCGCAGCCGCTCGGCCAGCGTGCCCTGCGGGGTGAGCTCGACCTCGATCTCGCCGTCGAGGTACTGCTTGGCGAACAGCTTGTTCTCGCCCACGTAGGAGGCGATCACGCGGCGGACCTGCTTGGACTCGAGCAGGATGCCAAGGCCCATGCCGTCGGTCCCCATGTTGTTGGAGACGATCGTCAGGTCGCGGGCGCCGGTGTCGCGCAGCGCGTCGATCAGCCCGAACGGGTTCCCCGACAGCCCGAAGCCGCCGACCGCGATCGTCATCCCGTCTTGCACGACGTCCTGCAGCGCGTCGGCGGCGCTGGCCCGAAGCTTCGTCATCTCGGTTCCTTCATCGGTCAAATATAAAGTCAAAAGCATCGTATGGAACGGACCGTTGCTCCGCCCGGCCGGCCCGTTCCCCGCCCGGACGGGGTGAGCGTGGCCGGCGGCGTGGAGCCAGGGACCGTTCGACCTACTCATGATCTTGATCTTGAACTGCGGGGGGAAGATAGCGGCGGGGAGAGATGCGACACTAAGGTTGAATGGGTCGTTAACTTGAAACGTTCGCCTTTACGGGAGTAGGTTTGCCACCATGACCGCGACCCCGGACCTGACCGCCGCCGAAGAGCTGCGCGCGGCCGGGCTGCGGGTGACGGCCGTCCGCGTGGCGCTGCTCGAGGCGGTGCGGCACGGCGACCACCTCGGGGTCGAGGCGCTCGCGGCCGGCGTGCGCGAGCGGGTCGGCCACGTCTCCCTGCAGGCCGTGTACGAGGCGCTCAACGCGCTCGCCGCGACCGGGCTTGTCCGCCGCATCCAGCGGCCGGCAGCCCGGCCCGGTTCGAGGGGCGGATCGGGGACAACCACCACCACGTCATCTGCCGGGCCTGCGGCGCGGTCGCCGACGTTGACTGCGCGGTCGGCGAGGCACCGTGCCTGACCGCGTCCGATGACCACGGCTTCGAGATCGATGAGGCCGAGGTCATCTACTGGGGCCTGTGCCCCGAGTGTTCTTCACGCAGTGCGCCATTCCCGACAAGTCCGAAAGGATTCTTATGGCTGAGAACCACGACCCGATCATCGCCGATGGGCCGACCCCTGAGGTGGCGGACGAGACCGCGGGGGCGAGCGCGGAAGGCTGCCCGGTCGCGCACGGCCGCGTCGATCCGACCCTGGGCGACCCCAACCGCGAGTGGTGGCCTAACCGCCTGAACCTGAAGATCCTGGCCAAGAACTCGCCCGGCACCGATCCCTACCACGGGGAGCTTGACTACCGCGAGGAGTTCAAGACCCTCGACCTGGCCGCGGTCAAGGCCGACATCGCGGCGGTGCTGACCGACTCCAAGGACTGGTGGCCGGCCGACTTCGGCAGCTACGCGGGGCTGTTCATCCGGATGGCATGGCACGCTGCGGGCACCTACCGCCTGGGCGACGGACGGGGCGGGGCAGGCGCCGGGCAGCAGCGCTTCGCGCCGCTGAACAGCTGGCCGGACAACGTCAACCTGGACAAGTCGCGGCGACTGCTGTGGCCGGTCAAGAGGAAGTACGGCAAAAAGCTCTCCTGGGCCGACCTGATCGTGCTGGCAGGCAACGTGGCCCTGGAGTCGGGCGGGTTCAAGACCTTCGGGTTCGCCGGCGGGCGGGTGGACGCCTACGAGCCGGACGCCGACGTGTACTGGGGCTCGGAGACCGAGTGGCTCGGCACCGAGCGCTGGAGCGCCGACGACAAGTTCGAGGAGCCGCTCGGGGCCGACACGATGGGTCTCATCTACGTCAACCCCGAGGGCCCGAACGCCAGCGGCGACTTCCTCGCGGCCGCCCGCCACATCCGCGAGACGTTCGGCCGGATGGCGATGAACGACGAGGAGACCGTCGCGCTGATCGCCGGCGGCCACACCTTCGGCAAGACCCACGGAGCCGGCGTGGCCGAGAACGTCGGCCCCGACCCCGAGGCCGCGCCGCTCGAGGAGCAGGGCTTCGGCTGGAAGTCGGATTACGGCACCGGCGTCGGCGCCGACGCGATCACCAGCGGCATCGAGGTCACCTGGACCTATCATCCGACCCGGTGGGACAACGAGTTCTTCCACATCCTGTTCGGCTACGAGTGGGAGCAGTTCACCTCGCCGGCCGGGGCCAAGCAGTGGCGGCCCAAGGATGGCGGCGGGGCCGGCCTGGTGCCGGACGCGTTCGGCGACGGCAACCGCGAGCCGCGGATGCTGACGACCGACCTGTCGCTGCGCTACGACCCGATCTACGAGCCGATCTCCCGGCGGTTCAAGGACGATCAGGCGGCCTTCTCCGACGCGTTCGCCCGCGCCTGGTTCAAGCTGACCCACCGTGACATGGGCCCGGTCGTCCGCTACCTCGGCCCCGAGGTTCCGTCCGAGGTGCTGATCTGGCAGGACCCGGTCCCTGCGGTCGACCACGAGCTGCTCAGCGCGGACGACGCGGCCGGGCTCAAGCGCGAGGTCCTTGCCTCCGGCCTGACCGTATCGCAGCTGGTCTCCACCGCCTGGGCGTCGGCCTCGACGTTCCGCGGCAGCGACAAGCGCGGCGGCGCCAACGGCGCGCGGATCCGGCTCGAGCCGCAGAGCGGGTGGGAGGTCAACAACCCCGACCAGCTCGCCTCGGTGCTGCGGACCCTGGAAGGAATCCAGCAGTCCTTCAACGCCAGCGCGTCCGACGGGAAGAAGATCTCCCTGGCCGACCTGATCGTGCTGGCGGGCAACGCGGGCGTGGAGAAGTCCGCCGCCGACGCCGGCTTCACCGTCGAGGTGCCCTTCACCCCGGGCCGGACTGACGCGACGGCCGAGCAGACCGACGCGGAGTCGTTCAGCTACCTGGAGCCGAAGGCGGACGGGTTCCGCAACTACCTCGGCAAGGGGCTCCGGCTCCCGGCCGAGTACCTGCTCATCGACAAGGCGAACCTGCTGACGCTCACCGCGCCAGAGACGACGGCCCTCGTCGGCGGCCTGCGGGTGCTCGGCGCGAACTACGACGGGTCCAAGCTCGGCGTGTTCACCCAGACCCCAGGGGTGCTGACGAACGACTTCTTCGTCAACCTGCTCGACTACGACACCACCTGGACGCCGACGTCGGAGGACGGCGCGACCTACGAGGGGCGCACCGCCGACGGCTCCGTCGCCTGGACCGGCAGCCGAGTCGACCTCGCCTTCGGCTCCAACTCCGAGCTCCGCGCCCTCGCCGAGGTCTACGCGAGCGACGACGCGAAGGAGAAGTTCGTGGCCGACTTCGTGGCCGCCTGGTACAAGGTGATGGACCTGGACCGGTTCGACGTCGCCTAGTCCGATTCGCTTCACCGCTTGAGCAGTGCGGAGGCCGACCCCGACGGGTCGGCCTCCCCTTTACCGGGCAGCTCACCTGGTTGGACAGGCTCGCCTCGCCCTTGACGGTGGCCTCGGCGTTCTGAGCAATGAGAGTCCCACGTAAAGTCACGGTAAGGCGGGAGGCTGAGCCGGCCGTCATTCAGCCGACGGTCGTTCGGTCGGCTTTAACGAGGCCAGGCCGGTCGGGGTGAAGGCCGCGTCGCGCATGTAGCTGATCACGGCCTGCTCGGGGATGCGATAGGACCGGCCGACCCGGATCGCCTCCAGCTCCCCGGTTCGCACCAGGCGGTAGGCGGACATCTTGGAGATCCGCATCATCACCGCCAGCTCGTAGATGGTCAGGAACTTCACGTCGTTCCAGGCAGCGCCGGTCATAAGATCGCCTTTCGGCCGAGGGGAGGCCTTGTGCATCCAGTACTGAAAACACTGCTGCAATTTGCAGCGCAAGACATCCGTCAGCTGACTGATTAGCAATCACCCCGCGGTCCATCCGCACTCCGGGCCCG